>NZ_JABMLJ010000002.1:0-1342178 GCF_013205105.1 Herbiconiux sp. VKM Ac-2851 | reverse complement strand
ACGCTTATCCCAGAGTCAAGGGCAGGTTACTCACGTGTTACTCACCCGTTCGCCACTGATCCAGAAGAGCAAGCTCTCCCTTCACCGTTCGACTTGCATGTGTTAAGCACGCCGCCAGCGTTCGTCCTGAGCCAGGATCAAACTCTCCGTAAATGTTTTATTGCACGACCACCGAAGTGACCGGCACATTAGTTTGTGCAACCCGGCCGGAATAGGCCCTGGTCACACGAGTTTGAAACTGACAGAACAAATCATTACTGACTTGCTTTGTTGTTTAAATGTTTTCCAAAGGAATCCCTACAACCGAAGTTGTCGGGGTTTTTGGCATTTGACATTGTGCACGCTGTTGAGTTCTCAAGGATCGGATGCACCAGAACCAGGCCCCTTCAGGCCGCCGCTCCAGGCAACTTCTCTACCCTAGCACCAGAAGCGAGGCTGTCAAATCGACGCGCCGCTTGCTCGTGGAAGGGGTTTAATCCTACGCTCCTGTTTCGTGGTCTTCAAGACCAGTCTCAGATGGAGGATTGATGTCCCGCTTGAGGCCGGTAAGCTCTTCCGCTTTCCGCACCTGTGGGGTGACGAGTAAGAACATTACGGCGATGTTTCGCGGAGGCCAAATCCCGGTGAACGCCCGGGCGTGTCGGACCGTACTCCCGCGGAAACACGCGGATCAGCCGATGCGCTCCGCCACCAGCGGGTCGCCGACTACGTAGTCGGACGCATCGCCGATCTCCCACGCGCCGTCGAGCGACTCGAGGGCGCGGTCGAACCGGGACGGCTCGTCGGCCGAGAGCGTGAAGATCGGCTGGCCCGCGACGACCGTGTCACCCGGCTTCACCAGGAGGTCGATCCCGGCGGCGTGCTGCACCGCATCCTGAGCCCGGGCCCGGCCGGCGCCGAGGCGCCACGCGGCGATGCCGAACGGCAGGGCATCCTGACGCAGCATCACACCCGAGCGGGGAGCGGTGACCGTCGTGGTCTCGCGGGCGACGGGCAGCGGTGCGGTCGGGTCTCCGCCCTGGGCGCGGATCACCCGGTTCCAGGTGTCCATGGCCCGGCCGTCGCGGAGCGCCTCGGCCACATCGGCGTCGGGCTGACCGGCGAGCCGGAGCATCTCGGACGCCAGGGCGAGGGTGAGCTCGACCACGTCGGCCGGTCCTCCCCCGGCGAGCACCTCGACCGACTCGCGCACCTCGTTGGCGTTGCCGATCGCGAGACCGAGCGGCACGTTCATGTTCGTGAGCAGTGCGGTGGTGCGCACCCCGGCGTCGTTGCCGAGGTCGACCATGGTCTGAGCGAGTTCCCGGGAACGCGCGATGTCCTGCATGAAGGCGCCGGAGCCGAACTTCACGTCGAGCACGAGCGAGTCCGTGCCCTCGGCGATCTTCTTCGACATGATCGACGAGGCGATCAGCGGGATCGCTTCGACCGTGCCCGTGATGTCCCGCAGGGCGTAGAGCTTCTTGTCCGCCGGGGCGAGCCCCGACCCCGCGGCACAGATGACGCCGCCGACGTCGCGCAGCTGATCGAACATCTCCTCGTTCGACAGCGATGCCCGCCACCCCGGGATCGACTCGAGCTTGTCGAGCGTTCCCCCCGTGTGTCCGAGCCCGCGCCCCGAGAGCTGCGGCACCGCCACTCCGAAGCTCGCGACCAGCGGCATCAGCGGAAGGGTGATCTTGTCGCCCACTCCCCCGGTCGAGTGCTTGTCGACCGTGGGCTTGCCGAGCCCGGCGAAGTCCATCCGCTCCCCCGAGGCGATCATCGCCAGGGTCAGGTCGCGGATCTCGTCGCGCGACATACCGTTCAGCAGGATCGCCATCGCCAGCGCCGACATCTGCTCGTCGGCCACGTAGCCGCGGGTGTACGCGTCGATCAGCCAGTCGATCTGCGCGGTGGAGAGCGTTCCCCGGTCGCGCTTCGTGCGGATCAGGTCGACGACGTCGTGGGCTTCGGTGGCCATGGTGTGTCCTTACTCGGATGCTCGGCGCGCCGCGTGGGCGCGGGAAGCGCTACTCGGCGAGCGATTCCTCGCGGTACTCGACGAGGGTGCGCGGCCCGAAGGCGTCGGGGATGACCTCGTCGATCGTCTTGATGCCCGAGACCGTCTCGAGGAGCATCCCCTCGGCCGAGTGCTCGAAGAGCAGCTGGCGGCAGCGGCCGCACGGCATCAGCGCACCGCCGTGCCCGTCGACGCAGGTGAAGGCGACGAGCTTGCCGCCGCCCGTCATGTGCAGCGTCGAGACCAGGGTGCACTCGGCGCAGAGCGTCAGTCCGTAGGAGGCGTTCTCGACGTTGCAGCCCGAGATCACCCGGCCGTCGTCGACGATCGCGGCGACACCGACGGGGAACTTCGAGTACGGCACGTAGGCCTTCTCCATCGCCTCGAGGGCGACGGCGCGCAGGGCGTCCCAATCGATCTCGGTACGGGCATCCGTCATCAGAATCTCCTCACGAGCAACGAACTCACGACCATCGATGTCACGAGCTGACGTACGGCTTGCCGGAGGCCGCCGGCCCCCGCACCCGCCCGACCAGGCCGGCGACCGCGAAGATCGTGACCACGTACGGCAGCATCAGCATGAACTCCGACGGCACCGGCGAGCCGATGATGCCGAGCACGTTCTGCAGGTTCGACGCGAAGCCGAACAGCAGCGCCGCGAGGGTCGCCCGGATCGGGTCCCACCGGCCGAAGATCACCGCCGCGAGGGCGATGAAGCCCGCGCCCGCCGTCATCTCCTTGTTGAACGCGCCCACCGAGCCGAGCGTGAAGTACGCCCCGCCGAGGCCGGCGATCGCACCGGCCAGCGACACGTTCCAGAAGCGCGTGCGGTTGACCTTGATGCCCACGGTGTCGGCGGCCTGAGGATGCTCGCCCACGGCCCGCACCCGCAGACCCCACTTGGTCTTGAACAGGCTGTAGAACACCAGCGCGACCGCGACGTACATCAGGTACACCACGATGGTCTGCCGGAACAGGGTCGGGCCGAGCACCGGGATCTCGGACAGCAGCGGGATCGGCAGCCGGTCGAAGCGCGGCGGGGAGTTCAGCAGATCGGGGTCGGCCGTCAGCACCTGCGAGTACAGGAAGCTCGTCAGACCCGTGACCAGCACGTTCAGCACGACGCCCACGATCACCTGGTCGACCAGGTACTTGATCGAGAATGCCGCGAGCACGAACGACACCAGGGTTCCGGCGATCACCGCGCCCACCAGGCCGATGAACGGGTTGCCGGTGACCGAGGCCACGACCGCCGAGACGAAGGCGCCGGCGAGCAGCTGGCCCTCGATCGCGACGTTGACGACACCGACACGCTCGGAGATGACGCCGCCGAGGGCTCCGAAGATCAGCGGCACGCTGAGCGAGACCGTTCCGATCAGGAGGCCGGGCACCGGGATGGTCTGCCCCGCAGCGGCCCAGGTGAGGAAGGCGATCAGGAACAGCACCGCGAACACGACCATCAGCCAGAGGCGCACCCTCCGGCCGGTCGCCACGAACCAGGCGGACAGTGCCGCCAGCAGCACCAGCGCGATCGAGATGACGAGACCGGTCGCCCGGGTGGGCAGCACGACCTCGGGCAGCTGGATCAGGTCGGAGTCGGTCGAGAGCCGGAACGTGGAGGAGCCGTCGCGGCCGAACGCCACGAACAGGATCAGCGCGCCGAGGGCGAAGATGCCGAACGCGATCGGCGCCTTCCAGCTCTTCACCTGCACCGTGTTCAGGGCCTTGCCCGAGGTGTCGGGGTGGTTGTGCTCGGTGGGCGGGGCTCCCGCCGTCGAAGCCAGGTTGTTGGTCGAGACGTGCTCGCTCACTTGGCCGTCACCGCCTCACGGTTCGGAACCGCCGGGGCCTTGGGAGCCTTCGGCGTCTTGGGCTTGGACGGGTCGGGCAGACGGAACACCGTGCGGATCAGCGGCGGAGCCGCGATGAACAGCACGATCAGCGACTGCACGACGAGCACGATGTCGATCGGGATGCCCTCCGAGGCCTGCATGGCGAAGCCGCCGGCCTTGAACGCTCCGAACAGGATGCCGGCCACGAAGATGCCCCAGGGCTTGGACCGCCCGAGCAGCGCCACGGTGATGGCGTCGAAGCCGATGCCCGCGTCGATGCCGGAGCTGAAGCCGGTGGTCACCGTGCCGAGCACCTGCGAGACGCCGGCGAGGCCGATCAGCCCGCCGGAGATGACCATGGCGTAGACGTACATGTTCTTGACGTTGATGCCGGCCACGCGCGCCGCGTTCGGGTTGATGCCCACGGCGCGGAACTGGAAGCCGAGCGACGACCGGTTCAGCAGCCACCAGACGAAGACGGTGGCGACGATCACGAGGATGAAGCCGAAGTGCAGGTTGAACTGCGGGCCGAGGAGATCGGGGAACACCGCCGTGCTGTCGATCGGCGGCGACTTCGGGTTGTTCGAGCCGGGCGCCTGGAGCACGGGGGTGCGCAGCAGATAGGAGACCAGGTAGAACGCGACGTAGTTGAGCATGATCGTGATGATCACCTCGTGCGCTCCGGTGCGGGCCTTGAGCAGACCGGCGATGCCGGCCCAGATGCCGCCGCCGATCAGGCCGGCGATCACCGCGACGATCATGTGCAGGCCCCACGGCAGGTGCAGGGTGAAGCCCACCCAGCCGGCGCAGGCGGCGGCGATGAGCATCTGCCCGCGTCCACCGATGTTGAACATGCCGACGCGGAAGGCGAGGCCGACGCCGAGGCCGGCCGCGATCAGCGGGGTGGCGAAGGTGAGCGTCTCGGTGATCGGCTTGATCTGCTGCACGAAGTCGTCGCGCTTGGGGTTGAACACCGCCCCCTGGAACAGCGAGACGTAGGCGCCGGAGACGGCCTTCCAGATCTCGGCGAAGGTGTCGCCGGGCCGGGCGAAGAAGTACCCCGCGGCCTTCTGCACGTTCTCGTCGGTGACGGCGATCAGGATGCCGCCCGCGATCATCGCCAGCACCACCGCGAGGATCGAGATCATCACGCTGCCGCCGATGATCTCGTTGAAGGTGGTGCGCCAGCGCGAGGGCGGCTCCGCCGCCGGTACGGGCTTGGACAGGGTGGTGTCGCTCACGCGGCGGTTCCTTCCACGGTGATGTCGGCGGGGACCTCGCCCGCCATCATGAGGCCGAGCACGTCACGCGAGGTGGTGCCCGGCACGATGCCGACGATCGAGCCACGGTACATCACGGCGATGCGGTCGGCGAGCGCGACGACCTCGTCGAGCTCGGTCGAGACGACGATGACGGGGATGCCCTCGTCGCGGGTGGCGACGATGCGCTTGTGCACGAACTCGATCGAGCCGACGTCGATGCCGCGGGTGGGCTGAGCGGCGACGAACAGGCGCAGGTCGCGGCTGAGCTCGCGGGCGAGCACCACCTTCTGCTGGTTTCCGCCGGAGAGCCGTCCGACCTCGGTGTCGATGCCCTGCGAGCGCACGTCGAACTCCTTCGACTTCTCCTCCGCGAAGGTGCGCAGGTAATTCAGCTGCAGTCCGCCCGCCTTGACGAAGGGCTCGCCCTCCGAGCGGTCGAGCATGAGGTTCTCGGCGATGGTGAACTCGCCGACGAGCCCGTCCTCCTTGCGGTCCTCCGGCACGAAGCCGACGCCGGAGTCGAGCACCTTGCGGACGCTCATGCCGCGGAGGCTCCGGCCGTCGAGGGAGACGTCGCCGGTCACCCTGTCTTGCAGGCCGAGGAGCGCCTCGGTCAGCTCGGTCTGGCCGTTGCCCTGCACGCCGGCGATGGCGAGGATCTCGCCCGCCTTGACGTCGAAGGAGACCTTGTCGACGACGACCTGGCCCCGGGGGTCGACCACCGAGAGGTTCTCGACCACGAGCGCCGGCGCGCCGGGGGTCGCGGGGTCTTTGTGCACGGTGAGCTCGACCGCGCGGCCGACCATCAGCGAGGCGAGCTCGGCGTTCGTCGCGGTGGGTGAGGCCTCGCCGACGACCTTGCCGAGGCGGATGACCGTGATGCGGTCGGCGACCTCGCGCACCTCGCGCAGCTTGTGGGTGATGAAGACGATGGAGGTGCCGCGCTCTTTCAGCAGACGCATGATCTGCATCAGCTCGTCGGTCTCCTGCGGGGTGAGCACGGCGGTGGGCTCGTCGAACACGAGCACCTTCGCGTCGCGGGAGAGCGCCTTGATGATCTCGACGCGCTGCTGCACGCCGACGGGCAGGTCGTCGACCAGCGCATCCGGATCGACGTCGAAGCCGAAGCGGTCGCTGATCTCGCGCACGCGCTTGCGGGCGGCGGCGAGGTCGAGCCGGCCGGCGAAACCGGTCTGCTCGTGGCCGAGCATGACGTTCTCGGCGACGGTGAAGACGGGGATGAGCATGAAGTGCTGGTGCACCATGCCGATGCCGGCGCCCATCGCGTCGCCCGGGCCTGAGAAGTGCTGGACCACGTCGTCGAGCACGATCTCGCCCTCGTCGGCCTGGTAGAGGCCGTAGAGCACGTTCATCAGGGTGGACTTGCCGGCGCCGTTCTCGCCGAGGAGGCAGTGGATCTCGCCCGGCTCGACCGTCAGGTCGATGTGGTCGTTGGCAGTGAGGGCACCGAAACGTTTCGTGATGCCCCGGAGTTCGAGCTTCATGGAATCAATCTACCTACTCCCCGAAGGGCATCCGCTCCCCGAGGGGATCCGATAAGAAGGGCATCCGTTAAGTGGAGCGGTCGGGGGGACCAGCGTGCTGGTCCCCCCGACCGGGTCGCGTTCGGAGAACGCGGAGGAGCTACTCGGCCGACGCCGGGGTCGAGGGCGACTCGACCTCGATGGAGCCGTTGATGATGCTCTCCTTGATGGTGTCGAGCTCACCCTGCAGGTCAGGCGAGACCTTGCTCTCGAAGTCGTGGAACGGAGCGATGTCCACGCCCTGGTTCTCGAGCGTTCCCACGAACGGGGTGGCGTCGAAGTCGCCCGCGGCGGCGGTGTCGACCACGTCGACCACACCCGCCTTGACGCCCTTCAGCACCGAGGTGAGGAAGAGGTCCTTCAGGTCGGGAGCCGTCTCGTAGTTGTCGGAGTCGACACCCACCAGGGCGACCTCCTTGCCGGAGTCGCGGATCGCCTCACCGGCGGAGAGGAAGATCGGGCCACCCACGGGGAGGATGACGTCGGCGTTCTGGTCGATCAGACCCTGCGCCGCCGTCTTGGCCTCGACACCGGCGGCGAAGCCACCGGTGAACGAGCCGGTCTGGCCCGCGACGTCCCAGCCGATGGCCTTGACGGAGGTGCCCTTCTGCTCGTTGTAGTAGTTGACGCCGTCGACGAAGCCGTCCATGAAGATGGTGACCGACGGGATCTGCAGGCCACCGAAGGTGCCGACGGTGCCGGTCTTCGAGTAGCTCGCCGAGGCGTAGCCCGCGAGGAACGCGGCCTGCGCGGTGTCGAAGACGATCGGCTTGACGTTGTCGGCGTCGATCGAGGAGTCGTCGATGATCGAGAACTGGGTGTCGGGGTTCGCCTCGGCGGCGGCCTTGGTGGCGTCGGCGAGGAGGAAGCCGACCGAGATGATCAGGTTGCAGTCCTGCGAGATGAGGTTGTCGATGTTCGGCGCGAAGTCGGTGTCGGCCGCGGACTCGACGGTGACGGGCTCGACGCCGAGCTTGTCGGCCGCCTCGGTGATGCCCTCGTAGCCGGCCTGGTTGAACGACTTGTCGTCGAACCCGCCCGAGTCGGAGACCATGCAGGGGATGAAGTCGCTGGCGGCGTCGCCGCCCGACGTCGATGCGGTGTCCGACGGAGCGGACGCGCAGCCGGCGAGAAGGGCTGCCACGCCCAGCGTGGCGAAGCCGGCCACTCCGGCGCGGCGCAGGTTGATGCTCAAGATGTCCTCCAAGATGCTGCCCTGCCAAGACGCGCAGGGCCTGTGTGGGACTACACGTTACCGAAAGTTACGAGCGCCGACAGGGGCAACCGCGTGTTCGGGGCGCAAGCGTTACAAAGCCGCGATCACGCCGTAATGTCCCCGAAATGTCCAGGGGTCGCCGGTGCAACGCAGCGGCGGCGCCGACCGCAGGTCAGGGGGCCGACGGGGAGTCGACGACCACGGTTCCGGCCACGATCTGGGCTTTCAGATCGTCGATCTCGGCGGCCAGCTCGGCGGGCACCGACGACTCCAGGTCGTGGAAGGGCGCGAGCGCCACTCCCCCGTTCTCGAGCGTGCCGACGAAGGGCTCCGGGCTGAAGTCGCCGTCGATGTCGTCGCCGACGATCTCGACCACGGCGTCGCCGGTGTTCTTCAGCACGCTGGTGAGCAGGATCGGCTTGTACTCGGCCGGCAGGGTGTCGTAGCCGTCGTTGTCGACCCAGATGAGCGAGACGCCGCCCGCCTCCGAGGCGGCCGAGGCGGCCCCCTCGCCGACCTGGCCGGCCACGGGGAGGATCACGTCGGCGCCCTGGTCGATGAAGCCCTGCGTGACGGTCTTGCCCTTGTTGATGTCCTCGAAGTCGCCGGTGAAGACGCCGTCCTGCGAGGCCTTGTCCCAGCCGAGCGCCTGCACCTGCGTGCCGTGCACCTCGTTGTACTTCGCGACGCCGTCGACGAAGCCGTCCATGAACAGGGTGACCGGCGGCTGGTTTCCGCCGCCGAAGGTCGCGACCTTGCCGGTCTTCGAGACGCCGGCGGCGAGGTAGCCCGCCAGGTAGGACGCCTGTGCGGTGTCGAACAGGATCGGCTTGACGTTCGGGGCGTCGACGGTCTCGTCGACGATGGCGAAGTGGGTGTCGGGGCTGCCGCCGGCCTCGGCGAGGGTGGCGTCGGCGAGCTCGTAGCCCACGGTGAGCACGAACGCGCATCCGCTCTGCACCGCCTGGGTCACGTTGGGCGCGAGATCGGTCTCGCCGGTGGAGACGAGCACCTGGGCGTCGATGCCGTACTCCTGCTGGGCCTTCTCGAGGCCCTCCCAGCTGGACTGGTTGAAGGAGCGGTCGTCGAGGCCGCCCGAGTTCGTGACCATGCGGGCGCAGTAGTCGCTCGACGCGGCGGTCGAGGTGCCGCCGCCGGTCGAGGACGGCGCCTCGGCGCAGCCGGCGAGGGCGAGGGCGAGCACGCCGGCGACGACGCCGGTGCGGACGAGGGCTGTGGTTCTCATGGTCGGACTCCTAGGGCACCGGGTGGGGGGAAGGTCAGAGCACGTCGCCGGAGCCGCCGGCCCGGAGCGCGTCGACGACCGACTTGACCCGCTGGGCGTGCTCGCTGGTGGTGACCAGCAGCGCATCCGGGGTGTCGACGACGACGATGTCGCGCACGCCGATCAGGCTGATCACGCGCTTGGACTGCGACACCACGATGCCGCTGGACGAGTCGGCCAGCACGCGGGCGTTCTTGCCGAGGATGGCGAGGTCGGTGCCGCGGCCCGAGCTGTGCAGCTTGGCGATCGAGGCGAAGTCGCCCACGTCGTCCCAGTCGAAGTCGCTCGGGATGACGGCGAGCGCCCCCGCGGCTGCGGCCGGCTCGGCGACCGAGTAGTCGATGGCGATCTTCTTCAGCGTCGGCCAGACCCGGTCGACGACCTCGCCCCGGCGCGGGGTGTCCCACGCCTCGGCCAGCTCGAGCACGCCCGCGAGCAGCTCGGGCTCGGAGGCGCCGAGGTGCTCGAGCAGCTTGTCTGCCCTGGCGATGAACATGCCCGCGTTCCAGAGGTAGTTGCCCGCCTTCAGGTAGCGCTTGGCCGTCGGCAGGTCGGGCTTCTCGACGAAGTGGTCGACCTTGAGCGCGGCCGGCGCCCCCTCGATCTCGAGCGAGCCGAGGCAGCGGATGTAGCCGAAGCCGACGGCCGGGTCGGTGGGGGTGATGCCGATGGTGGCGATGTAGCCGGCGTCGGCCACCTGCACGGCCTGCGCGACGGCGGCGCGGAAGCGCTGGGGGTTCGTGATGACGTGGTCGGCGGCGAACGAGCCGATGATCACGCCCGGCTCCCGCTTCTCGAGGATGGCGGCGGCGAGGCAGATGGCGGCGGTCGAGTCACGCGGCTCCGACTCGAGCACCACGTTGCTGTCCTCCAGGGTCGGCAGCTGCTCCTCGACGGCGGCGCGGTGCGCACGGCCGGTGACGACCATGATGCGCTGCTCCCCCGAGAGCGGGGCCAGGCGGTCCCAGGTGTCGCGCAGGAGGCTCTGGCCCGAGCCGCTCAGGTCGTGCAGGAACTTGGGGGCGTCCGCCCGCGACAGGGGCCAGAGCCGTGAGCCGATCCCGCCGGCGGGGATCACGCTGTAGAGCCGGTCGAGCGCCGGTGACGAAGAGTTCATGAGGCACAGCCTATACAGCGGCCGAGAGGGGCCATCGGATGCTCACCCCGGGGCCACGGGGAGGCCACTGCCGCGACACCGGCGGTCCACCTGCCGTCCGTAGCGTCGGCGACGTGGCCGGTCGGCCCCACGGCACTGCGGAGGCATGTCATGCGAGTTGCGATCATCAGCGAGAGCTTTCTCCCCACCGTCAACGGAGTCACGAACAGCGTCTGCAAGGTGCTCGACCACCTCGCGGCGAACGGCCACGACGCGATCGTCATCGCGCCGGCCGCCGGCTCCCCCTCCCATTACAAGGGCTTCCGCGTGCACGAGGTGCCCGCGGTGGCCTACCGGCAGTTCCCGGTGGGGATGCCGAGCGTCCAGGTCGCCCGGCTGATCGCCGGCTTCGAGCCCGACGTGCTGCACGCGGCCTCCCCGTTCCTGCTCGGCGCCCAGGGCATCGCCTCGGCGAACCGGCTGGGCATCCCCTCGGTCGCCGTCTTCCAGACGGACGTCGCGGGCTACGCGCGGCGCAACCGGCTGGGCTCGGCGTCCAAGCTCGCCTGGCGGGTGGTGAAGTGGATCCACGACGGCGCCGACCGCACGCTCGTGCCCTCGAGCGCCTCGCAGCACGACCTGGAGCGGGCGGGCGTCCCCCGGCTCGCCCGGTGGGGCCGGGGCGTCGACCTCGAGCGCTATCACCCGAACAACCGGATGCGCCCCACCGCGCAGGCCCTCTCGGCCCTGCTCTCCCGCGGCGGTCAGGACGCGGTCGTGGGCTACGTCGGCCGCATCGCGCCCGAGAAGGGTCTCGAGCGCCTCGCCGCCCTGCGCGGGATGCCAGGCCTGCACCTCGCGATCGTCGGAGACGGGCCGAGCGACCAGCGCATCCGCCACCTGCTGCACGGGATGCCCGCGACCTTCCTCGGCCGGCTCTCGGGTGCCGACCTCGCCGACGCGTACGCCGCCTTCGACGCCTTCGTGCACACCGGCACCGAGGAGACCTTCGGCCAGACCCTGCAGGAGGCGCACGCCGCAGGACTCCCGGTGGTCGCCCCGGCGGCCGGCGGCCCGATCGACCTCGTGCGGCACGGCGAGGACGGCTACCTCTTCGACCCCGACGAGCCGCGCGATCTGCGGATGCGCGTGGAGTCGCTGGTGGCCGACCCGGCGCTCCGGCGCCGGATGGGCGAGGCCGGCCGTCGCGCGGTGATCGGCACCTCGTGGGCGTCGGTCTGCGACGAGCTGCTCGGGCACTACCGCTCCGTGATGGGTGCCAAGGTGGTCGCGAAGCGCACTCGCGTCGGCTCACACGCCTGAATACATGGGGGTATTCGCGGGGCGTTTCTCCGCGTACTGGTGCGGGACGCGCATCCGCCGGGCCCTGTATACAACTAAGGCCCACCTAATACCCGTTACCGCCGAAACGCGCATAGACTGTGAGAGGTCGACGGCCGGTTCCGCAGCATTCGCGAGCGGGCGGTCCCGGCCCCGACTGAAGCCAAGGAGGGTTAGTCCGTGGCCATAAATACGGCAGGGACGATGACACCGAAGCGGCCGGCCGGCACTCTCTACCGCGGCCGTGAAGGCATGTGGTCCTGGGTGCTGCACCGCATCACGGGCGTCGCGATTTTCTTCTTCCTACTCGTGCACATCCTGGACACCTCGATGGTGAGGATCTCCCCCGAGGCCTACAACGCGGTCATCTCGACCTACCAGAACCCGATCATGGGCCTGGGCGAGACGGCGCTCGTCGCCGCCATCGTGTACCACGCGTTCAACGGCATCCGGATCATCCTGATCGACCTGTGGTCCAAGGGCGCGAAGTACCAGCGCGTGATGTTCTGGGTCGTGATGGGCCTCTGGGTCGTCACGATGCTCGGCTTCGCGCCGCGCCATCTGATCAACGTCTTCAGCCACGTCGGAGGTGCCTGATGGCCACGACCATCGAGTCCCCCCGCGCCCCGCACACCGTCCGCCGCAGCCGCGGCGTGAACTGGGAGAAGTGGGGCTGGATCTACATGCGCGCCTCGGGCGTCGTGCTCCTGGTGCTGATCTTCGGCCACCTGTTCGTGAACCTCCTCGTGGGCGACGGCATCAAGGCGATCGACTTCGCCTTCGTCGGCGGCAAGTGGAGTGATCCGTTCTGGCAGGTCTGGGACACGCTGATGCTCTGGCTCGCCATGATCCACGGCGGCAACGGCATGCGCACGATCGTGAACGACTACGCGACCAAGGCCGTCACCCGCAAGGTGCTGCTCGGTGCGATCCTCGTGGCCGTCGTGGCCATGATCGTGCTCGGCACCCTGGTGATCTACACCTTCGACCCGTGCCCCGTCGGCTCGCCGGCGGACCTGCTGCCGTCGTTCTGCGCGACCCGATAACCCCTCCGACCCCGGAATGAGCTCCTCCGTGACCCAGTACGAAGACGGTGCCGTCGTGGACGGCGTGCACTACCACCAGTTCGACATCGTGATCGTCGGCGCCGGCGGCGCCGGCATGCGGGCGGCCATCGAGGCCGGCCCCAAGGCCAAGACGGCCGTGATCTCGAAGCTCTACCCGACGCGCTCCCACACGGGTGCGGCGCAGGGCGGCATGGCCGCCGCCCTCGCGAACGTCGAGGAGGACAACTGGGAGTGGCACACCTTCGACACCGTCAAGGGCGGTGACTACCTGGTCGATCAGGATGCCGCCGAGATCCTCGCGAAGGAGGCCATCGACGCGGTCATCGACCTCGAGAACATGGGCCTGCCGTTCAACCGCACCCCCGAGGGCAAGATCGACCAGCGGCGCTTCGGCGGCCACACCCGCGACCACGGCAAGGCTCCCGTTCGCCGGGCCTGCTACGCGGCCGACCGCACCGGCCACATGATCCTGCAGACGCTGTTCCAGAACTGCGTCAAGCTCGGCATCAACTTCTTCAACGAGTACTACGTGCTCGACCTGGTGATGACGAAGGTCGACGGGGTCGACAAGCCCTCGGGCGTCGTGGCCTTCGAGCTCTCGACCGGTGAGATCCACGTGTTCCAGGCGAAGGCCGTCATCTTCGCCACCGGCGGCTTCGGCAAGATCTACAAGACGACCTCGAACGCCCACACCCTCACCGGTGACGGCGTCGGCATCATCTGGCGGAAGGGCCTGCCGCTGGAGGACATGGAGTTCTTCCAGTTCCACCCCACGGGCCTCGCCGGACTCGGCATCCTGCTCACCGAGGGAGCGCGAGGCGAGGGAGCGATCCTCCGCAACGCCTCGGGCGAGCGGTTCATGGAGCGCTACGCCCCCACCATCAAAGACCTGGCGCCCCGCGACATCGTCGCCCGGTGCATGGTGCAGGAGGTGGCCGAGGGCCGCGGCGCCGGCCCGCACAAGGACTACGTGCTGCTGGACTGCACCCACCTCGGCGCCGAGGTGCTCGAGACGAAGCTGCCCGACATCACCGAGTTCGCCCGCACCTACCTCGGTGTCGACCCCGTCGTCGAGCCGGTGCCCGTGATGCCGACGGCCCACTACGCGATGGGCGGCATCCCGACGAACATCAAGGCCGAGGTGCTGAGCGACAACGACACCGTCGTGCCCGGGCTCTACGCCGCCGGCGAGTGCGCCTGCGTCTCGGTGCACGGCTCGAACCGTCTCGGCACCAACTCGCTGCTCGACATCAACGTGTTCGGCAAGCGCTCGGGCAACAACGCGGCGGACTACGTGCAGACCGTCGACTTCACGCCCTTGCCCGACGACCCCGCCCGGGCGATCGTCGACCTCGTCGCGTCGCTGCGGTCCGGAACGGGCACCGAGCGCATCTCGGCCATCCGCAAGGAGCTGCAGGACGAGATGGACAAGAACGCTCAGGTGTTCCGCACCGACGAGTCGCTGGCCTCCGTGACGGCGACCATCCATCGCCTGCGCGACCGCTACCGGAACATCCAGGTGCAGGACAAGGGCAAGCGGTTCAACACCGACCTGCTCGAGGCGATCGAGCTCGGCTTCCTGCTCGACCTGGCCGAGGTCGTCGTGTACTCGGCGCGCAACCGCCAGGAGAGCCGCGGCGGGCACATGCGGGACGACTACCCCAAGCGCGACGACGAGACCTACATGAAGCACACCATGGCGTACCTCTCGGGAGACCCCCTCTCTAGCGACGCCGCCGACCACATCCGGCTCGACTGGAAGCCCGTCGTCGTGACGCGCTACCAGCCGATGGAGAGGAAGTACTGATGACACTCGTAGCCGACGCACCCGCATCGGGCCCCGCGCCCGAGGCGCCGATCGAGGCCTTCACCGTCACCCTGATCATCCGCCGCTTCGACCCCGACGTCGACGACGAGCCGCGCTGGCAGGACTTCGACGTGCAGATGTTCGCGACCGACCGCATCCTCGATGCGCTGCACAAGATCAAGTGGGAGCAGGACGGGTCGCTGACCTTCCGCCGCTCCTGCGCCCACGGCATCTGCGGCTCGGATGCGATGCGCATCAACGGCCGCAACCGCCTGGCCTGCAAGACGCTGATCAAGGACCTCGACATCACCAAGCCCATCTACGTGGAGGCCATCAAGGGCCTGCCGCTCGAGAAGGACCTGATCGTCGACATGGAGCCGTTCTTCGCCTCCTACCGCGAGGTGCAGCCGTTCCTGCAGTCGGCCACGGAGCCGCCGAAGGACAAGGAGCGCATCCAGTCGGTCGCCGACCGTGCCCGCTTCGACGACACGACCAAGTGCATCCTCTGCGCCGCGTGCACCTCGTCGTGCCCGGTGTTCTGGACCGACGGGCAGTACTTCGGCCCGGCCGCCATCGTGAACGCGCACCGCTTCATCTTCGACTCGCGCGACGAGGCGGCCTCGACCCGTCTCGACATCCTGAACGACAAGGAGGGCGTGTGGCGCTGCCGCACGACCTTCAACTGCACCGACGCGTGCCCGCGCGGCATCCAGGTGACGCAGGCGATCGCCGAGGTCAAGCAGGCGATCATGCGGGGCAAGCCGTAGGGCCTGCTCTACCGCAGCCGTCGAAGCCGTTCGTCCTCCGGGGCGGGCGGCTTCGCTGCGTTCGGAGTGCGCGGCGGGCGGCTTCGCTGCCGTCGTGTCAGGCTGAGCGCATGAGCGAGAAGCGTGCGGGCGAAGCGGCGAACACCGCTGTCAAGGACGACCGGGCGACCACGAAGACCGACACCGTGGGCAAGCCGGCGGTCGAGATCGACGAGAAGCCCGTTCAGAACACCCCTCCCACCGGGATCGCCGCGCTGATCGCCAAGGTCATGGCGCTGAAGCCCGTGCGGGTCTTCCTGCGGTTCGGCTCGTCGGGCGGCGAGATCATGGCCTCGGGGATGTCGTTCCAGGCCGTCTTCGCGATCTTCGCCGGCATCTGGGTCGGCTTCTCGATCTTCGGGATCGTGCTGGCGGGCAACCAGGACCTGATGGATGCGGTGGTCGCGCAGCTGAGCAACGCCATCCCCGGCCTGATCGGGAAAGACGGCGCCATCGATCCGAAGGCGCTCTCCGAGGCGCGCATCCTGGGCTGGACCGGCGCCATCGCCCTGGTCGGCCTCATCCTGACCGCGGTCGGCTGGCTGGCGTCGACCCGCGACTCGATCCGCCGGCTGTTCAAGCTCGACCCGCCGACGACCAACCCGGTGCTGCTGAAGCTGAAGGACTTCGGGCTCGCCCTGGCCTTCGGCATCGCGATCATCCTCTCCTCGGCCGTCAGCCTGATCAGCAACCAGGGGCTCTCGCTCGCGTTCGACCTGCTCGGTATCGACACCCGCTCGCAGTTCGCGGCCGTCGCCGGCTGGCTCGTCGGGGTGCTCGTGGTGTTCGTCTTCGACAGCCTCGTGCTGGCGGCGGCGTTCCGGGTGCTGTCGGGGGTCAAGATCCCGCTGCGGCGCCTGCTCGCCGGAGCGGCCATCGGCGGGGCCGCCCTCGGGGTGCTGAAGATCCTCGGCAGCCAGCTGCTGGGCGGTGCCACCAGCAACCCGCTGCTGGCCTCGTTCGCCGTGATCATCGGCATCATGATCTTCCTGAACCTGGTCTGCCGCGTCATCCTGATCGCGGCCACCTGGATCGCCGTCGGCATGGAGGACGCCGGGATCGACCCGCGGGCCCTGACGCCCGAGCAGCTCGAGGTCGAGCGTCAGAAGCGGGTCGCCGAGGCGCGGGACACCCTCGTGTCGGCCGAGCGGGAGCGGCTGCAGAACCAGCTCGAGACGGTGCACGGGCTGGCCCGGCGCCGGGTGCGCAAGCGGATCGAGCGGCTCGACGAGCTCGACCACGCCGAGGCCGTGAAGCTGGTCGAGAAGCGCTGAGGGGGCCCTTGCTTCGGTTGCCGTCGGGGCGCTGTCGGAGGCCGCCGGTACAGTAGGAGCATGCCCACGAAGCCCCTCCGACTCGCCTCGGTCAACGTCAACGGCGTGCGCGCCGCCTTCCGCAACGGCATGGGCGCCTGGCTCGACGGTCGCGACGTCGACATCCTCGCGCTGCAGGAGGTGCGGGCCGAGACGAGCGACCTCGAGAAGCTCCTCGGGCCCGACTGGAACATCGTGCACGACCCCGCCACGGCGAAGGGCCGGGCGGGCGTCGCCATCGCGAGCCGCGACCGGGCGAACATCCACCGCGTCACCTTCGGGGCCGACGACTTCGACAGCGCCGGGCGCTGGCTGGAGGCCGACTACGAGTGGGGCGACAAGGTCGTCACCGTCGTCTCGGCCTACGTGCACTCGGGCGAGGCCGGCACCGAGAAGCAGGTCGAGAAGTACAAGTTCCTCGACGGGATGCTCGAGCACCTGCCCGCGCTGCAGGAACACAATCCGCTGGCCGTCGTCGTCGGCGACCTCAACGTCGGTCACCGCACCCTCGACATCCGCAACTGGAAGGGCAACGTGAAGCGGGCCGGCTTCCTGCCCGAGGAGCGGGCCTACTTCGACCGCTTCGTGGGAGCCGAGGACGACCCCGACTACAACGCGGGCGCCGGACTCGGCTGGGTCGACCTCGGCCGCCGCTTCGCAGGCGAGGTCGAGGGGCCGTACACCTGGTGGTCGCAGCGCGGCCGCGCCTTCGACAACGACACGGGCTGGCGCATCGACTACCAGCTGGCCACGCCCGAGCTCGCGGCCACGGCGACCGCGCTGACCATCGACCGGGCGCCCACGCACGCCGAGCGGTGGAGCGATCACGCCCCGGTCGTCGTCGACTACGCGTTGTGACGCACCCCTTCCCTCACGCCACTCCCCTCACGCTTGACAGGACCATGACCGATTCCACCCCGAAGCCCCGACTGCTGTCGGGCATGCAGCCCTCCGCCGATTCGCTCCACCTGGGCAACTACATCGGTGCACTGCTGAGCTGGAAGGCGCTGCAGGAGACGCACGACGCCTTCTTCTTCCTCGCCGACCTGCACGCGATCACCGTGCCACAGGATCCAGTGCGGCTGCGCGAGAACTCGCGCCGCACCGCCGCCCAGTACATCGCCGCGGGCATCGACCCCGAGCGCTCGACCCTGTTCGTGCAGTCGCACGTGCCGGCGCACGCCGAGCTCGCCTGGGTGCTGAACACCATCACCGGTTTCGGCGAGGCCGCGCGCATGACGCAGTTCAAGGACAAGGCGGTGAAGCAGGGCCAGGACTCGGCCTCGGTCGGCCTGTTCACCTACCCCATCCTGCAGGCCGGCGACATCCTGCTCTACCAGGCGGTCGACGTGCCGGTCGGCGAAGACCAGCGCCAGCACGTCGAACTCACGCGCGACCTGGCGTCGCGGTTCAACTCGCGCTTCGGCGAGACCTTCACCGTGCCGAAGCCGTACATCCTGAAGGAGTCGGCGAAGGTCTACGACCTGCAGAACCCGGGCTCGAAGATGTCGAAGTCGGCCGAGTCGGCCGCCGGGCTGATCTGGCTGCTGGACGACCCGAAGGTCTCGGTGAAGAAGATCATGCGGGCCGTCACCGACGCCGACGGCGAGGTGCGCTACGACCAGGCCGAGAAGCCGGGGCTGGCGAACCTGCTGACGATCTTCGCCATCCTCGACCACCGGTCGATCGACTCGGTCGTCGAGGAGTTCGCCGGGGGCGGGTACGGCACGCTGAAGAAGGCGCTGGCCGAGATCGTGGTGGCGACGGTGGAGCCGATCCGGGCGCGCACCCTCGAGCTGATGGACGACCCGGCCGAGCTCGACCGCATCCTCGCGGCGAACGCCGACCGGGCCGACGAGGTCGCGTCGGCGACGCTGGCGACGGTGTACGACCGGGTGGGGTTCCTGCCGCGTCGTCGCAGCTGAAGCCGGAGCCCGGCTGACACGCGCCGGGCTGATGCCGCCTGGTCGGGTCTCGCCGCAAGGCAGGCTCAGCGGAGGTCGGCCGAGGCTCCGACGATCTCCTCGCGCACGCGGCGGAGGTCTTCTAGCAGGGAGCCGATCAGGATCCAGTGCTGCGGGTCGGGCACGATGGCCCGGAGCGGCGCGGTGAGTGCCGGCTCGAGGTCGACGGGCGCCTGGTCCGGTTCGGAGGAGGCGTCGCGCGGCGCTCCCGGTGCGGCGGCGTCGTCGAGCACGAGCCGCAGGTCGTGGGCGGCCCGGCGCAGCTCCTCGGCGATCGCGCCGGCGTTCGGCTCGTCGGGCAGGGTGCGGTCGAAGTGGTCGGTGAGCGCGCGCGCCATGCCGAGCACCCGGTTCGTGACGATGCCGAGCGTCGTCAGCAGCTCCGCGTTCTCCCGCAGCAGCTCCCGGTTCGCCGTGCGGCGCGGGTTGAAGCGCAGGCTCTCCTCGGCGGCGTCGACCGCTTTCTGCGCCTTCGCCTGCATGGGGCGGAGCAGGCGTGCCTCGACGAGCATCCCGGTGCGGAAGGCCTCGTCGGTGGGGGCGCTCAGCACGGTCGCCAGGCTGTCCATGGTGGCGGCGATCTCCCGGCCGAGACCGGTGACCGCCTCGCGCGCCGGTTTCAGGGCCACCGGGGGCACCACGAGCCAGTTCACCGCGACGCCGATCAGCGCGCCGATGACCGTCTCGATGATGCGCTCGAACGCGTAGCCCGGGGTCTGGGCGCCGATCGAGAGCACCAGCATCGCGCTGATCGGGATCTGCACCGTCGAGGACTGCGGGAACCGCAGTGCCCAGCCGACGAGCAGCGAGAGCACGATTGCCAGCAGGATCAGCCAGCTCGGCGCCCCGAACACCAGCGACACGAGGTAGGCGACCACGACGCCCGCGATCACACCGATCGAGCGCTCGATCGCCCGGCTCAGCGACTGGTTGACGCTCGGCTGCACGACGATGATGGCGGCGATCGCGCCGAACAGCGGCGGCTGCCCGCTCGAGACGAACGAGCAGACGGCCCAGGCGACGACCGCTGCCACCGCCGTCTTCAGCACCTGCAGCAGCGGGGTGCGGGACGGCGCCTGGAAGGCCCTGGCCGGGGCGAGTGAGGCCCGGGCCACCGCGGCCCAGCGGCCGGGACGGGGCTCGTCGGCGGCTCCTCGGCCGGGACGCGGCTGGTCAGCGGCCCAGCGGCCGGGACGGGGCTGGTCGGACGTCACCCGTCAAGCGTAGACGGGCATCCGGACGCCCGCTCGAACAGCTCGGCGGACAGCCGCTAGGAAGCGGTGGTGCCGACCTGCTCGGCGGTCTCGACGCGAGGCAGCGTGACCCGGGGCGCCCGCGGACGGTGCTCGCCGAACACCCAGACGCGGTAGAGCACGAAGCGGAACAGCGAGCCGAGCGCGAGCCCGATCACGTTTCCCGAGATGTTGTCGGCCAGCAGCGAGGTGAAGCCGAGGACGTAGTGCGAGAACCACAGGCAGGCGAGGCCGATGCCCGTGCCGATCACGCTGACGACGAAGAACTCGATGCTCTCGCGCAGCATGTCGGAGCGGCGGCGGTGCCGGAACGTCCAGTACCGGTTGCCGAGCCAGTTGACCACGATGGCGAGCGACGCCGAGATGAGCTTGGCGATCAGCGGGCCCTCGTGCAGCTGCGCCGGAGCCAGCACCGTCACGACGAGGAGGTTGAACACCGCCAGGTCGACGATGAAGCCGAGGCCCCCGACCATGCCGAACCGGACGACCTCGAAGAAGAGGACGCGGAGTCGCGACGGCGACGCGGGGGCACTGCTCATGGGTGATCTACCATTCCTGACGTTCATGGCGCGAAGAAGTACGCAAAAGAGAACTTTGTGTATCTTCGAGGCCAATGCTGAGCGTAGCTGGGGAAAATGAACGGAAAGCGACGATAGGGTTCTGAACGCTCCCGAGAAGGGGACGCCTGACGGATTGAAGGAACAGTGGCGAAGACGATCGTCGTGATACCGACCTACAACGAGATCGCCTCGATCGCCAGCGTGATCGATCGCATCCATCTCACGACGGCCGGGACGCACGTGCTGATCGTCGACGACAATTCCCCCGACGGCACCGGCCGACTCGCCGACGAGCTCGCCGCCGCCGACGAGCGGGTGCACGTGCTGCACCGCACCGAGAAGAACGGCCTCGGTGCCGCCTACGGGGCCGGCTTCGCCTGGGCGCTCGAGCGCGACTACGACTACGTCGTCGAGATGGACGCCGACGGCTCGCATCAGCCCGAGGAGCTCCCGCGCCTGATCGGCCTGCTCGAGGGCGGCGCCGACATGGGCATCGGCACCCGCTGGATCCCGGGGGGCACCATCGTCAACTGGCCCCTGCACCGCAAGCTCATCTCCCGCGCCGGCACCTTCTACTCCCGGGTGATGCTGCGCTCGCGGCTGCACGACCTGACGAGCGGCTACCGCGGGTTCCGCGCGGAGGCCCTGCGCGCGGTCGACTTCAGCCGCGTGGCCTCGCAGGGCTACTGCTTCCAGATCGAGATGGCGTGGCAGTTCGAGCGCTCGGGCGCCCGGGTCGGCGAGTTCCCGATCACCTTCATCGAGCGCGCCGAGGGCGTGTCGAAGATGTCGACGGGGATCGTCGTGGAGGCGCTGACGAAGGTCACCGTGTGGGGCCTCGCGAACGCCGTCGGGCGCGCTCCCGCGCCGCTGCCGCTCCGCGCCGACGCCGCCCGCTGACGCGTCCTCCCACTGCCCTCGCGTCGCCCGATGACGAGGATTCGGCGGGCTCACCGGCGGAGAGGGTATAACTGGATACGTAACGTGCTCCGGGGTCAGTGAGATTCTGAACCGGCGGTGACAGTCCGCGAACCTCAGACGCTGCTCGCAGCGACCGAGGTTGATCCGGTGGAATTCCGGAACCGACGGTGATGGCGTGGTCGAACGACCCCGTCTAGTCCGGATGAGAGGCGCACGGGTGGTTCCGCGATGGGCGGCCCACCGGCGCTTGCGCTGCCATCCCCGGAGACCGTCGGAAGACGAGGACCGGATGAAGAACGCGAGCGACACCACGGCAGACGCCGAGGTCACCGCGCTGCACCGCGCCCTCGAGCTGTCGCTCCGCGGCCCCCGTCACGGGGTGAACCCGCAGGTCGGCTGCGTGCTGCTCTCCCCCACGGGCGAGGTGCTCGGCGAGGGTTGGCACCGCGGCGCCGGCACCCCGCACGCCGAGGTCGCGGCCCTGGCCTCCGCCGCCGAGGCGCACGGGCCCGGGGCCGCCCGGGGCGCGACCGCCGTCGTCACCCTCGAGCCCTGCGACCACCACGGCCGCACCGGCCCCTGCAGCATCGCCCTGATCGAGGCCGGCGTCGCCCGCGTCGTCTACGGGGCGGCCGATCCGGGCCGGGCGTCCTCGGGCGGGGGCGAGCGGATGCGCGAGGCGGGCCTCGAGGTCGTCGCCGGAGTCGAGGCGGCCTCCGTCGAGGAGGCGATCCGTCCCTGGCTCACGGCCGTGCGCCACCACCGCCCCTTCGTCACCGTCAAATGGGCCTCGAGCCTGGACGGCCGCGCGGCCGCCGCCGACGGCTCCAGCCGCTGGATCACCGGGCCGGAGGCCCGGGCCGACGTGCACCGGCGCCGAGCCGACGCCGACGCGATCGTGGTGGGCATCGGCACGGTGCTCGCCGACGATCCGGAGCTGACCGCGCGGGTCGACGGCGGCCTGCTGCCTCATCAGCCGGCACCCGTCGTGCTCGGGCGGCGAGCGGTACCCGACGGGGCGCGGCTGCACGCGCATCCGCTGGCCCTTCGCCAGTTCGACGGCCGCGACCTCGAGGCTGTGCTCGCCGCGCTCTACGACGACGAGGTGCGCTCGGTGTTCGTGGAGGGCGGGCCCACGCTGGCCAGCGCGTTCCTCGCTGCCGGGCTCGCCGACGAGCTCGTGGTGTACCTCGCGCCGACGCTGATCGGCGGGCCGTTGACCGCGCTCGGCGAGCTGGGGGTGGGCAGCATCGACGAGCAGCGCCGCCTCAGCGTCACCGGGGTGGAGCGCCTCGGCGACGACCTGAGGATCGTCGCCCGTCCCGCCCCCACCGCCCCCGAGCCCACCGCGGCCCCGGCCACCACCCGCCCCGGCGGCACCGCGGCCCCCGCCCCCACCGACACCTCGGCGACCGCCCCGGCCGCCACGAAGGAGTAAAGCGATGTTCACCGGAATCATCGAGGAGCTGGGCGAGATCGTCGCCCTCGAGCACACCGCCGACGCCGCCGTGATCACGGTGCGCGCCCCGCTCGCCGTGAGCGACGCCCGGCACGGCGACTCCATCGCGGTCTCGGGAGTCTGCCTGACCGTGATCGATCAGACGCCCGAGACCTTCCGCGCCGACGTGATGGCGCAGACCCTGCGCATGTCGACCCTCGGCGAGCTCGCCCCCGGCAGCCGGGTCAACCTCGAGCGCGCGGCCCGGGTCGGTGACCGGCTGGGCGGCCACATCGTGCAGGGCCACGTCGACGGCACGGCCGAGGTGCTGAGCGTGACGCCCGGCGAGTCCTGGAGCGTGCTGCGGTTCTCGCTGCCCGACGAGCTCGCCGCCCTCGTGGTCGACAAGGGATCGATCTCGGTGTCGGGGGTCTCGCTGACCGTGTCCGACGTGTCGCCGGCCGAGGCGGGGGCGCCGTACTGGTTCGAGGTCTCGCTCATCCCCGAGACGCTCGCCGCCACCACGCTCGGCACGCTGGCCCCGGGAGACCGGGTCAACCTCGAGACCGACGTGCTCGCCCGGCACGTGCAGCGGCTCGTCGCCCTCGGCTCACCGACGGCACCCGAGTCGTCGGTCGGCACCGACGGGAGCCCGTCATGACCCCCGTCTTCTCCCCCATGAGCGAGGTGCTCGACGCCCTCCGCGCCGGCAAGCCGGTGCTCGTCTCCGATGCCGCCGACCGCGAGAACGAGGGCGACGCGATCATGTCGGCCGCCCTGGCCTCACCCGAGTGTATCGCCTGGATGGTGCGGAACACCTCCGGCTACCTCTGCGCGCCGATGCCCGACAGCCGCGCCGACGAGCTCGCGCTGCCCCTCATGGTCGTCAACAACGAGGACACCCGGCGCACCGCCTACACGATCACCGTCGACGCCGCCTCGGGCATCACCACCGGGATCGACGCGCACGACCGCTCCCGCACGCTCAACCTCCTGGCCGATTCCGCGTCGACGCCCGCGAGCTTCATCCGCCCCGGGCACGTGGTTCCCCTTAGGGCGGTGCCGGGCGGTGTGCGGCAGCGCCCCGGGCACACCGAGGCGGCGGTCGACCTGATGCTGCTCGCCGGGCTCGCTCCGGTCGGCGTCATCGGCGAGATGATGTCGCACGACGGCTCGGCGATGAAGCTCGACGAGCTGCGCGAGGTTGCCCGCCGCGAGGGCCTGCCCATCACGACCATCGCGCTGATGATCGAGCACCTGAACGGGCTCGACACCGCAGACGCGGTTCCGGATGCTCCGCCCCTCACGATCGCGGAGGCCGCCGCCGTCGACCTGGCCGCCGCCGGCTCCGACGCCGCCCCGCGGGTGCAGTTCGAGGTCGAGACCACCGTGCCCACCACGCACGGCGCACTGCGGATGCGGGCCTACCGCGATCTGGTGACCGGCGCCGACCACGTCGCCATCCTCTCCGGCGACCTCGCCGCCGACCCGCGCGGGCCGATCGTGCGGGTGCACTCCGAGTGCCTGACCGGCGAGGCGTTCGGCTCGCTGAAGTGCGAGTGCGGGCCCCAGCTCGACGCGGCGCTCGACCGCATCGCGGCCGACGGCGGCGTGGTGATCTACCTGCGCGGGCACGAGGGCCGGGGCATCGGGCTGATCAACAAGCTGCGCGCGTACCGGCTGCAGGAGGACGGGCTCGACACGCTCGACGCGAACGTGGCGCTCGGTCTGCCCGCGGATGCGCGGGACTACGGCGCCGCGGTGGCGATCCTGAACGATCTGGGGGCGCCGCGCATCCGTCTGCTCACCAACAACCCCGACAAGGTCGCCCAGCTCGAGGCGCACGGCATCGAGGTCGCCGACCGCGAACCGCTGATCGTCGGCGCCGGGGACTTCAACCGGCAGTACCTCGACACCAAACGCGACCGCATGGGGCACGTGCTGCCCGGCGCGCACTGACCTCCTCCCGACCGACCGACCGATCGACCGACCACCCTTGAAAGGACGCACGCCATGAGCGGAGCCGGAGCACCCCAGAAGATGAGCGACCTCGACGGGACGGGGCTGAAGATCACCATCGTCGCCGGAACCTGGCACACCGTCATCACCGACGGCCTGCTCGCCGGTGCCCGCTCGACGCTCGAGAAGGCGAACGTCGAGGTCTCGGAGCTGCGGGTGGCCGGGAGCTTCGAGCTGCCGGTGGTGTCGAAGGCGGCGCTGGAGGCCGGGGCCGACGCGGTGGTGGCGCTCGGCGTGATCATCCGCGGCGGCACCCCGCACTTCGAGTACGTCTCGGACGCGGCCACCTCGGGGCTGACGCAGGTGAGCATCCTGACCGGGAAGCCCGTGGGCTTCGGCGTGCTGACGCTCGACACCGAGCAGCAGGGGCTCGACCGGGCCGGGCTGCCCGGGTCGAAGGAGGACAAGGGCGCCGAGGCGGCCGAGGCCGCCATCGCGACGGCGCTGACGCTGCGCGCGCTGCGCGGCTAGCGCGGCGGAGCGCGGCGGGAGGCGGGCCCGCGCTGCGCGGCTAGCGGGCGGCCGGCGTCACGGCTGCGCGCCCACCCACCCCACCGACGCGGCGGCCGCCGTCGACGCCGCCTGCATCGCGTCGGCGTCGCTGAAGCCCGCGGCGAGCGCCGCCGCCAGCGTGCCGCAGTAGCAGTCGCCGGCGCCGGTGGTGTCGACCACGGTCGTCACCGCACCGGCCGGCACCTCGGCCGCACCCCACCGCGATCCGCGCGAGCCGAGGGTGACGAGCACCGACCGCGGGGCGAGACCGTCGGCACCGAGCTGCTCGTTCTCGTGCTCGTTCACCACGACCGGGTCGGCGAGGTCGAGCACGTCGGCCGGCAACGCGGCGTAGGGCGCGAGGTTCAGCACGACGCGGGCGCCGTGCGCGGCCGCGATACGGGTCGCCTCGGCGACCACCTCGAGCGAGACCTCGAGCGAGATGAGCAGCACGTCACCGGGCGCGAGCGAGCGCAGCGGGGCGAGGTCGTTGGTGGTCACGCGCGCGTTGGCGCCCGGCGAGACGATGATCGTGTTCTCACCGTCTGCGGCCACGGCGATCGCGGCGTGCCCCGTCGACACCCCCGCCGTGCGCCCGATGTGGGTCGTGTCGATCTGGTACTGGGCCAGTCGCCGGAGGTACGCGTCGCCGTCGGCGTCGTCGCCGACCCGCCCCACGAAGCCGACCTTGGCGCCCGCGCGAGCCGCGGCGACGGCCTGGTTCGCGCCCTTCCCGCCGAAGTGCTTCACGAGGTCGCCGCCGAGCAGTGTCTCTCCCGGCCGGGGGTGCCGCTCGACCGTCACCGTCGAATCGATGTTCAGCGAACCGAGAACGACCACCACGCCCATCAGGGCCTCCTTCGTCAGACGTACCTGAGCATCCTACGGGGGCGTAAAATGGCTCATCGCGAGCGAACCTCGCCCTCTGCCTCCGCCTCCCCCAGCTGGTCACCACCACGCGCCCGATCGGCGCTCTCAGCCGGGATGCCCTCCACCCGCTCTTTGAGAGACCTCCATGTCATCCACCACCGTCGACGCGCCGCCCACGACTCCCCAGAACACCCGGGGCCGCGTCATCCTGGCGAGCCTCATCGGCACGTCGATCGAGTTCTACGACTTCTACGTCTACGCCACCGCCGCCGTGCTGGTGTTCCCGACGCTGTTCTTCGCGAACTCCGATCCCACCATCTCCCTGCTGTCCTCCTTCGCGGTCTTCGGCGTCGCGTTCGTGGCCCGCCCCGTCGGCTCGATCGTCTTCGGCCACTTCGGCGACCGCATCGGCCGCAAGCGCACCCTCGTGGCGTCCCTTCTCACCATGGGCATCGCGACCGTGCTGATCGGCGCGCTGCCGACCGGCCAGACCCCGGGCTGGGAGATCCTCGCACCGGGCTTCCTCGTGCTGTTCCGCTTCTGCCAGGGACTCGGCCTCGGCGGCGAGTGGTCGGGCGCAGCGCTCCTCGCGACCGAGAACGCGCCGAAGGGCCGCCGCGCGATCTACGGCACCTTCCCGCAGCTGGGTGCGCCGATCGGCTTCATCATCGCGAACGTGGTCTTCCTCATCCTGAGCACCACGCTCTCGACCGAGGCGTTCCTCGCCTGGGGCTGGCGCGTGCCGTTCCTCGCCAGCGCCGTGCTCGTGATCATCGGCCTCTACGTGCGGTTCAAGCTCGTCGAGACCCCCGCCTTCACCCGCGTGGTCGAGAAGGGCGAGGTGGCCAAGCTGCCGCTCGCCCGCGTCTTCAAGACCAGCTGGCGCCCGCTCATCCTCGGCACGTTCATCATGCTGGCCACCTACGTGCTGTTCTACCTGATGACCACGTTCACGCTGACCTTCGGCACCACGGCCTCCTCGGTCGAGAACGCCCAGGCCGCGGCCGACGCCGCCGGCAAGCCGTTCGACGCCTCGAGCTTCGTGCCCGGGCTCGGCTACAGCCGCAACGACTTCCTGATCATGCTCGTCGTCGGCTGCGTGTTCTTCGGCATCTTCACCCTGGTCTCCGGCCCCCTGGCCGAGCGCTTCGGTCGCCGCATGACGCTGATCTGGACCACGATCGGCATCGCCGCCTTCGGCCTGCTGTTCGTGCCCCTGTTCGCGGGCGGCTTCGTCGGCGTGATGACCCTGCTGATCGTCGGATTCACCCTGATGGGGCTGACCTTCGGGCCGATGGGCTCGCAGCTGCCCGAGCTCTTCCCCGCCAATGTGCGGTACACCGGCTCGGCCATCAGCTACAACGTCGCATCGATCCTCGGCGCGGCCGTCGCCCCCTTCATCGCGGTGGCGCTCTGGCAGGCAGCCGACGGCTCGCCCGCCCTGGTGGGCAACTACCTCTCGCTGATGGCGCTGATCACCCTCGGCGCGCTGATCATCAGCCGGGAGACCCGCGACGTGGAGTTCGACACCCGCCTCACCTGAGAAAGTAGAGCATGACCCGCACCTCCTCCTCGAGCCCCCGTGGGCGCGGCTTCGGCCGTTCCCGCGGGGGCGCCGCCGACGACGGGCCCCGCGCCCGGTTCAGCCAGCTGCTGCCCTACCTGTTCGAGCACAAGAAGGTGCTCGGCGTCGTCGTGGTGCTGAGCATCGTGGGGGCGGCGGCCAGCCTCGCCCAGCCGCTGCTCGTCAGCCAGGTCATCACGGTCGTGCAGGAGGGCCGCGCGCTCGACATGCTGGTCTGGGCCCTGGTGGCCCTGGTCGTGGTCTCGGGCCTGATCAGCGGCTTCCAGCACTACCTGCTGCAGCGCACCGGCACGAGCGTCGTGCTCTCGGCCCGCCGTCAGCTGGTGCACCGGATGCTCCGGCTGCCGATCAGCGAGTTCGACACCCGGCGCACGGGCGACCTGGTCTCCCGCGTCGGCTCCGACACCACGCTGCTCTACGCCGTGATCACCCAGGGCCTCGTCGACGCGATCGGCGGCTCGCTGATCTTCGTCGGCGCCCTGATCGCCATGCTGATCATCGACCCCGTGCTGCTCGGCCTCACGGTGCTCGTGATCGCCGTCTCGGTGGTCACCGTGGTCGCCATCTCGGGCAAGGTGCGGGTCGCCAGCCGTCGCCAGCAGGAGAAGGTCGGCGACCTGGCCGCGGCCGTCGAGCGCTCGATCAGCGCCATCCGCACGGTGCGCGCCTCGAACGCCACCGAGCGCGAGACCGAAGCCGTCGAGGCGGATGCGCGGGGCGCCTGGGAGATGGGCGTCAAGGTCGCGAAGATCTCGGCCCTCGTGGTGCCCATCGCCGGCATCGCGCTGCAGGTGTCGCTGCTCGTCGTGCTCGGCGTCGGCGGCTTCCGCGTGGCCTCAGGAGCGATCACCATCGCGAGCCTGGTGTCGTTCATCCTGTTCCTGTTCATGATGATCATGCCGCTCGGCCAGGCCTTCGGTGCGATCAACTCGGTGAACCAGGCTCTCGGCGCGCTCGGCCGCATCCAGGAGGTCATCGACCTGCCGATCGAGGGCCAGGACGACGCAGCCCTCGCCGCGAAGGCCGCCCCCGGCTCGGCGAGCCCCGGCGCCCCGGCCATCGAGTTCGACGACGTGCACTTCGGCTACGGCACCGACAGCGTGCTGCACGGCGTGAGCTTCGCCGCCCCGCGCGGCGGCCGCACGGCGATCGTCGGCCCCTCGGGTGCCGGCAAGTCGACCATGCTCGCCCTGATCGAGCGCTTCTACGACCCCACCGCCGGCGCCGTGCGCTTCGGCGGGGTCGACGTGCGCCGCCTCGACCGCGTCGAGCTGCGCTCCCAGATCGGCTACGTCGAGCAGGACGCCCCGGTGCTCGCCGGCACCCTGCGCCAGAACCTGCTGCTCGCCACCCCCGGCGCCACCGACGAGCAGTGCATCCGGGTGCTGCACGAGGTGAACCTCGGCGAGGTGCTCGACCGCTCGCCCGAGGGCCTCGACGCGGCCGTCGGCGAGGACGGCGTGATGTTGTCCGGCGGCGAGCGCCAGCGCCTGGCGATCGCCCGGGCCCTGCTCGCCGCTCCCCCGGTGCTGCTCCTGGACGAGTCGACCTCCTCGCTCGACGGCATGAACGAGCAGATGCTCCGCGAGGCCATCGACGCGGTGGCCGAGAACCGCACGCTGATCGTGATCGCGCACCGGCTCTCGACGGTCGTCGACTCCGACCAGATCGTCGTCGTCGACCACGGGCGGGTCGTCGGGGTCGGCACCCACTCCGAGCTGGTGGCGTCGACGCCGCTCTACCGCGAGCTCGCGAAGCACCAGCTGCTCGTCTGAGCGACGCGGCGACAGACACACGGTTGCCCGTGCCGGGAGTTCCGGCACGGGCATCCGTTGTTCTCGCCCGCGTCAGCCCCGGGGCGTCGACCGGCGGATGAGCAGGAACCCCACCACGGCCGAGACCGCCGTGACCAGGAGGCTCCAGGCCACCACCCCGCCGGCGCCGGTCGCGGCGAACCAGGATCCGACCGCCGGCCAGCTCTCGGTGAGCGTGATCAGCGCGGCGCTGCCGAGCAGCAGCAGGGTGAGGGCGGCGAAGAACACGAGCATCCCGTTCACCCGCCAGCGCTGGTAGATGGTCGCGACGACCGCCCCGACGAAGAAGCAGAACAGGAACGCCGCGAAGAACAGCCCGAACCGCTGGTACCAGCTCGCGTCCTCGCCGCCGAAGTAGAGCACGGTGAACATGCGCCCGCCGAGGCCCCAGCCGCCGGTCACCTGCTCGATCACCGCGAACACCGTCATGAAGGCGCCGTACAGCGCCGCGAGGCCCACGAAGGCGAGCGCGGAGCCGAGCCAGAAGTCGCGGCGGGTGACGCTCATGCCGAGCGCGTAGGGGAAGACGAAGCCCACGGCCTGCGCCCCGATCACGACCGCGTAGACGAAGACGTAGAACGAGGCGCCGCTCCACTGCAGGCCGTCGAGCGCGTCGGCCCGGTCGACGGGATCGGTGACCGATCGCGCGATCAGCCACCAGATCACGATGTTCACCAGCAGGATGAACAGCAGGATCATCGCGGGGACGAGGAAGATCTGCACCCGGTTGACGACGTGGAGTCGGGCGATCGGGACGATGCGGCTGCCGCTGCCCGCGGGCTCGGCCGTCGGGGCGGGGCGGGTGGGGGTGTCGACGGTGCTCATGCGCTCTGCTCGATTCCGGTCGTCTGGGCGGTGGCGCCGGTCTTCTGCACGACCAGCTGCTGGAGCGAGACGGGGCCGAGCTCGAGTCCGAGCTCGGCCGCCTCGCGGCGTTCGGCCGGGTCGAGCCGGCCGACGGTGACGGAGGCGAGGCCTCCGAGGGAGTCGCGGTGCAGCACCTCGCGGCCGCCCACGAAGGAGTCGACCGCCGCCCGGGTGCCGACCACGGTGGTGGCCGAGCCGCGCAGCGACTCCGCGTCGTCGTCGAGCAGGATGCGGCCCTGATCGATCACGATCACGTGCTCGAGCAGGTTCGCGACCTCGTCGATCAGGTGCGTCGAGAGCACGACGGTGCGGGGATGCTCGGCGTAGTCCTCGAGCAGGCGGTCGTAGAAGATCTGCCGGGCCACCGCATCCAGCCCCAGGTAGGGCTCGTCGAAGAAGGTGATCGGTGCGCGGCCGGCGAGGCCGACGATCACGCCGACGGCGGAGAGCTGACCGCGGGAGAGCTTCTTGATGCGGCGGTTCAGCGGCAGCCGGAAGTCGTCGATCAGGCGGGCCGCGAACTCGGCGTCCCAATTCGGGAAGAACCACGGCGCCGTGGCGAAGACGTGCTTCGGCTTGAAGTCGTCGGGGTACTTCTGGCTCTCCTTGATGAAGCTGAGCCGCTGCAGCACGCCGGCGTTCTCGACCGGCGACTCCCCGAAGACGCGGATGCTGCCGCGGGTCGCGAACTCCTGGCCCGTGAGCAGCTGCATCAGCGTGGTCTTGCCGGCTCCGTTGCGGCCGAGCAGGCCGGTGATCGTGTTCTCCTCGATCGAGAAGCTCACGTCGTCGACGGCGTCGACGGTGCGGTAGTGCTTGCTGAGGCCTCGGGCCTCGATGACGGCGGTCATGAACCGCTCCCCTCTGCGATCATCTGCACGAGCTGCTCGCCGGTGATGCCGAGCTTCTCGGCCTCGGCGACGAGCGGTCGCACGTACTCGTTCTGGAACTGATTGCGGCGATCGGCCAGCAGCCGGTCACGGGCCCCGTGGGCGACGAACATCCCGATTCCCCTCTTCTTGTACAAGATCCCCTTGTCGACCAGGAGGTTCACTCCCTTGCCCGCCGTCGCCGGATTGATCCGGTGGAAGGCGGCGAACTCGTTGGTCGACGGAACCTGGGACTCCTCGGGCAGGGCACCGGAGACGACGTCGTTCTCGATCAGCTCCGCGATCTGCACGAAGATCGGCCGCGAGTCATCCACGGCCGTTCTCCCTCGTTGGTTCATTACTCATGTAACTAACCAACCAGGTCCGGGTCAGGGTGTCAAGGGGCGCAGTCGACGAGGTCGTTGATGTCGAGGCCCGTGACGGGGGTGCAGCTCGACTCAACCCACTGCTCGATGGTCGCCGAGACGGTGGGGGTGGTGCCGGGGGCCGTGGCTCCGCGGCCGCCGAGCGCGGTGGTGCCGAGCACGTAGCGGAGCTCACCGTCGGCGATCATCGCCTGGAAGGCGGCGAGGGTCGGCACGGGGTCGAGGCCGTTGAAGCCGCCGACGGGCAGCACCGAGGCGCCGTCGGTGGCGGTGACGATCGGGGCGGCGGACTGGGCGCCGAAGGTCGCGACGAGGTAGCGGGCACCGTCCTGGTGCTCGGCGAGCCAGGCGAGCACGGTGGGGTCGACGGATGCTCCGCCAAGGCCGAGCGCGGCGGGGGCGCCGCGCGGGGCGGGTGCCGTGCCTGAGCCGCGGGTGCCGCCGCCGGACGGACCGCCGCCCGTGCTGCCGCCGCCGCGGGCGCCGCCGAACGAGGAGCCCGCGCCCGCGATCGGGTTGATCGAGTTCTCGTGGTTCATCGCGTCGATCGACCACGCCGCCGGGGTCAGCACCAGGGCGGCGGCCGTGAGGGCGGCGAGCCAGCGCGCATCCGGAACCCGGCGCAGCCGCCGGTGGCGCACGACCAGCAGCACGATGACAACGGCCGCGAGCACCACCTGCGCGATCGCCACGGGATAGAGGTAGCCGGGCTGATAGAGAGCGACACCGAGCGCGGTCGCCGAGGCGGCCACGACGAGCGCGATCGGCGGCCACAGGCGGCCCGAGCGGCGGCCCGCGGCGAACGCCCAGCCCACGAGCAGGGCGATCGGCACGGCGAGGGCGGCGGTGTAGAACTGGTGCATCCCGGCGACCGCCGAGAACATCGCGAGGAAGGTGACGAGCCACGCGCCGAGCAGCACGGTCAGCGCGCGGCGGGCGGGTTCGAGCCGCCAGAGCACCACCACGGCCACCAGCGCCGCCGGGATGAGCCAGGCCACCTGCGGCGCGACCTCGGCGTTGAACAGCCTCAGCAGCCCGGGGTCGCCGGAGAACGGCGGGGTGAACGAGCGGTAGGCGGCCGAGTCGGAGGTGGCCGAGAAGCGCCCGAGTCCGTTGTAGCCGAAGACCATCTCGAACGGGTCGTTGCCGCCCGTGCCGCCGATGTACGGGCGGTCGGAGGCCGGCACCAGGCTCACCACGACGATCCAGACCAGCGACAGGGCGAGGCTGACGACGCCTGCCACCGCGAGCTGCCAGAGCTTCGTCAGCCAGGGCGTGCGGGTGCAGAGCCAGCCCGCGGCGAGCGCCGGCCAGACCGCCCACGACTCGAGCATGTAGAACTGGAAGCCGAGGGCGGTGAATCCGCCGGCGACGACGAGCCAGGCTCCGGATGCGCGCTGCACCGCCCGCGTCGCCGCCCACGCCGTGAGTGCGAGCGCCAGCACGAAGAACGACTCGGGCTGGTTGCTGCGGCCCACGGCGGCCACGATGGGGGTCGAGGCCACCACGGCACCGGCGACGAGGCCGGCGGTGGGGCCGAGCATCCGCTTCGCCGTGATCGCGACCACGACCACGGCCGCCACCGTGGCGAGCGCGTTCGGGGCGTTCACCGACCAGGTCGAGAAGCCGAAGGCCTTGACGAAGAGGGCCGGCACCCAGAACGAGCCGGGGATCTTGTCGAGCGTGACCGTGCCCGCGGGGTCGAAGGCACCGAAGAGGAAGTTCGACCAGCTGCGGCTCATCGAGAGGGCGATGGCGGCGTAGTACTCGCTGCGCTGTCCGGCCTGGAGGGCCCAGAGGGTGACGACCGCGGTGGCCCCGGTGAGGGCGGCGAGGCCGAGGGGCCAGGGGCGGAGGAGGCGGGCGCGGAGGCCTCGGGTGCTGAGGTCGCGGGTGCCGTCGGGTCGGGGGCTCACGCGGCGTGACGCTACGCGCGCATCCTGGGGCCGGGCCCGCGGGAGGCTGTGGCGTGGCTATGAGCCTGGGCCACGCCTCCCGCGGTGCGGTGGGCGCTGGGCGGTGCGCTGCTCGCGGTGCGGTGCTCGCTGCGCGTCAGCTGTTCGGGATGAGCGTGTACTTCGGCGCGAGGTACTCGTGGATGCCCTCGAGCCCGCCCTCGCGGCCGAGACCCGACTGCTTGACGCCGCCGAAGGGGGCGGCGGCGTTCGAGAGCACGCCGACGTTCAGGCCCATCATGCCGGTGTCGAGCTTGTCGATCATCCGCTGGCCGCGCGCGAGGCTCTCGGTGAAGACGTACGAGACGAGGCCGTACTCGGTGTCGTTCGCGAGGCGCACCGCCTCGTCCTCGTCGTCGAACTCGATCACGCTGACGACCGGGCCGAAGATCTCCTCGCGCAGGATCTCGCTGTCGAGCGGCACCTTCGTGACGACGGTGGGCTCGTAGAAGCTGCCCGGGCCGTCGACGCGGTGGCCGCCGGCCACGAGGGTGGCGCCGCGGCCGACGGCGTCCTGCACCAGCTCGTCGGCTTTGTCGACCGCCTTGTCGTCGATCAGCGGGCCGATGCCGACACCCTCCTCGGTGCCGCGGCCGATGCGCAGGGCGCCGACCTTCTCGCTCATCTTGCGGGCGAACTCGGCGGCGACGCTGGAGTGCACGATGAAGCGGTTCGCGGCGGTGCAGGCCTGGCCGATGTTGCGGAACTTCGCCGCCATCGCGCCGTCCACCGCCTTGTCGAGGTCGGCGTCGCCGAAGATCACGAACGGGGCGTTGCCGCCGAGCTCCATCGAGGTGCGCAGCACGTTCTCGGAGGCCTGCTTCATCAGCGTGCGGCCCACCGGGGTCGAGCCCGTGAAACTCAGCTTGCGCAGGCGCGGGTCGGCGATGATCGGCTCGGAGACGGCGCTCGATCGCGTGGTGGTGACGACGTTGAGCACGCCGCCGGGGAGTCCGGCCTCCTCGAGCAGGCGGGCCACGTAGAGGGTGGTCAGCGGTGTGAGGGCCGCGGGCTTGACCACGACGGTGCAGCCGGCCGCGAGCGCAGGCGCGATCTTCCTGGTGGCCATCGCGAGCGGGAAGTTCCAGGGCGTGATCAGGTAGCAGGGGCCGACCGGGCGCTGCGAGACGATCATCTGGCCGGTGCCCTCGGGGTTCGAGCCGTAGCGGCCCGTGATGCGCACGGCCTCCTCGCTGAACCAGCGCAGGAACTCGCCACCGTAGGCGACCTCGCCCTTCGCCTCGGCGAGCGGCTTGCCCATCTCGAGCGTCATCAGGAGGGCGACGTCGTCCTTGCGCTGCTGCAGCAGGTCGAAGGCTCCGCGGAGGATCTCGCCACGCTGGCGGGGAGCGGTGGCCGCCCACTCGTCGGCGATCGCGACGGCCGCGTCGAGGGCGGCGATGCCGTCTTCGGGGGTGGCGTCGGCGATCGTCTTGATGACCTTGCCGGTGGCCGGGTCGTTGACGTCGAGCGTGGCGCCGGTGCTGCCGGCCACCCAGTGGCCGCCGATGAAGAGGCGGTCGGGCACTCCGGCGAGGAGTTCGTTCTCGGTGGTCACTGGTGGTCTCCCTCGTGGTTCGTCGTGTACATCATGCTCTCGGTGGGCGGGGTTCGCCCGGGGGTGGGGGTGGTGGTCGGGGTTCGGCGGGGCGCGGGGCGGCCGGATGCGCGTGCGGCGCGGTCGGGGTCAGCTGGCGGTCTCCGCCAGGGCCGTCGCCACCACGTCGAGGCCGTCGGCGATCAGCGCGTCGTCGATGGTCAGCGGCGGCAGGAAGCGGATGACGTTGCCGAAGGTGCCGCAGGTGAGCAGCACCACTCCGGCGGCGTGGGCCTTCGCGGCGACGGCGGCCGTGAGCGCGGCGTCGGGGTCGCCGGTGGTGGGGTCGACCAGTTCGAGGGCCACCATGGCGCCGCGGCCGCGGATGTCGCCGACCCGCGCATCCGCTCTCTTCAGCTCGGTCAGTCGCGCGAGGAACTGCTCGCCGATGGCGCGGGCGCGTTCGACGAGGCCGTCCTCCTCGAAGCTGCGGATGGTCGCGATCGCCGCCGCGCAGGCGATGGGGTTGCCGCCGTAGGTGCCGCCGAGGCCGCCGGCGTGGGCGGAGTCCATGATCTCGGCGCGGCCGGTGACCGCGCTGAGCGGCAGGCCGCCGGCGATGCCCTTCGCGGTGACGATCAGGTCGGGCTCGAGGCCCTCGTGCTCGCAGGCGAAGAAGTCGCCGGTGCGGGCGAACCCGGTCTGCACCTCGTCGGCGATGAAGACGACGCCGTTCTCGCGCGCCCAGGCGAGCAGGGTCGGCAGGAAACCCTCGGCCGGGACGACGAAGCCGCCCTCGCCCTGGATCGGCTCGATGATGAGCGCGGCCAGGTTCGCGGCGCCGATCTGCTTCTCGATCTGCAGGATGGCGCGGCGGGCGGCGGCGGCACCGTCGTTCGCCTGTGCCTCGCCCATCAGCAGCGCATCCCGATACGGGTAGGACATCGGCGCCCGGTAGACCTCGGGGGCGAACGGCCCGAAGCCGCTCTTGTAGGGCATCGACTTGGCGGTCAGCGCCATGGTGAGGTTGGTGCGGCCGTGGTACCCGTGGTCGAAGGCCACGACGGCCTGCTTGCCGGTGAAGTGCCGGCCGATCTTCACGGCGTTCTCGACGGCCTCGGCACCGGAGTTGAACAGCGCGGTGCGCTTGTCGAAGTCACCCGGAGTGAGGCGATTGAGCGCCTCGGCCACCTCGACGTAGCCCTCGTAGCCGGTGATGGTGAAGCAGGTGTGGGTGAACTGCGCGACCTGGGCGGTGACCGCGTCGACCACCGCGGGGGCGCTGTTGCCGACGCCGGTCACGGCGATGCCCGAGCCGAAGTCGATCAGGGTGTTGCCGTCGACGTCGCGCAGCACTCCCCCGCCGGCGGCCTCGACGAAGATCGGCAGGGTCAGGCCGACGCCCTTCGGCACGGCCGCCGACTTGCGGGCGAGCAACTCCTGCGAGCGCGGGCCGGGGATGGCGGTGACGAGCTCACGCTGCTGGCGCAGTCCGGGGCCGCCGCGGACGGTCTCGGGTTCGGCGGTGACGGTCATGGCGGGTCCTCTCGACGGCGTGCTCCGACGCTAATCCTCGGGGGGCGGATGCGCGGCTGCCGTTCTGGCATCGTTACGACCTGGGCCTGCCGGAGTGGCGGCTACACTGACGGCATGGCGACCTTCCTCGACGAGATCGTGGCGCTGCCGGAGCTGGGGCTGACGCTGCTCGTTCCTGCCCACGGATCGCCTCGGACGGTCGACGCGGCCGCGATGGCGACCGGCGACAGCTGGGCGGCGCGCGCGGTCGAGTGGGCCCACGGGTCGGATCTCGACGACCCCACGCCGTTCCTCTCGCCCGGGCACCTGCTGCTGACGACGGGGCGGCAGTTCGACGGCTACGACGCGGCGGACTACCGCTCGTACGTCGACCGGCTGGTCGCGGCGGGCGTGGTCGCGCTGGGGTTCGGCACCGAGGTGGTGCGGGCCGGCACCCCGCCCGAGCTCGTCGCCGCGTGCACGGCATCGGGGCTGCCGCTGGTGGAGATCCCGTACCGCACGCCGTTCATCGCCGTCGCCCGGGCGATCGCCGACCGCGAGGCGGCGGCCGCCCGCGAGCGCGTGGAGTGGGCGCTCGCGGCGCAGGACGCCTTGACCCGCGCGGTGGGCCGCGGCGGCTTGAGTGCGGCGGTCGCGGCGGCGGCCGAGGCCCTCGCGGCTGAGATCTGGGTCTTCGACGCCGACGCGGGCGTGCTCGAGCACGCCGGCCGCACACCCCGCGAGCTCGCCGGTGGAGCCGGCAGGCGGGACGCCGCTCAGGACGGCGGGCGGGACGCGAAGCGGTCGGCGGCGGAGGTCGCCGCGGAGGTGCTCGCGCGGGGGCGCCGGGCGCGCATCCGGGAGCCGCTCGGGGGTGGGACGCTGCTCGTTCAGACCCTGGGGGCATCGGGGCGGCACCCCGGAGCGGTCGCCGTGGCCCGGGGCGAACCGCTCGACGCGCCCGCCGAGTCGGTGGTCAGCACCCTCGCCGCGCTGGCCGAGCTCGCGCTCGAGCACGCCGACGATCTACGGGCGGGGCACCGCTCGATCCTCCAGCAGCTGTTCGAGCTCCTGCGCGAAGGACGGGTCGACGCCGTGCGCCGGGCGGCCGAGGTGCTGCGGATCGAGCTGCCGTCCGAGCCGCTGACTGTCGTCGCGGTGCCGCTCACCTCCCTGACGCCGGCGTTCCGCGACCGCCTCGAGCGCCGCAGCTCCCCGGCCGGCGCGCGCTTCGCGGTGGCGCGCGGCACGCATCTGATCCTCCTGGTCGACGCCGAGGCGGCGGTGACCGAGCGCCGGATGCTCGACGAGGCCCTCGCGCCCGCCGGCGCCTCGGCACCCGGCGGCTGGGACGAGCTCGACGCCCTCGTCGCCCAGGCCCTCCGAGCCCTGGACCGCGCCGAGCCGGGCCGTTCGACCGGGTTCGACGAGCTCACGGGTGACGGCCTGCTCGGGCTCCTCGGGGCGGGGTCGGCTCCGGGCACCGCGACGGCCCGCGAGCTCGCACGAGCGCGCCTCGCACCGCTCCGCCGCACCGCCGAGGGCCGCGAGCAGCTCCACGCCGCCGACGTCTGGCTGCGGCACAACGGCCACTGGGACCCGGCCGCCCGCGAGCTCGGCCTGCACCGCCACAGCCTGCGCCTGCGCATCGAGACCCTGGGCGCCGCCCTCGGCCTCGCGCTCGACACCTTCCCCGCCCGCGCCGAGCTCTGGGCACTGCTCGCCGCCTCAGGCGCCTCGTCCGCGACGGTGCCGCCGCGCATCCGCCCCGTTACTTCGCGACGTGGGCCGAGGTGATGAGGTCGGCGCCCGCGTGCGCCAGCTCGGCGATGGCCGCCCGCGAGGCCTCGGGCGAGACCCCCGCCACGAGGTCGGTGATGATGCGCACCTTGCGCCCGTGCTCGATCGCGTCTAGCGCCGAGGCGCGCACGCAGTAGTCGGTCGCGAGGCCCGCGATGTCGATCTCGGTGACACCGTTCTTGTCGAGCAGCTCGTGCACCGTGCCGCCCTCCTCGGTCGTGCCCTCGTAGATCGAGTAGGCCGGCTCGCCCATGCCCTTCCGCACGTGGTGGTCGATCGCGCGGGTGGTGAGCTCGTCGTGGTACTCGGCGCCGTGGGTTCCGGCGACGCAGTGCACGGGCCAGGTGCTGACGAAGTCGGGCTCGGCGCCGGTGGCGAAGTGGCCGCCGTTGTCGTTGTCGGGGTCGTGCCAGTCGCGCGAGGCGATGACGAACTCGTAGGCGTCGGGGTTCCGTGCGAGCATCCGCGAGATGCCCTCCGCCACAGCTGTGCCGCCCTCGACCGCGAGCGCACCGCCCTCGATGAAGTCGTTCTGCACGTCGATGATGAACAGCGCCTTGGCCATCGTCGGTCGCCTCCTGAGCGTCGGTGTCACGGCTATTTTAGGGGCGGATGCGCGGCGGCGCGGTCGCGGGTCGGTGCCGCTCGAGCATCCGCCCGCCGACCCCGGCCTTCACGCGCGGCTCACCCGTTCGCGAGCCCGTTCCCGCACTCGTAGAAGCCGGTGACGAGTGCGTCGATGGCGGCCTTGGCGCTGTCGCCGACGTCGTCGAGCGCGAAGACGGCGAACGTCAGCACGGTGCCGTCGGCCGCCTCGACGATGCCGGAGAGGGTGTAGCCGGTGTCGATCCAGCCGGTCTTGGCGATCACGTGACCGGCGGCCGGGGAGTCGCCGTAGCGGCCGGCGAGCGTGCCGCTGACCCCGCCGATGGGCAGGCCGTCGCGCAGCACGCCGAGGTTGCCCTCCCGGTTCTGGATCTTGACGAACAGCTCGGTGAGGAACTGCGGCGGCACCCCGTTGTCGTCGCTCAGCCCCGAGCCGTCGACGATGGTGAGCGCGGAGGTGTCGAGCCCGTAGGTGGCGAGGGCCTGGGGAACGGCGGTGTCGAGCGCAGCGAAGTCGTTGCCGACGCCCAGCTCGACCGCGACGAGGCGGGCGAGCATCTCGGCCTCGGTGTTGTCCGAGCGCAGCAGGGCGTCGGGCACCATCGTCGCGACCGGTGCCGAGAGCACCTGCCCGAGCTGCGCCGCACCGGCGGGGGCGACGCCTTCGGTCAGCTGCGCATCCGTCGCCCCGAGGGCGATCGCGAAGGCCTGCCCGGCGCTCTGCACCGCGTTCTCGCTGCGGGTCGAGACGTTCGCCGAGGGCTCGGCGCGGTCGCCGTCGACCTGCAGGCCGGTCACCTCGGAGGAGTAGCCGTCGTAGAGCTCCTTGCGGTTCCAGCTCGGCTGCCAGCGGTCGCCGCTGAAGACGCTGGCGTCGAGCACGATGCTCGTGATCGGGGTGCCGGCGGTGGCGGGGTCGGCGTCCCACGCGGCCTGCGTCTGCGCGGCGAGGTCGGGCAGGCTCGCGGCACCGGGGTAGATGTTCTCGCCCTGGCTGGCGAGCGTGATGTCGCCGCCGCCGACGAGCACGACCTGGCCGGGCTCGGATCCGCGCACGACCGTGGTGGGCACCCGGTGGTCGGGGCCGAGCACGGCGAGGGCGGCGGCGCTGGAGAGAACCTTCATCACGCTGGCCGTGCGGGCGGGGGTGGTGGCGGCGCGGTCGAAGAGCAGCTCGCCCGTGGCGGCGTTGCGCACGGCGGCGAGCATCGTGCCGAGTCGCGGGTCGGTGTCGAGGCCGGCGACCGAGCAGGTGCGCACCGGGGCGGGGGCCGCGACGGCCTGCGGGGTGGGGCGCGGGGCCGCGGTGGGGGTCGGGGTGCTCGTGGGGGTTTCGGTGACGGATGCCGTAGGCGCCGCGATCGCGTCGGCCGGGGCTGCTCCGCCCGCTGATCCCACGGCTGCTCCGGCGCCGAACGCCGCGCCGCCGAGCAGCACGATGGCGGCGACGGCCGCGGCGGAGCCCCAGGCGCGCGGGTGGCTTCGCAGCCCCGCCGGCCGCGTGCCGGGCGCGGCGCGATGCGCCGGCAGCGGCACGGGGCGGTGCGCGCCAACCGGCGCCGCGCGGCGCGTCATCGGGTCGTCGGGCTCGGCCATCTGGTCATGCTACCCCCGGAAGGGTGGCACCCGTCGGGTCGATGGACGCCGCTGCGAGCGCACTCGTCGGGTCGATCGACGCGGCGGAGAGGGCCGCCGGCGATCTACTCGCCCGGGTAGTGCAGGCCGATCTGCGCCCGCACCTCGTCGAGCACGGCCATGATGGCCACCGACTCGGCCACGGGCAGGAGGGGGCTCTCGCGCTCGCCGGCCGTGAGCATCCGCTCGAATTCGAGGGCCTGGTACTCCATGCCGCGCGAGGCGACGGGCTGCTCGAAGCGCTCGAGCACCTCGCCCTCGGAGTTCGTGACGGTGAAGGAGGTCGGCGCGTACCAGGTGCGGTCGATGTCGACGCGGGCCTCGGTGCCGATGACGGAGGCGCGCACGGGCCCGGCGGTGTCGATGGCGCTGTGCGAGACCGACTGGCGGCCGCCCTCGTGCTCGAAGATCAGCGCGGTCTGCTGGTCGACGCCCGTGTCGCCGAGCGTGGCGCTCGCCAGGATGCGGGTCGGCAGGCCGAGCAGGTCGATCGCGAACGACACGGGGTAGATCGCGAGGTCGAGCAGCGCTCCGCCGCCGAGCGCCGGGTCGTTGATGCGGTGCGACGGGTCGGACGGCAGGCGCTGTCCGTGGTCGGCCAGCACCGTGCGCACCTCGCCGAGGGTGCCGGCGGCGATGATCTCGCGCAGGCGCACCATGTGCGGGAGGAACCGCGTCCACATCGCCTCGAGCACGGCGACGCCGGCGGTCTCGGCGGCCTGCTGGATCTGCCTCGCCTGGGCGGCGTTGATCGTGAACGCCTTCTCGACCAGCACGTTCTTGCCCGCGCCGATCGCGAGCAGCGCGTTTTCGGCGTGGAAGGTGTGGGGCGTCGCGATGTAGATCACGTCGATGTCGGGATCGGCGACGAGCGCCTCGTAGCTCGGGTACGCCGTCGGGATGCCGAACTCCGCCGCGAAGCGGTCGGCTGACTCCTGGCTGCGCGAGCCGACGGCCGCGATGGTGAGGCCCACGGCGTTCAGATCGGTGGCGAACGCGCGGGCGATGCCGCCCGTGCCCAGGATGCCCCAGCGAACCGTCTTCGACATCGTCGTCTCCTTCATCGAGCCCGCCCGCCCCGCAACGAGCAGAAGCCCGGATGTCCGGGCTTCTGAGCTTTCGCCTTCTGCGCTCTGGGCTTTCGGGCTTCAGCAGTCGAGGGTGGTGCGAGGGCCGCCTCCGGGAATCGAACCCGGGACCTATTCATTACGAGTGAATCGCTCTGCCGACTGAGCTAAGGCGGCCTGGCCGCGGCTTTCGCGCGCGGCACAGCAACAAAGCATAGCCGATCCCGGGAGGGCTCGCGTGCAGGTCGGCCGCGCCGGCCGGTCAGTCGCCGGATGCCCCGCCCACGACCGAGCGCAGCTGGCCGTAGCTGCGCTGCAGCTGGTCGGGCAGCGAGACATCGTCGGGGTGCTCGAGCCACGCCACCCAGGCGGCGCGGGCCAGGGAGAGCATGACGACACCGGTGAGCCGCCCTCGCTCGGGAAGCTCGGGGTCGTCGTCGTCGAGGCCGCGCTTGCGCGCATCCGCCTGCAGTCGACGGGTGACCGAGTCGGCGATCTCGAGCTCGAACGAGCGGATGCGGTCCATGCGCATCGCCGAGATCTGCGGATACTCGTGGATGACCGATCGCCGCAGTTGATGCAGCTCGGGGTCGAGCGTGCCGTCGCTCGCGGCCTGCTCGGCCATGATGTCGACGAGGTCGCGCAGCGGATCGCCGCCCGGCCCCGCGTCTTCGAAGCGGGCCGCCACCTCGTCGCTGAGCAGGATGGGGAGGTCGCCGGTGAGCGAGGCCTCCTTCGACGGGAAGTAGTTGAAGAAGGTGCGGGGCGAGACGCCGGCCTCGCGGCTGATGTCGTCGACGGTCACCTGGTCGAGGCCGCTGTCGGCGATCAGCCGGAGGGCCGCAACCTGGATGCTGCGGCGCGTGGCGCGGCGCTTTCGCTCCCGGAGGCCGAGGTCGGCATCGGCGGCGGCGGCACCGCGTGATGGCCCGGCACCGGTGCCGGGCACCACGTCGGTGGCTGAGTCGGAGTGCATCAGTTCGTGCAGTCGGGGTCGGTGGCCGGAACGGTGCCCTCGAGGAAGTAGGCGTCCACCGCATCCGCCACACAGGTCGAGGAGTTGTAGGCCGTGTGGCCCTCGCCCTGGAAGGTGACCAGGTGGCCGTTCTCGAGCTGGCCGGCCAGCGCCTCGGCCCACTTGTACGGCGTCGCCGGGTCGCCCGTGGTGCCGACCACGAGGATCGGGCCGGAGCCCGCCGCGGTGACCGGCGCCGGGACGCGGCGGCTCGGGTAGGGCCACTGCGAGCAGGAGATGTCGCTGTAGGTCCAGTACGGGCCGACCGTCGGGGAGGCCTCGACGATCTTCTCGTTCTGCTCGGCGATGACGGCCGGGTCGGTGGTGGCCGGGTAGTCGGCGCAGCTGATGGCGTTGAACGACTCGATCAGATTGTCGGCGTAGGTGCCGTCGGCGTTGCGGCTGTTGTAGGCGTCGGCGAGCTGGAAGGCGAAGTCGGCCTGGCCGTCGCCGACCGTCTGGAAGAGCGTGTCGAGGTAGGACCAGTTCTCCTGGTTGTAGAGCGGGTAGAAGACCGCGGTGAGGAGGTTCGAGGCACCCAGCTCGCGGCCGTCGCTCGCCCGGATCGGGCTCTGGTCGACCTTCGCGAGCAGCTTCTGGATGCCCGTCAGCGCCTGATCGGCCGACCCCTGGAACCAGCAGTCGCTTCGCCCGGCGCAGTCGGTGAGGTAGTTCTTCAGGGCCTGCTCGAAGCCGGCCGCCTGCGAGATGCTGATGTCGAAGCCGCTCGAGGACGGGTCTTCGGCGCCGTCGAGCACCATGCGCCCCACCTTGGAGGGGAAGTTCTCGGCGTACTCGGCGCCGAGGAAGGTGCCGTAGGAGTAGCCGAGGTAGTTCAGCTTCGGGTCGCCGACGACCGCGCGCAGCATGTCGAGGTCGCGGGTGGTGCTGTCGGTGTCGATGAACTCCAGCAGCGGGCCGGTGTTCTCGGCGCACTTGTCGGCGAAGTCCTTCGCCGCGGCGGTGTAGGCCGCGAGCCACTCGTCGGAGCCGCGCTCACCCGGGATGAGGTCGTACAGGTACGCGTCGCGCTCCTCGTCGGTGAGGCACTTCACGGCGTCGGAGTGGCCGGTGCCGCGCGGGTCGTAGCCGATCAGGTCGTAGGCGCTCTGCAGCGTGGGGTGCGCCGCGTAGTCGGCCGACTGCTCGACGAAGTCGTAGGCCGAGCCACCCGGGCCGCCGGGGTTCACGAACAGGCTGCCCTGCTTGGTGCCGGACGTCGGCTTCTTGATCAGCGCGAGGTCGACCGTGTCTCCCCCGGGGTTCGACCAGTCGAGCGGGGCCTTCGCCGTGGCGCACTGGAACGAGCCGCTGCAGGACTCCCACTCGAGGATCTGGCCGTAGAAGGGCTGGAGTTCGGCGGGCACGTCCTCGGCGGTCGGCGTCGAGGTGCTGGTGCCGCCTGTGCCGCCGCCTGCGCCGGCGCCGGTGCCGCCGTTCGCGTAGTCGCCGGTGAACCAGGTCGCGCAGCCCGAGAGGGCGAGGACGGCGGCCGTGGCGACGGCCACGAACGCGGTGACGCGCCGGGACGCTCGGCGGGCGGGGCGGGGACGACTCACGGGGAGACCTTTCGTGCGGCGGTGCGGCCGGCCTCGGCCAGCGTGATGAGCATGGCCTCGAGGGAGAGGGCGGGAGCGACGTTCGCGGCGATGCGACGGCGTGCGTCGGCGATGGCGTCCATCGCCGCGAGGGTCTGGGTGGGCTCGACACCGGCGGCGACCTCGCGCACGCGATCGGCGATGGCCTCGTTCACGAGCTCGACGCTCTCGGGTGCGCCGAGCTGCACGAGCACGATGTCGCGGTAGAGCGACAGGAGGTCGGTGAGGATGCGGTCGATGCCGTCGCGGAGGCTTCGCGTCGCACGCCGCTTCTGGTCGTCTTCGAGGGCCTTCATCTGACCGCGCAGGGCGAGCGGCACGGCCTGACCGGGCTCGACGCCGAGCGAGCGCAGGGCGCTCGCACGCTCCTCGGCGTCGCGCTCCTCGGTGATGGCCTGCGCGTCGGCACCGGCGATCTCGAGCAGACGGGCGGCCCCGCGCACGGCGTCGCCGACCGAGCGGATGCCGAGGGCCAGGTCGAGGGTCTCGACCCGGCGGGCCCGCGCGTCGTCGTTGGTGGCCAGGCGGTGGGCCATGCCGATGTGGCTCTGCGACTCGCGGGCGGCCCGCTCGGCGGTGGCGGCGTCGACGCCGTCGCGGCGCTGCAGCAGGCTCGCCACGTCGTCGGTGCTCGGCACGCGCAGGCGGACCGAGCGCACGCGGGAGCGGATCGTGGGCAGCAGGTCGGCCTCGCTCGGGGCGCACAGGATCCACACCGTGCGCTCGGGCGGCTCCTCCAGCGCCTTCAGCAGCACGTTCGAGGTGCGCTCCTGCATGCGGTCGGCGTCTTCGATGACGACGACCCGGTAGCGGGCGACCGAGGGCGAGAACTGCGACGACGAGACGAGCTTGCGCACCTCGTCGATCGAGATGATGACGCGCTCGGTGGCGAGCACGGCCAGGTCGGGGTGGGTGCGGGCGGCGACCTGGGTGCAGTCGGGGCAGACTCCGCAGCCGCCGAAGCGGCAGAGCAGCGCCGAGGCGAAGGCGTAGGCGAGGTTCGAGCGGCCCGAGCCGGGCGGGCCGGTGATGAGCCAGGAGTGCGTCATGGAGTCGGCGGGGCCCCGAGCATCCATGGCCTGCTCGCCCTGCTTGTGCTGCTCGCCCTGGGGTTGGGTGCGCGGGCGCAGGGAGCTCTCAGCGGCCGCGCGGAACACCTCGATGGCGGCCGACTGGCCGGTGAGGTCGCTCCAGACGGTCATGGGTCCAATCTATCGGCCGCCCCTGACAGTGCGCCGCTCGGCGGTCGCGGCCGTTGCGCTCGGGCAGCGTGCCGGTGACCGAGGCTGTCGTGTGAGTTGGGGTCAGAGCAGGGGCGCGACGCGGGTGCGGATGCTCGCCGCGATCGTCTCCGGGTCGGCCGACGCGTCGACGACGAGGAAGCGGGCGGGCTCGCGCTCGGCCAGGGCGAGGAAGGCGGCCCGCACGCGCGCGTGGAACTCGCCCTTCTCGGCCTCGAGGCGGTCGAACGGCTTGTCGGCGCTGTCGAGGCGGGCGCGGGCGGCCGTCTCGTCGAGGTCGAGCAGGATCGTGAGGTCGGGCAGGAGGTCTTCGACCGCCCAGAGCGACAGATCGCGGATCTCCTCCGCGTCGAGCACCCGGCCGGCCCCCTGGTAGGCGACGGAGGAGTCGAGGTAGCGGTCCTGAACCACGACCTCACCGCGCTCGAGCGCCGGGCGCACCTTCGTGGCGATGTGCTGCGCCCGGTCGGCGGCGTAGAGCAGGGCCTCGGCGCGCGGCGTGATGAAGCCGCGGCTGTGCAGCACGATCTCGCGCACCTCGGTGCCGAAGTCGGTGCCGCCGGGCTCGCGGGTGCGCACGACCGTGCGGCCCTGGGCGGTCAGCCACTCCTCGAGGAGGGTCGACTGCGTGGTCTTGCCCGCGCCGTCACCGCCCTCGAGGGTGATGAAGACGCCGCTCACGGCGCCGAGGAGCCCGTGCCGGCGGCGGCCTTCGCTTTCGCTGCCGTGGTCTTGGCCGCCGTCGTCTTCGCTGCCGTGGTCTTGGCCGCCGTCGTCTTCGCTGCCGTGGTCTTGGCCGCCGTGGTCTTCGCGGTCGTGGCCTTGGCAGTCGTCGTCTTGGCGGCGGTCGACTTGGCGGCCGTCGTCTTGGCCGGTGCCTTCTTGGCCGCGGGCTTCTTCGCGGCCGGCTTCTTGGCAGCCGCCGCCTTGCTCCGCGGTGCGGCTGGGCCCTTGGCACGCTTGTCGGCGAGCAGCTGCACCGCGCGCTCGAAGTCGATCTCCTCGACGGTCTCGCCGCGCGGGATGGTGGCGTTGGTCGTGCCGTCGGTGACGTACGGACCGAACCGGCCGTCCTTCACGCGGATCGGCTTGCCGCTCTCGGGGTCGGCGTCGAACTCCTTCAGCGCCGACGAGGCCCGGCGGGCTCCGTACTTCGGTTGGGCGAAGAGCTCGAGCGCACCCGGCAGGTCGATCTCGAAGATCAGGTCTTCGCTCTCGAGCGAGCGGGTGTCGGTGCCCTTCTTCAGGTAGGGCCCGAACTTGCCGCCCTGCGCGGTGATCGGCTCACCCGACTCGGGGTCGTCGCCGACCGTGCGGGGCAGGTCGAGCAGGCGCAGTGCGGTGTCGAGGTCGATGGTCGCGAGATCCATCGACTTGAACAGCGAGGCGGTGCGCGGCTTGGCGGCGGCGGCCTTCTTGGCCGGAGCCTTCTTCGCCGGTGCCTTGGCGGCCGGGGAGGCGGTGGCGGGAGCATCCGTCGTCGACGCGGCCACCGCATCCGGAGCCGGCTCGGGGTCGAGCTCGGTCACGTAGGGGCCGAAGCGGCCGTCTTTCGCGACGACCTGCTTGCCGTTCTCGGGGTTGATGCCGATGACGCGGTCGGTCACCACGGGGGCGTCGACCAGCTCGCGGGCCTTCTCGGGCGTGAGCTCGTCGGGCGCGAGCTCGGGCGGCAGGTTGACCCGGCGGGGCGGCGCCTCGACGTCGCCCGAGGGGTCGAGCACCTCGAGGTAGGGGCCGTACTTGCCGATGCGCAGCGTGATGTCGTCGGTGATGGTCACCGAGTTCACCGCGCGGGCGTCGATCTCGCCGAGGTTGTCGATGACGCTGCGGAGGCCGGGGTGGCCCTCGCTGCCGAAGTAGAAGCTCTTCAGCCAGTCGACGCGGTCCTCCTCGCCGTCGGCGATCTTGTCGAGGTCGGCCTCGAGCGCGGCGGTGAAGTCGTAGTTGACCAGCTCGGCGAAGAAGTCCTCGAGCAGGCGCACGACCGAGAAGGCCGTCCAACTCGGAACGAGGGCCTGGCCGCGGGGCGTGACGTAGCCGCGGTCGACGATGGTCGAGATGATCGACGCGTAGGTCGAGGGCCGCCCGATGCCGAGCTCGTCGAGCGCCTTGACGAGGCTGGCCTCGGTGTAGCGCGGCGGCGGCGTGGTGTCGTGGCCGGCGGCGTCGAGGGCGACGGCGGCAAGCGCCTGCCCCTCCTTCAGCACGGGGAGCTTCGCCTCGGTGGGCTCGGCGGTGGCGTTGCGCTCCTCGTCGCGGCTCTCCTCGTAGGCGTGCAGGAAGCCGCGGAAGGTGATGACCGTTCCGGAGGCGGAGAACTCGGCGGTCGTGGTGCCGCCCAGCTCGGCGACCTCGACGGGGCCGGCCGTGATAGTGACGGAGGCCGTGGAGCCCTTGGCGTCGGCCATCTGCGAGGCGACCGTGCGCTTCCAGATCAGCTCGTACAGGCGGAAGTCGTTGCCGCGCAGCGTGCCCGAGAGCTCGGACGGGGTCTTGAAGACCTCGCCTGCGGGGCGGATGGCCTCGTGGGCCTCCTGCGCGTTCTTGCCCTTGCCGCTGTACAGGCGCGGCTTGTCGGGAATGGTGTCGGCGCCGTAGAGCTTGGTGGCCTGGTTGCGCGCCGCGTTGATCGCCTGCTGCGAGAGCGAGGGCGAGTCGGTGCGCATATAGGTGATGTAGCCGTTCTCGTAGAGCGACTGCGCGACGCTCATGGTCTGCCGGGCCGAGAAGCGGAGCTTGCGCGCCGCCTCCTGCTGCAGGGTCGAGGTGGTGAACGGGGCCGCGGGGCGGCGGGTGTACGGCTTGCTCTCGAGCGCGCTGACACGGATGTCGACGCCCTCGGCCTGGAGCGCGTCCTTGAGCGCGGTGGCCGCGGCCTCGCCGAGCGGCACGGCCTTGCCCTTGAGCGTGCCGGACTCGTCGTAGTCGCGGCCGGAAGCGACGCGGTCGCCGTTCAGCCGCACCAGGCGGGCGTCGAAGGCGTCTTTCTCGGGCGCGCTCTTCGCGGTCTCGCCGGGGGCGAGGGTGGCCGTCAGGTCCCAGTAATTGGCGCTCGTGAAAGCGAGGCGCTCGCGCTCGCGGTCGACGACCAGGCGGGTGGCGGCGGACTGCACGCGCCCGGCGGACAGGCCGGGGCCGACCTTGCGCCAGAGCACGGGGCTGACCTCGTAGCCGTAGAGACGGTCGAGGATGCGGCGGGTCTCCTGCGCGTCGACGAGCGCGTCGTCGATCTGGCGGGTGTTGTCGCGGGCGGCCTCGATGGCCTCTCGGGTGATCTCGTGGAAGACCATGCGCTTGACCGGCACCTTGGGCTTCAGCACCTGCAGCAGGTGCCAGGCGATGGCCTCGCCCTCGCGGTCTTCATCAGTTGCGAGGTAGAGCTCGTCGGCGGAGGCGAGTGCCTTCTTCAGCTCGGCGACGGTCTTCTTCTTGGCATCGGAGACGACGTAGTAGGGCTCGAAGCCGTTCTCGACGTCGACGGAGAACTTGCCGAGCGAGCCTTTCTTCAGCTCCGGCGGCAGGTTCTTCGGTTCGACCAGGTCGCGGATGTGACCGACCGAGGCAAGCACATCGAAGCCGTCGCCGAGGTACTGGGCGATCGACTTCACCTTCGTCGGGGACTCGACGATGACGAGCTTTCTCGGGCTGGGCACGGTTTCTCCTTATATATGCGATCTGTCAGGCACACCATACACACCCGGAACCGGGAGGTGCCTAATCGTGCGGTCGCCGTTGCGGAAACGTCGGTGGGTGCGCGCTGATTCCCTCCTGAGCGGATGTTCGACGGGCGTTGCGCGGGCCCGCGCGGGGTGGACAATGGTTCTCGACCACTTCAATGAGGAAAGGGCATCGCATCATGTCGCCTGTCGACAAAGGCAGTTACACCGCCAAGTTCACCGACGGACCGCTGGAGGGCAAGACCATCCGCACCGACTTCACGGATGCGGGTGAGCCGCACGCGCGGCTGAGCATCCCCGCAGCCACCCGCAGCAAGACCTACCTGTACCGCCGGGCCTCCGGTCTCGAGTACGCCGACTCGGAGCGGCCGAGCGCGGTCGACTACCGGTACGTGGAGGCGGTCGTCTCCTCCTGAGTCGCGCCCGGGCTCGCCGCCCCCGTGCACGGCTCGGGCTTGCGCTCTCGCTCTCGCTCGTGCGTCTACTCGGGGCGGCGGACCGGCCCGTGCTGTCGCGGTGATCGGGAAGGCGAGGACAGTGGTGGCGACCGTCACCTCCGCCACTCCCCCATCCCCCACCGCACACTCCGTCAGTTCCACGGCCAGGGCGGCGGCCACCGACGCGGCGGCGCTGCACGGGTCGCCGCTCACCCGTCCCGACGCCGTGTCGGCTGCGGCGAGCGCGGCGGCATCCGCAGCACCGACCAGTACCTGATGCGCGGCGAGCGCCCCGCCGAACGGCGCGAACGCCACCACCGCCGCAGCCAGGGCGGCCAGGATCGCCAGGCCGACGACCGACCCTCCGCCGTCCTCACGCCTGGCGCACGCCGGCAGCTCGCCGACGAGACGCAGTGGACAGCTTCCGGATGCTCCCCGCGCCGGCCGCGTGACCAGCACCTCCCTCGTGCCCGCTCTCACCGTCCCTGTCACGGGGCCGGCGCCCGGGCGTCGTCGAGGGCGCAGCCGGTCCCGTCGAACGCGAACGCCGGACCGGCGCCCGCCGACACCGTCGCCGACACGGTGACGCACACCAGCGGGCCGGTGCGGGTCACTGCCATCGTCGCCCCGGGCTGGGCAGCCGCCACCCGGGCGTCGGCACTCTCGCCCCGCCCGATCAGGCGGGCGGCGTCGGCGGCCGCATCCGTCAGCCGCACCTGCACTGTGCCCAACTGCACCAGCCCCAGCCCGGTGATCAGCACGATGACCGCGGCCGGCAGCACTATCGCGAACTCCGCCGTCACCGACCCGGTCTCGTCCTGAAGCAGCTGGCGCAACCGTCTGCGGTGGTGTCTGCTCGGACTGCGGCTCCGCCTGCTGCACGGTTCAGCCCGCGGTGGTGAGTGCACGGTGCACCAGATCGGTCAACATGCCCTTCACCTCGTCACCGCGCAGGATGACGAGCAGCAGGCCGGCGAACCCGACCGCCGCCAGCAGGATGACCGCGTACTCCGCGGTCGCGGCCCCGCACTCGTCGGCCACCGCCGCCCGCAGCCGCCGCCGCCACCCCGGCCGCCCACGGCCCCGCCGCTCCTCCGGCCGGCCTCCGGCCGCTCCCTGACCGAGCGCGTCGATGGCTGCGCACAAGGCGCAATCGGCCTCAGATCTCGTGGTTCTCATGGTGTGTCCTTTCGTTCTGCAGTGGTGGATGGTCGTGGCGCGGTGGCTGTCGGCCTCGGCGCTGTGAGTAGGTGATCGTCTCGCCGCTGCGAGTGGGCGTTGCGCCGTGGTGGGTGGATGGCCATCTCGCCGAGGCGGGCGAGCGTGGTATGGCCCCCTGGGGCAATGGCCCCACCGCGTGCGGATCGGCGTCGTCGCTGGGCGCAGGGGCTCTGGGGCTCAGAGGCTCAGAGGAGGGCGGGTGGGAGGGCTGCAAGGAGGAGTGGGGCTACGGCCAGCAGGAGGAAGGACGGGAGGACGCAGGTTCCGAGGGGGAGCATGAGCCAGACGCCGAGTTCGGCCGTGCGGCGCTGGGTGAGTGCGACGGCTTCACGGCGGAGGCGGAGGGCCTCCGAGCGGAGGAGCTGCGCCGGGGGCGCTCCGGAGCGCTCCGCCAGGGCGAGCACCTCCGTGAGGACGGTGAGCTGGCCGGATGCGGGCGAGAGCGCCGCCGGCGCGAGGCGTTCGATCGTGGTGGTGGCGAGAGCGCGGGCTGCCGGGAGGGAGCCGCCGCCCGCGACGGCGACGGCGGTGAGGTCGAGGAGGAGCCCTGGAGCGCGGTCGGCGGGGGCTGCCCGTCGGACCAGATGGCGGCTCCAGAGGGCTCCGAGGCCGGTGAGGGCGAGTCCGGCGGCCAGGCAGGTGAGGCCGGCCGGGGATCCGAGGAGCACCGGGACGGTGTCCAGGCCGAGGAGGGAGGCACCGGCGATGGAGATCACCGGCAGGACCAGCACCAGCCGGGTCGTGGCGACGGGCGAGGCGAGCGCGGCGGACGTGTCGCGTTCGGCCTGGGCGAGACCGCGCAGGGTGGCGGCGATGTCGTCGAGGCAGCGCGCGAGCGGCGCACCGGCGGCGGTCGCGACCGACCAGGCCGCGGCGAGCACCTGCCACGACTCGGCGGCCGCCCGTGTACGGCTCCCCCTGACCGAGCCGCGAGAGGCGATATGCGCCACGCCTGTCACGGACGCGGCCGCCGAGATGGCACCGGGCACGTCCGCACCCCCGTCGAGACGGCTGACGACCGCCGCGACCTGCGGATGCGGATCGACCTCGGCGAGGTAGCGCCAGGCCTGACCCGGCGCGACGCCCGCGCCGATCAGCGCCGCCAGACGCTCGACGACGGCCGCGATCCGATCGGCCTCCGGCGACCGTGCGCGACCGCGATCACCCCCACGACGAATGGGCGGCGGTGAAACCAAGGCACCGCCAGTCGAGGACCGCCCGTCGGCACGGCCGCGACCCTCTCGCACGGCTGCCGGTGGGGTTTGAGCGGCGCGCGTTCGAGCACGCCGAGGGATGGCAAGACGGTCGCGATTCGGGGTATGGGCTGAAGGGGTCATGTGGTTCGGGCGGGGGCAATAGGCCCAGCGGTGGACGGGCGGGAGGTGGGCGGGCCCGCAGCAGAGGGGTCCGCGGCGGGCGGGCCGGGGAGGGGGACGGGGAGGATCGTGAGGTGGCCCGCGGGGGTGAGGGCGAAGCGGCCGAAGCCGTCGAGGGTGCGACCGGCGGGGGTGCGGCGGAGGTGGCAGACGAGGCCGATCGCGCTGACCGTCTGGCGGGCGATGGCGGGGGCGTCGAGGCCGGCCAGGGCGCCGAGGGCCTCGAGGCGGGCGGGGACGTCGACGATGGCGTTCGCGTGCAGGGTGCCGGCGCCGCCGTCGTGGCCGGTGTTCAGGGCGGCGAGCAGCTCGCGGATCTCCGCGCCGCGGCACTCCCCGAGCACGAGGCGGTCGGGTCGCATGCGGAGGGCCTGACGCACGAGCTCGGCCAGGCCGATGCCGCCGGCGCCCTCGAGGTTGGGCTGGCGCGCCTCGAGCGAGACGACGTGCGGATGCTCGACCCGCAGCTCGGCGACGTCCTCGATCACCACCAGCCGGTCACCGGGATCGGCCGAGGCGAGCAGGGCCGCCAGGAGGGTGGTCTTTCCGCTGCCGCCGGCGCCCGTGACGAGGAGGTTGACCCGGTCGCGGACGGCCTGCTCGACGAAGGCGCGGCGCGCGAGACCGGCGGCGCCGGCGCCGAAGAGGCCGCGGCGGGCCAGGGTGTCGAGGTCGGGGCGGGTGGTGCCGGGCACGCGCACGGAGATCGCGGTTCCGCCCGTCGCGATGGGCGGCAGGACGACGTGCACCCGCACGCCTTCCACCTCCACGTCGACGCAGGGGGTGGCCTCGTCGAGGTGGCGCCCGCCGCGGCCGACGAGCCGCACGGCGAAGGCGCGGAGGGCATCCTCACCTGGGCAGGCCCAGCTCGAGTCGCGCTCCGCTCCGCCGCCGCGATCGACCCAGAGTTCACGGTGGCCGTTGACGAAGAGGTCGGTCACCGCGGGGTCGACGAGGTACGGGGCGAGCGGGCCGAAGATCTCGTCGGAGCGGTGGAGCCGGGTGAGGGTGGTGGTGGTCATGGGGTGACCGTACGAGGGCGGGTGGCCGCGCATCCGCGGGACAGTGAAGGTGTGCGGGGATGACGGAGAAGAACCGGCTGTGCAGGAGGAGACCGACACCGCATGTGCGAGGAGGCGGAAACGACGAACGCCCCGGCACAGGCCAGGGCGTTCGTTAAAAAGAAGGGGCGGCACCCAATGGGGGGAAGGGTGCCGCCGCAGCAACGCTGGATTGGGGGGAATCGCTAGTGCGCTGCATCCGAACTTGACGTTCGGTAATACAGAGTTTACCCACTCGAAACACTTCCACAAACCACTCCAGCGAATTCTCAGTGACCGTGTCGCGGGTCCTCCCGCGGGAGATTTGATCGGGCGTCGGAGGGGTGGACTATCGTCGTAGACGGCAGCCGCCCGAGTGACGGCACGAACGGTTGGTCTTCGCGAAGGAGCGACACGACACATGGCTGAGAACAGCGCGAACAACATCGACAACCTGATGCACGAGGCCCGGCGGTTCCCGCCGAGCGAGAAGTTCGCAGCAGGGGCCGTGGGCACGCGTGAGCTGTACCAGCAGGGTGGGCATCCGGTCGAGTTCTGGGCCGGGCAGGCCCGGGAGCTGCTGCACTGGCACAAGCCGTTCACGCCCGAGCGCACGCTCGACTGGAGCGAGCCGCCGTTCGCGAAGTGGTTCGACGACGGTGAGCTGAACGTCGCCTACAACTGCCTCGACCGGCACGTCCTCGCCGGCAACGGCGACCGGGTGGCGCTGCACTGGGAGGGCGAGCCGGGCGACAGCCGCTCCTTCACCTACGCCGAGCTCACCACCGAGGTGAAGAAGGCCGCGAACCTCCTCACCGCCCTCGGGGTGAAGCAGGGTGACCGGGTCGCGATCTACCTCCCCCTCATCCCCGAGGCGGTCGTCTCGATGCTCGCCGTCGCGCGCATCGGCGCCGTGCACTCGGTCGTGTTCGGCGGGTTCAGCGCCGAGAGCCTGCGCTCCCGCATCGACGACGCCAGTGCGGTGCTCGTCATCACCGCCGACGGCGGGTACCGCAAGGGCAAGGCGTTCCCGCTGAAGCCGACGGTCGACAAGGCCCTCGAGCCGAACGCCGACGGCGCGGACAGCACCGTGCGGAACGTGCTCGTGGTGCAGCGCACCGAGGGTGACGTCGACTGGCACGCGGGGCGTGACCTGTGGTGGCACGACGAGATCGCCCAGGTCGACACCGAGCACGTCGCGAAGGCGTTCCCGGCCGAGAACCCGCTGTTCATCCTCTACACCTCCGGCACAACCGGGAAGCCCAAGGGAATTCTCCACACCTCCGGCGGCTACCTCACGCAGGTCGCGTTCACCCACAAGGCTGTCTTCGACCTGAAGCCGGAGGAGGACGTGTATTGGTCGACAGCAGACGTGGGGTGGATCACGGGGCACTCGTACGTGGTCTACGGGCCGCTCGCCAACGGCGCCACCGAGGTCATCTACGAGGGCACCCCCGACACCCCGCACCCGGGGCGGTGGTGGGAGATCATCCAGAAGTACAAGGTGTCGATCCTCTACGCCGCACCCACCGCCATCCGCACCTTCATGAAGCTCGGGCGGCAGATCCCCCAGGAGTTCGACCTGTCGAGCCTCAGGCTCCTCGGCAGCGTCGGCGAACCGATCAACCCCGAGGCGTGGGTCTGGTACCGCGACGTCATCGGCGGTGGCACGACCCCGGTGGTCGACACCTGGTGGCAGACCGAGACCGGCGCGATCATGATCAGCGCCCTGCCCGGGGTCACCACCCTGAAGCCCGGCAGCGCGCAGGTCCCGATCCCGGGCATCGCGATCGACGTGGTCGACGACCGGTTCCGCTCGACCGAGGCCGATCAGGGCGGGCTGCTCGTGATCACCCACCCGTGGCCGAGCATGGCGCGGGGCATCTGGGGCGACCCCGACCGCTTCGTCGAGACCTACTGGTCGAAGTTCGGGCCCACGACCTACTTCGCCGGCGACGGGGCTCGCCGTGACAAGGACGGCGACATCTGGCTGCTCGGCCGGGTCGACGACGTGATGAACGTGTCGGGGCACCGCCTCAGCACCGCCGAGATCGAGTCGGCGCTCGTGTCGCACCCGATGGTGGCCGAGGCCGCCGTCGTCGGGGCCGCCGACGAGACCACCGGGCAGGCCGTCGTCGCCTTCGTCATCACCAGGGCCAGCCAGGCGGATGCCGCGGCGGCCGACGACGCCTCAGCGGTGCTGCGGGCTCACGTCGCCGAGCAGATCGGCGCCATCGCGCGCCCACGCGAGGTGCACATCGTGACCGAGCTGCCCAAGACCCGCTCGGGCAAGATCATGCGCCGGCTGCTGCGCGACGTCGCCGAGGGCCGCGAGATCGGCGACACCACCACGCTGGCCGACACCATGGTGATGAGCGTCATCTCGAACACGCTGAAGTAGCAGCGCCCGCAGCGACGGCTACGCGAACTCGGCGATGAGCTCCACCTCGACCGGCGAGTCGAGCGGCAGCACGGCGACGCCGACGGCCGAACGGGCGTGGATGCCCGCGTCGCCGAACACGTCCGCGAGGAACTCCGACGCACCGTTGATGACGCCCGGCTGCCCGGTGAACGACGGGTCGGAAGCCACGAAGCCCGTCACCTTGACGATGCGCACGACCCGGTCGAGCGAGCCGATCACGCTCTCGACGGCGGCCAGCGCGTTCAGCGCCGCGGTCGCGGCGAAGGCCTTGGCGTCGACGGGCGACACGAGCCCCTCGCCCTCGCCGACCTTGCCGATCGCAGGCAGAGCGCCGCCCACGAACGGCAGCTGACCCGCAGTGAAGACGAGGTTGCCGCTGATCGTGGCGGGGATGTAGGCGCCGGCGGGCGCGGAGACGGTGGGGAGTTCGACGCCGAGTTCGGCGAGACGCGCGGAGGTCTGAGACATGCGACCCACGCTAGCGGAGGAGCGCGGACCAGGCCCAGGACGCGGCACGACGAGGCCGGCCGACGCCCGCCACCCGAAGGCGGAGCAGACGCCGGCCGAGGCTCAGAAGCTCGGGATTCCGAGCGGGCTCAGCCCTGGACGGGCCGCTTCAGGTACGCCACCAGGCCCCCTTCGGGCCCGGTCACGATCTGCACGAGCTCCCATCCTTCGGAGCCCCAGGTGTTGAGGATGCCGGTCGTGTTGTGGATCATCAGAGGTGTCGTCACGTATTCCCAGGCGGGCACGGGCGCCCCTTTCTCGGCTTTTCTCATGGTTGTCGCTTACCCTGGATTCTATGTCTGCCCCTAAAGCCACGGCTAGCGGTGTGGTCGGAGCCATTCTGGGCATCGTCGGTATGAGCGCAATCGCGGGCATCCTGGTGACAGCTATGGTCACGCCTGCACTCGCCGTCACCGGTATCGCCGCGAACAACTCCATCGGAATGTTCGAGAATCTCCCGAGCTACATCAAGCCCGACGCCCTCGCGCAGAAGACGAACATCTACGCGACGAAGGCCGACGGCACCAACGTGCTGCTGGCGAGCGTGTTCGAGCAGAACCGCGAGGAAGTGGGCTGGGACCAGATCTCCCCCTTCGTCAAGGACGCGGTCGTCGCGGTGGAGGACCCGCGCTTCTACAGCCACGGCGGCGTCGACGTCGCGGCCACCCTGCGTGCCGCCGCCGGCAACGCGCTCGAGACCTCGGCGAGCGGTGCGTCGACGATCTCGATGCAGTACGTGCGCAACATCCAGGTGCAGAAGGCCGAGGCCATCCAGGACGAGGCCGAGCGCGACGCGGCCTACGAAGAGGCCACGAAGACGAGCATCGACCGCAAGCTCAAGGAGATCAAGCTCGCGATCGGCCTCGAGAAGGAGTTCTCGAAGGACGACATCCTTCTCGGCTACCTGAACATCGCCCCGTTCGGCGGCCGGGTCTACGGCATCCAGTCGGCGGCGCAGTACTACTTCGGCGTCAACGCCACCGACCTCTCGGTCGCGCAGGCCGCGAGCCTGATCGCCACCGTGAACGCGCCGAACGACCTGCGCATCGACGAGCCCGACAACGTGGCCGACAACCAGGCGCGCCGCGACAAGGACGTGCTGCCCGCGATGCTCAAGGAGCACAAGATCACGCAGGCGCAGTACGACGAGGCGATCGCCACCCCCGTGACGCCGAACATCCAGATCCAGTCGACCGGGTGCCAGACCGCGAACGAGATCAGCGCCGGTTTCTTCTGTGACTACATCACGCGCATCGTGAAGAACGACGCGGCGTTCGGCCCCGACGAGGACTCGCGCTGGAACAATTTCAAGACCGGCGGCTACGACATCTACACCACGCTCGACCTCGACCTGCAGGCTGCGGGCGCGGCGGCGATGAACGCCTACGTGCCGAAGTCGGGTTCCGGCTTCGACCTGGGTTCCTCGCTGGTCACCGTGCAGCCCGGCACCGGCAAGGTGCTCGCCATGGTGCAGAACAAGGACTTCAGCGACGACCCCGAGGTGACCGCCAGCAACGAGGGTGCCTCCGCGATCAACTACGCCACCGACTACGCCTACGGCGGCTCGACCGGCTTCCAGGTGGGCTCGACCTACAAGATCTTCACCCTCGCCGAATGGCTGAAGACGGGCCACTCGCTCGGTGACGTCGTGAACGGAAACCCGGGCACTCTGAACCTCGCCCAGTTCCGCGACAGCTGCACCGGCGGGAACGGTGGTAGTTACTCGGTCAAGAATGACGGAAACGCAGCTCCCGGCAACGTCACTGTTTCGACGGCGACAGCCCAGTCGGTGAACCTCGCATTCCTCCGCATGGCACAGAAGCTCGACCAGTGCGAGATCCGCAAGACGGCCGAGGCCTTCGGCGTGCACCGTGCCGACGGCGGCCCGCTGGGTGAGAACCCCGCCGACGTTCTCGGCACCAACGAGATCGCGCCCATGACCATGGCCGCCGCCTTCGCCGCGGTCGCCAACGAGGGCACCTACTGCTCCCCCGTGGCCATCGAGCGCATCGTCGACGCCTCGGGCAACGACGTGCCGGCACCGCAGACCACCTGCAGCCAGGCGGTCGACCCGAGCATCGCCGCGGCGATGACGACGGCACTTCAGGGCGTGCTGGCGGGTGGAGGAACGGCCAGCGCGTCGAACCCGAACGACGGCATCCCGCACTTCGGCAAGACCGGCACCACCGACTCCGAGAAGGACACCTGGTTCGTCGGCGCGAGCACCGAGCTCGCCACCGCCGTCTGGGTGGGCAACGTGGTCGGCACGGTCTCCATCCGCAACACCGACATCATGGGCCAGGGCGGCGGCAACGTGCGTCACTCCGTCTGGAAGCAGTACATGACGGATGCCGACGGCAAGTACGGTGGCACCGCGTTCCCGACGGCTCAGTCGTCCCTCGTCAACGGCGTGAAGGTGACCATCCCGAACGTCGCCGGCATGACCATCGACGCCGCCCAGGACGCCATTACGAACGCCGGTTTCGACTTCCAGGACGGGGGCCAGATCGACTCGACCCGCGCCGCCGGCGTGGTCGACTCGAGCTCGCCGTCGGGCAGCGCCACCAAGGGGTCGACCGTGCAGGTGTTCACCTCCAACGGGCAGCTGCGCACGGTTCCGAACCTCGTCGGGCTCAGCCCCGAGGCGGCGAAGAACGCCATCACGGGCGCTGGGATCGGCGCCGGGCAGATCGTCTTCGACGGCCCGTCCTCCGGCAACGCGAAGGTGACCGCGAGCAACCCGGCAGCCGGCGAGCCGATCCGCGCGGGCTCCGACAAGCTCCGCGTCACGACGAAGGGCTGACCCCGGTGACCGCTCTACCGCGGGCCGCCGCGACCGCCCTCGGCGTGGTCGCGGCGGCCGGCGCCGGAGCCCTCGCGTACGGATCGCTGATCGAGCGCAACCGGTTCACGCTACGCACGGCGACCATCGAGGTGCTGCCTCCGGGCGCCGACGACATCCGCGTGCTGCACCTGTCCGACCTGCACATGGCACCGTGGCAGACGCACAAGCAGGAGTGGGTGCGCGAGCTCGCCCGGCTGAAGCCCGACCTGGTCGTCGACACGGGCGACAACCTCGGTCACCGGGACGGGCTGTCGGGCATCCGCTCGGCTCTCGAGGTCTTCGCGGGCGTGCCCGGCGTGTACGTGAACGGGTCGAACGACTACTTCGGCCCGTCGCCCAAGAACCCGCTGCGGTACTTCACCGGACCGTCTAAGCACGCCCACTCCGCGGAGCGGCTCGACACGGCAGCGCTCGAGGGCTTCTTCGATTCGCTCGGCTGGAAGAACCTCAACAACCGGGCCGTCACCACCGAGGTGAACGGCACGATCATCGACTTCTTCGGCGTCGACGACCCGCACCGCCGCTTCGACAAGCTCGAGCGCATTCCCGGCGCCCTCGACGAGCTGCGGGAGAACGACGACCGGGGCCCGCGGGTCTCGATCGGCGTCGCACACGCCCCCTACCAATACGTGCTGAACTCGTTCGTCACCCACGGCGCCCAGGTGATCTTCGCCGGCCACACGCACGGCGGCCAGGTCTGCGTGCCCGGGTTCGGAGCCCTGGTCACGAACTGCGACATCCCGCGCGACCAGGTGAAGGGGCTGAGCCTCTGGCGGCACGGGTTCCACTCGGCCCACCTGAACGTCTCGGCGGGGCTCGGCACCTCGATCTACGCACCGGTGCGGTTCGCCTGCCCTCCCGAGGCCACCCTGCTGACGCTGACGGCCCGCGCACGCTGAGCGGAGAGGCCCGGCCGATGCCTCGAGCGGGCCGAGTGGTCTCACACCGCTGGAAAATCGGCTATCCTTGTTGAGTTCCAACCGCGCTCGCGCGGTGGTGAATTCGGGGTGTGGCGCAGCTTGGTAGCGCGCCTCGTTCGGGACGAGGAGGTCGTGGGTTCGAATCCCGCTACCCCGACACATCAGAAACCGGTCAGAGTTCCCACGCTCTGGCCGGTTTCGTGGTTATTCTCTACTCAACCGGGCACCCCGACCCGGGATCGAAGGGAATCAACGTGGATTTCATCGCTATCGCCGCCCTCGCGGCCACAGGCTGGGTGGTCGGCGCCACCGCCATCGCTCTGGCCGTCGGCCGCTCCATCAAGCTCCGCGACCAGTCGGACTGGACCTTCTCGGCCAGACCCGTGCTGAGCCGCCGCCGCTAGCCGCCCGAAGACGCCCGGGCCTCGGGCCCCTGACCCGTCAGTGGTGCCCGAGCCGCCCGTGCGACTCCTCGAGGTAGCACGCCCCGCAGAGCGACTCGTAGGTGACGTCCTCACCGTCGATCGCCACCTGCGCCCCGTCGAAGACGTAGCGCCCGCCGATCGCGCGCGCATTGAAGATAGCTTTGCGCCCGCAGCGGCAGATCGTCTTCAGCTCTTCGAGGCTGTGCGCCACCTCGAGCAGACGGATGCTCCCCGGGAAGCCCTCCGTCTGGAAGTCGCTGCGGATGCCGTACGCCAGCACCGGCACCCCGTCGAGGATGGCGATGCGCAGCAGGTCGTCGACCTGCCCGGGCGTCAGGAACTGCGCCTCGTCGACCAGCAGGCAGCTCACGTCGACGCCGGTCTCGCGCACGACCTCGTCTCGGCGGCTCTGGAACTCGACCCGCACGTCGGTGTCGGGCGCGATCAGGAAGTCGGCATCGCGGGTGACGCCGAGGCGCGAGACGATCTGCAGCTCGCCCTTGGTGTCGACGGCGGGCTTCGCGATCAGCACCTGCTGACCGCGCTCCTCGTAGTTGTAGGCGGCCTGCAGCATCGCGGTGCTCTTGCCGCTGTTCATCGCCCCGAACCGGAAATACAGTTTCGCCACCCGAACACCCTATGCCCCGCCACGACCGGCCCGTCAGAACAGCGTCGGCTGCCCCGCCGGCAGCAGCGCCGGCACCGCGGCGCCGTCGACTTGCCCGTCCTCCTGCGCACCGCCGGCGAAGCTCCCCCACTGCAGCACCCCGTCGTCCGCCCCCGGCGGCAGCACGCCACCCGTGGCCCGTGACAGCCGTCCGCTGCCGACGCCGTGCCGCCGCACGATCGGCCGGATGCGGTCGGCCAGCCAGTCGCGGTACTCCTTCGGCGCGTAGCTCCCGCGTGAGTAGAGCTTCGCGTAGGGGGCGACGAGCTCCGGATGCTCCCGCTGCAGCCACCCGGTGTACCACTCCCGCACGCCGGGCTTGAGGTAGAGCGCCGAGTACACGACGCTCGAGGCGCCCGCCTCGGCGGCGAGGGACACGGCGTGCTCGAGGTGCTCGACGGTGTCGGTGAGGAAGGGCAGCACCGGCATCAGGAAGACCTGGCAGTCGAGCCCCTTCTCGCGCACGGCGGTGACCGTGGCGAGCCGTGCCTTCGTGCTCGGGGTGCCCGGCTCCATGGACTGCTGCAGCTCGTCGTCGTAGATCGCGATCGACATGGCGAGGCTGACCGGCACCACCCGGGAGGCGTCGGCGATGAGGTCGAGGTCACGCCGCATCAGCGAGCCCTTGGTGAGGATGGAGAACGGGGTGCCCGACTCGGCGAGCGACCGGATGATCGACGGCATCAGCGCGTAGCGCCCCTCGGCCCGCTGGTAGGGATCGGTGTTGGTGCCGAGGGCGACCGGGTGGTGGCCCCACGACTTCTTGCCGAGTTCTTTGGCGAGCACCTCGCCCACGTTGACCTTCACGATGATCTGCCGGTCGAAGTCGTCACCGGCGTCGAGGTCGAGGTAGCCGTGGGTGGGACGGGCGAAGCAGTACACGCAGGCGTGCGAGCAGCCGCGGTAGGGGTTCACCGTCCACGCGAACGGCAGGGACTTGCTCGTACCGGGCACGTGGTTCAGCGCGCTCTTGGCGAGCACCTCGTGAAAGGTGATGCCCGCGAACTCGGGTGTCTGCACCGAGCGCACCAGGTTGCTCAGCCGGGCGAGCCCGGGCAGGGCGGCCGGCGCTTCGGATGAGAGGGCCTGACCTGTCCAGCGCATGCCGACATTCGAACACATATTCGAATCAAGAGCAAGCGGTCACGACGCGGCGTACAACTCCAGCGGCTGCCCGTCGGGGTCGAAGAAGAACAGCATCTCCCGCCCGGTGTGAGGGTCGACCCGCAGCTCCTCGCAGCGCACTCCCTTGGCCACGAGCTCGGCACGCGCATCCGAAACCGAGTCGACCTCGAAGGCCAGGTGACGAAGGCCGGTCGCCTCGGGGCCAGAGGGCCGGGCGGGCGGGTTCGGGAAGGAGAACAGCTCGATCAGGTACTCGCCGTTCAGGGCGAGATCGCCCATCCAGGAGTCGCGCTCGGCGCGGTAGACCTCGGTCAGCAGGGTGCAGCCGAGCACGTCGAGGTAGAAGGCCTTCGACCGCTCGTAGTCGGTGGCGATGACGGCGATGTGGTGCACGCGGTTGAGTTTCACGTCAACGACCGTAGCGCGCACGGCGCCCGCACCGAGCCCGCTGGAAGATTCAACCGGCCGAAAAGACTCAGCAGGATGAAAAGATTTAGCGGGATGAGAGGACCCGATACTCTCATCCCGCAAGGAGACGTCGACACCGTCTGCCATGTTCAGCCGTTACCCTTACGACCATGAAACAGGGGCGCTTGTGACGTCACCGTCAGGCTCACATTACACGAGCGCACGGCCCCTTTACACGGGGCATACAGCGCAAGTCGCGGTGTGCTAGGCCGATTTTTCGGATGACATCGAAGTCATCCGGAAGCGTCGTCGAGACGGGCCCGTCGCGCGATGTCCTCGTGCGTGTAGGCCCCCCGCGGGTTGCGCCCGGCCCGGTCGCGCGCGGCCGCGACGAGCAGGTGCCGCAGATGCGTCGCCTTCGACGCGCGGATGATGCGGCCGGTCACCGTGTAGGCGTCGAGCACGGCCACCCGCGGCGCCCAGATCGGTCGGCGACGGCGCTGCCCGAGCCCTTTGCGGTGCATCAGGTGCAGGAAGGCCTGCGTGCTGCCGAGGGCGCTGGCGAGGTCGACACCCGGCGCGATGGACGGCAGCGACGGGTTCGTGCCGTCGGGCCCCGCTGTGGCGACCGCGGCGAGGCCGCGCAGGTCGCTGTAGGAGGGCACGTAGGGCAGGACGCGGGAGAAGTCCACCGAGAGCCCGGCGATCTCCTCCAGCGGCGCCTGCTCGGGCAGCCCCATGTAGCGCTCGAAGGTGAACCGGCCGGAGGGCGCGAACGCCGTCGCCATCGACGAGAAGCCGACGTTCACCACGAGCAGGTCGGCGATCCCCTGGATCCGCGCCTGCCGCGCGATGGCCGTGCCGATCTCGGGCTGCGTCGTCTCGGACTCGTCGAAGACGAGATCGGCGCCCGCCAGGAACTCGGCCGCGTTCGAGGGCGTGACTCCCTCGCCGTAGACGTCGACCACCGCATCCGGATTGATGGCCAGCACCTCCTCGCGGAACACCGACGCCTTCGAACGGCCGTAGCTCAGCGCACTCGCCCCCGGCACGCGGTTGGCGTTGGCGCGCTCGAACACCTCGGGGTCGGCGATGCTGAAGCTGCCGACGCCCATCCGGGCGAGCTTGGTGCCGACCTGGAAGCCGACTCCGCCCACCCCGGCGATCGCGATCCGCGACTCGGTCAGCGCCCGCTGCTCCGCTTCGCTCCAGAAGCCGTAGTTGCGCGAGAACTCGGGGTCGCCCAGCGATCTCATCGGCGCAGCGACCCGCTCACAGGCTCTCGGCGACCTCGCCGGCAGCGGCCTCCGCACCAGCAGAGGCACCCGCGCCCGCCCGAACATCCGGCGCCACGCCCGACTCGATCGCGAGCGCCCGCTGCGCCCGCGAGATGCGCCCGAAGTACTGCAGCTCCCCGTCGGCGGCCGCGAGCTGACCGAGGATGGTCGCGTTCCGCTCGGTGATGCGGGCCGCCGAACCCGGCTGGTCGAACTCGACCGGCAGGTTGTAGTCGAGGTAGTGCTCGATGTAGCGGGGCTCGCCGATGCTCCAGATCGAGAGCATGCCGGCCAGGTGCCGCTCGAGCCACGGCTCGATGATCGCGAAGGCCCGCCCCAGCCCGTGCGTGGTGAAGTAGGAGGAGATGATCGCGAACAGGTGCCACTGGATGAGCTCCTGCATCGCCACCCGCTCGTGCCGGGCGATCACCCGCGAGACCTCGGCACTGCCGGCGGGCAGCGGATGCTCGGCGAACAGCTCGGGGCAGAAGTCCTCCACCGGCAGCGGCCGGTCGACGCCGACGGCCCCCTTGATGATGGCGCGCGCCACTCCGACGATGCGCACGCCCTCCGGCGCGTTCTCGAAGATGGCGAAGGTCACCGAGCGGGAGTCGTCCTCGTCGCGGTCGAGGCCGTCGTCGGAGAGGTCGGAGGGGTCGAGCTGACCCGTCTGCTCCACGTAGACCAGGCGCCGGAACTCGAAGTGCTGGCGGTAGGCCTCCTCGAAGCCGGGGAGGGCGACGCCGTTCACGGCGATCACACCCGAGGCGAGGCGCGCTTCCGGCTCGACGACGAAGGCGGGCGACCCGTCGATGAGTGGGATGACGGCCGCGTTGGAGATGGTGCGGTCAATGCGCGACACCGGCGGTCCTCTGACAGAATTCGGAGGTGAGAGCCACACGGAGCACTGCGGGTTCCTCCGATTGTTCACCTGGTGGGGATCGACCGGCTGGTCCGCGCGCGCTGGGTGCCGTGAAATCGAGCATAGGAGCGGGCCGTGTTCGTTTGCAACTTGGGACGTTATGTCCCAAAATGATTCCGAGAGGGGCTGATCGATGTCAGAGAACAGCTGGGGGAAGTCCGCGGCAGGCCGCGGAAAGGTGCCGAAGGACGAGGTGCGCACCGCCCTGCTGCAGACCGCGATGGGCCTCGTGCAGACGAACGGCCTCACGGTGGGCTTCGAGCACCTCCTGATGGACGACCTGATCAAAGAGGCCGGTGTTCCCCGGAGCGCCGTCTACAAGATCTGGGAGACCAAGGAGGCCTTCTTCGAAGACCTGCTGAGCGAGGTCGCCAACCAGGTCTCCCCCGGCCGCGCCGACGAGGAGTCGCTCGTCGCCACCTGGGAGTACCTCGGCTTCCGCGCCGACGAGCTGCGCACCCCCGAGGGCCGCCGCCGCATCTTCCTCGACGTCGTGAGCCTCGCGGCCGAGCAGAACTTCGAGGCCGTCACCTCGTCGGTGCAGTGGCGCACCTACGTGGCCCTGGCCTCCACGGCGCTCTCCTACCCCTCCGCCGTGCGCGACCGGGTGATCGAGTCGCTCCGCAACAGCGAACTCGCCTTCCTCGACCAGATGGAGGTGTTCTACCGCAACATCGTGCCCGCGGTCGGCTACCGCCTCCGTCCCGATCTGAACGACGACTATCGCCCCCTCGTCGTCGCCTCCTCGGCGGTCATCGAGGGTCTCGGCATCTCGCGCGCGATCATCCCCGACCTCGTCGAGGCCCGCTACAACATCGAGAACGAGGGCCGCTCGGCCGAGGTGTCGCTCGCGGCCATCTCGTACCACGCCATCACCTCGTCCTTCATCGTGCCCGACCCGAACTACGACGCCGAGGCGGCCATCGCGCGGCTCTCGGGCGGCATCGACGAGATCCCGATGGTGCAGCCGCGCAGCCGCAGCATCGACGACTAGGGGTCCGCGACTCAGTCGTTCCACGGCCCGGCGTCGGTGACGCGCGGGTTCTGGGCGAACAGCAGGCGCAGCTCGCCCTCGCCGACGGTGACCTGCGAACGCCCGAAGGCCGTTCCCATCACCGCCACGAAGCTCCCCAGGGCCCGCCGTGCGGCCGGCTCCCCTGCGCTCCAAGGCGCCCGCACGAACACGCTGCGGTGCTCGCCCACCTCCGTGACCCGCACGTGCAGCGCCGATCCCTCGGTCTCCGGATGCGCGAGCAGCGCCGTGAGCAGCGCACGCAGCGCCACCTTCTGCTCGACCGGCATGCTCTCCGCCACCGCCGCGGGATCGTGCAGCACCAGGCGGCCGGGCCGGGCGCGCCGCAGCCGCTCCAGCCAGGGCAGCCCCACCCCGGTCAGGATCTCCGAGCGCAGCACGGCCGAGAGCCGTCTGGCCCGCGCCGGGTCCCCGGGGGCCAGCGCCCCGCGGGCGAGCACCTCCTCGAAGAACGGCACCACCTCGGCCGAGAGCTCGGCACGGCCCGAGTCCCGCATGAGCTCCCGCAGCCGGATGCGCACCCGCCGCGCGAGGCCCCGCTGGGCCCGGCCGGCCAGCTCCTGCTGCCGAGCGAGGGTCAGGCTCATCCGGTAGGAGAACACCGACGACGCGACCCCGAACAGCAGCACCGGGGTGCAGGCGATCACGGCCGAGGTCAGCGGCGAGACGGTCTCGGGCAGGTCGCCGGCCTCCGCCGCGCTGATCGAGCCCACGACGAGGAGCGAGATGACGGTGGCCGCCGCGAGCTCGCGCCCGGGCCGGAACATGCTGAACGAGAGGATCACGACGCCGACCGCCACCGGCCCCCAGTCGTCCCACAGCACGTTCGACGCACCCCAGCCGGACGCGGCCGAGAGCCCGTCGGCGGTCAGCGCGGCCCCCACCGTGAGGCCGAAGGCGAGGGCCGAGGTCGGCGGGCGCACCGGGTCCGTCGCCAGCACGAGTGCGAGGGCCGCGACCACGACGGCCACGATCGCGCCGATCGCGAGCACCGGATGCACGATCCGCTCGGCATCGGTCACCGTGCGCACGAGCGCCACCGCGATCAGTGCGATCCCGGTGACGACGAGCAGCGGATGCAGGGCACCGGCGACGATGGGGGCCGCCCGGCGGGGGGCGATCCGCCACGACAGGAAGCCGATCATCCGCTCGCCCGCTCGGGCTCAGGCTCGGGCTCGGGCTCGGGCTCGGGCCAGACGTTCTCGGGCGCCGGAGGCAGGCTGAACAGGTAGGCCGTGCCGCTGCCGGGCGCCGTGAAGAGCTGAGCGCGGCCGCCCTCGGCCTCGATGCGGCCGAGGATCGAGTGCTGCACCCCGAGTCGGTCGGGTCCGACCCCGCCCGGGTCGAAGCCGACGCCGGCGTCGCTGACCATCAGCACCACCTCCCGGGCGGCGCCGTCGACGACGACCTCCACCCGATCGGTGCCGGCATGGCGTCGCACGTTGACGAGCACCTGGTCGAGGGCGAGGCCCACGGCCTCGGCGACGGACGGCGCGAGCCGTTGCAGCGAGGCGAGGTCGCCGGCGAGGTCGATCTCGAGGCCGCGCCCCCGGCCGGCCGCCACGGCGAGCGCCACCCGCGCAGGGAGCGGGAGGTCGTCGAGCGCCGGTGTGGCGCCGGAGAGCTCGTCGGGCCAGAGCCGTCCGGTCTCGATCAGGGCGAGGTCACGGCGGAGGGCCGCCGCCAGTCCGTCGGGGAGAGGCCCGGGCGGGAGGTGCGAGATGAGCGTGAGCTCGCCGAGCACGGTGTCGTGGAAGAGCGCGATCACCTGCGTCTCCACCTCGCGCTGATACGCGAGCGCGTCGGCCTCCCGCCGGGCGCGCTCGACCGAGCGGGAGTCGAGCTCGGCCCGGCGGCGGGTGATCAGGTCGGCGACGCCCACCGCGAGCACCACGGCCGTCAGCACGGCGGTGAAGCCGTCGAAGGAGGGGTAGCGCCCCGTCGCCGTCGCCGCGACCAGCACGGCGCCCTGCCCGAGGAGGTAGGCGGAGGCGATGGCGACGAGGTTGCCGGCGCCCATCACGGCCGGCGCCACGGTGTAGATCACGGCGAGCTGGGGCAGAGCGAGGATGAACGGCGACTCCGCGACCGCCTCCCCCGACTCGGCGAGGATGACGAAGGAGTAGCCGCCGATGCTCACCGCCGCCACCACGAGGTGCAGCGCCGTCGCCCACCAGCCGAGCCGCCGCCGGGCGAGGGGGATCAGCACGGCGATCGGCACGAGGAACCCGAGCGCGGGCCAGACGGCGTCGCCCGGCAGGTAGGCGGCGCGCAGCAGCACCAGCACGACGGCGATGCCGAGCGCGGTCACGCCGAAGGCCAGCGTGGCCGCCGAGACCGCAGCGGCGGCGGGCCGTTCGAGTGCCGACATCGTTCCCCCGCAAGCATGATCCCACACGTCGATCGCCCAGGTCGCGCCGGATACGATGGTCACTCGCTACCGGGGAGGCGTCCTGACCAGTCCGTCCAGAGCCAGTCGATCCAGAGGCGGCCGATCCGTCGCGAGGCCGATCGCCGCCGTGCTGCTGCTCCTGTACGCCGCGGCGGTGCTGGTCGTCGTGATGTGGCCGTCGCCCGTCGACGAGAAGGCGAGAGGGATGCTCGCGCGCATCCTGAAGGGCCTGCACGACCGCCACCTGCTGGAGTTCCTCGGCTACCCGCAGGTCGAGTTCCTCTCGAACGTCGCGCTCTTCATCCCCCTCGGGCTGCTGCTCGGGCTGCTCCTGGGGCGCCGCATCTGGGGTCTCGCGGTACTGGTCTGCTTCGCCGGCTCGGTCGCGATCGAACTGACCCAGTACGTGTTCCTGCCCGACCGGTTCGCGACGGTCGACGACGTGATCGCCAACTCCCTCGGCGGCCTGGCCGGCGCACTCGTGGCCGGCGCCCTTCTCGCGCGCTGGCGACGGCGTCGCGAGTCGCGCCTGCGCCGGCGAGCGGTCGCCCTGCCTCCGCCTCCGCCCCGCGACGGCTGGGGGCCGGGCACCGTGCAGCTCTGACCCGTCGGACGGTTTCGCTAGTGTTGTCGCGGACAGGGGAACTGCAGTGACGAACGACCACGACGACCACGAGCTCGACGGCCTCGTCGCCGCCGAGGACTGGGCGGGCGTGGTCGCCGCGCTCGACACCGGGTGGTCGACCCTGCTGGCGAACGAGCCGCAGCTCCTGCGCCGCACCATCACCGCGCTGCCGGCCGAGGTGCTGGCCGGTCATCCGCGCTGGTCGCACGCGATCGAGTACGTCAACCGCTTCGTCGAGAACGACGCCCCGAAGTCGACCCGGTTCCGCGGCACCGCCGCCGCTCCCCCGCCGCGCACCCTGCTCGACCTGCTCGCCCAGCTCACCGCCCGCGCCGCCGCCGGCCGGGCCAACGGGCGTCTCGCCGATGCCGTCGCCGCCGTGCGCGAGGCCCGCTCCGCCGTCGACGAGGCGACCCCCGCGGCGCGCGAGCAGCTGGTGCAGGCGCTGCCCGAGCTGGAGTTCCAGTGGGCGATGGTGTGGGAGTACGCGGGCGACCTCGACGCCGCGGTGCGGGAATACGGCGAGTGCTTCGACCACGCGGTGCTGATCGACCACGTCATCATGCAGGCCAGGGCCGCCGGCAGCCTGGCCTGGCTGCACGCCCTGGCCGGCCGCAACGTGCAGGCGCGCAACCGCCTGGCCGAGCTCCCCGACGCCGACGGCGAGTGGTGGCAGACCCGGGCCTCGATCTCGGCGGTCTTCGCGCAGACCCTGCTGCTGATCGACGAGCTGCGCGTCGACGAGGCCGCCCGCACCCTCGCCGCGGCCGACCTCGCGGGCGTCACCGAGCGCTGGCCGGCTCAGAAGCTCCTCACGGCCCTGCTCGTGCGCGACGCCGGCTCGGCCCTCGCCGTGCTCAGTCAGATCGACGCCACGGCCGCCGGGCAGCCCGAGGCGGTGCGGAGCGCCGGAGGGTCGGCCGGGTTCGTGGCCCTCGCCCGCGCGCTGCTGTTCGCGGCGCTCGGCAACCGGGCAGAGGCCCGCGCGGCGGTGGCCGGACTCGGCGCCCACGAGCGTTCCCCCCTGGGGCGCATCGCCCTCGTGATGGAGGCGGGTGCTGCTGCCGAGGCCGGTGACTTCGCGGCCGCCGGGCGCCGCACCGCGCCGCTGATCGCCGCCGCCACCGCCGAGCCCCGGGTGCTGGTGTCGGCGTTCGCCCTCGCCGCGGCGGCCCAGCGGCACGATGCCGCGGCGACTCCGTCGACGGCTGCCGCAACCTTCGCCCTCGCGCTCGAGCTCGCCCGCACCCACGGCCTGCTGCGGTCGTTGCTCGTGCTGCCGCGGGGCGAGCTGGCGGCGCTGATCGCGGCCTCGCCGGCCGGGGCGGTTCCGGATGCGCTGGCCGACCGTCTCCTCGCCTCCGCCCGCGACGCCGACCCCGACCCCTTCGCGGCCCTGACACCCCGCGAGAAGGCGGTGCTGGCGGCGGTGCTCGAGGGGCAGAGCACGGCCGCGGTCGCCGAGGCGCTCTTCGTGTCGCCGAACACCGTCAAGACGCAGTTACGGAGCATCTACCGCAAGGTGGGCGTGCGGAACCGGCGCGAGCTGGAACGGGCCGCGCAGCCCTGGCTCAGGGGCGCAGCGCGTCCGTGAGCACCGCCGCAGCCCGGCTCAGCGGCTCAGCGCCTCAGTGGCGCAGGAAGTCAGTGATCACGGCGGCGGCCAGCGAGAGGGCCGCGAGCGCGACGAGCACCGCGACGGCGAGCCGCAGCGCGATGGCGCCGCCCGAGCGGCGGCGGGCCGGCAGCCGGGAGGCGAGCGCGATCGCGATCAGCAGCAGCGCCGCCGACAGGGCGAGGCCGAGCAGCAGCGCGAGGCCCGCGCCGATCTCGGGCGTGTGCAGGTAACCGAGCACGAGCGCACCGACATAGACGATCGCGGCCGTGATGACGCCGGCGAGCACGCGGGTGCCGATGTCACGCCAGAACTTCTCCTCGCGCAGCCACTGCCCGGGCAGCTCCCAGGCCCTGACGCGCGCCGGCAGTTCGGGTTCGGTCATGAACCGAGGGTAGCGGCACGGCGAGGCGCTACGCTCACGGCTATGTGCACGCGCATCCTCTGGAACACCAACCAGGTCGCCAAGACCGTCAGCCGCTGCATGGACTGGGCCGTCAGCGACGAGCCCGAGCTCTGGTTCGTGCCGCGCGGCACCGAGCGCAGCGGCAACGCCGACCACGAGAGCCACCGCTGGACGTCGCGGTACTCCAGCGTGGCCGTGAGCATGTGGGGCATGGGCACGGTCGACGGGCTGAACGAGAAGGGCCTCGGCGCCCACGCGCTCTACCTCAACCCCGACGACGTGGCCTTCCCCGCGGCCGACGGCCGGCCCTCGGTCGCGAACGCACTGTGGGTGCAGTACCTGCTCGACAACTACGCCACGGTGGCCGAGGCCGTGGCCGACATCGGCCGCATCCGCATCACCTCGCCCACCTTCCGCGGCATCCAGCTCGGGGTGCACATCGCGATCGAGGACGCCTCGGGCGACTCGGCGGTGATCGAGCCCGTCGGCGGCGAGCTGGTCGTGCACCACGGCCCCGAGTACACGGTGATGGCCAACTCCCCCACCCTCGACCTGCAGCTCGAGAACCTCGCCCGCTACCGCCCGTTCGGCGGCGAGCTGCCGCCGCCCGGCGACATCAGCTCGACCGACCGCTTCGTGCGCTCGGCCTACTTCCTGCACTACCTGCCCGAGCCCGAGAGCACCGAGGAGGCCGTCGCCGGCGTCTTCCAGCTGATCTCGAACGTCTCGGTGCCCTACGGAGCCCCGTACACGACGGGAGACGTCTACCCCACGTGGTGGCGCTCGGGCGCCGATCTGACGAACCGGGTCTACTACTTCGGCTCCACCCGCAGCCCGAACATCTTCTGGGTCGAGCTCGACGAGCTCGAGGGCCGCACCGAGGTCGCGAAGCTCGACCCGCGCGACCTCGCGCTCGTCGGCGACCAGACCGCCAACCTCGCACCGGCGCCGCTGCTCTACTGAGCGGCGACGCCGGGCGAGGTGCGCGAGGCTGCGGCTACTTCACCTTCTTCACCGTGTAGGCGAAGGCATCGACGCGGATGACCGTGCCCGACGACTTGACGACGGTGATCGTGTGGTCGCCGTTCTTCAGGCCGGCCGACTCGAACAGCGTCTGCCCGGTGCGGCGCACCTCGGCGTGGGTGTCGACCGTCTTCACGTACGCACCGTCGACGTAGATGTCGACCATCCCCTGGTCGGGAGCGAGCGGCCCGACCCAGGAGACCCCGGTGCCGGTGAAGCCGAAGGTGGCGAAGGCTCCGTCGACGGTGCTCGAGTGCACGTCGCCGTGCAGGTCTCCGCGGAAGGCGACGTCGAGCGGCGCGGCGCCGATCGGCAGCGTCCCGAGGTAGGCCGCCGAGATCGTGACCGTGCTGCCCTCGACGGTGTAGTCGGCGCCCTCCTCGAGCGCGGTGCCGGCGTGCGAGACGCCCGCCAGCTCACCGGGGTCGCGCAGGAGCTCGACCACCGCATCCGTCGCCGCCGCCTTGTCGAACGTCGCCGTGCTCTGGCTGAGCAGGCTCTCGACGGTCACGTCGAGCTTGTCGAGCAGCAGGTACGAGCCCGACTTCTTCACGACCCGCAGCGTGTGGCTGCCGTTCGGCAGATCGGACGCGCTGTACAGCACCTGCTGGATCCCGCGGCCCTGGCTCGGGTCGAGATGGGCGTCGACGGTCTGCACCAGCTGGCCGTCGAGGTAGACCTCGGCTTCGCCCTGCGACTCGTGCGTCTCGCTGACGACGGAGATGCCGGTGCCTTGGAAGGTGTACTGGAACGCGTCGCCGTTCGCCTCGGTGTAGTGCACGTCGTCGCCGTGGTCACCCAGACCGCGGCCGGAGCTGCGGCTCCAGGTTCCGCTGTAGACGATGCCCTGGGCGTCGTCGTTCAGGGTCACCGAGCGTCCGTCGGAGGGGACGGCCGGCTCGCCCTCGCCCGTGGATGAGTCGATGACCGAGACGGTGAGGGGCTGCGAGACGGGGGCGACCTCGCGGCCGCCGTTGCGCATCCATTCGCCGTCGGCGGCCGTGCCCTCGGGGACGTCGTACGAGACGCGGAGACCGTCGTCGTTCACGGTGACGCCCGCGTTCTTGGCCGGGGTGACCTTCAGCAGCTGCACGCCGTGGATCGGGATTGCGGACCCCGTGAACGAGGAGTCGAACGAGCCGAGCTTCTTGCCCGCCCAGAGGTCGCGCACCTCGCCGCCACCGGTCAGACCGATGTCGGCGAAGTCGACGGTGACGTCCGAGTCGGTGCGGCCGAGGTTGAACAGGGCGACCGTGTAGGTGCCGTCGGCGTTCAGGGCGTACCAGACCTGCTTGTTCGTCGACATCGATACCGGCTGCGCCGGCACGCCGTTCTGCTGCACCGCGAGCACGTCACGGTTCGTCAGCAGCCCGAGTCCGTAGTCGTCGAGCTGGGTGAGGTCGTTGCCGACGTACATCGGCGCGGCCGAGATCGCCCACAGGGTGGCGGCGGTGCGGCGCTCGTCCTTGGTCAGGCCGTCCATCGTGCCGTTGCCGACGTTCAGCGAGTCGAGGTCGTTCCAGCCGCCGGGGCCGCCGTGGCGCCACCAGTCGGCCATCCGCGGGAAGAGGCGGCTGATGGTGTCCCAGCTGACCAGGGCCTCGTGGGCGCAGTAGCACTCGACGTCCCAGTCGACGCGCCAGCCGTCGGCCTTCTCCTTCCAGAGGTCGGCGTACTGGATGTCGAGCGCCCAGGAGAGCTCGAACCAGATGCCGCGCTCGTGCAGGGCCTTCGACCAGGCGTCGACGTCGTCGCGGGCGTCGACCGAGAGGTCGCTGATGCCCGAGCCCGGGGTGACGCTGTCGAACTTGATGAAGTCGACGCCCCAGCTCTTCAGCTGGTCGGCGATCGAGTCGATGTAGGCCTGCGAGCAGGGGTTCGTGAAGTCGATGCGGTTGCCGATGCCCCAGTAGTCGGCCTGCTGGAGGGGCTGCTTGACCACGTCGGAGGTCGTGCATCCGGGCGCTCCCTCGATGGGGTAGGCCGCGTCGGAGACCTCGGCCGAGATGCCGGGGATGAAGTAGAGGCCGAACTTCTGGCCGTTGCCGTGCACGTGGTCGATCACGCTCTGCAGGCCGTCGGGGTAGAGGCTCGTGCTCGGCACGGGGCGGCCGTGCTCGTCGACGCCGCCGTTCCAGCCGGCGTCGACGTTGATGTGGTCGTAGCCGAAGGGCTGCAGCTTCTCGTGCATCGCGTCGGACTGGGCGATGATCTGGTCGGCGGTGATCCACTGGCCGTTGTCGGAGTAGACCTGCATGCTGTAACTGCTCCAGCCGAGGTACGGCTTGGCGGCGAGGTCACCCTCGGGGAGGGCGGGGGCCGGGGTGGGGGCGGTCTGCGGGGGCTTGGCGCCGCTCGGCTGCTCGGTGGGGGTGGGCGTGGGCGTGGGGCTCGGGGTCGGCGCCGGGGTCGCGGTGCCGGTCGGGCTCGCTGCCGGGGTGGGTGTGCTCGTCGGGGTGGGGGTCGGGGTGGCCGAGGCGGCGGTGCCGCCGAAGGCGAGTGCTCCTGCGACGGCGAGCGCCGCGGTGGCGAGCGCCGAGCGGGTGAGCCGGGACTGCGATCTCATGCGTTCCTCTCCGCGACCGCAGGCGGGAACGCCCGGACGGACCGCGATGTCCGTAATTATTTGACAACGTTAATAAAACACGGATGCCCCGCCCCGCGCAAGAGGGTCAGCCGGTCAAGGCAGCAGCAGCACCTTCCCGTTGAGCGTGCGCGACTCGGCCAGCGTCAGTGCCGCCGCGGCCTCGGTGAGCGGGAACCGCGCGGCGATGTTGGCGGTCAGCACCCCCGCGCCGAGCAGCGCGAAGATCTGCCCGAGGTCCTCCTCGAGGCGCCGGCGGAAGCGCGCCGGGCGGGCCCGGTGGCCCGACCAGAGGTCGTAGAACGTGGCGCGCCGGCCGTTGGGCAGCACGGTCCAGAGGAGGGCCTGGCCGATGGCCTTGAGGAACGGCGTCAGCAGCCCGCCGGTGCCGCTGACCGCCGCGATGATCGCGTACGACACCAGGGCGCCGCCCGGCGCGAGCAGGCGGAAGGACATCCGCGTCGTCTCGCCGCCGACGTTGTCGAAGACCGCGTCGACTCCCCCGGGCGCCAGCTCACGCACCCGCGCCTCGAGCTCGGGGTCGGCGTAGTCGACCGGCTCGACCCCCGCCGCCCGCAGCGCCTCGTGGTGCCGCGGCGAGGCGGCGCCGATCACGCGGATGCCCTGGTGCTGCGCGAGCTGGATCAGGATGCCCCCGACCCCGCCGTTCGCCCCGAACAGCAGGATCGTGCCACCCCGCTTCACCCGCGCCGCCCGGTTCAGCATCTGCCAGGCGGTGACGCCGTTGACCACGACGGTCTCGGCGTCCTCGGCGGTGATGCCCGCGGGGACGGGCACGGTGTCGCGCGCCTGGACGACGGCGTGCGTCGCCCAGGCCCCGGTCTTGGTCATGCTCGCGACGCGGTGGCCGAACATCCGCTCGTCACCGCCCGGGCCGACCTCGAGCACGGTGCCGACCAGGTCGTAGCCCGGAGTGAAGGGGAAGGCAGGCTGGCCGTAGTAGCGGCCGCGGCGCATCGCCTGCTCGGCGTAGGCGATGCCGGTGGCCTCGACGGCGACGAGCAGCTCGCCTTCACCGGGCTCGGGGCGCGGGCCGGTCTCGAGCTGCAGGCCCGAGGGCTCGACGAGGCCGGGGAGGACGACGCGGGTGGTCTGGGTGGGGGTCATGATGGTTCCGTTCGGTTGTGTGTGACTGGACAGTCACAACTGCGGGCAAAGCTGGATGAGAGTGGAGAAATGAGGTCGAAGGGTGTGGATGGGCCGCGTCAGTCGTGCCGAATGCCGTGGTCGACGACCCGCGCCCACGCCGTGTCGACGTCGGCGAGCCCGGCCTGCACCACTAGGTGGCACAGCTGGCCGTAGGCGAGGAAGCGCTGCACCGAGTCGTCGTCGGCACCCGAGGCGTCGGACACCGCCCGCACGACCGTGGCGAGGCCCCGGCGCACGGCATCCCGGATCTCGGGCACGTCACAGGCGCTCTGCGCGTGCACTTGCAGGGCGATCAGGCTGCGGTCGCGGATGAGCTCGATGTACGCCTGCGTCATCCGGTCGAGACGCTCGGCAGGCGTGCCCGTGTCATCGACACCGGCCACCAGCGCCGCCGCGACCTGCGCGTAGCAGTCGTCGACGGCGGCCACGAACAGCCCGAGCTTGCCGTCGAACAGCCGGAACACGTAGGCCGGCGAGACCTTGGCCGCCGTCGCCACGTCGGCGACAGGGGTCGCCTTGTAGCCCGACACGGCGAACACGTCGACCGCGCGGGCGACGATGCGCACCCGCTGATCCTCGGCGGTCGAGCGGATGCCCGCCCCTCGTGATCGCGTCTCGCTCATGTGACTGATCAAACACTAACAACCCGCCCTCGTCAAGAGGTCGGGCCGGATGCCGATGTCGGCGGCACCCGCGCATACTGGAACGATGGGGGCGGAGCAGACGGCGGCGCCGTGGGTGACGCTCACGGAACCGGCTGCGGGGGGCCGGCCGCGCGGGGCGGCGCCGACCCGGCGCGCGCTCGTCGTGCGGCTCGTCGCGGCCGCTGCACTGGTGGTGTTCGTCGTCGTCGCCGTCGGCGTGCTCGTGGCCCGGCGGCTCGCCGAGGACGAGGCGGTGAACGACGCCGCCCGCTCGGCCGAGCTGCTCGCCGACGTGGTGGTGGAGCCGGCACTCGGCGCGGGCCTCCTCAGCGACGAGGCCGAGCGGCGGGCGTTCGACGAGCTGATCCGCGCCCGGGTGATCGGCGACGACGTGGTGCGGGTGAAGATCTGGGACGCCGACGGCACGATCCTCTACTCCGACGAACCGCGCCTGATCGGCGAGAGCTTCGGCCTCGACGAGGAGGAGCTCGAGGTGCTCACCGACGGCGGGGTCGACTCGGAGGTCTCCGACCTGAGCGCCCCCGAGAACCGCTTCGAGCGCGGCCGCGGCACCCTGCTCGAGGCCTACCATTCGGTGACCGCGGCCGACGGCGAGAAGCTGCTGTTCGAGGCGTACTTCCCCTACGACCGCGTCTCCGCGCGCACCAGCGAGCTCTGGACCGCCTTCTCGCTGCTCTCCGCCGGCAGCGTCATCGCCCTCATCGTGCTGCTCGCCCCCGTCGGCCGCCGCCTGTTCGTGCTGGTGCGGCGCGCCCAGTCCGAGCGCGAGGCGATGCTGCTGCAGGCCGTCGACGCCTCGGCGACCGAGCGGATGCGCATCGCCGGCCGCCTGCACGATGGCGCCATCCAAGACCTCACCGCGAGCATCCTGGCCCTCCGCTCGGCCGCCTCCTCCGCTCGCGCGACCGGCGACGCGGCCCTCGCCGCCCGTCTCGACGACGCCACGGCGACGCTCCGGGCGAACCTCGGAGGCCTCCGCACCCTGCTCGTCGACCTCTACCCGCCGAGCCTCACGGCCGCCGGTATCCGCCCGGCGCTCGACGACCTCGCCACCGCGGTGCGCGGGCGGGGCGTCGAGGTGCGGATCGTCGAGGGGCCGCACCGCCCACTCGACCCCGACGAGGCGCGGCTCGTCTTCCGCGTCGTGCGCGAGGTGCTGGCGAACGTGGTGAAGCACGCGCGGGCCACCGAGGCGACGGTCGAGCTGACGTCCTCCCGCGGCCGCTCCCGCGCCGAGTCCGTCGTGGTCGAGATCCGCGACGACGGGCGCGGCTTCGACCCCGGGGTCCTGCACTCCCCCGCCTCGGGCCATGTGGGCATCCCCCTCCTCGTCGACGCCGTGCAGAGCGCCGGGGCCGGCCTCTCGGTCGCCACGGCGCGCGGAGCGGGCACGAGCTGGCGGCTCGAACTGCCCGGCCCACCGCCCGCCCGGGGAGGCGCCGCGTGAGGCCGGTCGGCGTCGCCCTGATCGACGACCACCCGCTCGTGCGCGCAGGCCTCGTCGCCCTGCTCGAGGAGGCGGGCGGGATCGTCGTCGTGGGCGAGGCCTCCGACGGCGGGGACGCCCTCGCGCTGATCGCGCGCACCCGCCCCGACGTGCTGCTGATGGACCTGTCGATGCCCGGCACGGGCGGCATCGAGGCCACGGGCGTGGTGCGGCGCGAGCATCCTGAACTCGCCGTCGTCATCTTGACCTCGTCGCACACCGGCGACGACCTGCGGGCGGCCCTCGCGGCCGGCGCCACCGGCTACGTGGTGAAGGATGCGGAGCCGGCCGAGATCGCCGCCGCCGTGCAGGCCGCCGCGCGGGGACATCGCCCGATCGACCCGCGCGTGACGCATGCCCTGCTGCCCGAGGCGGGCACCGCAGCCGCCCGCCCGGCCGACGCCGATGCCGACGCCGACTTCCACGCCGATGATCCGCAGCCCATCCGCGGCCGGGAGGCCGAGGTGCTGACCCTGCTCGCCCGGGGCCTCGCGAACAAGCAGATCGCGCACGAGCTGGGTATCGCCGAGCGCACGGTGAAGGTGCACGTGGGCAGCATCTTCCGCCGGCTCGGCGTCGGCGACCGCGTCAGCGCGGCGCTCTGGGCGCGCGAGAACGGGTACTAGTACCTACGTCGTATCGACGGGGACGCGGCCGTCACCGAGGCTGAAGGCAGACGGCACCCGCCGTCACCTCTCTCGCTCTCGACCGAAGGACCAGCGATGAACACGCACCGCATCCGCCGAGCCTCCCGGGCGGCCCTCGCCGCCACCGCCATCGCCGCCGCCGCGCTCACCGGCGCGTTCGCCGCGGCCGCTCCCGCCTCGGCCAAGCCCTCGGCCGGAGGCGGCGACTACGCCGTCACCGTCAACGGCACCACCTACAACCCGGCCCCCGGCAAGGACGTCAAGCTGCAGGATCTGGCGGCATCCGGCAGCGTCACCGTGCGCGGCCTGAACAACACCTTCCGCATCGACACCAAGACCCTCGGCGTCTACGACTACACGCTGACAGGTGCTCCGGATGCTCTGCGAATGGTCACCCAGCCCACCGTCGTCTTCGCGTCGAAGGTGCCGACCCTCACGCCCGCCCAGATCGGCACCGTGAAGATCAAGCAGCTCGAGGTGAAGGACGACACCCTCGTCGTGATCTTCACGGCCGCGGCCGGCAAGTTCAAGATCCAGGCGAAGGACGGCGCCCAGGGCGGCATCTTCCAGATGGAGCCCGAGTTCGCCCAGCCGGTCGAGCTCGTGCACACCCTCGGCCCTGGCCTGTTCTACTTCGTGAACCAGTACACGGGCAAGATCAACTTCGGCAACGGCGTCGACGCCGTCACCCCCGCCCAGAGCGCCACCGGCTTCCACCAGATGCTGCTCGGCAAGGACAGCCCCCAGGTCGCCACGAAGACCTTCCAGAGCGGCACGGTCACCAAGTGGCTCGTGACCTCGGGCGGCCGCCTCGGCGGAGTGCTCGGCGAGGATGCGGTCGAGCTCTCGCAGGGCGCCACCAACTGCACCAGCCAGTGCCAGGCGCAGAACCAGATCAAGGGTTCGCTGCCCGTCCCGCCCGACCCGACCAACCCCACCCCGATCGGCTGACGCCTTTCTCCTCCGGTGGCCCGGCCGCGCTCCCTGCGCGGTCGGGCCACCGTCGTTTGCGCCGGCCGACCCTCGCCCCCCACTGGTCAGTGCCCTCGCCGCACGTTGTCGGCGTAGGCGTCGAGCACGCTCAGGATGCCGCGCTGCTCCCATACGCGGTTGCGCGAGTTGCCGGTGCGTTCCACCAGCACTCCCCGCCGGGTGAGCACATCGAGCGCACGCATCACCGACACGTCGCTCATGCCCATCGCCGCCACCAGGAAGCGCGTGTTCACGACGGGCTGGTCGATCAGGCGGGGCAGGATCTTCCACGCCGCCGAATGCGAGCGCACGCCGGCGAGCGCCTCTTTCGAGCGTTCGAGCTCGCCTGCCAAAGCGTCGACCAGCTCCCGGCCGGTGACAGCCGCGTATCGGGCCGCATCGCAGAACCGGTGCACGATCGGTCCGGCATCTCCCGCTCGGTAGGCGGTCAGAGCGGAGAAGTACGAGTCCGTATCGATGAGGAGTCCCGCCGAGAGAGGCACGGTCGTGTGCGTCGCCAGCCCCTTGTCTCGAAGCATGGCCTGCGCGATCGCCCTCCCGGTGCGCCCGTTGCCGTCGACGAAGGGGTGGATCGTCTCGAACTGCGCGTGCGCGACGGCGATCTGGACGAGCGCCGGCAGATCGACACGATCGGCGAACGCGACGACATCGGCGACGGCAGCCGGCACGAGGTCGGGTTGCGGGGCGATGAACGCAGCACCCCGCGGCCCGGCATTGTCGCGATTGCCGATCCAGACCAGCTCGCGCCGAAATCGTCCGGCTTCATGCTCGAGGCCCGGCTGCCGGCTCAGCAGTTCGGCATGCATCGCCAGGATGCTCGTCACGCCGAGATCGTCCGACAGCCGGAGGGCCGCTTCCATCGCCCGCACGTTGCCCACGACGGTGAGTGCGTTCTGCTTCTTGCCCTCGTCGATCTCCGCCAGCGCGAGCTGCTTCGCCGACGTCGTGAGATTCTCGATCTGACTGCTGGAGGCTGATTCGGTGCGCAGCAGGATGGCCGACATCGGCGCCAGCGCCGGATCGCCGGCACCGAACAGCCCCAGCGAGTGCAGGTCGAAGCCTTTGAGCGCGAGGGACGCCTCCTCCACGTCGGCGACGGTCTCGGCGTCGAGCTGTGGAGCCCACTCGCGGATGGCCGGCGTGACCACCGACTCGTAAGCGCCCGTCTGCCGGGCGACCTCAGGCTTCGTGTACAGGTCGGGACGGCTCGGTGCCCAATGACGCTCCTCGCGGCCGACAGCCGGGATCGGCATGCTAACCTTTGGCATGGCAGAACCTTACCAACACTTCTAGTAGAAAGTGTTGGTATGATCCCATCCAACCATCGGTTCAAGCGGACAGGCAGGGCGGGGTTGGCCGTTCAGGCGACGTCGCGGTGCGGGGTGGTGGCGAGGAGCTCGCGGAAGCCGCGGCGGTGGTAGACGAGGGGTTCGGTGTCGGCGGTGGCGTCGAGGCGGTCGACGTCGAGGACGACGAGGACGTGGTCGCCCGTGTCGTGCTCGGCGCTGATGCGGCACTCGAGCCGCAGCGCCGACCCGCCCACGAAGAGGGCACCGCCCTCCCCCTCGGTCACGTCGAGGCCGGCGAAGCGGTCGCGCGACCTCGAGGCCAGCTGCAGGCAGGCAGCCTCGTGCCCTCGAGCGAGCACCGAGACGCCGATGCGCTCGGCCCGGCGCAGCACGGGCCAGGTGCGCGAACTCTTCTGCACCGAGAAGAGCACCTGCGGGGGCTCGAAGGAGATGCCGACGGTGAAGGAGGTCGAGACCATCCCCGTCGGGGCGCCGTCGACCATCGCGGTCAGCGCGGCCACGCCGGACGGGAAGTCCGCGAAGGCCGTTTCGATGTCGAGCCGGTCGCCCAGGCTGATGGTCCGCACGAGTTCCTCCTCTGTGCCGCCCGCCGGTCGGGGGCACGTCACCAGTGAACACGGCCGCGGTTTCGACGGCGTTAGGTCGCCGTTTCCACACCGTTGCGCCGATGCGCCGACGCCCGGCATGCGGAGAGAACAGCAACCTCACCAGCACTTCTGGTCACTGCGGCACGCGGTTACGCCGTGCCGCGCCACCGTCGGATCAGCGAGGTGGAATCACCTGCGCCACGGCGTCGTGCTGGAGCTCCCCGTCGGTCACGACGGCGAGAAGGGATGCCCGGCGGCTGTCGAGGTAGGTGGAGTGCAGCTCGACGGGGTCGTGGTTCTGGTCGAAGTAGAGCGTCTCGCGCACGAGGAGCGGCGAGCCCTCCTCGACGCCGAGGAGACGTGCCGTGCGGGCATCCGCCCCCGTCGCCTCGATGACGACCCGGATGTCCCCCGGCGCCGACCCATGGATGCGCCGGTACCAGCTCAGGTCGCCGGGCTTCAGGAAGGGGCGGTCCTGCTCGAGCGCCTCGGCGCGCTCATGCCCGTAGCGGGAGAACACCCCGACGGTCTGACCGCCGACCCGCACGAGGAACTCCGACATGTGCAGCGGCTCCGATCCACCGCCGATGCGCGACGAGAGATAGGGCGTCGGCGGGATGCGCTGGTTCTCGAGCAGGAGCAGTGCACCGGTCACCCCGATCGCGGGGCCGACGCACTCGAAGACGGGGAAGGACTGGATCTGCGAGACGACGACCGTGCCGAGGCCCGGCCGGCGGTCGACGAGGCCGTCGGCGTCGAGCTGCTGCAGGGCGAGGCGGACGGCGTTGCGGCTGGTCTTCAGCTCGACGACGAGATCGGCTTCCTCCAGGCGGGTGTGCGCCGGCAGCTCTCCGGTGCGGATGGCCGAGCGGAGCAGGGAGTAGACACGTCGCGGTGACTGCTGCAGGGCATGGCCTTTGCGCAGCCGCTCGCTGAGCAGCGCCGCCACCGCCTCGTCGTCGACCGCCCTCAGTCGCCCTGCATTCGCTCGTGTCATCGAATCCCTCGCCGTGAGAACCGAGTAGTCACTCGGTAGTAGTTGACCACACCGCCGTTTCGGGCTCATTTCGGGGCGGGGTCAGGTCTTCCCCGGCCGGTCTGTCGTGGCGTCTGGACGGCAGCGCCAGCACTGCGGCGAAGCCGACGGCTCCCACGGCGAGGCAGGCGATGAACACGAGACGCACGCCGTCCAGCACCGCCGGAGAGGCGGCCGACCCCGACGCGACGAACGCCAGCAGCGCCCCGAAGCCCGACAGGCAGAGCACCGTGGCGAGGCTCCGCAGGAACAGGATCAGCGACGACCCCACGGCGAGCTGGTCCCCCCGCAGGAACCGCTGCCCGGTCGCCACCAGCTGCTGGCCGACCGCCCCCACCCCGAGGCTCACGGCGGCGCCGGCGATCACCACGAAGAGCAGCGGGGTCTCGCTGCCGAGGAAGGCGAGCATCCCGTACCCGACGACGATGCTGGACATGCCCGCGACGAGCACCGCTCGATCACGACCCGTGCGGGTCACGACGTATCCGGCGAGCAGCGACGCGACGAGCGTGGCGACGGACAGCGGGATCAGCAGGAGCCCGGACTCCCCGGCGGTCGCCCCGCGGACCGTCTGGAAGTACATCGCGAGGTAGACCGACGTTCCGAACGCCGCCACACCGCCCACACCCGACGCGATGAGCACGAGCAGGAGGTGACGGTTCCGCACCAGGGCCCCGGGCACGAGCGGTTGAGCCGCCCGGTGCTCGATGTAGACCGCCAGGCCCAGCAGCACGAGTGACAGCACCCCGACGGCGAGCGCCAGCACGGGCATCCGCTGCAGCAGGGAGAGCGCGACCATGGCCGCCGTCACCGTCGCCGCGATGGTGACGGTGCCGGCCACGTCGAAGCGGCCCCGGCCCGAGTACTGCGGCACGACGGACGGGGCGAACCGCCAGACCATCACCAGAGCGATCAGCGCGACCGGTGCGGTCGACCAGAACACCCACCGCCAGCCGCCGAGGTCGACGATCACCCCGCCGAGCGCCGGCGCGAGGATGGCGGCGACCGAGGTGATGGAGCCGAGCGCCCCGAAGAACGCGGGTCGCTCCTTCGGACTGGTCAGGTCGGTCACGATCAGCTGCACCAGCGTCACGATGCCGCCGGCACCGGCGCCGATCAGCACCCGGCACGCGACGATCGTCCACGGGTCGAGCGCCGACCCGGCTCCGATCGAGCCCACGAGGTACAGGCCGAGCGCGAGCATCAGCAGCCGGGTCCCCGGGATCCGCTCCGACAGTCGCCCCCACACCGGCGTCGTGAGTGCGAGCACCAGCAGGGAGGTCGTGACGATCCAGGTGTACTGGAGGGGGCTGCCGTCGAGGTCGCCGATGATCTGGGGCAACCCCGTGAGCACCATCGTGTTGGACGCGACGGCGAAGAAGAGCGCGATGTAGAGCGCCACCAGGGCGGGTCCGCGCCGGCGCGCGCTCACCGGCCCTTGAAGTTCTCGCGGAGCGTCGACCCGGAGTACTCGGTTCGGAAGAGCCCGCGCCGCTGCAGCACCGGGATCACCTCGTCGACGAAGCGCTCGATGCCCGCGGGCACGCCCGATCGCGGCGCGATCATGAAGCCGCCGTTCGCCCCGCTCGCGTGGAAGGCCTCCTCCATGTAGTCGGCGATCTGCTCGGGCGTGCCGATGTACTCGGCGCCGTAGACGAGCCACTCGCGGGCATAGTCACGGATGCTCGTGGTCGGCGTCGTGGCGGTCATGGCCATGTCGAGGTAGCCCCAGTTCGGCGCGATCCCGGCGCCGCGCACCTCGGCGATCACGTCGTGCACGTACGCGTCGGGGTCGATCTCATACCCGTCGAGGCCCCACCACTGGCTGAGGAACACGTGCAGCAGGCGGTCGGAGTACTGCTCGCGGAGCTTCCGCCGGATCTCGTCCTCCTCGGCCGGCCCGGACACGACGTCGAACGACCCCGCCCAGACGATGCCGACGTCGTCGGGGTCACGGCCGACCGAACGGCACATCTCGTCCAGGCGCGCCCGGTGCTTGCCCTTGCCTGCGTGGCCGTTGGCTCCCGCGAACTGCAGGTCGGCGTACGTCGCGGCGAGGCGCATCCCCGAGTCCGACTGTCCGGCCATCACCTGCATCGGGCGCCCCTGCGGCGAGGGCGCGACGGGCAGCGGCCCCATGACCTTGAAGTGCTCGCCCTCATGATCGATGCGGTGCACCTTCGAGGCATCCGCGACGATGCCGGTCTCCTGGTCCCAGAGCATCGCGTCGGGCTCGATCGACTCGAACAGCTTCGTCAGCACCTGCTGGAACTCGGCCGCCCGGTCGTAGCGCCACTCGTGGTCGGGGATGGAGTCGTAGCCGTAGTTCTGGCCCTCCTGCGGGAACCCGCTGACGACGGCGTTGAAGGCGACCCGGCCGCGGGTGACGTGGTCGAGGCTGGCCATCATGCGGGCCGCGTGGAAGGGGTGGTTGTAGGTCATCGACATCGTGGTGACGAAGCCGAGGCGCTCGGTGACGACCGACATGGCCGACACCATCGGGATCGGGTCGTGGCGGGGCCAGGCGACACCGAGCTCCACGGTGTCCGTCATCGAGCCGTTGACCATCGGCGTGCCGGCGACGTCGGCGAAGAAGGCGCCGTCGAACTTGCCCCGCTCGAGCATCCGCGCGATGTCGAGGTAGAGCGCGGGGTCACCGTACTTGGGGTAGTTCTCCCACGACCCGGGGTAGCGCCACTTCGCGTTCGAGTGGATGAGCGAGAGATCGCAGATGAGCTTGATGTGCTGCTGGTTGGAGGCCACGAGGGGGTTCCGTTCTGGGCTGGATCAGTGGTCGGTGCTGGATCAGTGGTCGGAGGTGCGGTTCCACCGCAGGACGACCCGGGCGGTGCCCTTCACGATGAGGTCGAAGACCACGCCGAAGAGGGAGAGCAGGGTGATGATGCCGAACAGGCCGGCCATGTTGTAGGTCGAGGTGTACATCTGCACGAGGGTGCCGAGACCGACGCTCGTGCCCGACCCGAGCAGTTCGGCCAGCACCGCTCCCGTGAGGCAGAGCACGAAGCTCGCCTCGAAGGCCGCGAACAGGTACGGCAGCGAGCGGTACAGGCGGAGGTGCCGGAAGCGCTGCCAGCGGGTGGCGTGCGACACGCGCATCAGCTCCTCCTCCTCACTGGTCGTGCTGCGGAGGCCCTGGTACATGTTCACCATCACCGGGAAGAAGGTGAAGGTGGCGATGAGCACCACCTTCGACCAGATGCCGAAGCCGAACCAGACGATGAACAGCGGCGTCAGGGCGACCTTGGGGATGGCCTGGAAGGCGACGATGTACGGGTTGATCAGGCGGTAGAGCGTGCGGCTCTCGGCGAGCGCGATCGCGATCGCCATGCCCACGACCGCGCCGATACCGAAGCCGAAGATCGCCTCCTGGAAGGTCACCCAGGCGGCCGACCAGATCACCGGGGAGGTGAGCTGGGTGGCGAGGGCCTGCAGCACCGGGATCGGTCCGGGCACGAGGAGCGGATCGACGTCGAAGACGCTGATGAAGATCTGCCATAGCACGAGCGCCACCAGCACGTACGCCAGCGCGATCCCGGCCCGCCGGAGCGCGGATGTCGTCGTGCGCCCGGCTGACCGCGGCGACGGGAAGGCACGACGGGGCGCCGTCGTGGCGGGCTGGAGGACCTCGGTCATGACAGTTCCTTTCGACGCGAGCAGTAGAGGTGTAGGTGGGTGAGGCATCGGTGTCGAGGCATCAGTGGTTGATGTGCACGCGCAGCTCGCTGGCGAGCCGGGTGAACTCGGGCAGGGCCCGGGTCGACGAGTTCCGCGGTCGCGGCAGCTCGTTGACGATGTCGGCGACGATCCGGCCGGGGCGCGGTGACATCACGACGATCCGGTCGGAGAGGTACACCGCCTCGGCGATGTCGTGGGTGATGAACAGCACCGTGGCCCCCGACTCCCGCCAGATCGACAGCAGCTCGTCGTGCATGTGCTCCCGGGTGATCGCATCGAGCGCACCGAAGGGCTCATCCATCAGGATGACCGCGGGGTCGGTGATGAGCGAGCGGGCGATCGCGACCCGCTGCCTCATCCCGCCCGACAGCTCGCTCGGGTACTTCCCCCCGAGCGAGGCCAGCTTCACCGTGGCGAGCAGCTCCTCGACCCGTCGCTCGACCGACCGCTTGGCGGCCGGATGGCGGCCCATCCGTGCCGGGAGCGCGATGTTCTCGGCGACCGTGTACCACTCGAGCAGCGACGGGGTCTGGAACGCGATGCCGACCTTCCGGCTCGGCCCGCGCACCGGCTCGCCGCCGATCGAGACCGACCCCGAGGTCGGGGCCATCAGGCCGGCGATCATCCGGAGGAGCGTGGACTTGCCGCACCCGGAGGGCCCGAGCACCGAGACGAACTGCCCGCTGGGGATCGTCAGCGACGTCGTGTCGACGGCGAGGAGCGAGTTGCGGTCCCGTGACGTGAACTCCATTGTCACGTCCTGGAGGGAGATCGACCCCTCGAAGGTGTCGACGCGGGGCTCCGGCTCGGCGAGGGTCACTTCTGCTCCACGATCGCGTCGTGGTCGAAGTCGTTCGCGGCGGGGATGTGGTCGGCGCTGAAGAACGTGTCGGGCACCACCTCACCGGTCGGGGCGATCATGCCCGTGTCGACGAAGTAGTCGATCTGGTTCTGCCAGCGCTCGGCGGTCTGATCGCCCCAGAGGGTGTCGTCCGGCCGGTCGTCGACGCCCATCGAGACGAGCGTCGAATCGAGGATGGCGAGGTCGGCCTCCAGCGCGGCCGTCTCGTCCTCGCCGGGCAGCGGCGCCCGCTCGGGGTAGCCGGCCCAGAACGCCCGAACGGCGCTCTCGGGGAACCGTCTGAGGTAGACGGTCGACTTGGCGATCGCCCTCGAGACACCCTCGACCAGCTCGGGGTCGTCGGCGACGATCGTGTCGGTCGTCAGGATGCCGATGCCGTCCATGGTGGACGACCACTCGGTGCCCTCGAGAACGCGGGTCGGGTAGCCGGCGAGCTCCCACGAGGTGTAGAGGCCGGGCCAGTAGAGCACCGCATCCACCTCGCCCGTGTCGAGCGCCTGCATCGGCGTCGTGCCGTAGCCGGTCTCGATGATGGTCACGTCGTCCAGGGTCAGACCGTAGAGTTCGAGGGAGCGCGAGACGTAGGCGTCGGCATAGGGGCCGAGACCCCAGGTGCCGATGACGGCGCCCTTCAGGTCGCCGACCGAGGTGAGGGCCGAGTCGTCCAGCACCGCGAGGCTGATGTTGAGGTCGGGGATGAGGTTGTAGATCATCTCGGCACCCATGGGCGCACCGTTGCCGGCGAACAGCGACTCCGAGGGCGAGGACATCACGAAATCGGCCTGCCCGCTCGTCAGCGACTGGAGCAGGCCGTCGGCCGCCGCGTCGATCGTCATGTCGATGCACTCCTCGGCGAAGTAGCCCAGCTCGTTCGCGAGGATGCCGTAGGGGATGTACGACACGTCCAGGTCGGCGGTGCCGATCACCAGGTGCGCGGGCGTCGTCTCCGCGCAGTCGGCGCCGGCCGCCGCGGCGTCATCCGACGCACTCGCCCCGTTCGCGCATCCGGCCAGTGCGACCGCAGCCGCGATCACGCCGACGGCTGCGACACCGGCCCTCAGACCCTTCGTGAGACCACTCATGTTTGCCCCGTTCCTCCGTGGATGACCACCCGGCTCGAGGGGTCATGTCGATGGAGAGGACGCTATCCGCGGCGGACAGCGGGGGTGTTGCGCGGTCGGTCACCCGACGTTACGCCGTGGCCACGGAGCCTCGCAGCCCGCGATTCCGGGCGGTCGGTGCGATGCGCGACGCGTTACGCCGTGTCGTCCTGGCCCGTTTTCGGGGTTCCGCCGAGTGGGCGACGCGCGGGCAGGGCGTAGCGTCGAGGCATGGACAACATCGTCGTGGGTGCACTCGTCGCCATCGCCATCCTCATAGTCGTCGTGCTGGTCGTGGTGCAGACGGCCCGCGGTCGAGGGCGCGGTGACGACGGCGGAGGCTCCATGGTCGTCTACGGCGACTCGGGCAGCGCCCCTGGTCACGGCCACGACCACGGCCATGACCACAGCACCGGCGGTGACGGCTGGTCCGACGGCGGCGGCGGCGACAGCGGAGGGGGCGACAGCGGAGGCGGCGGCGACGGAGGAGGTGGCGGAGGCGGCGACGGAGGAGGTGGCGGAGGCGGCGACTGACTACTTGCCAAGGTGGAAAGTACTTGCCATACTGAACCCACGAGACAAGGAGCCCACCCATGGACACCACCCCCACCGTCACCCCGCACGAGGCCCGCGAACTCCTGCACCGCGCCGAGACCCTCAGCCGCGACGCCCACAACGCCACCCGCTGGCCGTACATCACGTTCATCCTCGCCCTCGGCGTGGCGACGTCGCTGGGCACCTTCGCCATGGCCGTCACCACCGGCGACACCTTCGGCCTGGCCTACTTCGCCACCCTCACGGTCGTCTTCGCGCTGCTGATCTTCTTCATGTTCTCGATCCGCGGCCGCTCGGCCTTCTCCCGCGGACGCCGCTGGACCGCCTCCATCGCCGCCTGGTTCGTCAGCTACGCCGCCGCGCTCGCGGTGGTCATCTGGGCCCATGGCTCGGTGCCGCTGGCCGCCGCCGCCTCGGGCCTCGTGCTCGTCGTGAGCATCGTCTGCGCCGCCCGCGAGGCCCGGGCATGACCTCGACCGAACAGCACCCCCGCCACCGCCTCGACGACGTCTTCACCAACCCGGTGCGCTTCTCGATCGTGGCCGCGCTCGACCGCGCCGGCACCCTCGGCTTCAAAGAGGTGAGGGATGCCGTCGAGATCACCGATTCCGCCCTCAGCAAGCAGGCCTCCGCCCTCGAGGCGGCCGGCTACCTCACTATCGGCAAGTCCTTCGCCGGCAAGATGCCCCGCACCTCCCTCACCCTCACCCGCGCGGGCCGCGCCGCCTGGCGCGCCCACCTCGACGCCCTCCGCGCCATCGCGGGATGAAGCCAGGGGTGAAAACAGACCCCCGCCGCAGCCCTCACCCGCACGGCGAGCAAGACTGAAGCGGTGCGGGGGCGCCGGGTGATCCCCATTTCACGGCTCCCCCGCACATCCCGCCCAGGCCCCGAGAAGCCCTCAGAGCGGGCCGCTCCACCCCCGCACCGCGTGCACCACCGCCGACTTCGGATACGCCGAGGCCCCCGACCGCGGCCCGATCTCGAAGAGATCGACCATCAGCTGCAGCGGATACGCCGGCGCCGCCGAAGACCAGAACACCACCCGCCCCTCGCACCCGATCACGGTGCCCGCCGGCCCCCACTCCACCGACCACGTGTGGGCCTGGGCCGCATCCACCGGCACCGTCACCGAGCGCATCTCGGTCGCGAGCCGATCGTCCCCGTGCGCCTTGAGCCCGCATCGAGCGACCACCGAACCGGCACCCACCGCCGACGCGTCGATCTCGAACACGCAGATCTCCCCGCAGTCGCGCGCCGACCCCTCCTCGACCCCCACGAGCCACACCGCGAGCATGCACCCCTCATCCACGCTCGCGCTGACGGTCACGTCGACCCGCCCCGACGACGGCGCCCACAGCAGCCGCGTCGGCACCGCCGTGCGAACCCGCAGCCCGGGCCGATGCCGATGCGTCCCCCGCGCCGACCCCACCGGCCCCGAGAACACCGCCGTCTGCAGGTTCGACACGCGCAGCGGCGCATCCTCCTCGCGCCAGTCGAGCTGATCCTCCTCGATCAGCAGGCGAATTCCGGATGCTCCCGCCGCCGCGACCCGCGCCGCCGACCTCGAGGGCACCGTCCAGTGCGGCAGGTACTCGGCGACCCACAGCTCGTCACGCGGCCGCCCACCGACGAACCGGTCCTCGACATCGGGCACCCGTGACGGCGCCGGAGGGAAGAGCCCGTCCACCAGCCAGACCTCAGACTCGCGGCGGGTCGCCCGCCGTGGCGAAGCGCTTGCCGACGACGAACCACACGATCGACCCCAGCAGCGGCAGGATCAGCACCACCAGCACCCAGATCACCTTCTCGGCCGTCGACGCCCGCGCCGCCTTGACGATGCTCACCAGCGCGGCGATGAAGAGGATGAAGGCCGCGAGGCCGAGGATGAGGAGCACCACGTGCCCGCCGTTGAGATCAGAGACCATCCCCCCATCCTGGGACACGTCCGGCCAGAACACGAGCGTCCTGCGGGAACAGGCACCGGCGGCACCACCCCTAGACTTCTGCTACCGACCAGGGAGCTCGTATGGCGTTGTGGGGAGTGCCGCGCACACCCGTCGACTCGCTCCGTCGCCCCCGACTGAGCGAGCCGCTCGAGAGCGCGACCGCCGCCGTCACCCTGCTCGCCCCCGCCGGGCTCGGCAAGACGGTGGCCCTCGCGGAGTGGGCGCGCGACACGGCGGCGACCGGCCTCTGGGTGCGCGTGCGCGACCGCGACGTCGACGGGCGGGCCTTCGTGCAGCACCTGGCCGACGAGCTGATCGCCTCGGGCCTCTCCCCCGCCGACGGACCGCTCCGGCACCTCGGCGAGGCGGTCAGCGCGGGCACCGACCCCTGGGAGCTCCTGCGGCGAGCGCTCCGCGACGCCGGCGAGTGCGTGCTGGTCGTCGACGACGTCGACCGGCTGACCCCGCCCGCCGCCGAGGGCCTGATCGCCCAGCTGCACGAGCTGCCGACCCTCCGCCTCCGGGCGACGGCCCGCAGCAGCACCGCCCTCACCGAGCCGGGACTCGCCGTGACGCTCGACGCGCTGGTGCTCGGCGTCGACGAGCTCGCCCTCACCCGTGACGAGGCGCGGAGCATCCTCGGCGCGCAGGCCGACGAGGCGACCCTCGACGAGGTCGTGGCGTCGGGCGGCTCCCCGCTGATCGCCCGCGCGCTGGCGCAGCCGCCCGCGACCGCCGTGACCGCAGCCGCGACCGCGACCCCGGCCGCCACGACCGCTCCCGCGCGCAACCGCGGCCGCGCATCCAACGCCTTCGCCGACCTGCTCGCCCGCCGCATCGCCACCGAGCAGTGGGAGTCGCGACTGGTCACCTTCCTGGCCCGCACCTCGGTGGCCGATGAGCTCACCGTCGAGCTGGCGACCACGCTGTCGGGCGAGAACGCCGACGAAGCCGAGCGGATGCTCGACCGAGCCGAGCGCGAGGGCCTCGGCCTGCGCACCGGCTCCCCGGCCACGGGTGCGCGCTTCCGCTATTCGCCCTTGATGCGCGAGGCGTTCGAACGGCTGCTGCGCGCCGAGCACCCCCGCGAGGTGCGCGCTCTCGAGCTGGCGACCGCCCGCTGGGAGGCCGGGAACGGCTACTTCCACCGCGCTCTCGTGCGTGCTCGCGAGCAGGAGGACTGGGCGCTCGCCACCGCGATCGTGCGCGAAGGCTGGCACGTGCTGCTGCGCAACCACGGCAGCCAGGTGCGCGAGCTCTTCGCGCACGTCTCGGTGCTGACCCTGCGCAAGCTGCCGCTGGTGACGATGATGCTCGCCATCATCTACAACGCCCGTCGATCGAACCGGTTGCGTGCGCTCGAGTTCTTCGCTCTCGCGAGCTACGGCGCGAGCCGTCAGGCCTCGAGTGCGAGTCCGCCCGATCGCGCGCTCCTGGCCGGGGTGCAGGCTGCCGCCCTGCGGGTGAGCGGCCGGATGCCCCAGGCCCTCGTCGCGGCCGACCGCTGCTACGACACCCTCCGATCCATGTCCGCCGACGATCACGAGCTGCTGGGGCCGAACGAGCCCTCGCTCTGGAACCAGGCCGGCACCACCTTCTTCTACAACGGACGCACCGAGCTCGCCCTCGACTCGTTCGCCCGCTCGACGGCGGTGAGCGACACCCGGGGTCTCACCGCGGGCATCCTGGCCCTGGGCATGACGGCCGGGGTGCACGCCATCGCGGGCGATCTGCCCGAGGCCGCGACCACGGTCGACGAGGCGTCGCAGCGGGACTGGCCGGAAGGCTGGCTCGACGGCTACTCGGGCAGCTTCTACCAGATCGCCCGGGCCTTCATCGCGCTGGAGTCGTTCGATCTCGACGAGGCGGACGGGCGGGTGCGCATCCTCGACCCGCACCGCGAGACGATCGAGCACTGGAGCCTGCTGGCCCATCTGGACACCGTCATCGAGCTGCTGCGGGGCAACGCGGGCGAGGCGCTGCACCGGCTGCAGAGCACCGTGCGCGCGCAGCACCGGCGCCGCAACGCCTCGGCGTTCTCGACCGACCGCCTGCGCCACACCTTCGTGCTGGCGCACCTGGCGAACGAGGACGCTCCCGCCGCAGCCCGGGCGCTGGGCCCGGCGCACTCGGGATCGGGCCGGGGCTCGGCGGTCGCCGATCCGCGACTGACGGTCAGTCGCGCGCGCATCGGCCTCGCCCGCGGCCTGCCGGACGAGGCCCTGGCACTCCTCGGCCCGGAGACCGGATCGGGTGGTTCGAGCCGGAGCCGCGCCGAGTCGCTTCTGCTCGCCACGGCCGCGCTGGCGCAGGCGGGTGACGACGAGCAGACCGTGCGGGCCGCCCGTTCGGCACTCGCGTTCGCCGCCGATCGGCGCCAGCAGCTGGCGCTCGCGTTCGTTCCGCGTCCGGCTCTCGCCGAGCTGGCCTCCGTGCTGCGCCGTGCCGATGCCCCGGACCTGGCCGCGACGGTGAGTGCGGTGCTCGGGCATGCGTTCATCGAGGGGGCGCAGTCGGACATCCGTTTGACGCCGCGCGAGCTGGAGGTGGCCCAGCGCCTCGGCTCGGGCGCGCCTCTGACCGAGATCGCCGCCCAGCTGTCGGTGTCGCCGAACACCGTGAAGTCGCAGCTGCGCTCGCTCTACCGCAAGCTCGAGGTCGGCAGCCGGGCCGAGGCCGTGACCCGTCTGACCGTGCTCGGCATCACGAATGCGACGGAATGGACGTCTCGACCGGCACCGGGCGACGAGTGAGCACGCCTCTGAGGGCGGGCAGCGGCAACAGGGCGGTCAGGGCGACGACCGCGGCCACGAGGTACAGCGCGAGGTAGTCGTCGGAGCGTCCGGAGACCGGGTCGGAGCCGCCCACGAGCAGGAGCGCCGTGGCGATCGCGGGTGAGACCGTGGACGGCAGCGTCTCGGCGGTGTTGAAGACACCGAGGTAGGCCCCGTGCTTCTCGGCCGGGATGGTGCGCAGCGCCAGTGCGAGGTCGACCGCGTAGTAGGCCCCGAGCGCCAGCCCGCCGATCACCGCGCCGGCGACGAGCGGGGGCACCTCGGAGCTCACCGCGCGAAGTGCGGCGGCGACGGCGAGGCCGATGGCGGCGGCCACGATCCAGATGCGGTACGCACCCCGCTTCCCGGCGAGGGACCCGGTGACGAGGGCCGAGACGACGATGGCCGAGCCTCCCGCGAGCGTGACCAGCGCCACGACGGGGCCGGCCGCTTCGGGGCTGAGGCGCATCCGGTCGCTGACGAAGAAGAGGGTGAACGACGTCGCCAGCCCGAACGCGAGGTGCATGAGGAGCCGCTGCAGCGTCACCAGCGCGAAAGGGCGGGCGGCACGGAGCTCGGCGCGCGAGGGCATCGCCGGGCGCAGGCGGACTCGGCCTTGCCCGGCCGTCTCGCCGAGCGGCGGGTCGCGCAGCAGCAGGCAGGCCACCAGCACCACCGCCACCGCGGCGGTGGGCATGGCCAGCACGACGATGTCGATGCGCCCCGGCAGGACGCCCGCCAGCACCAGGGGCGGGAGCGTGCCGAGGAAGGCGGCCGCCCCGAACACGCCGGACGCCATCGCACGGCTGCGCTCGCGCACCTGGTCGCCGAGCAGAGCGGCCACCGCTGCGAGCGAGGCGTTGTACGCCGTCTGCGCGAGCACCCACGCCAACGTGAGCCCGGCGACGGACTGCGCATTCACGACCATCAGCGACGCGACCCACCCGCCGGCCACCCCGGCCAGCAGCCACGGCCGCCGCCGCCCCCACCGGCCCCGCGTGCGATCGGACAGGAACCCGAACACGGGGTTGGCGACCAGCGAGGCGATGGCCCCGCACACGGTCACGAACGCGAGGGTCTCGGTGCGCTGATCCTCGCCCACCAGCCCCGCGATGCGCAGCGGCAGCCCGGTGATCACGGGCGCCGTGAGCGACCCGAGCAGCACGAGGTTGACGAGGGCAAAGAGGGCGATCTGCTGCTTGTCGCTCCTGCCGCTCACTCCCGACAGGCTATCGGTTCGGGCTCGACTGAGTCGTACTCCTCACTGCGCTGATCAGAGGTGCGAATCCACAGGTCATCGGCGCAGTCGTCCGAGCAGGCGAGGAAGTTGTAGACCATCTCCTCTCGCCGCACTCGAATACCGCAGTTGCGGCACCGTCGGAGTCGACCGCTGTACCTCAAGGCGGGCTGGCGACTCATGCCGCGTGTCCCGTCAGGTACTCCTGGAGGAAGGTGATCACCATGTCGTCAAGGTCTTCGCCTCGTGCCGCGGCAATAAGACCACCCTCGATCTCGAGCGCCTCGGGGATCCCCACTAGGCGCTCGATCTGCTGAGCTGTCATGGTGCGATCCTACTCGGTGTTACAACACCGAACAAGAGGGATGCTCACACTCTCCGTGCGATCATGAAGCATGCCGAATCAGCCCAAGACACCCATTCGCGGCTTCCGGATCACCGACGAGCTCTATCGGGCCGCGCAGGCGAAGGCTGCCGACGAGGGCCGCACGCTCACTGATGTCATCCGCGAGTTCCTGGAGAATTACATACACGGCTGTGCTGTCGCGGACCCTGGACAGCGGACGGCCGGCTAAACGGACAGCTACCAGTCAGCTCAATCGTGAATTGGGAGCTGATCGACATTCCCGGTTCACATACCAGGGTCTCGGGGCATCATCAGTGACCAGCACCGTCACTATTTCCCAGTCCCTGGAGCATCACGAGGTACCCGGCCGCAGTATCGTCGGGCCCATGGGGGAGAACGCGAAGTACAACCGTGACGGCGCATGGCGGTCGTTCATCGGTCCGGCGGTCGTGTTCGGGCTGATCGCGACGGGATCGATCGTCGCTGCCCTCAGCGGGGGCTCCTCGATCCGGTGGTTCTTCGCGGTGATCGCTGCGGCTGTGTCAGCCACCCTCGGAGTAATCGCCATCCGACTCTTCCGCCGGGAGGTCGCACGCCGTGGCACCAACGACACGGCGAAGCCACGCACCTTGCCCGGGGTCGGTAGTGAACGAGACTGGCTGGACCGCGTCGCTCCCATTCGCAACGGCGCCTACCGCGAGTCGGGCGGCGGCTTGATTCTGTTCGGCGTGATTGCGATCGCCGGAGGAACCTGGATGCTCATCGCACTGCCCTTTTGGAGACAGCTGCGCCTGATGCCCGCGGGCCCTCTGGGAATCCTCTGCCTCCTCGCAGGGGTCTATTTTCTTCTCCTGGCCGTCAATGTCTTCAGAAGGACGCCCAAGTGACCGACAGCGAGGCGAAGAAGGCGCGCTATGCCGCCCTCCTTGTCGTCGCGCTTCTCGGGTTCGGAACCAGCGGCCTCTTCGTCGTAGCAGCGTTGGATGCGCCGGAGGTCCTCGGTGGGTGGCTGTTCCTGACCGGATGGCTGCTCATCTTCGTCATCTGCTTCGTGGTGGCCTGGCGGCGGTATAGAAGAATGCCGTGAGGCGAGGTTGTTCCTGATCAGACCGATCAGCTGGTGTACTGGCTATTGATTTCGCCGATCAGTGCTCGAGCGATCTCAGCCCTGGTGCTGAACCACCTTTGCACCGCGGTATTGGCTGTATTGGAGCCGTCCGGATTCGCGTTAGCAGCGTTGGCCGCGGCATCGTCGAACCGTTCAGCCTGTTCTTCGAGCGCTCCGACCAGGACCGAGTACCTGGCACGGTCGTCCGAGGTCAGGTCGAGTTCCACTCGATTTGTCACGAGACCATGCTTTCAGCCATCGATGGTCTCGCGGAAGAATCCTGATCATGGCCGCCTCATTCTTGACGTTTATTGGCTAGGTCCGATCGCTGACGTCAGCGGGTTTGACCGGGCGCGGGCACCTCCGCGCGGATCTCCTGACCGTCCACCTCAGCGGTCACGCGAAAGATGCTGAAGACGTTCCCGGTTATCCGAATGCCGGTCTCGGACGAATCCGCTTGAAAGATCTTGACGAAGTGACCGTCCGAAGGAAGGAGGCCCGACAGGGTGTACCCGAGCAGCACCCGTTGCCCGTGGAAGTCCTGGAATTCAACAGTGACCAGCACGCCGTCGGAGATGATGGCGGCTGCAATATCGACAGTGGGCGTGGATAGCCCCGATGCGGCGAGGGCCGGCGTAGTGACGCCCGCAAGTATGACCGGCTCAACCCAGCTGGTGTTCAGGGGTGTATGGCGGATCAGAGCATCGTTGCGCATGCATGGAACTGTACGTCTCATCTCCGGGCGTCGGTCGAGGATTGAACGAAGACACAGGAAGTGCTAGTCAGCGCTAACTTCCTCCCTCATCTCGCATTGCGGCTCGGGCTCTTTCGTGCAGGAGTCGATCTGTTACCGTTGCGGAAATGGGGGTGGGGGCCGCATCGATACCTGGTGTGCACGGCTTTCGTCCGTCGAATCACAGACAAGGACGCAATGAAGGACATGATGATGTGGCGGAAGGTCCTGGCAGTGCCGGCCGTCGTCACCCTGGCACTCAGTGGAGCACTGCTGAGCACCGGCGCAGCACACGCTGCAGAAGACACCCTGACGGTCACGAGCCCGACGCCGGACGCTGTCCTGACGTCCCGTACCGTGCTCTTCTCCGGTACCGGTTCGGACGGATCGACGGTCAACGTCCTCGATGACGAGGGCGACCGCGTGCCGGGAACGGAAGCCGCGGTCGTCGTCGACGGCACGTGGGAGACCACCGGTATCTACGAGGAGTCCGCTGACGTCTCGCAGACCGTGAAGATCAATCAGGTGACCGGAGGCTCCGGCGCGGGCGAGGAGACGGTGTCGTTCATACTCCCGCCGTCGTACAACTTCGCCGTGCTGACTCCTGCAGAGGGCCAGACGGTGCTCGCGCGCACCGTGGTGTTCGGGGGGACGGGAACCGACGGTTCGACGGTCAACGTTCTCGACGAGGCCGGCAACCGCATTCCCGGTACGGAAGCGGCCGTCGTCACCGACGGCGTATGGTCGACCACCGGTACCTACACCGAGGACGACGAGATCGACCAGACCGTCACCGTCAACCAGGTCACCGGCGGCGCCGGCCGGGGTGAGCAGACCGTCAGCTTCAAGCTGCCTCCGACGCTCCTTCCCGCCCCTGTGATCCTGGCGCCGACAGCAGGACAGGCTCTCACGGGCCCTGATGTCACCTTCGCGGGCACCGGCACCCCGGGTGAGAACGTCGTGCTCGCCGTCGTACCGACCGCTCTCGTGAACCAGCCGCAGACGCTCGCTCAGGAGGTACCCGCCGATCCGGAGGACCCGATCCTCGTCGGCAGCGACGGAACCTGGACCGTGACGCTCGCGCTCGACTCGGAGGACTACACCGCCGTCGCCGTGCTCGTCGAGCTCTCCGAGGACGGTTCACTGATCACGGTGCGGTCCGACGTCTCCGACCCCGTCCAGTTCACTCTGGCCGCCGCACCGGCACCCGCTCCGACTCCGGTAACCCCTGCCAAGCCGGCAGCCAGCGGTGGCGACAAGCTCGCCGAGACCGGTCTGGAACTGAACGCACTCGGCCTTGGCGGCGCTCTGGCGCTCGCCGGAGTCGTGCTGCTGGTGGCGCGTCGGAAGGCACGACTCAGCTGATCGCCTTCCCCGAGAAGCCCCGTCACGTCTCGGCGGCGAGCTCCAGGGAGCGTCGCAACGCCACCAGCCAGGATTACGACCGAAATAGGCCCCGCCAGCACTCTTGCTGACTGGGCCTATTTAGGGCCGGTGCGGTTCCACCACACTGGGCGCGACCGCACCGGCCGTTCTCGCACTGTATGGCTCCAGTTGCCGAGCACCACCGTTTCCAAGTAGGCCACGGCGTTGAGCTTCCGCCTGCCTTGGGCCACCCGACGAATCGATCGAGAATCCCGGGCAAGCCTCAGGAATCGCACGGGGGTGCGCTAACTGGCAAAAGTTGACGCGGGGTCGGCCCTGGGGCCTGAGTTTGCTAAGGGCTGACCACAGACGGGATGTCAGCTGCGACTTACCGGGCCCGTGCGCTTGCGTGCCTCTCGGCGCCGTGCATTCCACCGCCTCACTAAAGGAAGTTCAGGGAGCCAAGCGGTGACAGGCAAGCAGAAGAAGCCTGCGTAAGCCCAGATGTTGTTGAAGAAGTCGATTCCGAGAACGAGAAAAACGCTCATGTGAAAGGCGGAGATGATTATCAACCCGAGTCGAAACAGGCCCGGTAGGAAGACAGCGAGAATTAGCCATCCCTCGGCGAATAGGGTCGCGTAGTCGAGGCTCTTCCAGAAGACTCCGCTGTCTATTCCTATGAGCAAATCAGACAGCGGCCCAGGGACGGGGCCAGCGAACACATCGCGAGCGAGGTAGAAGTGGGTAGCTTCACGGCCGGGGTTCCACCATCCGCCCCGAAGCTTCGGTATTGCTGCGGTGAACAGCGCGAACGCCGCGACGATCCCGAACAAGAACAGCGGGTAGCCTCGAGTACTTCGGCGCCGGCCACTGATGGCGTCGAGCGACCAGGCCGCTCCCCACCCGGCGAGGCCAAAAGCCAGGGGCGCGAGGTCGTAGAGGATGAAGTGGTCGACCTTGCTGAATGAGTAGCCCAGGCCGCTTCCGATCACGAGCACGAGCGTCATCGCGATCGATGCGTAAATCGTCCGCCATCCGACGAGCATCCAGACAGCGATGAGTCCGCGAAGGATCGTGACGGCCAGGAGAACTTCGACACCCGGCTGGTTAGTGATGAGCGCGAAGGGCCCCGGCGGTGGGTTGAAGAACTGGGCCGGTACTTCCCCGACCCACAACAATTCGCGCGGGAGTACGAGAACCTGCAGAGCGAAGAGAACGCGGAGCACAGCAAATGGTTTCGGACTCGGTCGATAACCGGCGCTGGTCCATTCCACGAAGGCGCGTGCGCGGTCGGTGATGGTCACAGGCCAACCGTCGTAATGGTCGGCTGTCCGACGGGGTTGCCCCTGGCCGAGGTTATGTCCAGGTCGAAGTCCTGCCAGGTGAAGGTCACTGATGTGGGTTCTGCGCCATCTCCGACGCGAGCAACCTGTCGCCGCAGCCAGTCGATTGTTCCGGCGTCGAGGATTGGGTCGTTCTTCAGCAGATGGTCGATGGAGAAGCGGGCACTCGAGTAGTGGAACTGCTCGAACAACGTCTCAGCGTCCGCTTCGCGGGCAGTACCATCGGCGTACCTTGCGACGATAGTCAGCTTTTCAACGGTGCGGTGGCCGGTCGTATCCGGCGCGCCCTCGAAGCTCGGCATGCTGACCGTAGGGAAGGCCTCGGTGTCCGATCGGAAATCTAGGATGCCCTGACTCGCGAGAACTAACATCAGAGCTGCGACCCCGATGATCTTCACGGTCGCGCAGCGCTCGTCTTTCTTTGACATTAATTTCATGATCAGCGGCGCATTTTTCTTTCTGGTCTTGATTAGGCTGTCGAGATTTATCGTGTCGCTACGGACTAGCAGCAATTGAACTGGCCGCGGCCAGCTCTGATTTCTTCCTGACCTTTCTTGCCTCGGCCTCACAAGACTGGATCGGGGTCCTTCTCGTGTTTCCTCATGGGCAGACGCACCTCAAGGCGGCGCCTGACCTTAGCGAGGGGCATTTCGACCAGCCTGTACATCACTTCTGCGACCGCGATCGTCATCGCAAACGCAAGCATGTCTCGCGCAGGGTCGATTATCGCCAGCGGTGCCACGACTGCAATAGCAAGTCGGTGGAGCAGATAGATCGAGAACGACAACACCCCAATATGAGCGACGACCTGATTGTTCAGTATTCGGCCTACCCAACTGCTGGGCCGTGTGATCACGAACCAGAAAATCGGTACCAAGCAGGCGTATTGCACTGTATCGACGATGGAGAGCCGGATCGCATCCCTCTGGATGAGCGCTGAAGCGGCGAACAGGGCGATAGCTATCGGCACGAGAACGCGGGCGATCGTTCTTCGACTGATGCGGAACGGGAACGGATCACCCTCCACTGGGTTCCACAGCAGCGCCATAGCTGCCCCGGCCAGGAGGCCGTCGAAGCGCGTGTCCGTTCCGGTGTAAAGGTGGAAGAAGCTTGCCCCACCGATGGTGAGAACGATCCGCCAGAGCAGTCCGACTCCGCAGGCGATGAGAAGGATTCGACCAATTCTCCGCTGGGTGAGTCGGTGCCTGAGGAGCAAGATCATTACCGCGGGGAAGATTAGGTAAAAGTGCTCTTCGACTGCGAGCGACCACAGCATGGACGTTTCGGGCGGTAGGCCCTCACGTCCGAAGAAGACAAGGTAGTAGTTAGTGAGGTTGAGGACCTCGGCCAGCACACCCCAGATAGTGGTTGTCGCACCTAGGACTCCGGTGGCGCCGAGAACGACTGCGATGGAGATAGTGATGTAGGCCGGCGGGAGAATGCGGAGAACTCGGCGAAGGTAGAACTTCGACAATGAGATGCTGCCTGTCTTGTTCCACTCGCGTCGCAGCAGGGTGGTGATCAGGAACCCGCTGAGGAAGAAGAATATTGTGACTCCGACATTGCCGGGCCACATCAGCGGCACGTTGGTGCCGTGACCGATGAATACTATGAGGACGGCGATCGCGCGGACACCGTCTAATGATGGAATCGATTCGGCCCGTGCTTGTTCCCTGGTGCTGGCAATGTTCCCCCCGAAGCCGCCCTGACGTGTGCCCATGGTATCTGTCGCCCGCGTCATGTGTGCCGTCGGGCGCCCTCACGGCTCGACGGAGGGGACCAGCACCGAAGTACACGACAATGCGCGCGCGGCATCGAGAATCAGCGCCGCAGGGTCTGAAAGAGATACGGACTCCTGGTCGAGACGGCTTCGTCTACTCAGCAGGGCCGGGACGGCCACTGAGCCGGCCAAGCAGAGGACCCCGATCGGTCCGCCTTGGGTTGCGCTGAACCTCCGGTTGCCCGCCGGGTCTCGCGACCGGCTTCGCCTGGTCGCGTAGACCACAGTCGCAGCAGGCCGTGCCCTCCCTTGGCGATGCGAGACCGCCTGTATCGAATGCCTAACTATCGCCCGAGGTAGTTGGAAAGCAGAACTTCCACCCGACGCAGGCGCCACCGCACAATGACAATCGTGTGATTGCTCTCGTGCAGGGCGGCCGCTGTGTCCGGTGTGAGTCGAGGCCTTGGACGGAGCTTGTACCATCCATCGAAGGATGAGTAGGCCCCGATCACCCGCGGGCGGGCGTCTGGCCGACCGAAAACCTTCGCACAATAATTCTCTGTTCTCACAATTCGTAGGTTCGTAGCCACGGCCGGTACCGGATTGCCAGAGCCCTGACGTCTAAGCCCGGGGGTCGTTCATCCTCGATGGCGTCATCGACTGTAGAGGCGAAACTCTTGGACCCCCAACCCCAATTCTTGTCATTAGGAATAGCGCGGTGCGCCCGCCGGATGGCGGCCCCTTTCCTCTTCATGGGTAGCGTCTTGGCCGCAAAAGGAGCAATACCCGTGCTAACCGAATGCTCCCACCCAGGTCCCCTAGCGCGTAGCCCACGTCCGCTATAGCTTGAACGATGCCCGCAGCCCTGAGACCGAGTCAGCCACCGGACAGTCTTCCCCGTCGGGTGGACTCTCGCGGGTCGCTCTTCGCAACGCCGCTGCTCGCAGGAGGGTGCGAGCGTCAGTCGGGCGCGTGCTGGCCACTGACCCCTGCCTTGTGAGCGATGACTTCGAACTCCAGGGGCCGATGATGACCCGCGCCCCGACTAATCCGTTTCGGCTAGCGGATCATGATGACGAGGTAGCTCACCGCCCGGGAATGTTTGGGGCGTTCCGGGGCGGGGAGCACAAAGAATCGCATTAGCAACCTTGGGGTTCTTGATGAGGTCGCGCCGTTTCGACCTGTGACGTCACCGGATCGGGCCATCAGCGACGATTACACCAGTGGTCCGGGCCACGCCTCCAGGAAGAGCGACACTCCGGCTGCAGATCCGGAAGTTCTTAGCCTCCGTCATTGCCAGCTCGGAGATGACGGCTGTCATGATGCCTGAGCCGACGCGGCTGCCATCACGCCCTAGGTTTGCTCCGCCACCTTGGAGCCCACCCGGCAGTCTCGACGCCCTCATATAACCTGCCGCTTCCACTCCGGTCTTGGGGTGATGATGGTCGTCTCGATCGAGCGCCGACTAGCATTGGGTAGACGCAAGGGGGAATGATGGGCTCACGCAGCCTGACCGGATGGTCGAGACCGGGCACGAAGAAGATCATGGTCGGAAGCGCGTTGGTCTTCGTCGTCATCGCCACCGTCGCGCTCGTCGTGGTCGCGCTGACCACGCACTCGCGGAGCGACCTCGCGGGAACAGTGCCCGCGGGTGAGCAAGCGTCGGCGTCTCCCACTCCGACTCGGACTCCCGCTCCGACTCCCACGGCTGCGCCCACGACGACTCCCGCAGTGCCTGCTCCATCACCGACGCCCGGCCCTCTGCCGGTGGTCGAAGGGTCGCCGGAACAGAGCACGGGGTACGTGCAGTTCTCCGACGCCATCCCGTTCGGAAATGTGACCCAGGAAGACCCTTCGCAGCCTGTGGGCGTCTCGTACGTGAGCGTCGCGGGCTCTGAAGGGGTACTGCTCACCACGGTCGAAGTGATCTACGTCGACGGGGTCGAGACATCCCGTTCCATCATCTCGCGTGAGGTGACAGCGGCGCCGGTCGATCAGGTGACGGTAATCGGCACCGGCGTCGCCGCACCGGAGGTTCCGAGCGATCCCCCGCCCACCGACCCCACCCCGGTCGACCCGGCACCCGAGGAGCCCCCGGTCGACGCTCCGACGACGCCCCCCGTTCCAGAACCTGGCGGGTAGCAGGCCCGAGAGCGGTGCCGCTACCGGCTCTTGGTCCTGGTGATCCGGCGGAAGAGTCGACCGCCATCCCGCCGCAGGATGAACGCCGCGTATTCCAGGCGCCCCTGCCAGCCGGGTTGCCGGTCGTAGGGCAGCTCCGCCAGGTCAGGCCACCCCACACGAGCGATGTCCCTCGGCATCTGTCCGCTCTTCACGTAGGCGATCGGCAGTCGGAGCATGTTCTCGATGTTCCTCCGGGTGTTGAGCGGGATGATGCTGAACACGAAGGGGGCCGCCCCGTACAGCTGGGTGCTCGCCCAAGCGCCCTGCCGCTGCTCCTGATAGAGCAGGTCGAGCATCTGAGGCACGTCGACGTGGACAGCAGTCTCAAGCCACTGCTCCACGGCTTGCGTGTTCTCCGGCGTATGGTCCAGGCGCATCCGCTCGAGGAGGTCATCGGTGGCCGGAATAGCATCCGAGTCCGTCTCGCGCCAGAAGTATCCGCGCCCCACCTCGCCGACATACCCGGTGACCCACCCACGGTCGCTGGGCAGCTCGCCCGCGGCGAGGTAGAAGTCCCTGGCCTTGCCCTCGTTCGCGTCATATCCGATGGCTTCCAAGTAGGTTCTGCGGTCGTCGTCATCGGGAGTCGGGATCGTCAGCAGGCGGTGACGCAAGCCATAACGGCCGACGACCGCGCGAGCGTAGGCGGTGTCCGCCTTCCGAAAATCGTGGTACTCGAAAGTCACGAACTCGCAGTTCGCCAACCGGTCACGGACCGCTGACATGATGATCCGGCTGTCGCGGCCACTCGTCAGCGGCAGGATGGTGGTCGTGTGCGAAGTGAGCGCGGCCATAACGGCCGATGTGCTCGTCGCGATCTCCGTCGTCGCCGCGGCGACCTCGGACTGCTTCGTGAAGCGAGCCAGCGGCGCAGCCGGCCAGTGCCGATCCACCGCCCACGTCGATGTGTCGAGGCGATGATTGGGGAGGACGCGGCTGATCGCCGGGTCGCTCGTGGCACCGGATGGGAAGAACTGGTTCTTCTTCAGCACCCTCCGGCTGTACCGGCCTTCCCCGAAGCTGTCGTCGCGGCCCCAGTTGACGATCGACGTGGTCGATGCGATCACGCTCTCCTCCTCCGAGAAGACCACTCCGAGCGAAGCAGATGGGTCGACGTACACTCGGAGGCTGCCATCGACGACGAGGAAACAGGCCCATCGACCAGCCAGGGCGTAGAGCGTCTGCTCCACGCCGTCAGGATCACCCGGGGCAGGCTCTGAGATCTCGAACGACCCCGTCTCGTGGGCGAAGCGCCCATCCTCGAGGATCACCCATCCGAGAATCCACCCGACGGCGGTCTCACCCCGTCTCACCTCCGTCACGGGGAGGCTGGGGCTCACGCCACAGCGCCACCCGAAGTGCTGCGTCGTCACGAAGCCTTCGGGCATCGGCCGGGGCACCCGGGTGATGATGAACTGATCGTGCATGGGTGGTCGGGCGGTGCTGTGCATGTGGTTCCTAGTCTCGTCCACCGATCGCAGAGCGACGGTGATCTCCGACCACCTTACAGTCGACGGTTGTCGAACCTCACCCCGTCAGAGCGGTCACGATATCGCCCACGACGTATGGGCTCAAAGTGCCCGCATAGGTCGCCGTGATGTGAGCGCCGCTGTCTCGGTACACGGGCACGTTGCCCACCACTGCAGGACAGAAATTGTCAGCACAGAAAAGCGAAGTCAGATCGAACAACTGAGTGCCAGGGGCGAGAGGAGCCGCGTCCGAAATGGCATCGGGTCGCGACTCGCTCAGCGGAGTTCCGCAGTCGTTGTTCCTCACGTCGAACCCGACTCTCTGGTAGCAGAGGATCGACTCCTCGGAGGCTCCGGGAACGTCAGCGAAGACGATGAGACGCGTACCCGACGCGAGCACCTGACGGTACGCCTCGGCGGCCGCTTCGGGGTCATAGGTCTTGGCGCGAGAAGACGTGGTGATCACCACGTCGTAGTCCCCCGACGCCACCTTCTCGAGGATCTTGGGCTGCATGTCACCGCACGTCGACGTCGCCCTGGTCGAGAGGATGCATCCATCACCGGTGTAGGCGTTCAACGACCAGTTGTTCTTCCCGGACTCCGGGATGATGGCCGCCATCAGCGACTGCGCATGGCTGTCCCCGACGATCGCGATCTTGGTCGCGTCCTCGGGAGCGTTCCCGTAGTGGCAACTCGTCAGCGAACCGGTGAGGTTGATCCAGCACAGCTCCTTGCCTCGGATCTGCAGCTTGTCGGTCGCGGCATAGGCGGGAGCGGGATCGAGCTGGTCTCCGAGGTCGACCCCGGAGCAGCCGGATTGCGGATCCATGATCGCTGCTCCGCGACACCGCACCGCATCGCTGACGATCGGGCCGTCCTCGCCTGCCGGGATGACCGGACTGCCGTCTTCCGCAACCTGAGCCTGCTGGTGCCCGCCGGGGTTCAGGGCGACCACGACGACAGCCGTCGTCGCACCGACCAGCACCGCGGCCAGGGCGATCTTCGGAAGAGTCGAGCGGAGGAACTTCTGGCGCTTCTTGCGGCGGCGGCGACGCTCCCTCGATGACAGAGTCTTCGAGGACAGCCATCCTGACCGCCGGATAGGATCCTCCACCAGGTGGTACGAGAGCACGCTGAGAGCCACGATGAGCCCAGCGGCGACGGCGTAATAAAGCACGCTGTCTCCCGGCATGACTGCGAGCAGCATGATGAGTACCGGGAAGTGCCAGAGATAGAGCGAGTAGGAGATGTCGCCGACGTAGCGACTCGCCGGGTTGGTCAGGGGCCACAAGTAAGGCTGGGTGCCGTGCTCGCCCGCCAGCAGCACCATCGCGGTCGCGAGGACGGGAAGCGCTGCGAGCGGAGCCGGGAATCCCGCAGCGGGATCGACCACGAAGCAGGCGGCGACGATCGTCAGGAAGCCCAGCCAGCTGAGTACGGTCCTGAGAACGACGCTCTTCGTTTGGAAGTACGTGCCGAACACGGCGACGAGGGCTCCGACCCCGAGCTCCCACGCTCGATCGACGGAGCTGAAGTATGCCAGGTTGACGTCGGTCGCGGTCAGGAAGAGCGCGTATCCGAACGAGCCGGCGGAGACGACTCCGATCGTGAGGCCCACCGCGAGCCGACGGCGGCCCGTACTCCAGGAGAAGAGCTTGACGCCGAGCGCCAACACCCCGAGCATCAGCCACGGCCAGACTAGGTAGAACTGCTCCTCGACGGCCAGTGACCAGTAGTGCTGCACCGGCGACGGGATCAGGTCCTGCTGGAAGTAGTCTGCGCCCTGGAGGGCGAGATTCCAGTTCGAGACGAAGAGCAGCGACCAGAACGAGTCGGTGAGGGTCTGCAGGAATCGCACGCCTGGCGTCAGGACCCAGGATGCGAGCACGGTGGCGAGCAGCACGAGAACCGCCGCCGGCATGATCCGCTTGATACGTCGTTTGTAGAATCCCGAGAAGGAGATGGTGCCGGACCGCTCGTGCTCCCGGAGCAGCAACCCGGTGATGAGATACCCGCTCAGCACGAAGAAGACGTCCACACCGATGAAACCACCCACGGGCCAACCGGTGAGGTGGTTCAGGATGACAGCGACGACGGCGAGAGCGCGCAATCCTTGCACGTCTCGTCTGACGGGATGGCGCGGCGGCGCCTCCGGCGTCAGTTCGCGGCTCTCGCTGTTCGGCACGACGGGCTCGGGAAAGCCGTAGTGGCGTCTCATCCGCGTCTTGCTGGACGACGAGTCATGGGGACGATGGGTTCGTCGCGACGATCTGGGCATCGGGGTCGACCTTCGGGGCTCATTGCGGACGTCACCGCCCGACGCTGGGATCGACGAACGCAAGCGGGTCGTTACGGCGTCGATTCAGCTAGTGGGATCGTACCCGACAGGTGTGCAACCACGTCAATCCTGCGATCAACCGGTCGTTCTACGTGCCGAACGCCCCGTGGGTGGACCCTCAGCGGGTCAGCACGAGTGCTTTCGCCGTCGCGCTCAGCGTCTTGTCGGCTGCACGTGGGTCGGAGTTCAAGGACGCTCCGAACGACGGGATCATCTTCTTGAGCGTCTTCTCCCACCGGCCGTACTGCTCGGGGAAGCACCGCTTGAGCAGATCGACCATGATCGGCACGGCGGTCGACGCACCCGGCGACGCTCCCAGGAGTCCCGCGATCGAGCCGTCGGCGGAGGTGACGATCTCGGTGCCGAACTGGAGCACCCCACCGCGTTTGGAGTCCTTCTTCATGACCTGAACCCGCTGACCGGCCGTGATGAGGTACCAGTCCTCAGCTCGGGCGGTGGGCATGAATTCACGCAGCGCGTCGAGCTTCTTCTTCTTGCTGGCGAGCAGTTCGCCGACCAGGTACTTCATCAGGTCGAAGTTGTCGCGAGCTACGGCGAGCATCGGGCCGAGGTTGTGCAACCTGATCGAGGCTGGCAGGTCGAGCCAAGATCCCTGCTTCAAGAATTTCGGGCTGAAACCCGCGTAGGGCCCGAACAGCAGAGACGACTGGCCGTCGACCACCCGGGTGTCCAGATGGGGAACCGACATGGGTGGGGCGCCCACCGCCGCCTTCCCGTACACCTTGGCCTGATGCTGGGCCACGACCTCCGGGTTGTCGGTGCGGAAGAACTGTCCGCTGATAGGGAATCCGCCGAAACCCTTGATTTCAGGAATCCCTGACTTCTGCAGCAGGGGAAGTGCATGCCCACCCGCCCCCACGAAGACGAAGCGGGCATTCATGCCGTACGGCGTCGTGCCGACACGCTCGCGCAACGAGATGTCCCAGCTGCCATCCTTCTTGACTTTCTTCAAGTTCGTCACCTGGGTCTCCAGGCGCAGGTCCGCTCCCTGGGACACCAGGTAGTCGAAGAGCTGCTGGGTGAGCGCACCGAAGTCGACATCGGTACCGGAGTCGATTCGGGTGGCGGCGATCTTCTCACCCTTCTGCCGGTCCCTCACTAGCAACGGAGCCCAGCCGTAGATGACCTTCGGGTCATCGCTGAACTCGATGCCCTTGAACAGCGGCTCGTCGCGCAGAAGCTCGTAGCGGCGTCGGAGGTAGTCGACGTTGTCGGCGCCGCGCACAAAGGTCATGTGCGGGGTGGGGTTGATGAACGTCTCCGGGTGCGGGAGCACCCCGTCGGCGACGAGGGACGCCCAGAACTGCCGGCTCACCTGGAACTGCTCATTGATCTTGACCGCGCGCGACGTCTCGAGTGATCCGTCGGGCGCCTCGGGCATGTAATTCAGCTCGGCCAGGGCGGCATGGCCGGTACCGGCATTGTTCCACGGGTTCGAGCTCTCCTGCGCGACCGCGCTCAGCTGCTCGAAGATGACGATGGACCAGTCCGGCTGCAGCCGCTTGATCATCGTTCCGAGCGTGGCACTCATGATGCCACCACCGATTAGGACGACATCCACGCTCTTTGTGCTCACCTGGTCGAGTTTACCCTTGTTGTATACAACGGGGCGATGATCTCCCACGGCGAGATCCGATCCGCCGCCAGTTCTTTGCGGGCAGTGTGCGGTTGCATCGTCGATGATCCTCCCACGGCGGTCGAATACAGGGCTCGAGGACCCTGGTTCCGAGCGATCGATGGGTGATCGCTGCAAAAACTTTCGATCCAGCCCGTTCCCAACATCGGCGACCGGTTCCGAAGCCCTCGGCCGCAATGGGATACTCGTACGGGGACGCGGGTGTGGGCCGGGTCGGGTATGCCGGGACTCCGATGAGGATGGCGGGACTTCAATGAGCAGGCGGATCTTCGTTCGTGGGACGGGGCAAGAAGACAACATCGGTGACGTGGTACTCCGACGTGCGATGTTCGACCGCCTCCGGGAAGCAGGAGAGCTTCACATCTACCTTGCAGATTCGAGCAAAGACTTCATCGCCGCGTTGAAGCTTGGGAAAAACGACCGCGTCTACCGCGACATGAAGCAGTGGAAGGTCGCTGCACTCAAATCCGTTCTCCGTCGACCGACGTGGTTTGTGGATAAGCCGGGCGAAGTACTGCTCACCGAGGACATCTATCAGGGTCAGCGCGCTCTGCTTCCGGTGATCATTGCGATTAGAGCTCGGGGTGGCCGCGTGCTCCGCCTGGGCATCGGGCAGAGGGCCTCGAACGAGGAACTCACACCAAAATTCCGCCGACTCTACCGGCTGTCGAATTCGGTCCTCTGGCGGGATTCAGCCAGCGCGCGCGCCTTCGGGCTCGGCGGGGTCATGCCCGACTGGGGATTCGAGAGCGCCCCGGGTGCAGGTGGCGACCAGGAACGTGACTTGCTCCTGGTCTCTTATCGCGGTGACAGACCGACCTTGGCTGATGAAACGGTCACGGCGATCCGTCTCTTCGCCGACCAAAAGGGCCTGAAAGTCGCAGTCGTCACCCAGGTCGGCCGTGACGACGAACGGACCGCCGAGCTCGCAGAACAACTCGGCGGAACTGCTCTGCTCTGGGAGGCGGGGGTGACCCACGCCCAACAGGAGGAGAAGCTTCGCATCCTGTTCCGCCGGGCTGCGGTTGTGGTCAGTGACCGCTTGCACGTCCTGATCATCGGAGCCACGGAGGGTGCGGTACCGATCAACCTCACCGACGAGCCGGACATCAAGGTGGGGCGGCACTTCGACGCTATCGGCTACGAGAAGCTGTCCATACTCACCGTCGGATCCTCGTCCGCTGAGCTGGTCAGCAGGATGATGGAGCAGTCGGGCCGTGGCAGTGAACTCGGTCGCGCGGTCGAACGGGCCCGCGACAGGGTGCGCGCCCTGTCCGCCGAGGCTCTCGTCCTTCGGCCCTCAGCCGCTTCCGAGCTTGACTGACTCGCTCGGGCGTCGCGCCCTCGGTGGGGTGAGCGCCACACTCCTGTGGCAGGCAATAAGAATCGGGCTGCTCGGCGTCTCGATCGTGGTCCTGGCGCGACTTCTCTCGCCGGCCGACTACGGGCTGCTGGCGATGGTGACCGCCGTGATCGGCATCGGGGAATTACTGCGGGATCTCGGCCTCTCGGTCGCAGCGGTTCAGGCGCGGACACTCAGCAGTTCAGAGAAGTCGAACCTGTTCTGGGCGAACACGGTGACAGGAGTCGTGCTGGCGTCCGTAGTCTTCGGATCGTCGTGGGCCATAGCCGCGCTCTATGACCAGAGGGAACTCGTTGCGATAACGCAAGTCCTTGCCGTGACGTTCCTCATCAACGGGGTGGCAAGCCAGTTCAAGGCCCAGATCAATCGGGATCTGCGCTTCATGACGCTCGGACTCTCGGAAGCCCTCCCTCAGGCGCTGGGGTTGGGCGTCGCCATCTGGCTCGCCGTGATCGGAAGCGGTTACTGGGCCCTCGTTGCGCAGGCCGTGACGGTCGCCGTCGTCGCCCTCTTTCTCGACGTGCTCCTGGCGCGATGGCTACCGGGACCACCTCGATTCAATGTCTCAATCCGGCGCTTTCTTCGCTTTGGTGGGGCGCTGGCCGGCACGCAGGGCCTGGCCTACGTGGCGAAGAATATCGACAATGTGGTGCTCGGCGTCTTCTACGGATCTGGGACGCTCGGCTTTTACAGCCGGGCGTACCAGCTCATCGTCCTGCCGCTGAACCAGCTCACCGCCCCGCTATCGCGGGTCGCTATCCCCATCCTGGCCAGGATCCAGGATGATCGCGAACAGTTCCTGCGCTACCTCAGATCGGGGCAGTTCTTCACCGTGACGCTAGCCTGCGCATTTTACGCGAGCCTGATCGGGCTAGCGTCCCCCGTCATCTTGGTGGTACTGGGCGATGCTTGGCTGCCGGTCGTACCGATCCTTCAAGCTCTGGCTGTATCTGGCATCTTCCGGGCGATGGGCCAGGTCCCGTACTGGATCTTCGTCGCGCTCGGCCTGACGGGCAAGCAGTTCAAGATCTACTTGATCTCGCAGCCCTTGGTCGTGGTAGCCATCCTCACCGGAGTACCTTGGGGCGGTGTCGGAGTCGCCGTCGGTTGCTCCGTGGGGTATTTCGTCTTCTGGTTCATCCAGATGTGGTGGGCAGGGCGCGTGTCCGGGTTGCCAACCGGGTCGCTCATCCGGTCGGGCCTCCTCCTCGTCCTGTTTGTAGGAACGCCGGTTGTCGCAATCGGGTTCACCGTTACGGCAGCCGTGTCGTCAGCAGTACTCGCTCTCCTTGTGGGCTTCGCGGCGGTGTTCGCCTACACGGCCGTGATCGTGGCCGCCGTTCCGTCCTACCGCCGCCAGTTGTCGACTGTGAGAGGAATTATTCGGAGGCGCCGAGAGAAGTGACCGATGGTCAGCTGGGGGTCGTTCGCCGGTATTCCCGCACGAGCCGGTCGCTTGCTGCCCCCAACCAACCGATTCCCCGGGTGATGTACCGGGTGTCGGCCAGGCGGAGCCCCTTTCCCCGGATGAGCGCGAAGAGGGTTCGGGGAATTCCGTAGGCGATGCTCAGAACCGCCTTGAAAGCAAGGTGAGCGCGCGAGATGTCGTCGAGCATGAGCCGACCGGACACGTTGTTGATCCGGATGTAGCGGCGCATGACCCATCGGAAGGTCAGGCGGTTTATGGGAACCACCTCGGAGACCGCTGCACCAGGCGCCCACGCCACCGAGACGCCGCTCCGGGTCAGCGAGCGGAAGAAGTGGGTGTCGCTTCCACCTGTTTCAGAGAAGCTCTGATCGAACCGAAGACCGAGTGCTCGGATTGGAGCCATCGAGACCAGGGTGTTGTTCGTCGCGGGCGCTCGGTCGGTGAGTCCCTCCGTCTCATTCGATCTCTGAATGTATCCGCCCTTCTCGATCCAGGACGGGCTTCCCTCCGGGAAGACCGACTCGACAGGACCGCAGACGATCTCGGCTCCATAGAGATCGCGGACGCGCAGCAGCTCGACCAGCCACCCCCGCGGAACGGTCTCGTCGTCGTCCACGAAGACGATATCGGTGGTGTCATCACGCACCTGCTCGAGGGCGGCATTTCTGGCTGCAACGATTCCTGGGGTCGGCTCGACGCTGTAGGAGACGGACAGGCCCGAACTAACGACGGCAGCCTCACCGGACCCGTCGGGATCGTTGTCGATCACAATGATCGAGAAGGGTGACTCGTCGCTGATGGCCGCCAACGATGCGAGCAGTTCTCCCAAAAGAGCTGGCCGTTTGTACGTCGCCACCGTGACGACCACTCGACGCGGTTGACTCATCGTCCCACCGCGGCCTTCACGGTGGCGCCGAGGGCGTAGATCACGGCGCTACCGCTTGGTCGACCGTGCCGCAGGCCGCTCGCCAGGACGCGGAGCATGGAAATCGTGGAACCGTTCCGGCGCGCAAAACCTAGGGACTGAGTCAAGATGAAGTCACCCATCGTCCGTCGGTCAGCCGCAAGGCGCTTTCGCGCCCAGGCGATTGACGCGGGGGGATCGATCTTCTTGGAGACGGATCCGGCTGACGAGAAGTACGTCACCAGAGGCTCCCACACCTGCACGACCACGACCTCCGGGTGAGCGGCGACCACGTCGACGAGCCAGCTGATGTCTTGATGAAAGCGCAACCGGCGATCGAAGGGCACCTCTGTTGCGAGACTTTTCGGGAAGAGCAGGGTGGACGCCTGGATGAACCCGTGACCGGCGCGGGGTGACGATTTCCGGAACATGTAGTGCACGAGGTTCTGACCCGGGACCAGCGGCAGCTTCGGCTGAACAAGCGATTCCGTCGGGGAGCGCTGCATCCGCACCCGGGATGTAGCAATCCAAGTAGCGGCGTCCTGACGCTGCACCGCATCGAGCTGCTTCTCCAGCTTGTCGGGAAGCCAGTCGTCATCGTCATCGAGAAGACCGATGACGTCACCGCGAGCAGCATCGACCCCCGCCTGTCTGGCGGTATTGCCACCGGCGAAAGGGCCTACCCGCAGCAGCCGCACTCGTGGATCCTCGGGCAATACGAAATCCGCATCCGTGTCTGCTACGACGAGCACCTCCAGCACCGGCTCCGTCTGACTCAGCGCCGAGTTCACGGCACTAACGACATGATCACGGCCTATCGTCGGGATCACGACGGAAACGGTGGGTCTGCCGCTCACCAAGGCTCCTCACTGCTGATCGAGTCGCTACAACAACCTCGTCGGGGCCACCGGGCGATCCCGGCGCCTCCAGTGTACCGATAAGCGCACTCCGGCCGATCGTCCTGTGGTGTAATGGCCCTAGCCGGTGTTCGGATCTGGTGAGTTTCCGCCACGCTTTGGGTGCATTGGTGGAAGTCGCACATCGGCAGGTTCTTTTGGGGAGAACATGCACGTTCGTCGTACCGTAAATTGGTCCATCGCATTGCTCGCTACTCTGGCCGTGGTGGGCGGGGTGGTCAGTCCGTTCTGGCAATCCCCGGCACGGGCCGCGCCGATCGAGAGCGTGGCCGAGACGTTCGACGACGGAGCCGCGTCATGGACCCCCTCGAAAGGCACTGTTACGCCGAGCACCTCGGACGATGTCACACAGGGCATCTCCTCACTCGCGTTGGCCTATGACCTGACAGCGGGTAGCGTCGAGGTCAGCCGTCCGGCGTCTGCGACCCCGTTCGAGGCGAAGGCCTATCACGCGCTGAAGCTGGATTACAAGGGCGACGGAACCTACAACACGCTCTACCTGCGGCTGCGTGATTCGACCGGTGAGGTGCTCTATTATCGCGTCGGCAATCTGAACGTGAAGTCGTGGTCCACGGCGACGGTCAACCTCCGAGCCGCCGCAGCCGCAGCCACGGGAGGGAACAGTAACGGGATACTCGACGCCCCACTGTCCCTGTATCGATTCGTCGTGGTGCGCAACGGCACACAGCCGGCGACCGGGGCGGTCACGATCGACAATCTCCGGGTCGTTGGGGAGGACTGGACTCCGGCCGTCGCCGACCCTGATTACTTCGCCCCTGCCCTCGGCGAGAGCGCTTCAATAACCTTCACCGCCGGCACGTCCGGAGATTACGCCGTCCGGCTGAGCGACTCGAACGGGCATACGCGTGAAGTCATCGGAGCGGCGAGCGAGGCGGGCCTGCAGACAGTTGGCTGGAACGGTAGAGCCGACGATGGCACCGAATTCGTGGGTGATGTCGGCGCCGTATTGTCGTACGATTCCGTCCCGGACGGTGTCGTGGCTTCACCGACGGTTGTCGGAACTCCCCTGCTCGTCACGGTTGCCGAAGCCGATCCGCAAGGCGCTTCTACCGTGTCATTGGCTGAAGGCTTCGAGGGCGGAAGCGAAGCCTGGTGGGCGGCGAAAGGAACTGTCGTCCCGAGCACCTCAGGCGACAAGACGGAAGGACTCACTTCCCTCGAACTCGCCTATGATCTCAGCGGGGGCGCTGCAGAGGCCGGGTGGTCGACGTCACCGCCGTTGTTGCCTCCGACGGCCTACAGTGCCCTCCGTCTGGACTACAAGGGAGACGGCACGTTCAACACGCTCTACCTCAGGCTCCGAGACGCCACCGGCGAGATTCTCTACTACCGGGTCGGAAACCTGAATTCGAGAACCTGGACAACGGCGACCGTCAATCTTCAAACCCCTGCGGCCGCCACGTCCGACGGCAATGCGGATAACGTCCTCGACGCGCCGATCTCGCTCTATCGCTTCGTCGTCGTGCGCAACGGCAGCGAACCCGCGGCCGGGTCGGTGCTCCTGGACAATCTCCGTACGGTCGGCGACGGCTGGGGAGTCCCGACGGCGGCCCCTTCGTACTTCTCCCTTGAATCGAGCGAACCGGCGACCATCACGGTGCCGGCCGCGACCGCTGGGGACTTCGAAGTCACCGTGAAAGACTCGCACGGGCACAGGCGGGCCCTCACCGGCAGTTCGGACGGCGTCTCCGACGCGACCGTGAGCTGGGACGGCAAGGCGGACGATGGAGCCGCGTTCCTCGGTGACATCTCGGCCGCGCTCGCCTACGACACGATCCCCGACGGTTCGGTGGTGACGCCGACACAGATCGGAACCCCGCTGCTCATGACCGTGGCCGAGCTCGTTGCATCGTCACAGCTCGCCGAGTCGTTCGATGACGGAGCGGCATCCTGGGTCCCAGCTCTGGGTTCCGTCACGCCAGGGGATTCTGCTGACCTGACCCAGGGAACTGGGGCGCTGGACATCGACTACAACCTAGCGGGGGGCAGCGCGGAGATCGGACGTCAATTCACCCCTTTGACATGGGCGCCAAAGGCCTACGGCGCTCTGAAGTTGGATTACAAGGGGGATGGCACGTTCAACACCCTCTACCTGCGTATCCAGGACTCAACGGGAGAAATCCTCTATTACCGCGTAGGGAATATCAGCAATACGACGTGGACGACTGCGACGGTGGACCTGAAGTCGGCCCCGACGGCCGCCTCCGGCGGGAACGGGGACGGTGTGCTCGACGCGCCGGTCGCACTATATCGACTGGCCATCGTGAGGAACGGTAGCCAAGCTGCGACAGGTAAAGTCATCGTCGACAACCTGCGAACGGTCGGTGACGGCTGGGCTCTACCGAGCTCTCAGCCCAAGTATTTCTCCGCCGCAGCAGGCCAAACCACGACCATCTCCATCCCCGCCGCGACACCCGGAGACTTCAGGCTGACGCTGAAGGACTCCGCTGGCAGTAGCCGGACCTTCGACGGGACCGTTTCCGCCGCCACGACGACGACGGTCGCCTGGGACGGGAAGACCGCTGACGGAAAACTCTTCCAGGGAAACGTCTCCGCAAGACTCGACTACGACACGACGGCCGATGGGGTCCTCACGTCAGCGACGAACACGGGTGTGCCCTACTTCGCAGGCGTCACCGCGCGGACTAGCGTTGCCGCCTCTTCCGCGAACTTGGGAGTCAACAGCTCGATGACCACCTACGGATCGATCGCGAGCGCCGACGCCGAAGCGAAACTCATGGAGGATGCCTACGTTCACTACGCCCGGGAAGAGTTCGAATGGAACCGGATCGAGCCGAGGAGAGGTTATTTCGAATGGGCGAAGTTCGATCAGGCAGTCGCCGTGGCCAAGGGCAGGAACGTCGAGATCGTCGGCAAGCTCGTCTATACGGCCGACTGGGCGTCTTCTGCCCCCGCGGGCACCGATGCGTCGACCATCCGGTACTACGCGCCTCAGAGCACAGCTGACTGGGAGAACTACGTCGCTCGGACCGTTGAGCGGTACAAGGACAGTGTGACCGTCTGGGAGGTGTGGAACGAGCCGAATCTGGACAAGTATTGGATGCCGGCCCCGGATGCGAGTCAGTATGCCGCATTGCTCACAGCGAGCTACCAGACGATCAAATCTATCCAACCAAACTCCACAGTCCTGATTGGCGGCCTCGCCAACGGGTTCCCGGAATCCTTCGTGAATTCCGTAATCAACAGCGGCGCTGCGAACTCCTTCGATGGAGTCGCCATGCACATGTACGTGGCGGGCGCCCCGGAGCCCAGCATCATCGATACCTGGATCAGCACAGCGGAGACCTTCATGGCTCGCAAGCTGCCTGGTCGAACGCTGTGGATCACAGAGATCGGCTGGACGAGTTGCGGATCGTGTGCAACCAAGGTGACAGAGGAGCAGCAGGCTCAGTACCTGTCGCGTCTGATGATCGATACGGCAACCCACGGCATACGAGGTGTCATGTGGTTCAACCTCCGCGAGACGGGGACGTCGACCAGTTCGATCGACAACTATGGCTTAGTCGAGCGCACCGGGCGGCTAAAGCCTGCTTACACGGCCCTGTCCCGCTTTGGAGCAGCCACGGTGCAGACCGTTTCCTCCGGAACGGTTAATCCGAGTTCCTCAGGAACGTCCACGCTCCTCAACGATTTCGCCACGACGACGGGCATGCGGGCATCATCCCTGGGAACGGGTGGATCGACTACGATAGCCGTCTCGTCCGGGCGGCTCGGCGGCGCAGGAGCCGTGTCCGTGAAGTACAACTACAGCGCGTCGACCGCTACCGGAGGCCAGCTCACACTCAACACCCCGGTTCCGGGTTCGCCGACCGCACTGTCGGTGTGGGCCTACGGCGACAACAGCAACACCGTCGCGATGCTGAAGTTTGCCGATGCGACCGGCGAGACCTTCGAGGCGAAGATCGGCAACATCGGCACCGCGAAATGGAGCAGGTTGGTCTTCTACCTCGACGGGATGAATCCCAACTATTCCCACGCGGGTGGCAACAACGACGGGGTGGTCAACTACCCGATCAGCGTCAAAGACATGCATTTCTACAGGTCGAGCGGTTCCGGTTTGCCGTCGGGTCAGTTCATCCTCGACGACCTGACCGCGCACTACGGCGTCGCCACACGTGGCGGAGTCTTCATCGGCCGCGGGTATGTCACCCAGGCTGTCTACGCGATCATCGCTCGCGACGGCAAATTGAGCGTGCCCAACTCGACCGCCTACGTCTACGACCGGGGATCGGTCACTGGGTTGACAGTCACGAGCGCGCAGGCAAGTGTCACCATCAGCCCGACGCCGAAATTCGTCATCTCGGCGCCGGCAGTGACGCCGGTGATCGGGCCCACGAACTCCCCGGTCGCGCTGTCGTTGATTGCTGGCGACCGGTCGGTTCTCACCGTGCAGATCTATACCTCGGCCGGCACTCTGATCCGGACCCTGGCAACCAACCAGGCCTACGTGTCGGGCCCTCGAGTTATCACCTGGGATGGCCGCAAATCGAACGGCGACTGGGCCGTGGCCGGCGCCTATGTCCTGCGCATACAGACCATGGGCTCGGATACCCGGTCATCAGTGGTGAGTCGCTACTTCACCTTAAACTAGCGTCGAGTCGACACCGTTCGCGAGGTGATGATCGCGTCATCGGTTTCGACGTAGTACGGAGCACGCAGGTCTTGTTCGAGACGAACCCCTTCCGCGAGCGCCCCCCGAACGACATTCGACACGATATGCGCCCCCTCCGCCGCACCTGTGACGAGGATGCCGTAATTCATCTGCGAAGAGGAGTCTTCGCTCAGGATGATGTTCCCCGACACCACGAACGAGGCGGCACCACCCCCGTCAGTGGATGTGAGAGTCACGCCGCAGCGCCACTGGACCTTCTGACCGGTGCGAGTTCCCGGATCCGAGATCAAATTCGAGGAAATGATAAAATCGCTCACCCCTTCAACTTGGACGCCAGATTTTCCGGATGAGAGCAGATGGTTCTGCGACACGATCGTGCTGATGGAGCCGCCCTCGCGGTCGAACAGGTGCACGCCGAAATCCCGCTCCGAGAACAAGGTGTTGCCGACGATCGTGCCGTGGCTCGCCCCGCTGCCGAGGAAAACTGTCACCAGCGTCGTTCGCATCCGGTTCCCGACGACGGTGACGTTCCTGGTCTCCGGCCCAGCGACTAGAACACCGGTGTCCGCAGAGGACTCGACTGTGTTGCCGACGACTGTCACGTCGACACCGCGGATGTAGAAAGCTGCGGGAGAGGGGGCTTCTCCCTTGGACACGTCGGCGACCGTGTTGTTCTCGATCAGGACCGAGCTCACCCCTTCCGTGACGCGGACGGCGAAGTCCTCAATCAGAGAGAAACGATTGTTGCGTACAGTGATCCCGGAGCAGGATGCGGTGGTCGATGAATACAGATGGACTGCATGGCCCATCCTCGTGAACGTGCAATCTTCTATCACGATATCGGTGCAACCGTCGACCTGCAGGGAGACCGCCAAGTCGTTCTGGCCACCGTCGAAGGCGATACCGGAGATGCGAATCCCTGCCTCGCCGGACAGGAGAACGAAAGTCGGTTCCGCCTCGTCGAGAAGACGCAGGGTGGTCGAGCCGGCTCCCGACCCGATGAGATTGATGCCCGACCGTAGTCGCAGGCGGCTCCCGACGACGTACTCGCCGGCGGGAAGGAGGACATCGTGACCGTCTGGAACGTCACTGATCATTGCGTTCAGCGCCGCCGCCTGATCAGTGGTGCCATCGCCCACGATCCCGAACGAATGGGCGTCAGAGAACGAGCGCGCACGAGAGAGCGGAGACCCGGTCGTCGTCGCGGGCTCCACCCTGGCGCCGAGAGTCCCGCCCCCGTTCACCGACTGCCCGATCGCACCACCTGCGAACCCGCCGACCAAAGCGCTGGCTGGGAGACTTGCAAGTACTGTACGACGCGAGATACGGCCGAATCGCGTATCGGCTTCAGACTCCGTCATGGCCCTTGCGCCAAACCGACCACGCGAATCGCTCGAAACGCTCCGCGCGACCGCGGTACTCCCCCCGCAGCTCAGGCTTCCTGAGACCACGGACCCGAAACAGGAGCGCCCTCGACACCAGACCAGCGCTGAAGATAATGCGCCAGATCGTCCGACGCACGGGCCCCGCACCGAACTCTCGGACGTAGTAGTCATAGGTGTTCTCCGCCCACATGGTAGACACCCGGCCGCCCGCCTTGTTCACGGACGAACCAATGAGGTGAGTGGCCTTCACCTCGGGAGTGACCACTACACGGAAGCCCGCCTTGAGGACCCGGTGGGCGAACTCGATATCCTCTCCGTACATGAACCATCGTTCGGACAACAAGCCCACTTCCTTCACAGCGCGCTCAGAAACGTAGAGAGCACATCCCGACACCCACTCGACGTCCTGCCGGTCGCGAGAGTGATGCCGCATGAAGAGGTGGCGTCCGCGCATCAGCTTCCATCGTGGGAACGCCCGTGCCAGACCGGTGAAATGTGTGAACAGCGGCCAAAGCGTCGGCTGACGCCCGGCTGCCATCACGGCGACGGTCGGTCCGCTCTCTACGAGAGGCGCGATGATACCGATCGACGAATCGGCTCGTATCGCATCCCGCAGGCTCTCGACTCCCTTGCCATCGATCTGAGCGTCGGGATTCAGCAGGAAGATGTCTCTGCCAACGGACCTGCGAATCCCTTCGTTGACCGCCTTGGCGAATCCGTCGTTGCTGGGGGACAGGACGAGCTGGTCGATGAGTCCTCGTCCGTGGAGGTCTTGTAGCAGGACCTGGGTGCCGTCGGAAGAAGCGTTGTCCACCACGACGACCTCAATCCCCTCGCCGGTCGAAAGTTGTTCGAGGCTCGCTTCGATGTCGTTCCGGGAGTTGTAGGTCACGACGATCACGGACGTGGCTACCATGGGACTCACGTGCGGTCCTTCTGTCGGCGCCCGCTACGGAGGGCACATGCTTCGGCCACGGCACTCACGATCCCTCGGGAGTAGGCCTCAGTCGAGAACCGCTCGAGAACGCTTCGTCTGCCCTCCTCGGCCACTCGACGCGCCAGCTCTGGGTCGCCGATGATCCTCTCGAGCACATCGGCGAGCTTTTCGGGGTCGCCGACGGGAAAGGTGAGACCCACCTCATCACGATGGACGATCTCCACGAGGCCCTGAACCTCCGAGACGACCGTGGGCCGTTCCGCAGCCATCCCCTCGGCCGCGACCGTGCCGAACGGCTCGATTCGCGAAGGCACCACGATCACATCTGCACGAGCGAAATACGGAGCCGCGTCGGAGGTGAACCCGGCGAATTCGACACGATCACTCACGCCGCTCTCGTCGGCAAGCTTTCGCAGTTCGGCGTCGTACCACTCATAACCGGGAAAGATTGAGCCGACGATCGTGAGTCGCGCGTCCACTCCACGCGCCAGAAGCAGGGCGAGCGAACGGATGGCGACATCCGGCCCCTTCCGCGGGCTAAGGCGACCGACGAACAGCAACTGCGGCTTGGCACTGATTCCAGCGAAGGACGAGCGGAAATAGGAGCTCCACTCCTTACCGTTGTACACCACACGAGTCTTCGCGCCCATCCGGAAACCGCGCTGCACGACGTGCTGCTTCGTCGACTCCGAGTTGGCGATCGCCAGATGCGCAAGCGTTAAGGGCGCCAAAAGTAGTCGCTGAGCGATGACCGGGACTTCGGTCTCCGCCTCTCGAACATGAACGAGAGCTGCGCGGCCTGACAGACGGGCTGCAACGAGCCACCAGGGTTGCGTGATCGTGTTCGCATAGACGACGTCGATCTGCCTCTTCACGATGATCCGTCGGGCGAGCGTGAGTGTCCTCGGCATCCGGGCGAGAAGGCCGGCGAGCGGCCGTGGGTGAAGCAGCGCCTTGCGCAGCACCGGAAGCTCAACTACCTCTACCGCGGCACCCGCCTCCACCAGGAGACCACGGAGTGGCCCGTGGTCGGGGATGACCACGGTGACGACGTGCCCCGCTTCGACGAGCGCTGCGACAGCGGCGACCGCCATACGGTCGCTACCGTAGAGCTCGCTGCCCGGATGCGCCAGGAGCACCTTCATCGGTGCTTCGCCTCGATGATGTCCACCAGCGCGCGCTCGTAGCCGGCGTTCACCTGGGCCCACGAATACTGCTCGACTGCGCGAGCCACGGCCTTGCTGCTCAGCTTTTCCTGTCTCGACGCCGAGCTCAGCACGGAGCGGAGGGCCGATTCGATGGCAGCGGGTGTCGGGGCGGTGAAATCACCGGAGTCCGCGAGCACTTCCCTGTTGTACGGGGTGTCGCGCGCCACCACCGGCGCCCCGGAGGCCATTGCCTGAACGAGAGCGGGATTTGTGCCCCCCACACTGTGCCCATGGAAATACGCCCCGGCATGTTGCCAGAGCGCACTCAGCCGCGCGTCATCTCGCATATGTCCGAGCCATATAACGTTGGGCATTCGTTCGGACAGCGACCTGACGGATGCTTCGATCTCTCCTCCGTATCCAGAGGATCCGACGATGACCACTTTCGTGTCCCTCGCCAGGGCCTCGGCTGCCGCCACGAACTCTGAGGTGGTGTTCTCTGGCACGAAGCGTGCAACGAACAGAACGTACCGTCGATGTTCCAGGCCCGGCTCCACAGGAAGAGCCTGGGGCACGTCGCCGCCGTAAGGGATGAAGACTCCGCGCCGGACCCCAAAATCGGCCCGCCATCGTCGGCCTATCTCCTCGGCGTCGTAGACGAGCTGGTCTCCGAATCGAGCTGTCGACTTCGCCCCGGCGATGAAGGTCCGTTTCGCAAGCCCCCCCCACTTATCCCGATCCCATTCGATACCGTCCACGTTGATCAGTGTGGGGATCCCTCGGGCTCGCAAAAGAGGTAGCCAGAGGCCGTTCGCGACATTCATGATCAGAGCCGCGTCAGGCTTCCGGCGGGCCGCGTCGATTGTCGAACTCAGTCCGTAGCTGAGCGTGCTCACCGACTTTCCTTCGACTCCCCAGGTGACCTTGGTGGAGACTCCGGGTTTGGCTTCGGCGTCGACAGTCGCCCCTCGCCTGCCATAAACCGTGACATCCCAGCCGGCATCAGCAAGATAGGGCGCGAGCTGGCGCACCGCGGTCTCGAAACCCCCGTAGTAGCTCGGATATCCTCGTGTGCCGATGATTGCGACTGATCTGCGTGCCACCAGATGACCCTCCGTCTTCGCTCGAGCCAGCCTATCGGCCGCGAGTAGCCCGCCCGCGCTAACCTACGCAAGTGCCACACGAGCTTAATCTGAAGGTCATTTTGGGGAAATGATCGCCGCTCCGGGAAGGAGATTGATTCTTCGGACGCAGCGATCGTTAGCCGTTACCATGGTCATTGGGGGACGCTAGAGAAGGGGTGAGGCCGTGAGATCACGAGGGGCTAGCGGCGTCATCACAGCTCTGGTTGGAGCGGCAGCACTCTTCCTCATCGTCATCGCCATCGGTATCGAATACACCCTCATCGCAGCGGTCGTCTTGTTCGCTACCGCGGTCCTGTTGCGATTCCCCATCGCGGGGATCTATGCACTTGTCGTCCTACTGCCATTCAACGGTCTCGTCTCGCAAGTGACAGAGGGCTCCTTCATTCCCACGCTCTACGGGGCGGCCAAAGACTTCATCCTGCTCGGCATTCTCCTCGTCGCCCTCATATCGGGTCGGGTGAAGCAGGTGCCAGCGCCTGTTGTCGCCCTCGTCTTCATCACCGTCGTCTCGGCTATGGCGTCAGCGATCTTCACACCCGACTTTCTTCAGGCGAGTTACGGGTGGCGAAACGACTATGAGCCTCTGCTCCTTTTGATCGCGGTGCCGGCCATCGCGGACGTCGGCTCAGTCCGCCGGATTCTCGCCCTGGTGCTCGTCATGGGACAGATCAGTGCCGCCGTCGCAGTAGTGACGTGGACACGCGGCCTCGAGTGGCTATTCGACATCGGGCGGCTTCCGGTCGCGAACCCTGATGACTTCCCCACGTCGTTGTTCAGCTCGGGAAGCAACTGGCCGCGGGCATTCAGTCCCTACGTCGCACCCAACGAGATGGCGGTCGTCATGGCGAGTGTGCTCGCCGTGATCTGGTTGTTCCCGCGTATCCGTGGTTCTGTTCGTATGCTGTTGTCCGTCCTGCCGGTGGTGGCCATCATCCTGTCGGGGTCAAGAAGCGCCCTTCTCGGAGCAGTCGTTCTCGCATGTGTCCTCGCAGCTCGGAGCATCTACAGCCGGTCAAGTCTGCTGTCAGTGTCGTTCCTGGTGCTGGCGGCGATCGGGGTGCTCGCGGGCGCCGGCCTGTACATAACCAACCAGCTCGGAGACGGTGGGGATCCTTCCCTGGGTGGGCACTCCTCGAGCTTGGACGAGGGTCTGAGAACCCTCGTCCAGAACCCTTTCGGCGTGGGCCTCGGCCTGGTCGGCCCGCGAGCCGCCAATTACGAGCAGTCCTACCACGTCGAAAGCTTCTGGCTCCTCATCGGCCTGGAAGCCGGAGTCATCGTGCTGGGACTGTTCGTCATCTTGATGCTCGTTCTCGTTAGGCGGTCCGTGACGAGCAAGAGCTCATTGGGCTTCCTCGGTGCGGCGGTTCTCGCCGCGTCGCTCGTGAGCCAGTTAGTTCTGCCCACGTTCCAGGAAGGTGCCGTGAGCTTCCTCGTCTGGTTGCTGGTTGGACTATCCCTGACCGCTCTCCGCAACGAGGAGGCAGCCGAGCTGGGGACGAGCGCTCTCCACGAGCCCGTGAAGGAGCTCACGGGCGGGTCGCAGCCGTGAGGCACCTAGCAGGACATCCGATACTGCTCACCCCGTGCTAGGCGAACACACCACGGGGGCCGCACCGGTATCGCCGAACCCCTCCGGGTCACACGCGCCGGATGGCATGGGGCGACCGCTGCATCAAGGAGCCGCATGATCGGATGGTTCGCCAGTGGCACGGGATGGAAGCGTCTGCAAAGCCACCGCCTCGTCCCTCCCCAGCTCTCGATTCGACCTCGAAAGGGAACATCTCACCTTCTGTGTCGTGCAGTGCGCAAGGTTTCCGAGCGTGATGTTCCGGACACCTCATGCGCGTCACGCCCGCCGAGGCCGGCACCGGAAGATGTGTGTGAAAGAATCGCACGCAGGGTGAAGGGCCTGATCGCGCTGACGACAGGGTCCTCGATCGCACCGGTGGACAACGAGAGGTAGCAAACGAGTGACCTTGAACGACTACATCTGGGTGCTGCGTAAAGGCTGGATCTACATCGTCGTCGGGCTCCTATTGGGGGTGGCCGTCGGGTCGGCGCTCGTCATCGCTTCCATTCCCAAGTACTCAGCGGCGGCAAAGGTCTTCGTCTCGGTTCAGAGCACCGATACCGCCAGCGCCGGGGAGTTGGTGTCAGGCAACAGCTATGCTCAGCAGAAGGTGCGGTCGTATCTCGATCTGGTATCCACTCCGTCCGTACTGGAACCGGTGATTCAAGAACTGGGCCTAGCCACCACTCCGAGCGAACTCGCATCACAGATCACGGCGACCTCGGCCGCAAACACTGTAATCATCGACATCTCTGTCGTCGATACTGATCCGAATCGGGCCGCCGACATAGCCAACGCCACGGCGAGCAGTTTCGAGACGGTGATCGTGGACGACCTCGAGAAGCCTCTCGGCGGCGGCCCCAGCCTCGTGAAGGTGCAGACGGTTCAACCAGCCATATCTCCCTCGCGGCCCTTCAGCCCCAACCTCGCTCAGAACATAGCTCTGGGCGCCGCTCTCGGACTCATCATCGGCACCGGTGCGGCCATACTGCGATCAGTTCTCGATACTCGGGTACATGGGCGCCACGATGTCGAGGCGGTTACCGACGTACCGATACTCGGGGGCACGACCTTCGACGCGGACTCCGTCGCACACCCGCTGATCGTCCACGCCGACCCCCGTAGCCCCCGAGCGGAGTCGTTCCGAGGCTTGCGTACCAACTTGCGGTTCGTGAACGTGAACGGCGATCAGCGTGCTTTCGTCATAACTTCGTCGGTATCTGGAGAAGGTAAGAGCACGACCGCCGCCAACCTGGCCCTCGCTTTGGCGGAGACGGGCGCTCGGGTGGTGTTGATCGATGCCGACCTCCGCCTCCCCCGACTGGCTGACTACATGGGCATTGAAGGGACAGTCGGTCTGACCGATGTACTCATCGGCCGCGTTCCGCTCGCTGACGTCCTCCAGCGCTGGGGCGAGAAGGAATTATTCATTCTGCCTGCTGGTGACGTGCCGCCGAACCCGAGTGAACTCCTGGGATCGGACGCCATGGTCGAGCTATTGGCGGCCCTGAACGAGCAAGTCGACTACGTGCTCCTGGACTCGCCGCCACTATTGCCGGTTACCGACGCCGCGGTGCTGAGCAGTCTGACCGCGGGGGCCATCGTGGTCGCGGCCGCAGGGAAAGTGAGGAAGGCGCAGCTGACAGCGGCCATCCGGAACCTTAATCAGACGGACAGCAAGGTCATTGGCGTGGTGGTCACCATGCTTCCCTCGAAGGGACCGGATTCCTATGGGGGTACCGAGTACAGCTACTACGGCAACGGAGCTCGACCGGCAGCAGAATCTCCGAGGGCCCAGCACAAACGGGATCGCGCCTAGAGCCCGGCGCGCACCAGCTCGATTCGCGTCATTAGGTTCCCGCCGTCGATCATCTCCCAGGTGGCCTGCGCGTCGCATGCCCTCAGGACTTCGGAATCTGCTGTCGCAGGTCCCGGCGCGATCGGAGCCGCGGTGCCGCACTTCTGTCTAGCCCTTCAGTCGGGCCGTGTCCCGGGGCGCCGCCCGCATCGGTCAGGCCACCGTCCGAAAGGATGCTATCGAAAGTTGCATCCGCGTCCGCCCGAACCGCGGTGTTCAGATCACCCCTGAACGAATTGGCGATGGGGGTCGAGTGGACGTCGTCAAGGGTCCGCGGCGCGTCCTCGATCCGGGTTTCTGGCTGGTCAGCGTGAGCCTGATAAGAGTATCCGTATCCGTATCCATACCCGTATCCGCCACCCCGTCGGGGCACGCGGTTAAGGATGATGCCGAGCGGCCGGGCATTGGCTTTCTGGAGGTTCTGCAGGGCCTTATTCAGGCCCTCGTAGGTCGTCCTTCCAACGCTGCCCACGATCAGCGCCCCGTCGGTGTTGTGGGTCAGTATCGCGGCATCGGTTACCGGAATCAGTGGCGGTGCATCGATCAGGACGATGGCGTGCGTCGAAAGCTCCGCGAGAAGACTGTGCATGCGCTCCGAGCCCAGAAGCTCGCTGGGATTTGGCGGAATCTTTCCGGAGGCCAGAATAGCCAGGCGCCCCGACGTACCCCATGGCTGGAGAACGTCTGCGATGGCAGACCGACCGGCCAAGACATCCGTCAGGCCGGCTGCCCCGACAAGATTGAAGGTCTTATGAACCGTCGGCCGACGCAGATCCGCGTCAACGAGTATTACCCGCTGACCGCTGGCGGCAAGCGCGATAGCGAGGTTCGCGATCGTGGTTGATTTTCCGTCGCCGGGAAGCGGGCTCGTCACGACGATCACCCTCGGAGGGTTGTCGACGTCCATGAATTGCAGATTGGTCCGCACCTCGCGCAGCGCCTCGGCCACCGCCGCGTCGTCCTCTCCCAAATTCGAGTAATCCGTAGCGCCGTCCATCGAGACAAGCCGATCGTCATCCGTAAACCGACGGTCCACCGGGATCGCGCCGATGACGGAGAGCCCGGTTTCCTTCTCTACGAGTTCTGCAGATCGAATGCGTCGGTCCAGGGTATGCCGGAGGATCGCGTAGGCCAGGCTGAGAAGGAGACCCGCGACAAGCCCCGCGAGAATGGCGAGACGGGTGTTCGGCGACGTCGGTGAGGTCGGTAACACAGCGGAGTCCAGAGGCACTAGTTGGACGACCCCGGTCGATGCACCTGCTTCAGACCCGGGGTTCTCGATCGTCTGTATCTGCGCCGCTATGCCACGCAACCACGCTTCAGCCAGGTCCCGTGCCGCTACAGGCGTCGCACCGGTCGCACTCACCTTGAGCAGCACGGTGCTCGAAGGGTTCGTCACCGCAATCCGGTTGACCAGCTGTTCGGGCGAGACGTCCTCGAGTCCCAGGCTGTCGATGGCATACTGTGCGACGGCGCGAGAAGCGCCGATGTCGATGTACGACTTAACCTTCGATTGTGCGAGATTGTCGCCGACAAGGGCATTACCCGTGTCGGTAGTACTTCCGGCCGACACGTAGCCGCTGGCGTCAGCCTCGAACACCCGTGGTTGGAGCAGCGACCAACCGAAACCAGCCGCCCCTCCTACGAGAGTCAGAAGTACGATGACGATCCAATGCGCCCTGACGATCCCGAAATACGATCGCAGCTCCATCTGTGCCTCTATTCGTTCGAGGAGCCCAGGAGTTGCGCGGGAAGCCTCGCCCCTCCGAAGCGCTCACGGCTCAATTGCAACATTCTATGGGCTCGGCCTGGCTAGTCTCGCCCGATAGGTTCAACCAGCACCACCGGACGCCCGCGGTTCGGCCGCAGCGGCAGGAACCGCTTCCGAGCTCGCCATGACGCCCACGGCCTCCCGCAAGACAGGTCCCAACAACGATGCGAACTCGATCGTCAGATGTGTTCCGTCGGTCCGAATGGGCGTGTCGGCCGCAAATGCGGGGCATCGGTCTTCCGACCCGCAAAACCAGGACTTGGTGGAGAGATACTCCGCAGGTCCTTCACCGACCGCGGCGCGCTGTGATTCCTCGAACGCGGTCCACGGAAAGGCGATCTTGGCGATGCAGGCGGACGGCGTTGCGCCTGGAACTGCGCAATCGCGGAGAGATGAACCGATCGGTGGCGATCCGAGCACAATGGTACGACCGGACGATGCAACGACCCGATCGACGACGGACGCCGTGCCTACTCTTAACTCGACCCGGAGTTCTCGAGGCGAAGGGTTGGACGCCATTCGATCGGCCGTCGTATACGCACTCGCGAGAATTGTGAGTTCCGGGTTGATGAGGTCGATGGTTTCAAGAGCCCATTCTCTCCACGGAGCGCACTCCGGGTAGGCGGACGAGTCTTGGTGCACGACCTCCACGGCGATACTCGGGCATTCACCGCGCGTGAGCTGGTGAACTCGCCAGCCATCGGTTTCAAACCCAGCGCGAACCGTGGGTAGCCATGCCATTGCGAAGGAATCCCCGAACAGCACAACGTCTTTGCCTGTGTCCGTGGGGCCATATGCACATGCGTCCAGGTTTGACGCATCGACGTTCAAGCACGCCGTGGCCCGCATTGTGTCCGACCACGCCGATAGACCTAGATCACTCACCGGAGGCATGAGCTCCGGGAACGACTTCGCCTGAAGAGCTTCCTCGATCGACGCTTGTTCCAGCACGGCAGCTGTCTTGACTTGTCTGTCGACCGACGCGCCATCTGCGAGAGGCTCCAGCGCCTCGGTAGTCGGCACCGCAAAGGATGCCGACGGCCTCACCGTGTGTTCGGTGGTGACGAGTCCCATCACCACGATCGCGGCGCTAGCGACAGCCAGTGCACCGAGCCAGCCGAACTTCAGCCGAGCGCCGAACCGCTGTCGCCATGAAACCCAATTCTGGTGTCGAGCGGATCTCCGAGCCGGCTCAAGCCAAGGCGATCTCATGACGGGTTCCTCAATGAGGTAATACGATCCGATCGAGAACACGACAATGAGAGCCACGGTCAGCGGGAAGTAGAGCCAGGGGTTGGTTCCGATGACGATCGCGGCAAACACCATGATTGGAAAGTGCCATAGGTACAGAGAGTACGAGATGTTTCCGATGAAGACGCTGACTCGGTTCGTCAGGGGCCACAGGAATCGCTGTCGGCCCCCGCTTCCTCCGATTATCACGAGACCCGTCGCCATGACAGGAAGAGCTGCCCAGGGCGCGGGAAACGGAATTGAATCGTTTATGACGAAATATGAGGCGACGATGCCGAAAAGCCCCAACCAGCCGAAGACCGGCCTAATGACGGTGGGCAACTTGGCCCACCAGGGCGCTGCAATGGCGAGGAGGGCGCCGAACCCCAGCTCCCACGTACGCGTGAATGTCGAGAAGTACGCCACCGTCGGATTCCCGACGGTGTCGAGTAGCGCCCAACCGAAGGATCCGGCCACGATCAGCAGCATTACGATACCGAGAACCATCCGGCGCATACCCGCTCTCGTCCAGAGGCCGACGAGGGTCAGTACCCCAACCATCAGCCATGGCCAGACAAAGTAGAACTGCTCTTCGACCGACAAGGACCAGAAGTGCTGAAGCGGTGACGGAGGTTCGGCAGCCGAGAAATAATTCGTTCCCGCGGCTGCAAAGTGCCAGTTCGCTGAGAAGAGGAAGGCATAGGCGGCGTCCCACGCCGTCTGAGCGAAACGCGAGGTGTTGAAGAGTACGAACGCCGCGATGATCGTTAAGACCAACGTCGCCGTCGCGGCAGGAACGATCCGCTTGAGCCGTCGACGGTAGAACCCCGTGAAGGAGATTCTGTTCGTCCGTTCATGTTCGCGAATTAGCAGACCGGTGATCAGGAAACCTGAGATAACGAAGAAAATGTCGACCCCGGCGAAGCCGCCGAGCGGCCATCCGACCAGGTGGTCGAGAATGACGGCCACCACGGCGATCATTCGCAGCCCCTGGATGTCGGGTCTCACGTCTCGTTTGACCAACACCGAGCCCGCGGCGACAACACGTGACTCAGCCCCCATCGTTGCGCTTGACGACATTCAAGACCCCCCGGTTCTAGGCGGCAAGCATATCGTGAGCGGCCGAGCCGCAAGACGCGGTGTAGCGGCGCCCGAGGGGCACGCCACAGAGGCTTCTGCGGCCCGCGATCAGTGAGCGGGAACGATCTGAAGCGCCATCTCGTCGACGAGCTCGATGATGCGGGCACCGACTAGTTCGTGGGTTTCAGCCGACCGCCGATAGGGGTCAGCGATGTCGTCGGAATCGGTAAGTGTGACCATGCCACGGAACCGCGACGCATCCAGTACCGTCTCGAACAGGCCTCGGCCCTCCGTCGAACCCGGAAGCGGCACCTGCTTCTGATGCTCCCCCAAGATTCGAACGAATTCAGAAAGCGTGAATGTACGCTTTAGGGCGAAGGGGAACTCACGGGCTATCTCGGCCCGCTGTTCGCGCGTCATGGTTATCACGAGGGTCGATGCTCGGAGGATGGCCGCTGTGATCTGACGAGCCGCATGATCCTGGACCGCGCCGGCTCGTTGGGCGATCTCACCGGGGAGGGTGTCCATCGGCGCACCGACCACCCCTTGCAGCCCAGCACTGGCGATGATCAGGCCCTCGTCCCGCATGTTCGCTAGACGCGCACGCAGGACCTTCTCGGCCAGGGGAGACCGGCAGATGTTCCCGGTACAGACGAAGAGGATGGTTGGTGGGCCGGGAGGAGGGGTTGGCTTACCGAATAGGTCGTCGAACATGGCTTCAATTCCTACAGACTCGCATTGCGAAACTCGCTTGATACAGTCTAGCTTCGAGGGTCGCAGGGTTCGAGAACCAAGACGCGGGCGATGATCCGATACGCCAGTGGGTTATCGTGACGCTATGACCGAAATGGACCGGGTCGCGGGAGTCAGCCAGACGGCCAACCTCCCCGGCACTGATGCCATTCCTCTTGCGTGTGCGTCGGTTTCCTACATCGCGCGAGCAACTCGGGTCAGGGCGATCGTGATCAAGGGTCTGGTTGCCGAGGAGCACCGTCTACGGCCTCCGCGTGCTTCAGCCGACGTCGATCTGTTGGTGGATCCTGCCGGTTTTGACGACCTGGTGGCCGCCCTGCGCCTAAGGGGCTGGCACGAGCGCGCCCATCTGTGGCTGTTCGATCGCCTGGAAGAGCATTCGATGACGCTGATTCACGATCGGTGGCCAATCGACATTGACGTTCACCGCCATTTTCCCGGCTTCCTCCTCCCTCCGCAACAAGTATTCGAAGAGTTATGGTCACACCGCCAGCAATTCATCATCGCCGCTCAACCCGTGGATGGCACTGATGCAACCGCCGCAGCGGCGGTCGTTGCACTGCATGCCCTGCGTCGGATGCACAGTGAAAGGAACAGCGTCGAGTTCGAATTCCTAGCTGAGTACCTTCGGTCCGACTCTGCTACAACGGCCGAGCTAGTCCACCTCGCGACGCGCACGGGCAGCTCGGAGACGCTGACGCCGCTCTTTCAGCGCCTCGATGTCGAAGGAGTACCGGGGCCTCACCTGCCGGCAGGGGCGCTCGCGGCGTGGAACCGCCGGGCTGCTCATCCATCTCGGACCGGTGAATGGTTCAGCTACTTTCTCCGAACGCCAAGACGGGCCTGGCCGAGGGAGCTCGCCCAGGTGCTTTGGCCGGCTCGCGAACTTTTCAGGCAAGATCACCCTGGTGTGCCAGATGCGACAGGCGCCCTCTTCGTGGCCCGAATTGCCCGTCTGCGAAATGGGGCGGGTGGACTGATCCGCATCGCAGTCAGTGATTTGAGCCGACTGCTCGCAGGGGTCCGCCGGAGACGCTGATCCGGAACCCCGTATCAGCAGCTGAACGCAAGCTCCTTCACGTCCGGTTGCGCGAGCATGGGCCCCACGAGCGTCTGCACGCTCTTCTCGGGCAGAGGGGTCACGTCGATGTCGATCGTGGCGGTCTGGCTTTCGCCCGGCGCCGCCAGGATGACACCTCGAGCGACCGGGTACTCCCGGTCGCTGCCGGTGAAGGCCGCCTCCTGGTCGGTGCTGCCTGCGATTGCAGCAATAGAGGCGCCGGGCGGCGCATACACATAGGTGAAGACCCGGAGGTCGCCCTGGGTTATCTTGAAGCCGTTCCCACCGGCACCCGTGATGTAGGGCGAAAGACCGTCGACCGCGGCGGGATCGAGGATGTTCGAGGCCGTGATGTGGACGCGCACGATCCGGTTGCCGGCGGCACACTGCGCCTGGCCCACCTCGATCGTCGAGCGGAGGTAGTAGTCCATCTTCGATCCCAGGTAATCGCTGTAGTAGACGCCGATCTCATGGGCAGTGTCGGTGCCCAGGGGCAGACGGCCTGCGAGACCCGCGTCGCCGATCAGGCCCTGCACGGTCTCGTCGAGACTCGACGCGAGGATGCGCCGTTCCTCGCCGGCACGCTGCACGGCGGAGACGAACTTTGGCACGTCGACGTTTCCGCTCATCACTGAACTGAACATTTCGCCCGCAGCGCTGGCGAAGAAGGCGTCCTGAGCGTCCGGGTCGTCAGAATAGGTTTGATAGACAGAGTTCAGCAGCAGGTCGATGGCGTTCTCCGAGGTGAGCTTCGAGCCGTCGGCGAGATCGATCGAGCCGGTCGCCTCGAGAATGTAGGTCAGCGCGGTCGGGTCGATGAAGATGACCGTGTCAGGGGTCACGCCGCGCTGACTTCCCCACATCGAGCGGGTGAGGTCTGCGGCTACCTCCACACGCGGGGTCAAGGTGTTGTTCTGGCTCTGCAGGCCGAACGGCACGAGGAACAGCGCTCGGTCCTCTTTCGAGACGTGACTGTTCGCGAACTCCTCCGACTCGAAGTCGAATTCACGACCCGACGTCTGTTGAGTGATGCTGACGCGGCCCTGGTCGGCTGTCACCAGGATCTGCGCGCCGGCGATGCCCCCCAGCGGCCGCACCTCGGCGGAATTCTCGAAGATGAGCAGGTAGTTGCGAGGTCCGTCGGCACCGAGGAGGCCGGGAAGAACCGGTGCGAGCTCCTTCGCGGTAGCGATCGCGGGTTCGACGTCTCCGACGAGTGAGTCGATCTGCGTGACCGCGTTTTTCACCGGCCCGATCAGTGCATCGGAGTCGATCGTCGAGATGTCGCTCTTCGCCTGCGTCAGAGCAGAGCCGGCACTGTCGATCACCGGGAGCACGTCCCGAATGGCCTGAAGATTCACCGCACCGTCGACCGGCTTGAACACTGCCGGCGACAGGCTGTCACCCAGAGCCACCGCCGGAACGACCGCGTCGTCGACGACGGATGACACGCTGGTGGCCACGATCCGCACCGCCGACAGGTTCTGGCCGAAACCGGGCACAGCCTCGGCGAGCGCCCAAGCCGGGTTCGCGGTGGCGTCTTTCGCCGCGGTCGTGTGCTCGGCAAGCTCGTCGACCTCGGATTGCGCCGACCCCGCCTCGCCGGCAAGCACCTTCTCCTTCACCGACGACAGGAGCGGTTGGGCCGCTTCGAGTTCGCTCTTGACGGTGAGCGCGCTCGAAGCCACCCAGGCTGCCGCGCCACCGACAACCACTAGCAGCAGCACCAAACCCCCGACCACCCACGGCCAACGTCGACGCCGCTTCCGTCGCGATGGGGCGGTGCGGTCAGATCGGCGTCGGTAGGTTTCGTCGGTCACCTCGTCAGTGTATTGCGCCGGGCCCGGGCGATCCTGAGCGAACCGCGAGACCCATGAGGCGTAGGGGACATCCGTGGCTCTTACGGGCGGCCCATGGCCTTGTAGTCCCAACCCGCTTCGCGCCAGACTCGGGAATCGAGCACGTTGCGGCCGTCGACGATCTTCTTGTCCGCCACGAGATCGGCAAGGTCCTCCGGAACCAGATCACGGTACTCGCGCCACTCGGTGAGCAGCAGCACGATATCGGCGTCGCGCACGGCCTCGGTGGCGTCGGCAACGAAGTGCAGCTGCGGATGTTTGGCCCGAGCGTTCTCGATGGCCTCGGGATCAGTGGCGCTCACGATCGCGCCGAGACCGTGCAGCTGCACCGTGATGTCGAGGGCGGGCGAATCGCGGATGTCGTCGGAGTCGGGCTTGAACGCCAACCCCAGCACGGCCACCTTCTTGTCGAACGCCTGTCCGTCGAGCATCTCCACGACGAGGTCGACGACTCTCTGACGACGACGGAGGTTGATGGCGTCGATCTCCTTGAGGAAGGCGAGCGATTCTCCGCGGCCCAGCTCCTCGGCACGGGCTCCGAAAGCGCGGATGTCCTTCGGAAGACAACCGCCCCCGAATCCGATGCCCGCATTGAGGAACCGCCGACCGATGCGCGCATCGAAGCCGATGGCGTCGGCCAGCTCGGTGATGTTCGCTCCGGTGACCTCCGCGATCTCGGCGATCGCGTTGATGAACGAGATCTTCGTTGCCAGAAAAGCATTCGCCGAGACCTTGACGAGCTCGGCCGTCGCGTAGTCCGTGACGACCAGCGGAGTGTCCTCGCTCAAAGCCTTCGCGTAGACCTCGTCGAGAACCGCCTGGCTCCATTGCGCCGTCTCGGGGTCGTCGGAGACGCCGTAGACGAGGCGGTCGGGCGAGATCGTGTCCTTGACGGCGAACCCCTCCCGAAGGAACTCGGGGTTCCACGCCAGGTCGGCGCCAGGAACTGCTGCGCGCACCTTGGCTGCAAGACGTGCGGCCGTTCCGACCGGGACCGTGGATTTGCCGACGACTAGGTCGCCCGTCTTCAAGTAGGGAAGGAGTGCATCCAGGGCCGCATCGACGAAAGTCATGTCGGCACTGTAGGAACCCGGCTTCTGCGGGGTTCCCACGGCGATGAAGTGCACGGTCGCCTCTGCCGCCGCCGACATCGAGGTCGAGAACGTCAGCCGGCCCGATGCGCTGGCGGACGTGAGGATCTCAGGAAGGCCGGGTTCGAAGAACGGCGCCTCACCCACAGCTAGCGCCGCGATCTTCCGCTCATCGACATCGATGCCGACGACCTCGTGCCCCAACTCCGCCATCGCAGCCGCGTGCACGGCCCCCAGGTAGCCGCATCCGACAACGGACATCTTCATAGAGTCGCTCTCCTCATAAATGGACGGGCTTCGCAGATACTGCCCCATCCATTCTTAGCAGGTGCACGCCCGATGTCCGAAGCGACGGCCAGTGGCCGGGCCGGCGCATCGGGGTAGTCTGCTCTATGGACACGACTAACATCGTGGAATTCTTGGCCGAGGCGCTTCACCCGAGCAGCCCGGGCGATCCGACTTGGGGAGACCGTTTGTCACAGGCGCTAGACAGTCTGCGCGGAAAGAAGCTACTGCTTGCCGCGTCGACCGGAGGCCATCTTTCGCAGCTGCACCGTTTGGCGGAGCTGATGGAACCCGCCGACGACTCTTTGTGGGTCACGTTCGACAAGCCTCAGAGCAGGTCCATGCTGGCCGATCAGAGGCATCGCTTCATTCCGTACATCGCACCGCGCGATGCACGCCGCGTTCTCAGTGGCGCAAAGACCTTTCGCGAGATCCTGGCAGAGGAGGAATTCGACGCGGTCGTGAGCACCGGAGCGGCGATCGCCCTTTCCTCTCACCTCGTCGCTCAGCACCACGGGCTGCGCACGATCTACATCGAGAGCGTCTCCCGCTTCGACGGCCCTTCGCTCACAGGACGCATCCTCCAGCGCGTCCCGCGAATCGAGCGCTACTGCCAGCATCCCGGGTACGACGCCCGGAAGTGGAAGCAGGAGTTCTCCGTTCTGGATGCCTACGCCTCGGATCCGACGTGGAAGCCGACGCAACCGCCGCGTTCCATTTTCGTCACCCTGGGGACGATCCATCCCTATCGCTTCGATCGCCTGGTCGACAAGCTGGTGTCCGTGGCCCCTCCCGAGACCAGGTTCACCTGGCAGCTCGGTTCCACGGCCCGCACTGACCTCCCGGGCGATGTCCACATCGAGATGTCGTCCACGGCGTTCGAGGCGGCCGCCTCGGAGAGCGATCTCGTGATCACCCATGCTGGCGTCGGGACGATCATGGGGTTGCTCGACATGCGGCGCCCGACCCTGGTGGTACCTCGCCGGCGAGGCTATCGCGAGCACGTCGACGATCATCAGCTGCAGATCACGCGGGAGGTCTCTCAGCGCGGACTGGCCGTCGCTGCTGAGGTCGACCAGATCGGAACCGGCACGCTCGCTGCCGCCCTCGCGAAGAAGGTCCTCTGACACTCGCGTCGAGTATCAGCAGTCCGGCGAGATGATCGCCTTGATCCAGGCGCCGGTCTGATACACGTATTCCGAGGCCCAGCGTCCCAGGTCGTAGTCCCGGTGATCTGAGACGAATGCGACTCGATGGCCTTCATCCGAGCCCGGGATGCAGCGGTCGAAGAGCATGCGAGCTCGGCTGATGTGCGTGATGGATGTCACGACGATCATCGAGCGCCAGTCCTCTTCGGCGAGGAGCTCAGAGGCGAGCCGAGCCTCCCCCTGGGTCGTGAACGGGTCAGGTGTGATGCACTCCACGGGGTAGTCGGTGTCGCCTCGGCAGAGATCGCGCACGAGGGTGTGCTCGTCGTCATCCCGAACGTCCGCCGGCACCGAGATCACGATCTGATTCACTACGCCGTCGTCCACCAATTGCAGCGCGACACGCAGACGCTGCACGGTCGGTGGGCCCAGGACCAGCACGGCGTCCGACCTGGTCGGTTGGTCGATGCGCGGAAACGCGTACGCCCAGGTGGTCACCGCGCCGAGCATGATCGTCAAGACGGCCGCCGCGGCGGCCACGATCAGGACAAGACGCCGACTGGAGCGGGTGGAGGCGGTCAGGACGCGTCAGCCGTTGCTCGAGATGTCGCCGAGGCCCTCATCGTCGTAGAGCTCCTCCTCGAGGATCAGCTCTTCGATCTCGGGGTCTTCCGAGCTGTAGGCGTTCTCTTCGGGCGATTCTCTCTTCACGGGCTGCACTCCCTTTGTGAGCGATCGAATGATGCCGCCGAGGTGACGGCTCGTGCGTCGAGACTATCGTCTGGCCAATGCGAGCCTGGCCTGAGCCGATGACATACTGGGGAGATGCCTGACGTCTCCGTGGTCGGCGGCGGACCGAATGGTCTCGCCGCGGCCGTGACGATGGCGCGAGCCGGGCTCTCGGTCGAACTCTACGAGCGATCCCCGACCCTGGGTGGCGGCGCCCGCACGATGGAGCTCACCCTCCCGGGCTTTCTCCACGATGTCGGTTCGGCCGTGCATCCGATGGGCCTGGCATCGCCGTTCTTCAGGGCCTTCCAGCTCTCGCGCCGGATCCCGTTCCTCGTGCCAGAGGTCTCGTACGTGCATCCGCTCGCCGGTACGACTGCCGGCGTCGCCTATCGCGACCTCGACCAGACCGTCGACGAACTCGGCATAGACGGCGGCGCGTGGCGGCACCTCATGAGACCGCTGGTCGAGCACATCGACGGCGTCACGGATTTCACAGGCTCGCAGCTGCTCCGGCTGCCGCGCGACCCGGTGACCGCCCTCCGATTCGGCCTGCGAACCCTCGAGCAGGGCTCCCCCGCCTGGAACCTGCGATTCCGGGGCGACACGGCACCGGCCATGATCAGCGGCGTCTCTGCACACACGATCGGCCGGATGCCCTCGCTCGCGTCGTCCGGAGCAGGACTCGTGCTCGCCGCTCACGCCCACGCCCGGGGCTGGGCCATCCCGGTGGGCGGCAGCCAGTCGATCATCGACAGTATGCGACAGGATCTCGAAGCCCACGGTGGCGTCGTGCACACGAGCGTCGAGATCGACGATCTGCGATCCCTGCCGGAGAGCACTGCGACACTGCTCGACGTGTCGGCGGCCTCTCTGAAGAGGATCGCTGGCCCTGCCCTGCCCGACTCGTACCGGTCGCGCCTCGACCGGTTCCGGTTCGGCGACGGCATCGCGAAGGTCGACTTCGCTCTGTCCGCTCCCGTTCCTTGGGCGAACACTGAAGCGCGTCGGACGGGGACACTCCATCTGGGCGGCACTCGAGCGGAACTCGCCCGCGCCGAGGCCGCGGTGGCGCGCGGAGAGCACGCGACGGCCCCCTACGTCCTGGTCTCCCAGCCCACAGTTCTCGACCCGAGCCGCGCACCGGCCGGCAAGCACGTGCTCTGGGCCTATATCCACGTGCCCCGCGGGTCGACCCTCGACCCGACCGCGGTGGTCACCGACGCCGTGGAGCGTTACGCCCCGGGTTTCCGGGACGTCATCGAGGCTTCGTCCGCCATGTCGGCGGCGGAGGTGGAACGCTACGATCCGAACTTCGTGGGAGGGGACATCTCGTCGGGGGCCCTGTCCATCCGGCAGATGCTGGCCCGCCCGGTGGTCTCGGCCCGACCATGGCGGACTCCCGCGCGGGGCGTCTACCTCGCCTCGTCGTCGACGCCCCCTGCTACCGGAGTCCACGGTCTCTGCGGCTATTACGCGGCCCGCACCGCCCTTCGAGACATGTTCTCTCTTCCGGTGCCGTCGCTGAGGATCGACTGACCCGCCAAACCGAATAATTCTCGACCACCGCGGTGTCGGGCAGGCTATGTTGGTAGGCATCATGAGGCTCTGGGTGCCTCACTGAGAGGCTTTGGGGGTCTCGACCATGCCGAATTTCTCGCGACGCATATTTCTCGGTGCAACAGGGATCGGGGCCTTCAGTCTCGTCGCCGGGGTGCCCATCGACAAGGCGATGGCCGCCGGGGGCCCGCAGACGCCCGCTTTGGCCGCGCTGTCAGGGACGACGTCCGATGCCTCCCCGGCGATCATCGAATACCTCCGATCCGCATCCGGGGCCATCGTCCTGTCCGGTGACTACTTCTTGGACTCGGTCATCGAGGTGCCACCAGCGGTCACTCAACTGGAGGTGACAGCCGGCAGCCGACTGAAGGTCAGGGGCGATCATCCGGCCCTGTCTCGAACCGGCACCATCGTCTACCGGGAACAGACCCCGGCCACCATGGCCAAGGGCAAGACCGCGATCACGGTGAAGGACGCTGCGAAGTACAAGGCCAACGAGTACCTGCTCGTAGCGGGCGACGACGGGCTCTCGGGCACTGGCGACCGCTACGGCTATCTTCGGCGCGTGACGAGTGCCTCCGGCACGACCGTGCAACTCGACAAAGCACTCCCCCGCGCCATCTCCATCAAACCGCGCACCGCCCTGGTCAGCCTGGCACCGAGTCTGACCATCACCGGGGCGGGCGAGATCCTGCATTCCTCGCCGCTCAGCAGCACATCACCGCTCGTGCGTTTCTTCGCCACGGACAACCCCCGTTTGATCGGCGTCGACCTCCACGACAACGGAGCCACGGGGGTGCTCGTGGCGAACTGCCGGAACGGACTCATCGACTGCACCATCCGCGACCTCGCCGACGACGAGGCGAACGGCCGCTTCGGCTATGGCGTCAACGTCGCCGGAGCCACGCGGGGCCTGACCGTCCGCGGCACCATCAGCCGGGCGCGGCACGCAGTCACCACGAACGTCGGTCCTTTCGTGAGCGTCATGGGCGCGGCCGGCGAGCCGGAGGACTGCCGCTTCGAACCGGTGGCCATCGACTGCTCCGACAAGTCCGTCGACACCCACCGGCTCGGTTGGAACACGACCATCGTTCCGCACATCACCGGGGGACGCGGTGGTGTCCAGGTGCGCGCCGACAGCACGCGGGTGATCGGCGGCACGATCACGGGCAGTGCCGGACCGGGCATCTCGGTCAATCCGCTCGTCGCCGTGGCTCCGGTCATCGACGGCACCGTCATCAGCTACCTGAAGCCGTCGGGCGTGGCTCTTCTGGCCGATGCGCCGGTGATCGCGTCCAACCTCGACATCCGCGACTGCTACGGCGTCAACATCGTACTGGCGTCAGGGTCCACCGTGACCGGTGGGTCGATCGTCGCGGGAGGGGCCACCGGTGTGCGATTCCGCGGGAGCGGGAACTCCGTCACGGGCATCCGGCTGGGCAGCAACGTCACCACTCCGTTCACGGAGGATCCTGGTGCCACTAGCAACACATTCTCGGCCTCCACGGAGGCACCGGGCGCCCTGCCCGCCCCGAAGAACACGGCGCTGCCCAAGGTGGGCGGCACCGCCCAGGTCGGACAGCGACTGACGATCGATGACGGCACCTGGGACGTGGGGCCCCTCACGTTCGCCTTCACGTGGCTTCGTAACGGGACCCCCATCTCGGGCGCGACGAACCGCACCTACCGCACGTACGACGTGGTCAGTGCCGATGCGGGCGCCGCGTTGAGCGTGCTCGTCTCTGCGAAACGCGCCGGCTACCAGGATGCCTCGGCGACCTCGGAACCGACCGCTCCGGTCGCGCAGGGCGCAGCACTTGTGCCCTCGGTCGCACCGGTGGTGTCCGGCACGGCGAAGCCCGCCGGCACCTTGACCGTGACACGCGGCACATGGACGCCGGCAGCCCAATCGACCAGCTGCGCCTGGTTCACGAACGGGGTGGCCAACGGGACGACCGGAACGAGCTACAAGGTGCGGTCGTCCGATGTCGGCAAGAAGATCACGGTGACGGTCACTGCGAAGCGCACGGGATGGCAGACGGGCACCTACACGCCTGCGGCCACCACCATCACCGCGTGAAGCGGGTCACGCCCTGCCGTTAGAGTCGAAGCCCGCGACGATCCAGAAGTCTTTGGTCGAGCGTCCGCGCACGCTGTCGAGAATCGTCGTGGGCGATGAGTAGAACGCTCCGAGCGCCAGCTGTCTGACCTTCGCTCCCCGCGACCGCGCGGCGTGATAGCGGATGCGCGCAGCGGACAGGCGGATGAAACGCCGGTCCGCGAGGGTCAGGTGTCGCCGGTGCTTGGCGAGGTAGGCCTCGAGGCCGGCCGCCCTGAACTCGGTGCGGCCGGTCAGCTGTCCGGAGGAGTGCTTGCGCTGCAGCACCGCGGCGCGAGGATTCACCACGTAGTCGAATCCTTCGAGCAGGAAGCGGAAGAAGAAGTCGCCGTCGTTCTTCACGGGAAGCAGCTCATCGAATCCGCCGAGTCGGGCGAACGCCCCCGCCGTCACGATGAAATTACTGCCCGTGACGCCAGGATTGTTCGAGGCGGCGGCGGCCGCGGCCAGCCCAGGGCTGACATGCAGCCCGGGCGCCGTCGCCTGGTCTCGGAACATCTCGAGCCAGGTCGCGACTCCGTCTGCGCTGGAGTTCTCGAGGAGCCGGACGGCCGTCTCGAGGTAGTCAGGCTTCCACTTGTCGTCGTCATCGAGGAAGGCGAGCAGCTGCCCACTCGCTTCGGCAGCGCCCAGATTGCGAGAGCTCGACGCCCCGGACAGGCCCTCGTTGTGCACCAGCGTCACGGCCACCGGCGATGATCGGGCGATCTCGGCACACAGAGCGTCCGTCGCATCGTCCTCGACATCCGTAACGACGATGATCTCGCTCGGGAGCCGGGTCTGGGCGAGGACGGATTCCACGGCTTCCCGGAGGAAGTCGGTGCGCGCGTGGGTGGGGATGATGCAGCTGACGCTCTCGGTCATGACGCGATCCAGGACGTGATGGCCTTCATCGCGGCGTCCTGCTCAGCAACCTTTTGTTCGAAGAGCGATGCCATGCCGAGGCGACGCTCATCGTTTTCGGCGAGGGCGGCGAGCATCGCCGCTGAGATCCCTTCAGCGGTCGGCTCCGCGTAGACGGCGACGTCGTCGAAGTACTCCTTGAGCACGACCATGGGACTCGTGACCAGAGGTGTGTGCGCCTCGAGCGCTTCGTATCCCGCTCGTTGCATCGTGTCCTCCGCCGTCGTGATGGCACCGATCACCGACGCGCGATGCCGAAGGATCTGGTAGTCGGAGCGGGATGCGAATCCGGAGAAGACGACGTTCGGGCTGGCGGCGTCCCGAGCGGACTGAGGAGCCTTCCCTGTGAGCACCCATTTGACGTCGGGCGTGCGGCGAGCGGCCTCGAGAATCTCTTCGATGGGCTCGTCGTACCCCCACCCCAGAGGCAGCAGCACGAAGCGACCGCGACTCGCCTCGTCCAGCGCCGGGTCGTCGAATCGTTCCGACGCAGGGGGCTGAAACTTCTTGAGGTACCCGTGCGTGATGAGCACGGTGGCGCCCGCGGCTTCAGCACGAGCCGCCAGAGCACTGTTCGTCACGATCACCCTGTTGCCGCGTCGACGTGCGATCCGGAGGATCCAGGGCGTGGCCCAGGACCACTGCGGGTCCTGGAAGGCCCCGGTGTGCATGTCGGCAGCCAGCTTCGCCCCCGAGCCCAGGCTGTAGATCCATGACCGCAGCAACGAGAAAAAGGGGGGCTGCATGACGATCACGGTGGCAGGCCGCTTCGCGCGGAGCATCGATCCCGTCTGCTTCCACTGCCGCCAGTAGCGCACCGGCAAGGAGATGCCGTCACCGCCGTAGATGTACACCGGCTCGATACCCAAGCCCTCGGCCATACCGGCGCTTCTACCGTTGTAGGCGACCCAGCTGAGGTACACGGCTGGCCCCTTCGCCATGTTCCTCACCATGCAGCACCGGTGTACGCACGGGTTCCGGGACGGACGTCGCGGCTGCGGAGGAGGTTCTCCACCCTGAGCGGGAGCATTCCGGACAGGTCGACCACCGCCACGGCCTCGTGGGCCAGTACTTCCTCACACACCTCTGCGTTGTTCGTTCCGAGGAGGATCACTTCCGCTCCCTCGAGGCAGTCGGTGACGGAGTCAGTCAGCATCTCCGAGAGGTGAGGCAGCGTGGCCTCGACGAAGGCGGCATTGGCACCCATCAGACGATCGACGTCGACGATCGGGTCATAGGCCTTCACGGCGATACCTTCGGCCTCCAAGGCTGCGGCCAACTTCACGTACGGGCTCTCGCGGAGATCATCCGTCGACGGCTTGAACGACAAGCCGATCTGCGCCACGGACGTTACGCCGAACCCCTTCACGACGTCCACGATCCGCATGATGTGGCGGTCATTGGAGTCGTTGAGGCTCTGCAGAAGGGGAACGGTCTCGGCAAGTTCGTCCGCGTGGTGCTGCAAAGCCTTCACGTCTTTCGGCAAACAAGACCCTCCGAAAGCGAAACCCGGGCGAAGGTACTTGGCGCTGACATTGAGGTCGCGGTCCTGTACGAAGAGGCTCATGACCTCGCGGCCGTCGATGTCCGATGCTTGGCAGATCCGCGCGATCTCGTTCGCGAACGTCACCTTCACCGCGTGATAGGCGTTCGACGCGTACTTGAGCCCCTCCGCGACACCGGTAGAGACGACCTGAACGGGAACCCCCAGTGACGAGAACAACTCCGCGGGGAGTTCGGCGGAGGCAGGATGCTCGGCTCCGATCACGCTGAGCGGAGGGTTCTGGAAGTCGATGATCGCCGAGGACTCACGGAGGAACTCGGGGGTGAATGTGACGAAGAAGTCCGTGCCCTCAGTCAGCCCTGAACTCGATTCCATCAGAGGGATGAACTCGTTGCGGGTGGTGCCCGGGAGCACGGTGCTCCGCAGCACCACGGTCAGCGGCTTGCTCCGACCCTGCAGTCTCGTGCCGAGGTGGGTGGCGACAGCCCGCACGTAGGTCAGGTCGAGAGCGCCCGTCTCTGCCGAGGGCGTCCCGACGCAGACGAAGACGACATCGACGTCGTCGATGCGCGCGAAGTCAGTGCTCGCACTGAGGCGCCCGGCGGCATGGTTGGCAGCCACCATCTCGTCGAGCCCCGGCTCCACGATGGGAGTATGCCCGGCATTCACCGCCTCGACCTTCATCGCGACGGAGTCGATTCCGACGACCGTGTTCCCTGCGTCGGCCAGGCATGCCGCCGTGACGCATCCGACATATCCGAGCCCGATGACTGCGACCTGCAAGCGTGTTCCCCTCGTTGATGACCTCGACCGCGGGCTGGGCCCGCCACATCACCCTACAGGCGAAAATCCACGCTTCTGAGCGCCCGGGTTCAGGTCAGGGTCGGGATGTTCGTACGGAGTCCGGCCCCGTCGCGGGGGTGCGCCACCACGTCCGTCTTGCCTCGAGCAACCACCCCCGCGATGACTTCCCGCGCCGAGGACTGAGTGAGCGCGGCTCCGGCGAGGATCCACAGCGGGCCGGCAGCATCGAGACCGCCGGCGGTCTCCGAGAACAGAGTGATCAGAACCGCGGCCGTCAATGCCACTCCGGGGATGGTACGGCCGGCGCCCACGCCCTTCACGAGCAGCCAAGCCAGAATGATCAGACCGATCCACCCGATCGCGGTGAGGAAGATGGCCGCGAGGCTCTCGGCCGCGCCGGAGGCGGCACCCTCGAGTTCGAGACTGGCCACGGAGTTGCCCACCAGCCCGAAACCGCCACCTAGCGGATGCGTCAGAGCATAGGTCAACCCGAAGAGGAAGCCCTCGGCATGCCTACCGCTCTGCCCCTGAGTAGAGATCTCAGAATACGCGACGAAACCCATCACCAAGCCGACGACAGCGAAGGCGAGTCGTCCGGAGTATCGCGAGATCAGCGGCTGGACCAAGGCGAGCCCGAGCACCACGAAGCCACCCCGGCCGAGCGATGCGATCGTCATCCCGCAGAACAGGACCGCGAGCGCGTAGAACGCGACGCCCCGCTTCATTGAGGAGAAGCGGAGCCAGAGGAGTCCGCTCGCCGCGAGAATTCCGAACGAGGGCGGATTCAGCACCAACCCCCCGACCCGGGAGAGCACGACGCCGTCCGACAGGAAGTATCGGTAGGCGGCGGGCAGACCGTTCTCACGGATGCTCGACGTGGAGAAGGCATTGAGCCCGGTTGCGGTGGCCGGGTCGATCAGGCGCAGACCGCCCAGCTCGAGAACGCCGTACAGTGCCCCGACCGCGATGAAACCGACCACGACCGGCGATGCGCGTCTGAGCGCTTCGCGGTCCACCATCATCCCGAAGAGCAAGAGTATGGCCGGAACGCCCACCTGCCGGAGCTGGTAGAAGCCGACGGACAATTCTGTGGAACGAAGCAGCGCCACACCGAGGAACGATACGAAGACGACAAGGGTCAGCACCAGGGAGAACTTGCCCTGCAATCGGCTGGACAACCTGATGACGATATAGACGACGAACCCGATCAGCACCGCGTCGTCGAGCCAGAGAGCCAGCGAACTGCCGGTCAGTGCGCTGAGGGCCCGCTGGCAAGCCGACGCAGCGACGAGCAGCCCGATGAGCAGCACCGGCTTGTTCGACAGTGCGGCTACGACCGAGGCGAGCGCGATTGCCACCACCAGCACAGTGACCACGCCATTGGGGCCGCCGGAGACGGCCCCGAAGGTGACGAGAGGAACTGCGATGACCCCGGCGAGTAGAAATCCGGCGTCTCTCGACGTCGAGTTGTCGCGTGGATTCGATTTGGACATCAGGCCTCCCCTCACGTCAGCTTACTGAAGTCGCGACGGGAGTCGCGCCGGTCACTCGGCGGAGCCGTCGACGAGCACGTTCCTGACCGAGTTGTCCGAGCCGAGGATCCGGATGCGCACGTCGCCACCGTTCCGGATGTCGAGACCGTCGATCGACGATCCGTCGTTCATCTCGACCGCCACTCCAGGAGTGTCCATGATCACGCAGTCCTGGATGTCCGCCGGACCGCGGCAGCGGATGCCTATCCCGTCCTGGACGTTCTGGATCATCACTCCGCTGACCCTCGCCGGCACGGAGACGACCTCGGCGATCGTGACGCCCGACACGCTGACGTCGCGGACGCGCCCCCCCTTCACTGTTGTGTTGTCGGCTCGGACCTGCACTCCGCCGTTGCCTCCCGAGACGTCGGGGATCATGACGATGCCCCACCCGAGGCGGTGTGTGTCGATGGCTTTGTTCGAGCAATCCTCGGCCCGCGGCGCGAACGTACAGTCCTCGGGCTCGCCGGCATGGCCGACCTGATCGATCAGACCCCCGGCATTCGTCGTCACCGCATGGCGCACACGGGTCATGAAGCCACCGACCATCACATCACGGGACGAACCTGATACGTTCACGCCGTATCCGAAGTAGTCGACGCCGTCGTCGAGCAGGTCGCGTACGGTGCAGTCGATCGTTCCCCCGTGGCAGTGGGCGACTGTGACACCGATCCCCCCATTCGAATGGACCTCGATCCCGGACACCTCGGGCTTCTCCACCGCCTTGAGGGTGACCAACGAGCTTTTTCCCTTGCGCGGATCGAGATTGTAGATCTCGCCCTCGCCATCGATACGGATCGTTGGAGCGAGCTGCACCGACGAGGTGCGCGGGTCCTTGTCGATGACCCGAGGGAGAGGCCGGTCGATGTAGACACGGTCGCCGTCGACTGACGTCACCCGCCTCAGGTAGCCGTAGCGATCACCGGAGTTCTTCACCTTGTTCGCACCCGACAGCAGCAAGTACTCGTTCTTGGAATAGCGAGCAGGAGAATCGGTCACGAAGTGCTCGGCACCCTCTCGCATGGTGTGCCCGGTCCTCTCTCTGAACACGATCGAGCCCATGCGACGGATTCCGTTGTGGTCCCCGCGCACCTTGAGTGCGCTACCGGCAGAGAGCGTGACCCGCTGCACGTGGTGCGGCACATCGATCGGAGAATCGATGGTGAACCGCCCACTCAATACGACCGCCGGCCCGGCCGAAGCCAGGAAGCGCTTCAAGGCCGTCGATGCGTCGCGATCGGAGTCCGACAATGCCGTGAGCTCAGCGCTGTCGGCGGTGTCCGTGAGTTCGGCGGACAGCATCCGTCCGTTCGTGAGGGCAGAGAGACTCAGCCCGCCGATGACTCCCAACCCGACCGTCGCCAAACCGCTCGTCGCGACCAGCAGAAATGCCCTGCGGGTCGGACGGGGTGTCTCACTGGCGTTGGATTCCTCGTTCACGAACTCCTCTCCACTGCCATTCAACACAGGCAATGTTTCAGGGCGACTACCCGCGGGCTGGGAATATGGCCTGGGTCTAGTTCGACGACGAAGCCTCGATGGGCGACCGGGCTCGGCGCCCCTGCAGCCACCTCACGAGCCGGATCGCTTCGAGTACCAGGAAGGCACCTCCGACGATTCCCCCGATGATGATGATGGCGAATTTGATCCCGTCCTCGACCTCGATCGGCAGCAGCACCGAGGCCGCCCACGCGGCTACTGCGAGCAACGGTGCAGCGATCCACGCCGCCCTCCGCTTGAATCGCGCACTCCAACCCGGTCCACGCAGGCCCCGTGCGCCCAGCCAGGCTGCAACGGCGCCCCAGGGCAGAAAGGCGGCGTAGGCGATGACGTTGGTGGTGAAGAGGATGTTCATCATGATGAGCACGCCGAGGTGGAACACCGCGGCGAAAGCGATCATGATGCGGAACGACCGCCAGCTGATGGCTGCGATGATGAGTCCGCCCTCGAGTGCGATGGTCAGCCAATCGAGCGGTTCCCAGAAGATCGGACTGGTGATGTGACCGAACAGCGGTGCGAAGCCGACCGTTCTCTCGTCGATCAGGAGTTCATACCAGTAGTGGCCCTCGGTCGCCTGCGTGCCCGGTCGCAACCATCCACCGAGGAACTTCGGGACGGCCGCCGTGGCGAATCCCACTCCGATCAGGACGGCGAGCAGCCGGAGGGGCCACTGCGCCACGGGCCGCTCCGGCACGCGGGACGACAGATCGTCCACCGAGTGCCGGGCCCCCCAGCCCGTCCACACCACCAGGAGCGCGATCAACGGGAGGAAGATCGTGTGGTCGATCTTGCCGAAGCTGTAGGTCAGCCCGAAGACCGAGACCATGAGCAACCCTGCGGCGACCGAGGCCACGCGCGTGTGGATGCCGAAGACGACGAATGCGAGTGCGAGTGCGAGTGCGAGCTCGAGGGCGACGAGCACCGGGAACGGCGGGAGTTCCGACAGGAGCTGGAAAGGCCCTGGCGGCGGGTCGAAGAAGGATGTCGGGTACGAACTGAGGAACTGCGCGTTCGGCAGGAGCAGCAGAGCCGCCACGGCGAAGACGATGCGGTAGATGCTCACGTCCTCCGCGGTGAATGGCCCGCGGAGCACCCATCGGTCGAAGATCTTCATTCGGCGGCTCCCCTCAGCTGGACGACGACCGTGCTCGTCACCGTGCCCGGTCGCACATCGGGGTCACGGACGTCGATCTTCTGCTGCGTCCAGTCCACGACCATCGTGGTCGGATCGGCTTCCGGGAACCTGCGGCCGAGGAGCTCGCGGAGGTACGCGACCGTGGCGGGCTCGTTGGCGTGCGCCTCGTCGAAGAACGCGGACTTGAACACCGACGTGCTCAGGAGCTTGGCATCGGGCAGGATCTCCTCGAATGGAACCTCCTGCTCGGTGCCGTCGGCGAACGTGACGTGGACGATCGGAACCCGGGCGGTGAGCGTGTCACCGACGAGCGGGGTCGCGGCGAAGCTGGGCTGGTAGACACCCGGATACGGCTGGCCGACGACGCGCTGCACGACCAGCTCGAGCGGCAGCAGGAGTATTGCGACCGCGAAGACCACGCGAAGCGAGACGGTGCGCACCCGGTTGACCTCGCGGGGCACCGACTGCTCACCGTTGCGGATCGATCTTCTGTCTCGCACGCGTCATTCCCCGACTGCTCGGCTTCGTCCCCCGCGGATACGGAGCATCCAGCGGACAAAGCCTAACGGGTGCCGGTCAGAGTCGCGATTCGATGGCGTCGGCGAACACACCCGCCAGACCCGTGGTGAACGGCACCGTCAGGTGGTGCCCGTCGCGGTAGACCAGGACGTCTCCGATGATCGGAGGGCAGAGGTCGGCGTCGCAGATGTACGGGTTCAGATCGAGGAGTCGGGCCCCCGTGGCTTCGGCCGCCTGCCGCTCCGCGTTCAGCGCACCGTCATCGATCGCCTCCTCCGGAGCGAGACCGCAGTAGTCCGCGTCATCGAGGTGAGCCGAAAGGCAGATGGAGGGAGTGATCCCCATCACGGGCGTCTCGCCCAGAATGATGACATCCGTCGATGCCGGGAGTGAGCGGACGACGTCGACGATCCCCTCCTCCCAGTAGCTGTCGAAGTCTTCCGACCCGTGGTCCACGTCCGTCGACCGCGCGAAGTTCGCGAGGATGACGACGTCGGGCGGGTCGGCCACAAAGCGATCTATCACGTTCTGCCGCCACTGATCGCATTCCGGATATGGTTCGTTGTTCAGGGTGCTGACGACCGTGACGGAATTGCAGGAACTCTTGGTGTTGGAGTCCAGATGGATGCGCCCCTGGTCGGCCAATTCCGCGAGCGGTGGGAACCAGTGGGCGGCGTGCGAGTCGCCGAACAGCGCCACGTCCGGCGCATCATCTGGGCCGAACTGACATCCCGTCGCATCGGTCTCGGCGAAGTCGAGGTGGCAGCCGTTGTCCGAGATGATCGGGTTGGCATCGCTGGCTTCGCGGAGTTCCGGCCGGAGATTCTCCGGCACGAAGTCGGTGCCGGATGGGTTCGCCCCCGCCGTGTACGCCGGGGCGGACCGCTGCGAGTGCAGCGGGATGGTGCCGACCGCCACTATTCCGGCACCGCACAGCGCAGCGATGACGATCGAAGCGCTCCCGGCGACGAGAAGGCTCCGGCGCGGCCTGGCCTTCGTCAGCGCGCGTGGATTGCGCGCCGGCGTCTCGATGAACCGGAACAGCAGCCAAGCGAGCGGGACGCACAGCACAGCGAGTCCGGCAGTGGCCCAGACGGGCAGCGGATCGCGCACACCTACCGCAGCCTGGACGATGAGCAGAACGGGCCAGTGCACGAGATAGAGCGAGTAGGAGATCGCGCCGATGAACAGGAGCGGCCGGATCGACAGGATGCGCTGCGGCAACCCTGCTCGACCTGCTCCGCCGATGATGAGCAGCGCCGTGGCCAGCACAGGGAGTGCGGCGCTGAAGCCCGGGAAGGACGTCCCGTCCGTGAAGAGGACCCCAGCGGCCGCCAGTCCTGCAAGACCCGCCCAGCTGAGCAGCGGCGAGCTGACCGCCGCCCATCGCTTCGGCGCACGGGACGTCGACGCGCCCTGACCGCTCCTCGAGCCGAGCAGGAACGCGACGAGACCACCGACCCCGAGTTCCCACGCGCGAGTCGGAAGGGAGAAGAATGCCCAGGGCTGGTCGGCGGTGGTCATCAGCACGCAAGCCACGAATGAGCATCCCGTCAGAACAGCGACGAAGGCGAAGAGCGCACCGCGAGAGCGACGGAACACGACGAACCCCAGCGCGAGCACCGCGGGCCAGAACAGGTAGAACTGCTCTTCGATGCCGAGCGACCAGTAGTGCTGGAACAGGGACGGCGTCTCTTCCCCGAGGTAGTCGGTGCCGATAAGAGCGAAGTAGTAGTTCGGAACGTAGAACGCCGTGGCGATCGCACCCTGGAGCATGGCCTTCAACTGCAGCGGGGGCACCCAGATGACGGACGCGACAACAGTCAGGACGAGGACTGTCAGGGCCGCCGGGAGGATGCGCCTGGCCCGCCTGGCGTAGAAGTCGGCGAAGTGGATGCGACCCTCGACCGCCAACGATCGCAGCAGGTGACTCGTGATCAGGAAGCCGGAGATGACGAAGAACACGTCGACACCGACGTACCCGCCGGGAAGGAACGGGACACCGGCGTGGTAGATGAGAACGAACCCGACTGCAATCGCCCTCAGCCCTTGGACGTCACCCCGGAAGCCCGACTGCTTCGTCGCGATCTCGGGTCTGCTCGTCGTCACGACGACACCGAAATCATCGTCGCCTCATCTCTGGCCGCGCTGCGACGCGAGATCCGACTCGATCGACGCCCACATCTCCTCCACGCGAGAGCGCACCTCTGCCCCTGCGATCCGGATGCGCTCCCCGAGCTCGGCGTTCTCGAGGATGTACTCGATCATGTCGGTGGACAGCGACGCGTCGCCGAGGGGGTCGCACAGGAGCTCCGGCACGCCGAAGTCGTCGGCGACATGGCTGTACTTGTGGCTCCAGCCGTGGATGATGGTCGGGACTCCCTGCGACAGCGCGCTCACGACCGCGTGGTACCGGCCGGAGACCAGCAGCGGAGCGGTCCCGATCAGCCCCTTCAGCTCGATCCCGTTCAGCCCTTCCACGATCTCGAAGTCGATGTTCGACGTCTTCGAGACGATCGAGGCGACCCGCCGGAGCACGTCGAGGTCGCTGCGACCTTCGTGAGCGAGGCCATAGGGCTTCAGTCCGCGCTCGTGGAGATCGACGGCGATGGCTGCGAGATTCTCGATGTAGCGCTGCTTCGCCTCCGGGCCGGCGGCTCGGGCGTAGATGTTCACATTCGGCACGATCGGCGTGCCGCCGCGATGTGACTCGTGCTGGGAGGGGAACCGCCCGGCGAGCCCGGCCGTGAAGTCGGGGAACAGGCGCACCGTTCCCGAGCCGGTCGCGAAGATGCTCTCGACGTGGGCGAGCGACTCAGGGTCTCGCGCGATGACCTGCCGGGATGCTCGCAGGGCGGTGAGGGTGGGCTCCGCGGTCTTGTCGAACGGGCCGAAGGCCTGGGGCAGCATATAAACGGGAACGCCTCTGGCCTTCCATGCGGCGAGCTTCCCAGCGCTCACATCCAGGCGCTGGTGCGCCCACTCGTCGCCGTATCGGAAGCCTGAGCCGTCGAACACCGCCGCGATCTCGGTCGGGAGCACCCACGGGAACCGCTTCCACACCCGCGAGAGCGCCTTGATCTTGGTCAGGCGGGTGAAAAGACCATAGAACCGCTGCGGAACGATCGGATAGACGCCGGCGAGCCTCTTCTTCAGGTCTGCGCCGTTCTGGAACTCGACGACGGGCACCATGCCGAACTGCTCGCGAATGCGCTCCGCGGCGGCGCGCAACATGAGATACGCGCCCTGGTTATTGAACTCCACGCCCACGAGAAGGATGTATTTCTTGGCCAACGAGTGCACTCCCGGAATGGTCTGGCGTGAACGACGCACGCCAGCCAAGCCTACGAGACAATTGCATGCGCCCGATCCAAGCGCGGGCCGACCACGAGGGCCCGGCCCGGCCGATGGTACTGTTTAGCGTCGCGAGGATGCGCCATGACGCGAGCGACTCGCACCCGGGCCGTCGCGCAATTCGCTCGGTCGAGTTCGACGGGCGCACTTCGCCCGAAGAGGAGACAGGTGGCAAGGATCACGGGCGATGCCCGCCGTTCACTCGGGAATGGCTTCTGGAACGCTGGGCAGCAGGGGCTGTCACTCGCCCTGAACGCCGTCATCGGCATTCTGCTCGTCGTCGCCGTTCCGGTCTCTGAATACGGCATCTACAGCTACGCAGTCGCTCTGTCCTCCATCGGCGTGGCCGTCATGTCGGCCGGGCTCTCGGGTCTCGCCGTGCGGGAGCTCGTCAACGAACGGGAGTCCAACGCGGCGATCGTCGCATCGTTGACGGTCATCCGGGAGTTCTTCGCCCTGGTCGGATTCGTCATCATCGGTGGCATCAGCCTGACGAGCGGTGACGAACTCGCGATCGCGGCGACGCTCCTCGCCTCATCGGCCCTGTTCGGGCGCGCCCTCAATGCACCGGAGCTCTGGTTCCTCTCGCACCTCCGGAGCAAGAAGACTGCGATCACGCGCATCTCCGTCACGGCTGGGTTGTTCGGCGTGCGCCTGGCCCTTCTGGCGCTGTGGCCCAACATCTGGGTCATGCTGGTGCTGTACTCGCTCGAAGGACTCATCTCCAGCCTGATCATCATCGGCATGTACCTGAAGGACAAGGACAGCCCTGGCTTCTCGCGTCCGGGCTTCGCCTCGATGTTCAAGCTCCTGCGCCGATCCTGGCCCCTCATGCTGTCGAGCCTCGCCGACCAGGCCAACCTCAAGGCGAGCATCATCGTCATCCAGGCGCTGCTCGGGTCGAAGGCTGTCGCCGTCTACGCGGCCGCCTCACGACTGAGCGAGATCTCGTTCTTCCTCCCCGTCGTCTTCATGAACTCCACCTTCCCGGTCCTGCTCAAGGTCCGGAAGGAGAAGGGCAACGACAGCCCGGAGTACCGCCGGATGCTCCAGCGGTCCTACGACCAGGCGTTCTGGATCGGCGTCGTCGTCGCCCTCGCCGTGGTCGTGCTCGGAACCGTGATCATCGACGTCATCTTCGGGCCCGACTACGAGGACGCGAAGACCGTGCTGTACATCCAAGCGGCGGCGTGCCCCTTCGTCTTCATGGGTGCGGTGTACTCGAAGTGGATCATCGCCGAGAGCTACCTGTGGTCATCGCTCGTCCGGCACTCGTTCGGCGCAGCCGTCAACATCGGCCTGAACTTCGCTCTCATCCCCACTACCGGAGTGACCGGCGCAGCCATCGCCACCCTGGTCTCGTACATCTGCTCGTCGTTCTTCGCCAGCTTCCTCGGCGCCAAGTCGAGGGTGGCCGGCCGCCAGATGGCCACCGCCGTCATCTGGCCGGTTCGTCTGCTCCGAAACCGGCTCGCGGCTCGCTAGCCCCAAATCGAAAAGGATCGCCGTGAAGAGAAGTGTCGCCGCCCGGGCCGTCTCGAGAGCTCGTCGGGAATTCGGGAAGTGGAGCCTCTCCGGAGGCCCCGTCCGCCGGAAGATCTACTACCGCCTGATCAGCGAGGCATTCGGGCGCGAGGAGTCGGCGGTCGACGCAGGCATCAGCGCCTACCATCGCACCCTCGGGTCTGGTCGCGAGATCTACACCCTTCGACGCAACGTCCACATGCTGGAGAAGGGCCTCACGATGAGGCCTCGCCGTGCGGAATTCGCGCTCGGCTACATCGGCACCACCGTGGGAGCCTTCGCCAATGTGCACGAGGCACCGTACCCGCCCCTGGGCGTCGAGGAATCTCGATGGATGCACGCCGTGCTCACGGAGTACTTCGAGGCCACGTCCGCCTCGGACAACCCGAAGATCGTACGACTGCGGGCCGACTTCGCCAGACTGACGCCCTTGCGTGCCACCGCCGTGTCGATCGCGTCCGGACCGCACCCCCCTCAGGCGATACCGTCTCCGATATCGATCGAAGATCTGCAGAGCCTCGCGTCGAACAGGCGATCCGTGCGCTGGTTCACCGAGGAGAAGGTGGATCGGGATCTGGTCGACGCGGCCATGCTGATCGCCGCCGAATCGCCCACCGCATGCAATCGCCAGCCCTACAGATTCCTCGTTTTCGACGACCCGGAGAGCGTGGCCCGCGTCGCCGAGATCCCCATGGGCACTGCCGGCTACGGAGAGCAGCTCACCGGAATGATCGTGATCGTGGGGGACCTCTCCGCGTTCTTCGACGAGCGGGATCGCCATCTGATCTACATCGACAGCTGCCTTGCGGCGATGGGCCTCGTTTACGGGCTCGAGAGCCAGGGTGTGGCCAGCTGCTGCATCAACTGGCCCGATCTCCCTGACCGCGACCGCGCGATGGCGCAGCTTCTCGGGCTGGCGGCCCATGAGCGCGTCGTGATGCTGATCGCGTACGGATACGCGGACCCCTCAGGCCTCGTCCCCTACTCCGCGAAGCGCCCTCTCGAGGCGGTCCGCGAGTTCCGGACCCTCTCATGATCGCCACGGAGCACCAGTTCAGCTGCGTCATCCCTACGCACCGTCGAGCGGACTTCCTAGTCGAGGCCGTCGAGTCGGTCCTGAGGCAGTCGTTGCTTCCGATCGAAGTCATCGTGGTCAGCGACACGGTGGACGGCGAGACGGAGGAGGCGTGCCGTCGACTTTCTACGTCATCGGCCGTGCCGGTCCGGCTGGTCGTCTACGCCGACACCCCAGGTGGGGCCTCGGAATCCCGAAACCGGGGAGCACGAGCGGCATCCGGCGAATACCTGGCGTTCCTCGACGACGATGACACCTGGGGCCCTGACTACCTCCAAGACGCGGCTGCAGCCTTCGAGTCCCAACAAGCTGACGTCGTAGTCACGTGGATCTCCATGTTCCGCGGAGAACAGCTCAAGGACGGTCCAGCGATCCGTGATGGCCTCTCTCCACGCGATGTCGTGGCAGTGAACGCCGGCACTATCGGTAGCAACATGGTCGTTCGGCGTTCAGCCTTCGATGCAGTCGGCGGCTTCGACCCCGCACTGCGGATGAAGAATGACACCGACTTCTTCTACCGGTTCCTCAAAGCCGGAAACCGGTATGCCGCCGTGCAGAAGCGTTCGGTCTTCCAGCGCAAACACGAGTCCGGTCAGCTGACCGGCCACTCCGGGGCGCGCGCCGATCATACGGAGCGCTACCTCGAGAAGCATCGAGCCGATCTGACTGCGGCCGACCGGCGGCAGCTGCGTTTCGTGATCCATCGCATCCGACGCAACTCATCCTCGAGCCGCGCCGCCCGGGCGTATCACCTCGCGATGTCGCTCCTTCACTACTCGCCGCAGCAGTATCTCAAGGACAGGGCCAACCGGAACGACCGGGACTTCTTCACGGTGCCCTCGATCGAACGCGACTGAGTCAGTAGGCGCCTTCGCTCGCCACGACGGCCTTGGCGGTGCGCCAAAGGATGACCAGGTCGCCGGTGAGGGACCAGTTCTCGACATAGAACAAGTCGAGACGAACGGTGTCCTCCCACGACAGGTTGGAACGCCCGCTCACCTGCCAGAGACCGGTGATGCCGGGCTTCACCATGAATCGTCGATGGACATGCTTCTCGTACTGGTCCACCTCGCGCTCGAGGGGAGGCCGTGGACCGACGAGCGACATGGAGCCACCGAACACGTTGAACAGCTGTGGGAGTTCGTCGATACTGAAACGGCGCATGACCCGTCCGACCGACGTGACACGCGGATCATCACGCATCTTGAACATCACGGCGTTGCCCTCTGCTCGACTCTCCTTCTGCAGCTCGAGCAGGCGCTCCTCTGCATCGATGACCATCGACCGGAATTTGAGCATGTGGAACTTCGTCCCGTTGTAACCGACCCGCTCCTGCCGGAAGAGCACCGGGCCGGGGCTGGTCGCCCTCACCAGAAGCGCGCAGGCCAGGAGGAACGGGGACGCCAGAACGATGAAGATGAGCGACATGCAGATATCGAACGTCCGTTTGGCGAATCGCTTGCTCCCTTCGTACCGGGGAGTCTCGACATGGATCAGCGGAAGACCGGCGACCGGACGCGTGTGGATGCGCGGGCCGCCGATATCGACGAGGCTCGGAGCGACGACGAGGTGCTGTTTGCCCGGAACGAGCGCCCAGCTCAGGTCGCGCACACGCTCAGGCGGTAGCTCGTCCGCACTCGTGATCACGACCGTGTCGGCACCGCTGACCTCCATCGCGCGGGTGATCCGTTCGAAGTTTCCGAAGACCGGGATCGAGGTGCCCGGCAGACTGTCCCCTACGAGTGAGGTCGGGACGCAGGCGCCGATCACCAGATATCCCGCATCCGGCCGACGACTGAGCTCGCGTGCGATGTACGTGACCGATGCTGCGGAGCCCACAAGGAGGACCTTCGCAGAGTATTCGCCCCGCGCGCGCTTCGCAGCGAGCCACTTCCGCCAGATCCAGCGCGTGAACAGCAGACCAATGAGACCGACCGGGAAGGCCAGCAGAATATAACCGCGGGCGAAATCGATCTGGAAGAGGAAGGCGATGATGGCGACCAGCCCGAAAAGACGCACAGTCGCATCCGCGATCAGCTTGTATTCCTGCGTACCGGTTCCCACTACCCTGCGGCCACGCGTTCCGTAGACGCTCAGGACCAGGAGCCAGGCCACGAAGATGGCCACCGAGATGAAGGTGTAGCTGACTACGCCCGACGCCTGACCCACCGCCAGGTTCGCGGAGTTGAATCCGAACCAGATGATCTGGACTGCCGCCACCACGACAGCCAGCACGGCTACGTCCGTCAGGAATATCCTGCGGCTGAAGTCATCGGACCAGGACTGCTTCTGGAGCGGCTTCTCCGCCGACGCGCGCCGCTCCTCCGTCTTACTCAACGTTCTTCGTCTTCCGCATGACTACTGCCGGCTTCCCCATACCTAGATCACTGCAGAACAGCGCGATTCGCGACGTGGTCGTTCAGGAAGTGATCCATGTCGCACCGCCATCAGCACTTCGCGCCACAACTGTTCCGTCCCAGACCCAGACGGCCTCGTCGTCAGCTCCAACTGCCACGTTCGTCGCCGACCCGTTCACGGGAGCGCACCCGCGTACCTCTCCGCCAAATGTACTGCCGTCAAGTGCGAATCGCGACACCGTAGCGCCGGAACAGCCTTCCCGCCCGGCCTGCGCGCCGACGAGATAGGACGCGTCATCGCCCTGATTGAAAGTCAGGCCGCTGAGACCCAGCGTTGTGACCGGTTGCCAGACCCCGAGAGACTGGAAGAGGAACGCCCCGTCGGCACAGCGGACGACCAGGCCCTGGTCTGCGGATGCAGCGCCAAGAGCGGAGCCGCAGGGAGCGCCGACACGGTCGCCGTCGACGACCACCGTGCTGAGACTCGCGGGGCTGGCGTATGACGCAGTACCCAGGCGGTCGGGATAGTCCTGCCAGAACTGGCCGGCTGTATAGCTGGTCAGCACCGTCGGATCGCAGTCCTCTCCCGCCAGCACGACGAGATCGACCTGCTCCGCCGACACCACGTCGAGCGAGACGATCTGAGCGACCTCGTCGTCTACAGGCAACGCCGTCGGCACCCAGGTCGCACCGTCGTCGACGGACAGTTCGACGACCGGGGCCGCACCGCCGCAAGCGCCGGCCGTGGCGCGGACGCCGATCGATGAGCCGTCGACATCGAGGAACCGAACAGTCTCCGTCGGCTCGGTCGCCGAGGCGCTGGGAGCTGCAGTCGGCGTCCCTGTTGCCGGGCTGCTCGACGAGGGGACCGGAGTCGGTACGGGGCTCGGGGCCGAAGTGGCGTCCGGGACCGACACCGGCGAATCGGGCAGCTCCCCCGCATTGGGCACCGGGGGTGTCCGCAGGGCGAAGAAGACCGCGACGAACGCCCCTGCCGCCAACACCAGCACGGCGACGACGATGAGGATGTCGCGACGCGACTTGGGGCTGAGACCCGTCATCGACCGACCGGTGCCTTGCTGCGCTTGGATCGCTTGCGCGTGGTGTCGTCGGTGTCGACGACCACGGGCGCCGGCTCGTCGATGCCGTAGCCATACCCATACCCGTAGCCATAGCGGCCGTAGCCGTACGAATCCGGACCCTTCGTGGGCAGCATGGTCATGACTACGCCGGCGACCTTCGCTCCGACATTGGCCAGGGTGCTGATCGCCCCACGCACCTGGTTCTTGTGCGCCCGGCCCGCCGCGACCATGAGGAGTGCGCCGCCCGTCTTGGTGGCGAGAATGGCAGCATCGGTGACCGGCAGCAGGGGGGGCGCGTCGAAGAGGGCGATGTCGAACGACTTCTCGAGCGATTCGATCAACTCGACCATCGCGGCCGAGCCCAGCAGCTCGCTGGGGTTCGGAGGAATGCGGCCAGCAGGGAGCACGTAGAGATTGGTGTCACCCCACCGGACGATGACATCGCTGGGGTCGGCACGCCCGACGAGGACGTCGGTGAGTCCCACGGCCCCCTCGACGCCGAGGTAGTCGGCGAGACGCGGCTTTCTCATGTCGGCATCGACGATGACGACTCGCTGGCCTGAGAGCGCCATGGCGATCGCGAGGTTCGCCGACGTCGTGCTTTTGCCCTCACCGGGCACCGACGACGTCAGCACGAAGCTGTGCGACTCGTTCCCAACGCCGACGAACTGCAGGTTCGTCCGGAGGGTGCGGAAGGATTCCGCTCGCGGGCTGCGCGGGTCGTCTCGCAGAACCAGCGGGTTCTGGGGCGTCCGCGCGTCGAAAGCGATTCCGCCTACGATCGGGGCGTCGGTGATGGCCTCGACGTCGTGCTCGTTGCGGATCCTCGTATCGAAGATGTACCGCGAGATCGCGAGGCCGAGACCGATGACCAGTCCGACCAGTGTTCCGACGGCAACGAAGAGCGGGACGTTCGGAGACGACGGGAGCGCGGGCACCGACGCGGCCTGCAGCACAGTGATCTTCACCGGCGTGACACCTTCGGCATTCGGCGGAACGAGGTTGCCCACCGCCGATTCGAAGCTGGAAGCCACGGCATTCGCGATGCGAGCGGCGTCCTCCGGATTCGGGTTCGCCGCGGTGATCTCGACGATGACGGTGTCGGACGGAGAGGTGGCGACGATGGTCGACGACAGATCGGACACCGACATGTCCAGCCCGAGGGTGTCGATCACCGGCTGGAGCACCAGCGGCGTGTTCACGACGTCGGCGTACGACTGCACCTGGTTCTGGAGGAAGCTGTTGCCCTGCGTCAGGTCGCTGATCGACCCCATGGACTGGACGGAGACGAACACCTTGGAGGTCGACTGGTACTCCGGCGTGCGCACGATCGACAGCACGGCCGCCGTCGCCACTCCCAGCAGTGTGAAGATGACGATGAAGATCCAACCCTTGCGGATTGCCCGAATATAGTCGTGAAACTCCACGCAGTGCCCTTTCCCCGAGGAGCTCTGCGAGCCCCATTCCAATTCATGTTCTCACATGCGAGCCCTACACCTCTGCATCCGGGCCTCGGTCGGTACGATGAAGAGGTGACAGGATCCCGGCTCGTGCTCGATGCGATCGGCGTATCCGTAGGTGTCACTCTCGATGATTCGCTGACGTCTCGCGAACAACAGGCGCTCTGCGAGATCTGGAGCGGAGCTGTTCGTGAGGGGTCGGCTGACGTCGAGATATCGGCCGGGGTCGTCAGAGAGTCCGGCGGTGCAGGCCCGCTTCCTGACGTCTTCGCCAGCGACTTCCGAGACCTGGCCTCGAAGCTGTCCAGCCGCGTGACGCTCGCCGCGATCGAATCGCAGCGGGGCCGACTGCTGATGTTGCACGCCTGCGGCGTCGCGTCCCCCGACGGCACCGTGGTCGCCTTCGTCGGCCCGTCGGGTCGCGGAAAGACAACGCTTGCCTCTTCAGTCGCCCGGGCCTGGTCCTACATCTCTGACGAAACGGTCGGGATAGCCGCAGCGGGCGTCGTGCATCCGTATCGCAAGCCGCTCTCGGTCATCGTCGCCGACAGCGACACCAAGTCGCAGGTGTCGCCGGACGACCTCGGCCTGCTGCCGCTGCCGGACGCGACGCTCGAGATCGGCGCGATCGTCCTGCTGGATCGACAGCCTGACGGTCCTGACGAGCCACAGCTCTCGCCGGTGCGATTGGTGGATGCTCTCGTCGAGCTGATCCCGGAGATGAGCTACCTCCCGCTCCTGGAACGCCCCCTGCAGACGATCGCGACGATCGTCGATCGTGTCGGCGGCGTACGGCGGTTGAACTACCGCGAGGCGGGCACCGTCCCACCACTCTTGGAATCTTTGATCGTGGAGGACCCCGCCGACGAGTCCGCATCCGGCTGGGCGGTGATTCCGTTTCACAGCTTGGAGCAGCCCGATGATCGACGCGGTGCGGTCGGCACCGTCTATCGGCGGCGGGTTCCACTGGATGCAATAGCCTCCGACGGCGCATACGTGCTGTTGCACGACAACCAGGTCAGGGTCCTCGACGGCATCGGCCCCTTCATCTGGGACGCGCTCGCCACCGGTCGTTCGCTCCCGTCGATCGTCGACTACGTGGTCGAGCACGTCGGGAGCCCCGCCAGCGGGGACGCCACCGAGCTGGTGAGCGCCGCCGTGGGGCAGCTCCTTGAGGCCGAGGTAATCCTCAAGGAGTGAGGCCCGGACCATCCGCACCGCCCCACCGCGGGCCACTCGTCCCGTCGACATCTATGTCCATCGCGATTCTCCGGGTTCTTGGAGCCGGCATGGGCGATCTTCGTGGTGCTCTAGAAGCACTGGAAGACCATATGTCGTGATGTGCGGATGATTGTGACGACCGGTGAAGTAACTCAGAACCTGTCCGGGGTATGCACGCGCTACGGTGGGTGACGGGGCCCGCTTTAGACCAAAGCTTGCTGACCTCATCGATGCCTCCGAGGCGACCTCCAGCTCGTCGAGCGCCTTAGGTACCTGTAGAACTACACTGCGCTGTGGCACTCGACTCAGCTGTATTTTCAGGAGCATCCCGAACTCCCGCGAACGCTTCGCGCCCTGTTCGTCGCACGCGTCCGGCGGCTCCGCCACGGAACGGTCGGACTCATCCGCGTACTCGGGAGTGAACTGCGCCGACACAAATGAGGGGCGGATGCGCACACCCGCCCCTCATCGCGGCGCGCTGATTGGCGCCGGTAGGACCCTCAGTTCAGGCTGACGCCCAGACCGGAGACGTCGTCGTTGTCAGAGGACACCATGATCCCGAGGACGGGCTTGGAGCTGCCCGCCGGAGCAGACCAGCTGATGGCCGGCATCGAGATGGTCGCACCGTTGCTGATGGCCGAGTGGATGAACACCGTCGACTCAGGGCTCGCCGTGACGAGGACCCAGCCGGCTGCCTGGTAGGCCGTGACCACGTCGGTGGTCAGAGTCCATGAGGCGGTCTTGTTGTTGTAGACCGAGATCGTGATGTCGCCGGAGTTCAGCCCGGGAACGCCGGCGCTGTTGTAGTTGAGCGCGCCACCCTCGTAGGTCGCCGTGCGCTGGGTTGCGCTCGTGCCGGTCGCGGCGAGTGCACCGCTGACGAAGGCAGTCGGGCTGTCGAAGACCTCGCTGGCCGCGGCGAGCGGCGTCGCAACCGCGAGCGCGATCACCGGGGCGGCCCAGGCTGCCGCCGTCGTGACCTGGCGGCGGGTGAGGCCGCGAGTCTCACCTGCAGGCTCACCCGTGAAAGTGGCGTCGGAGTCGTGGGAAGGAGTGAAGGTCATAGAGGGTCCCCAATGTCGAAGTTCGATGGATCGCTCGGGGCCGAGAGGCCCTCACGCGCGTGTCGAAAGTAACGACGGCGACGAGTTCGATCAGGTGGGCGACGAGTTTTTCACCCTCGGTTTCACCCCACGAAGCGACTGGGAGAAGTGACCTCGGCGTTCAACCCACCCCTTCTATTAAGGTGAGCGCTGTGACCGATGACTCCGACGCTCTGACCCCGACGCCGCGAGGCCCGTCGTTGATGCGTCGGCTGGCGAGGAACCCCTTCGTCAATCTCGTCGCCGCGTTCGTCGTGCTCGCTCTCGTCCAGACCTTTTTGGTGCGGCTGTACTCGGTTCCGTCGGGGTCGATGGAGTCGACGCTCGAGGTGGGCGACCGCATCCTGGTCAACCGTCTTGCTTATCTGGGAGGCGGGCCGTCCGATGGCGACGTCGTCGTGTTCAATGCCTCGACGGCGTGGGAACCGTCACCGCCGGCTGAGACCAATCCTCTGAAGGCGGCGGCCAAGTGGATTGGCGGCCTGGTCGGTATCGGTCCGACGAACGATCATGTGCTGGTGAAACGGGTGATCGCCGGTCCGGGCGAGACCGTATCGTGCTGCGACGCCGAAGGGCGGATCACGGTCGACGGCGCCGCAGTCGATGAGCCGTACATCCTCGATGATCTGCCGTTCGAGGCGGGGGTGCTCGACTGCTCGACCGTGCCGGCATCACTGCGCTGCTTCACGCCTTTCACCGTGCCCGACGACCAGTACTTCGTATTGGGCGACCATCGCTCGGACTCAAGTGACTCCATCGCGCAGTGCCGGGGGGCGCCGACCACCGCGACGTGCGTGCGTCTCGTCGACCGCTCCGGCATCGTCGGGGACGTCTTCAGGATCATCTTTCCGCTCACCCGCTTCGGGGCAGTCTCATGACTGCGCCGGGTACACTCATGCAAAACCACTAGGGGGCTTCACTCATGCTCGGAAATCTCAACGGCTGGCACCTGATCATCGTTCTCGTGGTCGTCCTGCTGCTGTTCGGCGCGACCCGGCTGCCCGCACTTTCGAAGGGCCTGGCCCAGTCGCTGCGCATCTTCAAGCAGGAGACCAAGGGCCTTCGTGACGATGACAAGCCGGCGGATGCGGTCGACACCGCGCCGCCCGCGACCACTGCTCCGCCCGTAGCCACCGCGCCTGCAACCACGACGACTGATGTCGCTCCCCCGCTGGAGACACCGCGCGTCACGCCGGTGCACTCCGACGCGGTTCGCAGCGAGCCAGACTCCGGCAAGAACTGACGATGGTCGCCATCGGAGCGCGGAGTTCGCGCTCGGGGGATGAGCGCGCGCCGCGCACGCCCCGGACGCCTCGATCGAAGCGTCCGGCAGACGGGCGCATGTCACTCGGCGCGCACCTGATCGAGCTGCGCAAGCGGCTCTTCCTCGCAGCCCTCGGCATCGTGGTCGGCATGGTCGTCGGCTGGATCCTGTCCGATGCCGTGTTGCAAGCGCTCACCGTCCCGATCCAGGAACTCTCCGATGCCCAGGGGCGCACGGCGTCATTGAACTTCACCGACATCTCGTCCGCCTTCGATCTGCGCATCCAGATCGCGTTCACCGTCGGCGTCGTCATCTCCTCGCCCGTCTGGCTCTACCAGATCTGGGCCTTCGCGGTTCCTGGCATGAAGCGCCGGGAGAAGCAGTACGCGGTCGGCTTCGTGCTGTCGGCCGTCCCGCTGTTCCTGGCCGGCTGCGCCGCGGGTTGGTTCGTGATGCCGCACATGGTCGTGCTGCTCACCGGTTTCGCGCCGCAGGACACCACCGCTCTCATCTCGGCCCGCACGTATTACGACTTCGTGCTGAAGCTCGTCCTCGCGATCGGCATCGCGTTCGTCCTCCCGGTGTTCCTGGTTCTGCTGAACTTCGCCGGGGTCCTGACCGCCAAAGCGATCCTCAAATCGTGGCGCATCGCCATCCTGGTGATCACTCTCTTCACGGCGATCGCCACTCCGGCCGCCGACGTCATGTCCATGTTCCTTCTCGCGATCCCGATGGTGCTGCTCTACTTCGGGGCGGCCGGCATCGCCTACCTCCATGACCGTCGGGTCGCGAAGAAGAATCGCGCGATCGACGCCGAGCTGGGCCTCGACGTCGCCTGACCGCCATCGCGAGTTGCCGCAGTTCGAAGCCGCGAGGATTTCGGATTGGGGTGAATCTGTTTACCGCCCGTAGACCCTTCGGATCGCTGTGCGCCTCACACGCAACACCACCCGTCGAGGCGGTACTCGTCGCATCCTGCTCCCCGTAGCTTGGGGACTTCCGCCCGCGCCGGTGACCTGAAGCCGAAACCCCAAGGCCGCGCCGTGCGCCATCAGGGGCGGTCGATCCGAAAGCAGAATGCCAATGAGCAAGAACGTCAGCGCGCCCGGAATCTCCCGCCGTCAAGTCCTGGCCGGGTCAGCCTGGGCCGTCCCCGTCATCGCCGTCGCCGTCGCGACGCCCCTCGCTGCAGCCAGCGAGACGCCCATCCCCAAGTACACGTTCGCCGGCATCTCGGCGACCGGCAACCCCGGCGAAACGCTGGTCGATGACTTCCGCCCCGGCGCTCGGGTGAGGACCGACCCCGAGGGCAACCCGGTAGCCGGGCAGGTCGTGTCGTTCGTCTACGTGTCCGGGCCGTTCACGATGAACGAGAACACCGCCACCACGGACGGAGAGGGTGCGGCACGAGTCGGCGTCACCTTCGCGGCCAACGCGCAGCCGGGCATCCTGGGTGCCATTCAGGCGTTCTGGACCGGGCCCGACGGCGTCAAGTACGACGACACCGTCGACGTGTCGGTCAACGCGGCCTAGTCCGGTCGCTGCAGCGGGCCGGTTCGACAGCGGATCGGCCCGCTTCCAGCTTCCTCGGTTGGCTACGCTTCTCCCATGACGAGCGTGGATCTCGAGGGGTGGCACGACTTCGCGGCGGCGACCGTGGGGGCCGCCGGAGCGCTCGCGGGGTTGAGCATCGTCGCCGTCTCGGTGAACGTGAAGCAGATCATCGCCGGGTCGGCGCTGCCCGCACGAGCGGGGGCCACGATCGCGTCGATCGCGGTCATTCTGGTGTCGTCGATGGCGATGCTCATCCCGTCGCAGAGCGCCGAGGTGCTCGGAATCGAGCTGGTGGCGTTCGCGACGGCCGCGCTGGCGTTCCAGGTGGATGCGGCGGTGCGGATGCTCCGGAGCCACGACGGGCCGCGGCTCGCCCTTAAGATCCCGACGATCGTGCTCGGGATCGGTCAGCTCTCGGGCGTGCTCGTCGGGGGCATCCTGCTCATTGCCGGCAACCCGGACGGGCTGTTCCATGTGGCGGCAGGGTTCATCGTGATCTTCATCGTGTCGATCGTGAACGCATGGGTGCTGATGGTCGAGATCCTGCGGTGAGCGCGGGGGCGGGCGGGCGAGGTCTCTCAGTTCCTGAAGTCGCGGCAGGTGCAGCTGGACCCGGTCGCGCTCGGGCTGCCCGACGACGAGCGGCGGGTGCCGAGGCTGAAGGGCGAGGAGCTCGCCGCGCTCGCCGGTATCAGTCGCGAGTACTACGTGCGGCTGGAACAGGGGCGCGGGCAGCAGATGTCGAGTCAGGTAATCGAGAGAATGCCCGGGCCAGAACGGCTCTAAGCATTTAGAAAGTGCGACGCCCGAGCGACACCAATTCTGACTTAGCCGCGATCGGACGCGACTGCTAAGCCGGTAGCCCTGCTATTTACTCCCAGATGGGAAATTCGACAGCTTCCATGAGTTGAAGGGGGTCCTCGGCCAAAACCGCTGCCATAGTATCAAAGGCGGTCGCACCAGACATAGCGACCTGCACGACGGCCTCTGCAGGGTCAATCCCCGTTTCCAGCCACGACCTCACCATCAGCACCAGATTCGCCGCCGAAAGTTCCCACTCTTCGGACGAGCGCCTAGCGATAACGACTTGAAGGGCGTCGGCGAGCGCGGCTTGCGCGTACTCTCGCGTTCGTTCAGGCAGAGGGAATGCGTCGTTCATGTGCTCAGATTAACCATACAAAACGGACCGTCCCGCCAGTCGCCTCCACGAGCGTCCAGAGGCTCAGCTGGTCTGCTGCGCCAACAACGCGGCCGCAATGCTGATGAATACGATCAGGATCAGGATGGACACCGAGAGATTGATGATTTTGAAGCGTCTTGATCCCTGATATCGGGTACGACGGGCGAGGCTCGTGCATCACGATCATCGCTGCGCACAACCCGAGGATCAGCAGGGTGAAGGTGAATGCGCTTCCGCTCATCAGATGGTCGGCCCGATGTCGGTGAGGCCGTGGTCGCTGTCGGCGGTCACACGAAGCTGTATCCGTCGACGAGCCGCCACGACGAGCATCGCGATATTGGTTCCCACGTTCACATACTAGGGACGCCAGTAACGGCGCAAACCCCTCTGATGTAGGGTCCGAGTGTTTCGCCCGCGCGCGCAATGCGACGGGCGAAAAGAAGCTGTACGTTCGGATGGCGCGGTTGCTACCGCAGAATCCGGGGGACTGAGATGGATACTGGACGTCGGACGCTAATAGGTGGATTGGTTGGAGCCCCACTCGTAGCCCTCCTGGGGGCGGCGGCTCCATTGTCTGCAGGCCGCTCAGACTTGACTACTTGGGCGGGGGGTGCTCGCGAGAAGGCCGATTTTCAACGAGAGTCCCTTCCCGTTTTCGTCGTAGGCGGAGGCCGGACGCTTCACTTCGCGGCAACCGTGAGGAACGCAGGGCCGCTGACTGTGCGGGGGGCGCAGCTCGAGGTTTGGCCGAACGGGCACAACGTCACGGATCAGAACGGCCCGGGCATCCCAACTTTCCAAAGCAACTTCCCTGGCGGAAAGTGGGGGACCGCCGTTTTTGCGACCGAGATTCGCAGCGGGTACCCCGGCCGGCGAATGGTTCTCAACGACTACTTGAAACCCGGCGAAGTCACGAAACTAGTGTTTCCCGTTCGCATTCCGGCACTGCCGAAGAAAAACATGTACTACAAGATCGCTTTCACGAGTCATGTGATGGGCGGCGATCAAGTGGAAAGCACCTCGAGCAACAATTCAGCCGTTTCACCGGCGCTGTGGCTGATTTCTAAATGAGGCACGTCGATGGTATTGCTGCTTGCCTTCGGGATCGAGGACGATCACTCCTGGATCGTGGATAAGATCGCCGGCACCTGATCGAAAACGCTTGGCGGCTCGAGCACGAAGACGACGGGTACCGCCTCGGTCACGCCAACAACGCTAATTGGTCCGAACTTGGAATTCAGTTGGGTCCGTCCGCTTCCCTCATCTTGCACTCACGACGCTGGAGGCGACCGTATCGAGCTCGAGGAATTTATTTGAGGACAGTGGCCGCATGAGCAGCGTCCGTAGGTCGAAAGGCACACTTCGCAACATTGCCTCGGTCCTCATGGCGTTGGGAGCAGGATGTCTCCTGTTGAGCTTCCGGTCGCTGCTGAGGGACCAAGGGAAAGAACTGATCTTCCTGATTGCCGGGCTCATCCTTATATCCGTAGGAGCCGCCCTGTTCCTTTTCGCCCCCTATAAGCAGGAAAAAGCTTCAACGCAGGACTCGTCGGGCGAAGTGTGACCCTGGCCGCTTGAACACATGACACGAAGGTCACGACCAAGCAGGGGACCCGTCGTGACCTTCGCAGTCCCGAGCCTAACCGCCATACAGACAGTGCCGATGACCTTGAGGTGTCAGTAGCGCTCAAGCTTCCTCTTGGCGTGGGAGGCTGGCCTGCATGGAGACGCTGAACACACTGCGCTGGGTCGGCCTTGCGGTCTGCCTCGCTTTGACGTTTTACACGGTGTCGTGGACGACCAAGCATCCGCGAGCCAAGGGCGAGCCGGTCGGTCGGCGCCGCATCCTGCTCTCTGCTCTGTGCTTCGTCTCAGCAGCGTTCGTTCTGATCAATTAGGCTCGGCGGCACATCGCCTGCACTTCGGTAGAGCTTCCCGGCACGTGCGACTATCGCATCGGCGCTGGGGTACGCCGCCGGGGCGTTGCTTCTATCCACTGCTGGTCTCACTCGGGCGGCGCCGCTACAGCGGAGCGCCACACCCACGCGTTGACGGACTGACCGTTCCGCATCGTCCACCGAACCTGTACCGCGTGATCATGCCAGGCGATCGCCTCACAGCGCGGGCGCACGGTCGCTTCGCGGAACCGCGCCCACGCTTCGACGGGCACAGGCCGCTCGGGGGCGGTGATCGGGTGGCGGTCGGCGTCGACCCCGGCGGCAGTCAAGGACACCGGCTGGGGTGCGTCACGGCCTCCTCGATCTCGCGTTCGATCGCGTGCTCGGGATAGCGGCGGTTCTGGCCCATGGCGCAATACTAGAACGTTCGTTCTAAACACAGCCAAAGTCACGCCGCGGTCCGAGCGGTCCTAAATGGCGGGCCCTATTCCTGATTCATGACGGCGGAAGGCTCAGAGCCTGCTCGAGATAAGGTGCGAGCGTGAGCGACCACGTCGCCGTGAAGTGACTGGTGTCGCGGTAAATGTTCACCCCACCAGCGGATAGAACGCATTCATCACCTGGGCAGAAGTACCGCTTCATATCGATGACCTTTGCACCGCGGAGGTCGTCTGCAGCATCCACGATCAAGTCGCGCGTCTGGAAGACGTCAGATGCAGCGATCGTTCCGCACTCCGAGGAGTTGGCGAGGTTGCCGAGGTAGCAGTCATAGAGCGCCTGGGGGAGCAGAGGTGTGTCTTCCATTGCCCAGACCGTGGTGCCACGATCGAGGAGCGGTTTCCATGCGTCACGGAACCCCGCAACACCGGCGTCGGGATCGACGTTGCCGTCGGGGCTCACGAACTTCTCGCCCCCGGCCGAGTACGACGACAACATGTAGTCGTATGCCGGCTGGCTAGCAAGTTCGGCCTCCAATTTCTCGTTCCAGACGCGACAGGAGTCAACCTCAGACTTAGGGCCAGTGCGCGCTGTTGTATTAAAGGCGCATGCAGCCTTGTAGTAGACGTCGAGCTTCCAACCTCGGGCGGTTGTAAGGCTCTCGAGGGCCGGGAACCAATTGACTGCGTGCGAGTTTCCGATGAGCACAACGGTCGTGTCTGCATCCCCGGGCCCGTACGTGCACTTCTTCAGTTCGGTGTCGTCTGGATCGGTGCGGCATCGGTAGTCGCTAACCTCGGCATTGTCCTCGCGCGGGTCAAGCGGGATAGGCGGCGAAGGCAGGTCGTCGTTCACACACGTTGCGGCTGTCGACGCAGCTCCTAGGCACGCGACCGACCCGGACGTGATTGAGGCGGCGTAGGCCTTGTCAGAATCCAGCTTCGCCTGGGTGACGCCGATGAGGAACATGGAACTGATTACCACGACGACGAGGGCGCCGACGGGTGCTACTGTCGCCAGTCGTTTCCGCCGAGGCTCCGACGACCGGGACCATGTCACGACGGGGTCCTCGATAAAGCGTTTCGTTAGCCAAGCAAGGACGATCGCAGCCCAGATGATGGCTATCCCCCATGGAAGGCTGGGCGTCTCGCCTTTGCGGTATTGGAGAACGAACACAAGGATCGGCCAGTGCCAGAGGTAGATGCCGTACGAGATCCCGCCAAGCCAGACAAGGGGTCTGGTTGAGAGGATGCGGCCTGCGGTGAGGGCGCCGCCGCCACTGCCGCCGATGATGACCAGGAGCGCTGAGACGGTCGGCCAAAGCGCAGCATAGCCGGGGAAGACCTGCGATACCTGCAGCAGGAAACCGCAGGTGAGTACGCCAAGTAGTCCGAGCCAGCCCAGCACCGATCGGAGCATCTGAGGTAGTCGCAGCTGCGGGATGATGATCGCGCCGATGCCACCTAGGGCGAATTCCCATACGCGAGCGAACGTGTTGTAGTACGCGAACGCCTGGTCCGCGTTGGTGGCGATGGTTGAGTAGACGATCGATATAGCGAACAGCGCAACGAGCGTCGCGAGTACGACGCGGGCCTTGTGCCGAGCGGCGACCGTCACAAGGCCGATGATGCCGAAGACGATCAACCAAATAATGTAAAACTGCCCCTGTACCGACATTGCCCAGAAGTTCTGAACGGGGCTGTGGAAGGCGTCTTTCGCGAGGTAGTCGATCGACTCGGCGGCGAGCAGCCAGTTCTCGGAGTACAGCGCGGATGCGAGCACTTGCCGCATGGTGGGCAGCCACACGTTCGCGGGCAGGAAGATGAACGACGCCGCTGCGACTACGGCGAGCACCGTCAGGGAGGCAGGAAGCAGGCGACGGGCGAGACGACCAAGGTAGAAGAGCGGGCGCACGTGCCCGAATTTGGTGAAGTGTCCGAGCAGAGTTGTCGTGATTAGGTAGCCGGCGACGACAAAGAAAACGTCGACGCTACCGGAGACTCGGCCAATCCAAATGTGGAAGATAGCCACTAGGAGGGCGGCTACGGCACGGAGCCCTTCGATCTGCATCATCCGCGGGCGCGGTGAAGCAGTTGGCAGAGTGTTGTTCGTCATTGGGAGGGTCCTTCAAGTGGCAACAGCGCAGACCCTCGCCGAGGTGCGCGACTCTGAACAGAGGCGCGACGTCGCGCATTTCGATCACACGATACGCTTTTCGGTCGCGCCGCGTTTGCCCCCTCATCTGGGGGTCCCTACAGGTGTCGAATCTATGTATTGTCATTGAAGCGTTGCCTGACCCGACCCGGGCACGCGAAGGATAGAAGTGCTAATTCAGGATCCGACGTCGGATCAAGGAACAACCGGTGCCGCCAAGGCGCGGTGGCGTGACCGCTGCAAAGAGTGCGGCCGAGCCGTCCCTGCTAACGAGGGGTTCCGCGTAACCCGGACCATCATCTTCTGCTCAGAGGAGCACGCGGTGCTCTTTCAAGAAATGAGTGGGCTCTAGCTGACTGCAGCTCGGCTGATTTGGCCACTGAACCCTTCGCATCCTGCTCTCCGCTCTGTGCTTCGTCTCAGCAGCGTTCGTTCTGACCAATCTTGTTGTCTCGTTCATCATCGACACCTCCCGAGGCTGACGCCGGTGGCCGCGGCTCGTCGGAACCATATGCTGACACCATGAAGCAGCTCAGCCGGTCCAAGCCGTTCTTGTGGTTCGCGCTCGCGTTCGGAGCGCTGTGCGTGGTCCTGGGTGTGATGACGTTCGTTACCCCGATGGGACAGGAGACGATGACGCGGGGCCTCTCCGGAGCCCTTCACCTGAAGATGTGGATGGGCGGCGTCATCGCAGTTCTGCTCGGCGGTTGGTTCATCTGGCGTAGCGTCCGCCTGATGAAGCAGGCCCAATGACCCGGTACGTCAACTCACGCGCCTTCAAATAGGCCATCATCGGCTTCGGAGAGCTGGTGTCGCCGCCCAGCTCGTCATCCTGATCCTGGGCCAGCAACACCCCGCTGGCCCCATCCTCAGCATGATCGCGATGGTTGCTCTCGTGACCAGCGGCATCCTGAACTTGCGTCGGATCGGCAATGACGATCACCCATCGAAGGCGACAGTGTTGACGGATTTCAGAGCAATCGCCGCTCAGTCTTAAAACCGACGGGCGGTCACCTTACTGGCACGACCGTCAGCGCAGCCTCTGAGAAAAGCAGGGCCAGTTTGCGCTGGTTCCCATCGTGCGCGTATAACGTCGCGCTCGAGGTGTAGCGTCGCTCTCGGCCGGTCTCAATGACGTTGCAGGTCGAGACGGTCGTTCTAATCAGCGAGACCCCTAGCTTTCTGAACGCGATTCGTCTGCTCCCCGCCCCGGAATGCCCCAAACATTCGCAAGGCGGGGAGCCATCTCCACGCCATGACGGGGTAGCCGAAACCGATCCGCCAGGTGCCGTCAGCATAGGCCCGCGGAGAACGAAGGCATCCCCCCAAGACAGGGGGCAACTCGTAAGACCAGCCCACTCAGCTCCCCTTTCTATTTACGGGCCAGAGCAGTCGGCCCCGCGCGCAGAACCCGCGAGAGTCCACGAGCAGGATCGACGGTCCGGGTCGCTGTCTCGGCGCCAAGGTGCCCGGTACCGTTCACCGCTCGATCGACCAGCAGACCATCGATGTCGCGCGGCTGCTACCAAGCCGCCGATGGTTCGCATCACGCCGACCACGGGCGCCGCCATCGCGCAGCGGGCAAGCGGTTCTACGATGCGAGCATCTGGGCCAGGACGGCGTACAGCTCTTTGGGATCCCGGGCGAGCATTTGCTTGATCAACGCAGCCTGCTCATCCACCACCACCTCGTAGTCTCCGCGCTCCACCCCGGCCAGGGTCGCGCGCGCCACGTCCGCGGGGTCGGTTTTCGCCATCGCGACTCCTGCAGACATATCGGTGTCGGCTACCCCGAGGTGCACGGACATCACAGCTGTCCGTTGCCCGGCTAGCTCATGACGCAACGCGTTGCCCATGTTCCACAGGGCAGCTTTCGACACCGCGTAGGCGGAGGCCCCTGGCATGGCCAGCCAGGAGGCGCCCGAGGCGATGTTCACGATGCTCCCGCCGCCGTTCGCGGACAGGATGGGTGCGAACGCACGGATGACGGACAGGGTGCCCCAGACGTTCGTGTCCATGTCGGCGTGCGCTGCGTCCAGATCGCCGAGCAGAGTCGCCGTGGTCGCGATCCCGGCGTTGTTGATGAGGAGATCGACGTCGGTCGCGACAGCGGCAGCGGCGGCGACGGATGCCGGGGAGGTGATGTCGAGGGCAAGACGCTCGACGCCCTCGAGATCGATCAGTTCGGGGCGTCGGGCGGTCGCGTACACCTTCGCCCCGCGTTCGATCAGCTGAGCGGCGAGATGGCGTCCGATGCCGCGGTTCGCGCCGGTGACAAGGGCAGTGCTTCCAGAAAGGTCCATACCGCTACGCTAGAACCTGACGTTGACGTGAGAATCAAGCCCAGGAGCCACAACATGCGAATCGGTGAACTCGCGAAACGGGCCGACGTCAGCGTGCGGTCGCTGCGCTACTACGAGGAACAAGGCCTCCTGGAGTCCGAGCGGACGACGGGCGGACACCGCGAATACCGGGAGTCCGACGTGGCACGCGTGCGCTTCATGCAGATGCTCTATGCAGCGGGTATGCCCAGCCGCCGGATCATCGAACTCCTGCCCTTCCTCGACACGGGAGTGGCCACACCGAGGATGCTCGACCACTTCGACGAGGAGAGCGAGCGCATCCGACGCCAGATCGAGGCCCTCACCGCGACCCACACTCGTCTCGCACGGCTCCGCGAGATCGCGGCGGAGTCGGTCGCGGGACGACCGCCGAGCGAGTGTCGCTCGTCGGCGAATGCGGCCGCCGCCTGATCCGCGGGATCGGTAGGGGCGCGGCGGGCGAGCCGGGACAGCCCTAGGCGCTGCTGATCACCGAGAAGGGGCGGAAGGTGCACCGCGAGCTTGACCGAAAGCCTCTCAAGCTCTCTAAACGGACATTGGAGTAGAGGCCGCCATGAACGCCGCGGTGGTTAGGATGCGGTCATGAGCAGCGATGGGGTGTCGGTCGCGCGGGATGCGGGTCGGTCCGCGGCAGTGAGCCGACGGCGGCGAGTGCTTGGCGTCGTGGCCGCTTTCGCTGCACTGTTCCTCGTGATGTGGGTACCGCCGGCGTTCGGGTTCGATGGGTGGCTGTGGCTGTACCCGTTTTTCCTAGCGGCCTGGATCCCGATCGAGATCCTGGCGGTGGTGGAGCTGGCGGGCGCGGTGCGTGCGGCGATCATGTCTGACGCGGGGAGGAGGACGAGTGTGATCATTGCGCTGATCGCAGGGGTCGTCGCCCTCCTCTCGTTGCCGATCCTGTGGTTCGGTGCGTTCGTGAGCTAGTCGGGCCGGCGCCGGTCAGGTCAGGTCAGGCGGGTGTTGGCGATGCCGCCGTCGATGTCGAGGACCGTGCCGTGGGCGTAGCGCGCCTCGTCGGAGACCAGGAAACGCACGGCGAAGGCGATGTCGACGGGGCGCACAGGGGCGCCCGCGACCGTGGCGGCCGTCATCGCGTCGACCTGGTCGGCCTCTGCCGCATTGCCCGGCGTCGCGGTCGCGCCCGGGGCGACGGTGTTCACGTTGACTCCGCGCGGGCCGTACTCGGCGGCCCAAGTGCGGGTCATCTGCTCGATGGCCGCCTTCGAAGCCGTGTAGGCGGCGCCGAAGGGGATGCCGACCCGGGACATCCATGAGCCGATGTTGACGATGGCTCCCTCCCCACGTTCGGCCATGGCGGGCGCCAACGCGGCGACGAGCACATGGGGTGCACGGATGTTCGTCGCCAGCACGGCATCGAGATCGGCGTCGGCGAGCATCGAGGTCGGGCCGACCGGGTAGACACCGGCGTTGTTGACCAGGATGTCCACCCTGCCGCCGAGGGCCTCGGTGGCGGCCTCGGCGAACCGGCGCAGGCCGTCGTAGCCGCCGGCCAAGTCGGAGGGCACGCCCAGGGCGGTGCCGCCGGCGGCGGTGATGGAGGCGACGACGGCGTCGATGCGCTGTGCATCGCGGCCGGTGACGACGACCGTGGCCCCGGACGCGGCGAGCACTCTCGCGATCGCTTCTCCGATCCCGCTCGAGGATCCGGTAACGATGGCGGTGCGACCGGCGAGACGGAGGTCGGGGACGAGGGAGGCGAGAACTTCTTGATTGGACTTCACGGTCCAGTTCTAGCATGTGGTGGACTGAATAGTCCAATAGCGTAGGATCGACGCATGGACGGCGCGAAAATCACCGAGCGAGGGCGTCGTACGCGGCAGCGGATCATCGAGGCGACGGGAGAGCAGATCCTCGCTTCGGGTATCGGCGGAACCACCCTCGACGACGTACGGGCTGCGACGCTGACCAGTAAGAGCCAGCTGTTCCACTACTTTCGGGGCGGCAAGACCGAGCTCGTGAGCGAGGTCGCGCAGTGGGAGGGCCGCCAGCTCCTCGAGGCCCAGGAGCCCCACATCCACGACCTGGGCTCGTGGGAGTCCTGGGAGCGCTGGCGGTCGGCGCTCGTCGAGTACTACATCAGCCGCGGACGGTGGGCGTGCCCGATCGGTTCGCTGGCAACCCAGGCCGCCATGTCCGACCCCGAGCTGGAGCAAACGATCGCCGATGCGATGCGCGCCTGGCGTGATGCGCTGGGGGCGGGCGTCGAACGGATGCGCGTGGCCGGGCTCGTCGACGCGTCGACAGATCCGGGGAGGGTGGCGACGAGCATCCTGGCGGCGATACAGGGCGGGCTCGTTCTCAGCCAGCCCGAGCGCTCGGCGTGGCCGCTCGAGGTGGCGCTGGACGGGGCGCTCGCACCGCTGCACGGAGTAGCGCTCGGCCGCCCTCGCTGACGAGAGCGGGCCGTGGCGGTCGCGGGTTCGGCGGAGATGGGTCGACGTGCGGGGTCGCCAAGTCGGCTTAGAACGGGGGTCGGTTGGGTCGCCGAGTCGGCTCAGAACGGGGGTTGGTCGGGCAGCGGATGCGCGGTGGCGCGTGCGGCAACCCTAGGGGTGGGGGCGCGGTCGGGCGGCTCGGTGGTGTGACGGGCGCCGGACGGGGAGGTCCAGTGGAGGGCGCGGCCGGGTGCTGCCGTGACCGTCCAGTCGGTGTGGTGCTTGAGGGTGTGGTGGCGGCGGCAGAGGGCGGCCAGGTTCGCCAGGCTCGATTCGCCGCCTTTGGCCCAGTCGAGCACGTGATCGAGGTCGCAGCGGTCGGCGTTGCGGGTGCAGCCGGGGAAGCGGCAGGTCTCGTCGTCGAGGATGATCGCGGCGCGCAGGTCGGCCGGCACCTTGTAGCGGTCGCGGCCCACCGAGAGGCGCTGGCCGGTGACGGGGTCGGTGAGGATGCGCAGGAGTGACGGGGCTCCGGCGGTGAGGGTGCGGGCGGTTTCGAGATCGATGGGGCCGTAGCCGTGCAGTTCGGCCGGTTGGTCAGAGTGGCCGAGAAGGGTCAGCATCGGCACGGTGACCGCAATGTTCGCCGTGACGCCTCGGGCGCGGGCGACCGCGTCGCTGTCGCCATCGCGGTGCAGCAGGAGCTCGACGAAGGAGTCGGCTCGGAGCTGGGCGTGGGTGCGCGACTCCTCGGGCGAGCGGAGGGCGCGGCCGAGCTGGTCGAGGGTGTCGTCGATGGCCGTCGCCGCGACCGCGGGGAGGTGGCAGACCAGGGTGGCCATGCCGTCGCGCTCCCTCTCGAGCCAGACGGCTCGTTCTTCGCGGGCCTCACGGTGGCGGGCGTCGATGGATTCGGGGTGCATCCGCTCTCGGACCAAGCGCGCGTGCGACGAGAGCTGTGTCGACGTCTGGCGGTGGACGTTCGCCAGAGCGACCACCTCGAACTCGCCGCGCGCGGCCTCGGGGAGGGTTCGGGCCTGCCGCACGACGGCTTGCGCGTGGCGGTACGTCAGGTCGCCGCGGGTCAGCGCGTCGAGGGTGACGGGGAGGAAGTCGCAGAGCATCTCGGCGTCGTCGATGCGCTGGGCGGCCGTCGACTCCGGAAGATGCAACGTCGTGGCGATCTCGGCGACCAGCGACCGACGCGAGTGCTCGAGCGACCCGCCGGGAAGCGTCGCCAGCCAGTTCGACTTGCGGGCTGCTGCCGCCAGGTACTGAACCGCCCGAGCGTCGAGAGCGGCCTGCTCTCTCTGAATGACGGCCACCGCATCCGCATCGGCACCGATGCCCCGGAGGAGCGATTCGCGCGTCTCGACGGCCGACGGGGTGGTGTCGGCGGGGGTGGGCGAGAAAGCGACTGAACCGTTCATGAGCGTGCCTCAATTATATCGGCGCGCGCTGTCCGGGTCAATCAAATCAGCCGATCAGTGATCGTTTCCTACCGAGCCAGCAATGACCATCCGTGGGCAAGCGCGAAGCGCGCGGCAGCATTCCGGGTGCGGGCGATTCACCGCCTGAACCCGACAGGGCTGCCGCGCGCTCCGCGCTTGCCGACGATGGTGTGGCTGGGTCGTCGAGGTGCACACCGTCAGCGAAACGGGTCTAGAAGAGCATCCGTCTCGAAGTCAGTTGGGAACCGCGCAGGTCTCCTCTGCCGCGTTCTGGCCGGAGAGGCCCTCGATGACTTCGGGGGTGGCCGCGGAGTCGGTGGGGGCGGCGTCGGCGGGGGGTGCGGCGTCGGTGGGCGCGGGGTCGGGAGCGGCTTCGCCCTCGTCGGCCGATCCGGTGGGGGCCGAGTCGGGGCTGAGGGTGAAGGGCTGGTCGGCGAGGATCTTGGTGAACAGCTGGTCGGCCAGTTCGGGGACGGGCTGCACCTTGTTGATGTCGTTCACGTACTCGGCCACCGGGTAGGAGACGAAGACGACCTTGGAGAGGTCGATGTCCTTCAGGGTCAGCGCCAGCGAGACCATCGAGTCGGGGCTCTGCAGCGAGGTCGACGGCTTGATGTTCTGGGCGGCGGCCTGGGCGAGTCCGTAGACCTTGGTGATGTCCGAGAGGGTGCTCTCGCTCTTGATCTTGCGGAGCAGTGAGGAGAGGTACTGCTGCTGCGAGCCGATTCGGGACAGGTCGCTGCCGTCGCCGACACCCTTGCGGTTGCGGAGGAAGGCGAGAGCATCCTGACCCTGGATGACCGTACGGCCGGCGGACAGGTAGAGACCCGAATCGGTGTCGGCGATGTCGCCGGTGAGGCAGACCTCGACTCCCCCGACCGCGTTGGTGAGCTCGATGACGCCGTCGAACGAGGTGGCGGCGGCGTACTGGATGTCGACGCCCGTGAAGCCCGAGATCGTCGCCGCGGTGCAGGCGAGGCCGCCGCGGCCCCAGGCGTCGTTGAGGGCCTCGGCGTCGCTCGCCTCGTTCACCGTGCCGGTCGCGGGGTCGGTGCACTCGGGCTGCGGGATGACGAGGTCACGCGGAAAGCTGACGACGACGGCGTTCTGGTGGTCGGCCGAGACGTGCAGCAGGATGTTCACGTCGTTCAGGGTCGCGTCGCGCTCACCGAAGCTCACGCCCTGGTTCGGGTCGTTGTCGGTGCCGACGACGAGCAGGTTGAAGCCGCCCTCGTAGGCGCCGAGGAAGGGCGGCGGGGCGGGCGGGGCGGCGGTCGAGTTGCCGATGTCGACGGCGTTCGAGCTGAACTGCTGGGTGACGCTGGTGACGGCGTAGGCGGTGATCGAGACGACGCTGATCAGGGCCACTGCGGCGGCGATGGCCACCCACTTCAGGATGAAGGCGACGGGCGACGGTGTCGGTCGTCTGGCGTGGTGCATCTGCATATCGTCTCCCCGGTCGATCCGGGTCATCTTGCCACACGGCCATGGTCGGTGGCTGAACCGGGGGGGGGTGCAGGGAGGCTAGCGGCGGCGCCTGGGAATGGGCGACGAGTGTCGACTTGGGGATAGGGTGCGGGGATGAAGCGCGCGTGGTGGGCCGTCGCGGTGGGGTTCGTGGCGTTGGTGGTGGGGTGCCTCGTGTGGGTCGGCGCGGTGTTCGTGAATCTGCACGACGGCGGGGCCGGGGCGAACTGCGCCAGCGAGGGGCCGTGGTCGCCGCTGCCGTTGAACGACGTCGCGCAGGGAACGGTGACCGGGGAGCTGACGGTGTTTCCGCTCGGGCGCTCGTGCACCTGGACCGACGGGATCGGCGGGGTGGCCACCGTAAGCGGCGGGAGCTGGCCGGTGACGATCATCGCGTATGGGCTCGGGTTCGGTGGGCTCGTGCTGCTGGTCGCGGGAGCACTGCGGCTCGAAGACGCCCGGCCCGCTGTGGCGGGCCCGGGCGGGGTGCCAGCGTGAGCCCGCGGGTGGCGGGGTGGCTGGCCATGGGGGCGGCCGTCGGCGGGGCTGTGGCCGGAGGGTGGCTGCTTGCGATGCCGCCGTGGAGCATCGTGGGGGCGGTCGTGCTGGTGGGGGCGAGCATCCTGCTGTCCGTCGGGACGGTGTGGCTGCACAGGCGTTCGTGGGACGAGCCGTGGCCACCGGATGTCACGCCCTCGGTGCAGAAGCGGCTGCGGCGAGCGCGGGTGATTCAGGTCGTCGGCAGTGCGCTGACCGCGGGGATGGTCGGCATCGCGGTCTTCGCGCTCGTGCGGCAGGACTGGGGACAGTTGGTCTACGCGGTCGTGCTGCTGATCATGGGCGCCGGCAACATCGAGCTCAATCGACGGGTCATGCGGCAGCTGCGCGACAACGAGGAGCGGTCGGGCGGCTGAGCGGCGCCGGTCAGGCGAGGAGGGTCGCCAGCGCCGTGAGGTCGGGGTGGGCCTCCACATCGAAGCGATCAGTGGGGGCCGGGCGTTCGGCGCCCGGGCGGGCGACGTAGGCGGTGCGGAAGCCGTGGCGGGCGGCGGCGCGGAGGTCCCAGGGGTGGGCCGCGACGAAGAGGGTGCGGGTCGGGTCGAGGGCGAGCTCGTCGATGGCATAGCGGTAGGCGGCCGGAGCGGGCTTGAAGGTGTGGACGGCGGAGGTGGAGAGGGCGACGTCCCAGCTGATCGCGTTCGTGTTCGCGAGCCGGGCCAGCGCGTCGAGGTCGCCGTTGCTGACGCCGGCGACCAGGCGGCTGCGCCGGAGGGCCGCGGTCACCTCGGCGACCTCGGGCCAGGCGCGGTACTCGCGGTCGAGGCCCTCGGCCAGCGCGATGGTGGCGGCGTTGGCGGTGCCGCCCAGTGACGAGATCGCTGCGGAGGCGGCCTCAGCGACGAGCCGTCGGTGGGGCTGCCACGCGGCGGTGCCCGCGATCACGGCGTCCATGCGGTCGTTCAGGGCGGCGGCCCAGCGGTCGGCGAGTTCGGCGGCCTGGGAGAGGCCGGCGGCAGAGGCCAGCCGAGCAGCGGCTGCCTGCCACGCCGGCTCCTCGTCGACGAGGGTGCCGATCACGTCGAACACGAGGGCGTCGATGCGGTGAGGATCGAACGGGGATTGCTCCATACACCGAGTCAACCGCGGTGCCAGCGAGCCGAGAAGGGGCGCGGTGCGTAGAACCCGTCAGGCCGGGACGAGGAGGGCGTGCGACGCGATCGCCGCGAGCGAGAGCACGCGGTAGCCTTTCGTCACGAAGAACGCCGTGACGCGGTCGGGCTCGACGCTGACGATCTCGCCCGGGCCCCAGAGGGTGTGGCGCACGCGCTGCGACTTCTCGAAGACGGGCAGGCCGGGCGAGGCCGGCACGGGCGGCCGGTACGCACTGCCGCTGTCGCAGGTGTCGCAGTTGCCGCAGGGCTCCGCGAGGGTGTCGCCGAAGTAGGCCAGCAGCAGCTGGCGGCGGCAGCGGGTCGTCTCGGCGTACGAGCGGATCATCGCCAGCCGCGACTCCTCGATGTCCAGCCGCTGGTCGGCGAGACGCTCCACCGCGGCCACCGCGTCCGCCGGGTCGATCGGGCGGGCGAGGGCGATTCCCGTGGTGTCCTCGGTCGCCACGCCCGACTCGACGAGCAGGTTCACCAGGGTGCCGGCAGCGCGGGGCGAGAGGCTGCTGCGGGTGGCGACGGCGGCGAGCATCCGCGGGTCGTCGACAGCCAGAGAGCGGATGATCGCCTCGACGTCGGAGGGCGCGGGGCGGCCTCCCGCGAAGAAGCGGCGGAGGACCAGGTCCTCCTCGCGGTAGTGCAGGGTGGCCCGCGCGGGGGCGCCGTCGCGACCGCTGCGGCCGACCTCCTGGTAGTAGGAGTCGAGCGAGTCCGTGATGTCGGCGTGCACCACGAAGCGCACGTTCGGCTTGTCGATACCCATGCCGAAGGCCGAGGTGGCGACCACCGCGTCGACGCCGTCGCCCTGGAACAGCTCGTGCACCGCGCGACGCCCGGTCGCGCCGAGACCGCCGTGGTACGCGGCCGAGCGGATGCCCGCCTGCGCCAGCTCGTCGGCCGTCGTCGTGGTGTCCGCCCGGGTGGCCACGTAGACCAGACCGGGCTTCGGGGCGGCCAGAACCTCGGCGAGCACGGCCCGCGCCTTCTCGTGCTCGCTCTCGTGGCGCTCGACCGCGAGGTGCACGTTCGGGCGGTCGAAGCCGCGCACGAAGAGCACCGGGTCGTGCATCCGGAGCCGCTGCACGATCTCCTCGCGGACGGGTGCCGAGCCGGTGGCGGTGAGGGCGAGCACCGGAGGCCGGCCGAGGCGGTCGATCATGCCGCCGAGACGGAGGTAGTCGGGGCGGAAGTCGTGGCCCCAAGCCGAGACGCAGTGCGCCTCGTCGACCACCACGAGCCCGACGCCGAGGGTGCCGAGCTCGTCGATCACCTCCTCGCGGGCGAGCTGCTCGGGCGCGAGGAAGAGGAACTCGGCCTCGCCGGAGGAGACGGCGCTCCACGCGGCGGCGTTCGAGCGCTTGGACTGGGAGGAGTTGACGGCGACCGCGTCGTTCGTACCGGTGCGCTCGTCGATGTGCCGCACCTGGTCGAGCTGCAGCGAGATCAGCGGCGAGACGACGACCGTCGGGCCCTCGAGCAGGTGGCCCGCGATCTGGTAGATCGCCGACTTGCCGTAGCCGGTCGACATCACGGCGAGCACGTCCGACCCGCCCGCGACGGCGGTGATCGCCTCGGTCTGACCGGGGCGCAGCTGCTGCCAGCCGAAGACGCGGCGGGCGACGTCCTCGATGCGGTCGACCAGCTCGCTCTGCACGCCATCACCCTAGCTTTCCGCCCGCGCCGCCCACCAGAGCGGGGTTCGCTCGCGGCCCCCGAACGGGGGCGGGTGAGCCAAGGGTGATACTGCGGGTGATATCAGCGACAGGGGGTTGGTGCACGGCGCGACACGCCTAGTGTGGAGTAGTCGGACCCGATGACGTCTGAGGATTCGACGGCGTCTCGCACCAGCGGTCACCCAATCGCCGCGAGCACGTAGAGGCCCCTTGCCGGTGAACCCCAAACGATCCGGTGAGGGGCCTTCCTCATGCCCGGGGGTGGACTGTCAGCTAGGGCGTAGCCAGGAGCTCAGGCGCAGCCAGCGGCTCAGGCGCGCGACCAGCCGCGGATCGTGAAGTCGCGGCAGTAGTCCGAGGTGCCCGACACGCGCGCGGTGATCTCGTCGAGACCGTCGGGGGCTCCCGCCTTCACGAGCGTCAGCGCGGGCACGGCGACCGCCGGTTCGCCCCGGCCGAGCGACGGATGCTCGAGGTCGGCGCGGCCCGCGGCGACGGCCGAGACCGTCCAGCCGTCGATCTCGCGCCCCGGCTCGAGCCCGGCCAGCCGGAAGCCCTCCGACCAGCGCAGGCTGATCGTCACGACGCCCGAGGCGTCGGCGGCCCAGGGCGCGACGCCCACGGACCCGTTCGCCATCGACACGCTCACCGCGTCGGACTGGCTGTTGGCGGCGAAGTCGACGACGAACTCCAGCGGCGCGACGATGCCGGGCACCGGCTCGGCGGCGCTGCGCGAGCGCGCGACCATTCCGGAGACCCAGGACGCGGTCTCGGCGACGGCCTGGTCGTGGGGAGAGCGATCGCTGGGATCGCTCGGGGAACTCGGGGTCATGGTTCTCCATCGAGGATGCGCCTGAGCAGAGCGGGAGTCGGGTCTCCCCCAGGGACTACTGACGCACTACGGAATTTACACTGCCATCGGTGTCATGCGGAGAGACGCCACTACTGAGATCGATAGGGTTGACACCCCGTCTCCGGGCGGGTTAATACGCTCAACCGAGACTGTGGGGGTCCAGGATGATCGAGAACGGAATGCCGGCCGACGGCGCCAGGGCCGCCAGGCTCCTGCTCGACGCGGTGGTGTCGCAGAGCGGCGACGCCACGAACGACGAGAACATGCGGGCCATGACGACGGCTCTCAGCGAGCTGATCGGCGGCGCCTCGGCGCCGGATGCGGGTGACGTGGTGGGAGCATCCGTCGTCTGCCTGTCGTGGCTGGCCGGGCACCTGGCGCTCGCCACCCGGCGCTCTCCCGAGGAGGTCGTCGCCGACCTGCGGGAGTTCATCGACGTCTCGACCGCCCGGGAGGGCGTGACGGGCGTCGATAGAGTGGAGGAGTGACGACCTACCGCATCGGGCCCGACGTCGCGTGGCATCGGTCCGACGACGACGCGGCCGAGCGCATCGCGGTGCTCGACCTGGCCGAGATCGGCGCGGTGCCGTTCGTGCTCGAGGGGTCGGCGGCCGCCATCTGGATCGCGGTCGACGAGCACGGCTCCGAGGGGGCCGACGGCGTGCTGACGGCGGTGGCCGAGCGCTTCGGGCTGGAGCCTGCAGAGGTGGGCGGCGACGTGCGGGCGTTCCTCGCCGAACTGGTCGAGCGGCGGCTCATCGAGTCGTCGGCGGGCTCTCTATGAGCCCGCGCCCGCTCTGAGCTCGCGCGGCGAGGGGTAGCCGAAGGCGACCAGCGCCCGGCGCAGCTCGGCGGCGTCGCTGAAGCCGCTGTGGTGCGCGATCTGGGTGACGTTCAGCACGCCGAACGACTCGCTGCGCAGCATCGACACCGCCAGCTCGGCCCGCTGCCGGCGGATCTCCCGCGACGGCGTCGATCCCGTCGCCGAGAACACGCGCTGCAGCTGGCGCATCGAGACGTTGAGCGACCTCGCCACCGCCTCGGGGGTGAGCGAACGGTCGGTGCGGTAGGCCGCGATCTGGGCCATCGCCCGATCGAGGATGCCCGTGTTCGGCGCCTCGGCGGCTCCGACGCCCTTGCCCTCGAGGTAGACGGAGGCGACCATCTCCCAGATCAGCTTCTCGGCGAAGTAGCTGGAGAGCCGGTCGAGCTCGTCGCCGCCCTCGAGCAGCGTGCCGAGGAACGAGGTGGCCGGCTGGAGCACGGCCGAGTTCTGCACGAGCACGGGCGAGGTGCTGGAGCGGTCGATGTACTCGTCGACGGCCGAGAACGGCAGGCCGAGGGTCACGGCGCTGGCGCCGCGCAGGGCGTAGGCGGCGTAGCGGCGGCAGCCGATCAGGTAGAGCGCCTCACCGGCGCGCACCGCCCGCTCGTCGCGGCTCTCGGGGCGCACCATGATCGTGCCGCCGAGGGGCACGACCACCTCGACCGCCATCTCGTCGGGGCGGCAGATCTTGCGCACCGGGGTGCCGCCCGACGGCACGCGCAGGATGGAGAGCTCCGTCTGCCCGAAGCGGGCGCCCCGCTCGCTCGCGGCGCGCTGCCGGCGCATCGACTCCATCGTCGAGCTGGTGCGTGCGTTCTGTGCCATCGTCACTCCCCCGTGCTTCCGGTTGCTTCTCGCGCTTCAGGGTGCATCGACACCCGTTGATCGCTAAGCCGCTCAATCATCCAATCGACCTCACGCCATCGGCACATCAGCAATCACTACCGAGATGTCACGGGTGGGGCGGCGGTCAGGACCTCGGCGATGGTCGCGGCCAGCGCCTCGACCTCCGCCGAACCGACCGCGGGCCCGCCGGCCACCAGGCCGTCGGTGCCGACGAGCAGCGCCGACGGGTAGCCCGGGATGCCGGCCACGGTCATGAGCGCGCGGGCTCCCCGGTGCACAGGCACGTCGAGAAGCGGATGCGCGGCCGCCAGCGCCGAGGCGTCGTCCGAGCTGAGCGCGGCCACCTCGACCGCCCCGCCGAACGTCTCCCGCCAGCCGCCGAGCTGGGGCGCGACCCGCTCGCAGGCGTGGCACTCGGCCGAGAGCAGGACGATCAGCAGCGGCTTGGCGCGAGCGAGGTCGGCGAGGAGGACGAGCTCGCCGCCGGCCAGCACCTCGACGTCGGGGACGGGCCACGCGGAGCCGTCGCGCACGGCCGGCGCGGCGGCCGGGTGGACGGCGGACGGAGCCCGTCGGGCGGCCCTGAGCAGCAGCGCCGCAACGGCCAGGACCGCCGTGGTGGTGGCGAAGAAGGCGGTCCAGCCGTCCGGGGCCAGGGCGGGCAGGGTGAGCACCGCCCCCTGGCGGGTGGTGACCGCGGTCACGGCGGCCGCGAGCAGCAGGGCGACGTTGCGGGCGGCGGTGGCGGGCGTGACGGGTGAGCGGAGCATCCCGAAGCAGGAGCAGTCGACCCGGTCGCCGCGGCGGAGCACGCCGGCCACCACGATCGTGAAGGCGAGGGTCAGCAGCACGGTGGCGGCGGCGGCGGCGGTGAACAGCGGCGCGGGGGCGAGGAGCAGGGCCAGCCCGAGCAGGAGCTCGGCGGCGGGGAGGGCCGCGGCGAACCAGGGGCGCCGGAGCACCCGGGGAACGCCGAGCGCGGCCAGGTCGTCGAGGCTGAGCCGACCCGCGGGCAGGAGCTTGAGGGTGCCGCTCACGAGCAGCACGGCGGCGAGGGTCAGGGCGAGGGCGGCGGCGGCAGCGGTCATCGGCGGGACTTCCTCCGGAGCGGGCGACGGCACCCGCAGAGACGGCGGAGCGCCCGGCGGCGACCCCGGAGGGCCGCCGCCGAGCGCCGGGCGGGGTGGGTCAGTTGGCCGAGCAGAGGATCAGCGTGCTGCTGACGTTGCCGGCGGTCTTCGCGCCCGAGCCGGAGTAGCCGGTGGGGAGCGTCGCGACGGCGTTCAGCTGGAACGCGACGCTGATCGACAGCGTGGTGCGGAACGCGATGGTGGCGCCGGCCGGAAGGGCGGCGGTCAGCGTGATCTGACGGCTGGTGTTCGAGAGCACGTTCACCGTGGCGGTGCCGCCCGAGACCGAGAACACGCCGATGTTGGCGATGCCCGAGCCGGTGATGGTGACGGTGGTGCCGACGGGCAGCGGGGTGGTGGGGCCGGCCTGCAGGGTGAAGCCGGGGCCGAGGAGGCCCAGCGTGCCGCAGGAGCCGCGGAGCGCGAAGGCGCCGACGTCGACGATGGAGGCGGCGTGCGCCGGGGTGGCGACGGCCAGGGCGATGACGGGAACCGACCAGGCGGCGCCCTTCATGACGGTGCGGCGGTCGAGGCCCTTCTCGGCGTCGATCGACGTGTTCTTGTTCTGCAGCATGGGTCCCCCTCGAGACGTTCTCCGGATCGCGGCGACGCTCATCGGCGACCGCTGGATCAGCATTTCGAGGGGGTGGAACGGGGTGAAGCGGGAGGGGTCGTTCTGTCGTCCTGGTGACCTCCTTTGTCGCGCAGGTCACTTAGCGAAGTGTTTACCCGCCGGAAACCGGGGGCTGTCTATCGTTGCTTCATGGGGACCATCGAATTCGAGAACGAGAAGAGCGCACTCGTGCACACGGGTGACGTCACGCAGCCGATCGCGCGGCTCTACCGCATGAACGACGGCTGGCACGCCAAACTGGCGCACCTGCACACCGGGAAGGCCTGGTTCGGGCCGTACGAGTCGCCCGAGGACGCGCTGAGCGAGATCGCGTAGGGCGTCGCTCTCAGAGCGGCTTCAGCCCGCCCACGTCGCCCAGCTCGAGGTCGAAGTCGTTGAACGACGACCCGGGCTCGGCACGCTCGACCGGCACGGCCTTCGAGCGGTTCGGCGTGACCGATCCGATGTGGTCGCGCAGCGTCTTCGCCTCGGCCGAGAAGTCGGGCTCCTCGCCCTCCTGGTCATCCGGCACGGCGAGCACGTCGTTGCCCATGCCGACGACGAGTTCGGCCGAGCGGTCGAGACGGCCGGACGCCGTGACGATGGGGATCACGACCGCTTCCGCGAGCCCTCGCTTGGCGAGCGCCGCGGTCAGCTCCACGAGTGCGGTGGCCACCTCATCCGAGGTCAGGACCGTCTCTCCGGCATACGTGATTCGCTTCATGGCCCAAGCCTGCCCCGATTGTACGGTGCCCGCTCGCCGAGCGCGCATAATGGGGCCGTGGGCTCACTCATCTACGGCGGCGACTTCGAGATCGAGATCGACGACCGGATGCTCGCGCATCTCAAGATCGTCATCATCGGCAAACTGCGGCGAGCCGAGTCCTGCGCGCTGAGCTGGACGGTCGCCAAGACGCAGGGCAGCGGCCGCGAGACGATCTGGCTGAACCCGGGCACGGCCCTGCGCTTCCGCTTCGACACCGCCGACCGGCATCCGATCAACCCGGAGTGGGTCGCAGCGATCGCCGAGACGGCGAACCGCGGCGACATCCAGCTGGTGACGGAACCGGCGAAGGCGGCCGGCTGAACCAGTCAGCCGGCCGCCTTCGCGGTCGTTCAGCGGGTCGCGGGTGCGACCTCAGGGGATGATCAGGCGCGGCGGCCCTTGCGGCCGAAGATGAGGCCGTAGATCAGCAGCACGATGATCGAGCCGACGATCGCGACGACCCAGGTCTGGATCGACCAGAACTCCTGCAGGTCCGCACCGAACAGCAGGCCACCGAGCCAGCCGCCGAGCAGGGCGCCGACGACGCCGAGCAGCAGGGTGACGAACCAGCCGCCGCCCTGGCGACCCGGGAGGATCAGCTTGGCGATGGCGCCGGCGATGAGGCCGAGGATGAGGAAGGCGATGAAGCTCATGATGTGATTCCTTTGTGTTCGGGGATGGTCGGGTACTCGTCCCCGGCAATGCTGTCTGCCGGTTCCGTCTGAGGGGTGACGTCGTCGACGGTCAGCAGACCGTCGGGATCCTTCGGATCACGTTCACCGGTGATGCGCTCGCCGATCGAGGACTTGTCCTCGTCGCGAGGGGACATCAGTTCGTGCGGTGCGGGATGTTGATCTCCGCACCCTCGATGTCGATCTCGCCGACGTCGTCGGGGCCGCCCGTGCCGGGCAGCGACGTCACGCGGGAGGCGTCGATGTCGGGGTCGTCCAGGGCGGCGGACTCGCCGGCCTCGTGCTGCAGCTCCTCGGTCTCGCGACCGCTGGAGGGGCTGTAGGTCATGTCCTTGCGGGTCAGGTCCTCGTCGCCGAGGTCGCCCTTCTGAACATCCACATCGGGCAGTGTGTCTGCTCCGAGCGCGTCGGAATCGTTGTCGCTCATGCCTCCTGCCTACTCCTGTGAGCACTCCCAGCAAAGGGGCAGGTAGGGAGGAACGGTGGGGCGCGGCGCCGACAGTACCCGAAACGGTCGGCGCCGCCGCCCGACCTGCGTCGAGGTTAGCGAGAATCCGTTGAGACTCGTACTCCCATAATCGGGCAACCGGACGATGCTGGTTCGCACAGCCCCGAATCCGCTCCGGAAGGACCACTCGTGAAGATCGTCGTCATCGGCGCGACCGGCAATCTCGGCACCGCCCTGCTCCGCCGTCTCGCCGACGCTCCCGCCGCCACCGAGGTCGTGGGCGTCGCCCGCCGCATCCCCGAGGAGGCGGAGCCCTACGCCGGGCTGCGCTGGCACGCGGTCGACGTCGGTGAGGACACCGCTCGGCGGCGGCTGGCGAGCATCCTGAACGGAGCCGACGCCGTCGTGCACCTGGCCTGGGCCCTGCAGCCCAACCACGTCGAGCACCTGCTCTGGCGCACCAACGTGCGCGGCACCGCGGCCGTGCTCGGTGCCGCTGCCGACGCGGGCGTGCCGCACGTGCTCGTGGCGTCGTCGGTCGGGGCCTACAGCCCGGGGCCGAAGTACCGCCGGGTCGACGAGGAGTGGCCGACGGGCGGTCTGCCGAGCTCGCACTACTCACGGCACAAGGCGATCAACGAGCGGGCCCTGGACGCGTTCGAGCGGGCGAACCCGTCGACGGTCGTCACCCGACTGCGGCCCGGCCTCGTCTTCCAGGCCGACGCGTCGTCGGAGATCGCGCGGCTGTTCGCCGGCCCGTTCGTGCCGCGGCGGCTGCTCGGGCGGCTGCGGCTGCCGGTGGTGACGCTGCCCTCGCAGCTGATCTCGCAGGTCGTGCACGCCGACGACGTGGCCGACGCATTCTGGCGGGCGATCGAGCGGCAGGCGGGCGGGGCGTTCAACATCGCCACCGAGCCCGTGGTGTCGCCCGACGTGCTGGCGGCGGCGCTCGGCGGGCGGGCGGTGCCCATCCGCGCGGCGGTCGTGCGGGCGCTGATGTGGGTGACGTGGAAGGCCCGGGTGCAGCCGTCGGACCCGGGCTGGCTCGACATCGCCACCTCGGTGCCTCTGATGTCGACCGAGCGGGCCCGCGCCGTGCTCGGCTGGGCCCCGGCGGTGTCGGCTCCGGAGGCGCTGCGGGAGCTCCTCGGCGGGCTGGCCGGTGCACGCGGCAACGCCGGGTCGCCGCCACTCGGAGAGGGCGGCGCCCGGCGCGCGTTCTAGCGGGAGGCGGAGGGCTCTAGTCGAGCTTCTTCGCGGCCTTCTTGATCTTCTTGGCGGTGCGCTTGCGCGTCTTCTTCACCGCCGGGTCGTTCCACACGGCGAGGGCGGCCTCCTTGGCGAGGCGGCCCTTGTCGAGGCTCGACTTGCGGGTCAGCAGCCAGACGGCGGTTCCGCCGACGGCGGCCCAGACCAGGACTCTCTTCATTCTCGGTTCCTTCTCTCGTGCTCTCGTGCTCGGCGGTTCTCGTGCTCGGCGGTTCTCGTGCCAGCGGTGCGGATGCGCGGCGAGGTCACTGACCGCGGCCGGTGCTCTGCTGCAGCCGGTCGATCTGCTCGGAGGCCTGCGCCTTGGTGAGGTCGGCGGGCAGCTCCTCCCCCGCCTCGCGGGCGAGGGTGTCGAGGTAGCTCTTCTGCGGGCCGGTCATCGGCTCGTCGCCGGTGACCCAGTCGCTCGGGTCCTTGCTCGCGCTGTTGTCGGGGTCGGGGTGGGTGCCGCCCAGGGTCTCGCCCTCGGGCGCCGCCCCTGCCACGGATTCGTCGATGTCGCTCTGGTCGCTCATGGCCGTCACCGTACGCCTGCCCCGCCCACCCGGCACCCCATTCCCGGCGCCCCCTCACTCTCCGGCCACCCGCGGCGGCCACCGCGCCGTTCAGCCTCCCCCGCTAGTGTCGAACCTCGACCAGCCGGGGGGCACGGATGCGCAGACCGACCACGAGACTCACCGCGATCCTCCTCGTGCTGTCGTCGATCGCCCTCGGGGTCACCGGTTGCTCCTGGCTCCGGTCCGATCCTCCCGAGGCCTTGCAGAAGCAAGCGGAGGCGGCTGCCCTCGCACTCGGCTCCCTGGATGGCGTCGCCGCCGCCCGCGGCGAGGTGCAGGATCGTGACCTGATGGACCACCACGGCGACTGGATCGTGTCGATCGTCGTCGACGCCGCCGACTCGGACGGCCTCACGCGGTTGCCCGCGGCCGTGCGTGCGACCGCGGGGCCGGCCACGTTCAGCGGCGCGTACCGCGTCGACATCACGCTGACGGTGCCGGGTGGTCCGGGCATCGCCCCGGTGACCGTGACGACGCTCGGGGATCCGCTGCCCGCCGACGGCTCGCCGCCCGACGAGCTCGCCGCCACCGAGCTGCTCCGTCGGCTCCCTCTGGCGGCGGCGGTCTCGACCGACTCCTTCGGTCCCACGGTCACCCTCACCGAGCCCGCCGCGGCGGCGGTGCCGGCCGACGTCGAAGCCGCGGTGCGGGCCCTGCCGGGGTTCGGCATCGGGGCCCTGGCCGCCGTCACCCTGCTCTGGCCCGGTGACGACGGCCGGTCGGTGCAGCTGAGCGCGCCCCCGGCGAGCGCGTCGCCCGCGCCCACGGCAGCTCCCGCCGACCGGGATGCCGCGCTCGCCGCGGCGTCGGCGGCCGTGACGGCGTTCCTCGCGCAGGCCGGGGTCGACGGTGGTCACGCCGACGCAGCGCCCGCGGTCACGGTCGCGGAGTGCTCCGACGGCGCCGGGCAGCGCGCCTCGGGCACGGTGCTGCTGCCCGTCTGGGAGGGCGAGGCGGCCGACGACGCCGACACCGTGGCGTTCGACGCCGTGACGGGCGCCTGGCTGACGGCCGGCCTGCAGCGGGTCGAACGGGCGTCGGGGCTCGACATCTGGGCGCCGGCGACCGGCGGGCCGGGCCTCGAGCGGGCCACGATCCGCGGGCTGCCGGATGGCATCCGTGTCACCGCGGAGAGCCCCTGCGTGCAGTGACGAACCAGGCGCTGAGCGGGCCCGGGCGCGATGCCGGGCCCGCTCAGGGGTCACGCGGTGGCGGTCAGGCGCGGGAGCGGAGGAGGGTGAAGGAGCCGCCCGAGGCGATGAGGGTGGTGACCGGGGCGACCACCTGCTGCTCGGGGTCGCTCGAGAGGGCGAGCTCCCACTCGGCGCCCGGCGCATCCGGAACCTGGAACTCGACACCGTTCTCGGCCGCGTTCAGGAGCAGCGCGAACGAGTCGTCGCCCTCGTGCTCGAAGACCAGGGTGATCGTGCGGGCGTTCGGGTTGTCCCAGTCGTGGTCGGCGAACTCCTTGCCGTCGCTGCGCTCGAGCACGACGGTGTCGCCCGCGATCTCCTCGGGCACGTCGGCGTCGGGCGCGTGCCGGAACCACTCCGGGCGGAGCGCCGGACTCTCGCGCCGCAGCTGGAGCAGCGCCCGCGTGAACTCGAACAGCTCGAGGTCGACGGCGGCCCAGTCGTACCAGGACACCTCGTTGTCCTGGCAGTAGGCGTTGTTGTTGCCGCCCTGGGTGCGCCCGAGCTCGTCGCCGCCGAGGATCATCGGCACGCCGGCCGAGAGCAGCAGCGTGGCCATGAGGTTCCGCCGCTTGCGGTCGCGGCGCGCGTTCACGGCCTCGTCGTCGGTGGGGCCCTCGGCGCCGCCGTTGGACGAGCGGTTGTCGCTCTCGCCGTCGTTGTTGTCCTCGCCGTTCGCCGCGTTGTGCTTCGAGGCGTACGAGGTGAGGTCGTGCAGCGTGAAGCCGTCGTGCGCGGTGACGAAGTTGACGCTCGACAACGGCGAGCGGCGCGAGGCCTCGTAGACGTCGGGTGAGCCCAGGATGCGCTGCGAGACGGTGCCGAGCACGGTGTCGGTGCCGTTCCAGAAGTCGCGCACGTCGTCGCGGAACTTGCCGTTCCACTCCGACCAGCCGGCCGGGAAGCCGCCGACCTGGTAGCCGGCGGTGTCCCAGGGCTCGGCGATCATCTTCACGGGGGCGAGCACCGGATCCTGCTGGATCAGCGTGAGGAACGCGCTGTGCAGCTCGGCGTCGCCGCCCTGCCGGGTGAGGGTGGTGGCGAGGTCGAAGCGGAAGCCGTCGATGTGCATCTCGGTCACCCAGTAGCGCAGCGAGTCCATGATCAGCTGCAGGGCCGCCGGGTGGCTGACGTTGAGGCTGTTGCCGGTGCCCGTGGTGTCGAAGTAGTGCTGCTCGTCGCCCTCGACCAGGCGGTAGTAGGCGGCGTTGTCGATGCCCTTGAAGCTGAGCGTCGGGCCGAGGTCGTTGCCCTCGGCGGTGTGGTTGTAGACCACGTCGAGGATGACCTCGAGGCCGGCGGCGTGGAACGCCTTCACCATCGCCTTGAACTCGTCGACCTGGTGACCGCCGGCGGCGTCGGCCCCGCCCGTGGCGTACTCGTTGTGCGGCGCGAAGAAGCCGATCGAGTTGTAGCCCCAGTAGTTGCGCAGGCCCTTCTCCTCGAGGTGGCTGTCCTGCACGAACTGGTGCACGGGCAGCAGCTCGACCGAGGTGACGCCGAGGTCGGTGAAGTGCTTCAGGGCGGCCGGATGCGCGAGGCCGGCGTAGGTGCCGCGCACGTCCTCGGGGATCTCGGGGTGCAGCATCGTGAACCCCTTGACGTGGGTCTCGTACACGACCGTCTCACTCAGCGGGATGCGCGGCGCACGATCGCCGCCCCAGTCGAAGTCGGGCCCGTCGGGACCGGTGGTGACCACGCAGCGCGGGCTCGCCGGAGCCGAGTCCAGCTCGTTCAGCGTCTCGGGGTCGTCGAGCTTGTGGCCGAACAGCGTCTCGTTCTTCGAGTAGTCGTAGCCGCCCTCGATCGCGGTGGCGTGCGGGTCGAGCAGCAGCTTGTGCACGTTGTGACGCAGGCCGGCCTCGGGGTTCCACGGGCCGTCGACGCGCAGGCCGTAGCGGGTGCCGACACCCATGCCGGCGACGAGGCCGTGGAAGACGTGGCCCGTGCGCTGCTCGAGCATCGTGCGGGTCTCGGTGCCGTCTTCGTCGAAGGTGCAGACGTAGACCGCGTCGGCGGTCTCGCTGTAGACGGCGGCGTTCGCCTGGCCGTCGACGAAGCTGATGCCGAGGGGATAGGGCAGGGAGCGGGAGTCGGGCATGAGTTCCTTGTTCTCTTCGGAGGGCGGGCTCGCGATGCGAGGCGCTCTCCCAGTGAGACACGCGAGCCGAAAACCGCCAACAGCAGTACGGTCGCGAACATGACAGAGAAAAGCGACACCGAGACCCTCGCGGGCCTCGTGAAGGATTTCCGGTTCGCGATGCTGACCACGGTCGACGACCAGGGTCGCCTGGTCGCGCATCCGCTCACCGTGCAGGAGGCCGAGTTCGACGGCGACCTCTGGTTCATCGTGGGCGCCCACGCCTCGGCACTGCAGAACCTCCAGGTGAACCCGACGGCCGGTGTGACGCTGAGCTCGAACGACAGCTGGGTGTCGCTCACCGGCACCGCCGCCGAGGTCGCCGACCAGGCCAAGGTGAAGGAGCTGTGGAGCTCCACGCTCGAGGCCTGGTTCCCCGACGGCCCCGACGACCCCGAGGTGCGCCTGCTCAAGTTCACGGCCGACGGCGCCGAGTACTGGGACAGCCCGGGCGGCCGGGTCGCCACGCTGTTCAGCTTCGTCAAGTCGAAGGTGACCGGCGAGCCCTACGAGGGCGGCGACAACGCCAAGCTCGACCTCTGACCCGAAACCCCACCACCGAACAGTAAGGAGACGACGATGACCGCGAAAGACGGATCCACCGACGTGAGCGAGTCCGAGAAGAACCGCGCAGAAGACCTGCCCGACGGCTCGAGCTCCGACGGCAGCACCTCCGAGCCCGGCGAGGACACGGTCTCGGGCGGCGGCGCCCAGGACAGCGGGAACCAGGACGGAGACACGGAATGAGCGACCAGAAGCCCGGCTCCGAGCCCGAGATCGACACCGACGTCCCCGACCCCTCGACGGTCGACCCCGACACGGGCACCGAGCCCGGCGGCAGCCCGGTGGAGAACCCCTCCGGCTGATCCGCAGCCTCCGGCGCAGGCCGGCGGCCTCTCGGCCACGGATGTCAGGCCCGCGCACTACCATCGGTGGTGCGCGGGCCGGCGTGCTTCTCGAGAGGAGCATCGTTGGCCGACTGGCATCCCGTTCAGACCCTGCACGCGAACTCGTGGGTCTTCCCACGACCCGGCACCACCCAGCCCTACGCCGAGATCCGGCACCTGCCCGTCAAGGTGGGTGACCGCACGGTCTGGGCCTTCCGTGCCGTGACCTGGGCCCAGCCGCGGGAGCTCATCGGCGCCGGCTACTTCGGCACGCTCGAGGAGGCCGCCCGCGAGTGCCACCGCCTGGCGCTCGCGAGCGCCGTGCCCAGCGCCCTCAACGAGCAGCGCCGCTAGGCCTCGGGTTCCTGGCCTGCCCGCTGCTTCAGCGACGCGATCACCGCGGCGGCGTCGTAGTCGGGGTCGGGTTCGAGGAAGCGCTCGAAGACGGCGAGCAGCGCGATGGCCGGCAGCGCCCACTCGGCGTCGTCGGAGGTGATCGTCGCCGGCCCCCGGTAGCGGGCGTCGACGATGGCCGGGTTGCCCAGGTGGCGGAGTCCGAGGCCCTCGACGACGGCGGAGATGACGGTGGCGTACGGCCGGTAGTCACCGTCCCACTCCGGCTTGAGGCGATAGCCGAGCACGGCCGAGAACTGCCGGTGGAACTCCGCCATGCGCTCCACGAACTCGGCGCTGCCCGAGAGCAGCGCACGTTCGATCTCGACCCGGGCGGGCCAGTCGAGGTGGCTGAGCAGCGTCGCGGAGAGTCCGACGTAGGACTGCCAGGCCACCGAGTCGATGACGGCGCGGTAGTTGTGCTCCAGGGCCACCCGGATGACCTCGTACAGCACCTGCTGGCGCTGCCGCGCATCCGCCAGCTCGTCGACATGGGCCAGCAGGATGCGCTCGCTGAGCTCGAGGGTCTCGTCGTCGGTGAGCTTGTTCGAGGTCTCGCGGGCGATCTCGATCAGGAGCTCGGTGACGAAGGCGTCCTTGGAGTCCCACAGCCGGTAGGTCGAGCTGCGCGGCACTCCGGCCTCGCGGATGAGGTCGTCCATCACGATGTGCTCGAAGCCGATCGTGAGCCCGATGCCCTCGACCCGCTCCATGGCCACGTCGAGCACCCGGCGCCGTACCTCGGCGGCCGGGATGCGGGACCGCGGCCGCTGCGAGTCGGGCTCCGCCGCTCTCGGCGCGCCGTCGACTGCTTCCGTCACGCTGAAACCCCCGGGTCAGGTTGTCGGCTCAGGCTTCGAACCGCGGTGTGCCTCCAGAGTAGTGACAATCCGTCGGTACTGCGGAAGGCGGCTCTCTTTGTGTATCAATCCAGGCGCCCCGCGTCAACCCCGTTGCCGTCGGGCAACTACTAATTAGTCTGTCTAGTAGTAATTCGACACGAGGGAACACGGAGGGCGGCGCTCATGACCAGCATGAAACTCATCTCACAGGGGATCAGCTACGAGGTCAGCCGCCGCGACGAGGGCCTGTACGAGGTCGTCTCGGGCGAGGTGTTCCTCGGCTTCGTCGAGCGCGCCGGCCAGGTGTACGTCGCCCTCTCGGGCAGCCGCTACGACCGGGCCGTCGAGACGGGCCAGGCGCTGTCGCTCTCCGCCGCCGCCGCGATGCTCGAGGCCGTCCCCGCCGTGCGGGTGACCGAGGAGCTGCTCGCCGCCGCCTGACGGGTGATATCCCAGGATCATTAGCCCGTCTAGTAAAGAGTTGGACTACGATTATGGGATGACCACGAATCGACCCGATTCGGCGCCACACTACTGGTACGGAGACGACGCCGAACGCGACAGGAGCATCGCCGTGCTTGAGGCGATGCGCACGTTCCGCGCGGCCGAATCCGCCATGCGGAGGCGATCGCAGGAGTCCATGAACATGGGCGAGAACGACCTGATCGCCATGCGCTACCTGCTCCGAGCGACCGAACAGGGCAAGACGGTGGGCCCGAAGGAGCTGGCGCAGTACCTCGGCATCACCAGCGCCTCGATCACCGTCCTGCTCGACCGTCTCGAGAAGAACGGGCACATCCACCGCGAGCCCAGTCCCTTCGACCGCCGCGCGCTCATCATCGTGCCGACGGTTCCGAAAGACGCGATCGAGGCGGCGACGCTCGGTGACGTGCGCCCCGAGCTGATCGACGTGGTCGAGCGGCTGAGTGCCGAGGAGGTGCGCATCATCGTCGACTTCCTCACCGAGATGCGCGAGGCGGTCGACCAGGTCGACAACCACCAGCCCGAGCGCGATGACCGCGGCTGACGCCACCACGGCACCGAAGAACTACGAGGTCCTCGCCGAGCTGCGCGCATACCGGCTGGCCGAGGAGGCCATGCGCCGACGCACGCGCGAGTCGATGAACATGGGCGAGAACGACCTGGCCGCCCTCCGCTTCCTCCTGAAGGCGCAGGGCGAGGGCCGCCTGGTGACGCCCGGCATGCTGGCCGAGCACCTCGCCATGAAGTCGGCCTCGGTGACGGTCATGCTCGATCGCCTCACCAAATCGGGTCATCTCTCCCGCATGCCCCACCCGAACGACCGCCGCAGCCTCGCCGTCATCGCGACGCCGGGCTCCGACGACGAGGTGCGACAGACCCTCGGCGCGATGCACACCCGCATGATGACGGTCGCGCGTCGGCTCGACGGCACCCAGGCCGAGGTGCTGCACCGCTTCCTGCTCAGCATGAGCGACGCGCTCGACGACGCGTCCTAGCCCGTCAGTCCGGCCCCGCTAGTTCGCAAGCCGTTGCAGGTCGAAGTGCAGCAGCAGCTCGTCACCCGCCACCTCGTCGGAGGCGGTGCCCATCATCAGCCGCATCATCCGGATGAACGGCAGCACCTCGGCCCGCAGGCTCCGCACGTCGGTGCTGGAGCAGCGGATGATGCCGAAGCGGTCCTCCTCGCCCTCCAGGAGCTCGAGCACGAGCGTGCCGGGCGTGCGCCGCGGCGACTGCTGCAGCTCCCGCAGCACGGCGCGGATGGTCGCCCGGTCGTCCTCGTGCATCCGAAGCGACAGCCCCGCCTCGTCGATGAACACGTCGACCTGGTCGCCCAGGGAGTCGATCGGCCGCGCGTCGTCGACCGCCGCCTGGAGCAGCGCGGTGAGCTCGGCCGCTCGGGCGCGGTCGTCGGCGGAGAGCTCGCCGGTCATCCGCAGCCGAGCCAGGAACGGCACCACTTCGGTGCGGAGGGGCCCGATCGCGCCCACCCCGTCATCGTCGATGAACTGCTGCCGGAGCGCGTCGAACTGCCGGTCACGGGCCTCGGCCTGGGCGAGCCGTTCGGCGTAGATGCCGCCGAGCAGCACCCGCGCGTAGCCCATCGCCCCGAGGCCGAGGGCGAGCACCGGGGCGCAGGCCACCAGCACGATGACGACGATGGGCACCGCGGTGAGCGGGCTGAAGAACACGTGCAGCAGCGACAGCACGGTGACCAGCGCGGTCGAGATGCCGGTGTAGAGCCCGAGCTCGGCCGAGGTGCGGAAGGGCCCCGCCGCCATCAGCGCGAACGCGAGCGTCAAGAGGCCCCAGTCGTCGCGCACCAGCAGGTTGCTGCCGAGCGAGCTGAGCGAGTTGAGCACCGTGGCGACCGCCAGCAGGGCGAAGGCGGTGGCGTAGCGGTCGCTCGAGACGCCCACCGTGAAGTCGAAGGCCGAGCGGATGAACCAGCCGAAGCCCGCGGCGAGCGCCACCAGCGACCCGATCGCCAGCGGCCAGGACGACACCTGGGAGGCGGTCGTGACGGTCAGCCCCACGGCGGCCGCGACGCAGACGGCCGCGACCACGATCAGGAAGCCGCGAGCGCTGATCGCGGCCAGCGGGTCGAAGTCGAGGGCGGTCGAGCCGCGCGGTGCCCGCACCGAGCCGAGCGGCACCGAGCGGCTCGGCGTCCCGGCGCTCACGCGCGCGCTCCCGGCACCGTCATGAACACGGCGGTGCCCGTGCCGGGCCGTGACCAGATCTGAACCGAGCCGCCGGTCTCGACGATGCTGTCGATCACGGTCACACGGAGGCCGACCGTCTCGTCGCCCGCGGCGTCGACGTCGAAGCCGACCCCCGCATCCGACACCATGACGCTGACCTCGGGCGGGCTGGAGTAGACGGCGATCTCGGCGTCGTTCCGGCCGGAGTGCCGGCGCACGTTGTCGAGGCACTCGGTGATGGCGCGCTCGAGGTTGCGGGCGTCGGAGGGCCGCACGCCGTTGATCACCTCGGTGTCGCCGGTGACGCGGATGCGCAGCCCCTGCTGCTCGGCCGCCCGCACCACCGCCACCAGGAGCGGCACGGAGGCGAGCGAGCGCGAGGCCGACGCCCCGATCTCGGGGCCGGAGAGCACGAGGCTCGTGTCGGCGAGGTTCGCCAGGTCGCGGTCGAGCGACTGGAGGGTGCGGTGCTCGAGCCGGCCGGGCGCCGCGGTGGCGAGCGCACGCAGGTCGGCCAGCACGGTGTCTCCCACCCACTCCACCGTGCGCGCCGTGAAGCGCGCGTTCGCGAGGTCGCGCTCCTCGGCGAGCGCCGAGTCGAGCATCTGCGCCGTGCCGCGGGCCGCCTCGCGACGGCCGACCCAGAGCGCGATCGTGAACAGCGACAGGGCGAGGTACGAGGCGACCACGGGCACGTCGACGGCGAGCCGCATGCCCTGCTGCCAGGCCGCGAGCTGCACGAGGCCAGGGCCGACCAGGAGGGCGAGGGTGCCGAGCACCAGCGAGCGGCCGAGCGACCGGGCCGAGATGCCCGCCACGAGGATGGCGAACTCGGGCATCGACAGCAGCACGTAGTCGCTCGAGGGGGCCGTCGCGGCGGTGGCGCCCGCCATGCTCACCCCGGTCACCACGAAGGCGTAGAGGCCGAGCGCGAGGCCCGCCACGATCGTGTACAGCACGGCCCGGACGTGCGACACCGTGCGGAGCGCCCCCACGACGCCGACGCCGGTGACCGCGAGCCCCGCGATGCCGAGCACGATGTCGGCGCGCCCGGTGACCGGGATGAACAGGGCCGCGATGAGAGCGGTGGCCGCGAGGAACACCCCGGCCAGCCAGGTGCCGGCGGTGGCGAGCGCGCGACTGGCGCTCCGGCCGTCGACGTCGGCCGCGATCTGCAGCGTCATCGCGCGCTCACGCGAGGTAGCCGTCTTCGGCCGCGCGCAGCATCAGGTCCTGCTTGCGCTCGGCCTGCCGCCCCTCCGAGGCGTACTGCTCGCGCACCCGCTCGAGGGCGGTCTTCACGATCTGGATGTTCGTGCCGAGGATCATCGCGACCTCCACCGGGCTGTGGCCCGAGGCGTACAGGCGCAGCGTCTCCTCCTCGTGCTCACTGAAGCGGATGCTCGAGGCCGGGCTGCGCGCCGACCGCCCCACCTCGTCCCAGGCCACCGCCCCGGGGTCGGGGCGCACGCCGAGCACGCGGCGCACCGCCGTGAGCAGCTCGTCGGCCGACTGGGACTTGGACACGAACGCCGCGGCGCCGGCGGCGAGCACGCGCCGCACGTTCTCGGGGTTGTCGAGGGCGCTGAGCACGACCACCGTCGATCCGACCGAGCGGCAGATGCGGATGCGCGCCTCGACCGAGACGGGCTCCTTCAGCTGCAGGTCCATCAGCACGATGTCGGGCGGGAAGGCAGGGTGCCGCGCCATGTCGACCCAGGAGGTGGTGTGGGCCACGACGTCGAGCTCGGGGGCGTGCGCGCCGAGCCAGCCCGTGAGGCTGTCGAGGATCAGCTCATGGTCGTCGACGATGCCGACCGTGTGCACCCTGTCGCTCATGCCGCCATCACCCCTGACCCCTTCATGGATGGTACCGGGCACACCTTCGGGCAGTCCAATCCGGCGCGGGGACTTGCCTGTAGCCTCAACACATGGCCAGGGCAGCGGAGAGCACCGAGGCGGAGCGGCGCTCGCGGCTGGACCGCGGCGTCTTCCAGTCGCAACTGCTGCTGTCGGCCGCCCTGCTGCTGCTCGTCTGCGCGAGCTACGTCTTCCAGCCGACCTCGGTGCTCGACGTCCGCTTCTTCGGCGGCGTCGCGGTGGTCTTCGCGCTGACGGGGGCGGCCGCGCTCATCCCGTGGTCTCGTCTCCACCGCAACTGGGCCGCGCTGGTGCCGCTCGTCGACATCGTCGCGATCATCGCGGTGCGCGAGGGCAACACGATGCTCGGAGCCGGGCTGCTGCTGGTGTTCCCCGTCATCTGGCTGGCGAGCCACTACGGCTTCACGGGCGCCGTCGTGAGCGTGGGGCTCTCGACCGCCCTGCTCTGGGCCTCGGCCGCGCTCCGCGGCGAGGCGCTCGGAGTCGCCTCCATCCCCACGGTGCTGCTGCTGCCCACCACCCTCGTGTTCATCGCGACGACCACTCTCGCGACCTCGGCCCGCACGGCGGCGCAGCGGGGACTGCTGCGTCAGCAGGCCGGGCTCCTCGAGGTGGCGCTCGGCCGGGCCCGCCGGCAGCAGCAGACCCTCGACGAGGTGCTGAACGCCGTGACGTTCGGCGTGATCGCGTTCGACCGCGCGGGTCGGGAGACCCTGCTGAACCGCGCCCACCGCTCGGTGCAGACGGAGTTCGGGCTGCCCGAGACGACGGTCGAGCATCCGGTGCTCTACCAGCCCGACCGGGTCACCCCCTACGCCGAGGAGGAGAAGCCGTTCCGGCGCGCGACCGCCGGTGAGCGCTACGACGACCTCGTGGTCTGGCTCGGGGAACCGGGCGAGCACCGTGTCGCGCTGTCGATCAGCTCGCGGCCCCTGACCTCGCCCGACGGCCGGCTGGACGGCGGTGTGATGGTGTCGCGCGACGTGACCAGCGAGATCAACGCCATCCAGGCGCGCGACGACCTGGTGGCCTCGGTGTCGCACGAGCTGCGCACGCCGCTGACCTCGATCCTCGGCTACCTCGAGCTGGCGCTCGACGACGAGCGGCTCGACCCGAGCACGCGCTCGATGCTCGAGGTGGCCTCGGCCAACTCCGACCGGCTGCTCGCCCTGGTGGCCGACCTGCTCACCGCGGCGAGCGAGAAGGAGCAGCAGATCGTCATGTCGTTCAGCCAGTGCGACCTCTCGGAGATCGTGGCGCAGGCGATCGACGCCCATGTGCTGACCGCCGGCGAGCGGGGCATCGCGATCGAGAACGCGGTCGAGGGCCCGGTGTTGCTCGAGGCCGACGGGTTCCGCCTGCGTCAGGTCGTCGACAACCTGCTGACCAACGCCATCAAGTACAACGTCGAGAACGGCCGGGTGACCGTGTCGGTGGCTCCGGGCGAGAGCACCGTCGACCTCTCGGTCAGCGACACCGGGATCGGGCTGAGCGAGCTCGAGCAGCAGAAGCTGTTCGACCGCTACTTCCGGGCGGAGGGCGTGCGGCAGTCGACCATCCACGGCTCAGGCCTCGGGCTCACGATCAGCCGTGACATCGTGCGGCGGCACGGCGGGGAGCTGTCGGTCTCCTCGACCAGCGGGGTCGGCACGACCTTCACCGCTACCATCCCGCGCGCGCGTTAGACTTCGACTCGACAGGCGGGGCGATGTCTCGGCAGCGGGGCTCCGCCTCGACAGGCTGAGATTCGACGGCGATCACGGGAGGGGTGGCATGCAGCTCGACGGCAGCACGCTCCTTCTCACGGCGACGTTCGTGATCCTGCTCTGCGGGGTGTCCTTCATCGTCAACACCGCCATGCGGCGGAACGACGCCTCCGGCCGGCTGTGGAGCCTGTCCTTCCTCGGCGGCATGCTCACCGCCCTGTCGTTCTCGGCCTGGAACGTCGCCCCCGAGCTCTGGTGGGTGCTCGTCATCGGCAACTCCGCCTACGTCGTCTCGATCGGGGCGCTCTGGTCGGGGGCCCGCGTGTTCAACGGCCGCAGCAGCCTGGTCTGGATCGCGCTGGCGGGCGGCGGCGTCATCGCCCTGCTCACCGCGATCGAGGGCCCCGCCGGCGGGGCGTGGACCGGTTCCTCCGGGCTGTTCGCCGGAATCGCGGTGTTCGCCGGGCTCGGCGGCGCCGAGACCATGCGCTCGCGCATGCGGCGCAACCTCAACGCGCGCATCCTGAGCTTCTGCCTCTGGATCGTCTGCGCCTACTATGTGCTGCGCACCTCGATCTTCGTCACCCTCGGCCCGTCGAGCGACGTCTTCCAGACCTACTTCGGCAGCCAGACCACGACGATCATCACCATCCTCCTGGTGCTGCTCAGCACCATCTCGCTGTCGATCCTGCAGGCCGAGCGCTCGGGCGCCCGGGCCCTCGGAGACGTGACGGTGGGCGTGCACTCCGTGGTCGGCGTGCTCTCGGCCGCCCCGTTCATGCAGCAGTGGGCCGACTGGATCGAGCGCAGCTCGTTCCACGGCGAGCGCCTCGCGATGGTGGCGATGGACGTCGACAACCTGCCGCAGATGAACATGGCCTTCGGCCGCGACTTCGGCGACCGCGCCATCCGCTCGGTCGCGCAGATCATCCGGCACCACGCCCCGACCTGTTCGCTCCTCGGCCACACCGGTGCCGGACGCTTCGTCATCGTGGCCGTCGTGGCCACGGCGAACGACGCGGAGGAACTCGCCATCCGGCTGCAGACCGCGCTCGTCGACGAGCCGATCGACACCGAGCAGTCGCTGCGGGCCACGGCGAGCTTCGGCGTCGTCGACACCGAGACGTTCGGCTACGGCCTGCCGGTGCTGCGCTCGGCGCTCGACGCGGCCGCGTCGGAGGCCCGGGACGAGGGCGGCAACCGGATCGTCCTGGGGCGCCGCAGCGCGGTGAACTGAGCCGGATGCCCGGCCGCGCCGCTACTCGGCGGGCTGCGCGATCGCGACCGTGAGCTGGTCGCTCGCCGTCTGCTTCGCGTAGTCGCCCGAGCCCGGTGCGGTCTGCAGCAGGATCTCGTAGGTGAACGACAGGGTGACCGAGGTGGCCGACGGGTCGAACGCCGGCAGGATGAAGGTCTGGCTGTAGCTGTAGGGCGCCTTGATGTAGTAGCCGGGGCTCACCGAGGACTGGTCGGTGATGGGCGCCGGTGCCGGCAGGCTGCCCGCCGGGCCGTTCACCGCGGGCGTGACGGAGACGCGGGAGAGGTAGAAGCTCTGCCCGTCGTCGGTGCCGAGCCTGCCGCCGAGCGTGAAGGTGATGGGCTTGTTCGCCTCCGCCGTCCACTCGTCCATGCTCAGCGTGGAGTAGTAGTCAATGGTGAGCGCGATGTCGCCGGCCTGCAGCTGGTGCTGGGCCGATCCGGTGGCCAGCTCGTTGACGACGGGCGTGATCGTGGGCGCGGCCGTCGGGGTCTTCGTGGGCGAGGACGTCGGCGTGGTGGTGCTGAACCGCGACTGGTCCCACGGCGCCGTGCCGCAGCCGCTGAGGGCCACGACACCGGTGAGGGCGAGCGCGGCGAAACCCGTCAGTCGGCCCCGGGACAGGGCGCCCGTCTGCCGCGTGGTCCGCCGCATGCGTGCCATCAGAACACCCTCTCGGTTCGCTTGAGGCAATCTTAAGCCGATCTTGACGCGACCCTAGCGCATTCGCGCGACAACGCTGGGGGCCCTGCGTCAGACTGTGGGCATGGCAGAGAACCTGAACCCCTACGTCACCGATCGCACGGAGCTCGGTGACCACGGCGACGAGTTCGAGAACGACTTCATCGAATCGGTCGAATCGCTCCCGAGCTACCGTCCCACGATCGGCTGCATCGTGCCGGCCTACAACGAGGCCGAGTCGATCGCCGACGTCCTCGAGTCGCTGCTGGGCCAGACCCGCCTCCCCGACGTCATCCACGTCGTCGTGAACAACACCACCGACGACACGGTGAAGATCGCCGCCCAGTACGCCGGCCCCCACCTCAAGGAGGTCGACGGGATCGAGCAGTTCACCGAGGTCTACGTGCACGACATCGGCAAGAACAAGGACAAGAAGGTGGGCGCGCTCAACTACGGCTACCAGCTGGTCGAGGGCTGCGACTTCCTGCTCGGTGTCGACGGTGACACCACGGCGGCCCCGGATGCGGTGGAGCGCCTGGCCGAGGAGATCACGTCCGACTCCCGCATCGGCGGCATCTCGGCCATCTTCTCGATCGACGAGGCGCCCATCAAGGGCTTCGTCGCCAAGTTCCTCGTCACCGGCCAGCGCTTCCAGTTCGCCGCCTTCAACATGCAGAACATGCTGAAGGGCCGCAACATGGCGGTGCTCGGCGGCCAGTTCTCGATCTTCTCCACCAAGGCGCTGCGCCAGATCATGGTCGAGAACCACCAGAACACCCCGTGGGTGAAGGACAGCGAGGTGGAGGACTCGCTGCTGTCGCTGCAGATCAAGAGCGCCGGCTACCTCACCAAGATCTCCGCCCAGGCCCGCGCCGACGTCGGCGGCATGACCACCATCCGCGGCCTCGACGGCCAGCAGGTGAAGTGGAACTTCGGCGCCATCGAGCTGATGTGGCCCGGCCAGCGCGGCGACACGAAGGGCCAGCCCTTCCACCCGAACCTGCGACTGCGCTGGCTCGAGAACTTCTCGATGCTGATCAACCTGGTCACCCGCGTGCTGTTCGTGCTGCTGCTGCTCGCCTCGCTCTCGATCAGCGCCTTCGTGTTCTCGCCGATCTGGCTGGTGCCCCCGATCGTCGCCATCCTGCTGAACCTGCGCACCGCGCTCTCGATGCACGACCGCAGCGCCCGCGACATCTTCTTCGCCGTGGCCCTGTTCCCCGCCGAGGTCTACATGTGGATCAGGCTCGGGCACTTCATCCGCGCCTGGACGAAGTTCCTCTCCCGCAAGCAGACCGACAACTGGGCGGCGCAGGCCAAGGCCGAGAAGGGCCGCGGCAACAGCTACCTGATCCCGTTCGTCGTGATCTTCCTCACCATCGCCGTGCTGGTGCTCGGCTGGTTCCAGCTCGATGCCTTCATGCAGTCGACAATCCTCTGGATCGGCTGGCCGATCCTCGGTGTCATCACGATCATCCAGACCCTGGAGATGTTCGGCAAGGTGCTCCGCCGCTACCGCGGGTACAAGGTTTGACCTCGAACTACGTCGAACACGACGCGCTCGTCGCACTCCTGAACTCCGTGGGGGACGACGACCGGCGCGGCCGGTTCGTGCACGACTTCATCAGCCTCTGGGAGACCCGATCCCAGAGGCTGATGAAAGCACTCGGCAACCGGGACTTCGAGGACGCCGATGTCGTGCTGCTGAGCATCCGCTCGTCGAGCACGATGCTCGGAGCCTGGTCGCTCGAGGCGATCGCCGGCATGGTGCACTCGGCCGTGAAGGGCTTCGACCTGCAGGGGAGCCTGCGCCACCTGCCGCGGCTGCAGGCCGTCGGCGGGGCCACCTGCCAGGAGCTGCTCGGGGTGCTCGAATCGATGCGGCGCCCGGATGCCCCGGCCGGCGGGGCCCGGTCGGCGAAGTCGGCCTGATCGGAAGCCGGCCCGGCCTCAGCCGGGCTGGGCCTCAGTCGGGCCAGACGTCAGTCGGCCCGCGCCTCAGTCGTTGTCGGAGGCCGCCAGCCGGTAGCCGACGCCGCGGACGGTCTCGATCCAGCGCGGCGTGGTGATGCTGTCGGCGAGCTTGCGCCGCAGGTTCGCCATGTGCACCTCGATGGCCCGCTTGTCGGCCTCGCTCACGAAGTGGGCGGTGACGTAGCTCTCGCCGCGCAGGAGCAGGGCCAGGTCGGCCTTGCTGCGCACCCGGCGCTGGCTCTCCATCAGGGCGTTCAGCAGGTCGAACTCGCTGCGCGTGAGATCGATCGCCTTGCCCTCCTTCTCGGCCAGCCGCATCTCGGAGTTGACGTAGAGGCCGTTGTGGTCGAGCCAGCCGTCTTCGCGGTCGTAGTTCTTGGCGACGGCCGGCTGAGCGGGAGCGGCCTCGGCGGCGGCGGGCTGCGGGGCGACGGCCTGCACGGTCGCGGCCGGCGTGTACTGGGGCTCGGCCACGGCGGGGGCCGGGGCGGCGAACGGGGTGGCGGCCGGAGCCTGCACGGGCGCGGCGACGGGCGCCTGCACCGGGACGGCGATCGGGGCGACCGGGCCGGAGCCGTCGACCGCGAGCACCTGGCGGGGGCGGCGCATCATCGCCTCGACGCGGGCGCGCAGCTCACGGGGGCGGAAGGGCTTGGTGAGGTAGTCGTCGGCGCCGGCCTCGAGGCCCTGCAGCGTGTCGATCTCCTCGTCGCGCGCGGTGAGCATGACGAGGTAGGTGTTGCTGAAGGTGCGGATGCGCTTGGCCGCCTCGAACCCGTCGATGCCCGGCATGCTGACGTCGAGGGTCGTGACCATGGGGTCGTAGGCGCGCACCGCCTGCACCCCGTCGAGGCCGTTCCCGGTCGCGATGACCTCGAACCCGGCCTGGGTCAGCACCGTCTCGAGCAGATGCCTGATGTCGGCGTCGTCCTCGATGATGACGGCGACGCGACGTTCCCCATGTGTGTCCATTGCCCCGATGCTACCAACGGATCAGTGGATGCCGGGGCTTTCTTCCGAGCGGGGTCAGCGGGCGGCGTCGGCCGCGAGCTCGAGCGCGTTCTCGTTCCACCACTCGCCGGCCGCGGGGCCGCCGTTGCACTCGCCGTCGCTCTCGCCGGGCGGCTTGATCCAGAGGTTCGCGTCCTGCGCCGATCCGGAGGGGCTGGCCGAGGGCTCGGCACCCAGGGCGCGCCCGGCGGGGTTGCACCACTCCCCCGTCGATCCGTTGCCGTTCCGGCCGGTGTCGATCACGTAGTGCGCGCCGTTCGTGAGGTTCGAGATGGTGTTCGCGTAGTACTGCTCGCGGTCGGTGTTGTTGTAGTTCGAGACGTTGGTCGAGAATCCGCGGGCCCGGTCGATGCCCGCGCGGTTGAGCAGATCGGCCATGTCGGCGGGCGGGCCCCAGTTGGAGTGACCGGCGTCGATGTAGACGGTGAGGCCGGCAGCCGCGAGGGCGTCGACCGAGGCGCTGACCTCGCCGAGCCGCTCCTCGACGTTGTCGCACTCGTCGGCGAGCGCGAGCGCGTCGGGCTCGAGGATGATGATCGAGTCGCTGTCGTCGAGCGACGTGGCGATCTCGTCGATCCAGACGGGGTACTCCTCGACGGTCAGGCCGCCGCTGGAGAAGTTGCCGCAGTCGCGGTTCGGGATGCCGTAGACCGTGAACAGCGGCACCTGTCCGAGCTTCGCGCTCGCCTTCACGAGGTCGGAGACGTAGCCGCCCACCTCGCCGATCGGGTGCTTCTCGGGGGTGAGCCAGATCGCGGTGGGCACCTCGGCGATGCGGGTGAACACGGCGGCGTCGTCGCTGTCGCCCGCCTCGGTGGCCTCGCCGGCCGCGGTGGCGGCCTTCGACGCGGGATCGGCGTAGAGCGCGGTGCCGGCGAACGGATTGCCCGAGGCGATGCCGCCCTGCGACAGGATGGCGCCGACCCCGACGACCATGCCGATCAGCACGGCCAGGATGGCGAGCACCGCCACGATCAGCCCGATGCGCGGCAGCACCGGCCGCGCCACTCCCCTAGTCGACACAGCGCAACTCTAGCCGGTCTGCACGGTCGGGGCGGGGGCGACAGGGGCGGGGGCGGGGGGCGCCACCGAACGGCCCACGGTGCCGGCCGCACCGTAGCTCTTCAGCCGCGACATCGTCTGCGCGAAGGGCACCGGCCGCCCGTAGAAGAAGCCCTGCGCGTGCCGCACCCCGATGCCGACGAGCACGTCCACCGCATCCTGCGTCTCGATGCCCTCGACGATCGTGGAGTAGTCGAAGGCGTCGCCGAAGCCCTGCAGCGCCCGCACCACCTCGCGCTGCCGGGTGTCGTCGAGGTTGTCGACCAGCGAACGGTCGATCTTCAGGATGTCCATCGGGATGCGCACCAGGGCTCCCACCGAGGAGGCCTCCGAGCCGTAGTCGTCGAGGGCGATCAGCATGCCGAGCTCGCGGAAGAGCTCGGCCTGGGCGCGGAGGTCGTCGTCGATGTCCTTCGTCGAGCGCTCGTTGAGCTCGAGGCAGAGGGTGACGTCGGGGTAGCGCGGCACGATGTCCTTCAGGAACGACCCGACGTGCTCGTCGCGGATCTGGCCCACCTCGAGGTTGATCGTCATCACGGTGATGCCGGGCACCAGCTTGCGGAACTCCCGCGCCGACTGCAGCGAGGTCGCGATCACCTGACGGGTCAGCTCGTCCATCCGGCCGAGGCCCTTGGCCTTCTCGATCAGCGACGCCGTCGAGATGCGGCCGAGCTCCGGGTGCGTGTAGCGCACCAGCGACTCGAAGGCCCAGATCTTGTCCTCGAGCGTGTTCACGATCGGCTGGTAGACGACGTTCAGCGAGCCGTCGTCGATGGCCCGCGCCACGATCTCGTTGATGCGGCTCGAGCGGTGCGGCGAGATCCCGACGCTCGACTCCGAGGACGGCCCGCCCTGCCGGCGCGACTTCTTGATGGCCAGCATGGAGTGGTCGGCGTCGACCACGATCGACTGCGGATCGGTCTCCTGGTGCCCCGAGTAGGCGAGGCCGACGCTCACCAGCGGGCGGAACTCGCGGCCGCCGAGGTTCGCGGGCGCACCGATGTTCGCCACGATGCGGTCGGTCACGCCCTTCGCCTCGGCGAGCGACTGCAGCTTCGTGAGCACCACGACGAACTCGTCTCCGCCGACGCGGGCGACGAAGTCGTGCGGCCGCACGCTCGCCCGCAGACGGGTCGCCACGACCGAGAGCATCTCGTCGCCGATGTGGTGGCCCTCGGTGTCGTTCAGCCGCTTGAACTGGTCGAGGTCGATGAACAGCACCGCAATCCCGGAGGCGTAGGTGCGGTCCTCGTTCAGGCGCGCGAGGGAGCGCTGGAAGGCGTTGTAGTTCGGCAGGCCGGTGAGCGAGTCGCGGTCGACCCGGTCGAGCAGGGTGTCGTAGGCGCCGCGCACGCGCGCCGTCTCGCTGGCGATGTGGCCGATGGCGTCGAGGGCGAGCTCGTCGTCGGAGGTGAAGGGCACTCCCCCGGCCTTGCGGCTCGCCACCAGGAACTCCTGCGGCTCGACCGCGTCCTCGCGGTGCTCGTTCGCGACGTCGTCGTCGGCCGGGGCGATCGACTCGGGGTTCAGCTGGGGGTCGGTGGTGTCGAGCGCCGAGAAGCGGGCGCCGATCTCGTTGCGGCCGGGCGGGGTGCGGCGCACCTCGAACTCGGTGGCGTCGATCGCCCGGCGGGCGAACTCGACCATCGTCTCCTTCGGGTCGACCGTCACGTCCCAGGGCAGGGCGCGTGCCGCGTCGACCACGCCGCCGAGGCGCCGCTCGCCGCTGCGGGTCTGCGAGCGCTTGGCGAGCCCGTAGAACAGCAGCGCGACGACCAGCAGCGGAACGGTCATCCGCGCCAGCTCGACGTTCTCGCCCCGGCCCAGCAGGCCCAGCGCGCCGACGCTCGCGATGTGCACCGCGATACCCACCACGGTGGACAGGGCGAAGACGAAGAGCACGCGCAGCACGCTGATGCCTGACAGGCCCCGGCCGCCGTCGGCGTTCCAGCGCCCCTGCTGCCAGGCGAAGTAGACCGCGAGCACCACGATGATGTGCGCGGCGCTGCCGGCGACGATCGCGACGACGGTGGGCACACCCGCGTCGATCAGCAGCCGGCCGAGGCCGACGAAGGCGATCGCGCCGAGGGCGGCGACGCCGGTCCACTGCGCCGCCATCCACGGGGAGCGGGAGGTCACCGCCTTCGAGACGAAGAACGCCAGCACCCAGAGCCCAACTTCGAGCACGGGGTTGTCGGCGGGGAGGGCGATCACGAGCAGCGCGCTCGCGACGCCGAAGGGCGGCAGCCCCGGCACACGGCCGATGGGCTGCTGGTAGACGGCGGTGACGCCGACGGCGATCAGGAAGACGAGGCACGCGACCACGCTGTCGGGCGGGTCGGACAGGCCCGAGACGACTCCGGCCACGGCGGTCGCCAGGGCCACGGCGGCGAGCGCCGCCGAGCCGAGAAACGACCCCGTCCGGATCGTGTCGCGCACCGTCATGCCGCGAGTTTATCCGGACGGCGTGCGGTGGGTGCACCGGGCGGGCCGCCGGTACGCCGCGGGCCGGTGCTGCCGCGCATCCGCTCGCTCAGAGGCCGATGGCGCGGAGGGACTCGTCCATGCGCACCGCCATCTCGGCGTAGCCGTCGTCGTTCGGGTGCAGGCCGTCGGAGGCCATCCACTCGGGGTGCCCCTCGATCCAGTGCGAGGCCCCCGGGATGAAGTCGGCGTCGATGACGGCCGCCTCGCTCTGCACCCAACCGATGATCTGCGCGAGGGAGTCGGGACGGTCATCCGTGTACCAGAAGGGCTCGACCACCACGATGCGCGCGTCGGGGAGCGCCGCGCGCAGGGTGGCGAAGTCGGTGCGGATCGCCGTGCGGATGTCGGCGGCGCGGTCGGGCATCGAGAAGTTGTCGTTCAGGCCCATCGTGACGAAGAGGATGTCGGGGTCGGCGGCGATGGAGCGCGAGACACCGTCCTCGGGCCCGTAGTCGGGCGGGGTGCTCTGGCGGTGGTTGACGAAGCCGAGGCCGTTGACGGAGTAGTTGAACTCGTTCCAGCCGCGCTCGGCGGCGATGACGCTCGACCAGCGATTGGCGGGGTCGGAGGCGCCGGTGCCGAGGGTGTAGGAGTCGCCGTAGAAGGCGACGACGGGGGCGTTCGGGTCGGTGGTGCCGCCGGTCGTCTGGCCGGTTCCTGTGGACTGGCCGGTGGTCGTTCCCGTCTGGTCGGCACGGCTGCTGCCGGTCACGACCGAGACCGTGACGAGCACGGCGCAGACGGCGACCAGCGCCGCGACGGCGAGGACGACGAGACGCGCTGCACGAGGCTCCATGAGGAGTATTCGGTGCAGCGCGTCACGGCGATTGGTGCGGGGGCTGGCCGGGCTCGGCCGGTTCGGCTCGGGCGGCTCGGCTCAGGCGGCTCGGCTCGGCTCGGCTCGGGTCGGGCGGCTCGGCTCAGGCGGTGGCGGTCGCCGTGGCCTCGGCGCTGTCGGCGGCCGCACCGGCGGTCGCCGCGATGACCTCGGCGATCTGCACGGCGTTCAGCGCGGCGCCCTTACGGAGGTTGTCGTTCGAGATGAACAGAGCGAGGCCGCGCTTGCCGGGAGCCGACTGGTCCTGGCGGATGCGCCCGACGAAGCTCGGGTCGCTGCCCGCCGCCTGCAGCGGGGTCGGCACGTCGGAGAGCTCGACGCCGGGGGCCGCCGCGAGCAGCTCGCGGGCGCGGTCGGGCGTGATGTCGTTCGCGAACTCGGCGTTGATCGAGAGCGAGTGCCCGGTGAACACGGGCACGCGCACGCAGGTGCCCGAGACGAGCAGCTCGGGCAGCTCGAGGATCTTGCGGCTCTCGTTGCGGAGCTTCTTCTCCTCGTCGGTCTCCTCGTCGCCGTCGTCGACGATCGAGCCGGCCAGCGGGATGACGTCGAAGGCGATCGGGCGCACGTACTTCACCGGGTCGGGCATCGTGACGGCGGAGCCGTCGTGCACGAGGTCGAGCAGGTGCTCGTCGGCGACCGCGGCACGGGCCTGCTCGGCCAGCTCCTCGGCGCCGGCGAGGCCCGAGCCCGAGACGGCCTGGTAGGTCGAGACGATGAGGCGCTCGAGGCCGGCCTCCTCGTGCAGCACCTTCAGCACGGGCATGGCCGCCATGGTGGTGCAGTTCGGGTTCGCGATGATGCCCTTGGTCGCCTGGGCGATCGCGTGCGGGTTCACCTCGGAGACGACGAGCGGGACGTCGGGGTCCATGCGCCAGGCGCTGGAGTTGTCGATGACCGTGACGCCGGCCGCCGCGAAGCGCGGGGCCTGCGCGCGGGAGCCGGTGGCGCCGGCCGAGAAGAGGGCGATGTCGAGGCCCGTGGGGTCGGCGGTCTCGACGTCCTCGACCACGACGTCCTGGCCGCGGAACGGCAGCACGGTACCGGCGCTGCGGGCGGTGGCGAAGAAGCGGATCGACGCGATCGGGAAGTCGCGCTCCTCGAGGAGGCGGCGCATGACCTTGCCGACCTGTCCTGTCGCGCCGACGACGCCCACGTTCAGTGCCTTGCTCATACTGTCTCTCTTTCGGGTCCGCGTCAGCGGGTTCGGGTCAGCGGATTCGCGTCAGCGGCCGGTGCCGGCGTGCACGACGGCCTCTTCGGAGGCGTCGAGGCCGAAGGCCGTGTGCACGACACGCAGCGCGTCGTTGATGGTGTCGGCGCGGGTGACGACCGAGATGCGGATCTCGGAGGTCGAGATCATCTCGATGTTGATGCCCGCCTCGTAGAGCGCGGTGAACAGCTTCGCCGAGACGCCCGCGTTGGTGCGCATGCCGGCGCCGACGAGCGCGAGCTTGCCGATCTGGTCGTCATACTGCAGGCCGAGGAAGCCGGTCTCGGACTGCTCGGCACGCAGCGCCGTCAGCACCTGCTGGCCGTCGCTCTTGGGCAGCGTGAACGAGATGTCCGTGAGTCCGGTGCTGGCCGCCGACACGTTCTGCACGATCATGTCGATGTTCGCGCCGGTCTTCGCGACCAGCGTGAAGATCTGGGCCGCCTTGCCCGGGATGTCGGGCACGCCGACCACGGTGATCTTCGCTTCGCTCAGGTCGGTGGCGACTCCGGCGATCAGGGGCTCTTCCACGGCGGTCTCGCTTTCGGTGGGGTTGTAGACGATGGTGCCCTCGTTGTTGTTGAAGCTCGAGCGCACGTGCAGCGTGACCCCGTGCCTCCGCGCGTACTCCACGGCGCGGATGTAGAGCACCTTCGCGCCGTTGGCGGCGAGCTCCAGCATCTCCTCGCTCGTGATGCGGTCGATCTTGTGCGCCTTGGGCACGAGGCGCGGGTCGGCCGAGAAGATGCCGTCGACGTCGGTGTAGATCTCGCAGATGTCGGCGTTCAGGGCGGCCGCGAGGGCGACGGCCGTCGTGTCGGAGCCGCCGCGACCGAGGGTCGTGATGTCCTTCGTGTCGCGATTGAAGCCCTGGAAGCCCGCGACGATGACGATCGCCCCTTCGTCGAGCGCCTCGCGCAGGCGCACGGGGGTGACGTCGACGATGCGGGCGGCGCCGTGCCGGGCATCCGTGATCATGCCGGCCTGGCTGCCCGTGAAGGAGCGGGCCGTGTGGCCGAGGCTCTCGATGGCCATCGCGAGCAGCGCCATGGAGATGCGCTCGCCGGCGGAGAGCAGCATGTCCATCTCGCGCGGGGCGGGGATGGGGGCGACCTCGTGGGCCAGGTCGAGCAGCTCGTCGGTGGTGTCGCCCATGGCGCTGACCGCGACGACGACCTCATTGCCGGCCTTGCGGGTCTCGACGATGCGCTTCGCGACCCGCTTGATGCTCTCGGCGTTCGCGACGGACGAGCCGCCGAACTTCTGCACGATCAAGCTCACGGTGGGACTCCTGGGGGGCGGGGGCGGGGCGACCTCTCGACTATATCGCGGGGGGATGCGACGTTACGGCGGGGGGCGGGCGGGCTGGTACGCCCTCTCGCCGTGTCGCTACTTCGCCCTCGCTACTTCGCCTTGTCGTAGCTGTCGACGATCGCGACCGTGACGGGGAACTCGACCGGGGCGTCGCCGAAGATGAGGCGGCCGGCTTCGGCGGCGGCCTCGCGGAGCTCGTGCGCGACGGCGTCGGCGAGGTGGGCGGGGGTGTGCACCATCACCTCGTCGTGGAGGAAGAAGGAGAGGTGGGGGCCGGTGGTGAGGGTGTCGGCGGCGGTCGTCGGGTCGGCGGCGGTCGTCGGGTCGGTGGCCGCGGCGGGCGCGGTGCGCGGGTTCGCGGCGGCGTCTGCCGCGGCCAGAGCGTGCAGGCGGCGGCGGATCGAGCCGATCCAGCACAGCGCCCACTCGGCGGCCGTGCCCTGCACCACGAAGTTGCGGGTGAAGCGCCCCCACGAGCGGGCTTCGGTGCGGGCGCGGGTTCGCAGCGCATCCGTCGCCCCGTCGGAGGCCGCCAGGTCGTGCAGGTCGAGCCATTCGTCGCTCGGGCGCGGGCTGGTGCGGCCGAGGCGCGTGCTCACGACGCCGCCCGTCTCGCCCGTGCGGGCCGCCGCCTCGACGTAGGCGACCGCCGCCGGGAACGCGCGGGCGAGGCGCGGGAGCATGCGGCCGCTCTCGCCGGCCGTGCCGCCGTACATCGCGCCGAGCATGCCGACTTTGGCATGGGCCCTCGTATCGACCGCGCCCGAGGCGACGATGCCGTCGTAGAGGTCGCGCCCTCGGCCCGCGGCGGCCATGGCGCGGTCGCCGGCGAGGGCGGCCAGGATGCGCGGCTCGAGCTGGGCGGCGTCGGCGACCACGAGCATCCGCCCCTCGTCGGCGACGACGGCCCCGCGCACCTGCTTCGGCAGCTGCAGGGCCCCGCCGCCCTCGGCCGCCCACCGGCCCGTGACGACCCCGCCGGGCAGGTAGTTCGCGTGGAAGCGGCCGTCGACGACCCAGGTGTCGAGCCAGTTCCAGCCGTTCGCGGTGAGCAGGCGGGAGCGCTTCTTGTAGTCGAGCAGGGGCTCGATGGCGGGGTGCTTGATCGACTTCAGCTCCCACTCGCGGGTGCTGTCGACCGTGATGCCGGCGCGGCGCAGGGCCTTCAGCAGCTCGACCGGGGAGTCGGGGTTGGCCGTGGGGTCGCCGAGCAGGCTCCGGATGCTCTGCAGCAGCCGCTCGAGCTCGGCCGGTCGCTCGCCCTCGCGTGGGCGGGGGCCGAGCACGCGGGTGAGGAGGGCGTCGTGGCGTTCGGCGCTCCACGGGAGGCCCGCGTGACGCAGCTCGGCGGCGGCCAGCGCCCCCACGGACTCGGCGGCCACGAGCAGGGCGATGCGGCTCGGGTCGCTCGCGGTCGCGATCGCGTCGCGCTGGAGCGCGAACTCGCGCCGCTCGTCCCCCACCTCGCGCTCGCCTCCCCTCGCCCGCTCGCCGCCCAACGCCCGCTCGCCTGCCATCGAGCCGTCGAAAATCGCCCTTTCAGCGCCTCCAGAGGGCGATTTGTGACGGGTCGATCGTGGATCGTCCGGTTCTACTGGCTGGTCGATGTCGGCGAGGTCGTCGAAGAGGGAGGGTTCCACCTGCTTCGGGGTGGCGGTGGGGGCGCCGGCGGGGCGGAGGGCGTCCCAGGCCGTCGGGGGTGCCGTCGCGAGGGTCGAGTGCGCCGTGAGGGTGGAGGCGCGGAGGATCGTGTGGCAGAGGCGGAGGTCGATGCAGCGGTCGACGCGGACGTTCGCGGCCAGGAGGGCGGGGTACCAGCGCTGGGTGTCGTTCCAGACCCAGCGGGGACGGTCACGTTCTCGTTCGGCCACGGCTGCCGCGAGGTCGGGGCGGGAGAGTTCCGCCGCGGATCCGGCGGGGGCTCCGTCGGAATCGAGTGGCTCGAGGAGCACCCGGCCCGGGCGCGGCTCGGACACCACGATGTAGGCGGGGGTCACGACGCGCCGCCGCTCGGCATCCGCAGCTCTATTTTCGAGGAGGCGGGGGTCACGAGGGGCTGCCGGGGAGCATCCGCTGCTCAGTTCTCGACGAGGCGGCGCCCTTCGAAGGCGCGGCCGAGGGTGACCTCGTCGGCGTACTCGAGGTCGCCGCCGACGGGCAGGCCCGACGCGAGGCGCGTGACGCGGATCTCGAGCGTCGTGAGCAACCGCGAGAGGTACGTCGCGGTCGCTTCGCCCTCGAGGTTGGGGTCGGTGGCGATGATGACCTCGGTGACCGTGCCGTCGGCCAGGCGCTGCATGAGCTCCCGGATGCGCAGGTTGTCGGGCCCGATGCCGTCGATCGGGCTGATCGCGCCGCCGAGCACGTGATACAGGCCGCGGAACTCGCGGGTGCGCTCGATGGCGACGACGTCCTTGGCCTCCTCGACCACGCAGATCGAGATCTGCGACCGGCGCGGGTCGCGGCAGATGCCGCAGGTCTCCTGCTCGGAGACGTTGCCGCAGATCTGGCAGAAGTGCACCTTCTCGCGCACGTCGGTCAGGATCTCGGCGAGCCGGCTCACGTCGAACGACTCCGTCTGCACGATGTGGAACGCGATGCGCTGAGCCGACTTCGGCCCGATTCCGGGCAGGCGGCCGAGCTCGTCGATCAGCTCCTGGACGATGCCTTCGTACATTCGTGTGGGCTCTGTGTCTCTCTACGGGTTCTTCGGATGTTCGGGGTGATGTTGCCCGCCGGCCGCTGCCTCGGGCGGAGCTCGGAGGCGGTGCTCCCGGGCGGTGCGGGGCTTCCGGCCGGTGCGGGTGTCAGCCTTCGCGCCCGGGCAGGGGCTGCTCCTCGATGAAGTTCGCGCCGAGGATCTCCCGCACGACCGCTTCCCCGTACCGCGCACGACCGCCGGGGCCCGCGCCCGCATTCGTGGGCCGCTGCGGCGCCGTCGCTCCCGACTGCTGCGCGCCGGACGCCGGCACCTCTCCGGGCCCCTCGGGCCCCGAGGCCTCGAACCGGAGAGCCCCGGGCCGCGCCGCGGGATCCCCTGCCCGCGCACCCGACGACGCGGGGCCGCTCACGGCCGCCGCGCCCCGCGTGTCCTGCGGACCCGGGCCCTGGGCGCCGGGCTGCTCGATCGGTGCGCCGGATCCCCGACCAGCCGACTGCTCCGGAGACGTCGCCGGACGCTGACCGGCGGGCGCCCCGAACGGCGCTCCACCGCTCGGCAGGATGTCGGCCAGTGACGGGGGCAGATCGGGCTCGTCGCTCGGCATCGGCTCGTCGTAGGGCGGCGGCTCCTCGTCGGCCGACCTGGGAATGGCGACGACATCCCACGACGTCGTCGCGGCACCACCCTGCGGACGCTGCGCAGGCACACTCGCCTGCGGACGCTGCGGCGGCGCTTCCCGTGGGCGCCGAGCAGGTGCATCAGCCGGCGTGCTCTGGGCCGGCGCACTCGCCTCCGGACGCTGCGACGGCGCCTGCTGCGCGCGCTGAGCGGGCGCATCCGTCTGGGGACGCTGGGCCGGAGCTGACGATGACGTGGGTGCGGACGCCAGCCCGCGGTCGGCGGAGGAGTCCCGGGGCTGCGGAGCGGCCGGGCCGGCGTTCTTGAGCTCGGCGAGCTGCGCGCGCATGCGGGCAACCTCGGCCGAGTCGCTCTCGGGGCCGGGTTCGGCGGGTGCGGCGGCGGTGTTCTCGTTGAGGCCGGGGACAGTCCAGCCAGAGGAGTCGACGATCGCCTTGGGCTCGGGAGCGAGCTCCTCCTCGGGCGGCAGGTCCTCGAGCTCCTCGTCCTCGTCGAACTCGTCGTCGTCCTCGTCCCCGTCATCCGACGCGGCGCCGACCGACGCCGAACCGGAGGGGGTCTCCGGCGAGGCGGTCGAGTCACCCTCGGCAGCGGCCGGAGACGGGGCGGACGCGGTGACCGACTCCGACGCCGTGGACGGCGACGGCGCAGCGGCTGCCACCGGCGCGGACGAATCTGCCGGCGCCGAACCCTGGGAGGCCGTGGGCGCAGACGAAGCCGGCGGGACCGAAGGCGCGGCGGTGGATGGCGCCGACGAAGCCTGACCGGAGGCGGCGGCCGACGAATCTGAGGCAGAGGCCGCAGGTGCGGTACCCGCAGACGCAATAGCCGCAGGTGCTACTTCAGGCGCTGGGGCTGTGGTGGGCGGCACTGGTGCAGAGGGAGCGGCCGGGGGCGCGGAGGGCGCCGCGGACGGCACGGTGGCGGCGGCGGGGCCGTCGTGGGGGCGGAGGGTGGTGTCGACGCGGGCGATGTACTTCACGCGGAGGCCCAGAACGTCCAGGATCGCCTGGCGGAGGTACTCGCTGACGCCCTGGCCGGGGGCCGAGCGCTCCTTGAAGCTCGCCACGTCGTTCTCGCTGGGGAAGGCGAGCGTGAGGACGTCGCCGTCGAGGGCACGCACCTGTGCGGTGAAGACGACCAGCCAGGCGGTCATCTTCGCCTTCTGCACGGCCTCGAGGATCTCGGGCCAGGCATCCTTCAGCTGCTGCAGCGTGACCTCGCCGGCCGCCGCCGCGACCGCCTGCACCGGCGTCGCCGCCGGGGGCACCGCGACCACGTCGGGCGTGGAGCGGGGAGCCGGGTCGGCATCGCCGGGCGCGAGCGCGGGTGCGGGTGCAGCGGACGAAGCGCCGGTCGGGGCGGAAGCGTTCGACGAGGCCGAGGTGGCTGCGGCCGGAGACGACGGGGCGGATGAGGCCGCGGAGGGCGAGGCCGCCGGGGCGGCAGAGGCCAGCGCGGCGATGTTCCACGAGGCGGCGGCGGTCTGAGCATCCGGAACCGTGTTCGCCGGAGGCTCGTTCGCCGCCGGCGCGCTGGGGGAAGCAGAAGATGGAGAAGAAGTGGCACCAACAGGCGCTGCAGCGTAGGCAGGCGCGGGCGCAGCAGAAGCGGCCGACACGCCCGAATCGGCGTCGCCCGCGTCGACGCCGATGCGCCGCTCCAGGCGCTCGACCCGCGCGAGCGCCCCGCGCTGGGTGTCGTCGGCGGCCGGCACGAGGGCCCGCGCCATCATCAGCTCGAGGTGCAGCCGCGGCGAGGTCGCGCCGGTCATCTCGCTGAGCGACGAATTGACGATGTCGGCGACGCGCGAGAGCTCGGCGTGGCCGAAGAGGGCCGCCTGGCGGCGCATGACCTCGAGGTCGTCGGCGGGCACGCCGCGGAGCACCGAGGCGGCCTGCTCGCGGGTGGCCGAGACGACGATGATGTCGCGCAGGCGCTCGAGCAGGTCTTCGACGAAGCGGCGCGGGTCTTGCCCCGTCTGGATGACGCGGTCGACCGCGTCGAAGACCGCCGCGCCGTCGTGGGTGCCGAGGGCGTCGACCGCCTCGGAGAGCAGGGCGCCGTGAGTGTAGCCGAGCAGCGCGACGGCGCGCTCGTAGTCGACGTGGTTGTTCTCGGAGCCGGCGATCAGCTGGTCGAGCAGCGACAGCGTGTCACGGGCCGAGCCGCCGCCCGCGCGCACGACGAGCGGCAGCACGCCGGGGGCCACGTCGACGCCCTCGGATTCGCAGAGCGACTGCACGTACTCGAGCAGCTGCGCCGGCGGGATGAGCCGGAACGGGTAGTGGTGGGTGCGCGAGCGGATGGTGCCGATGACCTTGTCGGGCTCGGTCGTCGCGAAGATGAACTTGATGTGCTCCGGCGGCTCCTCGACGATCTTGAGCAGGGCGTTGAAGCCCTGCGGCGTGACCATGTGGGCCTCGTCGAGGATGAAGATCTTGAAGCGGTCGCGCGCGGGGGCGAACACGGCGCGCTCGCGCAGGTCGCGGGCGTCGTCGACGCCGTTGTGGCTCGCGGCGTCGATCTCGACCACGTCGAGCGAGCCGGGGCCGTCACGGCCGAGCTCGACGCACGAGGGGCAGACACCGCAGGGCGTGTCGGTGGGGCCCTCCGCGCAGTTCAGGCAGCGGGCCAGGATGCGGGCCGACGTCGTCTTGCCGCAGCCGCGTGGGCCGCTGAACAGATAGGCGTGGTTGACCCGGTTCGTGCGCAGGGCAGTCATGAGCGGATCGGTCACCTGCGACTGCCCGATCATCTCGGCGAAGGTCTCGGGCCGATAGCGGCGATAGAGGGCGGTAACCACCCGCTAAGACTACCTGCGGCCACCGACACCGGGGTCGGGCGCGGGCGCGGCTGCTGCGACGGCGGCGCTACAGCGTCCGGGCGTAGCAGACCGACAGCTCCGAGCCGATGTACGGCCCGAACGGCTCGATCCGCTCATACCCCTCGCGCTCGTAGAACCGCATGGCATCGGGCTGCTCCGTGCCCGTCTCGAGCACCAGCCGCTCGACGCCGAGCTGCCGCGCCTCCTCTTCGAGCGCGCGCAGGATCGCGGTCGAGACGCCCTGCCCCCGGGCATCCGGATGCACGAACATCCGCTTGATCTCAGCCCCACCCTCGGGCAGCGGGCGCAGCCCCCCGCACCCCACGGCGACATCCGAGAGAGTGCGGGCCACGACGAACACCGGGGTCGACGCGGCGGTCGGCACGGCGCCCGGCTCGTGGTCGTCACGGCCGTAGCGCTCGTCGAGTTCAGCGCGCTGGGCCCGGCGCAGGGCATCGGCGGCGGGGTCGTCGAACGGCACGCGCTCGATGGTGACGGCAAGGGCGGGTCGGCGGGTCATGGGATCCTCTCGTAACAAGCATTACCGTAACGCTTGTTATGCTGACAGGCAAAGCGAGAGACGAGTAGAACGGATGCGCGATGGCACGACAGCGGGACGTCGACGATCAGCGGCAGCGCCTGTCCGAGGCCACCTGGGCGGTGCTGACCGAGCGCGGGCTGCCGGGGCTGACGATCCGCGCGGTCGCCGAGCGCGCCGGCTGCACCACCGGACTCGTGATGCACGCGTTCCCGACGAAGGACGCCCTGCTGCTGCACGCCCGCGACCTCTTGCACACCCGCACCCGCGAGCGCGCCGACGCCGCCGAGGCGCGCGCGCCCGGCGACCCCGAGCGGGCGCCCACCCCCGAGCAGGCCCTCGAGGCCGTGCTGCTGAACGCGCTGTCGCTCGACGCGCAGAGCGTCGACGAGGCCCGCGTCTGGGTGAGCTACCTCGCGGCGGCACTCGCCGATCCGACGCTCGCCGAGCGGCACCGCGCGGGCAACCGCAGCTTCGTCGCGCGGGTCGAGCGCCTGCTCGGTGCGTGCCGGCCCACGTGGGCGGCTGAGCGCATCCGCACCGAGGCCCTCACCCTGGTGGCCGTCGCCGAGGGAATGAACACGCTGGGGGCGGCCGATCCCGAGACGTATCCGCCCGCGGTGCAGCGCCGGTCGATGACGGATGCCCTGAGCCGCGCCCTCGGCCCCGCCTCACCCGAGCGCCCGGCTGCCGACGCGCCCGCGCCCGAGGTTGTGTCCGCGGGTGAGGGCGGGGTGCGAATCCGCTCGTTCGAGGAGGCCGACACCGAGCAGGTCGTGGCCCTCTGGGCGGAGTGCGGACTGACCCGGCCGTGGAACGACCCGCGGCGGGACATCGCGCGGAAGCTCACCGTGCAGCCCGGGCTCTTCCTCGTGGGCGTCGACGCCGCCGACGCCGTGGTCGCGAGCGCCATGGCCGGCTACGACGGGCACCGGGGCTGGGTGAACTACCTCGCGGTGACGCCGGCGCGGCAGGGGCGCGGGGACGGGCGGGCGCTGGTGCAGGAGGTCGAGCAGCGGCTGCTCGGGCTGGGCTGCCCGAAGCTGAACCTGCAGATCCGGGAGGGGAACGAGGGCGTGATGGAGTTCTACCGCGCGCTCGGGTACACGCGGGATGCCGCCGTGAGCTTCGGGAAGCGGCTGATCGCGGACGACTGAGCAGGGACGACTGAGCGCGGCGCCCTGCTGAGCGTGGGACGCTGCGGCTGAACGGGGCCTACAGAAACGGGCCCTATAGAGAGGAGCGCGCGTCGGCCGCCACCGTCGACGCGAGCAGCGCCAGCCGCTCGGCCGAGTCGGACCGCTCGTCGGGGTAGTAGACGACGAGCAGCACCTCGCCGACGGGCAGCTTCTCGCGGTTCAGGCGCAGGGGTCCGACGACCGGGTGGTGCACGGTCGCGACCCCGCCCTCGAGCCGCTGCACGTCGTGCCGCGCCCAGAGCGTGCGGAACCGGCCGCTCGCCAGGGAGAGCTCGCCGACCAGTTCGACGGCCCGGGCATCCGTCACGTCGTCGCCGATCGTGCTGCGGAAGGCCGCCACCGAGTCGGCGGCCGCGCGCTCCCAGTCGTCGTGGAAGGTGCGCTCCCCGGGGTCGAGCAGCAGGGAGCGGAGGCGGTTCTCGCCCGGCACGAGCCGCGGGTTGAAGGCCACCGCGAGCGGATTCGACGCGAGCACGTCGAAGGTGCGGCCCTCGACGAAGGCGGGCAGCTCGAGGGCGGCGAGCAGGTGGTGCAGGCGCTCGGGCACCCGCTCGGCGCGGCGGGCTGGCCGGGCCGCGGTTCTGCGGGGTGGCGGCTTGGCGAGGCCGAGGAGGTAGTCGGTCTCGACGTCGTCGAGGTGCAGCACGCGGGCGAGCGCCTCGAGCACCTGCGCGGAGGGGTTGCTGTCGCGTCCGCGCTCGAGGCGGAGGTAGTAGTCGGCGCTGATGCCCGCGAGCAGGGCGACCTCCTCGCGCCGGAGACCGGGCACGCGGCGGTGGGAGCCACCCGGGAGCCCCACCTGCTCGGGCGCGACGAGCGCACGACGGGCGCGCAGGTACTCGCCGAGGCGGTTCTCGTCGGGGGCCGATCCAGGGCCTGAGGTGGTCACGCCTTCACGATAGCCACCCGCCACCGCGCCTGAGGGGGTCCTGCCACTCCCCGGATCACGGGGGGACTCCCCCGCCCGCGCCGCCCGGTGGAGCATCGGATGCACGGCCCGCCGCCCGCGGATCGCCACCGCCCGCACGGCCCGCCGCCGCCCACCGGCACCCCACCCCCGCCGCGCATCCGCCCGCCGCCTGCACGGCCCGACCACCGCCCACCGAAGCCGACCCCCGGCCCCACGCCGCCCACCGGCACCCCACCCCCGCCGCGCATCCGCTCACCGGCTGCACGCCCCACCCCCAGAAGGACACCCATGGAACTCACCCACCGCACCGCGCTCATCGTCGGCGGCACCTCCGGCATCGGACTCGGCCTCGCCCGCCGGCTCGCCGCGGCGGGCAGCACCGTCGTCGTCGGCGGCCGCGACACCACCCGGCCAGGCCTCGACGGCCTCGACACGGTGACCGTCGACGTCACCGACCCCGCATCCGTCGCCCGCGCCCGCGACGACGTGCTCGCCCGCCACCCCGAGCTCGACCTCGTCGTCACGATGTCGGGCGTCATGCTGATGGAGGACCTCCGCGACCCCTCCCACTTCGCCCACAGCGAGGCGGCGATCGCGGTGAACCTGCTCGGCACGATCCGCGTGGTCGACGCCTTCACCCCGCACCTGATCGCGCGCGGCGCCGGAGACATCGTGACGGTGTCCTCGGGCATCGGCTTCCTCCCCTTCCCACCGATGCCCGGATACGGCGCCTCGAAGGCCGGCGTCCACGCCTACACCGAGGCCCTGCGCGCCCAGCTGGCCGGATCCGGCGTCGAGGTCACCGAGCTCGTGCCGCCCGCGGTCGCCACCGCCGGCCAGGAGAAGGTCAACCCCGCCGCCCTGCCGCTCGAGGCCTTCCTCGACGAGGTGCTGGGCCTGCTCGCCCAGACGCCGACCCCGCCCGAGATCGTGGTGGCGGCCGCGCAGCGCCTGCGCTGGGCCGAGCGCGACGGCACCTACGCCGAGCTGCTCGCCCAGCGCTCGCAGGCCCTCAGCCTGCTCCCGGGCCGCTCGTCCTGAGGGTGCAGCGTTCTACGCCGACACCGCCGCGAACGACTGCCGCGCGATCTCCAGTTCCTCGTTCGTCGGCACCACGAGCACCGCGACCCGCGACGACGGCGCCGAGATCGTCCGCGCCTCCGACCCCGGAGCCTCGTTCAGCGAAGCATCCACCGTGATGCCCAGCTCCTCCAGGCCGGCGAGCGAGCGCGCCCGCACGAGCGGGTTGTTCTCCCCCACACCGGCCGTGAACACGACCGCGTCAAGGTGCCCGAGCTGCGCGTAGTACGACCCCACGTAGCCCCGGATGCGGTGCAAGTACACCTCCAGTGCCAGCTCGGCGGCCGGGTCGCCCGAGGCGGCCGCCTTCTGCACGTCGCGCATGTCGCCCTTGCCCGAGAGCCCCAGCAGACCCGAGCGGCGGTTCAGTAACTCGTCGAGCTCGGCGAACCCCATGCCCGTCTTGCGGTTGAGGTGGAACAGCACCGCCGGGTCGAGGTCGCCCGAGCGCGTGCCCATCACGAGCCCCTCGAGCGGCGTCATGCCCATCGAGGTCTCGACCGAGCGCCCGCCGTCGACGGCGCAGACGGAGGCGCCGTTGCCGAGGTGCAGCACGATCATCTTCAGCGACGAGACGTCCCGCCCGAGGTACTCGGCCGCTGCCCCCGACACGTACTTGTGCGACGTGCCGTGGAACCCGTATCGCCGGATGCGCTGCCGCTCGGCCAGCGACGCGTCAATCGCGTAGGTGTAGGCCGCCGGCGGCAGCGTCTGATGGAACGCCGTGTCGAACACCGCCACCTGCGGCACCGACGGGAAGGCCTTCTGCGCCGCGTCGATGCCCGCGAGGTTCGCCGGGTTGTGCAGCGGGGCGAGCTCGCTGAGGTCTTCGATGTTGATCTTCACGAGATCGGTCACGATGGTCGCCTCGTGGAACCGCTTGCCGCCGTGCACGACCCGGTGGCCGACGGCGATGAGCGGATGCTCGTCGAGCGACGGGCCGTGGTCGCCGAACGCGGCGAGCATCGCCGCGAACCCGGCGGTGTGGTCGGCGATCGGGTCCTCCGACTCCCACGATCCCTCGGGGGTGGTGTGCTTCGTGTGGCCGACGTCCTCGCCGATGCGCTCGACGAGCCCTGACGCGAGCACCTGCTCGGTCTCGATCTCGATCAGCTGGTACTTGAACGACGACGAGCCGCTGTTGACCACCAGGATGGCGCTCATGCGGACACCGCCCCGGCACCCGAAGACGCAGCACCCGCCGTCGCCGCCTGGATCGCCGTGATGGCGATGGTGTTCACGATGTCGGGCACGAGCGCTCCTCGGGACAGGTCGTTGATCGGCTTGTTCAGGCCCTGCAGCACCGGCCCGATGGCCACGGCCCCCGCCGAGCGCTGCACCGCCTTGTAGGTGTTGTTGCCCGTGTTGAGGTCGGGGAAGATGAACACCGTCGCCCGGCCGGCCACCTGCGAACCGGGCATCTTCGCGGCGGCGACCACCGCATCCGTCGCCGCGTCGTACTGGATCGGCCCCTCGACCGGCAGCTCGGGATGCGCGGCCCGCACGAGCGCGGTCGCCTCGCGCACCTTCTCGACGTCGGCGCCGGAGCCCGACGAGCCGGTGGAGTACGAGAGCATCGCCACGCGCGGGTCGATGCCGAACTGGGCCGCCGTCTCGGACGAGGAGACCGCGATGTCGGCCAGCTGCGGGCTCGTCGGGTCGGGCACGACGGCGCAGTCGCCGTAGACCAGTACGCGGTCGGCGAGCGCCATCAGGAACACGCTCGACACCACCGACACCCCGGGCCGGGTCTTGATGATCTCGAACGCCGGCCGGATGGTGTGGGCCGTCGTGTGCGCCGCGCCCGAGACCATGCCGTCGGCGAGGCCGAGCTGCACCATCATCGTGCCGAAGTACGACACGTCGGTGACGGTGTCGAAGGCCATGTCGAAGGTGGTGCCCTTGTGGGCTCGCAGCTTCTGGTACTCCTCGGCGAACCGGGTGCGAAGCGCTGGGTCGAAGGGCGACACGACGGCCGCCGCGTCGAGGTCGAGGCCGAGCTCGGCGGCGCGGGTGCGCACCTCGTCCTCCTCGCCCAGGATCGTGAGGCGGGCCACCCCGCGGGTGAGCACCGTGTTCGCGGCGCGCAGGATGCGGTCGTCGCCGCCCTCGGGCAGCACGATGTGCCGGTCGGCCTGGCGGGCGCGGTCGAGCAGCCCGTACTCGAACATCAGCGGCGTCACGACATCCGCCTTCGACACGTCGAGCAGGCGCAGCAGCTGCGAGCCGTCGACGTACTGCTCGAACAGCGCCAGCGCGTTGTCGAACTTCACCGGCGAGTCAGCGGCCAGGCGCCCGCGGGTCGAGGTGATGCGCACGGCGGTCTCGTAGGTGCCGAGCTCGGTCGAGATGATCGGGATCTTCGGGTCGAGCCCGCGGATCAGCCGCATCACCGGCTCCGACACCTCGAAGCCGCCGTTCAGCACGATCGCGGCGAGCGAGGGGAAGGTGCCCGAGGAGTTCGCCATCAGCACCGCGAGCAGCAGCTCGGAGCGGTCGCCCGGCACCACGACCACGGCGCCCTCGGTGAGGCGGGGCAGCACGTTGCGCATCGACATCGCGGCGACCACGACGCCGAGCGCCTCCCGGGCCATCAGCCGCGGGTCGCCGAGCACGAGGGTGCCGTCGATCGATTCCAGGATGCTCGCCACGCTCGGTGCCACCAGCAGACGGTCCTCGGGGATGGCCCAGACCGGAATGCGGCGCGGCTGCACCGGGATCGACGACGTCACGGGCGCCGGCTCGGCGGCCGCGGACTGGACGAGCTCGTCCACCGCGTCGCGGGCGGCGAGCGAGATGGCATCGCGGATCTTCTCGAGGTTCTCGGGGTCGGAGCGGTTCGCCACGATCCCGACGAGCGTCGCGTGCGCGTTCTTCAGCTCGACCAGGGCGAGCTCGGTGATCTGCCGCATGTCGTCGGCCGAGCGCGCCTCCGAGCGGCCGAGCAGCTCCTCGGAGCCCTGCCCCTTGCGCCCGCCGAGCACGAGCAGCACGGGCGCGCCGAGGTTCGCGGCGATGCGCGCGTTGTAGCTGAGCTCGGAGGGGCTGCCGACGTCGGTGTAGTCGCTGCCGAGGATGAGCACGGCGTCGTGCTCGCGCTCCACCGCCTTGTAGCGCTGCAGGATGCGCGACAGCGCGGCCTCGGGATCGGCGTGCACGTCGTCGTAGGTGACGCCGATCGCCTGCTCGTAGCCGAGCTCGCTGCCGTCGTGCTCGAGCAGCATCTCCAGCACGTAGTCGCGGTCGGCGACGCTCCGGGCGATCGGTCGGAACACCGCCACCCGCTGCACCGAGCGGCGCAGCATCTCGAGCACGCCGAGCGCGATCGTGGATTTGCCGGAGTGGCCCTCGGCGGAGGTGATGTAGATGCTCTTCACGCCGGGGACGGAAGCGGGGATGTTCTCAAGTGATGACACGGAATCCTCTTCGGTTGTCCGTGTTCCACTCTATCCAGGCGCGCCTGGGACGCGCCCGGAAACCGGCTCAGGCGCCGCAGATGTCCCCGACGACTCCGGTGGAGCTGGACACCGTGATCATCTGGATCGTGCCGGTGCCGGAATCCTGGAAGGTCACCACCCGGCCGTCCGAGAACAGCTGGTAGGCGGCGGGCTGGCCCTGTTGTCCGGGGGTGGCGACGGCATCGGGTCGCGCCGCCTGCAGCTCGGCGACCGTCGAGCCGAGTCCGATGCCCTCGACGGTGCGCGGTCCGGTGCCGGGCTGCACTGTGTCGATGGCGACCATCCGCACCAGCGTCACGGGCGCGGCCGGGTTCTGCTCGTCGATGCCGCTGACCAGGGTGTAGCCGACGCCGCCGAAGGTCCAGGTGTCGACACCGGGGCGGCAGATCACGGGGGCGGCGGGCACGTCGGCCTGCACGACCTCGAAGGTGTCGCCGACCACCAGCGGGCCGATGCCGGCGAACGAGACCACCCAGGTGGAGGTGTCGGAGGCGACGTAGGCGTTCGGGTCGACCTCCGCGGTCGGCTCCGGGGCGGGCGCGGGGTCGCTCGTGGGGCTCGCGGTCGCGGTGGGGGTGACCGTGACGGTCACCGTCGGCTCGGGCGTGGGGGCGGGGGCCGAGCATCCGGATGCCGCGAGCAGCACCCCGAGGGCGATGGCAGCGAGCGCGGTGCGGTGCAGTGACGTCATGGCCCGAGGCTATCGACCCGGGGCCGCGCCCCTCGCGCCCCTAAACGGGTGAACCTCGGCGCGATGACGAGCGGATGCGCGACCGCGCCACCCCGCCGGCCCCCGTCTTAACGAGAAGGACTCCCCGCGCACCCGCCAGAGCCCGGTTACCCTTGCTGCGTTTCCGCCCTGGGGGAGTTGGCCTGGATGGCGCCACACGGGGAGCCGACGACCAGTGTAGCAACTGCGGCGCGCTTGATGAATCGCGCCCTGCTTGATGAATCGGGCGGGGAGGAGTTGGCTGGGGGCATGAAGATCGCCATCGCCGGAGGACACGGCCAGATCGCCCTGCACACCACCAAGCTGCTCAGCGCCTCGGGGAACGAGGTGTGGGGCATCGTGCGCAACCCCGACCATGCGTCCGACGTCGAGGAGGCGGGCGGGCAGGCGCTCGTGCTCGACCTCGAGCAGTCCGACTCGGAGGCGCTCGCCGCCGAGCTGTCGTCGCGCGAGATCGACGCGGTGGTGTTCGCGGCCGGCGCTGGCCCGGGCAGCAGCGCCGAGCGCAAGCAGACCGTCGACCGCGACGGGGCCATCCTGCTGGCCGACGCCGCCTGGCGCGCCGGGGCCAAGCGGTACGTGCTCGTCTCGTCGATGGGCGCCGACTCGTTCGACGCCGCCAGCGACGACGTGTTCCAGATCTACCTCAAGGCCAAGAGCGAGGCCGACGCGGCCGTGCGCGAGAGCGATCTCGACTGGACGATCGTGCGCCCCGGCGGCCTGACCGACGACCCCGCGACCGGCTCGGTGACGCTCGCGGAGTCGACCGGGCGCGGCACCATCCCGCGCGCCGACGTCGCGTGGCTGATCGCGCAGCTGCTCACCTCGGGCGAGGGCGTGCACAAGCAGTTCGAGGCGATCTCAGGCTCGACGCCCATCGCGGAGGCGCTCCGCGCGCTCTGAGCTGCCACCCGCGGTCGGCGGGCGGTGCCGGGAGCAGGTAGGATGCTTCATGGTCATCGCCACGCGATGCCAGGAGAATTCGCCTAGTGGCCTATGGCGCACGCTTGGAAAGCGTGTTGGGTGCAAGCCCTCGGGGGTTCGAATCCCCCATTCTCCGCCAGTTAGTCCCCCGGCAGCACGCCGATCGCCCGGGAAGCTCGATCACCGGGCACAGTTCGCGGCACAGTTCCCCCGCTGAGCATCCCGCCCATGACGTCCGCAGCGTCTCTCTGCAGGCTCGCGATCGCGTGCGAGTACGTCTCCATGGTGATCGTCACAGAGGCGTGCCCGAGGCGCTCAGAGACGATCTTGGGGTGCACGCCGGCCCGCAGCAGCAGTGTCGCGTGAGTGTGCCGCAGCTCGTGAACGGAGAGCGTCGGAAGGGTCGGAAGATCTAGCTGCGCTTCCCCCACCCGCTTCCGCCATTGGAACGAGAACTGCACGGGGTTGTGCGGCTTCGCGAACCTGTTGCAGAAGATCAGCGCATCCGCAGTAGCGAGCTCGGGGACGGTGCCAGCCAGCGTCCTGCGTCGCTCGATAAGCCCGTCGACACCGGTTCGGTCTAGGTCCACGTTCCGCCCTCGGCCGCTCTTCGGCTTCGTGAAAGACATCACAGGCGGCGTGCCCGCCTCCTTCACGTAAGACAGCGCGCGGCCGAGGTGCACAACGCCGTTGTCGATGTCGAGGTCGCGCCACCGGAGGGCGAGCAGCTCGCCACGGCGCATCCCTGTCGACAGCAGCAGGTACCAGGCGAGCCAGAGATAGTCGCCACGGGCCTTTGACCACCCCAGGAACGCCGACGCCTCAGACGCCGACCAGGTGCTCATCTCGGGTGGAGCGGCCTCGAGCTTCGTCGGCGGCGTCGCTTTCTTCGCTGGGTTCGCTCGGATCAGGCCGTCCTCCAGCGCAGCGGCCATGATCTGCGAGATCAGTACGTGGATGTGCCGAACTGTCGACGGCGCCAGGCCCTCCCCCTCGTGGCCGGCGTCTTTACGTCCCGACCGCTCGAGCTCCCGGTAGAAGCGGTTCAGATCATCCTTCGTTATCTCGGCAAGCTTCATCGCTCCGAGCCTGGACGGTGCGATGTGCACCCTGTAGTGCTTCCTGTAGCCGGCCATCGTCGACGCTCGCACGCGGATGGTGTCGAGGTAGACCGCGCTGTAGCCGTTCAGGGTGTCGCGGGTGACCTCCAGGTGGTCGCCGCGTCGAATGTCCACGAGAACGGCCGCCAGCGCCTCCCGCGCGGACTTCTCGTCGGCGTAGCCCTTCTTCCAGACTCGACGTTCGGGCTGTCCGCCCTGCGCGGGCACCCAGTAGGCGATCCTCCACCGCTCGGCGCCGGCCGCGGTGCGATACAACGAGACCGTGTCTTCTCGGTTAGGACGACGGCTCGTCATCGGCGAACCAGACCTTCTTCGTGTAGTTCCGCACGGCTGAACTTGAGAACCATGAGTCGTTCATCTGCACCGCGAGACGTTCCAGGACGTGAACCAGCGAAGCCTCTTCCGATCGCATTGCATCTAGCCCCGTCCGCAGGCCATCCATCAGTTGCCGTGTGGTCTCCTGCGCATCACCATCTAGCTCAGTGAACCTCGCCTGGTACTCCCCGAGACGCTCCTCTTGCCCGGCGATACGTTCTCGGACGGCGTCCAGGCGTGACCGCATTTTCACGATGTGCTTGGCGCCATCGATGTCGATGCCATAGATCGTGTCGAGCACACTGTCTCGAACCGATGCCCATTCGAGAGCCTCCCAGGTGGGCACGTTGAGATTCGGCAACACTTCCACCGGCGCGCCTTGAGCCATCGGATCGTAGACGGCGTGCAGTGGGTTCATCGCGAGAGCATGAGCGAGCATGAAGAGGTCGTCGACCCCGAGGCTTGCCTTGCGGCCGGCTTCAAGATTGACGATGGCCTGACGAGGCACTAGGTGCCCGAATCGTTCGGTTCGTTCCGACAGCTCTCGGACCGAATAGCCCATGTCGAGGCGGCGACGTCGAAGCCGTTCCCCAACCCTGAGGGTGAGGCGCTCGCCCCAGCTTGCGCCCGTCATTTTTTCGGCCATGTGCAAAACATTAGTGCGTCTTTGTTGCCTGAGGCATAATCCTGTGCTGTAATGGGCGAACTGGTTCCTCAGGAATCATCCTGGGGTCGAATTTCAGCAAGGAGAACTAATGACGCTCACCCACCCGCAGGCGCGGGCCCTCACCTACAAGGAGGCTGCAGCGCTCGTGCCGTGCGATTACCGAACCATCAGTGCCGCAGTGAAGGCGGGACGCATCCCAACGATCCAGCTCGGGGCAAGGAAGCTCATCCCCCGAGTCGCGTTCGAAAAGTATTTGGAGACCGGCGGCGTCGAGGACATCGCGTCGTGACCCCCGGAAGCACGAAAGGCACCGCGGACACGGTGCCGATCGCAACGGAAACCCTCACCAACACGAAGGAGTCAGAACAGATGCTAGACCACACGACCGACAAGAGCACCAAGGCGTGGGACCACGTCGACCCCTGCACCGAGGTCGACTGGTGCGCCGGCCACCAGGTCTCCGACATGGAGATCGGGCTCGACGCTCACATGTCCGAGCCGATCGACCTCCACACGGTCCGGTTTGTCCGCTCGGACGGACGCCTCGTCGAGATCCCTCTCCGCGTCTGCAAGACCCAGGACCGCGCAACGGGTGCTCTGACCTTCGACGCGGCCCTTCGCCTCGAAGACGACATGAGCGTCAGGGCTCTCGAAGGCCTCGGGCTGCAGCTGGCGGATGCCGGGGCTGCGCTGCGGCGGTGGGCTCAGGAGCAGATCGATTCGGAGAGTTGAGCGCCGTCGAGCCGCTGTGGCGCGAGAGCCGACGTCAAGGCTTCGAGCACCGCCTACTGGGCGAGGTCGAGGGCTGGGCGGACTATCTGTCCGACTTCGCCGACTACGAGCGTTCGAAGGGCCTCGCGGACACGACGGTCAACAACCGCAAGAGCATCCTCCGGTCTCTGGGCAGGGGATGTGATCGAGGTCCGCTCGATGTTACGGTGACCGATCTGCGGCGCCAGATCGGTCGGCCCAACGTCGCAGCGGGCACACGCCGCACCGAGCGGGGTGCATTCCTCGCGTTCTTCACTTTCCTGCAGGATGACGGGCACCGGGTCGACAATCCGGCCCTGAAACTCCCGCCCGTGAGAGCGCCGAAGGGCACGCCGCGACCGTTCAGTAGCGAGCAGATCACGGCGATGCTCGATTCGGGGGCGTACCGGAAGACGCGGGCGATGATCCTCCTTGGGTACTACCAGGGGTTCCGGGTCTCATCGATCGCTCGCGTACACGGCGCCGACATCGATGTGCGGGAGAACACCATTCGCACCGTCGGAAAGGGTTCGAAGGTCAGTACGTTCCCCCTTCACCCGGTGATCGGCGAGCTCGCGATGTCGATGCCGCGGAATGACTGGTGGTTCCCTTCGCAGCAGGAGGACGGAGGGCCTATCAAGTCGGTGTCCGTGACGAACGTGATTGCGCGCGCGGTGAACCGTGCCGGCATTACCGATCCGAAGCTCACCCCCCACTCCCTTCGGCACGCGTACGCAACCGACATGGTCGAGGGCGGCGTCGACATCCGAGTGATCCAGGAGTTGCTCGGCCACTCCAGCCTCGACACAACGATGATCTATGCCGGCGTCTCGACTCGGCGAAAGCGTGACGGGATCCTCGCTCTGCCGTCACGCGAGATTCCGAAGACGTCCAACCGAGCCGCGGCGGTGAACGCATGAGCGCCGACGACATGACGTCGGCTGAGCGGCGGGCGTTCGACGATGCAGAGGCTGAGGCGTACCGGATCGCGATGGACGTGACCCGGATCGCGACCAATCCGGAGTACGAGGATCTGCGCCACGAGATGCTCACCCAGCTGCTCAGCAAGGAGTTCGGTCGCGCGAAGGCCCTGCACCGGACCGGCGAGGAGAACCTGCAGATCGCGACCATGGTCGTGCAGCACCTGGGTTTGACGATCGAGGTCCTCACCGACGAGCTGGCCGCAGCAAGGGAGGGCCGCGGTGACTGAGCGCGACGACCGAGCGGGGTGGCAAGCGAGCCTTCCGCCGAGGTGGCTGAACGACTCCACCTATAAAGGGCTAACCGTGAACGCGTGGGTGCTGTTCTCCTGGACGCTGGCATGGGGTGTTGGGCAGGAAAACGACGGGCGGGTCGGACGCAAAGACGTCCCGTTCATCGCCTCACCGATGCTCAACACCGCCGAGGCCACGGCTGCTGCGCTCGAGCTCGTCGACACGGGTCTCTGGGATGTCACGGACGCCGGCTACCAGGTCGCGCATTGGGATCAGTCACAGCCGACATCGGCCGAGATCGAGGCTAGGCGCGCGACGTGGCGTCGGCAGAAAGTCAAGTCAAAGCCAACTCCACCGCAGACTCCACCCGAGAAGCGATCTGATTCCACGGCGGAAGCCGACAGAAGCCACGCCGGAATCGGCGGGCTTCATGTACGTACGAACGAACGTACGAATGGCATGGATGCAACGGCACGGGACGGACGCGAAGGACGGGGTCAGGGGCCGCGGTTCGAGTTGACCGATTCGGCGGGTGAGACGGAGTGGATCGAGGGCCCTGACGGGGATTGGGTCGAGCAGACGAGCGGTGAGGTTGTCGACCCCAAGTCGGTGTCGTGGCCGGTCACTCCGATTGGTATGGGTCGGAGGGCGTCGTGACTGACGCGGGGGTGGTCGACGTCGAGGGGCTGGTCGCTGATCGTGACCGGTGGCGGGACATGGCGCGTCAGAACCTGCGCGAGATCAAGCAGCTGCGGCGTCGGGTCGATGAGCTCGAGCCGGTCGCGGCTCGTCACGACGAGTTGATGAAGGACCTCGCCGGCCACCTGGTGCCGGCGTTGAAGGAAGCCCGATACGTGCAGGTCAATCCGGCCGGCGTACCAACGAAGGGAAACAGAAAATGACAGATGCAGATGAGGCTCGCCGTGAGGGCGAGAAGGCCGGTGCGAACCGTTATCTCCGGGACATCGTGGCAGCGAAGGTGGAGCACCTGTCGGGACGTTCAACGGATCAAGTCGAGGTGCTGATGCAGCACGTTGACCCAGGTTCGTTCACCGACGAGGTTGGCGACGTCGACGTGGCGAAGATCGAGGCGTTCGCTGCTGGTGTTCGCGGAGCGGCCGCGCCGGCTCACGTGGTGGACCCGGTCGCGGAAGCGCTGGGTCGGGTGTCGAAGCGGGAACAGACCCGTGACCGACTGACGGGGAAGGGGCAGGCTGATGACTGATCTTCACACCATCGCTCTCGCCCTCGATGACGGGTACGGGCTTCTGGTCGCCCGGCGCGAGGAGCTCAAGGCGGCGGCGGCGCAGAAGACCGCGGACTATCCTCGGCAGCCTGACCCGGCTGACGTGGCGCGATCGTTCCTCGATGGTGGTCCAAGCCTTCGGGAGGCAGCGGAGCGTGAGGTGCAGGGGCGTCGTGTGCTGGCCGACATCCTGGACCTCGAGCAGACCTACCTCAACTCTGCTCAGGCGGTGCTGCGGCTCGACACCGCGGCATGGTTAGACGCGCACCAGCCTGAACTCTGCGAGGGCTTCCACGAGGCGCGTATCGACGTGCAGACCCGCGCAGCCAGGCTGCTCGCACCGGGCAACCCGCACCCCGACGCTGCCCGGGCACTGGCCACCGAGTGGAACGAGCTCCGCAGCGAGCACACGAGCCTCATCGGGGTGGAACTGATCGCTGGCTCTCTCGTGTGGCGCGGTCTCGACTGGGTCGACGATTATGCCGCCGCGTGGCCCGAGTTCTTCCTGTGGACCCCGCTCGACACCCAGATCGAGGGTGCACCGCGCCGCGTGTACGGGCCGGCACAGAGACCGTTCGATCCCGAGACGCACTCGACCTCCGATCTGCCCGTCGGCGACCGTCTGACGCCCATCGAGCAGCTGCAGCAGCTGACCGAGGTGAAGGTGTGGACACCCACGAAGCAGCAGTACAGCACCCGGACCGCGCTGCTCGACGACCTGTCGCATCGGCGCCGGTACGAGTTCGTGAAGGATGCCAAGCGCCAGCACGAGGAGGGCAAGCGCATCCACATCGCGCCGGTAGTCAATCCCGTCACCACCACCCGACCCGACTGGATGCGCTAGGCACCGGTCAACCACCGAATAGGAGAACACCATGGCAAAGCCCAACACCGTCGTGAAGTCACGACCGCAGCAGCCCAGCAACAACGACACGTCGGCCCTCGCGGGTCAGTACGCACCGCCGCAGGTCCCGCAGGCACCGACCGTGCGCCAGGTCATCGCCGAGCTGCAGACCGCAGACCCGGGCGGCACGCTCAAGGCACAGCTCAAGACGCTGCTCGCGTAGGAGAACGAACACGAGACCCCGGCCGGGCACCCCCCTGCCGGGGTCTTCTGCTGCCCGCTTCGCGTTCTGCTGGACGCGGTGCGCGTGAGTCTGGAGGGGGGAACTCTGGGGAGCCTTTGGGGGCCATACGGCCCGGATTGCTGCCGATCTAAGGCCCTCGGCTGAGGTGTTTTGAATGCTGGTTTGGGAGTGTTGCGCCCGGTAGAATCGGGTTAGCGCCGGATTAGGCGTCATCCATCCAACGCCCCGATTCGGGGTGGGTCCGCAGAACCCGATGGAGCTCGCCTTGGGCGACCAATTCTGCATCCCTTCGACGTCGTCGGTGGTCCTCTAGTGGCCGCCGCGGGAGTCGGCAAAGAAGTCGGCAGAGTATCCATTCGGGTACTCCCGAACTCGACGAAGTTCCGCGAGGACCTCCGCGCTGTCCTGAAGCGCGTCGAGGCGACGATGTCCGCCGCGATCAAGGTCGACGCTGACACCAGGCCGGCTGAGCGAGCGGTCGAGAAGCTGCGCAACGGCATCGCCCGCAACCAGGCGAACCTACAGGTCGACGCGAAGGTCCTGAAGGCGAACGCTCAGCTCGCGAAGGCCTCCCGCGACCGCCTCGTCAACCTGCGGGTGAACGTGCCGGCCGCGTCACTGGCGAAAGCAGGTGCCGCGCTGGCCGCGCTGTCGGGCGGTCGCGCCGTCGGGTCGATGTTCGCGGACATTGGTCGGGGGCTGTCCAACCTCGACAAGAACCTTCCGAAGCTCGCTCTGCTGGCGACGAGCATCACGTCACTCGCGGCCGGCGCCCTGTCATCCGGGGCGGGCCTGGTGACCCTCGGTGCAGGCCTCGCGAAGATCGGCGCCGTCGGTCTCCTGCTCCCGGGCATGTTCGCTGCAGCAGCTGTCGGAGCGACGACCCTGCTCGTGGCGCTGCGTTCCGCGCCGCAGCAGCTCGAGCCGCTCGCTGAGGGCTTCAAGGCGCTCGGGTCGACTATCGATGACCGGTTCTGGGCGCGAGCTCGTGACCCGATCATCTCGTTCGTCAACAACACGCTCCCGCAGCTGCAGGACGGCTTCTCAGCGGTCGCAAACAGCCTCGGCGAGTACACGGCCCGTCTGGCCTCTTCGTTCGACTCAGCGTTCGGCAATGGGCGCTTGGCGGGCATGTTCGGCAACCTCGCGCAGTCCGTCGACATCGCGGCGAAGGGCACCGATGGGTTCGCGTCCTCGATCGCCATTCTCGGCACCCTAGGGGCGTCGTACCTGCCCCGGATGGCAGAGTTCATGGTCCGCATCGGCGACTCGTTCAACGCCTTCATCTCGGCAGCTGAGGCAGACGGGCGACTGACCGCCTGGGTCGACGCGGGGATCTCCGCGCTCGGCCAGCTGGGGACAGCGATCGGTGCGATCGCATCGATTTTTGCCGGCATCAACACCGCCGCTCTCGCAGCCGGCGGGGGCGGCCTGGCGACCTTCGCAGCCGTCCTGCAGACCGTCGCCGACGTCATCAACGGGCCGACCTTCCAGACGGGCCTGACCACCATCCTCGAGGGCGCCAACGCTGGCTTCTCTGCCCTCGGTGCAGCACTGACTCCGATCGGTGACGCGATCGCCTACCTCGCGCCCACGATCTCAGGAATCCTGACCACCGCTGGGGAGGCGCTAGGTGGGTTCCTGACCAGCGTTGCCGACGCTCTCGCCCAGCCCGCCTTCGCGGATGGGCTCACCGGATTCTTCGACGGAATCAAGGCCGGCCTCGACGCGGTCGGACCCGCCATGCCCGCCATGGCCGAAGCGCTCGGCTCTCTCGGGACCTTCGCCGGCCAGCTAGCCGGCACGTTGGGCGAAGTACTCGGCGCTTCTCTCCAAGCCGTGGCGCCGCTTCTGACCCAAGTTCTCGAGGCGGTCTCACCGCTGATCCCGATCTTCGGTGACGCGTTGATCAGCGCGATCGATACCCTCGCGCCGAGCATTTCCCAGTTCGGCGCCGAGGTCCTCCCTCAGTTGATCGAGGCGTTCACCGCGCTCGCACCACTGATCCCGCCGCTCGCGGAGTTCATGGGTCAGCTGCTAGTCCAGATCGGTGCTAACGCGGGCATGCTGCTCACAACGCTGCTGCCGGCATTCACGGCGATGGTGCCGGCAATAACCTCCATGCTCGAGGCACTGACTCCGCTGCTGGAGTACCTGCCGCTGGTGATCGCTACCATTCAGATCCTGGCGGCCGTCATCTCGACCGTGCTCGTTGTCGCGTTCACGATCCTGCAGGGGGCATGGACCGCGTTCACCGCGCTCATCACGGGCGACTGGTCGAATTTCAGCAAGAACATGACGGACATCGCCCTTGGGATGGGCGCCTCCATCAACAAGATCTGGAACGGCATAGTCGACGCGGTGAAGGGCATCGTCGCGAGATTCTTGCCCTCCATCCTTGAGGGCTTCGGGAACGTCGAAGCCGGGATCAAGGACTTCTTCAGCGGTGCCGGCGAGTGGCTGTCTGATGTCGGCCGTTCCATCGTCCGGGGCCTCGCTGACGGCATCCGCGGCGCGATCGGCCTCGCGAAAGACGCGATCGGTGGCGTCATGGCGGCGGTCTCGAACTTCCTCCCGCACTCTCCCGCGAAGGAGGGCCCGTTCTCCGGCAGGGGCTGGACGCTCTACAGCGGCCGCGCGCTGGTCGGTGGTTTCGCCGATGGCATGGAGTCGAGCGTGTCACGGATTCGTTCAGCGTCGACGTCGGCCATGAAGGCGGCTGATTTCGGTGCTGGCGCCCCAGCGATGGGCGTGAGCCGTGCTGCTAGCCCGTCCGCAGCGATCGGCACCGCAGCCGACCGACCGATCTACATGGACGGTTCCTTCCTCGGCTGGATGCGACAGCTCGCGGGGGGAGAAGCCCGGATCGAGATCGCCGGGTACGACCGCGAAACCGAACAGACCATGCGCTCCGGCGTGAACAAGTACGCCTAACCCTCGTCACCCGAAAGGTCACCATGTCCACAGTCACTATCACCGGCCCCGTGCTGGATTCTCTCGGCAAGCCGGCTACCGGTCTGTTCGCCGTGGAACTCACCTCCGCTTTCGAGGGGCCCGACAGCGCGTACGTGTCCCGCACCCAGTACGTGGTGCAGGTCTCGAACGGGAACCCGTACCTCGAAGACGGGTCATCGCCGTGGACGCAGATCGTTCCGCCCGAGGGTCAGGCAATCCGGGTGTACGAGCGCCTCCAGCCGTCGGGTGACACGTCAGCGGCGGGCACACGCGCCATCCAGCGCACGCGCGTACTGCAGGTGCCCTCCGGTGTCAGCACGGTCAAGTACGGCGCTCTCGTCGAGGTCAGCCCCGCATCCGCCGAGGACTGGACCATTCCGGCTTACGTTCAGACGCTGCTCGACGGCCTCACCACGGTGCCCTCAGCAGTCGCGTCAGCGCAGGCTGCAGCAGCGACCGCTCAGACTGCCGCAACCGCGGCCGCAGCCGTCGGCACCACGAATGACGCCGTGATCGCTGGTCGCATCAACACCGCTGGCTCAGCCACCGACTCCGCGCTCAAGAGCCGCTTCCTGGGGTTGATCATGGCCCCCATCAGCCCCGCCCGATACGGCGCATCCATGGACGGCACCGGCACCGGGGACGCCGCAGCCATCCAGCTCGCAGTCAACGCCGCTCAGGACCGCGGATACCGTGGCGGCGCCGTCGCTCTCGGCAACCACGTCCTGACTGCACCGATCCGCATCAGCTCCGAGAACATCACTCTGGAGGGTCAGGGCGGCGCCCTTGTCGGGCGAGGCCTCGACATCCGCCGCAACACCACGGCCGGCGACATCTACGCCCGCGTGTCGGACCTGACTATCGACATGCTCGACCCGGCGAACGGCAACGCGGTCGCGCTCGAGCGGGTCGGCCGTATCCAGATAGACAGGGTGAGGATCTTCAACGCCGCCGCGGGGTTCTACGTCACTCCGCTGAACGAGCACCAGCACTTGCGGCGCCTCATCCTCAACCAGGTCGAGGTGCACGGATGCGACTACGGGTGGCTCTCGCTGCAGCCCGCCGACAACGCCCTCCGTTACACCGTAGGTGACGTGCAGATCAACAACTCGCAGTGGTACAACAACCGGGTCGTCATGCGCGCGGCCGGTATCGACGGCCTCAAGGTGGCGATGTTCACCTCGTTCCAGCGGCAGCGCTCCGATCGTCAGCGTGCGTTCGACCTCGAGTACATCACCTGGTCGAACTTCAACGGCGTGAATATCTTCGAGCCAGGTGAAGAGGGGCTCCGACTGTCGCGGTTCCAGAACTTCCACTGGGAAGGCGGGTCGATCGCGTGGGCCGGTCAGAAGGCGATGCGCTCCGCAATCCTCCTCGATGGCGGCGACCTCGGCGGGAATGGGTTCAGCGACTCGTCGTTCGATGGCATCGGTCTGATCAAGCCCACGAAGCACGGCGTCGAGATGCTGTCGCCCGTGGACCGTGTCGACATCGGATCCACCGTTCGGATCGAGCAGGCCGGCTCGAGCGAGTTCTACACCGGCACCGACGACCTGTCGTCGATCACTCACTACGGCGTTGTCACCCCCACGGATGCCACTCAGGTGAGCGTATTCGCCGTCGCGACCGCAAACCGTCACCTGCTCCGACACGGCGGTGTCTCGGCCGCGCTGAACGGTGAGGGGAAGGTGCAGCGCACCCCCCGCACCCTTACTATCGACGACACCCGCACCGCGATCGATGGCACCAAGGGCTACGAAGAGGTCCTGTGTGCCGCGCCGACAACTCACACCATCAACAACATGAGCGCCGGTGAGTCCGGCCAGGAAATCATCTTCACCGGCATCATCGGAGGCCGCACCACCATCCAGGCTGTCAGCACGTCGGGTGCCAGTAACAAGGTGTGGGTGAAGGACGGCGCCGCATCAGTGACCATCCCGCTGAACGGCGTGATCAAGTTCCGTTACCGCAACAGCACCTGGATCGAGCAGACCCGGAACTGGTCCTAGCCATTACTCAACCCAGCTTCACAGTCGGCGTAGAATTGTGAAGCACCCCCACCAGGTCACCACACGGCGACCGCGGCTCGTAGAAGCACAGGACGACCTCTGCACCGCCCGACGCTTCTACGGGCCGCACACGTCCCGATAGAGTCGCGATCATGAGCGACGACAAGGACGGCTACCTCTGGGGCAACAGCGATATGTTCGCGACCTGGCAGGGCGCAGCGCACCTCGACCAGAAGATCACCATCCCAGCCCCGAGCATCGAGGAGGCTGTCGGTCTCGATCACGACGAATGGCTGACGGTCGGCTTCGAGATCGGCGGTGGTGAGCTAGACCACGATCTGCACATCTACGCCGTTCACCGAGACCTCGTGCCCGAGGGTGGCGACGTGTTCCCGAAGATCGCAGCAGCCAACGATGGCGAGATCCCTGTCACCGAGTTCCTCGTTCACGACGTCGACCCGTACGCGTTCCTCAAGGCGATCACACACGTCTTCGAGCTCCGCATGCGATCGGTGGGCAGCCAGGATCTGCCGATCCGCGTCATCAGCCGCGGCGACCTGCCCGACCAGGGGTAGGACACCCCCGCCCCCACGCCGCTTGCTGCCCGCTTCGCGTTCTGCTGGACGCGGTGCGCAGGAGTCTCAGGGGGGAAGTTTCCGGGGGCACAGTTAGGGGCACAACAGGCAGTGCGTCCCCGTGTATTTGCGTGCTGTCGCTTGCACCTGAGGCGCATTCCTCATGTGCCCGGATGCCTGACGTTGCTGGTATCCGGTCGTCTGTGTCGCTTCGGTGTCATGAGTTCGAATCCCCCATTCTCCGCCAGTTGGGTGCGCGCACCCACCCCACAGCCGGGTTCGAATCCCCCATTCTCCGCCAGCAAGACAGAACGGCCGAACACCCAGCCCCGCTGCGGGCCCTCGCCGGGCTAGCGTGGAGGGCATGCAGGGAAGCAGCGAAGGCCCCGTCCGGTTCGGCATCGTGGGGAGCGGGTGGCGCAGCGAGTTCTTCCTGCGCATCGCCGAGGCCCTGCCCGATCGCTTCGAGGTCGCGGGCCTCGTCACGCGCAGCCCGCGCACGGCGGCGCGGCTCGAGGCGCGGGGCGTGCATCCGTTCAGAGACGTCGACGAGCTGCTCGCCGCCGCACCCGAGTTCGCCGTGGTGTCGGTGCCGCGGGAAGCCGCCCCCACGATCATCCGGAACCTGGTCGACGAGCGGATGCCCGTGCTCACCGAGACCCCGCCGGCCACCGATCTCGCCGAGCTCGTCGAGCTCTGGCACGACGTCGAGCGCGTGCCGGGGGCCATCGTGCAGGTCGCCGAGCAGTACCACCTCTCGCCGCTCTTGAGCGCGCAGCTCGCGGTCGCCGCCTCGGGGCGCCTCGGCCGGATCAGCCAGGCCGTCGTCGCCCAGTGCCACGACTACCACGGCGTCAGCGTGCTGCGCCGGGCCCTCGGCATCGGCGCCGAGGACGCCACCATCACCGCCCAGACCTTCACCTACCCCTTGCTCGCCGGCCCCGACCGCCACGGCGACCCGCACGAGGGGCGCTTCGTCACCGCGACGCAGACCACCGCGCGCTTCGACTTCGGCGACCGGCTGGGCGTCTACGACTTCGCGCCCGAGCAGTACTTCTCGTGGATCCGCGGCAACCGGATGCTCGTGCGCGGCGATCGCGGAGAGCTCGAGAACCTCGAGGTGCGCTACGTCCGCGGCCACGACGAGCCCGTGTTCGGGCAGCTGCGGCGGGTGATGACGGGCGAGGGCGGAAACCTCGAGGGCCTGTTCCTTCGCGGCCTGCTGCTCGGCGAGGAGTGGATGTTCACCAACCCCTTCATGCCCGGCCGCCTCGCCGACGACGAGATCGCGATCGCCCGGATGCTCGAGGGCATGCGCACCCGCATCGCCGGCGGCCCCGACGTCTACTCCCTCGCGGAGGCGAGCCAGGACCACTACCTCGCCCTCCTCCTGCAGCAGGCGGCGACCACGGGCGACCCCGTCCGCTCGACCCCCCAGCCCTGGGCCGAAGCCCTCGCCGCGACCGCCGAGACGACCGCGGATTAAAAGGGGAACCGCCCCGGCCGTGGCGGGGGCGGTTCGTCGAGAGCTGGAAATGAGCGGTCGTGCCGCTCACCGGCTACATCGAGCTCTTAAGAGTTCTGCACCTTCATATCGACTCCTTCCGTCGTCTGATAGAACGCAACAGTACGCCTCGGCATTCCGAAAGGAAAGCCTCAGCGCTCCCCGGCCTCGATCGCCTCGACCGCGCGCGGGTCGGCGCCCTGCAGGAACTCGGTCAGGCGGGTGACCTCGTCGGTCTCGCCGATCGCCTCGGCGGCTCGGCGCAGCAGGTAGAGCGACAGCAGCACGCCGCGGTTGGGCTCGTGCGACCACGGCACCGGGCCCTGACCGCGCCAGCCGGCCTTGCGCAGAGCGTCGAGGCCGCGGTGGTAGCCGACGCGGGCGAAGGCGTAGGCCTGCAGCGTCTCACCGCGCGAGAAGGCGCGGTCGGCGAGGGTCGCCCAAGCGAGCGAGGAGGTGGGATGGGACTTGACGGTCGCCTCGAGCACCTCGTCGACGTCATAGCCGACGGCTCCGGCGAGCGCCTCGGTGACACCCGGGTCTTCGGGCAGACGGGTCTCGGGCAGGCCGAGCAGATTCTCAGAACTCATGCCTCGATGCTACGCGGATGCGCGCCCGAACCCACCCCCGCCGATGACCGATCCCGATCAGCCGAACTCGCCCCGACCGCCGCGGGCATTGTCGTCGCCCGTGTCGGCGCCGGCCTCCGCCACGTCCTCGTCGGAGGCGAAGACGAGGCCGGCCGAGCCGGTCACGTCGGGCGCGTCCTCGCCGTGCGCCCGGGTGTAGGCGCGGTGGGCCGCCCGCTCGTCGTCCATCTTCTGCGACAGCCCCGCGTAGGCGGTCGAGAGCCGGGGCACCCGCCGGATGACGTCCATCACGAGCCGGAATCGGTCGAGGTCGTTCAGCATCAGCATGTCGAACGGCGTCGTCGTGGTGCCCATCTCCTTGAACCCGCGCACGTGGATGTTCGCGTGGTTGGTGCGCCGGTAGGTGAGCCGGTGGATCAGTGACGGGTACCCGTGGAACGCGAACACCACCGGCTTGTCCGTGGTGAACACCGCATCGAAGGACGCCGCGTCGAGGCCGTGCGGATGCTCGGTCTGCTCCTGCAGGCGCATCAGGTCGACCACGTTGACGAAGCGCACCGCGAGATCCGGGATCTCCTTCTTCAGGATCTGCACCGCCGCCATCGCCTCGACCGTCGGCACGTCACCGGCCGCCGCGACCACCACGTCGGGCTCCTCCCCCACGCGCTCGGTGCCGGCCCACTCCCAGACGCTCACACCGCGGGCGCCGTGGGTGCGGGCCTCCTCCAGCGACAGCAGCGAAGCCGTCGGCTGCTTGCCCGCGACGATCACGTTGACGTAGTCGCGGGACGCCAGGCAGTGCTCGGCCGTCACGAGGAGGGTGTTCGCATCCGGTGGCAGGTAGACCCGCACCACGCTGGACTGCTTGTTCACCACGTGGTCGAGGAACCCCGGGTCCTGGTGCGAGAAGCCGTTGTGGTCCTGCCGCCAGACGTGCGACGAGAGCAGGTAGGTGAACGAGGAGATCGGCCGGCGCCACTCCACCTTCGCGCTGGACTCCAGCCACTTGGCGTACTGGTTGAACATCGAGTCGACGACGTGGATGAACGCCTCGTAGGAGGTGAACAGCCCGTGCCGCCCCGTGAGCAGATAGCCCTCGAGCAGTCCCTGCGCGAGGTTCTCGCTGAGGATCTCGATCACGCGCCCGTTGTGCGAGAGGTTCTCGTCGGTCTCGAGCACCTCGGCCTGCCACTCCTTGGCCGTCACCTCGTACACGTCGTCGAGCCGGTTGGACGCCACCTCGTCGGGCCCGAAGATGCGGAACGACTCCGGGTTCAGACGGATCAGGTCGCGCAGCCAGGCGCCGAGCACCCGGGTCGGCTCGGCCACCGCACCGCGCCCCTCGGCTCCGGTGCCGGGCCCCGACGGCCCGTCGCCCGGGGTGATGTCGACGGCCACGGCGTCGAGCGCGGGCAGGGTCAGCGCCTTGCGCAGCAGCCCGCCGTTCGCATGCGGGTTCGCGCTCATCCGCAGATCGCCCTCGGGCCGAGCGGGAGCGAGCTCGACGACCGGCTTGCCGTGCGCGTCGAAGAGCTCGCCCGGGCGGTAGCTCATCAGCCACTCCTGCAGCTGGGCGAGGTGCTCCGGGTTGTCGCGCACGCCGGCGAGCGGCACCTGGTGGGCACGCCAGGTGTTCTCGACGGGCAGTCCGTCGACGAACTTGGGCCCGGTCCAGCCCTTCGGGGTCTTCAGGATGACCATCGGCCACGCCGCGCGTGCCGTCTCGCCGCCCGAGCGCGCCTGGCGCTGGATGGTCGCGATGTCGTCGAAGGCCTGCGCCATCGTGTCGGCGAAACGCTGGTGCACCGCCATCGGGTCCTCGTCGTCGAAGCCGCCGGCCACGATCCGGGGCGAGTAGCCGTAGCCGATGAACAGCGACTCGAGCTCGTGCTCCGGGATGCGCGCCAGCACGGTCGGGTTGGCGATCTTGTACCCGTTGAGGTTGAGGATCGGCAGCACGGCCCCATCGGTCATCGTGCTGAGGAACTTGTTCAGGTGCCAGCTCGTGGCGAGCGTCGCTGTCTCGGCCTCGCCGTCGCCGATCACGCAGGCCGTGATGAGGTCGGGGTTGTCGAGCGCCGCGCCGTAGGCGTGCACGAGGGAGTAGCCGAGCTCGCCGCCCTCGTTGATCGAGCCGGGCGTCTCGGGCGCCGCGTGGGAGGGGATGCCGCCCGGGAAGGAGAACTGGCGGAACAGCCGGCGCATGCCCTCGCCGTTCTGCGAGACCTGCGGGAACAGCTCGGAGTAGGTGCCGTCGAGCCAGGCGTTCGCCACGACCCCAGGGCCGCCGTGACCCGGGCCCGCGATGTAGATGACGTTCGAGGAGCGTTCGACGATCAGCTTGTTCAGGTGCGCGTAGATGAAGTTCAGCGCCGGCGTCGTGCCCCAGTGCCCGAGCAGCCGCGGCTTGATGTCGTCGACCTTCAGGGGCCGCTTCAGCAGCGGATTGTCGAGCAGGTAGATCTGCCCGACCGAGAGGTAGTTGGCGGCGCGCCACCAGGAATCGACGACGGACAGGGGGACTGCATCGTGAGCGGTCATGGCCTCAGCCTACGAAGGGCGTCCCGCCGCCGACAGGGGTTGCGGCTCCTTTCCGACGTCCGTCGCACTCTGGGCGCCGCCTGGGAGCGACCGCCCGGATGTCCCCCAAGTGGCCGCTACAGCGGCCCCGCCGCCCGACCTACCCTGGCCTGGTGAGTGTGCAGACGGGGGTCGCGACGCGAGTGCTGCGGCCGCGCGCCCAGATCCTCGCGCAGGCGCGCATCGTGGTCGCGGCGCTGACGCTGCCGATCTTCACCGCCATGCTCTGGTACGCCATCCCGCGCGGCAGCTGGCCGCGGGTGGTGATCGCGTTCGGCTTCGTCGTGCTGCTCTACGTCGCGGCCGTGCTGCTGCTGCGCGCCGTCAGCATCCGGGTCGATCGGGACGCCGTGATCGAGCGCGGCTTCTTCTCCCACAACCGCGTGCCGGTGAAGCGCATCGCCGGCGCGATCGTGCTCGACGTCTACCGGGGGCCGAGCACGGAGACCACGCACCAGCTCTTCCTGGTCGACACCGCCGGCGATCTCCTGCTCCGGATGCGCGGCGAGTTCTGGTCGAGCGACGACATCGAGCGGGTCGCCACCGCGGTCGACGTGCCGGTGCGCCGCCGTCTCGATCCGATCACCGCCGCCGCCCTGCGCGAGGAGCTTCCCGAACTGCTCTACTGGTTCGAGCGCTGGCCCTGGGTGGGCGCACTGACCGCGGCCGGCACCATCGCCGCCCTGGCGCTGCTCCTCATCGGCCTCATGTCGCCGACCCTGCTGCTGCCCTGAGCAGCGATCACCCGAACAGCGATCACCCGAACAGCCGTCCGTACACGACGCCGTCGCTCGAACGGCGGAGTTCCCGGAAGCCCGCGCGCGGGTAGAACGCCTGCGCCCCGGCGTTGGCGGGGTCGACGACGAGGTGCACTCCGGCGGTCCCGGCGGGCAGCGCCGCCACGAACGCCTCGATCAGCGCCCGCCCCGCGCCACGCCCCTGGGCGGCCGGCAGCAGGTCGATGTGCAGGTGCGCAGGCAGGTCCGCAGCCTCCGCGATCAGCAGTCGCCCGGCGTGCTCCCGACGTTCGAGAGGTGCCAGGCTCGACGGATGCGCGGCGAAGCGCTCGGCGAAGCGCTCGGTGTCGGCCGTCCCGAGCACGTAGCCCACGACCTCGTCGCCCACCGTCGCCAGCACGGCGAGCTCCGGCTCGAGGTCGAGATAGGGCGTGGCGTAGCGGTCGGTCAGCACCCGCGCATCCGGATGCAGACCGCTCGCATCTCGTCCCGCGTCGCCGGTGCGCACGCAGATCTCGAGCACGGCCGCCCGATCGCCGGCTAGCGCCGGGTCGAACGGCCGCAGCGCGATCTCAGGCACGGGTGAGCAGCTCGGCCGGCCGGGTGCGCCACGCGGCCACCAGCTCGGTGCGCACCGTGACGCCGGTGCCGGGGCCCGAGGGCACGGCCAGCCGTCCGTCGACGAGCACGAACGACTCGGTCAGGTCGTCGGCGAAGTAGCGGTCGGACGCCGAGGTGTCGCCCGGCAGCGTGAAGCCCGGGAGGGCGGCGAGCGCGACGTTGGCGGCGCGGCCGAGGCCGGTCTCGAGCATCCCGCCGCACCAGACGGCGACGTCGCGCTCGAGGCAGGCGTCATGGATGCGGATGGCCTCGAGGTAGCCGCCGACCCGCCCGGCCTTGATGTTCACGATCGAGGTCGCGTCGCGCTCGATCGCGTCGACGGCGACTGCGGTGCTCGTGATCGACTCGTCGAGGCAGACCGGGGTGTCGATGGCCTTCGCGAGCATCACGTGCGCGGCGATGTCCTCCTCGACGAAGGGCTGCTCGACGAGCAGCAGCGAGAAGTCGTCGAGCCCGCGCAGGTGGTCGATGTCGGCCACGGTGTAGGCGGTGTTCGCGTCGACCTGCAGCAGCGCATCCGGCCCCAGCATCGAGCGCACGGCGGCGACCGGTTCGAGGTCCCAACCCGGCTTGATCTTGAGCTTGATGCGGCGGTAGCCCGCCTCGGCGTACTCGGAGACCTCATCGAGCAGCGCGTCGATCGACGGGGCGATGCCCACCGAGACGCCGCAGTCGACCTCGGGCCGCACCGCCCCGAAGTACTCGCCGAAGCTGATGCCGGCGGCCCGGGTCTGGGCGTCGAGCACCGCCGCCTCGAGGGCGGCCTTGGCCATGCGGTGGCCGATCGTGCCGCCGAGCACACTCGACACTTCGGCGGCCCGCACCATGCGGGCGGCGAGCAGGGCCGGGGCCAGATAGCTCCGGATGACCGCCGCCGCCCCCTCGACGTACTCGCTGGAGTACACCGGGTCGGCCATGGCGACGCACTCGCCCCAGCCCTCGCCCTGAGCCGTGAGCACGCGCACGAGCAGCACGTCGCGCGCCCTCTGGCGACCGAAGCTCGTCTCGAACGGACGCACGAGCGGCATCGCGATGCGGTGCAGCTCGACCGCCTCGATCTCGACCGGCAGGGCCGAGCCACCGGTGTGCACCGCGCTGCCGCTCATGCTCTGGCTCCCCCTGGCCTCAGGCGAGCCGGTCTTCGAGGCCCCAGGCCTGCCCGTAGCCGCCCTCGTCCAGCGGCGTGGCCATCAGGTCGAGGAACGCCTTCGCGTCGAACGCCTCCGGGCCGAGCACGCCGGTACCGGACCAGGTGCCGTTCGAGAGCAGCTCGAGCGCGATGACCGGGTTGAGGGCCGTCTGCCAGACGACGCACTGGGCCTCGTACTCGGCCATCGTCCACTCGTTGTCGCTGACGTGGTAGAGGTACACCTCGCGCGGCTCGCCGTCGGTGCCGGTGCCCGTGACCCAGAGGCCGGCGCAGGTCTTGCCCGTCATGAAGGGGCCGAGGGTCGCGGGGTCGGGCAGGCCGGCCGCCACGACGTCGCGGGGGGCGACCTCGACGGGGCCGTTCGCCGAGCGCACGCGAACGGGCTGGGTCTTGTCGAGCCCGAGCTGGTGCAGCGTCTTCAGGATGCCGATGAACTCCTCGCCGAGCCCGTACTTGAAGGTCACGCGCTTGGCGTCGACCCAGCGCGGCATCAGCAGCACCTCCTCGTGCTCGACGTTGACGCACTCGACGTCGCCGATGCCCTCGGGGAAGGTGAAGACCTCGGGCTCCGAGAACGGCGGGGTGGTGAACCAGCCGGTGTCCTTCTCCCAGATCACGGGAGGGTTCAGGCACTCCTCGATCGTGGTCCAGATCGAGAACGAGGGGGCGAAGATCTCGTTGCCGTCGCTGTCGCGCACCACGAGGTTGGCCCCGTCGCGGGTGCCGAGCTCGTCGATCTCGCTGAACAGGTGGTCGGCGGCGTACCGGGCGAAGACGTCGGAGAGGCCGGGCTCGACGCCCATGCCGACGAGGGCGAGGCGGCCGGCCTTCTCCCAGTCGGGCGCCTGCGCGAACTGGTCGTCGCCGAGCTTGACGCCGGTCTCGGTGTAGGGGTTCGTGGGATGCGGCTCCGACAGGCTCATGGCCATGTCGAGGTAGTCGGCACCCGCGGCGAGCGCCCCGGCGAAGATGGTCGGCACGAACTTCGGCTCGACGGCGTTCATGACGTGGGTGGCGCCGTGCCGGCGGGCGACCTCGGCGACGTCGTCGGGGTTCGAGGCGTCGATGCGGTCGGCGGTGAAGCGGGCCGCGACCTCGGGGCCGTGCTTGCCCTCGACCCACGCGACGGTGCGTTCGGCTCGGGCGAGGTCGTAGTCGGTGACGACGATGTGGTCGTAGAAGCTGCGGCGTGCGGCGATCTTGGCGATCGCGTCGCCGACACCGCCCGCGCCGACAAGGAGGATTCTCATGCCCCGACGCTACCGGTAACCCCGGGCGGAGCGGAACGGTTCCAGATGGGCCGATGGTCGCGCACCCGTTCGGCGTAGATCTTCGACGCGAAGGGGGCCCAGACCAGTGCGGCGACGCCCGCTCCGAGCAGCAGCCCGCCGATGGTGTCGGTGAGCCAGTGGGCGCCGAGGTAGGTGCGGCTGGCCATCATCAGCAGCGTGTAGACCGAGCCGGCCACCCAGATCCAGGTGCGGGCGAAGACGATGCCGAGCACCACGGCGAGCGTCGCCGCGTTCGCGGAGTGACCGGAGGGGAAGGAGCCGAAGTCGCTGACGACCAGCATGTCCTCGGGCCGGGGCCGCCCGACCGCGGTCTTCAGCACCTGCACGACGGCCGCGCTCAGGATGATCGAGATCGTGAAGAACAGCGCGGCCCAGGGGCGCCGGAAGATCAGCAGCAGCGCGATCACGACGAGCGGGATCACGATCACCGCGAGGAACCCGCCGCCGAGGTAGTTCATCACGAGCGACGGCGCCTCGAGGACCGGGGTGCGGTTCTCGAGGATCTCGTCCATCCACTCCTCGTCGATGCCGAACGGCAGGCCCTGCTCGCGCACGACGACGATGACCCCGAGCAGCACGGCGACCAGGAGCGCCACGACGGCCGAGACGACCGGCCATCGCCGCGTGACCTTGTAGGGAACGGGGGGCTCGGGCGGGCCGAGGGTCTCGGCGGGTTGCGGCGGCTGCTCTGACATCCCGTGAGCGTACCTCAGTGCCCGAGAGCCGGCACCCGCTTCGGCCGCACCACGAACCACAGTGACAGGATGCTCACGAGCGCCGTCGCCCCCATCACCGCCGCCATCGGTGTGGCCGAGTCGATGCCGAGCACGCCGACCAGGGGCGACACGATCCCGGCCATCCCGAAGTTCACGGCGCCGAGCAGCGACGCCGCGGTGCCCGCCTCGTGGCCGTGCGCGTTCAGCGCGAGCACCTGGACGCACGGGAAGGTGAGTCCGCAGGAGGCGATGAAGAACCAGAGCGGGATGAGCGTTCCCCAGAGGCCGAGGTCGAGCACCGAGAACAGGGCGATCAGCGCCGCGCAGGTGAACAGCAGCACGGTCGAGACCGCGAGGATCCACTGGGGCCCGAACCAGCGGGTCAGCCGGGCGCTCAGCTGGGTGCCCGCGACGATGCCGAGCGAGTTGACGGCGAAGAGCAGGCCGTACTGCTGCGGGTCGAAGCCGTAGACCTGCTGGAACAGGAAGGAGCTCGCCGAGAGGTAGGAGAACAGCCCCGAGAAGGTCATGCCGCCGATCAGGGCGACGCCGACGAAGATCGGGTCGGTCAGCACGTTGCGGTAGCGGCGCAGCACACCGGAACCCCCGGCGCCGCTCCTGCGCTCCTTCGGCAACGTCTCGCTGATCCAGAGCGACACCACGGTCACCACGAGCGCCCCGTAGGCGGCGAGCACCCAGAAGATGCCCCGCCAGTCCACCACGAGCAGCAGCTGCGAGCCGATCACCGGCGCGATGATCGGGGCGAGGCCGGAGACGAGCGCCAGCCGGGACAACATGACCACCAGCCGGCGCCCGCCGAACAGGTCGCGCACCATCGCCATCGCGACCACGCCTCCGGCCGCGGCGCCCATGCCCTGGATGACCCGGAACACCCCGAGGCTCACGATCTCGGGCGCGAGCGCCGCACCGACGCACGCCAGCACGTGCACCGACGAGGCGATGATGATGGGCATCCGTCGCCCGACCCGGTCACTCAGCGGCCCCACCAGCAACTGCCCCAGCGCGAAGCCCAGGGTGGTGCCGGTGAGGGTGAGCTGGATCGCGGCGGCCGAGACGCCGAAGTCGGCCTCGAGCACCGGGAACGCCGGCAGGTAGAGGTCGATCGTGAACGGGCCGAGCGCCACGAGTGCGCCGAGGATGATGACGTAGAAGAAGCGGCGGCGGCCGCTCAGCGCGTCGCCCGGGTGCAGGACCGTCGTCAAATCTACCGACGCCCCGTTCCGTCGACGGCGAAGGGCTCGATGGCGGCGAGCTCGTCGACGGAGAGCTTCGGGGCGCCGAGCGCGGCGACGTTCTGCTCGAGCTGCGCGACGCTCGAGGCGCCGATCAGCGCGCTGGTGACCTGCGGGTGGCGGAGCACCCAGGTCAGCGCCAGCTGGGCGAGGGTCTGGCCGCGGCCCTTCGCGATCTCGGCGAGCCCGCGGGCGCGCTCGAGGTAGGTGTCGTCGATGCGGTCGGCCGAGAGGAAATTGCTGGTCGCGGCCCGCGAGTCGGCGGGCACGTGGCCGCTGAGGTAGCGGTCGGTGAGCAGGCCCTGCTGCAGCGGCGAGAAGACGATGCTGCCGGCGCCGACCTCCTCGAGCACGGGCAGGAGGCCCGTCTCGATGTGGCGGTTGAACATCGAGTAGCTCGGCTGGTGGATGGTCAGCGGCACCTTGTGCTCGGCCAGGATGCGCGCGGCCTCGCGGGTCTGCTCGGGCGAGTAGTTCGAGACGCCGACGTAGAGCGCCTTGCCCGAGTGCACCGCGGTCGCGAGGGCGCCCATGGTCTCCTCGAGCGGGGTCTCGGGGTCGAAGCGGTGCGAGTAGAAGATGTCGACGTAGGGCAGGCCGAGGCGGGTCAGCGACTGGTCGAGCGAGGAGAGCAGGTTCTTGCGCGAGCCCCACTCCCCGTAGGGGCCCTCCCACATGTGGTAGCCGGCCTTCGACGAGATGATCAGCTCGTCGCGGTAGGGCGCGAGGTCTTCGGCGAAGACGCGGCCGAAGTTCGTCTCGGCCGATCCGGCGGGCGGGCCGTAGTTGTTGGCGAGGTCGAAGTGGGTGATGCCGAGGTCGAAGGCGCGGCGGATGATCGCGCGCTGGGTGTCGATGGGGCGCTCGTGGCCGAAGTTGTGCCAGAGGCCGAGCGAGAGCTCGGGGAGCTTCAGGCCGCTCCGGCCCGAGCGCTTGTAGGGCATCCGCTCGTAGCGGTCGGCGGCGGCGAGGTAGGTGTCGGACAACGCGGGGCTCGTTTCTCTTCGGCTCTTCGGCTCTTGGGCTCTTCGGTGCGGTGCGGTGCGGTGTGGTGCTGGAAGCGGGTGGGGTTCAGGGGGCCGCGAGCACGTCGAGGCCGGCGGCCCGCAGCGCGGCGAGCCGGTCGTCGTGGCCGGCCGGGGCGTCGGCTCCGGCTGCGGTGACCAGCAGCTCGAACTCGGCCAGACCTCCCACGATACCCACGTCGGCGTGCCCGATCTTCGACGGATCGGCCACGACCACGGCGCGGTCGCTCGCCGCCACCATGGCGCTCTTCAGCTCGGACTCGGGGAGGTTGACGTTCGTCACCCCGGCGCGGGCGTCGACCCCGGTGCAGCCGATGATCGCGAGGTCGGCGTGCAGGCGGCTGAGCAGCGCCGAGGCGTAGGGCGCGACGAGCGAGTGCTGCAAGGGCCGGAGCGTGCCGCCGGTGACGACGACGGTGAAGCGCGGGATCGCGTCCTCGAGCGCGAGCGCGATGGAGAGGCCGTTCGTGATCACGACGACGTCGTCGAGGTCGTCGCGCTCGAGCAGGGCGTCGGCCACGGCGGCGGTGGTGGTGCCGACGTCGAGCAGCACGCTGCTGCCGCTCTCGACGAGCGCGGCAGCGGCGACGCCGATGCGGCGCTTCTCGTCGGCCCAGGTCGCCCGCGCCGACTCGAACGAGGGCTCCAGCGCATCGGTGCGGGGGGACATTCCGCGCAGCACCGCTCCCCCGTGCACGCGGTCGACGGCGCCGTCGCGCTCGAGCGCCGCGAGGTCGCTGCGCACGGTGACCTCGGAGACGCCGAGCTCGCGACTCAGCTCGGCGACGCGCGCGAAGCCGGTCGCCGCGACGAGCTCGAGCACGCGCGTGCGCCGCACCGTCGACGCGTCATTCCCCATGGCTACATCTTACGCATTCGAAACCGAATCGGCGGGCTTGACTTTCGGGTTCGAAACTGGCGTAATCGAGGGGTGCAGACCCTCAGCAACGGGATCATCAAGCGGGTGCACCGTCTCTCCGACGGCCGCGAACTGATCTACTTCGACGACCCCGACACCCTCCTCCCTCCCGAGCGGGCCGACGACGCCCGCCCGGAGGCGCCCCGGCCGCCGGTGGCGCAGATGCGGCAGGACCCGCTGACCGGCGAGTGGGTCTCCATCGCCGCCGCGCGCCAGAACCGCGTGATGCTGCCGCCGAAGCACCTCGACCCGCTCGCCCCGTCGAGCCCCGAGAACCTCACCGAGGTGCCGAGCAACTACGACGTCGCGGTGTTCGAGAACAAGTCGCCGTCGTTCGGCCCCGACTTGGCTCCCGAGGGCACCGACCCGGCCGTCTCCCTCGCCGAGCTGCGGGAGGTCGGCCTCGGCCGCACCGCCACCTCGGTGGGGCGCTGCGAGGTCGTCTGCTTCAGCCCGGCGACCGAGGGCTCCTTCGCCGACCTCTCCGTCACCCGGGCGCGCACCGTGATCGAGGCCTGGGCCGATCGCACGGCCGCCCTCTCGGCGCTGCCGGGCGTGCAGCAGGTCTTCCCGTTCGAGAACCGCGGCGAGGCCATCGGCGTCACCCTGCACCACCCGCACGGCCAGATCTACTCCTACCCCTACATCACGCCGCGCACGCAGAAGCTGATCTCGTCGATCGAGAGCTACGGCCCCACGCTGTTCGCCGACATCCTCGAGTTCGAGCGCGGCTCCGACCGCGTGCTGATCCAGGGCGAGCACGTCACCGCCTTCGTGCCGTTCGCGGCCCGCTGGCCCGTCGAGGTGCACCTGCTGATGAACCGGCACGTGCCCGACTTCGCCGAGACCACCCCCGAGGAGCGCGACGAGCTCGCGGTCGTCTACCGCCGCATCCTGCGCGGCATCGACCGCCTGTACGACACACCGACCCCCTACATCTCGGCCTGGCACCAGGCGCCGGTGAACGAGCACCGCGACGACATCCGCCTGATGCTGCAGATCACCTCGCCGCGCCGAGCGGCCGACAAGATGAAGTTCCTGGCCGGCTCCGAAGCCGCCATGGGCGCCTTCATCGGAGACGTTCCGCCCGAGACGGCGGCCGGTCTCCTGAAGGACGCCCTCGCCCGCGCAGACAAGGACGACGCATGACCGACATCACCACCCCCGCCCCCGCCCCGAAGGGCCTCGACGAGCTCGACTCCGCCGCCGTCCGCGGCTTCGCGGCCGCCTACGGCGAGGCTCCCACCTCGCTCTGGGCCGCTCCCGGCCGGGTCAACTTCATCGGCGAGCACACCGACTACAACGACGGCTTCGTGCTGCCCTTCGCGATCGACCGCCACACGGTGATGGCCGCTCGGGTGCGCGATGACCGCCTGGTGCGCGTCTCGTCGTCGTTCACCGACGAGATCGTCGAGATCTCGATCGACGACCTCTCGGCCGAGGCCGTGTCGGGCTGGTCGGCCTACCTGCTCGGCGTCATCTGGGCCGCGGGGGTGCAGGGCGCCGACCTCGCCCGGGTACCCGGCCTCGACCTCTACGTCGTCTCCGACATCCCCGTCGGCGCCGGGCTCTCCTCGAGCGCCGCGCTCGAGGGCGTCGTCGGCCTCGCGATCGACGAGCTCTGGGGCCTAGGCTTCGACCGCCGCACCCTGGCGGTGATCGGCCGCCGCGCCGAGAACGAGGCCGTGGGAGCGCCCACGGGCATCATGGACCAGTCGGCCGTGCTGCTCGGCCGCCTCGACTCGGCCGTGCTGATCGACTGCCGCTCGCTCGAGACCCGCGTCGTGCCGCTCGGCCTCGACGACGAGGAGCTCGTCATCGTCGTCACCGACACCCGGGTCGAGCACGAGCACGCCACCGGCGGGTACGCCGCCCGTCGCGCCTCGTGCGAACTCGGCGCCCGCACCCTCGGGGTGCCGTCGCTGCGCGACCTCGGCCCCGACGACCTCGGCCGCGCCGAGGAGCTGCTCGACGACGAGACCTTCCGCCGCGTGCGCCACATCATCACCGAGAACGAGCGTGTGCTCGACCTCGTGCGCACCCTCGAGAAGCACGGGGCCGGCGCGGTCGGCCCGCAGCTCGACGCCTCGCACACCTCCATGCGCGACGACTTCGAGATCTCGGTGCCCGAGCTCGACCTGTCCGTCGAGGTCGCCCGCCGCGTCGGCGCCATCGGTTCGCGGATGACCGGCGGCGGCTTCGGCGGATCGTCGATCGCCCTGATCCACCGCTCGAAGGCCGAGGCGCTGGCCGAGGCGCAGCGCGCCGCGTTCGCCGAGGCGGGCTACCGCGAACCCGTGGTGTTCACCGTGGTGCCGTCGGAGGGGGCCGTCCGCCGGCCGTTCGGCGGAGCATCCGTCATCGACCCCGCCATCGAGAGGATCTCGGAATGACCACCTGGCTCGTCACCGGAGGCGCCGGCTACATCGGCGCCCACGTCGTCCGCGCGCTGCAGGGCGCAGGACTCACACCCGTCGTGCTCGACGACCTCTCCAGCGGCTTCCCCGGCTTCGTGCCGGAGGGTGTCGCGTTCGTCCAGGGCTCGATCCTCGACGGCGAGCTCGTCGAGCGGACGCTGCGCGACCACGACGTCACCGGCGTCATCCACGTCGCCGGCTACAAGTACGCGGGCGTCTCCGTGAAGCGGCCGCTGCACACCTACGAGCAGAACGTCACGGGCACCGCGGTGCTGCTCGAGCGCATGCAGACCGTCGGCGTGTCCCGCCTGGTGTTCTCCTCCAGCGCCGCCGTCTACGGCACCCCCGACACCCTGCTCGTCACCGAGGACACCCCGAAGGCGCCCGAGTCGCCCTACGGCGAGTCGAAGCTGATCGGCGAGTGGCTGCTGCGCGACCAGGCGGTCGCCGCCGGGCTCGAGGCCACCGCCCTGCGCTACTTCAACGTCGTCGGCTCGGGCTCGCCCGACCTCTACGACGCGAGCGCGCACAACCTGTTCCCGCTGGTCTTCCGCGCGCTCGGCGAGGGCCGCACCCCCACGATCTTCGGCGACGACTACGACACCCCCGACGGCACCTGCGTGCGCGACTACATCCACGTCTCCGACCTGGCGCTCGCCCACGTGGCGGCCGCGCGCCGGCTCGAGGCCGGCGAGAGCGTGCTGCCCGCCTACAACCTGGGCTCGGGCGACGGCGTCTCGGTGCGCGAGATCATGGATGCGGTAGCCTCGGTCACCGGCATCGACTTCACCCCCGAGGTGGCTCCGCGCCGCCCGGGCGACCCGGCCCGCATCGTGGCGCTCGGCGAGCTCGCCGCCCGCGACCTCGGCTGGGAGATGCGGCACACGCTCGGCGAGATGGTGCAGTCGGCGTGGGAGGCGTACCCGAAGGGGTAGGCGGCGGCTCGGCGAGCGGTCGGGCGGGTCGGTTCTCGGCTCAGCCCGTCACCGCGGGCGGGGTCACGATCTCGAGCACGGCGACCGTGAGGTTGAAGGCGCCGTGCGCCACGATCGACGGCCCGAGCCGCTTCGTCACGACCGCCATCAGCCCCAGCACGATCCCCACCACGAACAGGGTGAGGAGGCGGGACGCGGCGGCGGCCGTCTCGGGCACGCCGTCGAGATGGAACGCCGTGAACAGCAGCGCCGAGCCGAGCACCGCGATCGTCGCGGCCCGGCGCCGCCGCGCATCCGTCGACCCGGCCGGAGCGACCGCGCGCTCGATCGAGCGCAGCACCAGACCGCGGAAGTAGAGCTCCTCGACCACGGGCGACACGACGGAGGCGGCCAGCACCGCGAACAGCACGAACAGCACCGGGTCGCCCACACCCCCGGAGAACGCCGTGGCCCGGGTGCCGGTCGCCTGCCGCACGAGCTCGGCGAGGCCGAGCGCCGCGAGCCGCAGCCCCACCCCGACGCCGAGCCCCACCACGAGGTCGACGGGCCGGATGCGCAGCCCGAAGTCGAGGCGGAGGCTCCGCCGTCCGCGCCACCAGGTGGCGACCAGCACCACGGCGACGAGCGGCAGCCAGCCGCCCACCACCTGCTCGATGCCGAGCACCAGCGCCGGTTCGCCACCGACCCCGGGGAGCCGCACGAGCACCCGAGCCACAGCCGACAGCACGGCGAAGGCGGCGATGCCCGCGACCACGTCGACGAGGCCCCAGCGCACCTCGCGGGGCTGGGCGGTCTCGTTCGGCGTCACCGCGTCACCTGGCGACCGCATCATGGCGTGACCGCGTCACGCGGGGGCGAGGAGCGCCCCGACGGCCGCGGGCTCGGCACCCGCGTGCACCTCGCCGGTCACGCGGCCGGCGGCCATCGTGACGACGCGGTCGCAGAGCGCGAGCAGGGCCGGGAGGTCGGCCGAGGCGATCACGACGGCCTTGCCGGCGGCGCGGGCCGCCTCGAGGTGGGCGACGATGTCGGCCCGCTGCGCATCCGTCGACCCGCGGAACGGTTCGCCGAGCATCAGCACCCGGCGGTCGGAGGCGGGGAAGGCCGCGACCAGGCCGCGGATGTGGCCCGCCTCGTCGCCGCCCTTGCCGAGGGCGCGGGCGGCCCCGAGCATCGTGGCGCCGAGGCCTTCGCGCGGGGCGGTGTCGCTGTCGCGGTCGACCAGGCCGAGCGAGACGAGGGCCGGCAGCTTCGAGGCCGAGACGGGCATGGCGATGCCGCCGACGAAGCGCACCCGGTAGCGGGGGGCCGAGGTGGTGGCGAGGAAGAGGCCGGCGGCGATGGCCTTCTCGACGGTGGAGGTGTCGACCAGGCGGCCGTCGACCTCGACGGTGCCCGTGGTGGCGGTGCCCTCGGAGCGGCCGTAGACGCTGAGCAGCAGCGACTCGGCCCCCGAGTCGCGGAGGCCCGCGACGCCGACGATCTCGCCGGCTCGCACCTCCAGCCCGGCGTCGGAGACGAGGGCGCGCTCGGGTTCGACCGGGTCGAAGGTGCTCCAGCCGGTGACGCGGAGGAGCGGGCTGCCGGCGGACGGCGGCGTTGCCGGGGCGGCCGGACGCGCATCCGTCGGCCCCACCAGCTCGGCGAGCACCCGGTCGCGCATGACCTCGCGGTCGGCGGCCGAGCCCGCCCAGGACGCCCTCGGATGGACGCCGACGATCGCGCCGCCGCGCAGCACCACGAGCTCGTCGGCATAGCCGAGCGCCTCGGCCGGGCGCTGCGTCACGACCAGCACGGCGGTGCCCCGGATGGCGAGACCCGAGAGCACCTCGAGCAGCCGGGCTGTCTCGGCCGGGGAGAGCCGCGCCGACGGCTCGTCGAGCGCGACGACCGACGCCCCGCGGGCCTCGGCCCGGGCGATCTCGATCACGAGCCGGTCGAACTCGCCGGCGTCACCGGCGCGGTCGACCGGCCGCAGCGTCGAGCCCAGGCCGGCGAGCAGTGCTGCGGCGTCGTCGCGGGTGCGCTTCCAGTCGATGCCTCCACGGAAGAGGCCCCGCGCGCGTCGGCGCTCGTGCCCCATGAAGATGTTCTCGGCGACGTCGAGTGCCGGCACGAGGCCCCGGCGGCGGTCGATCCAGGTGTAGACCGGGGAGGCGCCGGAGGTGATCCGCTCGGCGACCTGGCGCGCGAGCGCATCGGCGCCCGACTCGTCGCCGGCGCAGACCGCGACCACCGCCCCGGACCGCGCGACCAGCTCGTCGCCGCCGGGGAGGGTGAAACGGAATTCGGCGGGTGTCACGACCGCGACCCTATACCGGGCCGGGTGGACACCCGCCGAATGCTCATGCGGAGAGGCGGAGCCGAGGCTCAGCGACCGCCGGAGCGGCGCTTGTTGTAGACGTCGAACGCGACCGCGAGCAGCAGCACGAGGCCCTTGACGGCCTGCTGCCACTCGATGCCGATGCCCATGATCGACATGCCGTTGTTCAGCACACCGATGATCAGACCACCGATGATGGCGCCACCGATGGTGCCGACACCACCCTGCACCGCCGCGCCGCCGATGAAGGCGGCGGAGATGGCCTCGAGCTCGAAGCCGTCACCGGCCTTCGGGCCGGCCAGGTTGAGGCGGGCGGTGAAGATCAGGCCGGCGAGCGCGGCCAGCACGCCCATGTTCACGAACAGCCAGAAGGTGACGTTGCGGGTCTTGATGCCCGACAGCTCCGCGGCGTGCAGGTTGCCGCCGATGGCGTAGACGTGACGGCCGAAGGTCGAGCGGTTCATGACCGTGCCGTAGATCAGCACGAGCACGGCGAGCACGATCAGCGTGACCGGGATGCCCTTGTAGGTGGCGAGGGCGTAGGCGAACAGGCCGACGGCCACGGCGACGAGCACCAGCTTGGCGACGAACCAGGCGAAGGGCTCGACCTCCTGGCCGTAGCTCTGGCGGGCCCGGCGGGTGCGGAACTGCGACACGAACAGCGCGATGATCGCGATCGCCGCGATGCCGAGGGTCAGCGGGTCGAGCTCGAACTCACCGAACAGGTCGGTGAGGAAGCCGTTGCCGAGGGCACGGTACTCGGTCGGGAACGAGCCGATGTTGGCGTTGCCCAGCACGACGAGGGCGAGTCCGCGGAAGATCAGCATGCCCGCCAAGGTCACGATGAACGCGGGTATGCCCACGAAGGCGATCCAGAAGCCCTGCCAGACGCCCACCAGGGCACCGACGGCGAGCGACAGGATGATCGAGAGCCACCAGGGCAGACCCCACTGGACGGCGAACACACCCGAGACGGCACCGACGAACGCGGCGACCGAACCGACCGACAGGTCGATGTGGCCGGCGATGATGACCATCACCATGCCGATCGCGAGAACGAGGATGTAGCCGTTCTGCACGATCAGGTTGGAGATGTTCTGCGGGCGCAGCAGGATGCCGTTGGTCAGGATGCTGAACAGCACCACCACCAGCACGAGCGCGATGAAGATGCCGTTCTTGCCGAGGTCACCCAGGATGTGGCTGAGCCGTTCGGTGAACTTGTTCTCGACGGGGTTGACTTGCGCGCCCGCGGCCGTCGCGTCGGACGGCTTGGTTTCCAGGTCGGACATGGTCGTTGATTCTCCTCTTCCGTCAGCGCGCGGGCTAGCGGGGCTTTTCCATGGTCATGAGTTTGAGCAGGGCCTCGGGGGTGGCCTCCGCGATGGGCAGCTCGCCGGTGATCCGGCCCTCGGAGAGGGCGTAGACGCGGTCGCAGATGCCGAGCAGCTCCGGCAGCTCGGAGGAGATGACGATGATGCCCTTCCCCTCGGCCGCGAGCTTGTTGATGATGCTGTAGATCTCGTACTTCGCACCCACGTCGATGCCGCGGGTGGGCTCGTCGAGGATCAGCACGTCGGGGTCGGAGTAGATCCACTTCGACAGCACGACCTTCTGCTGGTTTCCGCCCGAGAGCTTCCCGGTCTTCGCCAGCACGCTCGGCGCCTTGATGTTCATGCTCGTGCGGTAGGAGTTCGCGACCTGGAACTCCTTGCCGTCGTCGACCAGACCGAAGCGCTCGAGCTTCTCCAGCGACGCCATCGAGATGTTGCGCTTGATGTCGTCGATCAGGTTGAGCCCGTAGGTCTTGCGGTCCTCCGTGGCGTAGGCGAGACCGTTCTCGATCGCCTCGGCGACCGTGCGGGTCTTCACTTCCTTGCCCTTGACGAAGACGCGGCCCGAGATCTTGGAGCCGTAGCTGCGGCCGAACAGGCTCATCGCGAACTCGGTGCGGCCGGCGCCCATCAGGCCCGCGATGCCGACGATCTCGCCGGCGCGGACGGTGATGTTCACGTCGTCGACCATGACGCGGGTCGGGTCCTGGGGGTGGTGGGCGGTCCACTCCTCGACGCGGAGGATCTCCTCGCCGATGTGCGGGGTGTGGTCGGGGTAGCGGTGCTCGAGGTCGCGCCCCACCATGTCCTTGATGATGCGTTCCTCGGTGACGTCGTTCTTCGAGATCGTCTCGATGGTCTTGCCGTCACGGATGACGGTGACCGAGTCGGCGACCTTCTTGATCTCGTTCAGCTTGTGGCTGATGATGATCGACGTGATGCCCTGCTCCTTGAGGTGCAGGATGAGGTTCAGCAGGTGGTCGGAGTCCTCGTCGTTCAGGGCCGCGGTCGGCTCGTCGAGGATGAGCAGCTTCACGCGCTTGGACAGCGCCTTCGCGATCTCCACGAGCTGCTGCTTGCCCACGCCGATGTCCCGCACCTTGGTGGTGGGGTTCTCCTTCAGACCGACCCGCGCGAGCAGCGCGGCGGCCTCGTGGTTGGTCTTGTTCCAGTCGATCAGGCCGAACGGGCCCTTCAACTCGTTGTTCAAGAAGATGTTCTCGGCGATCGAGAGGTAGGGGCTGAGGGCGAGCTCCTGGTGGATGATCACGATGCCCTTCGCCTCCGAGTCACGGATGTCGCGGAACTGCACGACCTCGTCCTCGAACACGATGTCACCCTCGTAGGTGCCATGCGGGTACACACCCGAGAGCACCTTCATCAGCGTCGACTTGCCGGCGCCGTTCTCCCCGCAGATCGCGTGGACCTCGCCGCGGCGGACGTCGACCGTCACGTTCTGCAGCGCCTTCACGCCGGGGAACGTCTTGGTGATGCTCCGCATCTCGAGGATGTTCGTCCTGTCATCGGACATGTCGTGGATTACCTGCTTCCTTGCCTCGTACGCCGTACGCCGGGTGGGGCGAGACCCCCGCGCCCCGGCCGCGCTCTCGCGCGACCGGGGCGGGGGTCTCAGTGGGGCTGACTAGCCCTTGATCTCTTCTTCGGTCCAGTAGCCGGACTTGACGAGGGTGTCCTCGATGTTGTCCTTGACCACGATCTGCGACTCGAGCAGGAAGGACGGGACGACCTTCACACCGTTGTCGTAGTCCTCGGTGTTGTTCGTCTCGGGCTCGTTGCCCTCGAGCAGGGCCGAGGCCATCTTGACGGCCACGGTCGCGAGCTCGCGGGTGTCCTTGAAGATGGTGGCGTACTGCTCGCCGGACTCGATGGCCTTGACGGAGTCGAGCTCCGCGTCCTGGCCCGAGATGACGGGCCACTCAGCGCCGACGGAGTAGCCGGCGTCGGTCAGGGCCGAGATGATGCCGCGCGAGATGCCGTCGTAGGGCGACAGCACCGCGTTGACCTTGGAGCCGTCGGAGTAGGTCGACGTCAGCAGGTTCTCCATGCGCTTCTGGGCGGTCTCGCCGTCCCAGCGGAGCGTGGCGGCCTGCTCGAAGGCCTCCTGGCCGCTCTTGACGACGAGGACCTTCTTGTCGATGTAGGGCTGCAGGGTGTCGATCGCACCGTTCCAGAAGAACGTGGCGTTGTTGTCGTCGGGCGAACCGGCGAACAGCTCGATGTTGAACGGGCCGGCGGGGGCACCGTCGGTCGCGTTGCCGTCGAGGTCGACGAGGCCGAGGCCGTTCAGCACGGAGTTGGCCTGCTGCACGCCCACCTTGTAGTTGTCGAACGACGCGTAGTAGTCGACGTTCTCGGTGTCGCGGATGAGGCGGTCGTAGGCGATGACGGGGATGTCGTTGTCGGCGGCCTCCTGCAGCACGCTGGTGAGCGTGGTGCCGTCGATCGACGCGACGATCAGGGCCTTGGCGCCCTTGGTGATCATGTTCTCGATCTGCGAGACCTGGGTGGGGATGTCGTCCTCGGCGTACTGGAGGTCGACGGTGTAGCCGGCGTCCTCGAGCTGCGACTTGACGGCGTCGCCGTCCTGGATCCAGCGCTCCGACGACTTCGTCGGCATCGCGACGCCGATGAGGCCGCCGTCTCCGCCGCCCTCACCGCCGCCCGAGCTGCTGCCCCCGCTGGAGCAGGCGGCCAGGCTGACCATCAGGGCGCCGGCGGCGACTCCTGCGAGCAGTGTCTTGATCTTCACTGTGTTTCCTTTCGTGATGTGGTGTAGGACTTCTTCGTCGTGATCGGACTGGTGGCTGAGGGAGTGAGCTCCCGCGGCTCGCCGAGCTGGCGGGCCAGGTGCGCGACCCGCGCGGCGTCTTCGACGAGCACCGCCGTCTTCACCGCGGTCCGGGCATCCGGGCCGATGGTGAAGGGGCCGTGGCTCTGCATCAGAACGGCCGGCGAGCGGTGGCCCGCCAGCGTGCCGACGATCCCCCGCCCGATCGAGTCGTCGCCGATCCGGGCGAGCGGCCCGACGGGGATCTCGCCCCCGAACTCGGCTTCCATGGTCGTGGTGACGCAGGGGATGGGCTCCCCGAGCGTCGCCCAGGCCACGGCGTAGGGCGAGTGGGTGTGGGCCACTCCCCCGACCTCCGGCATGCTGCGATACACGTAGGCGTGCGCCGCGGTGTCGACCGAGGGGGCGCGGGCGGCACCGGGCGTGCCCGGCACGACCGTGCCCTCGAGGTCGCAGAGGATCATGTTCTCCGGTGCCAGGTCTTCATAGGAGACACCGGAGGGCTTGATGACGAACAGGTCGGCGCCGACCACACGACCCGAGATGTTCCCGCCCGTCCAGACCACGAGCTCGTAGCGCGTGAGCTCGGAGTGCAGACCAGCGATCTCCGCCCGCAAGCGGGCGATGCCCACCTCGAGTTCGGCTCGCATCGTCATCCTCATGACCCCTTCGTCTTGTGTGACCGTTCACAAATTCGTTCATGTGAACGGTCACATCGGATTGATATTACGCCCATGGCGGCCGAGCCTGTCAAGTCGGCGATGGTCTCGGTTCGGTAACCGAGCGGATGCGCCCAGTTCGGGGGGTTCCGCGCGATCAGGCGGGAGGCGGGGCCGTGGAGCGCCGCACAACGAGAGTCGGCAGCAACGACCCGGGCCACTGCAGCGGAGCCTCGGCGACCGGGCCCTCCCCCGACGCGTCGTCGCCGACGGCCGAGACCAGGAGCGCGACGCAGCGGCGGCCGAGCTCGGCGAAGTCCTGCCTGACCGTCGTGAGCGGCGGCCAGAAGTGCGCGGCCTCGGGGATGTCGTCGAAACCGACCACGCTGATGTCGCCCGGCACGTCGAGCCCGGCGTCGCGGATCGCGTGGATGAGCCCCAGCGCCATCTGGTCGTTCGAGGAGAAGATCGCCGTGAAGTCGCGCACGCGCAGCAGCTCGAGCCCGGCGTAGTAGCCGAACTCCGCCGTCCAGTCGCCGAGGATCGGGGCCGTGGTGGGCACGTCCTGGTCGCTCATCTCGCGCAGGAACCCCTCCATCCGCGCCTCGGCCTCGACCCAGTCCTGGGGGCCGGCGAGGTGGTAGATGCCGCGGTGGCCCAACTGGATCAGGTGCCGGGTGGCGAGTCTCGCCCCCTCGATCTGGTCGACGGAGAGCGAGTGGTCGCCCTGCCGGCCGGTGGACTGCAGGGTCACGTAGGGCAGGTCTAGGTTCAGCTCGTGCAGGGTGTCGAACACGCGCACCTGCGGCGCGATGACCACCATGCCCTCGACCGCCTGGTCGAGGAGGTGCGTGATGGCCCGGGCGATCGAGGCCCGGTCGGTGCCGTCGGCGTTGGCGGTGACCACCAGGTAGCCGTGCAGCAGCGCGGCCTCCTCGATGGCCTTGATGCTCGAGGCCGGCCCGTACTCCGAGCGCGAGGAGGTGAGCACGCCGATGGCGCGGGAACGGCTCGTGACCAGGGCTCTCGCCGCACGGTTGGGGCGGTAGTTCAGCTCGCCCATCACCTCGAGCACGCGGGCCTTGGTCTCGTCGCGGATGCTCGGGTGGTTGTTCAGCACCCGGGAGACGGTCTGGTGCGAGACACCCGCGAGCTTCGCGACATCGCGGATGCTCGGCGCCCGGGGGCGCTTGGCCTCCGCCGAGGGCTCGTTCATCCCGTACCTGCTCTGGTGCTGATGTGCACGTTCACACGGCGTGAACGCCCTTACATTATGCACGCCGCCGGGGTGGCCGGAACTGTGAGCCGGGGATGCGGAGCGGAGGCCGATGTGACTGTCACACGCACACGTCCCGACGTGGGGGACGAGCGTGTGACAGTCACACCGATGGTCGGCGTGACCGCCGGGCCCCGCTACACACCCGCGTGGACGCGGGTGCCGCGGGGCGCCGGGACGGCCCGGGCGGAGTGCCGCAGCTGCTGCACTCCGCCCTCGAGCGCGGTCTCGCCGAGCACCGTGAGGCCGGCCGCGACGGCCGCCTCCCGGCGCCAGGAGAGGGCGTTCTGCACCTCGTCGGACACCAGGGTCGCGGCGGGCACCTCGATCACGAAGTCGGGCGCCAGGATGGCTCCCGCCTCCGCGAAGGCGCGGTGCGCCGAGCGGATCAGCGCCGACGCCCACACCTCGGGGTGGGGCAGGGACGCGTCGACGATCAGGCAGTGCAGTTCGATGGGATGCACCGAGCCGACGGGGCCCCACCAGACGCCGCGGGCGACCGGGCGGTCGTCGACGAGGGCCAGCCAGGTCCAGTCCCGGCGGTAGGTGCCGGCCGCGAGACCGCGGCCGAACTGCAGGGAGTCGACCCCCGAGACGGGGTCGTGTTGATGGAACAGGAGCAGCTCGCTGTCGTGCGAGCGGGTTGATGCGGTGAACACGGGAAGTCTTCCTCCATGAGATGACGAGCGATGGAGGCGCTTCCTGGCGTTCGGGTCGCGGCTAGGCCGTGACGCGCATGAACGGGGGAAGCGCCATGTCGAAGTTCCGATTCGGAATCATGGTGTTCACCTCCCCTTTCGTTCATGGCGGCCGAGTTGCCGCGGGTAATGACGTTAGCGGCTGCCCGGCCCCGAGCGCAAGGGTTTTCCCAGGAATGTGTTCTAGTGGCCCGTCGAGGTGCGCTTGGGCAGCGCGAAGACGAGCAGGAACGCGAGCACCGCGAAGCCCGTGCTGACGGCCATCGCCAGGGCGGAGCTGTTCACGAAGCCGGTGGCGAGAGCATCCGGAGACCCCTGCCCGACGACCAGCGAGCCGAAGAACACGCTGCCCACGACCGCGATGCCGATGGCGCTGCCGACGCGCTGCATGGCGCTGATGACGCCCGAGGCCGAACCGGCCTCCTTGCGCTCCACCGTGGCGACGATGAACTGGGCGTTCGGGGCGATGAAGAGCCCGTTTCCGGCGCCGGCGATCAGCAGCGGGGCGAGCAGCAGCCAGTTCGTCAGGTCGGCCGGCGGGGTGACCAGCAGGATGACCCAGATGGCGGCGAGGCCGACCACCACGGCCGCGGTGCCGATCACGAGCACGGAGCGGCCGAGCCGCTGCGCCAGTCGCGCGCTCTGGCTCGAGCCGACGATGGAGCCGATGGCGAACGGGATCGAGACGGCGCCCGACTCGAGCGCGGTGTGCCCGAGACCCGCCTGCCAGAGCAGCGAGATGGTGAAGAAGATGCTCGTGAAGGAGGCGAAATAGACCAGGGCGAGCACGACGCCGCCCGTGAACGCCGGATGACGGAAGAGGCTCGGCGGCACCAGCGGGATGCTGCCGCGGCGGGTGTAGCGCACCTCCCAGGCGCCGAAGGCGACGAGGAGCAGGGCGCCGGCGACGAGCGAGAGGATGGTCCAGAGCGGCCAGCCCTCGTCCTGCCCCTCGATCAGCGGCACGAGCAGCGCGACCAGGGCGGCCGAGACGAGCACGAGGCCCAGCCAGTCCATGGCGATCTTCGGGCGCTCGGCCGGGGCCCCCTCGGCGGCGGCCGTGCGGCCGGGCAGCAGGAAGACGGCGGCCACGAGGGTGGCGAGACCGATCGGCAGGTTCACGCCGAAGACGAGGCGCCAGCCCGACTCCTCGCCGAAGGCCTGGATGATCAGACCGCCGACGATCGGACCGAGAGCCGACGAGACGCCGATCACGGCGCCCATGATGGCGAAGGCCTTGCCGCGCGACTGCGGCGGGAAGAGCAGCTGGATGAACGCCGTCACGGCCGGCACGAAGATGCCGCCCGCGAGGCCCTGCACGACGCGGGCGACGATGAGCTGCGTGCTGTCCATCGCGAGACCGCAGGCGAGGCTCGCCACGGTGAAGAGGGCGACGCCGGTGAAGAAGACCCACTTGTGGCCGATGCGGTCGCCGATACGGCCTGCCGGGATGAGGGCGAGACCGAACGCCAGGGCGTAGCCCGAGATGATCCAGGAGAGGGTCGCCTCGGAGGCATCGATGCTGGTGCGGATCGTCGGCAGCGCCACGTTCACGATCGTCGTGTCGAGCAGGGCGATGAACATGCCGGCGAGCAGCACGATCAGCGCACGCCAGGCGCGGGCCGGAACGGCGGGAGGCGCCTGGGTGGTGGCGGTCTCGGTCATGGGGTGGGGGCCTTTCGGGGGGTGCTGGGGGTGTCGGGCGTGCTGGCTGTGGTGGGTTCGTCGTGCCGGTGGGTGCCCGGCGCCTTCGGGTCGGGGAGGGCGCCGGCGCGGCGGCGCTCGTCGGCGATGATGTCGGGCACGGCGGCGAGGAGGCGCTCGTGCGAGGCGATCTCCGCGCGCACGCGGTCGGAGCGGTGCTCCATCACCCAGGTCTCGGCGAGTGAGAGGTGCGGGCGGGCGCGGTCCAGGCGCTCCTGCTGTTCGGCGAGCAGCACCCGCAGGGCGTCGATCCGGCGCTCGAGCTCGGGGGCCAGTTCGTCGAGCCGCGCGGGGTCGAGGCGCGTGACCGCGAGATCGAAGGGGTCGTGCTTCAGGCGGATGGCGCGGAGGCCCTCCTCGCGGAGCGCGGCGAGCGCCTCGCGTCCGGCCGGCGTGATCGCGTAGACCTGCCGCTCGGGGTAGGCGCCCTCGCGTTCGACGCGCTCCTCGGCGATCAGACCGTCGGCGGCCAAACGCTTCAGGGCACCGTAGAGCGAGCCGACGCTGACGTCGGTCCAGAGGTGGATGCGCTCCTCCTCGCCGAGCAGCCGGAGCTGGTGCCCGTGCATCGCTCCGCGCGCGTCGAGCGAGCCGAGCACGAAGAGACGAAGCGGAGACACCGGAGTACTCTCGCACGAGTAGTTGGTGTTCGCAAACTCGGCATCGGCGTCGCCGGATTGCCCCGGCGGGCATCCGTCGAATATGTTGTGCAAGCAAACTTTTTCACCCGCACCAGGAGACACCAATGACGCTCGTCGCCGGCATCGACTCATCCACCCAGAGCTGCAAGGTCGTGATCCGCGACCTCGAGAGCGGTGAGCTCGTTCGCCAGGGGCGGGCCACGCACCCGGCCGGCACCGAGGTCGACCCGGCGTTCTGGTGGGACGCCCTGGTCACGGCGCTCGACGCGGCCGGCGGGCTCGACGACGTCGCCGCCATCGCGATCGCGGGGCAGCAGCACGGCATGGTGGTGCTCGACGAAGCCGGAGAGGTCATCCGCCCGGCGCTGCTCTGGAACGACACCCGCTCGGCGCCCGCCGCCCGGGAGCTGATCGAGGAGTTCGGCGCCGCCTCCCTCGCCGAGCGCACCGGCTCCGTGCCGGTCGCGTCGTTCACCGCCACCAAGCTGCGCTGGCTGCGCGACGCCGAGCCTTCGGCGGCCGAGCGGGTGGCCGCCGTCGCGCTGCCGCACGACTGGCTCACCTGGCGCCTGCGCGGCTACGGGCCGGCCGGCGCCTCGCCCCTGGGGCCGGTGCTCGAGGAACTCGTGACCGACCGCTCGGATGCCAGCGGCACCTCGTACTGGAATCCCCGCACCGGCTCCTACGACCGTGAGCTGCTGGTGGCGGCGCTCGGGCACGACGCGGTGCTGCCACGCGTGCTGGGGCCGGCGGAGGCCGCCGGGTCGACGGTCGCGTTCACCGCCTCTGCCTCCACGCCGGTGTCGGTCGACGTGCCGGCCGCCATCGTCGTGGGTGCCGGTGCGGGCGACAACGCCGGCGCGGCCCTCGGGCTCGGCGCCGTCGAGGGCGACGTCGTCGTGTCGATCGGCACCAGCGGCACCGTCTTCGCCGTCACCAGCGAGCCCTCCGCCGACGAGAGCGGCACCGTGGCCGGCTTCGCCGACGCCTCGGGGGCCTTCCTCCCGCTCGTCGCCACGCTCAACGCCGCGCGGGTGCTCGACGCGACCGCCGCCCTGCTGGGGGTCTCGCACACCGAGCTCGGGGCGCTGGCGCTCGAGGCGCCCGCCGGCTCCGACGGCCTCGTGCTGCAGCCCTACTTCGAGGGCGAGCGCACCCCGAACCTCCCCACCGCGACCGCGACCCTGTTCGGCCTCACCCTCGCCTCCACCACCCGGCCGGGGCTCGCCCGGGCCGCCATCGAGGGACTGCTCTGCGGGCTGGCCGACGGCCTGGACGCGGTGCGTCGGGTCGGGGTCGTGCCGCAGCGCATCCTGCTGATCGGCGGCGCGGCACTCAACCCGGCGGTGCAGGCCGTGGCGGCTCAGGTGTTCGACGTTCCCGTGACGGTGCCGCTGCCGGGCGAGTACGTGGCCGACGGAGCCGCCGTGCAGGCTGGCTGGGTGCTCTCGGGCACGCGGCCGTCCTGGGCGATCTCGCTCGCGGGATCGCCGGCGCCGGATCATCGGCCGATCATCCGGGAGCAGTACGCGGCGCACGCCGTTTCGCCCCGGGGCTGACGCTCCGTCGGTCGGCGGATCGTCCAGGTCGAGCGAGGTTTCGGCCATGGTGCGGTGCGGTCGCGCATCCGTAGTGTCGATGCCGTGACGACCGATGACGCCCGCACGGCTCTCCCCCGCGGCCCGCTCGCGCTGCGCGACGAGCAGTCGACGTGGTGCGTGGGGCCGTGTGCGGTGAGTATGTCGGTCGAAGCGGATGCGCGGCGGCGCCGGATCGCCCGCGTCGGCGTCTCGACGACCGTCGTCGTGCCGCGGGCCCGAGTGCGACTCGAAGGGCCCCCGTTCGCCCCCGCGTCGCTGACCCCGCCCGTCACGGGCACCCTCTTCGCCGCCATCGCTCCGGCCGGCGGCATGACGGTCTGGGAGTGGTGGGTGGCGCTCGCGCCGGGCTCGCCGTTCGTGGTCGAGCTGCCACTCGCGGGCCCGGTAGAGCCCTCCGCGCTGACGCTGCGGGTGCTCGCGGGCGCCGAGGAGCTGCTGTCGTGGACACCATCGCCCACCCCCACCGAGAGGCTGCCCGCATGACCGATCTGACCGGCCCCGTTCCGGCCCACCTGCCGACGCGGCTCGCCATCAGCCTGTGGGACTTCTCCTGGTACACCCGGGCCGAGCCCGGCGGCCCCTTCGCCGACCTCGACCGCGCCTTCGCCGAGACCGTCGAGCGCGGCTACAACGCCGTGCGCATCTGCGCCGCTCCCCTGCTGCTGTTCGGCGAGCTCTCGCACGAGGGCCGGCCGCTCGCGTCGCTCGCGCGTGACCTGACGATCGAGGGTCTCGGAGTCGCCCCCGGCGGCGGCTTCTACGGCCAGGGCACCCGCTGGTACGACGTGCCCGGTGGCTACTCGCTCGACGTGGGCGCCCGCCTGATCGAGCTGTTCGAGGCGGCGTCGCGGCACGGTGTGGTCGTGATCCTGGCGAGCTGGGAGTACCAGCAGTCCCCCGCGTTCGCACGCTCGAGCAGCTGGTTCGAGGCCATCCACGCCGTCCCCGAGGAGTCGCGCTACGAGCTGCTCGCCGCCTCCTGGAGCCGGCTGATCGAGCACCTCACCGCCGCCGGTCACCGCGACACGATCGCGCTGGTGGAGCTGCACAACGAGGTCGACTTCTCGCTGCTGCCCGAGTTCGCGGGGGCCACCGTCTCCCCCGCCGTGTCGCCGGAACCGGCATCCGACTCGCATGCCCTGAGCGGCATACAGGCGGTCGAGCGGCTGCGGGAGGCCCACCCCGACCTGCTCGTCACGGCGAGCTGGGGCAAGCCGCCGCACCTCGCCATGCACCAGCTGCCCGACGGTTTGGGGGCGGCTCAGTTCCACGTCTACAGCTACGGGGTGCTGGATGCGCTGCAGCAGCGCCTCGACATCCGCTCCGAGGGCAGCGAGGGATTCCCGAACGCCGCCCTGCGCGAACTCCTGCGCCCCGACGCCCCCGACCCGGCCGAGTACGGCCGCGCGGCCGCCTGGAAGTTCGAGGCCACCGTCGTCACCGACCAGATGATCTACGGCTACGACCAGCTCGACGCCGATCGCTGGGACACCTGGCTCTACGAGAACTACGGCCCCTACCGCGCCGTGATGGAGCGGGAGATCGAGTCGCGAACCATCGCCATCGCGGAGTGGGCACGCTGGAAGGGCGTGCCCGCGGTGATCGGCGAGGGCTGGATCGGCTACACGCCCCTGCACGGCACCTTCGAGGAGGGCCCGATCGGCCGCTCCCTCGCCGAGCTCGGTATCCGCACCGCGCTCGAGCACGGCGTCTGGGGCGTCGTGCTCTGCTCGAACGCGGCGCCGCACCACCCGATGTGGGCCGACGTCGCCTGGCAGCGCCGCCTCACGGCGGAGATCCTCGCCCACCCCTAGCCTCCGGAAACGCGGAAGCCCCTCGGACCTGGACGGTTCGAGGGGCTTCGGCGAGAGGTGGGGCTAGAAGTCCCAGTCCTCGTCTTCGGTGTTGACGGCCTTGCCGATGACGTAGGAGGAGCCCGACCCCGAGAAGAAGTCGTGGTTCTCGTCGGCGTTCGGCGACAGGGCCGAGAGGATCGCCGGGTTCACATCGGTGACCGACTTCGGGAACATCGGCTCGTAGCCGAGGTTCATCAGCGCTTTGTTCGCGTTGTAGTGCAGGAACTTCTTGACGTCTTCGGTCAGGCCGACCTCGTCGTAGAGGTCTTGCGTGTACTGCACCTCGTTCTCGTAGAGGTCGTACATCAGCGAGAAGGCGTAGTCCTTGATCTCGTCGCGCTTGGCCTGGTCGACGAGCTCCAGCCCGCGCTGGAACTTGTAGCCGATGTAGTAGCCGTGCACGGCCTCGTCACGGATGATGAGGCGGATGAGGTCGGCCGTGTTCGTGAGCTTGGCCCGCGACGACCAGTACATCGGCAGGTAGAAGCCGCTGTAGAAGAGGAAGCTCTCGAGCAGCGTCGAGGCGACCTTCCGTTTCAGGGGCTCGTCGCCGTGGTAGTAGTCGAGGACGATCGACGCCTTCTTCTGCAGGTTCGGGTTCTCGGTCGACCAGCGGAAGGCCTCGTCGATGTCCTTCGTGTTCGACAGGGTCGAGAAGATCGACGAGTACGACTTGGCGTGCACCGACTCCATGAACGCGATGTTCGTGTAGACGGCCTCCTCGTGCGGGGTCAGCGAGTCGGGGATGAGCGAGACCGCCCCGACCGTGCCCTGGATCGTGTCGAGCAGGGTGAGACCGGTGAACACCCGCATGGTGAGCTGCTGCTCGGCCGGCGTGAGCGTGGCCCAGGACTGCACGTCGTTCGACAGCGGCACCTTCTCGGGCAGCCAGAAGTTGTTGACGAGGCGGTTCCAGACCTCCACGTCCTTGTCGTCCTGGATGCGGTTCCAGTTGATCGCCTGCACCTTGGTGAGGAGCTTCAGCGGCTCGGGAGGGGTCATCGGAGAGTCCTTCGGGTTGTCGTGTCGACGATCATCACAGCATGCACGAGACGCAGCCGTCGATCTCGGTGCCCTCGAGGGCCAGCTGGCGCAGGCGGATGTAGTAGATCGTCTTGATGCCCTTGCGCCAGGCGTAGATCTGCGCCTTGTTGATGTCGCGCGTGGTCGCGGTGTCCTTGAAGAACAGGGTCAGCGAGAGGCCCTGGTCGACGTGCTGCGTGGCCGCGGCGTAGGTGTCGATGATCTTCTCGGCACCGATCTCGTAGGCGTCGTCGTAGTACTCGAGGTTGTCGTTCGTGAGGAACGGCGCCGGGTAGTAGACGCGCCCGATCTTGCCCTCCTTGCGGATCTCGATCTTCGAGGCCACCGGGTGGATCGACGAGGTCGAGTTGTTGATGTACGAGATCGAGCCGGTCGGCGGCACCGCCTGCAGGTTCTGGTTGTAGATGCCGTGGGCCTGGATGGAGGCCTTCAGCGCACGCCAGTCGTCCTGCGTGGGGATGCGCACGTTCGAGGTCTCGAACAGCTCGGCCACCCGGGCCGTGGCCGGCACCCACTCGGCGTCGGTGTACTTGTCGAAGAACTCACCCGAGGCGTAGGTCGAGTCGTCGAAGCCGTCGAACTTCTCGCCGCGCTCGATGGCGATGGCGTTCGAGGCCCGCAGCGCGTGGAACAGCACGGTGTAGAAGTAGATGTTCGTGAAGTCGACACCCTCCTCCGAGCCGTAGTAGACGCGCTCGCGGGCGAGGTAGCCGTGCAGGTTCATCTGGCCGAGGCCGATGGCGTGCGAGCGGTCGTTGCCGGTCTCGATGGAGCGCACCGAGGCGATGTGCGACTGGTTCGACACCGAGGTGAGGCCGCGGATGGCGGTCTCGACGGTGGTGCCGAAGTCGGGCGAGTCCATGGTCAGCGCGATGTTCAGCGAGCCCAGGTTGCACGAGATGTCCTTGCCGATCTCGGCGTAGGAGAGGTCTTCGTTGTAGGTCGTCGGCGTGTTGACCTGGAGGATCTCCGAGCACAGGTTCGACATGTTGATGCGGCCCTTGATGGGGTTCGCCTTGTTGACGGTGTCTTCGTACATGATGTACGGGTAGCCCGACTCGAACTGGATCTCGGCGAGAGTCTGGAAGAACTCGCGGGCCTTGATCTTGGTCTTGCGGATGCGCGGGTCGTCGACCATCTCGCGGTACTTCTCGGTCACCGAGATGTCGCCGAAGGGCAGGCCGTAGACCTTCTCGACGTCGTACGGCGAGAAGAGGTACATGTCCTCGTCGTTCTTCGCGAGCTCGAACGTGATGTCGGGCACCACGACGCCGAGCGAGAGCGTCTTGATGCGGATCTTCTCGTCGGCGTTCTCGCGCTTGGTGTCGAGGAACTTCATGATGTCGGGGTGGTGCGCGCTGAGGTACACCGCACCCGCACCCTGACGGGCGCCGAGCTGGTTGGCGTAGCTGAAGCTGTCTTCGAGGAGCTTCATCACGGGGATGATGCCCGAGGACTGGTTCTCGATCTGCTTGATCGGGGCACCGGCCTCACGGATGTTCGACAGCAGCAGGGCCACGCCGCCGCCGCGCTTGGAGAGCTGCAGCGCCGAGTTGATGCCGCGGGCGATCGACTCCATGTTGTCTTCGATGCGGAGCAGGAAGCAGGAGACGAGCTCGCCGCGCTGGGCCTTGCCCGTGTTGAGGAAGGTGGGGGTGGCGGGCTGGAAGCGGCCGCCGATGATCTCCTCGACGAGGTTCGTGGCGAGCTTCTCGTCGCCCTGGGCGAGGCCGAGGGCCGTCATGACCACGCGGTCCTCGAAGCGCTCGAGGTAGCGCTTGCCGTCGAAGGTCTTCAGCGTGTAGCTCGTGTAGTACTTGAACGCGCCGAGGAAGGTGTCGAAGCGGAACTTCTTCGAGTAGGCGAGGTCGTTGAGCTGCTGGATGAACTCGAACGAGTACTGGTCGAGCACGGCCTGCTCGTAGTACTCCTTCTCGACCAGGTAGTCGAGGCGCTCCTTCAGGTTGTGGAAGAAGACGGTGTTCTGGTTGACGTGCTGCAGGAAGTACTGCTTCGCGGCCTCTTTGTCCTTGTCGAACTGGATCAGTCCGTTCTCGTCGTAGAGGTTCAGCATCGCGTTGAGCGAGTGGTAGTCGAGCGCCGGCGCCGCCGTCGGTGCGTCGATCAGAGTTGCTTCCACAGTCTGTCCAATCCAATCTGGACGGCCTCACGGTCATCCGGTGTTCCGAATACTTCGAATCGATAGAGCAGCGGGACCTTGCACTTGCGCGCGACGATGTCGCCCGCCAGGCAGTACGCCTCGCCGAAATTGGTGTTGCCCGCAGCGATCACGCCACGGATGAGCGATCTGTTCTCCTCGTCGTTGAGGAACTGGATGACCTGCTTCGGAACGGCGCCACCCGTCTCTCCGCCACCGTAGGTGGGGAGGACGAGCACGTAGGGTTCCGTGGCCTTCAGTCGCTCTTCGCGCGCATAGAGGGGGATGCGAGAGGCGGGCCGGCCCAGCCCCTCGACGAACCGCCGGGTGTTGCCCGAGACGCTCGAGAAGTAGATGAGGTCTGTGGACACCGGAGTGATCAGCTGGCGGAGCGGGACGCCAGCTCCGCGATCTTGTCGGGGCGGAAGCCCGACCAGTGGTCGCCGTCGTCGGTCATGACGACCGGAGCCTGCAGGTAGCCGAGCTCCTTGACGGTCTCGAGGGCCTTCTCGTCGACCGAGAGGTCGAAGATCTCGAACTCGAGACCCTTGTTCTCGAGGGCGCGGTACGTGGCTGTGCACTGGACACAGGAGGGCTTCGTGTAGACCGTGATTGCCATAGGTGCTGCACCTTTCTCGAACGATGAAAAAACGGGAAGATCTGTGTTCCTGCGGGCTGACCCGCGTTTCTGCGGGCTGTTCGCGCTGTTCTGGCGCGCTCCCCGACCCGGGAGTTCAATACTACATCTAGTTGTCGTACCTGGCGAGCACCCCTAGATGAAGTGTTACACCCGTGTAATTATCCACAGGCCGTCCACATCTGTGCACAGCTTTCACGACTACTCCTCCACAGCCTCTTCCGCGAAAAGACGCCACTTCGACCCCTCCTGTGGAGACAGCGGAGGAACTGGCCTGAGGATAACTTCGGCCACCGACATCGAGCGCGTCGGGCGTGTCGCGCCCTAGAGGCCCAGGTCGTTCAGCCAGTGCGACAGGATGCGCTGCAGAGCGGCCCGGTCATCAGCCGCCAGCCCGGCCAGCAGCCGCGCCTCGTTGGCCATGTGAGCGGTGAAGGCCTCGTCGATCAGCGCCACGCCGGAGGGGGTCAGCGCCACCACGCGGCGTCGGCCGTCGCCTCCCGCGGCTCGCCGCACGACCAGGCCGGCCGCCTCGAGCCGGTCGAGGCGCTTGGTCATCGCCCCGGTCGTGACCATGGTGTGCCCGGCGAGCTCGCTCGGCGCCAGCTCGAACGGACGGCCCGAGCGCCGGAGCGTCGCCAGCACGTCGAACTCGCCCTCGCCGAGGCCGAAGCGGGCGTAGACCTCGACGAGCTCGGCGGTGAGGTGCGCGGCGAGGCGGTGCACGCGGCCGATCACGCCCTGCGGCGAGACGTCGAGGTCGGGACGTTCGCGGCGCCACGCCGCCTGGATCTCAGAGACGCGGTCGGCGGGTTCGGGACTTGCCATGCCTCGACTATAGCTTCCCGGGAAGCTATAGTCGCTTCCATGGAAGCTAAATGGCGCTGGATGCTGCTGACGGCCCTCGCGCCGATCGCGTGGGGGTCGAACTACTTCGTGACGCGGTGGTTCCTGCCCGACGACGCCCCGCTCTGGGGTGCCGTGCTCCGGGCGCTGCCGGCCGGCCTCCTGCTGCTCGCCGTGATGCGGGAGCGGCCCCGCGGCGACTGGTGGTGGAAGTCCGCGGTGCTCGGCGTGCTCAACGTGGGCGCCTTCTTCGTCCTGATCTATGCGGCTTCGCAGCTGCTGCCGACGAGCACCGCGTCGACGCTGATGGCGTCGTCGGCGGGGGTGCTGATGCTCGTGGCGTGGCCGCTCCTCCGCGAACGGCCGCGGGCCGCGGGACTGCTCGGGGCCGCCGTCGGCATCGGCGGGGTGGTGCTGATGCTGGGCGGCGGCCTCAGTGGCGCCGGCGGGGCCGGGGCGGGCGGGGAGCTCGGGCTCGGGGTGGCGGCGTCGCTCGGCGCGATGGCGATGTCGTCGGTGGGGTTCGTGCTGACCAAGAAGTGGGGCGGGGGCATCCGGGTGCTCTCGCTGACGTCGTGGCAGCTGGTGGCGGGTGGGCTCGCGGTGCTGCCGGTGGCCCTGCTGCGGGAAGGCCCGCCGCCGCCGCTCGACGGGCCGGCCTTCGCGGGGTTCGGCTATGTCTCGCTCGTGGCCACGGCACTCGCCTTCGCGGCCTGGTTCACGGGGCTGCGGCATCTGCCGGCCGGATCGGTGGGGCTGATCGGGCTGCTGAACCCGGTGACGGGGGTGCTGCTCGGAACCCTGCTGGCCGGCGAGGCGTTCGGGCCGGCGCAGGCCGTGGGCACGGCGCTGGTGCTCGGCGGGGTGCTGATCGGGCAGCGTCCACTCCTGCTCAGGAGGGCTCGTGTTAAAGGTATGAGACGGGATGTCCCGTCGGGTGGCGCGGGCGACACGGCGTCGGATAGGGTCGCGTCACCGAACTGAGATGAGGTCGTCCGTGACGAGTTGTGTGCTTGCCGCCACCGGTTTCGAGTCCTGGCCGCTGCTGCTGGCCCTGGGGCTCCTCGCCATCGGCGGGGGAACAGCCGCCTGGCTGCTGCTCGGGCGCCGCGCCGGCCGTGGAAAGACGGCGGCGTTCGCCGCGATCCCGCTGCTCGTGCTCGCCCTCGTCGCCTCGGGCGGCTTCGCGCCGGCTCCGGCGAGCGCCGCGGCTCCGTGCCCTCCCGGTTCCACGCCGTCGCCGATGCCGAGCACCCCGGCTCCGATCATCACGCCGACGGCCACCCCCTCCCCCGTCGACTACCAGCCCGGAGCGGCCGGCATCGGCGACGCGTACTTCCCGCTCGACGGCAACGGCGGCTACGACGTGCAGCACTACGATCTCGACCTCGCCTACGCCCCCGACACCGACGTGCTCTCGGGCACGGCGACGGTCACCGCGCTGGCGACGCAGAACCTCTCGGCGTTCAACCTCGACTTCGACACCCGCGCGGTCGACGGCACCGACTACATCACGATCTCGGCCGTCACGGTGAACGGCCAGGCCGCCGACTGGAGCCTCGCGTCCACGCAGATCAGCGACGTGACCGGGCAGCCGCAGGCCGCGGGTTCGACCGACGGCGACGCGACTCCGCCGCGCACGGAGCTCACGGTCATCCCCCTCGCCGGGATCGACACCGGGGCGACCATCACGACGACGGTCGCCTACAGCGGGGTGCCGATCGAGATCTCCGACGCGTTCGGCCCCGCCGGCGTGTTCGCCACCCCCACCGGCGCGGTCGTCGTCGGGCAGCCCCGCGTCGCCGCGAGCTGGTTCCCGTCGAACGACCACCCCTCCGACAAAGCGACCTTCTCGACCCGCATGACGGTTCCCGAGGGCCTTCAGGTGGTCGGCAACGGCCGGCTGGCCGGTCAGAGCACCGCGAACGGGCAGACGACGTTCGACTGGGAGATGGAGCAGCCGATGGCCACCTATCTCGCCACGGCGACGCTCGGTGACTACACGGTCACGAGCGAGACCGGCGCCGACGGCATCACCTACTACGACGCGATCGACCCGACGCTCTTCGACCGCGACGTCGACGGCACCCCGGGCGTGAAGGTCGGCGACGTGGCGAAGACCATCTTCGAGAGCGAGCCCCAGGTCATCTCCTTCCTCTCGCAGTACTTCGGCGACTACCCGTTCTCCGAGGCGGGCGGGCTCGCCATCGGCTACATCGGCGAGCACGTCGACCCCGACACCGGCGAGACCGTGCAAGACGACCTGCCCTACGCGCTCGAGAACCAGACGCGGCCGATCTACCCGGCGTGGGCGTTCCCGGCCGATGCCGACCCGAGCGTGGTCGTGCACGAGCTGGCCCACCAGTGGTACGGCGACAGCCTGTCGATGCAGCGCTGGTCGGACATCTGGCTGAACGAGGGCTTCGCCACCTACGCCGAGTGGCTGTGGGCCGCCGAGCACGGCGGACCGAGCACGCAGGAGGCGTTCCAGGACGCCTACGACTCGATCCCCGGGACGAGCTCGTTCTGGCAGACCGTCGTCGCCGATCCCGGTGCCGCCGGCATCTTCGACGGAGCGGTCTACACCCGCGGAGGCATGACGCTGCAGGCGCTCCGCACCGAGGTGGGCGACGCGGACTTCTTCGCCATCCTGAAGGGCTGGGCCACCGAGCACGCGGGCACCGCGGTCTCGACCGAGCAGTTCGTCGCCTACGCCGAGCAGGTCTCGGGCGACGACCTCACGGCCTTCTTCGACACCTGGATCTACTCGGCGGGCAAGCCCGCCCTCGACTGATCGTCACGGGTCCTGACGACGAAAGGCCCTCCCCGTCACGGGAAGGGCCTTTCGCGTCACTGCTCCGTGAGTCAGGCCGGGAGGCCGAGCACGCGGGCGAGGTAGGGATTGCGGAAGCGGTGCGCGGGGTCGCGCGACTCCGCGAGGGCCGCGAAGTCGGCGAGGTGCTCGTACTTCGGCGCCAGCTCGGCCGCGTCGAGCGTGAACCACTTGCCCCAGTGCGGCCTCACGTCGAACGGAGCGAGCGCCGCCTCGAGCGACGGCAGCAGCTCCCGCACCTCGGTGGGGTGCGACTTCCAGGTGAAGTGGATCGCGAGGCTGTCGCGTCCGAACACCGGGCTGAGCCAGAGGGCGTCGGCGGCGATCGTGCGGAGCTCCGTCACCAGGAGGTGGGGGCGGAGGCGGTCGCCGAGGGCGCGCACGGCCAGGAGGGCGGCCCGCGCATCCGCCCGGGAGACGAAGTACTCGGTCTGGATCTCGTCGCCCGCGCTGGGCGTGACGTCGGCGCGGAAGTGCGGCAGCCGCTCCGACCACGGCCCGGGCACGCCGCCCTGCACGGTGGTGTTGTCGAGGTCGTCGCCCGCGGGCGACATCACCTTCGACCCGGCCGGCCGCGCCCCGAAGAACGAGTCGGCGTACGCGAACGGCGCAGAAGCCGTCGACGAGGCCGGAGTAGCCGAGGTCGAACCCGCACCGGAGCCGACGCCGTCGAGCCGCGTCTTCACCCACGCCTGCTTGAACCCTGCGTCGCCCCAGTCGCCGAACAGGCTCACGCTGTACGCGGCGGCCATGATCTCGTCGAAGCCGTCGAGCGCGGCCTCCCACGAGAGGTCGACGAAGATGTCCTGCCGCACCTGGTAGCTCGGCTGGATGTCGAGGGTCACCTGCGTGACGATGCCCAGCGCCCCGAGCGCGACGACCGAGCCCTCGAAGCCCTCGTCGCCGCGCGCGATGCGCACGAGCGATCCCGCGCCGTCGACGTACTCGAGGGCGGCGACCGCGGTCGACAGGCTGCCGTTGCCGACGCCGGAGCCGTGGGTGCCGGTCGCGATGGCGCCGCCGATGGAGATGTGCGGCAGCGATCCGAGGTTGTGCAGCGCCCAGCCGCGCGGCTCGAGGAACGCCGCGAGCGCCGCGAAGCGGGTGGCCGCGCCGACGGTCACCGTGCGGTCCGACTCCGAGAGCACGGGCTCCTCGTCGCCGAACAGCGCGTCGACCGAGACCAACACGCCCGGGCTGTCGGCCACGTCGTTGAAGGAGTGCCGCGAGCCGAGCGCCCGCAGCCGCGGCGACGACTGCAGGAGCGACACGAGCTCGTCGAGCGACGACGGACGGAGCAGGGCCGAGGCCCCGTACTCGTAGCTTCCGGCCCAGTTCGGCCCGACCGCGCTCATGCCCGCCCCGCTCAGCGCCGCGGCAGCGCGCGGTCGAGGTCGGCGATCAGGTCGTCGACCGACTCGATGCCCACCGAGAGGCGGATGACGTTCTCGGGCACCTCGAGCGCCGTGCCCTTCACCGACGCGTGCGTCATCTCGGACGGGTACCCGATCAGCGACTCGACCCCGCCGAGCGACTCGGCCAGCTGGAACACGGTCGTCGACTCGGCGAACTTGCGCGCCGCCTTCGGTCCGCCCTTCAGCGCCAGCGAGATCATGCCGCCGAACGACTTCATCTGCCGCTTCGCCAGCTCGTGGCCGGGGTGATCCGGCAGGCCCGGGTAGAACACGGTGTCGAGCGCCGGATGCCCGACCAGGTGCTCGGCGATGGCCTGCGCATTGGCGGAGTGCCGGTCCATCCGCACGGCGAGCGTCTTGATGCCGCGAACGGTGAGCCACGCATCCATCGGCCCGCTGACCCCGCCGGAGGCGAACTGCAGGAAGCGGATCTTCTCCTCGAGCGCGTCGTCGTTCAGCACCACGGCGCCGCCGAGCACGTCGGAGTGACCGCCGAGGTACTTGGTGGTCGAGTGCACGACGACGTCGGCGCCGAGGGTGAGCGGCTGCTGCAGGTACGGCGAGGCGAAGGTGTTGTCGACCACGACGAGGGCGCCGGCCGCGTGGCCGATCTCGGCCAGCTCGGCGACGTCGCTGATCTTCATCAGCGGGTTGGACGGGGTCTCGAGCCAGAGCAGTTTCGTTCGGCCGCCGGTGACGGCCTTCGAGACGGCCGAGAGGTCGCTCATCTCGACGACGACGTTCTCGACGCCCCACTTGCCGTGGATGCGCTCGATCAGGCGGTGCGTGCCGCCGTAGACGTCGTTGCCGAGCACGATGCGGTCGCCCGGCTCGAGCAGGGCGCGCAGCAGCGCGTCTTCCGCGGCGAGGCCCGAGGCGAACGAGAGGCCGTGCTTGGCGCCCTCGAGCGAGGCGAGCAGCGTCTCGAGCGAGGTGCGCGTCGGGTTGCCGCCGCGGGAGTACTCGTAGCCGTTGCGGAAGCCGCCGATGCCGTCCTGCACGTAGGTGGAGGTCAGGTACACGGGAGGGATGATGGCGCCGGTGGTGGGGTCGAACTCCTGGCCGGCGTGGATGGCGCGCGTCTCGAACGCGTCGGTGTTCTTGGCCATGATGGCTCCTTACTGAAGGGGAAGACGGGAGTAGGGGCTCACGCCTCGGCGAGGAAGGTGAGCAGGTCCTGGCGCGTGATCACCGAGACGGGCTTGCCGTCGTCGGAGACCAGCAGCGCGCTGGACTGGGTGAGGGCCTGACGGGCGGCCGAGACGGGCTCGTTCGCGCCGATCAGCGGGAGAGCGGGGGCGACGAGGCCCGCCACGGTGTCGGTCATGCTCGCCTGGCCGCCGAAGACCCGGTCGAGCAGGCTCTGCTCGTCGAGCGATCCCACGACCTCGCCCATCACCACGGGCGGCTCGGCGGAGAGCACGGGCAGCTGCGACACCCCGTACGTCGCCATGATCTCGATCACGTCGTGCACGGTGTCGGCCGGATGCGCGTGCACGAGCGCGGGCAGCTCCCCGCTCTTGCCCTTGACGATGTCGCGCACCGTCGCCCCGGCAGGGGAGTCCGTGAAGCCGTAGCTGCGCATCCACTTCTCGTTGAAGATCTTGCCCAGGTAGCCGCGGCCGCCGTCGGGGAGCAGCACGACGACCACCGCGTCGGCCGGCAGCTCGCGGGCCGCCTCGAGCGCCGCCGCGACCGCCAGGCCGCTGGAGCCGCCGACGAGCAGGCCCTCTTCGCGGGCGAGGCGGCGGGTCAGCTCGAAGGAGGTCGCGTCGCTCGCCGCGATGATGCGGTCGACGACGGTGCCGTCGTAGGCGGTCGGCCAGAAGTCCTCGCCGACACCCTCGACGAGGTACGGCCGACCCGTGCCACCGGAGTAGACCGAGCCCTCGGGGTCGGCGCCGATGATCTGCACGGCTCCCCCGGAGACCTCCTTGAGGTAGCGGCCGACGCCGCTGATCGTGCCACCGGTGCCGACGCCGGCGACGAAGTGCGTGATCTGCCCCTCGGTGTCGCGCCAGATCTCGGGGCCGGTGGTCTCGTAGTGGCTGAGCGGACCGTTCGGGTTGGAGTACTGGTTCGGCTTGAAGGCCCCGGGGATCTCTCGGGCCAGGCGGTCGGAGACCGAGTAGTAGGAGTCCGGGTCCTCGGGCGCCACGGCCGTCGGGGTGACGACGATCTCGGCGCCGTACGCGGTGAGCACGTTGCGCTTGTCCTCGCCGACCTTGTCGGGCAGCACGAACACGCAGCGGTAGCCGCGCTGCTGCGCCACGAGGGCCAGGCCGATGCCGGTGTTGCCCGAGGTGGGCTCGACGATCGTGCCGCCCGGCTTCAGCAGGCCGTCGCGCTCGGCAGCGTCGATGATGCGGGTGGCGATGCGGTCCTTCGACGACCCGCCCGGGTTGAGGTACTCGACCTTCGCGAGCACGGTGGCCCGGATGCCCTCGGTGACGCTGTTGAGCTTCACGAGCGGGGTGTTGCCGACGAGGTCGATGACGCTGTTCGCGTACTTCATTGCTGTGTCCTTGATGGGGCTCGCAGCCGCTACGTGCTCAGATTCGCACGGCGCGCGCTGGTGAGCGGCGGCTTCGGGGCTGTGACGAACCTAGTCTGCGAGAAGGGTCGTCGCTCAGCGACGACAACAGAGGAGATTCACGAACACCCCTCCACTGTAGCCCATGGCGCCCGCACCGCGGCCGGAGAGTCAGCCCCCTGGGCAGACGTCCAGGCGCTGCACCCCCGCAGTCAGACCGGCCTCGCCGCCGAGCAGAGTGATCCGGCTCACGCCCAGGGCGCCGAGGGCCGAGCGGGTCGCCCCCGGCAGGCAGTCCGGCGGCACGACGAGCACCGGCAGGCCGAGCGGGGAGCCCGAGAGGGCGTCGGGGAAGGTGCGGCCGGTGGCGAGCAGCGCCCGGTCGGCCGCGTCGACGAAGTGGGCGACGACGGCGATCGAAGTGGCGTAGCGATCGGCGCCGGCGAGCCGGGTGACGGGCGCGATGCCGCCCGCGTCGGCCGCGAGCCCCGCGGAGACCGACAGCTCGCCGCCCACGACGACGAGGCGGGTGACACCGAGGCGCTCGAGCACGGCCCGGGTGGCGGCGTCGAGCGACCCCGCGCGGCCGTCGACGAGCAGCACGGGGCTCTGCCCGGCGACGGCGGCTCCGGCCGACAGGGCGTCGGGGAAGTCGGTGCCGGTGGCCAGCACGGCGGTCGAGGCGCCGTCGGGGAACGCCGCCTCGGCGACGCTCCGGGAGACGGCGAAGCGGTCGGGTCCGCCGATGCGGGTCACCTCCGCGCCGGTGGCGGCGAGCTGCTCGGCGACGGCCGGGCCCACGCTCAGCGGGCCGCCCACGACGACGACCCGTTCGGGATCGAGGCGCGTGATCTCGGCGACCACCGCATCCGGAAGCCGGTCGGACCGGGTGAGCAGCACCGGAGCCCGGTCGCGTGCGGCCGCCGGTGCGGCGGAGAGCGCGTCGGGGAAGACCGCTCCCGAGGCGACGTACACGGTGTCGGCTCCGTCGGGGAAGGCCTGGCGCGCGACGGCGGCCGAGACCACGAACCGGTCGGCGCCGCCGATGCGGTCGACGACGGGATCGACTCGGGGCACGGCGGCGATGGTGACGTCGGCGTCGGAGAGGTCGAAGAAGTAGTTGTCGACGGCGTCGACGCGGATGCGCACCGCGGAGCTGGCGACGTTCGGCACGGTCACCGTCTCGCTGCCGTCGTTCGCGGTCGCGTCGGCGAGCACGGTGTCGAAGCTGCGGCCGCCGTCGGTCGAGAGACGGATGCGCACCGTCGGAGCGAGGCCGGCCCGGTCGGTGCCGTTGACGGACCAGGTGACGGCGGTCGTCGCTCCCCCGCGCAGCACCTCGGTGGCGTCGCCCTGGCTGGTCACGAGGAACGGCCCGGCGTCGCGTGCGAGGGTGAGCCGCACGTCGTCGTGGGCGACGCCGCCGCCCGCCGGGTCCTGGTCGCGCGCGGTCACCCGGAAGTCGAGGGCCCCGTCATCGGCGTAGGCGGCCGTCGGCAGCGATTCCGAGTGGCACTCGAGCGCGGCGATGCCGGTGAGGGCGGGGTCGCAGGCGCCGGTTCCGGCGTTCGTGGCGCCGCCGAGGATCTGCTCGAGGTCGGGGATCGTCCGACCCGGATCGGTGCCGACGGGGTTCTCGCCCGGCGAGGAGTACTGCCGTGTCGCGTCGGTCCCGACGGCGGCGTAGCGGCCGAAGACACGCACGAGCGGGCCGGCCGTCTTGGCGCCGTCGGAGAGGGCACGATCGGGGTCGCCGACGTCGTTCTGCTCCCAGAGGTAGCCGAGCGGGTCGCCGTCGGGATCGGAGCCGTCGGCGACGAGGGTGAACGGGGTCTGCAGCGGCAGTTCGCGGTCGGGCGGAGCCGTGACGACCGGAGCGCGGTTGCCGGATGCGGTGGCGGGCAGCCGGGCAAGCGTGCGCTGGATCTCGGCGATGCTGGCCTGCGAGAAGTAGGGGTCGCTGTGGGGCTGCAGGTCGTTCGCGCCGCAGATCCCGGCGTAGGCCATCACGGTCGATCCGGAGCCGGGCTCCACGGCGGTCGCCCCGCTGCTGCCGCCGCAGGCGTTGAAGGTGTGGCTTCCGCCGAACTGGTGGCCGAGCTCGTGCGCCACGTAGTCGACGGCGAAGCCGTCGCCCACCGGGTTCGGGTCGCCCGTGCATCCGCCGCCCTTGACGAAGGGCAGCCCGACCTCGGCGTAGCCCGCCAGGCCGCCACCGGCGACACCGAGCAGCAGATGACCGACGTCGTAGCCGTCGACACCGAGCAGGCGCTCGAGCGCGGCGCTGTTCTGGTCGAGGCTCGCCTGACCGCAGGTGGCGAGGGCCGGGGTGGTGTAGCCGGCGGCCTCGGCCTTCTCGACGGTGTCGAAGTTCAGCCGGTCGGTGCCGTCGGCGAGGGTCAGGTGCACGCCGAGGTCGTCGTTGAACAGGCCGCCGACGCGGGTCACGATCGAGACCTTGGCGGCGAGCACGGCGTCGCTGCCGTAGAACGCGGCGAAGCTCGGGTCGCTGGCGAACGCGACGCGCACGGTGCGGAGTGGGACGTCGGCGCCGGGGGCGGGGGCCGCGGCCTCCTGCGCGATCGCGTCCGGCTCGGCCGTCTGCGGGGCTTCGGGCTCGACGAGCGCCGACCGCTCGTCGCGCAGGGCGCCGGCCGGGTACGACACCGACGTCGACGCGTCCCCGCGCAGCGCGGGATCGAGGTACCAGGCCGTCGTCGACCCGTCGGCGCTGCGCACCGAGGCGTGCAGGCCGAGCGGCGAGAGGTCGGCGCGCACGCTCAGGCCCGGGTCGTCGATGCCGCGGCCGGCGACGGCGACGATCTCCGGATGCGCGGCCGCGAGTTCCGGCTCCATCACCGTCAGCGGCTGCACCGCGAAGCGCACGAGCTCCCCGTTCGGGTCGGGCAGCTCGAGCTCGGTGGGCGCTGCGCCGGCGCGACGGCTCACGGTGCCCTGCAGCAGCGCGGACAGCGCGTCCACGTCGAGCCGGAACGGGGCCGCCTCCTCGGGTTCGACGAGCGGGTCGCCCGGCCCGACCTCGGTCAGCGGCGTCCACAGCTCGTCGGCCGCCTCGGCCGGGGCGGCCTCGGCCGGGCCCGCGCCCACCGGATTCGCGCCCACCAGCGCGACGGCGAGCACGAGCCCGACGAGGGTCCTCATCGGCTGACCGGGCAGGCGGCCAGCGACTCGACGGCCTTCGTGAGCACGGTGGTTCCGCCGAGCAGGGTGACCTGCGTGGCGCCGAGGGCGGTGATCTGCGTCAGGGTCTCGGCCGGGATGCAGTCGGTCTGCACCGTGAACAGCGGCGCATCCACCGCGGGGGCGAACGCCGAGCCCGAGAGGGCGTCGGGGAAATTGGCTCCCGTGGCCAGCACGACCCGGTCGGCCTTCTCGACGAAGAACGCGTTGATGGCCCTGGACGAGCCGTACCGGTCCTCGCCGCCGAGACGCGTGACGTCGGCGAGCTTCGCCGCGGCGGTCTCGACACCGGCCGAGACCGCGTCGGTTCCACCGGCGATCACGATCGTCTTCACGCCCAGCTCCGTCAGCAGCGCCGTGGTGGCGCTGTCGAGGGAGGAAGCCGTGCCGTCGATCAGGACGACCGGGCCGGTGCCCTTCACCGCAGCTCCCGCCGACAGGGCGTCGGGGAAGGTGCGGCCGGTGGCGAGCACCGCCACCTCGGCGCCGTCGGGGAAGGCCGCCGCGGCGACGCTCCGCGACGCGGCGAACCGGTCGGCGCCACCGATGCGGGTGACGTCTCCGATCGTGCCGAGCTCGGTCTCGACCTTCTTGCCGACCGCGTCGGTTCCGCCGACGATGACGATCTTCGACGGGTCCAGCCGCTTCAGTTCGGCCAGCACCGGTGCCGGGATGCGGTCACCCAGGGTGAGCAGCACCGGCGCACCGGCGATGGTCGCCGCCGGGGCTGCCGAGAGGGCATCCGGGAACGCCTGACCCGACGCGATGTAGACCGTGTCAGAACCGGACGGGAACCCGGCCGCCGACGTCGCCGCCGACACCGCATACCGGTCGGCCCCCGCGATGCGGTCGACCGTCGGTGCCACCAGCGGCTGCCCGACGAGCGGAGACACCCGGATGGCGTCGATGTTCGGCGCGTACCTCGACCGCAGCAGCACGCCCGGGAACGTGTCGGAGATGTAGCTCGTGCCGTCGAAGCTCGGTGCCTCCTGCGAGGTGAACCGGATGCTGTTCGCGCCCGCCTCGAGGTCGACCATGATCGTCTGCTCCCAGAACTCGTTCTCGTGGAACGAGTGCGGGAAGAGCACCCGGAACGCCGGCGCCCCGTTGACCGAGATGTCGGCGGGCCTCGCCAGGGGATCGGGGTTGTAATGCGTCGCCGGCGACTGCTCCTCGTTGGAAAAGCGCACGGTGAGGGCGTAGCGTCCGGCTTCCGGCACGGCGACCGCGTCGAAGGTGAGCGCGCTGTCGTTGCCGGGCAGGCCTCCGACTCCGGTCACGGCCGCGCCGCCCTGCGCACGGGAGAGCGGTGTCGCGACGGCGGTGCCGGCGAGGGTGGCGTCCTCGGCCTGGTACTCGGTGGGTCTCGGCGCGTCCACGGGTGTGATCGCGAGCCGGTCGAGCAGGAGCGTTCCGCCGGTGCCGGTGACCGTCAGCTTGTTCACCCCTCCGACGAGGAAGAGGTCCCGGCTCACGCTGTCGCCGAGCGTCCCCACGTCCTCGCCGTTCACCGAGAGCGAGGCGGTACCGCCACCGAGCGTCTCGACGTCGACGGTCGACAGGGCGTCGGCTGCCGAGTACACCCAGAAGGTCGCCGACTGCCCCTCGGCGAGCCGGGCCACGCCCGAGGCCGAGACGCCGGTCTGCGTGTAGTCGAGGGTGCCGCCGTCGAGGCTCGCGTACTCCGCCTCGTAGAGCCGGTCGGCCGCGGCCGGGTTCGGCAGCGAGAGGTCGATGCGGTCGACGATGGCGTCGCCCTTCGTTCCCCGCGTGCCGTCCCGGCTGGTGGCCGAGAGGCGGATGGTGTGGGTTCCGGCGGTCAGCTCGACCCGGGTGTCGGCGTGATCCCAGACCACCCACTTGTAGCCCAACGGGAGGAAGATCTCCTGCTCCGCGCCGCCGTCGACGGTGACGAAGACGTTGGTCGGGCCCTGCTCCTGCACCAGGTCGTAGGTGTTCAGGGAGTTCGCGAAGACGCTGAGGTCGTAACGACCGTCGCTCGGCACGTCGACGCTGAAATCGAGCGAGACGTCGGAGCCGGTGCGCAGACCCCCCACGTCGTAGCCACCGGAGGTGTAGAACTCCCCCTGACGGGTGGGCGAGCCCTCGGGGCCGTTCACGCTGTAGCCGGTGCCACTGTGCGCGGCGGCCTCGGCCTCGTAGCCGGCGCCCCACAGCGACGGCGGCACGGCCGGTGAGCTCGTCCCGACGCCGGGAGTCAGCACGATCTCGTAGGCCGACGACTCGTCGAGGGCGGGCAGGGAGCCCCCGAAGTCCAGGGTGACCGCTCCGTTCACCACCGGGAGGTCGAGCTCGGCGACGACCGCCGGGCCGGAGGAGTCGCCGATCTGGCCGGTCCAGTCGATCCGGTCGACGGCGGCATGCACCGTCTCACCGAACAGCTCGGTGTCGACATCGGTGAACGACACCGTCGCCCCGCCGCTCTTCCCGCCGAGGATCGCGCGGGCCTGAGCCTTGTTCTCGTCGAGCGTCGCGAGACCCTGAAGCGTGTAGCTCTGGCCCGGGAACGGGGGCGTGACCGACACGGTGTGGCCCGACATCTGCGAGTAGGCGTTCAGCAGCCACCACTGGCCGTTGCCGCGGTTGGACTGCACCGCGGAATCGCTGAGGTTGCCGTCGATGTTCCAGTAGGCGATGTCGGCGTCGACTTTCGAGTCCTCGATCGCCGAGACCCACTGGATCATCTGGCCGGGAACGGAGGTGTGGTAGTTGAAGGCGTACTCGTTGATGTTGATCGGCAGCTCGGTGCCCGCGAACGGACTGCCATCGAAGGCCCGCTGCTCCATCGCCCGATACCGGGGGACGTTGGCGCGGATGTTCGCGGGGTCGCTCAGTTCGTGCCACGTCATCACCTGCGGCACGGTGCCGGCGGCGACGGTGTGGGCGAGAAAGCCCTCGACCTGATCGAACAGCACGCTCGTGTTCGGGCCGGCGATGCGGGCCTCGGGCAGCTCGGCCTTGATCAGCCGGTACGTGCTGTCCCAGGCGGCGAAGTAGTCGGTCGGGTCGTCGAGCCAGCTGGTGCCGTCGTAGCTCCACTCCCCCGTTCCGAACATGTTGCCCTCCGGTTCGTTGAAGGGCACGAAGACGATGTTGTCCTGGTACTCGGCCGGGAGCTGCTTCACCTGGGCGACCTGCGCCGCCTGCTTCGCCTGGAAGTCGGCGAGCTTCGCTTCGGGGGTGTCTCCCGGCCACTCGTACGGGAACCCCCGGTAGATGTCGGTCATGTAGATGTAGACGTCGCCGTCGGTCGCGTCGGCGAGCGGCTTGACCACCTCGAGGGCGTCCGCTCCCGGATGCTGCGGGCCGTCCTGGGCCTTCGTCGAGACCGTCCGCAGGTTCATGCCCTCGATCAGGTTGTCGCTCGGCACCCCTTCGCCGTACAGGCCGTAGAGAGTGCCGGAGGCGCCGCCGTGGAAGGCGCCGGTGTCGCTGCCGAGATCGATCGACAGGCTCCCGCCGTCGCGAACGGTGACGCGGGCGGTCACCGCTCGGCCGGCGGCGGTCCCGTCGACCGTGAACGTCCCGACCGCGGCGTAGTCCGCAGGGTCGACCGCGTTCCAGTCGATCGGCACCGCCCGGTCGTAACCGTCGCTGAACGACCCGGCCGCTGACGGCGGCAGGGCGGGGGCGTCACCCGTCGTGGTCTGCACCTCGAAGGCGGTGCGGGGGATCGCGGTCAGCGTGGGAACGGTTCCACCGCTGATCCGGCCGACCTCGTCGGCGGTGAGGGCGGAGGAGTAGACGGCGAAGTCGTCGACCGCTCCGGCGAAGAGCGGGTCGGGATAGAGCGACCGCCCGATGTAGCCGCCCCGTTCCGAGGTCGCGGTGAGCAGCTGGGAGGCGTCGACCGTGGTGCTGGTCGAGCCGATCGCCGCCCCGTCGAGGTAGGTGGTGAGCCGGTCGGAGCCGCCGTCCAGCACCACCGTCACCGTCTTCCAGGAATTGCCCGGCAGGGCCGCCGAGCCGCGCACGATGCTCTCGGCGGAGCCGCCGCCGTTGACCGTGACGGCTGATCGCAGCTCCCCGTCACCGCTTCTCGGCGTGGAGAAGAGGTAGCGGCTCGTGTCGTTGCCGATTCCGAAGAGCCACTGCCAGGGCTGATCGATCGACTCGACCTTCACCCGGGCCGACACGGTGAGGTCAGTGCCGTCACCGATGAGAGCGGTCGGCAGTTCGACGAACGCCCCGTCGGCGTCGACCGCGCCGCCCGGCAGGACGATCGCCGACGAGCCGTCGGCCGCACCGGCCTCGACCGTCGCCGTCGCGGAGTTCACCAGGGTGGCGTCGTTGCCGTTGCCGGAGCTGTCGGTGACCGTGCCGTCCGAGAGCACGTCACCGTCGAAGTCATAGTGCGCGACCAGACTGTCGACGGGCGCTGCCGCGGGGGCGAGCGGGGCGGCCGAGACCGGCACCGCGAAAGCGGTGACGGTCAGCAGCGCGGCGCCGGTGAGGCCGAGGCCTGCGCGGCAGGCCGCTCGTGCCGCGCCCGCTCCTGGCCGACGGGACCGGTGGATTCCCGGGTGTGCTCTCATCAGGTGTCTCTCTCGTCGGTGGTCGTGGTCAGGTGGTGCAGGCGGTGAGGGATTCGACGGCCGGGGAGAGCACCGTGGTTCCGCCGAGCAGGGTGACCTGCTGGGCGCCGAGGGCGGTGATCTGCGTCAGCGTGTCTGCCGGGATGCAGTCGGTCTGCACCGTGAACAGGGGCGCATCCACGGCGGGGGCGAAGGCCGAGCCCGAGAGGGCGTCGGGGAAGTTCGCTCCGGTGGCGAGCACGACCCGGTCGGCTTTCTCGATGAAGAAGGCGTTGATCGCCCTCGAGGACCCGAAGCGGTCCTCGCCGGCCAGGCGGGTGACGGTGGCGACCTTCGCCACGTCGTCCGCCAGGGCCGCGGTGACCGCGTCGGTGCCGCCGACGATCACGACGTCCTTCGCGGCCAGCTTCGCGAGCAGCGCCTTGGTGGCGCTGTCGAGGGAGGTCGCTGCGCCGTCGATGAGGATGACCGGGGCTTTCCCGTTCACCGCTGCGCCCGCGGAGAGCGCGTCGGGGAAGGTGCGACCCGTGGCGAGCACGACCTGTGCGGCTCCGTCGGGGAACGCCGCTTCCGCGATGCTTCGGGAGGCGGCGAACCGGTCGGCCCCTCCGATGCGGGTGACGTCCCCGATCGTGCCGAGCTCCTTCTCGACCTTCTTGCCGATGGCGTTCGGTCCGCCGACGATGACGATCTTCGACGGGTCCAGACGCTTGAGTTCGGTCAGGATCGGTGCCGGGATGCGGTCACCGAGGGTGAGCAGCACGGGCGCCTTGGCGATGGTCGCCGCCGGGGCTGCGGACAGGGCATCCGGGAACGCCTGCCCCGACGCGACGTAGACGGTCGAGGCCCCGGACGGGAACCCGGCCGCCGACGTCGCCGCCGACACCTCGTACCGATCGCCGCCCGCGATCCGGTCGACCGCCGTCGAGACCGGCGCCGCGGCGAAGACCTGCACCTCGCGGAGGCCGGACGACCCCTGCGTCGGCTCCTCGCCCCACGCCTGCATCAGCACGCGCAGCCGGTCGGTGCTCACCCGATCGAACGCGATGCTGTTGGGGGCGACCCGATCACGGCCGTACTCCCCCGCCGTCTCGACGTCGCGCCAGTCGTTCGCGGCGATGTCGAAGTACTGCACGCGCCAGCTGCGCGGCACGATCACCCCGGCGCCTGCCGACTCGTCCTGGTCGGTGAAGAAGCTCACGTCGGCACGATCGACGTCGACCAGCCGCGGCCACTCCAGCTGCACCCACTGCTCCCCGACCTCGGGCCAGGTGCCCCACCCCGGGGCCTCGGCCGAGGCGTCGCCGTCGTTGACCCAGGAGACCTGGGTCCACGGTGACGAGTACGAGGCGGTGGCGGTGGCGAGGCCGGCGATGTCGCCCTCGAGCGGGGTGCTGTCGGCGGCCGGGATGGTCACCGACTGCGTCGCCGAGACGTTGCCCGCGGCATCCGTCGCCCGGTAGTGCACCTCGGTGCGGGTGGCGTCGGCCACCACGGGGCCGGTGTACGGCGCCCACGAGGCCCGGTCGCCCAGGGAGACCTCGAGCGAGGCCACCCCCGATCCGGCGTCGCTCGCGCTGAGCGAGACCCGGCGGGCGGACAGCTCGACGGCCGGCGTGACCACCGGTGCCGCGCGGTCGAGCCGCACGGTGAGGGCGGTCTCGGCCGAGACGTTGCCCGCCGCATCCGTCGCCCTCGCCTCGATCAGGGTCTCGCCGTCGTCGGAGACGGGCACGTCGACGGTGCGCGTGTTGTCGGTGGCCGTCCAGGCGCCGCTGTCGACCCGCACCTCGACACGCATGCGGAGGTCGCGGTCGTCGGTGGCCGAGGCGCGCACGGTGGTCGCCGCGCGGAACCAGCCCGACGGCGGAACCGCGCTCGTCGGCGCGAGCACGACCTCGGGTGCGGTGGTGTCCTCACCGGGAACGGTGTCGCCCGTGACCGTGATCGCGGCGGTCACCTCCTCGGCGGCGTAGCCCTCGGCGAAGCCCTGCACCGAGAAGGTGCCGGGGCGGGAGACGTCCACGGGGTCGATGGCGTCCCAGAGCACGGGCGTCGTCGAGGTGCTGCCGTCGGCCTGGTCGAGCGTCACGGTCGCGGGCAGTTCGGGCAGCGCGCCGGCGGCGGTCGTGATCGAGACCGGCCGGTAGCCGGTGGGCTGTGCGGCCCCCACCTCCCACTCCTCGACGGCGAGGCCCGAGAAGCTGCCGTCGCCCGGCGAGGCCTGCAGGGCGAGCCGGATGCCCGTGGTGGTCACCGGGGCGAAGCTCACGCTCTGCGGCTCGTCGGTCGAGGTGCCGTAGCCGCTCGGGTCGGCGACGTCGGCCCAGTCGCCGGAGGCGTCGCGGTACTGCAGCAGCCAGGAGGCCGGGTTCGAGACGCCGTCGCCGGAGCCCGGCTCGGAGTCGCGCCAGAAGTCGACGGTGCTCGAGTCGATGCGGCGGGGCTCGGCCCAGTCGTACTGCAGCCACTCCGACTCCGGACGGTCGCCGGAGTAGTTGCCCCACATGTCCGGCGGCAGAGGGTTGGGGCGCACGAGCTCGTCGTTCAGGGCACGGATCCAGTACTGCGCGGGGACGGGCTGGTTCGACGCGGAGGCCGTGGCCCACGGAGCGATGTTCGCCCGCGGGGTGCGATCGATCTGCTTCACGGGGGTCTGCACGACCTCCTCGATGCGGGCGGGGCTGACCGAGTCGTCCCAGTTCAGCTCGTCGATGGCGACCGAGCGGCGGAAGTGGTTGCCACCCGCGGCGTCGGCTGTGTGGTAAACGATGTACCACCGGCCGTCGAACTCGGTGATCGCCGGGTGGCTGGTGGTCGAGGAGACCGGGGCGAGCACCCGGCCCGCGTAGCTCCACGGGCCCATCGGCCCGGGGCTCGTGGCGTAGGAGATGCACGCGTGGTAGACGGCCTCGGTGCAGTTCGGCCCCACGTCGTTCGCCGCGTAGGCGAGGTAGTAGGTCTCGCCACGCTTGAAGATCCAGGGTGCCTCGAAGAAGCCGTCGGTTCCGGTGACCGTGATCGGCTCGCCGATCAGCGTGGTCATCCCGGGGTCGAGCTCGACCGCGCGCATCTGGCCGAAGGTGCCCCAGTAGAGGTACACCCGGCCGTCGTCGTCGGTGAGGATCGTCGGGTCGATGTTCTGGATGTCGTTGCCCAGGATCTTCTGCGAGATCAGCGGGGCCCCGATGGCGTCGCTCCACGGGCCCGCCGGGCTGTCGGCGACGGCGACGCCGATGGCGAAGGCGTCGGCGCTGCCGGGGTCGCGCTGGGCCACCGGCACGTACCAGTAGTGCCGTCCGTCGGCGCCCGTGACGGCCTGGCCGGCATAGGCCCGGCCGGGCGTCGCCCAGGCGAAGGCCTCCTCCGGTCGCATCACGTCGGGGGTGTGCTGCCACACGCCGGAGTCGACGTCGGTCGTCGAGAACGTCTGCCACTCGTTCATCACGAAGTCGTTCTGGGTCGGGCCCGCCTCGTCGCGGCCGGCGAAGACGTAGAGCGTGTCGCCGTCGACCAGGGTGGCCGGGTCGGCGGAGTAGTACGAGCCGTCGGAGAGGATCGGGTTGACCGTCTCGGCCCGCGCGGCGGTCGCCGCGCCGGCCAGGACGGCGGAGCCCGCGAGCACGGCGCCCACGGTCAGGAGGGCTGCGGCCCGCCGCACCGAGGTGCGGGCGGCGGGCCGGATCTGCGTGGTCGTCATGCTCGCGGGCCGGGTCACTCGGCCGGGCAGGCGGTGAGGGATTCGACAGCCGGGGAGAGCACCGTCGTGCCGCCGAGCAGGGTGACCTGCGTGGCGCCGAGGGCGGTGATCTGCGTCAGGGTCTCGGCCGGGATGCAGTCGGTCTGCACCGTGAACAGCGGGGCGTCGACGGCGGGCGCGAACGCCGAGCCCGAGAGGGCGTCGGGGAAGTTCGCTCCGGTGGCCAGCACGACCCGGTCGGCCTTCTCGATGAAGAAGGCGTTGATCGCCCGGGATGACGCGTACCGGTCCTCGCCGCCGAGGCGGGTGGCCGTGGCGAGCTTCGCCGCGGCGGTCTCGACGCCTGCCGAGACCGCGTCGGTTCCACCGGCGATCACGATCGTCTTCACGCCCAGCTTCGTCAGCAGCGCCGTGGTGGCGCTGTCGAGGGAGGAAGCCGTGCCGTCGATCAGGATGACCGGGCCGGTGCCCTTCACCGCGGCTCCCGCCGACAGGGCGTCGGGGAAGGTGCGGCCGGTGGCGAGCACCGCCACCTCGGCGCCGTCGGGGAAGGACGCCTCGGCGACGCTCCGCGACGCGGCGAACCGGTCGGCGCCGCCGATGCGGGTGACGTCTCCGATCGTGCCGAGCTCCGTCTCGACCTTCTTGCCGACCGCGTCGGTGCCACCGACGATGACGATCTTCGACGGGTCCAGCCGCTTGAGTTCGGCCAGCACGGGCGCCGGGATGCGGTCACCGAGGGTGAGCAGCACCGGCGCACCGGCGATGGTCGCCGCCGGGGCTGCCGAGAGGGCATCCGGGAACGCCTGACCCGACGCGATGTAGACCGTGTCAGAGCCGGACGGGAACCCGGCCGCCGACGTCGCCGCCGACACCTCGTACCGGTCGGCGCCCGCGATGCGGTCGACCGACGGGCCGGTCGGGTCGGGGCCGGGGCCCGTTCCGGTCACGGTCACGGTCGCGGTGGCGCCGAGCGGCGAGCCGTCGACCGTGCCCGACACCGTGAAGCTGCCGGGAGCGGCGTACTGCGCCGGGTCGATGGCCGCCCACTCGACGGCGACGCCGCTCTGGCGCGATCCGTCGTTGTACTGCACGGTCACGGTCGTCGGCAGGCTGGGTGCCCGGCCGGCCGGGGTCGAGACCGCCACCGCGTCGACCGTGGTGATCTGGCCGGGAGGCGTCGCCCTCACCCACACCGTGGCGCTGGCGGGGAGGGATGCTCCGGTGACCACACCGGTCACCGTGAAGCTTCCCTCGCCGGCGACCTTCGCGGGGTCGATGGCGGGCCAGCTCACCGCGAGCTCGGCCCGCGAGCCGTCGGCGTAGACGCCGGTGACCGTGGCGGGCAGCTCGGGCACGGTGCCGACCGAGGTGCGCACCGCGACCGGGTCGAGCGAGACGGGCGCCACGGCGAACACCTGGAACTCACTCACGCCCACTCCGGCGTAGGTGGTGCCGTTCGACGAGGCGGCGAAGGTGGCGCGGAGCTTCGTGGTGGTGACCTGGTCGAAGGTGACCGAGTTCACCGCGTCGCCCTCGCGGCCGTAGCCCGACGGGTTCGAGACCTCGACCCAGGCCGAGCCGTCCCATGCCTCGAGCTTCCAGCTCTTCGGCACGGCGACACCGTCTCCGACGTCGTCACCGTCCTGGTCGCGCCAGAACGAGAGGTCGACCTTGTCGATGCGCTGCGGCTCCGACCAGTCGTACTGCAGCCACTGGCTCTCCGGGCGCTCGCCCGACCAGGTGCCCCACAGCATGTCGTTCGACCCGCCGGTGAACATCGACGTCCCGTCCTTGACGGCGTCGATGTTCGTCCAGGGGGAGGTGTAGGAGGCCGTCGGTGTTCCCGCGGGGGCCACGTTCACGCCTCCGGCGGGCAGACCGCCCTGCACGGTGACGTCCTTCTCGGCCGAGAGCACGCCGTCGCTGCCGCTGAGCCGCAGCACGTACTCGCCCTCGACCGTGAAGCTCGCAGTGGTGCTGGCCGAGGCCGGGTCGGCGAAGATCGCCTCGCCGCCCTCCGGTGCGCTCACGACGCTCCATCCGGAGGTGAGGGCATCGCCCGGGAGGCCGTCGTCCTTCACCGTCCCGACGAGCTTCGTCCGACCGGGCACGGAGCCCTTCACGTCGACGTAGGCGTCGACGAACGGGGCGACGTTGCTCGCCGCGGGCGCCGCGATGCCGGTGGCGAAGGCCTCGACCTCCTTCAGTCCCGTCTTCATCCCCGGTGCGTGCACCACGGTGACGCGGAGCTTGTCGGTCGTGATCGCCGGGAACTGCACCCGGTTGTAGTTCGCCGTCGGGTACTGCGGGGTGCGCGCCTGGGAAGCGACCGGCTTCCAGGTGCCGCCGTCGTCGTACTCGACGAGGTAGTTCTGCGGTTCGGAGTAGCCCTGCACCGTGGCGGTGCTGGAGCTCTGGTAGAAGTACAGCCGCACGTCGTCGACGGTCTTCGCCGCACCGAGGTCGACGGTCAGAGTGTCACTCGCGTTCGGCGACCCGGCCGTGCCCCAGAAGGGCTCGTTGATCGTCGTGCCGTTCACCGCGGCGGCGGCCGGGCGGCCGTCCGCCTCGAACGAGGCCGTCACGTCGGCGCCCGCGGCGAGGTTCTCGGACGATGCGCTGGCCTCGTCGATCTCCTTGCCGGCCTTGGCGAAGACGTCGGTCACCCGGTCGTCCGCGGTGTACGCGACCTCGTTGGCCTGCTTGACCGACGAGGCGACCGAGCTCAGCACGGCCGTGCCGTCATCGACGGTCACGTCACCGGTGGCCGGGTCGTAGACCACGTGCGAGAGCGAGTCGACCGTGAAGGCGAGCTTCCCGTCGAGGAACACGGAGTAGCCCTCGGGCACGTCGTCGCCGTAGTGGCGCTCACCGCCGGGGGCGTCCCAGGTGATGGTGAGGTCGTGGTCGCGGAACCGGATGTTGTTCGCGGTGAAGTGGTCCCAGCCGATGTCGATCGGGTCGAGCTCGATCTTGGCGTCGTCCCGGGAGCGGAGCCCCATGGTGTCCTCGATCATCGTGAAGTTCGTCGCACCGAGGATGGTGTGGTGGATCCACGAGCGGTAGTCGATCTTCGCCGGGTCGGCCGAGCCGCCGGCCCAGAACTCGTTCTGGTCGGGCAGACGGTTGTCGCCGCCGTTCTGGTAGTGCGCCCAGGCGTTCCAGTAGAGCAGCTTCTTGTACGACTCCGGGGTGATCGCGTCGGTGTCGTAGTCGCGGAGCACCGAGGAGAACAGCCGGAACAGCACGGTCGAGTTGATGACCGAGAAGTTGTTGCTGCCGGGGAAGCCCTCCGCCGCGGCCTCGGCCTTGTCGGCCTGGTTCGCGGTGAAGAACGGGAAGATCGGGTACTGGCCGTCGTCGGCGAACAGGCGCAGGGCGTCCTCGTAGTCGTCGGCGTGGTCGGCGTCGCCCTTCTTGGGCACGAGTCCCACCGAGAACGGGTAGAAGTTGTTCGTCTCCTTCCACTTCGCCAGCTGGCCGTCGCTCGTGAAGCGGTGCTTGAACAGGTTCGCGTCGTCGTCCCAGAGCAGCTCGAGCACCTTGGACTTGATGTCGGCGGCGAACTGGCGCATCTTCTCCGCCTTCGCGGTGTCGCCGGCGGCGTCGAAGGCCGAGGCCGCGGCGAGCGCGTTGGCGTAGAGGTAGGCGTTCTCGGTGCGGTCCATCGAGGCGCCCGGGCGCTCGTCGAACGACACCGCGTCGGCGTCGTTGCCCGTCATCGCGGCCCAGTTGTAGTCGATCAGCCCGCTGTCGTCGGTGTCGTAGGCGTCGATCAGCCCCTCGACGTCGTTGGCGGCGTAGGTGCCGAGGCTCTCGGCGATGGGCGTCGGCCCGCCGTGCAGCTGGTAGGAGCGCCAAGCCGCGTCGGAGATGTACTGGGTGTAGCTGTTGCTCCAGTTGGCGGGGTCGCCGGGGTTGTCGACGAACTTGTAGCTCTTCGCGGCCTCGCCGGCCGAGACCCAGGTGCCGTAGGCGTAGGCCGGGTCGCGGAAGTACTTCAGGTCGTCGATGAACATGCCCGAGGTGAGCACGATGGCGTTGTTGTAGCCCAGCGAGCCTTCGACCGCGGTGGGGAACTGGAACGTGTTGCCGGGTGCGTCGGCGTCGAGGAAGTTGAACCGCATCAGCCACCAGCGGTAGTAGAGCGTCTTGTCGATGTTGTCCTCGGGGGTGTCGAGGTAGGGCACGTTGTCGGCCCACCACGCGTTGTAGGCCGTGACGTGGGTCGTGTAGGCCGAGGCCGCGTCGGCGGCCCGGTACGCGTCGTACTCGGTGCGCGAGGTCTCGGTCTCGGGGGTGACGAAGCCGAGCTGCACCTTCGTGGTGGCGCTGCCGCCGGCCGGCACCTCGACCGCACCTGTGAGGGCGCCGTCGGCGACCGTCATGCCGTCGCCCGAGAATCGCGGGTAGACGGTGGTGACGTCGTTCAGCGCCTTCACCACTCCGGTCAGCTCGTCGCCCTCGGCGACGGTGGTGTAGGGCGACGAGGCGCCGAGGGTGACGCTCTTGGCGCCCCCGCTCGAGCGCAGCTCGACGCCGGTCACGGCGACGTTGCCGTCGGTGATGTACTTCGTCTCGACCACGGTGAGCTCGGCGTCGGAGGTGGTGAACACGCTCCGCCAGTAGCTCGGGGTCTGCTTGCGCTGGTCGGTCGCCTCGGTGAGGGTGAGCGGCTGGCCGTCGACCGTGACCGTGATCGTGTAGGCGCCGCGTCCGTCGATCGACTCCCAGTAGGCGACGTCGCCACCGAAGCCGAGCACCGAGGGGTCGTGGGTCTTCATGAACACGGACTTGCCGCGGGAGAACATCCACTGGTTCTCGTCACCGAAGCTGCCGTCGGTGCCGGTGCGCACGAGCATCCGGTCGAACCAGAAGTCGGAGTCGGGCGAGCTGCCCGCGCCGGCCGCGACGTCGGCGTCGAAGATGGCGCCGAGCTCGTTGCGGGAGTCGTAGGCGACGCCGGTGTCGGGCACCGGGTTCGCCGAGCCGTTGAACACCGGGTAGCCGAGCTCGGCGTTCGGCGCGGCGGCGGCGGGCGAGGCCAGGGCGCCGGTGATGACCGCGGCCGTCACCAGCCCGGCGACGGTCGTGCGGGCGGCGGATGCCGACCGGGGGCGGGGTCTGGACATGGTCATGGTCTCCTCATCGTCGAGTGATCAGATCGTGCTCGTGGTGCTTATCGTGCTCATGGTGCTGGGGCCGGGCGCGGTGTCGGTACCGCGCCCGGCGGGGTCGTTCGGCTACGCGGTCGGCAGCCAGATGCGCATCGTGGAGGGGCCGCGCTCGGCCCAGTCGTGGTACGGCACCAGCCGCACCGAGACGGGGTCGCCGAGCTCGGCGCCGGGAGCGGGCGTGTAGGGGAACGGCGCCTCGGGCACCCGGCGGGGCCGCAGGGTGACGAGCACCGCGCCGTCGCGCTCGACCGGCGCGATCGAGGGGTCGAGCACCACGTCCGCGACGTCGTCCAGCCCGGCGGGCAGGTCGACCGACTCGAGCGCCAGCACCTCGGGGCCACGGGCGACCGCGATCGATCCCCGCACCCCGTCGATCCGCGGGTCGGGGTGCACGAAGCGCGGCGCCATCGGCAGCTCGAGCGTCACGGTGTCCCCCGCTCGGAAGGCCCGGGAGACCTCGGCCGTTCCGGGCTGCACGGTGCGCTGCTCGCGGTCGGCGGTGCCGTCGGCGGGCTCGAACGAGAGCACGGCGCCCTCGGCCCAGGCCGGCACGCGCAGCGAGAGGGTCCAGGTGCGCGAGGCCTCGGCGTCGATCCGCACGGTGACGCGACCGTCGGCCGGGTACTCCGTCTGCACCGTCAGCGCGATGTCCTCCCCGTCCTCGAGCCGGGTGCGGATGACCGCCGGGCCGTACTGGTGCAGCTGCACCCCCTCGGCATCCCGGGTCGCCACGTAGCTGTCGAGGCTCGCCAGCGTGCGGGCGATGTTCGGCGGGCAGCACGACACCTCGAACCAGGGCGCGCGAAGAGAGGCGGATGCACGCAGCGACGCCTCCTCGACGTCCGCCACCGCCCCGGGCACCCGCTGCTGCAGGGTGTTGGCGTAGTAGAACGCCCGGCCGTCCTCCGACGGGGAGGTGGCGAGCACGTTGTAGAGCGTCCGCTCGATCAGGTCGGCGTACGCGGGATCGGGCTCCGCCAGGAGCATCCGCCAGCTGAACTGGATCGAGGCGATGCCCGCGCAGGTCTCGGAGTAGGCCCGGTCGCTGGGCAGCTCGAAGTCCTCGCCGAAGCCCTCGTCCTGGTGGTGCGAGCCCTGGCCGCCGGTGACGTAGGTGCGGCGGGCGATGGTGTTCAGCCACTGGCGCCGGAGCGCCTGCTGCAGCTCGTCGTCGCCGAGCTCACTCGCCACGTCGGCGGCACCGCTCGCGAGGTAGTTCGCGCGCACGGCGTGGCCGCGCATCACGTCGGCCTCCCGCACGGGGATGTCGTCCTGGAAGTAGGAGCGGCCGTACTCGATGTCCTTCAGCACCTGGTGCCCGCGGCGCTCCACGAACAGGCGGGCCTGCTCGGTGTAGCGGGGCTCCCCCGTGACGCGGCCGAGCTCGACCAGGGCGGTCTCGACCTCGGCGTGGCCGCAGACCGAGCGGATGCCCTGCTCCCCGAACACGTCGCAGACGAGATCGGCGACCCGCGTCGCGATGCCCAGCAGGCCGTCGTCGGCGCCCGGGGCGGTGCGCGCGCGGGCCACTGCGGCCTGGAACAGGTGCCCGGCGCAGTAGAGCTCGTGGCCCCACTCGAGCTGCGACCAGCGCGGTTCCTGACCGGGGCGGCCGAAGCGGGTGTTCAGGTAGCCGTCGGCCTCCTGGGCCGCGGCGATGCGGTCGACGACCGCGCGGAAGCGGGTCTCGAGCGCGGCGTCGGGGCGGCGGCCGAGCTCCCAGGCGAGGGCCTCGAGGTACTTGTAGACCTCCGAGTCGCTGAACTCCCGCCCCCGGCGCCCCTCGGGCAGGGTGCCGGCGGCGGCGAGGTCGAAGTTGGCGAGCCAGCCCTCCCGCTCGAGCCAGTGCTCGATGTGGGGCAGGGTGTTGGCCGCGTTCACGTCCTGGCGCGCGGCCCAGAAGCCGCCCGTCAGGCGCACCTCTCCCACGCCGAGGGGCACGAGGGCCGAGGAGGCCGGAACCACGGGCGCCACGACGGCGCGACGGTCTGAGCGGGCGATGGTGCGGCCCGCGGGGTCGATGAGAGTCATGATCATCCTTTGAAGGCGCCGGACAGGAAGCCGCGCACGTAGTGACGTTGGAGAACGAGGAACAGCACGACGCACGGCAGGGCGAGCACGACGACGCCCGCCTCGGTGGCGCCGTAGTCGACGACGCCCTGCACCTGCCCGCGGAGGTTGGAGATCGCGAGCGGCAGCGTCATCTTGTCGGAGTCGTTGATGAGGATCAGCGGGGCGAGGAAGTCGTTCCACGCCGCCAGGAAGGCGAACAGACCGACGGTGATCATGCCCGGCTTCACCGCGGGGATGAGCACCCTCCAGAGAGCACTGAAGCGCGAGCATCCGTCGACCATCGCGGCCTCGTCGAGCTCCTTCGGAACCGCCTCGAACGAGACCCGCATCAGGAAGGTCGAGAACGGCAGCTGCAGCATGGTCAGCACGAGCGAGACGCCGACGAGGGAGTTCGACAGGCCGATCATGTTCAGCAGCACGTAGAGCGGGATGAGCAGCGACGCGTACGGCACCATCAGGATCGCAAGAGTCGCGAGGAAGAGCACGTTCTTGCCCGGGAAGCGGAAGCGGGCGAAGGCGTAGCCGCCGAGCAGCGAGGTCACGAGCGTCAGCACCACGGTCAGCAGCGAGACGAACAGCGAGTTGCCGATGTAGGTCCAGATGCCGGCCTGGTAGTTGGCCAGGGTGATGTAGTTGCCGATGCCCCAGCCGTCGGTCTGGTTGGTGCCGGCGAGTGGCGCGAACGACGACACCCCGGCCCAGATCAGCGGGTAGAGGAAGACGATGGCGAGACCGCCGGAGAGCACCCAGAACGGGGTGCGCAGGGCGACGCCGCCGATGCGGCCGCCCTGGCGGCGACGCCTGGGGGGCAGCGGGGCGGGCTCACCGGTCGTGGCGGGGCCGGTGGTGCTGCTGCTGCTGCTGCTGCTGCGAGGAAGCGACTGGACGCTCATTTCGGCTCCTTGTCGTTGAACACGCGGATCTGCGCGATGTTGATGACCACGAGTGCCGCCAGCACGATCACCGAGAGGGCGGCGGCGACACCGAGGTTGTTGGGGCCCTGGAAGGCGACGGAGTAGATCAGCTGCACCACGGTGATGGTGCTGTTGTCGGGCCCGCCCTTGGTGAGGATGTAGAACTGCTCGAACGCCAGCAGCGAGCCGGTGATGCAGAGCACCATCGTCATCGCGATGGTGGGCTTCAAAAGCGGCACGGTCACCGAGCGGAAGGTCTGCCAGCGGCTCGCGCCGTCGATGCGGGCAGCCTCGTAGACCTCGTCGGGGATGGCCTGCAGGCCCACCAGCATCAGCAGCATGTAGAAGCCGGCGTAGCGCCAGACGATCAGGAACACCGTCGACCAGAGCGCCCCCTCGGGCGTACCGAGGAAGGTGAAGCCGAGGTCGTTCATCAGCCCCGCGAACGGGCCGGCGATCGGCGAGTAGAGCACGTAGAAGAGCAGCGAGGCGGATGCGAGGCCGAGCGCACTGGGGATGAGGATCGCCGTGCGCAGGAACCCCTTCCACCGCGTCGACTCCTGCACCAGCAGGGCGAGGCCGAGCGCGAGCCCCAGCAGGATGACCGTGGTGATCACGGTGTAGAGGAGCGTGAAGCCGACGGCGTTCCAGAAGAAGCGGTTGGCGACGGCGTCGGTGAAGTTCTCGGGCACGTTCAGGCCCTTGTTGCCGCCGAGCAGTGGCCAGTCGCTGGCCGACATCTGGAACACCAGCAGCAGCGGCACGACGAACAGCACGACGACGATGACCGCCGTCGGGGCGGCGAACAGCCAGCCCCGCCAGCCCTCGGCGCGCTGCTGCGCGCTGCGCCGGCGCACCGGGGCGGTGCGGGTCTTGATGGCATTGCTCGACATGGAGCGCCTTTCGATCATTCGGTGTCAGGCCGGGGCTTCGGGGCCCGCGACCGGGTGTGAGGCGGCCCGCCCCGTGGGATGGGCGGGCCGCCGGTGGTGGGGTCGACTACTGCGAGAGCACCGCGGTGATCTCGTCGTTGTCGGCGTCGACCGAGCCTCCGCCGTCGAGCACGGCGTTCCGCACCAGGGTGAGCCAGGGGCTCGAGGGGGCGTTGAAGGCCTGCTGGAAGTTCAGCGCCAGCGGGGTCTGGCCCTCGGCCGCGACCTCGTTGATGGTGACCAGGCGGGGGTCGGCCTCGGAGTACTGGTTCGAGGCCAGGTCGCCGCGGGCGACGGCGTCGCCGTTCTTCGCCAGCACGCCGACCTGGGCGTCCTCGGAGGTCAGCCAGGAGAGGAAGTTCCAGGCCTGCGCCGACTTCTCGGAGTCCTTCGAGATGCCGATGCCGTCACCGCCGACGAAGGTGGACTGGCCGCCCTCGGGGCCGGGGATGCCGGAGACGCCCGCGTCGAACGGGGTCGAGCTCAGCAGCGTGGCCGGGTAGAACTGCAGGCCGACCTTGCCCTCGGTGAAGCCCGCGGTCCAGGTGGGGCCGGCCTCGTCGGTCGAGGAGGGCAGCACCGCTCCGGAGTCGTAGAGGTCCTTCCAGGTGTCGTAGACCTTCTTGGCGGTGTCGCTGTTCAGCAGCGACTCCAGCCCGTCGTCGCTCAGCACCTGGTCGCCGTCGGCCCAGACGCTCGGGAACCAGGTGAACACGAGGCAGCCGCCGCAGTTCAGGCCGGTGGCCGTGCCGTAGGTGCCCGGCTTGTTCAGGGCCTGGATCTTCTTCGCCGCGTCGGCGAACTCCTCGAGGTTCGCGGGGGCCTTCTCGGGATCGAGGCCGGCCTCCTTGAACAGCTCCTTGTTCCAGAACAGCATCGACAGGTCGAGCACGAACGGGACGACGTACTCCTTGTCGTCGACCGTTCCGGCGGCGAGGTGGCCCTTGTTCAGCTCGTCCTTGTACTCGAGGCCGTCGATCTGGGAGGTGATGTCCTTCCACAGACCCTGCGAGGCCCAGTTCGGTGCGTAGACGATGTCGGCGGCGAACAGGTCGGGGAGACCGTTCGCGCCGGCGGCGGCGCCGACCTTGGCGACGTAGTCGTCGTTCGGCACGACGGTGAGGTCGACCTGGTTCTCGTGGGAGGAGTTGTAGGCCTCGACCAGGAGCTTCGCCTGCTTCTCCAGCGGCGCACGGGTCCAGAGGGTGAGCGTGCTGCCGTCGTCGGTGCCGGCGGCCGGGATGTCGGCGGGAGCCGCGGCTCCGCCGCCTCCTCCGCCGCTCGAGCAGGCGGCCAGGGTGACCGCCAGTGCGCCGGCGACCGTCACCGCCGCGATACGGCCGAAGCGGCCCTTGATGCGTGCCATGTGTGTTCTCCTCGTGAGCTCTTCGTTGAGCCGGGATGCCCGGCGATGCTGTGTGCGGGGCTTTTCTGAAAGTTTTCGAAAGGCCTTTCGAGAAGTAAATCGAAGCATCTGGGATGTGTCAAGAGCTAGTGTGGGACAACGCTTTCGAAAGTTGAGAATCATGGCCAACACTGCGCGATCCGGCCAGCGCCGGGCTGCGACGCTGAACGACGTCGCGCGCCTCGCGGGCGTGTCGATCGCCACGGCGTCCAAGGCCGTGAACGGCCGCGCCGAGGTGGCCGAGACCACTCGGCAGCGGGTGATGGCGGCGGCCACCGAGATCGGGTTCACGCCCAACGCCCTCGCGCAGAGCCTGATCGCGGGGCGCACGGGCACCGTCGGGCTGCTCACGAGCGACCTCGAGGGCCGCTTCGTGCTGCCCATCCTGATGGGGGCCGAGGACGCGTTCGGCTCGGGGCAGATCAGCGTGTTCCTCTGCGACGCGCGCGGCGACCGCATCCGCGAGAACTACCACCTGAAGGCGTTGCTGAACCGGCGCGTCGACGGGATCATCGTCGTGGGCCGCTCGACCGACCCGCGGCCCTCGCTCGGCCACGACCTGCCGGTGCCGGTCGTCTACGCCTACGCGCCGTCGGACGACCCGACCGACCGCTCTCTGACGCCCGACAACGTAGTGGGCGGGCGGCTGGCCGTGGAGCACGTGCTCTCGTTCGGCCGGCGGCGCATCGCGCACATCACCGGTGACGTCGGCTACGCGGCGGCGCTCGACCGCGCCGAGGGCTTCCGCGAGGGCATGGCCGCGGCGGGCGTGACCCCGGTCGCCGAGCCGATGTTCGGCAGCTGGACCGAGGGGTGGGGTCGCGACGCCGCGGCCATGCTGCTCGATCGGTACCCCGACATCGACGGCTTCGTCTGCGGCTCCGACCAGATCGCCCGAGGCACCCTCGAGACACTCCGCGACTACGGTCGCTCGGTGCCCGAGGACGTCTCGGTGATCGGCTACGACAACTGGGAGGTGCTGGCCGTCAACTCCCGGCCCGAGCTCACCAGCATCGACTGCACGCTGCAGGAGCTCGGCCGCCGCGCCGCCCAGCGCATCTTCGAGGCGATCGACGGGGGGCCGCTGGACGGCGGCACCGAGTACGTCGCCCCGAAGATCGTGATGCGGGGCAGCACGGTCGCGTCGCGCTGACGCGGGCCGGCGCGGGCTAGGAGCCCTCGACCTGGGGCACGTCGGTCGGCGGGGTCGGTGCGGCGGGGGCCGAGCCGTCGGTCGGCGGGGTGGGCGGGGTGGGCGGAGTGCCCGCGGGGCCGCCGGCGAGCGGGCCTCCGGCCCCACCGGGAGCGCAGTCCCCACCGGGTGCCAGCGGGGTGGCGCCGTCCGCCGGGGTGGGAGGCGTCGTGCCGTCGGGAGCGGCCGGAGGCGTGGGGGCGTCGGACGGGGTAGCTGAGGCCGAAGCGACGACGGTCGGCACAGGGCTCGACCCGCCCGAGGCGGCGAAGGCCGCCGTCGTGCCGACGAGGCCGAGCCCTACGACACCGCAGGCGGCGCCGATCGCGATGCGGCGGGCGAGCGAGGGGCGGCGAGGCGGCTGCGGCTCCATCGGGATGGGCGTGGTCGCGTCGTCGAAGTAGCTGTTCAGGTCGGACATGGGGTCTCCGTTCGGTGTCGGCACCGGGGCGCCGTCCGGGCGACTTCGGCCCGGCATCCCTCACTCTCGGAAGCGAATCTGAAGCTCCACTTAAGGTCGGCCCGCTCCCAGCCCATCGATAGGGAGTCGATAGCCGCGCTGCCTACCGTCGCACCATGACCACCCCTGCGCGCATCCTGCTGGTCGAGGACGACGAGACCATCCGCGACGCGGTCGCCACCGCGCTGACCGCTGAGGGCTTCACCGTCGGAGCCCTCCCCGACGGCCGCGCCTTCGTGGGCGAACTGGCGTCGTTCATGCCCGACCTCGTGGTGCTCGACTGGATGCTCCCCGGCGCCAGCGGCATCCAGCTCGCCGCGACCGCCCGCACCACGACCGACTGCGGCGTGCTGATGCTGACCGCGCGCGACGAGGTCGACGACCGTCTGCGCGGCTTCTCGGAGGGCATCGACGACTACCTCGTGAAGCCCTTCGCCATGGCCGAGCTGATCGCACGGGTGACGGCGGTGCTGCGGCGGCGGGGGCGCATCCCCGCGGTGATCGAGGTGGCCGACCTCGTGATCGACGTCGACGGAGCCCGGTCCCGACGGGCCGACGCAGCGCTCGAGCTGACCGCGACCGAGTTCCGCCTGCTCAGCTTCCTCGCCGAGAGTCGGGGGCGCACGCTGTCGAAGGGGCAGATCCTGACGCAGGTCTGGGGCTACGACGACGTCGACCCCAACGTGGTCGAGGTGCACCTCAGCTCGCTCCGGCGCAAGATGGAGGCGAACGGCCCCCGCCTCATCCACACGGTGCGCGGCATCGGCTACCGGCTGAGCGCGTGACCCGCGCCGCCACCGCCCCCTCCACTCCCGCCACCGCTCTTGGCGGCCAGCGCACCGGCTCGGTGCACACAGGCTCGCTGCCCACCGGCTCGCTGCGCACCCGCACGGTGCTCGCCGTGCTGGGGCTGCTCGCGGTGCTGCTCGTCGGGCTCGGCCTGACGGTGCAGCTCGTGCTCGGCGAGCGCCTGCGCGCCCAGATCGAGGAGCGACTCGCCGACCGCGCCGCCGCGGCCGCCGCTCTGATCGGCACGGTCTCGAACGATGAGCTCGCCGACCGGCTCTCGGCCCAGGGCGTCTCGGTGCTGATCGAGTCGCCCGACGGCGCCGCGGTCGTCGCGGGCCCCACCCCCGACGAGCTCCGCCGCGGCCCCGATCCCGCCGCCCTGCCCCCGCTGCCCGGCCCCGCGCCGTCTGACCCCGGCCCCGCATCCGTCGACCCCTCCCCCACCTCCGGCGGCACCGGCGCGCCCACCCCCGACACCGCCGACACCACCGCGCCCGGCACCCCCGACACCACCACGGCCGACACCACCGACACCACCGCGCCCGGCACCGCCGACACCACCGCGCCCGACACCGCCGACACCACCACCGCCGGCGCGACCGTCACCTCGTCGAGCATCGACACCTCGGATGCGCGGCTCCTCACCCTCCGCTCCGAGCTCTCCGACGGCAGCACCCTCACCCTCACGGCCGACACCGCGACCGTCGGCGAGACCCTCACCCAGTTGCGCTGGATCATGCTGGCCGCCTCGGCCGCGTTCCTCGTGGTGGCGGCCGGAGCCCTCGTGCTCGTCGTGCGCCGCTCCCTCCGCCCCCTCGAGACCATGACCGCCCTCGCTCGCGACATCGGCGACGGCGACCGCGGCCGGCGCCTGCACCCCACCCGCCCGCGCACCGAGATCGGCCGCACCGCCCGCGCCTTCGACGAGATGCTCGACGGCGTCGAGGGCGCCGAACGTGCCGCCCGCGACGCCGAGCTCGTGGCGCGCGACGCCGAGCAGACCGCGCGGGAGGCCGAGGCGGCGTCCCAGCGGTCCGAGCTCGTCGCGGTCGAGGCGGAGCGCCGGGTGCGCGCCTTCGTCAGCGACGCCGCGCACGAGCTGCGCACCCCGGTGGCCGGGATGCGCGCCGCGGCCGACACGCTCGTGCGAGCATCCGTCGCCCCACCCGAGCAGGAGCGCCTGGCGATGCACGTCGTGCGCGAGGCCGCGCGCGCCGGACGCCTGATCGACGACATGCTGCTGATGGCCCGGCTCGACGAGGGCCTCACCCTCGCGCTGCGACCGATCGGGTTGCGCGAGGTGGCGGCGGCCGAGGTCGGGCGGCAGCGCATCCGTCGCCCGGCTCTCGAGCTGCGGGTGGAGGCGCCCGAGGAGGTGCCCGCGCAGGGCGACCCCGAGCGGCTCGGCCAGGTGGTCGCGAACCTCGTCGACAACGCCAGCCGGATGACCGGCGGGCGCGGCCCCGTGACCATCACCCTCTCGGCCGAGGGCCGCACCGCCCGCCTCGAGGTCGCCGACGAGGGCCCGGGCGTGCCGGCAGCCGATCGCGAGCGCATCTTCGACCGCCTGGTGCGCCTCGACGCCTCCCGCGACACCTCAGGCGGCGGCTCGGGCCTCGGTCTCCCCATCGCCCGGGCCATCGCCCGCGCCCACGGGGGCGACCTCACCTGTGCCGCACCGCGCACTCCCGGCGCCCGCTTCGTCCTGACGCTGCCGGCCGGGTAGCGCGAACGGCCCTCCGGGCAATGCCGAAGGGCCGTTCGCGCTATCTTGTGAGGGGCTAGATGCCCTGCGCCAGGCGGTAGTAGGCCTGGTTCCAGCGCACCTCGTTCTTGAAGCCGCGGAGGGTCGTCTCGGCGTCGATGCGCAGCAGCTCGGTCTTGGCGATGGTGGCGAAGTCCTCGAAGACCTCGACGCCGACCGCGGTCGACATCACCGTGTGGTGCGCCGCACCGGCGGTGAGCCAGGCCGCCGCCGAGACGGCGAACGAGGGCTCGGGGCGCCAGACGGCACGGCCGACGGGCAGGTTCGGCAGCGGGGCGCGGGGCGGCACGACCTCGACCACGTTCGCCACGAGGCGGAAGCGGTCGCGAATGTCGCTGAGCGCGACCACGACGGCCGGACCGGGGTCGGCGGTGAAGACCAGGCGCACCGGGTCGTCCTTGCCGCCGATGCCGAGCGGGTGGATCTCGAGCGTGGGCTTCGAGGTCGTCAGCGACGGGCTGACCTCGAGCATGTGCGCACCGAGGATCGTCTCGGCACCGTCGACGAGGTCGTAGGTGTAGTCCTCCATCAGGCTGGCACCGCCGGGCAGGCCGGCGCCCATGACGTTGGCGGCGCGCACCAGGATGGCGGTCTTCCAGTCGCCCTCGGCGCCGAAGCCATAGCCCTCGGCCATCAGGCGCTGCACGGCGAGGCCGGGCAGCTGCTTCAGCGATCCCAGGTCTTCGAAGCTCGTGGTGAACGCGCCGAAGCCGCCCTCCTCGAGGAACGAGCGCAGGCCGAGCTCGATGGCGGCGCCGTCGCGCAGCGACTGGTGACGATCACCGCCGACGCGCAGCTCGGGCACGACGTCGTAGAGCTCCTCGTACTCGGCAACGAGCGCGTCGACGGCGGCGGTGTCCTCTTCGGCCAGCGACACCGCGGCGGCCAGCTCGTTGACGCCCCAGGTGTTCACCTGCACGCCGAAGCGCAGCTCGGCCTCGGTCTTGTCACCCTCGGTCACGGCGACGAAGCGCATGTTGTCGCCGAAACGGGCGAGCTTCAGCGTCTTGACGGCCTGCCAGCCGGCGGCGGCGCGCGCCCACTGGCCGATCTCGTCCTGCACGCGGCGGTTCGTCGCGTGACCCACCACGGTCTTGCGGGCGACGCCCAGACGGGTCTGGATGTAGCCGAACTCCCGGTCGCCGTGCGCGGCCTGGTTCAGGTTCATGAAGTCGAAGTCGATCTCGGCGTAGGGCAGCTCGACGTTCGCCTGGGTGTGCAGGTGCAGGAGGGGCTTCTGCAGCGCATCCAGCCCGGCGATCCACATCTTGGCGGGGCTGAAGGTGTGCATCCACGCGACGAGGCCGATCACCTTGTCGTCGGCGTTGGCGTCGAGGGCCGCGCGGCGGATGGATTCGGAGTCCTTCAGCACGGGCTTCCAGACGATCTTCACCGGGATGGCGTCGGCGCCGTCGAGGGTGGCCACGATCTGCTGCGACTGCTCGGCCACCTGGCGGAGCGTCTCCTCGCCGTAGAGGTTCTGGCTGCCGGTGAAGAACCAGATCTCGTAGGAGTCGAGGGAGGTGCTGAGTTTGGTCAATTGAGTGATCCCGTCGGGTCTTGTCCGTAGACGTTCTGGTAGCGGTTGAAGAGGGAGTCGATGGCCGGCTGCGGGATGGGGTTCGGCGTGCCGAGCTGGCGCGAGAACAGCACCGAGCGGGCGACGTCCTCGACCATGACGGCCGCCTTGACGGCGTCGCGCGCATCCTTGCCGATGGTGAACGGGCCGTGGTTCTTCATCAGCACGGCGCGCGAGCGGTGACCGCTCAGCGTCTCGACGATGCCGCGGCCGATGGAGTCGTCACCGATGATGGCGAACGGCCCGATCGGGATCTCGCCGCCGAACTCGTCGGCCATCGCGGTGGTGACGCACGGGATGGGCTCGCCGTACGCGGCCCAGGCCACGGCGTAGGGCGAGTGCGTGTGCACCACGCCGCCCACGTCGGGCATGTTGCGGTACACGTAGGCGTGCGCCGCGGTGTCGCTCGAGGGCGAGCGGTCGGAGCCGGGCGAACCGGCCACGACCTCGCCGTCGAGAGTGCAGAGGATCATGTTCGCCGGCGTCAGCTCGTCGTACAGCACGCCGCTCGGCTTGATCACGAAGAGGTCGGCGCCGGGCACGCGGCCCGAGACGTTGCCGCCCGTCCAGACGACGAGGCCGTAGCGCACGAGCTCGGCGTGCAGGGCGGCGACGTCGTTCCGCACGCGGTCGATCGCCTCCTGCACCTCGGGGGTGATGTCGGTCATCGGGTGGGTCCTTCCAGGGTCAGGGCGTCGACTGCCGCGCGCTCGACGGCGAGGCCGGCGCTGTAGCGGTCGAGGTAGGCGGAGAAGCCGGCCACATCGGCGGCGTCGGGCTCGGAGGTCTCGAAGACGGCGCCCCCGAAGACATGCTCGTCGAGGAATACGTCGAGCGCCACGTCCTCCTGCTCGGCCGCCCGCACGTAGGCCGCGAGCACCGCGATGCCCCAGGCTCCGCCCTCCGACGCGGATTCGGCCACCGACACCGGGGCCGCCAGGGCGCCGGCGAGGAAGCGCTGCGCCACGCCGCTGGTGCGGAACATGCCGCCGTGGGCGAACATCCGGTCGAGCTCGACGCCCTCGCCCGCGAGCACCCGCATGCCGAGGGCGAGGGTGCCGAACACGCCGTAGAGCTGGGCGCGCATGAAGTTGGCGAGGCTGAAGTCGCTGTCGGGGGTGCGCACGACGAGCGGGCGGCCCTCGGCCAGACCGGCGATGGGCTCGCCGGCGAGGTGGTTGTAGGCGAGCAGGCCGCCGGCGTCGGGGGCGCCTGCGAGTGCCTCACGGAACAGCACGTCGAAGACGGCGTCGCTGTCGACGGCCCCGCCGGGGTTCGAGGCCTCGGCGAACCGCCCGAACAGCCCCACCCACGCAGCCAGCTCGCTCGCGCCGTTGTTGCAGTGCACCATCGCGACGGGGTCTCCGGCGGGCGTGGTCACCAGGTCGAGCTCGTGGTGCACCGAGGCCAGCGGATGCTCGAGCACGACCATCGCGAAGATGCTCGTCCCGGCGCTCACGTTGCCCGTGCGCGGCGCCACCGAGTTCGTGGCGACCATGCCCGTGCCCGCGTCGCCTTCGGGCGGGCAGAGCACCGCGCCCGGACGGAGCCCCCCGCTCGGGTCGAGCAGCGCCGCGCCCTCGGGCGTCAGCGTGCCGGCGGGGCGGCCGGCGGGCAGCACCTCGGGCAGCAGCTCGACGAGCGTCTTCGGCAGAGCGGTCGGGGCGGCGAGCGCGTCGTAGCGTGCGACCAGCTCGGCGTCGTAGTCGTTCGTGGCCGAGTCGATCGGGAACATGCCCGAGGCGTCGCCGACCCCCAGGACGTTCTGGCCCGTCAGCTTCCAGTGCACGTAGCCCGCGAGGGTCGTGACGGAGTCGAGCTGCGGCACGTGCGGCTCCTGGTCGAGCACGGCCTGGTGCAGGTGCGCGATCGACCAGCGCAGCGGGATGTTCACGCCGAGCAGCTCGCTCAGCTCCGCCGCGGCGGGGCCGGTGCTGGTGTTGCGCCAGGTGCGGAACGGCACGAGCAGCTCACCGGCGGCGTCGAAGGCGAGGTAGCCGTGCATCATGGCCGAGACGCCCATGGCGCCGAAGGTCTCGGGGCGCACGCCGTGGCGGCGCTCGGCGTCGGCGACGAGGTCGGCGAAGGCAGCCTGCAGGCCGCTCCAGACGCTCTCGAGGGAGTAGGTCCAGACGCGGTCGACGAACTCGTTCTCCCAGGCGTGGCTGCCGACGGCGAGCACCTCGGTGGGGTCGTCGCCGATCAGGCAGGCCTTGATGCGGGTCGAGCCGAGCTCGATTCCGAGGGTGGCGCGGCCGCTGCGGATCGCGTCGGCCGGGTCGCTGTCGCTCGTCATCGGGGCTCCTTCGTCGAGATGAGGGGTGTCCTGGCGCCGCATGTGATCGATCACATGACGGGCCGCCGTAGCGAGTGTACGGCATCCGGATGCTCGATCCCAGGGTCAATCCGGAGGCGGCGCCGTCGACGCCCGCACGACGAGCGCCGGCTCGACCGACGGGCTCGTGCCGTCCTCGTCGAGCAGCCGCGCCAGCGCGCGGCGGCCGGCCTCGGCGAAGTCCTGGCGCACGGTCGTCAGCGGCGGCAGGTAGTGCGCGGCCTCCGGGGTGTCGTCGAAGCCCACCACGCTCAGGTCGCGCGGCACGGCGAGCCCGGCGTCGTGCGCCGCGTGCAGCAGCCCCAGCGCCATCTGGTCGTTGGCCGAGAACACCGCGGTGACGCCTGCGGCGATCAGCTCCTGCCCCGCCCGGTACCCCGAGGGCGCGCTCCAGTCCCCGGCGGCCACCGGGCCCACGGCGATCCCACGGGTCTCGAGCTCGGCCGCGAACCCCGCGCGGCGCGAGACGGCGTCGATCCAGTCGACCGCCCCCGCGAGGTGCCCGATCCGGCGGTGCCCCCGCTCGGCGAGGTGCGCCGTCGCGAGGCGCGCACCCGTCACCTGGTCGAGGGCGAGCTCGGCGCCGTCGGTCTGCCGCAGCGTCTGCAACGTCACGAACGGGATGCGGAACGACCGCGCCGACAGCGCCGACAGCACCTGCAGCTGCGGGGCGATGACCACGATCCCCTCGGCCGAGAGGTCGACGAGGTGCTCGAGCGCCTCGTCGATCGACCGCTGGTCGACCCCGTCGGCGTTGGCGATGCTCACGCTGTACCCCCGCGCCCGCGCGGCGGCCTCGACGGCGGCGATGCTCGAGGCGGGGCCGTACTCCCCGCTCGACGTCGAGAGGATGCCGATGATCCGCGATCGACTCGTCACCAGCGCCCGGGCGGCGAGGTTCGGCCGGTAGTCGAGCTCCCGCATGGCGTCGAGCACCTTCTGGCGCGTGGCGGGCCTGAGGCTCGGATGATCGTTCAGCACCCGCGACACCGTCTGATGCGACACCCCCGCGGCCTTCGCCACGTCGAACACGCTGGCCGCGCGCACCCGCGCCGCCCCCTCGCCCGTGCCCGCGCTCACCATCCCCCGATTATGCCTCCCGCCCGGCGAGCGCCCCGCCCCTCCTGCTCCCACCCCCTCGCGAGTGGTCACTTCTGTCGCCTCGCCCCGGCGTGTCGGCGCCGAAAGTGACCACTCGCCGAGCGCGCGCCAGGGTGGAGGAGTGGGCGGGCTAGAGGGTGCGCCCGCGGGAGGGCGCGGGCGCAGCCGCCGCGCGCGGCGCGCGGGCGGCCGGGGGCGCCGTGCTGGCGCGCTGCACGAGCGACACGCCCGAGACCGCCGCGATCGCGCCCGCCTCGGGCGGCCGCTCGCCGAGCACCTCGAGCACCGTCTCCATCGCCGCCCGCCCGAGCACGGTGAAGTCCTGCCGCACCGTCGTGAGCGGCGGCGACAGGTACTCCGCCTCGGGGATGTCGTCGAACCCCACCACGCTCAAATCTCCCGGCACCGACAGCCCCGCCTCGGTGTACGCGCGGATCAGCCCCAGCGCCATCTGGTCGTTCGCCACCACCACCGCGGTCGCCGCCCCCTCCGCCGCGAGCCGCACCCCGTGCGCGTAGCCGCTCGCCGGCGTCCAGTCCCCCACCATCGGCTCCCGGCTGACCAGCCCGTGCGCCGCGAGTCCGCCGAACCAGCCGCGCAGGCGCTCGGCGGCGTCCATCGAGTCGGCCGGGCCCGCGATGTGCCGGATGTCGCGGTGCCCCAGCGCCGCGAGGTGGTCGACGGCGGCGCGCGATCCCGCGTACTGGTCGAGCTGCACCCGGTGCGGCACCCCCCGGTCCTCCGAGGCGACGGCCACCACGGGCACGCCGAGGTCGACCCCGGCGATGCCCTCCACGGCCGCGCGTTGCTGCACGATCAGCACGATCGCCTCGACGTTCTGCCGCACCAGCAGCTCGGCCGCGCTGCGCACGTGCACGGCGTCGGCCTCGAGCAGCCCTGCGGTGATCACGGCGTAGCGCGCATCCCGAGCCGTCTCGTTGAAGTGCAGCGCGGTCGAGGACGGCCCGTAGTCGGCCGAACCGGTGGTGATCAGGCCGATGGTGCGCGAGCGCCGGGTGACCATCGCCCGGGCGGCCGGCGAGGGCACGTAGCGCAGCTGCTTGATCGCGTTCTCGACCCGCTGGCGCGTGGCGGGCCGCACGTTCGGCATGTCGTTGAGCACCCGGGAGACCGTCTGGTGCGAGACCCCGGCGAGGCGCGCCACATCGAAGATCGTGGCGGCTCGCGCCCTGTCGTCTTCAGTCACAGTCGATCCTCATCGGCGGCCCGGATGCGCGCGCGTCTACGTATTATGTCGGCCCCGCACTCTCACCTCCTGCGAGCTGTCAGCACCTTCTGCAGAATGATGAAGACGAGCAGCAGCGCGCCGATGAAGATCTTGGTCCACCAGGAGGACAGCGTGCCCTCGAAGGTGATGATCGTCTGGATCACGCCGAGCACCAGCACACCGAGCACCGACCCGAGCACGAAGCCGTAGCCGCCCGTCAGCAGGGTGCCGCCGATGACCACCGCGGCGATGGCGTCGAGCTCGGTGCCGACCGCGGTCAGCGGGTAGCCCGAGAGCGTGTAGAACGAGAACAGCACGCCTGCGAGGCCCGAGCAGAAGCCGCTCACGACGTACACGATCACCTTGGTGCGGGCGACCGGCAGGCCCATCAGCATGCCCGACTGCTCGCTGCCGCCGATGGCGTAGACGGTGCGGCCGAAGCGGGTGAAGCCGAGCACCCACACCGCGACGATCACCACGGCGAGCGCGATCACGACGCTCGGGGTGATGCTGAGGCCGCCGCCGAGCGGGATGCGCGTCACCGCGAGCGCCACGAAGGTGGGCTCGGTGATCGAGATCGAGTCCTTCGAGATCACGTAGCAGAGGCCGCGGGCGAGGAACATCGCGGCGAGCGTCGCGATGAACGGCTGCACCTTGAAGACGTGGATCATGAGGCCCACCAGCAGACCCAGCACACTGGTCAGCACCAGGATGAGCGGGATGACGATCCCCGGCGACCACCCGGTCTGCAGCAGACTCGCCGCGATCATCGTCGACAGGGCCACGACCGCCCCCACCGAGAGGTCGATGCCGCCGGTCAGGATGACGAAGGTCATGCCCACCGCGAGCACGATCAGGTAGGAGTTGTCGACGAACAGGTTCAGCAGCACCTGGCCCGAGAAGAACCCGTTGTAGCGCACCCCGCCGACGATGAAGACGGCGACGAAGAGCACTGCGGTGACGAGCACCGGGCCCGACTTGGGGCTGGTGAGCACGTCGCGCAGGCGGTCGACCGGGCGCCGCTGCGGGCGGCCGGGCTTGGTCGGCAGGGGCGCCCCGGTGCGGGGGCGGTCGATGGTGGCGGTCATGATGCGGCTGCTTCCTTGACTCGGGCGGTGCGGGCGGCGAGCCGCTGGCGCAGCTGGGAGAACGCGGCGTTGGTGGTGGGCGACTGCAGCAGGCAGACGGCCGTGACGACGGCCGCCTTGAAGACCATCGTGACGATCGGCGGGATGCCGACCGTGTACACCGTGGTGACGAGGGTCTGGATGACCAGCGCCCCGACGAGCGTGCCCGCCAGCGAGTAGCGGCCCCCGGCGAGCGAGGTGCCGCCGATGACCACCGCGAGGATGGCGTCGAGCTCGATGAACAGGCCCGTGTTGTTCGCGTCGGCAGCCGTCTGGTTGGCCGTCAGGATGAGCCCGGCGATGCCGGCCGACAGCGCGCAGAACGCGTAGACGGTGAACAGCAGCACTCGCGCCCGCACACCGGCCTGACGGCTGGCCTCGGGGTTGATGCCGACCGACTCGATCAGCATGCCGAGCGCCGTGCGCCGGGTGAGCAGGGCGGCGACCGCGAAGATCACGGCGCCGATCACGACGGCGACCGGGATGCCGAACCAGAAGCCCGAGCCGAGCTCCTTGAACGGCGCGCTGTCGACGGTGAGGATCTGCCCCTCGGTGATCAGCATCGCCACACCGCGGCCGGCCGTCATCAGGATGAGCGTCGCGATGATCGGCTGGATGCCGATGACCGAGACGAGGAACCCGTTCCAGACGCCGAGCACGAGCGAGATGACGAGCGCGACGATCACCGCGACCGCGACGGTCGCCGGGTTGCCCGGGTCGGAGGAGCCGAGCAGGATCGAGCAGGCCACGGCCCCCGAGATCGCCGCCACCGCGCCGACCGAGAGGTCGATGCCGCGGGTCGCGATCACGAGCGTCATGCCGACCGCGATGATCAGGGTCGGTGCCCCGTTCCGCAGGATGTCGACGATCGAGCCGAACAGGTGCCCGTCCTTCACCGTCACGGTGAGGAAGTCGGGGAAGGCGATCACGTTGATCAACACGAGGACGAGCAGCATCACGATCGGCCAGAACAGCCGGCTCGAGACGGTGCGGAGGAGCAGGGCGTTCATCGTCGGTCTCCCGAGGTCTCGAGGGGGGCGGGGTCGGCTGCGGGGCCGCTGTCGTGTGCGGGGCCGGGGTCGGCGACGGATGCGCGGCCGGCGCCCGAGCCGGAGTCGGCGGTCAGGGCATCCGGAACCCCGCCCTCCTCGGCCACTGACCCGTCGGCGATGAGCGCGAGCAGCGCGTCGACGGTGAGGCCGTCGTTCTCGATGTCGGCGACGAGGCGGCGGTCACGGAGCACCACGACGCGGTGCGCCAGGCGCAGCACCTCCTCGAGCTCGGCCGAGATGAACACGACGCTCATGCCGTTCTCGGCGAGCGTGTAGACGAGCTTCTGGATCTCGGCCTTGGCGCCGATGTCGATGCCGCGCGTCGGCTCGTCGAGGATGAGCAGCCGGGGCGCGATGGCGAGCCAGCGGGCGAGCAGCACCTTCTGCTGGTTGCCGCCGGAGAGGTTGCGCACGAGCGCGTCGGGGTTCGCGGGCCGGATGTTCAGGGCCTGGATGTAGCTCTGCGCGAGCTCCTCCTGGCGCTTCTTCGGGATGGGACGGAACCAGCCGCGGTCGGCCTGGAGGGCCAGCACGATGTTGTCGCGCACGGTGAGCTCGTCGATGATGCCCTCGCCGCGGCGGTCTTCGGAGGAGTACGCGATGCGGCGCGAGATGGCCTGGCGCGGTGTGCGCAGCTTCGAGCCGGCGCCGCCGACGGTCAGCGTGCCCGAGTCGGCGCGGTCGATGCCGCCCAGGATGCGCGCCAGCTCGGTGCGGCCGGAGCCGAGCAGACCGGCCAGGCCGATCACCTCGCCCTCACCGATCACGAGGTCGAACGGCTCGATGGCGCCCTTCCGGCCCAGGCCCTCGGCCCGGGCGAAGTCGGCGGGACGGTCGGCCGCGCCTCCGTCGGCATCGGCGGCGTGCGCCTTGCGGCCGATCTCGTCGAGGACGGTCAGCTCCTTGCCGATCATCTTCTGCACGAGGTCGATGCGCAGGAGCTCCTCGGTGAGGTACTCCCCCACGAGCCGGCCGTTGCGAAGCACGGTGAGCCGGTCGGTGATCTCGTAGATCTGGTCGAGGAAGTGCGAGACGAAGAGGATGGCGACGCCGGAGTCGCGGAGCGAGCGGATCACCCGGAAGAGCTCGGCCACCTCGTCGGCGTCGAGGCTCGAGGTCGGCTCGTCGAGGATCAGCACCTTCGCGTCGACGTTGATCGCGCGGGCGATGGCCACGAGCTGCTGGATGGCGAGGGAGTGCGAGCCGAGCAGCGAGCCCGGGTCGATGTCGAGGTTCAGGCCGTCGAGCAGCTCGGCGGCGCGGCGGCGCATGGCGCGGCCGTCGATCGAGCCGAAGCGGCGGGGCTCGCGGCCGAGCAGGATGTTCTCGGCGACCGAGAGGTTCGGCAGGAGGTTGACCTCCTGGTAGACCGTCGCGATGCCGGCGGCCTGGGCGGCGGCGGGACCGGTGAACGACACGGTCTCCCCGTCGACGACGATGGTGCCGCTGTCGATCGGGTAGACGCCGGTGAGCGCCTTGATCAGCGTCGACTTGCCGGCGCCGTTCTCGCCCATCAGCGAGTGCACCTCGCCCGGGAACATGCGGAAGCTGACGTCGTCGAGCGCTTTCACCCCCGGGAAGGAGATGGAGATGGCGCTCATCTCCACGACTGGTTCGGTCATGAGTTCTCTCTTCTTCGAGGGAGTGCGGTGTGCGGTGGGGTGCGGTGCGGTGTGCGGGTTCGTGGTGAGGCGGTGACGGATGCGGGGTGTGGGGCCGCGCATCCGTCACCGCTCTCAGGTGGAGCTGGTGGAGCTGGTGCCGGCCTAGTACTGACGGGTCGGCAGCGCCTCGGCGGCCTGGTCCTTCGTGAAGGTGGTCTCCTCGGTGATGATGCGCTTCTCGGGGGTCTCGCCCTCGTTGATCTGGTTCACGATGTCGACGAGCTGCTTGCCGAGCAGGGGCGAGCACTCGACGATGAAGTTGATCTTGCCATCGGCGAGGGCCTGCATGCCGTCCTTCACCGCGTCGACGCTGACGATCTTGATGTCGACGCCCGGCTTCAGGCCGGCCGCCTCGATCGCCTCGATGGCGCCGAGCGCCATGTCGTCGTTGTGGGCGTAGATCAGGTTGGCGTCGGGGTTCGACTTCAAGAGAGCCTCGGTGACCTGCTTGCCGCCGGCACGCGTGAAGTCACCGGTCTGGCTGGCGACGACCTCGAACTTGTCGTCGCCCTTGATGGCGTCGGCGAAGCCCTCGGCCCGGTCGATGGCGGGCGCGGCGCCCGTGGTGCCCTCGAGCTGAATGATCTTGACGGGTTCGGTCGAGTCCTTGTACTCCTCGAGCACCCACTCGCCGGCCTTCTTGCCCTCCTCGACGAAGTCGGAGCCGAGGAAGCTCTCGTAGAGCGAGTCGTCGGCCGAGTCGACCGCGCGGTCGGTGAGCACGACGGGGATGTTCGCGGCCTTCGCCTCGTTCAGCACCGCGTCCCAGCCCGTTTCGACGACCGGCGAGAACGCGATCACGTCGACACCCTGCTGGATGTAGGAGCGGATCGCCTTGATCTGGTTCTCCTGCTTCTGCTGCGCGTCGGAGAACTTCAGCTCGATGCCGGCGTCCTTGAACGCGGCCTGGATGTCGGTCGTGTTGGCCGTGCGCCAGCCGCTCTCGGAGCCGACCTGCGAGAAGCCGACGACGAGCTGGTCGGCGGCCTTGGGGCCTTCGGAGCTGCCGGCGCTGGTGCCGCCGCCGGCACAGCCCGCGAGCGTCAGGAGCATCGCTCCGGCCGCGGCGAGACCGAGGAACTTCTTCTTCATGGTGAACCTCTCTGTTCATCGTCCCGGCCGCGTCGTGCTGCGTGATGGTGCCGGGTCGGCCGCCACGTCGGGGCCGGTGCGTCATGGTACTCACAAAATGTGAGCCTTCACAATTGGCAATTCGGTAACGAATCGATAACCGGAATCAGGCTGGTGCTGGGCGGCTGCAGGCCCTAATGTGAACGCTAATATTCCGAACGCATCAGCACGACGGAACGCACCCCCACCGCCGAGGGTGCCGAGAGGAGGACCGGCTCAGCCGTGGTGGGCCGGTGCGGGGCAGCCGGCGGCGCCGACCGGGTCAGGCCGTGGTGGGCCGGTGCGGGGCAGCCGGCGGCGGTGCGGCCCGCGCCACCTGTGCGGCTCAGGCCGTGGTGGGCCGGTGTTGCGCAGTCGGCGGCACCGACTTGGTCAGACCGTGGCGAGCTGGCGCGGCCCGCCCCACTGGTCCGGGTCAGGCCGTGGTGAGCTGCTGCGCGTAGAGCGCCGCGTACGAGCCACCGCGCGCCAGCAGCTGCTCGTGCGTGCCCGACTCGACGATGCGGCCCGCGTCGACCACGAAGATGACGTCGGCGTTCACGATCGTCGACAGCCGGTGGGCGATGGCGATCGTGGTGCGGCCGCGCGCGGCGGTGTCGAGCGCATCCTGCACCACGCGCTCCGAGATGGAGTCGAGCGCGCTCGTCGCCTCGTCGAGGATGAGCACCGCGGGGTCTTTCAGCAGCACCCGTGCGATGGCGATGCGCTGCTTCTCGCCGCCCGAGAGCCGGTAGCCGCGCTCACCGACGAGCGTCTCGTACCCCTCGGGGAAGCTCATGATGCGGTCGTGGATGTTCGCCGCCCGCGCCGCCGCCGCCAGCTGCTCGCCGGTCGCCTCGGGCTTGGCGTAGCGCAGGTTCTCGGCGATCGTGGCGTGGAAGAGGTAGGTCTCCTGGCTGACGATGCCGAGCCGGTCGATCAGCGACTCCTGCCGCAGGTCCCGCACGTCGTACCCGTCGACCTTCACCGCCCCCGACGTGGCCTCGTAGAAGCGCGGCACGAGGTAGGACACCGTGGTCTTGCCGGCGCCCGAGGGCCCGACGAACGCGGCGAACTGCCCCGGCTCGATGGCGAACGAGACGTCGTCGAGGGTCGGATGCTCGACCTCCCCGTCGGGGTACACGAAGCTCACGTGGTCGAACTCGACCCGCCCCGCGCGCTCGGCACCGCCCCCATGGGGCAGGTCCACCGCATCCGGAGCATCGGCGATCGTGGGCTTGAGATCGAGGTACTCGAAGATGCGGGCGAACAGCGCGCCCGAGGTCTGCAGGTCGAGCCCGACCCGCATCAGCCCGAGGAGCGGCCAGGTCAGCCGCGCCTGCACGGTGGTGAACGCGACGATGGTGCCCGCCGTCACGTCGACCCCGCCCTGGATGAGGTAGCCCGACGCGAGGTAGACGACCGCCGGCACCACCGAGAGCACGATGCTGACGATGGCGAAGAACCACTGCCCGCTCATCTGCTGGCGCACCTGCAGCGCGATCTGGTTCTGGTTCTCGTCGGAGTAGCGCTCGATCTCGGCGCCCTGACGGTTGAAGCTCTTGGCCAGCAGGATGCCCGAGACGCTCAGCGTCTCCTGCGTGATGGCCGTCATGTCGGACAGCGACTCCTGCGTCTTGCCCGCGATGCGCGCCCGCACCTGGCCGACCCGGCGCTGCACGAGCACGAGCAGCGGCATCAGGATGACCGCGACCACCGTGAGCTGCCAGCTCAGCAGCAGCATCGCGACGAGCGCCGCGATCACCGTCACCGTGTTGCCGAGCACGCTCGAGACGGTGTTGGTGAGCACGTTGGCCACGCCGCCCACGTCGTTCTGCAGCCGCGACTGGATGATGCCCGTCTTGGTGCGGGTGAAGAACGCGAGCTCCATGCGCTGCAGGTGGGTGAACAGCCGGATGCGCAGATCGCCCATCACGCTGTTGCCGACCCGGGCCGTGAGGTACGTCTGCCACACGCCGAGGGCGGCCGACACGATCCAGATCAGCACCATCGCGCCGACCAGTTCGAACAGGATCGGGATGTTCGGCCCGCCGGCCGGGAACAGGCCCAGGTCGAAGGCCTGCTGCGTCAGCAGCGGAGGCAGCACGGTGAGGGCGGCCCCGATCAGCACGAGCACCGCGGTGACGGTGAGCGCCGGACGGTAGGGCCGGAACAGCTCCCCGATGCGCCGCAGCAGGTTCGGGATCTTCGGCGCCTCCGCGTTCGCGGCGCGCTGCGCGTCGCGGTCACCGCTGGAGACGCGGCCACCGCCGCCACCCCCACCGCCGCCGCCGACGCGGGTGCGCCCGCCCGCGGCCGCGACGGCGCTCATGCGGCCACCGCCGCCCATTCCACTCATAGTGATGACAGTACGCCGCACCACCGACGCCGCCGTCACCGTCCTCCCAGGGCGAAACCCGAACGTGGCCTCACGCACGAATCGCGGCCACCGAGCCCGTGAGAGCGTCGGTGACCGCGATGCGTGCGCGAGCGCGTCAGCCCTTGGTGGAACCCGCCAGGAGCCCCCGAACGAAGAACCGCTGCAGGGCGAAGAACACGATCAGCGGCACGATGATGGCCACGAACGCACCCGCCGTGAGCAGGTACCAGTCCTGGCCGCGCGAGCCCGTGATCTCGGCCAGCAGCTTGGTGATCGGGGCCACCCCGCCGTCGGCGAAGATCAGCGCCACCAGCAGGTCGTTCCAGACCCAGAGGAACTGGAAGATCGCGAACGACGCCAGCGCCGGCATGGTCAGCGGCAGGATGATCCGGAAGAAGATCTGCCCGTGACCGGCGCCGTCGACGCGAGCCGCCTCGATGACCTCGCGCGGGATCTCCGACACGAAGTTGTGCAGCAGGAAGATCGCGAGCGGCAGGGCGAAGATCGTGTGCGCGATCCAGACCTGCGAGAAGGTGCCGTTGGAGGGCACTCCTGAGAAGATCCAGTCGTCACCGACGGCCACGCCGCGCGAGAACAGGCTGAGCAGCGGCACGAGGGCCATCTGGATCGGCACGATCTGCAGCGCGAAGACGCCGATGAACAGCCAGTCCTTGCCCTTGAAGTCGATCCACGCGAAGGCGTAGGCGGCCAGGGCCGCGATCACCAGCGGGATCAGCGTCGCCGGGATGGTGATGGCGATCGAGTTCACGAACGACGAGGCGATCGTGACCGAGGAGTTGCCGGAGCCCAGAACCTCGACGTAGTTGTCGAGGGTGAAGCCCCAGTTCTCGAAGATCGTCCACCAGCCCGAGGTCTGGATGTCGTTCCGCTCGCGGAACGAGGAGATCAGCAGACCGAAGGTCGGGATCGTCCAGATCACCGCGATGATCAGGGCGGCGACCGTCGCGCCGCGACTGGTGAGCCGGCGCTTGGTGCGCTTGGTCACCGTCTCGTCGCGCTCGATCGCGCGTTCGCCCGACCTCAGCTGCTTCTTCGTCGACTTGTCGACCGGCAGGTCGATCGGCTGCACGGCGCTCATCGGATCTCCCTCTGCTTCTTGATCTGCCTGGCGTTGTAGATGACGATCGGCATCACCAGGATGAAGAGGATGACGGCGAAGGCCGCCGACCGCCCGTACTCGAAGTTCTTGAACTGCGTGTACATCTCGTTCGCCAGCACGCTGGTCTCGTTCGCGCCCGCCGTCATGGTGCGCACGATGTCGAACACCTTCAGCGAGGCGATCGAGATGGTGGTGAGCACCACGATCAGCGACGAGCGGATGCCCGGCACCGTCACATTGGTGAAGCGCTGCCACGCGTTGGTGCCGTCGAGCTCCGCTGCCTCCAGCTGCTCGGCGGGAACGCCCTTGATCGCCGCCGAGAGGATGACCATCGCGAAGCCCGTCTGGATCCAGATGAGCACGACGATCAGGAAGAAGGTGTTCCAGGGGGACTCCTGCAGCCACTGCACCGGCTGACCGCCGAGCCACACGACCACCTGGTTGAGGAGGCCGATCTGGCTCTGGTCGTCGGGACGGTAGGTGTAGACGAAGCGCCAGATGATCGACGCGCCCACGAACGAGATCGCCATCGGCATGAAGACGAGGATCTTGAAGAACTTCTCACCACGGCTCTTGTCGATGAAGACGGCGTAGGCGAGACCGAAGATGGTCGACGCGATCGGCACGACCAGCACCCAGATGATGGTGTTCAGGATGACCCGCAGGTTCTGCGGGTTCGTGAGCACCCAGGCGAAGTTGTCGAGCCCGACGAAGTTGCCGCGGCTCGAGAACAGCGAGTCGATCGCGGTCTTGACCGTGGGGTAGATGAGCCCGATCACCAGCAGGATGATCGCGGGGGCCAGGAAGCCGAAGAGCTGGAAGAGATAGCCGGCACCCTGCGAGGACCGCTTGTCGATCCAGAAGAACAGCAGGCCGAGGGCCGCGGCGATGAGCGCCGCCCACCAGACCGAGCCCACGAGCACGAGGGCGAGGAACGGGGCGATGACGCAGACCGCGAGACGGATGATCGTGTACTTGCGCCCGGTTCGCGGAGCGATCTCCACGAAGAACAGGATCAGCGCGACGACGATGCCGAACGCGATGAGGACGATGGGGATCTGCGCCAGCGCGGGCAGCTTCCCCACCCAGAGAAGGAAATCGGACATGAAAACCTTTCGAGTGCGACTCTGAACTCGGTGAACGGCCCGGTGCCCTCGGCACCGTGAGGCAACCGTAGCACCGGGGTGCGGCGAGGCCGCCCGAAAGGGTTCGGGCGGCCTCGTCGTGACCGTTCGATCGAGTGGTTCTTATTCGACCGTGACGGGCAGGCGACCTACTCGGTCGGCCAGCCGCCCTCGATGGACGTGAGCACTTCCTCCTGGGGAGTGCCGTTGATCCAGTCGACCATGCCCTTCCAGAAGGTTCCGGCGCCGACGGCACCGGGCATCAGGTCGGAGGCGTCGAACCGGAACGTGGTCTTCTCGTCCTGGAGGATGCCGATGGCCTGCTGCAGGATGGGGCTCTGCGCGTTGGAGGCCTCGAGGCCCTTGTTCGCGGAGATGACGCCACCCAGCGACACGCGGCTGTTCGCCCACTCGGGGCTCGAGAGGTACTCCTGCACCTTGACGGTGTCGGCGTCGTTCGAGAACGCTCCGACGATCTCGCCACCACCGGTGACGGCGGTCTCGCCCTCGTTCACCGCGGGGGTGACGAACGCCCAGATGTCGGCGTCGGGGCCGACCGTGGCTCCGGCGTCGGTCAGGAAGCCGTCGAAGAACGAGGCCTGGTGGGTCAGCGCGCAGCTGCCGTCGGCCATGGCGTTCGCCACGTCGCCGAAGGCGGTCGCGTTGATCGACTTGACGTCACCGAAACCGGCGTTGACGTAGCTCGGGTTGAGCAGGATGTCGCCGACGGAGGTGAAGGCGTCGCTGATCGCGGGGTCGGTGAACTTGACCTCGTTCTTGACCCACTGGTCGTAGACGTCGGGGCCGCTCTGGCGCAGCACCAGGTCTTCGACCCAGTCGGTGCCCGGCCAGCCGGTGGCGTCGCCCGAGCCGAAGCCGGCGCACCACGGGGCGGTGCCCAGGGTGGTCTGCATCTTCGCGGTCAGGTCGACCATCTCCTGGTAGGTCTTCGGGACCTCCCAGCCGTTGTCGGCGAACTGCTTCGGCGAGTACCAGATGAAGCCCTTGACGCTGGCCATCAGCGGCGCACCGTAGAAGGTGTCGTCGACGGTGCCGTAGGCCTTCCAGTCGGTCGACCAGTACTCGTCGACGTTCTTCTCGACGCCCTCGGGAGCCTTCTGGATGAAGCCGCGCGACGCGAGGTCGGCGAGCAGACCCGGCTGCGGGAAGATCGCGAGGTCGGGCGGGTTGCCACCCTGCGCGCGGATGCCGATCTGGGACTCGAACTCCTTCGACGACTCGTACTGGATGTCGATGTTGTTCTCTTTCTCCCAGTCCGCCCAGGACTGTTCGAGAAGCTCGGCCTCGGTGTCGGCGATGGTGCCGTAGACGGTGACGACGCCGTCGGCCTCACCGGCCTCACCGCCCGCCGCTCCGCCGCCGGCGCCGCCGGAGCAGCCGACGAGTGCGAGCCCGAGGCCCGCCGCGATGGCGATGGGTGCTGTGACACGGCGGTGCGAAAGTGACCGCATATCTCCTCCTCATTGAGTTAGTGCGCTCCGTAGTGGTGCCTTCGGTGGCGCGTGTAGGGAAACCTTTCCATAACTCCCACCAAATGACAAGCGACGTCCTCGATGTCTCGAGAAGGTAACGATCCGTTCGGAGAGAGCGCTCTCACGCTAGCAGAAGCGGGAGTGATCGCGAAACTGGTCCTCCACATCCGCCGCCGCGTGGCACTAGGATTCTGGAAGCGTTTGCACACGAGAAGACGAGGAGGTCGTCGTGTCGGGAATCGAAGACGTGGCGACCCTGGCCGGGGTGTCCAAGGCCACGGTGTCCCGCGCCCTGAGCGGCCGCGGCTACGTGTCGGCCGAGACGCGCACCCGGGTGTCCGCCGCTGCCGCGACGCTGGGCTACGTCGTCTCCTCGAGCGCGTCGAGCCTCGTCACCGGCCGCACCAACAACGTCGGGGTGATCATCCCCGAGATCAACCAGTGGTTCTTCGGCAGCATCATCGAGGGCGTCGAGCGCGCCCTGCTCGATCGCGGCTACGACCTCATGCTCTACAACACGACCAAGACGGTCGAGGAGCGCAGCCGGGTCTTCGAGTACTTCCTCGTGCGCAAGCGGGTCGACGCGGTGATCGCCGTCACCCTCGAGATCACCGCTCCCGAGGCCGAGCGCCTGCTCGCGCTGGGCAAGCCGATCGCCGGGATCGGCGGCCCCCTGGTCGGCATCCCGACGCTGAGCATCGACGACATCGAGGCGGCGCGGCTCGCCACCGAGCACCTGCTGCTGCTCGGCCACCGCGCGATCGTGCACGTCGGTGGCGACATCGACGAGCAGATGGACTTCCACGTGCACTCGAAGCGGCTGCGCGGATACCGGGAGGCGCTGGAGGCGGCGGGCATCCGCTACGACCCCGACTCGCACGTCGCGACGCCCTTCGACATACCGGGCGGCTACCGGGTGGGCAAGCAGCTCCTCGGCGATCCGCGGCGCCGCCCCACGGCCGTGTTCGCGGCCTGCGACGAGGTCGGCATCGGGGTCATCCTCGCCGCGCGCGAGCTCGGACTGTCGGTGCCGGAGGACCTGTCGGTGATCGGCATCGACGACCACCCGCTCAGCGAGATGTTCGGGCTCACCTCGATCGGGCAGCGGCCCGACCTGCAGGGCGAGCAGGCGGTCGATTGGGTGATCCGCCAGCTGGAGGAGCCGGGCTGGACGCCGCCGTCGAAGCACACCTTCGTGCCGGCGCGGCTGGTCATCCGCTCGTCCACCGCTCCCCCGCGGCGCTGACCGCCGCGCCGATCAGGGGCGGCCGGTTAACCGACGGATGCCCGAGCCGTGAGGCCCGGGCATCCGCTTCGAAGCAGAGAAGACTACTTGAGGGTGACGGTGGCGCCGGCCTCTTCGAGCTGGGCCTTGGCCTTCTCGGCGGTCTCCTTGTTGGCGCCCTCGATGACGGCCTTGGGAGCACCGTCGACGAGTGCCTTCGCCTCACCGAGGCCGAGGCTGGTGAGGGCGCGCACCTCCTTGATGACCTGGATCTTCTTCTCGCCGGCAGCCTCGAGGATGACGTCGAACTCGGTCTGCTCCTCGACCTCTTCAGCGGGCGCGCCACCGGCAGCGGCGGGGCCGGCGACGGCGACGGGGGCAGCCGCGGTGACCTCGAAGGTCTCCTCGAACGCCTTGACGAACTCGCTCAGCTCGATGAGCGTGAGCTCCTTGAAAGCCTCGAGCAGTTCCTCGGTGGAAAGCTTTGCCATGTTGTTCTCCTTGTTGTGGTAGTTAGTTCAACCGCGTGCTGGAGCCGGAGCTCAGGACGCGGACTCCTGCTTCTCACGCAGCGCATCGACCGTGCGAACGGCCTTCGACAGCGGGGCGTTGAAGAGATATGCGGCACCGAACAGCGAGGCCTTGAAGGCACCGGCGAGCTTCGCCAGCAGGACTTCACGGGACTCGAGGTCGGCGAGCTTGGTGACCTCGTCGGCGGTCAGGGGGTTACCGTCGAAGTACCCGCCCTTCACGACCAGAAGAGGGTTTGCCTTGGCAAAGTCACGCAGCGACTTGGCGACGGCCACGGGGTCACCGTGGACGAAGGCGATCGCGGACGGACCGGCGAGCTCGTCGTCGAACGACGAGATGCCGGCGTTGTTCGCCGCGATCTTGGTCAGCGTGTTCTTTACCACGGCGTATGACGCGTGCTCACGGATGCTTCCGCGCAGCTGCTTCAGCTGGGCGACCGTGAGACCGCGATACTCGGTCAGCAGAACGGCGGTCGAGCTCTGGAACAGTTCCGTGAGCTCGGCAACCGAGGCTTCCTTGTTCGCCATGGCGCTCCTAGTAATCGATGGTGTTGGCCGGGACGACCACCGGGTGCACCTGGAGAAGGAGCTCTGGGACAGGAAAGAAAAAAGCTCCGGCGCAGGAGGCCGGAGCGAGAACACAGCAGAACGCTGGGGACGTACTTCGTACACCTGCGCAGGTCTTCGCTCTCACGAATCTTCGGCCGGTGAACTCTGCTTCTCAGCAGCGCACACCGACGACCGGCGGTCTTTGGCCTCGTGAAGCCTAAGGCACCCGGCCGCCGATGGCAAATCAGCTCTCGCCGGCCTCCCAGGCGGCCAGGCGCCCGATCTCCTCGTCGTCGACCTCGAGGCCGGCCTGGCCGAGGCGCTCGCGCAGCAGCTCGGCGATCTCGGCCGAGGAGGCGTCGGGCGAATCGGCCTTGACCTGGGCGAGCACGCCCTCGACCTTCTCGGTGAGTGCGGCGTCGTCGGCTCCGGCCATGATGGGCTCGTTCTGCTGATCGGTCATGGTCTCACCGTACCCCTCGTCACGGCCGGCTCACCGCGGTCGCGGCAGCGCGGTGGCGGCCAGCGGCAGCGCCACCGAGAAGACCGTCGATCCGGGCTCGCTCTCGACGTCGACCGTTCCGCCGTGGGCGTCGACCACCGCCTTGACGATGGCGAGGCCGAGTCCGGTGCTGCCCTTGTGCCGTGACCGCGAGACGTCTCCGCGCACGAAGCGCTCGAACAGCGTCGGGAGGAGCTCGGGCGCGATGCCGGGGCCGTCGTCGGCGATGCGCACGAGGGCGACCGGAGCATCCGGAGCACCGGCGGAGCCGTCGATCGAGACCGTCACCCGCGTGCCGGGCGGCGTGTGCACCCTGGCGTTGGCCAGCAGGTTGGCGAAGACCTGGTGCAGCCGCTCGGGGTCGCCCGACACGGTCACGGGCTCCTCGGGCAGCTCGAGGTCCCAGACGTGGTCGCGGCCCGCCACGTGGGCGTCGCTGACGACGTCGACGAGCACCAGCGAGAGGTCGACCTCCGACATCGCGAGCTCGGGCTTGGCGTCGAGGCGGGCGAGCAGCAGCAGGTCCTCGACGAGGGTGGTCATGCGGGTGGCCTCCGACTCGATGCGGCCGAGCGAGTGCGCCACGTCGGTGGGCAGCTCGGGGGCGGTGCGCCGGGTGAGCTCCGCATAGCCCCGGATGCTCGCCAGCGGTGTGCGCAGCTCGTGGCTCGCATCGGCCACGAACTGCCGCACCTTGTTCTCGCTCTGCTGTCGTGAGGTCAGGGCCGAGGCGACGTGCTCGAGCATCCGGTTGAAGGCCAGGCCCACCCGGCCCACCTCGGAGCGCGGGTCGGTGTCGTCGGCCGGAACGCGTTCGGCGAGAGCCACGTCGCCGCGGTCGAGCGGCAGCTCGGCGACCCGGGTGGCGGTGGCGGTCACCCGGTCGAGGGGCCGCAGGGCGAGACGGATGATCAGGAACGCCGCCACGGCCGCGAGCGCCATGGCACCGGCGGTGACGATCACGATCACGACGATCTGCTGCTGCAGGGTGCCCTCGAGGTCGCCGAGCGGGAGGCCGGTGACGACGAGGTCGCCCGCGGCCGTGACCGTCTGGGACTCGACCCGGTAGCTGCCGAGTCCGGGCAGCGTGATCGTCTCGGGGGCGCTCTGCGGCGCCAGCGTCAGATCGGACGCCCCCTCGGCCCCGATCCCGTCGAGCGCGGCGAGCTGCTCGTCGGTGAGGGTCTGCGACTCGCCGTCCTGGGCCAGCACGACGCCGGCCGTCGCCTCGCCGTTCGACACGACCGCCACGAGGGTGCCGGAGGCCTGGCCGAGCGAGAGGCCGGGGCGCGGGCCCTGCGAGCCGGCCGTGATGTTCTGGATGGTGCGGTTCGACGCCTCCCGCAGCTGCGAGTCGAGCTGGTTCACGAGGTAGCCGTTCAGCGCCACGGTGCTCACGACGCCGATGATCACGCCGGCGAGGGCGATCAGGCCCAGCACACTGGCGATCAGCGTGCGCCGCAGGGTCACAGCGCGGGCTTCAGCAGGTAGCCGGCGCCGCGCACCGTGTGGATCATCGGGGTGCGGCCGGCGTCGACCTTCTTGCGCAGGTAGGAGATGTAGATCTCGACCACGCTCGACTTGCCGCCGAAGTCGTAGCTCCAGACCCGGTCGAGGATCTGCGCCTTGCTCAGCACGCGCCGCGGGTTGCGCATGAGGTAGCGCAGCAGTTCGAACTCGGTCGCGGTGAGCTCGATCGGGTCGCCGTCGCGGAAGACCTCGTGGCTGTCCTCGTTCAGCTCCAGGTCGCCGACGGTGACGATCGGGTCGTCGGCGTCGGCCACGACGAGGGTCGAGCGGCGGATGAGCCCGCGCAGGCGCGCCACCAGCTCCTCGAGGCTGAAGGGCTTCGTCACGTAGTCGTCGCCGCCGGCGGTGAGCCCGGCGATGCGGTCGTCGAGCGCATCCTTCGCCGTGAGGAAGAGCACCGGGGTCTCGTGACCGTCGCCGCGGATGCGGTTCAGCACCTGCAGCCCGTCGATGTCGGGCAGCATCACGTCGAGCACGATCACGTCGGGGCGGAACTCGCGGGCGATCGTGATCGCCTGGCGGCCCTCGCTCGCGGTCTTGACCTCCCAGCCCTCGTAGCGCAGCGCCATCGAGAGCAGGTCGGTGAGGGTGTTCTCGTCGTCGACGACGAGTGCGCGCACGGGCGAGCCGTCAGCCCGTCGCAGGCGGGGCTGCTTGGCCGGGTTGCTGCGGGAGTCACCGCTGAGGAGGGAGCCGTCGATAGTCACATCTCCAGTATTGGCAGTGGGCTATGAGGAGTCTATGAGTCGGCATTACGTCGTCTGAGAGAGTCGGGCCGGTCGGGGCCTTCGCTCGTGGTCGTGCGGGCGGGCATCCGCTCGCCGTGCCGCCCGGCTGACCTCGATGACGGTGGCTCGGGTGAGAATGGAGGGGTGACCGACACCCTGCTCTCCTTCCCCTGGGAGGAGCACGAGGTCGCGGTGCCCGCGCCGGCCCCGCCGCCGCACCTCGCGCGGCTGGTGGCGGCCTCGACCGACCGGGTGGCGTGGCTGCGCGCCCGCAGCCGCGGGGTCACGGCGACGGATGCCGCACGGCTCGCCAGCGACGCGGCCGTGCGCGCGGTCGCCTGGGAGAAGTTCAACGGCTCGGGCTTCGGGGGCAACGCCTTCACCGACCACGGCCGGGCCCGCGAGCCCGAGATCGCCGCGTGGGTGCTGCAGGAGCACCTGATCGAGCCGAGCGTCGCCCTCTTCCACGCCGCCCGGGAGCGGAGGCACCTCGCCACACCCGACGGCATCCGGGTGACGCCCGAGGGGTCGCTCGAGCTGGCCGAGATCAAGACGACGTCGAAGCCGTGGACGCGCATCCCACGCTCGTACCTGCGGCAGGTGTGGTGGCAGCAGTACGTGCTGGGCGCCGAGCGCACGCTGGTGGTGTGGGAGCAGCACGTCGACTTCGTGCCGCTGGCGTCCGACCCGCGCTGCCAGTGGGTCGACCGCGACGAGTCGCAGATCGAGCTGCTCGTGCGGCGGGCCGACGAGCTGCTGGCGTGGATGCGCGGGGAACGGGGCCGCGTGTGACCACGCTGCTCCTGCACGGCCTCGGCGGGTCGCCCGCGCAGCCGCTGTCGCTGTTCTCTCCGATCATCCCGCCGACCGAGACCGTGCTGGCGCCCGACGTGCGCGCCCATGGTGACGATCAGCGGGTGACGGGGCCGGCATCGGCGTTCTCGCTCGAGGCGCTCGCGTCGGATGTGGCGTCGCGGGTGCGGTCGTCGGTGGGCGATGCCCCGCTCACGGTGATCGGCATCTCGATGGGCGCGGGGATCGCGCTGCGGCTCGCGCTGGCCGCTGCGGCCTCGGCGCCGGATGCGCTCGCCATCGGCCGGGTGGTCTTCGTGCGGCCGGCTTTCACCGACGTGCCGCTGCCGCGGAACCTGCTGCCGTTCCCCGTGATCGGGTCGCTGCTCTCGCGGCTCGGGGCGGTCGAGGGGGAGCGCTCGTTCCGGGGCACCGCCCTCTACCGGCAGGCCCTCGAGGAGTCACCGCTCGGGGCCGAAGGGCTGTTGGAGCAGTTCCGGTCGCCTGGTGCTGCTTCGCGGGCTCGGCGGTTGATCGAGATCCCGCGGTCGGTGGCATTCTCCGCTTCGGAGAGCCTGGCGTCGATCGGGGTGCCGACGGCGATCGCGTGGGCACCGCGTGATCTGGTGCATCCGGTGTCGGTGGCCGAGCAGTGGATGGACGAGCTCGACGGGGCGGCGAGCATCCCGTTGCCGGCGCGGGACGACGGGTACGGGGCGTACGTGCGGGCGACCCGAGTGGGGGTCGGTTCGTGGCTGGGGTGGGGCGCTCAGTAGACCGCGGGAGGCAGGTCGACGCGCTCGGGGGCTCGGCGCTGAACCGCGTCGACGGCCTCACTCGTCCTCGACTCTTCGCCGGGGCTCGCTGACGACGTCTCGATCGCGAGGAACAGGGACAGTCCGACGAGCCAGGTCAGCGCCACCGTCGTCGCCACGAGCTCGAGCAGGCCACCCACCTCGGTGCCGAAGCGGAGAAGCGACAGGATGCCCCCGGTGGCGGCGATGAGCGCGACGGCGAGCGCCGCCACGAGGGAGAACCGGGCGAGGCGCTTCAGCCGCGCATCCGACGCCACCTGCAGCATCACCCAGGACGCGCCGGCGAAGCCGATGACCGCGGCCGTGGTGTGCACGAGGTCCTGCCAGGTGAAGCCGGGGCCCACCGGGAGCGGGCAGTAGCGTGTGCAGGTGACCTGGGAGGCGAGGCCGAAGGCGGCCGCCGCCGCGAGCAGCACCACGGCGGGCGGAACCGCCCTGAGTACGCGGCCGCGCGGTGTCAGCGCCCCCGCGGGCATCGCGAGCGCGGCGATCGCCGCCCCGACCGCCACCGCCGTCATCGCCCAGCGGAAGACGTCGGCCGTCGGCTCGCCGATCGCGCCGAGCTCGCTGACGTAGAGATAGCGGTCGGCCGAGAGGCGGGCGACCCAGATCAGGACGAGGCCCACCGCCGCCAGCGCCGCGGCAAGGGTGAGGGCCGCCGCTCGGGCTCGGGTCATCGGGCGGTCTCTTCTCTGCGGCGGCATCGTCGTCTGCGGCGACCGGTCGACCCCGTGGGCAGCGCCGGCCGGCTTCACCGAATGTTAACCCGGAGCCGCCGAGTTTGCACCTCGGTGACGTTCCGGAAACACCGGCGAATCATTCGGACCCTAGCGTGGGAGCAGCCGAATCGGCGACGCAGCGAGGCGGGTGGCCCGAGCTCTCCCCATGCACCACGGAACACGACGGAAGGGCAGTGGATGATCGAGCAGTGGAGTGGATCGCCGGGCACCTCGAGTCCCACCCTCACCCACCCGAAGACGATGCGGGCCGTGCTGCTCGACTCCTTCGGCGACGCGTCGGAGCTGCACGCCGGCACCGTGGACTCCCCCGTGCGGGTGAACTCCGAGGTGCTCGTGAAGGTCGCCGCCGCCGGCATCAACCCGCTGGATGCGAAGACCCGGGCCGGGAACGGAGTGGCCTACGCCATCCCCTCGCTGCCGTGCATCCTGGGCTACGACTTCGCGGGCGTCGTCGTGGAGACGCCGTTCGCCGGGCATCCGCTGAACGTCGGCGACGAGGTCTACGGCATGATGTCGGTGCCGCGCGGGGCCGGTTCGTACGCCGAGTACGTCGCCGCCCCGACGCTGCAGGTGGCCCGCAAGCCCAAGTCGCTCTCGCTGGTCGAGGCGGCCGCCGTGCCGCTCGCGGCGCTCACCGCCTGGGGCCTCGTGGTCGAGCTGGCGAAGGCGCACGAGGGTCAGCGGATGCTCATCCACGCCGGTGCCGGCGGCGTCGGTCATTTCGCGGTGCAGTTCGCCTCGTACTTCGGCGCCCGGGTGACCGCCACCGGATCGGCGGCGAACCAGGGCTTCCTGCGCGAGCTCGGGGCGTCGACGGTGCTCGACTACGCCGCCGGCCCGTTCGAGGAGCAGGTGTCGAACCAGGACGTCGTGATCGACCTGGTCGGCAACGTGCACGACTCGACCGGCACCCGCTCGCTCTCGACCCTCCGCCCCGGTGGGCTGATCGTCAACGCGCCGACGGGGAGCTGGCCGACCTTCGAGGCCGAGGCCGCAGCCGCCGGGATGCGCGCGACGACCTTCAAGGTCGCCCCCGACGCCGCGACGCTCGCCGTCATCGCCCGCCTGATCGACTCGGGCGACGTGCACGTGCACGTGGACCGCGTCTTCCCGCTCGCGGAGGCCGCCGCGGCCCACCGCGCGCTCGAGGGCGGCCACACCCGGGGCAAGCTCGTGCTGCAGATCGCGGCGCTTCCCTTCTGAACTCGCGCCGTTCTGGGCCCGCGCCGTTCTGGGCCCGCGCCGTTCTGAGCCCGCGCCGTTCTGGGCCCGCGCTGACGCTCTACGGGCAGGGCGTCAGCGACTCGACACCGGCGGTGAGAACGAGCGAGCCGCCGAGCAGCACGATCTTCTCGGGTGCCAGGCGTGCGAGGTCATCGAGCACCACCTGGGGAACGCAGTCCTGCCGAACGAGGTAGAGCGGGGCTTCGAACCGCGCGGCGAGGGGCCCGCCGCTCAGCGCGTCGGGGAACGACTGCCCGCTCGCCAGATACGCGATCTTCGCCTCGGTGAAGGTGGCGTTCAGCGCCACCGACGTGGCGAAGCGGTCCCCGCCGCTGAAGCGCTGCGTCAGCACGGTGCGCTTCATTGCCGTCTCGAGCGGAGCGGAGATCGACGCGGTGCCGCCCGCCAGGAGCACGCTCGTCGTCGCCATCTCCGCGAGCAGCGCCGTCTCGGCTGCGGTCGGCTCGGCCTCGAGCCCGTCGACGAGCACCACCGGCGACGAGAGCTTCGCCGCCACCGGCGCCGAGCTCAGCGCGTCGGGGAACTGCCGCCCGGTCGCGGCGATCATCCGCGGCGAGCCCGCCGCCCCGACGCTCGGGTCGGAGACCAGCCGCCGCGACACCTCGTACCGATCGGTTCCCGTGATGCGTGTCACCGTCGCACCCGTCGCCGCGCGCGACAGCTCCAGCGCCACCACCTCGGACACCGCCAGCTCGCCGCCCACCACGACCACCGTCGCGGGAGTCAGCCGAGCGATCTCCCGCCGAACGACGTCGGGCAGCGTCTCGCGCGCTGTGAGAAGCAGCGGGGCCCCGTTGATGCCGGCGACCGACGCCGCGCTCAGCGCATCAGGAAAGTTCTCGCCGCTCGCCACGTAGACGGTCTCGACGTGCCGCAACCCCATGGCCACCGATGCGGCGACGGCCCCGGCGTACCGATCCAACCCGCCCAACCGCTCGGGCCGCGGCAGCCCGCCGACCCGCTCCTCGCCCCTGGATGCGCCGACCGACTCCGGAAGCGCCATCTGCCCGAGCGCGGCCAGCAGCAGCACGAGGACGAAGGTGACGCAGCGCATGAGGGCTCGTTTCGGATCAGGTGAGCCCAGGCTGGCCCCCGCGAGTGCCGATGCGTTATGAGCAGTTGCTACTCAGGGCTACCCGGTCAGACGTTACCGGGTCAGGAGTCGAGGGGGTGCTCGAGCACGAAGTCGTCGTGCAGCTCGTCGCCCACGAGGAAGTGCTTCACTCCCACCTTCGTGAAGCCGCTCTTCTCGTAGAAGTGGATGGCACGGGAGTTCTGCTGGTTCACTCCCAGCCACACCCCGGCCGCGCCCGCTGCCCGGGCCTCCTCGATCGAGGCCTCCATCAGCGCCCGCGAGGCGCCCTGACCGTGGAACTTCGCCCGCACGTAGCACTTGCTGATCTCGACCGTCGGCCGGCGAACGACCGCGGCCGCGACGTCCGGGTCGGTTGGCTCCCCCGCCACGAGCATCGTGTAGCCGGCGATCTGGTTGTCGATGTCGCCCAGCAGGATCGTGTGGCTGCCACTGGCCAGATACTCGGCGAAGCGCGCCTCCGACAGGTTCTCGCCGACGAAAGCGGCGATGGCCTCCGCGGAGGTCGTCGGCGGGCACGCCAGCTCGAAGGTCTCGGCGGCGACGGCAGCGACGATCCCCACGTCCTCCGGACGCGCCCGTCGTACCCTGGTCGCCATGCCCCCAACCTACCCGGGCCGCTCCCTCCTGCCCCTCGCAACACGACCCGACCCGCAACCCGGCCTGCCTGGTCGCGTCGGGTCGGAGTGGTCAGTCGAGGCCGCAGGGCTCGAGGGTGTCGATCGCGGAGCTGAGGGCCGACGTGCCTCCCAGCACGAAGACCTTGGTCGGAGCCAGTCGCCCGATCTCGAACCAGACCGCCGGGCTGAGGCATTCGGGAGTGGTGATGTAGAGCGGATTATGGCTCGCTCCCGCGGAGACTCCGCCGCTCAGAGCGTCGGGGAAGGTCGCGCCGCTGGCGATGAACACCGAGGACGCGCTCTTGAACACGTCATGGTTGACGACCGCACCCGTCTCGTAGCGGTCGCTGCCCGACAGCCGCTCGGCCGCGAACCGCACGGTGAGGTCTTTCAGCAGGGCGTCACTGACCGACAGGGGGCCACCGGTCACCGTCACCTCGCGCACCCCGAAGTCGAGGAGGAAGGTCGACTCGGCGGGGGTCAGCGCGGTGGCTCCCCCGTTCACCAGCAGCACGGGCGACCCGTCCTGCACGGCTGCCGGCGCCGCAGTCAGAGCATCGGGGAAATTCACGCCCGTCGCTACGAACATCGACGTCGACTTCGACATGCCGAACCGGCTGTCGCCGATCAGTGCGCGGGACACCTCGAACCGGTCGGCCCCGCCGATGCGCGTGACGGCTGCGCCCGACCCGGTCGCAAGTGCCTGGGCGACGGTCTCGGAGACCGCCTCCTTGCCTCCCACCACGACCACGTCCTTGACGCCCAGTCGCTTGAGCTCGGCGACGAGCCCTCTCGGAACCGAGTCTTTCGGGGTGAGGAGCAGCGGCCCGCGCCGCCAGGCCGCTACGGCACTGGCGCTGAGAGCATCGGCGAACTTCTCGCCGGTGGCGACGTAGGCGATCTGCGACGAGGCGAACGCGCCCGACGACACGGCGATCGCCTGCGCGTACCGGTCGGTGCCCGCGATGCGGCTGACCGTCGGCGCGGCCTGCACGGTCATGGTGCAGTTCGCCACCGAGCTCTGCACCGTGCCGTCGGGCAGAGTCGCATCGAGCTGGAGCCGGAACTGGTAGTCGCCGAACTGGCTCGGCTCTCCGAAGAGCACCTGCCCCGGCGCGTTGAGCTGAACGCCCGGCGGCAACGCCCCGCCGGTCAGTCTGAGGACACTGGGGGCCTTCACCTCGAGTGGCTCGATCGGGAAGCCCTTGGCGGCGACGCCCTGCGGACACCCGGCCCCCACCAGCGTGACCGACGCCGTCGCAGGGCTCGCCAGGCCCACAGCACCGACCGTGCCGAGGACCACGCCCACGATCAACGACGCCAGGCCGAGCTTCCTCGCGCGAGACCGAGCGGTCTGGGTCAGTGATGAGCCGTCCATGGCAGTACCTCCGTAGGGATCACGCGACGTCCGCGCCCTCCGATGGTCGCCCCACAAGCGTCCCGACAGGTATGAGTAGTTCCTGCTCAAGACGCAGAAAGGGCCCGCCGTGAGGCGGGCCCTTTCCGGGGTGCTGCAGACGCGAGCTAGATCGCGTTGACGTCGAGCGGGATGCCCGGGCCGAAGGTCGTCGAGACGGCGCCCTTCTGGATGTAGCGGCCCTTCGAGGAGCTCGGCTTGAGGCGGACGACCTCTTCGAGCGCCGCGGCGATGTTCTCGTCGAGCTGCTCGGGGGTGAACGCGGCCTTGCCGACGACGAAGTGCACGTTGGAGTGCTTGTCGACGCGGAACTCGATCTTTCCGCCCTTGATCTCGTTGACGGCCTTCGCGACGTCGGGCGTCACGGTGCCGGTCTTCGGGTTGGGCATGAGGCCGCGGGGGCCGAGCACCTTTCCGAGACGGCCGACCTTGCCCATGAGCTCCGGGGTCGCGACGGCGGAGTCGAACGAGGTGTAGCCGCCGGCCACCTTCTCGATCAGCTCGTCGCCACCGACCTCGTCGGCGCCTGCGGCGATCGCGGCCTCAGCGGCCGGACCCGTCGCGAACACGATGACGCGGGCGGTCTTGCCGGTGCCGTGCGGGAGGATGACGGTGCCGCGCACCATCTGGTCCGCCTTGCGGGGGTCGACGCCGAGCTTGAGCGCGACCTCGACGGTGCTGTCGAACTTCGACGAACCCGTCTCGCGGGCCAGGTTGACGGCCTCGCTGGGGGTGTAGTACTTGCCGGCCTCGATCTTCTCGGCCGCGGCCCGGTAGGCCTTTGACTTCTGTGCCATGTTCCTGCCGCCCTTACGCTTCGACCGTGATGCCCATGGAACGGGCAGTGCCGGCGATGATCTTCTCTGCCGCTTCGACGTCGTTCGCGTTCAGGTCGGCCTGCTTCTGCTCGGCGATCTGACGCACCTGCTCACGGGTGAGCTTGGCGACCTTGACGGTGTGCGGGGTGGCCGAGCCCTTGGCGACTCCGGCCGCCTTCTTGATGAGCTCCGCCGCCGGCGGGGTCTTCAGGATGAAGGTGAACGAGCGGTCTTCGTAGACCGTGATCTCGACGGGGATGACGTTGCCGCGCTGCGACTCGGTCGCCGCGTTGTACGCCTTGCAGAACTCCATGATGTTCACGCCGTGCTGACCCAGCGCCGGCCCGATGGGCGGTGCGGGGTTGGCGGCGCCGGCGTTGATCTGAAGCTTGATCAGACCTGTGACCTTCTTCTTCGGTGCCATTTCTTCTCTTCTCTGTCGAGCCGCCTGGCAGGCGGCGCTCCCACCATGAGGCTTCTCCCCACAGTGGTGATCTTCGGATGCTCGCTAGAGCAACCTCGTAATCTTAGCCGATCGACGGCGCGATCGCATCGTGCCGTCGGGCGGACGACACGCGCCGCAGAGGCGGCGGCGCGTTCTAGAGCTTGGTGACCTGGTCGAAGCTGAGCTCGACCGGGGTCTCGCGCTCGAACAGGGAGACGAGCACGGTGAGCTTGCCGCTCTCGGGCTTGATCTCGCTGATCGAACCGGGAAGACCCGCGAACGAGCCCTCCTTGATGGTGATGGTCTCGCCGATCTCGAAGTCGACCTCGGCCGGGATCGAGCGGCTGACGGCCTTGCCGCCCTTGCCGCCGGCGTTCTTCGCGGTCGGCACCTCCTTGATCTCGACGAGGCTCTTCAGCATGTTGAAGGCCTCCTCGAAGCGGAGGGGGGTCGGGTTGTGCGAGTTGCCGACGAAGCCGGTGACGCCGGGCGTGTGACGCACGACCGACCAGCTGTCCTCGTTGAGGAACATTCGCACCAGCACGTAGCCGGGGATGCGCACGCGGGTGACCAGCTTGCGCTGGCCGTTCTTGATCTCGACGACGTCCTCCATCGGGACCTCGACCTGGAAGACGAAGTCCTCCATGCCCATCGAGGTCTTTCGGCTCTCGATGTTCGACTTCACGCGCTTCTCGAAGCCGGCGTAGGAGTGGATGACGTACCACTTGCCCGGCAGCGAGCGCAGCTCGGCACGGAAGGCCTCGTAGGGGTCGACCTCGGTCTCGTCCTCGACCGACTCCTCTGAGGAAGAACCCTCTGAGGAAGCCGCGTCGGTGACAGGCGCGGAAGCCACAGCGGCCAGAGCCACCTCACCCTCCACGTCCTCGCCCTCGATGGGCTCCCCGGCCGTGTCGGCCTCGGAGTCCTCCAGCACGTCGAGCACCGCGGCGGCCTCGTCGAAGGAGTCGATGTTCAGTGCGTCGTCGACCACCGCATCGGCTTCAGGGTCGGCCGGCGCGTCGATCGCCTCGAGGAGGGCATCGAGGTCGGCCGGGACTCCGGCTTCTTCGGGCTTTGAGTCTGTCACTGGTGACGGTTCCACTTCTTGTCGATGAGGCCGACGGCGACGAGCGCACAGCCGGCACGGGCATCCGGAATTCTTAGGCCGGGTCTCCGAAGACGATGATCGCCAGCCAGCCGAACAGCTGGTCGAGACCGACCACGATCGCCATCATGATGACCACGAAGATCAGCACGACGAGCGTGTAGTTCAGCAGCTCGCGCCGGGTCGGCGTGACGACCTTCTTCAGTTCGGTGAACACCTGCTTGATGAACAGGATGATGCGGGCGAAGGGGTTGCGTCGAGCAGCCCGCTCCTTCTTGGCGTTCTCGACGACGTCCTCGGAGGGTTCGTCGATTACTTTTCGTGCCACCGTTTCACCTTTGTTTCCTATTTCTTGACGAAGGCGCACCCTCGGCAAGCCGGTGCAGGGCGGACAGGACTCGAACCTGCAACCTGCGGTTTTGGAGACCGCTGCTCTACCAATTGAGCCACCGCCCTAAGCGTCGAACTGGATCTGCTTCGCTACGCTGGGCCCTGGACCGCATGCGGGCCAGGGAAAAAAGGCATAGAAAAGCTTGGCAGATTTCGACTACCGACAGTAAGTGTAGGTCAGATCGAGCGGCCATGCAAAGGCGAGCAGACGGGGGCACGCGTGCACGGCAACGCATTCAGGATCGGGTTCGTGGCGACCCTGGGCGGGCTGATGGCGATCGCGCTGGGCTTCGCGTTCACGCAGCTCTCGACCGTGGTCATCTGCATCATCGGGGCGCTCTTCCTCGCGCTCGGGCTCGATCCGCTGGTGCGCTGGCTGACAAGACGGCGCATCCCGCGCGGCTTCTCGATCCTGATCGTCTTCGTGCTGGTGATCGCGTTCGCTGCCGCGGTCTTCCTGCTGGTCATCCCCGCGGTCGTCGACCAGGTCGCCGAGCTCGTGCAGAACCTCCCGGGCGCGATCGCCGCCGTGACGAAGGAGCCCTGGTTCACCCGCGTGTTCGGCGACACCTCCGGCAGCGAGCAGCTCGAGAAGGACCTCGCGAGCTTCCTCAGCGACCCCGTGAACCTCGTCTCGCTCGGCGGCGGGGTGCTGAAGATCGGCACGGCCGTCGCGAACGGCGTCTCGGGGGGCATCCTCGTCGTCGTGCTCACCCTGTTCTTCCTCGGCTCGCTCGACGCGGTGAAGAACAGCTTCTACGTTCTCGTGCCCATGTCGAGGCGCGCGGCGGTCGTCGACATCACCGATCAGATCGTCGGCTCGATCGGCAAGTACGTCAGCGGCCAGGTGCTGCTCGCGGCGACCAACGGCGTCTTCGGCTTCATCGCGATGGTGCTGGTGGGCGTGCCGTACGCGGGCGCCCTCGCGGTCGTGGCCTTCCTGCTCGCGCTGATCCCGCTGGTCGGCACCGTCATCAGCGCCGTGCTCGTCACCTTCGTCGCCCTGACGGTCTCGCCGCTGACCGCCGTGATCATCGGCGTGTACTTCCTCGTCTACATGCAGGTCGAGGCCTACGTGCTGAGCCCGAGGGTGATGAACAAGGCGGTGGATGTTCCGGGCATCCTCGTGGTCATCGGCGCCCTGGTGGGGGGAACGCTGCTCGGGGTGCTCGGCGCGCTGATCGCGGTTCCGGTCGTCGCCTCCGTGCTCATCGTGGTGAAGCAGGTCGTGGTGCCCCGGCAGGCGCTGAAGTGACCGACATCACCACGCCGACGCTCGTCACGAGCGCCATCGGACTGCTCACGATCACGAACCCGATCGGCAGCCTGCCCATCTTCCTGAACCTCACGAAGGGCTTCGACGTCGCCCGCCAGAAGCGGCTGGGGCTGCTCGTCGGCGTCGCCGTGTTCGCCGTGCTGACCGTGTCGCTCGTGGCCGGGAGCTGGGTGCTGCAGGCGTTCGGCATCGACCTCACGTCGTTCCGCATCGCGGGCAACCTGCTCGTGGCGAGCATCGGCTGGGCGATGCTGACGGCCAAGGCGAACATCGTCACGGTGACGGATGCGCAGTCCCCCGTCGTGGTGCCGCTGGCCATCCCCGTGATCGCCGGGCCGGGGGCCATCAGCCTGATCATCACGTTCCAGGAGACGTACTCGAGCCTGTTCGACTACCTCGCCGGAGCACTGATGATCCTGGCGGTGTCGATCGTGATCGCCGTCGCGCTGTTCTTCGCGCCGCAGGTGGCGCGGCTCGTGAAGCCGACCGGGATGAGCATCGTGACGCGCATCTTCGGACTGCTGCTGCTGGCGATCGCGGTGCAGTCGATCCTCGGGGCACTGGGGGACGCGTTCCCGGTGCTGGTGAAGTAGGGGCAGCTCGCGCCGCGCCTTCGTCGTAGGAGGTGCATCCGCCCAGGGCGCCGGGCGTGCATCCTGTTCTGAGGATGTGTCGGCGGATAGGCTGAACCCCGTGACACGCATCTCGAACCGCATCGCATCCATCGCCGAGTCGGCGACCCTCAAGGTCGACGCCAAGGCGAAGAGCCTCCAGGCCGCGGGCCGGCCCGTCATCAGCTACGCCGCCGGCGAGCCCGACTTCCCGACGCCCGCGCACATCGTCGAGGCGGCCGAGGTGGCCGTGCGCGATCCGAAGAACCACCGCTACACCCCCGCCGCCGGACTTCCTGAGCTGCGCGAGGCGATCGCCGCGAAGACGCTCCGTGACAGCGGCCTCGAGGTCTCGCCGTCGCAGGTGATCGTCACGAACGGCGGCAAGCAGGCCGTCTACGAGGCCTTCGCGACGCTGCTCGACCCGGGCGACGAGGTGCTCGTGCCGACCCCGTTCTGGACCACTTACCCCGAGGCCATCGCCCTCGCCGGCGGCGTGCCCGTCGAGGTCTTCGCGGGGAGCGCCCAGAACTACCTCGTCACGGTCGAGCAGCTCGAGGCCGCGCGCACCCCGCGCAGCAAGGTGCTGCTGTTCGTCTCGCCCTCCAACCCCACGGGCGCCGTCTACTCGGCCGCCCAGACGAAGGAGATCGGCGAGTGGGCCGAGGCCAACGGCCTCTGGGTGATCAGCGACGAGATCTACCAGAACCTCGTCTACGACGGCCTCACCGCCTCGTCGATCGTGAACGAGGTGCCCGCGCTCGCCGACCGCACGCTGCTGGTCAACGGCGTCGCCAAGACCTACGCCATGACCGGATGGCGGGTCGGCTGGATGGTCGGCCCCGCCGATGCCATCAAGGCCGCCGGCAACCTGCAGTCCCACCTCTCGTCGAACGTCGCGAACATCTCGCAGCGCGCCGCGATCGCGGCCCTGAACGGCCCGCAGGACGCCGTCGAGGTGATGCGCTCCACCTACGAGCGCCGCCGCCGCACCATCGTCGACGCGCTGAACGAGATCCCCGGCGTCGTCACCCCGATGCCGCAAGGCGCGTTCTACGTCTACCCCGACGTCTCGGGCCTCCTCGGCCGGGAGTGGGGCGGCGTGACGCCGACGACCTCGCTCGAGCTGGCCGACCTCATCCTCGAGCAGGTGGAGGTCGCGACGGTTCCAGGCGAGGCTTTCGGGCCGAGTGGGTTCCTGCGGCTGTCGTACGCGCTCGGCGACGAGGCGCTCGTGGAGGGCGTGACGCGGCTGCAGAAGCTGTTCGGCTGAACGTCTGATCGTCTGATCGTCTGATCGTCTGATCGTCTGATCGTCTGATCGTCTGATCGTGGCGTGATCGGGCCGGTGCTCTAGCCCGGCGTCCGAGGTCGGTTGTAGAGTTTCGCTCATGAAGTCCCGAGCGATCCTCATCCCCGCGATTGTCGGCGCGCTCGCACTTCTCAGCCCGTTTCACGCCACCGTCGCGCTGGCGGCACCGCTCGATCTCACGGTCGTCTCGGCTCCGCCGGCCGGCAGCGTGCTCGTCGCCGACGCGTCGCGCGCTCTGCAGGGCGGGCCGGCGATGCTGTCGGGCACCGCGACCCATGACGCGGCCGTGACCCTCTCGGCCGGTGCGTCCGCGGTCGCTCTGTGCGCGACGGTCGCGCTCGCCGACGGAAGCTGGTCGTGCCCGATCGTCTCGGCCCCCGACCTGGTCGGGCCCGTTGCGGTCTCGAGCGGCGGCGAGGTCGTGCTCCTCGACTTCTCGGTGCTCGGCCCGCCCGAGCTCGCCACCGATCCGCCGGGCACGCTCGCCTCGACGGTCACTGCCGACGACCTGACGCAGCCGGTCGCAGGCACGGGGGCACCCGGCGCGTCGGTGACGGTGTCTCTCCTCGACATCGACGGGGCGGGCAGCGGATGCTCGGCCCTCGTCACCGCAGGCGGCACCTGGTCGTGCACCGTGCCCGCACCGCCTCCGGGCGCGGGGCCGTATTCAGTGACGGTGTCCCAGGCGTATCCCTGGGCGCCGACGGTCGTGGTCGAGGGCGACCGAGCGGAGTACGCGTTCGAGGGGCCTGGCGTCGTCGGGCCGGGCGTGGGGTCGGGTGGTGGCGACGGGTCCGGCGACCCGGGGCCGGGTGGCGGTGGCGGGCCCGGCGAGCCGGGGTCGGGTGGCGACGGCGACGGGTCGCCGGACGGGACCGGCGGGGGCGGCGGGTCGCCCGGTGCCGGTGGTCCCACCGGTCCCGACAGCCCCACTCCCGGAGCGGGGGTTCCGACGCCCACCTCACCGATCGAGCCACCTGCCGTGCCCACGCCGGTCGACGTGTCCGGTGACGCCGGGGCGCCGACGTCGCCGGACCCGGTCGGAGGTGCCGACGACACCACGGTCGCGGTCGTCGTCGCGGATGCGATGGCGGATCGACCGGCCACGCCTCTCCGCCCATCGGTGCCGGCGCCGGCCTCCGCTGATCCGGTCTCGCCGAAGACTCCACCGGTCGACGCGGCGGAAGGCCGCCGCGATGACGTTGCGGAGGCCGGGGCGACGGCGGCCGGGGCCGCCTCGGTCTCAGCTCCCGTCTCGGAGTTCAGCGGGAGCCTCCGCACCGTCGGCGAGGCGCTCGCGATCGGGGCGCCGGGAGTGGTGCGGCTCGGACTGCTCGTCGCCGGGATGCTGCTGCTCGTGATGGTGCCGGGCGGCATCCTCGAGTCGACGGTCAGCGAGAACTGGACGCGCATCAGCCGGGCCTGGCCCTTCACCTGGTTCTCGGCGGTGCGCGAGCGACGTCGTCCCAGCCCGGCCTCGTCGTGGATCTGGGCTGCCGCGACGATCGCGGTCGGTGCCATCGCGTCGGTGTTCGTCGCGCCGACCTTCTCGCCGAGCTCCTCGCCGGCGGCCTGGCCGGAGCTCGTGGCGCTGATCGTGCCGTTCGGGGTCGCACTCGTGGTGGCGAACGCGGTGCCGCTCGGCGCGACCAGCGGGTACGCGTGGGCGCGGCTGCGTCGGCGGGCGCGGCTGCTGGTGCGGCCGTCCACGCTGCTGCTGACCGCCGCGACCGTGCTGCTGTCGAGGGTCGCCGGGCTCGAGCCGGGGTTCGTGTTCGGCGCCTCGATCGGGCTGGTGTTCGGGATCGCGCTGGAACGCGCATCCGGGGCCCGCACCGTCGTGGTCGGCACCCTCGCGGCCCTGCTCCTCGGCGTCGGCAGCTGGACGGCGGCGAGCGCCCTCCGCGCCTCCCCCGGCAGCGGTGCCGGCGACGCCCTGCTGCTCGACACCCTCACGGCGATCACGGTCTGCACCCTGAGCGGGCCGGTCGTGGCGCTGCTGCCGCTGCGCTTCCTCGAGGGTCACACCCTCTTCCGCGTCTCGCGGCTCGCCTGGGCCGCGCTCTACGCGGTGGCCCTCGCGACCTTCGGCGCGGTGCTCGTCCCGCTCGCCGACGCCTGGTCGCCCGTCGCCACCGACCTCGCGTGGTGGCTCGCCTGCCTCGTGGCGGTCTCGGCCCTCACGGCCGCGGTCTGGCTCTACTTCCGCCACGTCCCCGAACCCCGCCGCCCCGCGTCGCGCGGTCGCGGAGTGGACTCCCTGGCCGACGGTCGCACGGACCGTCGCCTCGACCCCGCGCCCTTCGCCGGCATCACCCCGAGCGGCGACCCTGCCGCCGCGGCAGCGCCCGCGCCCTCGCCCTCTCCCGCGCCCTCGCCCTAGCCGTCGCCCTAGCCGTCGCACTCGCACTCGCACCCGTACCCGCACCCGCACTCGCACTCGCACCGGCACCCGCACTCGCACTCGCACCCACGGTCGCCCGACGGACCAGACCGATCGGCCGCCGGCTGATCGGGGTCAGCGGAGGAGGCGGGCCACCTCGCGGGCCAGTGGTGGGCGGAGGAAGTGGTCGCTGCGAGGGACCTCGTGCAGGGTGACGTGGTGCATGGTGCCGAGCGCCTCGAGGGCCGCCGGCACGATGACCTGGTCGCGGCTGCCCCAGACGACGTCGATCGGCACCGGCACCTGCGCGATGTCGGTCGTGGTGGTCTGCGACTCGATGCAGTTCTGCATGGTCTTGGAGAAGGCCTCCCACGCGCGGTCGTCGACGGCGGTGGCGACACCGGGCATCCAGCGCGAGAGGCGGCCGGCGTTGCCCACGATCGTGCGGCGGTTGTCGCGCACGAAACGGTAGAACCAGAGGTAGCCGCCGACACGCATCCGGTGCCCGAGCGCGTCGATGTAACGCCGGTGGCCGTAGATGGGCGGCGCCACCAGCACGAGGTGCGAGACCTCGCGGCGGTGCACGGCGGCGTAGCGGCTGCTGATCAGCGCGCCGAGGCTGTGGCCGATCAGCGTGTAGCGACGGCGCAGGCGCAGTGAACGGAGGGTGCGGTGCAGCGCCTCGACATGCTCGTCGAGGGTGAACGCGCTGCCCACCGGGGCGTGCGAGCCGCCGAAGCCGAGCACGTCGATCGCGATCACACGGTAGAGCGGCGAGAGCAGCGGCACGAGCTGACGCCAGCTCGCCGAGGACGAGGCGATGCCGTGCAGCAGCACGACGACCGGACCCTCGCCGACATCGACCGCCACGTTCAGGAGCGGCGGCTCATGCGTGCGCCGCACCCGCTCGAGCATGCTCATCCGCGCCCCCGGTATCCATAGTTGAGAATACATCAGTGACGATGTCGGCGGAAGAGTTCCTGAACGACGGGCGCGGCCTCTGGCGCCTGCCTCGCGCGGCCTCCACGATGGAGCCATGACCTCCTCCCCCGCGGTGCGCGTCGCCGAGCTGCGCAAGAGCTACGGACACTTCACCGCCGTCGACGGCATCAGCTTCGAGATCGAGCGGGGCGAGACCTTCGCGTTGCTCGGTCCGAACGGGGCGGGCAAGAGCACGACGGTCGAGATCCTCGAGGGCTACCGGGAGCGCAGCGGCGGCGAGGTCGCGGTGCTCGGCACCGACCCGCGGCACGCGAGCCTCGAGTGGAAGGCCCGCATCGGCATCGTGCTGCAGCAGACCGGCGAGAGCGGCAACGTGACCGTGCGCGAGCAGCTGACCCACTTCGCCGCGCTCTACCCGAACCCCCGGCCGGTCGACGAGGTGCTCGCGGCGGTCGGTCTCGAGGAGAAGGCGAAGACGCGCATCAAGTCCCTCTCGGGCGGTCAGCGGCGGCGGGTCGACGTGGCCCTCGGGGTGATCGGTCGGCCCGAGCTGCTCTTCCTCGACGAGCCGACGACCGGCTTCGATCCCGAGGCGCGGCGGCAGTTCTGGGAGCTGATCCGCTCGCTGTCGCGCGAGGGCACGACCATCGTGCTCACCACCCACTACCTCGACGAGGCCGCGCAGCTGAGCGACCGCGCTGCGGTCATCGCGGGCGGCCGGCTAATCGACATCGGCCCCGTCGGCGAGCTCGGCACAGCGGATGCGCGCGTGCCCATCGTCACCTGGCGCGACTCCGGCGGCGTGCGCCGGCAGCGCACCACCGAGCCCGGCCGCTTCGTCGCCGACCTCGTGGCCCGGGAGGGGGAGGTGGCCGAGCTCGAGGTCATCCGCCCGTCCCTCGAGGACATCTACCTCGGCCTGGTCGAGGCCGCCGACGCCGCCGAGGTCGCCACCGTCGCCTCGTCCGACCTGACCGCCGGCACCCGAGCCTCAGCCGAGACGGCCGCCACGACGAACGGAGCGCGGCCATGACCGCCACCCCGACCCCCACCGGAACCGCTACCGGCTCCGGCTCCGGCTCCGGCACAAGCACGACCACCCTGCCGGCGCGGTTCGGGCTCGGGCGCACGCTGCGGCTCGGGGCCGCGCGGATCGGGTACGAGACGCGGGTGTACTTCCGTGCCGGGGACACGGTGTTCTTCACGTTCCTGTTCCCGGTCGTGCTGCTCGGGATCTTCTCCGTGGCGTTCCAGGGCATGGGCAACGTCGGCACGAACCCCGACGGGAGCGGCGGCGTCAGCCAGGCGTCGTACTACCTGCCCGGGATGATCGCGGCGGGCATCCTGCTCAGCGGCATGCAGAACCTCGGCGTCGACATCGCCATGGAGCGCGGCGACGGCACGCTGAAGCGCCTCGCCGGAACGCCGCTGCCCGTCATGTCGTACTTCATCGGCAAGATGGGGCAGGTTCTGGTGACGTCGGTGGCGCAGGTGATCATCCTGATGCTGCTGGCGAAGCTCGCCTTCGGGGTCGAGCTGCCGAGCGAGCCGGGGCAGTGGCTGACGTTCCTGTGGGTCTATCTGCTCGGGATCGTCACCGCGGCCGTGCTCGGCATCGCGATCTCGCGCCTGCCGCGGAGCGGGAAGAGCGCGGCGGCGGTGATCATCCCGCCGCTGCTGATCCTGCAGTTCATCTCGGGCGTCTACCTGTCGTTCAGCCTGCTGCCCGAGTGGCTGCAGAACGTCGCGAGCGTCTTCCCGCTGAAGTGGATCGCCCAGGGCATGCGCGCGGCCCTGCTGCCCGAGTCGTTCGCCTCGGCCGAGGCCGGCGGCACCTGGGACCTCCCGGGCGTGGCGATCGTGCTCGGCATCTGGCTCGTCGTGGGGCTCGTGGTCTGCCGACTCACCTTCCGTTGGATCCGCAAGGACAGCTGACTCGCCGTCCGGGCACGGCCGGGCATGCCGCGGCAGCCGCTCGCGCCGCCCGGGCAGTTCCAGGAGGACGTGCCAGGCCGCGCCGAAAGCACGCGATTACTAGGCGTTCTCCTTCCGGAAGGTGCGCGTTCCCACCCAGAGCCCGGCCGCGAAGAGCACGAGCGTCCACAGCACGCCCCAGAACACCGTGATGGTGAAGAACTCGCCGACGAACAGCTCGCGGATCGCGTTCACGATGTACTTCGTCGGGATGAAGTCGCTGACGACCTGCAGCCACTGCGGCCCGATGGTCATCGGCAGCAGGATGCCCGACAGCAGCAGCACCGGCAGCGCCACACTGTTGATCAGCGGCGCCATCACGTCCTCGCTCTTCGTGGTGAGCGCCAGCGCGTTCGACGCGGCGGCGCAGGCGGCTCCGAGCAGCACGGTGAGCAGCAGACCGAGGAACATGCCCGGGATCGATCCGGTGAGACCGAAGAAGAACGCCAGACCGATCAGCACGGCGCCCTGCACCACGAGCTGCAGAACGTCGCGCAGGATGCGCCCGAGCAGCAGCGCGGTGCGGCTCGCCGGCGTCACGCGCTCCGCCTCGATCACGCCGGCCCGCCACTCGGCGATGAGGCCGAAGCCCGCGAACAGGGCGCCGAAGAGTCCGAGCTGCACCAGCAGGCCCGGCACGAACAGCGTGTAGGCGTTCTCGGCACCGAGCTGGCCGGCGATCGGCTCGAGCAACGGGCCGAAGAGCACCAGGTAGAGGATCGGCTGGATCAGCCCGATGATCACCCAGGCGGGATTGCGCAGCGCCAGCCGAAGCTGCCGCCGGAACACGATGAACGTCTCGCGCCAGAACATCAGAACGCCTCTCGACGGGTGACAAGGGTGGGAAGAGCCGGAAGGGTGGCAGCAGCCGAGGTCAGAGCGCGCATCACGCGTCCTCCCTCAGCGAGCGGCCCGTCAGCGTGAGGAACACGTCGTCGAGGGTCGGCCGCCGCACCTCGAGCGACTCCAGCGCGATGCCTGCCGCGTCGAGCGAGCGGATGAGCCCGGCCACCTCGTGGCCGGCGCCGCGCACGCGCGCACTGACGGTGGCGCCCGAGACCGTCAGATCGGCATCGGCGACCCGCGAGAGCACGGACGCCGCCTCGGCCGAACGCCCCGCGTCGGTGAGCACCAACTCGACGAGGTCGCCCGAGACCTGCCGCTTCAGCGCGTCGGGGGTGTCGCTCGCCACGATGGTGCCGTGGTCGATCACGAGGATGCGGTCGCACAGCGCGTCGGCCTCGTCGAGGTAGTGCGTGGTGAGGAAGATCGTGGCGGCGCGGCGGGTGCGCAGGTCGCTGATGTGCGTCCAGAGGTTGGCGCGGGCCTGCGGATCGAGGCCCGTGGTGGGCTCGTCGAGGAACACCAGCGTCGGGTCGTGCACCAACCCCATCGCGATGTCGAGGCGCCGTCGCTGGCCGCCGGACATGGCCTTCGGCTCGCGCGTCCACAGCCCCTCGAGGTCGAGCTGCTCGAACAGCTCCTTGCCACGCGCGGTCGCCTGCGCCTTGCTGATGCCGTAGAGCATGCCGTGGTCGACGATCTCTTCGCCGGCGCGCGCCTCGGGCGAGGTCGAACCGCTCTGCGAGACGTAGCCGATGCTGCGCCTGACCTTCTGCGAATCGGTCACGACGTCGTAGCCGGCCACGGTCGCGGTGCCCGCGGTCGGCGTGAGCAGCGTCGTGAGCATGCGCAGCGTCGTCGTCTTGCCGGCGCCGTTCGGCCCCAGGAAGCCGACGATCTCGCCCTCGTCGACGTCGATGTCGACGCCCGCGACGGCCTTCACCTCGACCTTCTCGGCCCCTTTTCCGCGCCCCGCGAAGGTGCGCGCGAGACCTCGCGCGTGGATCATCGGCTCTCCCTGCATCTATGTGAACGGCGTACACATTGCCCGAGTACGGGCCGGTGCGCAAGACCCGCACGAGAACCCGTGCAGGAAAGAGCGGATGCGCGCATCACCCTCACCCCTCCAGCAGACGTTTGAGCGTCACGAGGTCGGCCGCGATCGCGCCAGAATCGGCCGCGAGGTCGGCGTCGCTCACCCCGTCGCGGCGGAACAGTGTGAAAACCACCTCGCTCCCCCGGTCGTTCGCCAGCACCCGCAGCGGATTGTGCACGGTGTCGCCCGTCTCAGGCACGACGTCGTGATCGAGCACACCGGCCTCGACAGGCCCGGTGAACCGGATCTCGATCGTTCCCCCGTCGAGATCGGCGAACCAGCGCTCCCCCTCCGAGCGCAGCCCCGAGCCGAGCCCGGCCGCCCAGAGCGGCAGGTTCGCGGGATCGCCGGCGAACGCAGCCACATCGGCGGGCGAACGGTCGATCGAGACGGAGAGGTGCGTGGCGGGCCAGGTCATGCTCAGACCCTAGAGCCGACCCCCGACAACGGGAACCGCAGCACGAACGACAGAGACGAAGGCGCCTCAGATCCCCACGTACACCGGCTCCGGGTGCAGCTGCACCCCGAACTCCGCCAGCACCCGCCCCTGCACGAACCGCGCCAGCTCGGCGACGTCGGATGCCCGCCCTGACGCCCCCGCCCGGTTCACGATCGCGAGCGTGTGCTTCGACGAGATCGCGGCGGTCGATCCGGGCAGCGAGAACCCGCGGCGGATGCCCGCCTGCTCGATCAGCCATGCCGCACTGAGCTTCACGTGGTACTCGGCCGGAGCCGGACCCCGCGAGTACACGCCGGTGCCCGCGTCGGCGCCCTCCTGCGCGAGCGCAGCGGGGTCGAGCGGGATCACGAGATCGGGCGCATCCGGCTCGACCTGCCAGCGCGGTGCCGACGACGGCAGCGCCCGGGCGGCCCGCTCGGTGACGATCGGGTTGGTGAAGAACGACCCGGCGCTCACCGAGTCGGGGTCGGCGGGGTCGAGGACCATGCCCTTCGAGGCCCGCAGCCGCAGCACCGTGTCGCGCACCTGCTGCAGCGGCATCCGCTCGCCCACGGCCACCCCGAGCGCCGTCGCCAGCTGCCCGTAAGCCACGGGCGCGCTGAGCCCAGAAGAAGAAGCAGACGAAGGCGAAGACGCAGAAGCAGAAGCAGAAGCAGCCAGCACGAACGTCACCGACAGCACCACCCCCCGCAGCCCCCGCTTGAACACCGAGGTGCGGTACCCCAGCCCGAGCTCGGCCACGGGCATCCGCATCACCCGCCCCGCCTCGACGTCGTAGAAGTCAAGCGACTCGATCGACGCGCCGACCTCCTGGCCGTAGGCGCCGATGTTCTGGATGGGCGCCGCCCCGGTCGACCCGGGGATGCCCGAGAGCGCCTCGATACCGCTGAATCCCTCGACGACGGTGTGGGCGACGAGCTCGTCCCACGGATGCCCGGCCTGCACCCGAAGCCGCACCGACCCCGAGGGCGCGGGAAGCTGCACGATCCCGCGGGTGGCGACCCGCACGACCGTGCCGTCGAACCCCTCGTCCGAAACCAGGACGTTGGAGCCGCCCCCGAGCACCAGCCACTCCTCGTCGGGGTCGAGCCCCTCGGCGAGCGCCAGCAGCTCGGCCTCGGTGGTCGCGGTCTCGAGAGTCGCGGCCGGGCCGCCGACCTGCAGGGTGGTGAAACGCGCCAGCGATGAACCGGCGCTCATGGCAGCGTGACGCTCACCTGCGCCTTGCCGAGCACCGTCTGCCCGTCGACCGTGACGGTCAGGTCGATACGGGCGGTGCCGGCCTCCTCGTCGAGCGTGCCGATCTTCGCGACGACCTCGATCGTCGCGCCGGAGGCCGGGTCGACGACCACCGGGCGGGTGAACCGCACCTGGTAGGCGCCGATGCGGGCCGGGTCGCCGACCCAGTCGACGACGGGCTGCACCGCGAGGCCCATGGTGAGCATGCCGTGCGCGAGCACGCCGGGCAGCCCCACGCTCTCGGCCACGTCGTCGCGGTAGTGGATGGCGTTGAAGTCCCCCGACGCCCCCGCGTAGCGCACGAGCGACTCGCGGGTGATCGGGTAGGTGGCGCGGGCGACCTCGTCGCCCTTCTCGTAGCGGTGCACGATCTCGGCGCTCATGCGTCCCCCCTCACCACGAGGGTGGAGACCGCGGTGACCACGTGCTCCCCCGCCGCATCCCGGATGCTCGTCTCGGCCACCACCATGGCGTTGCCGCCCAGGGTCTTGACGCTCGTCACCGCGAGCTGGGCGCTCAGTTCGTCGCCCGCCACGATCGGCCGCACGTAGTCGAAACGCTGCTCGCCGTGCACGACGTGGGTCAGCTCGATGCCGGCGTCCTCCTCGGCGAGCAGCTGGGCGAGGGTCAGCTCCTGCACCACGATCGCGAAGGTGGGCGGCGCGACGACGTCGGCGTAGCCGGCGGCCTGCGCGGCCTCGACGCTGAAGTTGAGGGGGTTCGTCGAGAAGACGGCGCGGGCGAACTCGCGCACCTTCTCGCGTCCCACCAGGTACGACCCGGTCGGCGGGAACGCGCGCTCGGTCAGGGCTGGGTTCACTGGCACAGGTTCAGTCTACGGGCGGGGCGGGGGCGGGCATCCGGATGCTCCTGCCGGGCGCCGGCCGAGCGGCCCCCGTCGCTCCGAGCCCAGGCCGGGCCGCGCGACCTGCTGGCCGGGCCACGTCGCCCGCTCCGCTAGGGTCGGGGTGTGCGACTCGGAGTGCTGGATGTGGGATCGAACACCGTCCACCTGATCGTCGTGGACGCGCATCCTGGTGCCCGCCCCGTGCCGCAGGCCTCGCACAAGTCGGTGCTGCGGCTGATGCGCTACCTCGAGCCCGACGGGGCGATCAGCGCCGAGGGTGTCGAGGCGATCGTCGCCGCCATCGCCTCGGCCATGGAGGTCGCCCGCCGCGAGGGCATCGAGGAGCTGCTGCCGATGGCGACCTCGGCCCTCCGCGAGGCGCGGAACGGCGAGGAGGTGCTGGCGCGCATCGAGGCCTCCACCGGGGTCGCGCTGCGTGTGCTGAGCGGGGAGGACGAGGGGCGGCTGACGTTCCTCGCGATCCGGCGCTGGTACGGCTGGTCCTCGGGCAACATCCTGCTCTTCGACATCGGCGGCGGCTCGCTCGAGATCGCGGCCGGCAGCGACGAGTACCCCGAGGTCGCGGTGTCGCTTCCGCTCGGGGCCGGGCGCACGACCGTGCAGTTCTTCCCGAGCGATCCGCCGACGCCTGCCCAGATGCTCGAGCTGCGGGCGCACTCGCGGCAGGTCATGCGGGCGGATGCTCTGCCGCTCTTCGCCGGGCAGCCCCCGTTCGACCACGTCGTCGGCTCGTCGAAGACGATCCGCTCGCTCGCACGCCTCGCGGGCTCGACCCGCCCGGGCGCCACCGGCGACATCGTCACGCTGCGGCGCTTAGAGCTGAAGGACTGGATCCCGCGCCTCGGCCAGCTGCCCGCGGAGGCGCGGCAGGCGCTGCCCGGGATCACGCCCGACCGCACCTTCCAGATCGTGGCCGGTGCCATCGTGCTGCACTCGGTGATGAAGCTCTACGACGTCGAGGAGCTCGAGGTGTCGCCCTGGGCGCTCCGCGAGGGCATCCTGCTGCGCTACCTCGACGGCTTGGGCTGACCCTCCGCGATCGAGTTGCCGAAATCCGCCCTAAAAGCGCCGTTTTAGGGCGGAAAGTGGCAACTCGATCGGGGAGCGGGGCGGGTGGGGGCCGGGGTCAGCGGGCGACCGCCCAGAGCGCGACCGCGCTGGCCGCCGCGACGTTGAGCGAGTCGATGCCGTGCAGCATCGGGATGCGCACCACCGTGTCCGCCGCCGCGATCGCCTCGGGCGTCAGCCCGGCGCCCTCCGCGCCGAGCACCAGCGCGACGCGATCGGGCACCGCCCGCTCGAAGTCGCGGAGGCTCACCGCGTCGGGCGTCAGCGCGAGCGCCGCGATGTGGAAGCCCAGAGTGTGCAGCTCCGGCGCCAGCTCGGACCACTCGCCCGCCCGCGTCCACGGCACCTGCAGCACGGTGCCCATGCTCACGCGGATCGCGCGCCGGTAGAACGGGTCCGAGCAGCGCGGCGACACCAGCACCGCATCGGCCCCGATCGCCCCCGCCGAGCGGAAGATGGCGCCCACGTTCGTCGGATCGACGACGTTCTCGATCACGACGACGCGGCGCGCATCCGTCAGCAGGGTCGCCGGGTCGGGCAGCGCGGGCCTCGCCATCGAGGCGACCAGGCCGCGGTGCAGCAGGTAGCCCGTGAGCTCGGCGAGCAGCTCGCCGGGGCCGACGAAGACGGGGGTCTCCGGATGCCCGGCGGCGGCCAGCGCGGCGACCGCCTCGTCGGCGCTCGTGCCGAGCGCGAGCACCGAGCGCGGCACGTGCCCGGCGGCCAGCGCCCGCTCGAGCACCAGCAGCGACTCGGCGAGGTAGAGGCCGTGCTCGCGGCCGCGCTCGTCGCGGCGGGAGTTCTTCAGGGCGACGTCGGTGGCGTGGGCGTAGTCGGTGAGGCGGGGGTCGGCCAGGTCGGCTATGGGGACGACGGGCATGGAAGGAGAGTCTAGAGGCGCACGGGGCCGGTCGCGGCGGGCGTCAGCCCCGTGGCGGCCGGCCGGGGCGGCGCGTTCAGCGCCCGCCCCAGACGTCGGAGGCCGAGCAGGACGGCTGCGCCGAGGAGTGCGCCCACGGTGTTCGTGATGACGTCGTTGATGTCGGCCGTTCGACCGAGATCGGTGACGTACTGCGTCACCTCGATGGTCAGCGTGCTCGCCAGCGCCACGACGAGCACCGTGCGGAGCCGCGCCCCCGCGAGCACCATCAGGAGCCCCAGCGGCAGGAAGACGAAGGTGTTCAGCACCGCGTCCACCGTGCTGCCCGGCCCGTCGAACTGCAGGGGCAGGAGGTTGAGTCGCACGCCGAGGCCCGTGCCGGGACGGAGGGTCATGAATCCGACCGCCGCCGCCCAGATCAGGGTCAGCAGCACCACGGGCAGCGGTCGGACCGGCGCCGGGACGAAGGCCCGTACCAGCGCCACCAGCGTCAGCGTCGCGAGCACCACGGCGAAGAGCAGGTTGAGGGCGAGGCCGAACATGGCTCCACCTTCGCAGAGGCGCCGCCGAGCATCCTGAACATGCCCTGACCGAACGCCGGGGGGGAGCACCGTGCTCCTGCGCCAGGCCCAGGGCCGAGTCGGGCGTGCCAGGGTGGGCACATGCCCGTCATCGAATCGCGCTGCGTCGTGCCCGTCAGCCCCGAGGTCGCGTTCGCCGTGTCGCAGACGACCGGTGAGACGCGGATGCGCTGGGACACCTTCATCCGCCGGCAGCAGCTCCTCGACGGCGCGACCGTGCCCGCCAAGGGCGTGCGCACCTTCACCGTGCAGCGCTTCGGCCTCCGGATGATCAGCGAGTACGTCTCGTACAACCCGCCCTCGAACGTGGGGATGCGCATGACGAAGGGCTCGTGGTTCTTCGAACGCCTCGCGGGCGGCTGGCGCTTCTCGCCCGTCGACGGCGACCCGGGCAGCACCCTCGCCATCTGGCGCTACAACTTCACCTGCCGCCCCCGCTGGCTCGCGCCCCTCGCGGAGCGCATCGGCGCGGCGCTCCTCCAGCGCGACATCGACCGCCGCCTCCGCGGCTTCGCGCGCGGCTGCACCGACCCGGCCGTCCTGGCCCACATCGCCGACCAGCCCTGACGATCGCGGGCATCGCCCGCGCCGGCTCCCGGGAACGGAAAAACCCCCAAGATGGCGAGATCTTGGGGGTTTTCGTAGCGGGAGCGGGACTTGAACCCGCGACCCCACGATTATGAGCCGTGTGCTCTAACCAACTGAGCTACCCCGCCGCGGCTTCCGGAGGACCAGCCTCCGGGAAGCGGAGCCCCCTGTGGGAATCGGACCCACTACCTCTTCCTTACCAAGGAAGTGCTCTACCAATGAGCTAAGGGGGCGCGCAATGCAGCCCGGAACCCCGGGCGCTTTTGGCACCAGTAGAGAATAGCATCCCCGCGGGGCAGGTTTCGTCGCGCGGCGTCGCGGGGGCGTTCCGGGGCGGGACGAGCATCCGGAACCCGTCGTGTGCAAACGATTCCAGATGCGGTTAGGGTTCTCCCCATGACTATCGAGACCTCGCCCGAGCCCGGCGCCACCGCTGCCGACGAGCCGGAATCCGAGACCACGACCGCCCTCGTCGGAACGGGGGGCGAATGGTGGCGCTCCGCCGTGATCTACCAGATCTACCCGCGCTCGTTCTCCGACTCCGACGGCGACGGCGTGGGCGACCTGCCGGGCATCACCGCACGCCTCGACTCGCTGGCGGCCCTCGGTGTCGACGCCGTCTGGCTCTCCCCCTTCATGACCTCCCCGCAGCACGACGCGGGCTACGACGTGGCCGACTACTGCGACGTCGACCCGCTCTTCGGCACCCTCGACGACTTCGACCGGATGCTCGGGCGAGCGCATGCCCTGGGCATCCGTGTCATCGTCGACCTGGTGCCCAACCACACCTCGTGGGACCACGTGTGGTTCAAGGAGGCCCTCGCCGCCCCGGAGGGAAGCCCCGAGCGCGCGCGGTACATGTTCCGCGACGGCAAAGGCCCGAACGGCGACGAGGCGCCCAACAACTGGGAGTCGGTGTTCGGCGGGCCCGCCTGGGAGCGCGTCACGAACCCCGATGGCACGCCCGGCCAGTGGTACCTGCACCTGTTCGACCGCAGCCAGCCCGACCTCGACTGGGAGAACCCGTGGGTGCGGCAGCAGTTCCTCGACATCCTGCGGTTCTGGCTCGACCGTGGCGTCGACGGGTTCCGCGTCGACGTCGCGCACGGCCTGATCAAGGAGGCCGGGCTCCCCGACTACACCCCGCCCGAGGGCGGCGGCAGCATGGGCGGCGGGGTCGTGGGGCTCGAGCCCGAGATCCTCGCCGACGCGACCCTCGACCCGCCGACCCCGCCCTACTGGGCGCAGGACGGCGTGCACGAGATCTACCGCAGCTGGCACGCGGTGCTCCAGGAGTACGAGGGCGACCGCGTGCTCTGCGCCGAGGCCTGGGTGGAGCCGCTGACGAAGCTCGCCCGCTGGGTGCGGCCCGACGAGATGCAGCAGGCCTTCAACTTCACCTACCTCGAGGCGGGCTGGTCGGCCGCGCAGCTGCGCGGCGTCATCGACACCTCGATCTCGGCGTTCGCCACCGTGGGGGCGCCGTCGACCTGGGTGCTGTCGAACCACGACGTCGTGCGGCACGCCACACGGCTCGCGCTGACGGCCGAGAACCCGCAGGGCGACGGGCTCGGGCCCGACTCCCCCGGGCTGCCCGACCGGGCCGCGGGCCTGCGCCGCGCGCGCGCCGCGACTGCCGTGATGCTCGCGCTGCCCGGCAGCGCCTACATCTACCAGGGCGAGGAGCTCGGGCTGCCCGAGGTCGTCGACCTGCCCGACGACGCCCGCCAGGACCCGACGTGGTTCCGCACCCACGGCGCCCGCTACGGCCGCGACGGCTGCCGGGTGCCCATCCCGTGGCAGGCCGGCGCCACCACCTACGGCTTCGGGCCCGCGGGCTCGACCGCGAGCTGGCTGCCGCAGCCCGGCGACTGGGATGCGTACGCCCGCGACTCGCAGGAGGGCGTGCCCGGGTCGACGCTGTCGCTCTACACCGCGCTGCTCGCCCTGCGGTCGCAGTACGCCCTCGGCACCGGCACGCTCGAGTGGCTGCCGGGGTACGGGGAGGACGTGATCGCGTTCCGGAACAACGGGGTCGTGGTGATCGCGAACGCGGGGACCACTCCGGTCGAACTGCCGGCCGAGCTGCCTGGGCAGGTGCTCGTCGCGAGTGAGGATCTGGGGGAGGCGGCGTTGGCGCCGGATGCGGCGGTGTGGTTGCTCGCGTGAATCTCGCGAGGGCAGGGGCGCTGCTCTTTTTGGGATGACGCGGCTGTGTTAGCTGCCGACGGGAATCGGCTCGTGCGCTTCGCGCGCGGGCCGATTCCCGTCGGGGCGGCGAGGCGCGGGCGCACCGGAGGTGCGACCGTGCTTCGCCGCGGCGGCTGCGCTTCGCGCGGCCGGGGGGATGGATGCCTTCGGCATCATCCCGGCGCAACACATCCGCGAAAGGGTGGATGCCTTCGGCATCACCCAGCGCGGTACGTCCGCGTGGGGTTCGGGCGGGTGGGTCTGCTCACGGGTTGTGCCGGCGGGCATCCGTCGCCATCGTGGGGGTGGGGGTCAGGCGTTGTGTTGGGTGAGCCAGGCGAAGGGGTCTACCGGGGTGACGCCGTCCAGGCGGATCTCGAGGTGGAGGTGCGCGCCCGTCGAGGTGCCCGTGTTGCCGACGCGGCCGATGGGCTCGCCGACCTTGACGAGTTGGCCTTCGGCCACCGCCGTCGAGCCGGGGAGCATGTGGCCGTAGGTGCTCGAGACCGGCTGGCCGTCGACCACGTGGTCGATGACGACGTAGACGCCGAGGCCACCGCCGTCGCTCGGGACGACCGTGCGCACCACGCCGTCGGCCACCGACTGGATGCTCGTGCCCTGGCCGGGCGTGAAGTCCACGCCCTTGTGGTCGGTGCTGCCGATGCCGCCGGGCGACTCGCGGGGGCCGAAGCCGTCGCTGATCGGCACGCCCACCGGGAACGGCCACTGCACCGGGCGGCCCGGGTTGTTCATGAAGGTGTCGGCGATGCGCATGCCCGCGGCGCGCAGGGCGGCGACGTCGCGGACGCCGTAGCCGTCGCGGGCGACGCCCAGCCCGGCGACATCCGGGCTCGTCGTCAGCTGCTGGGCGGCGAGCTCGGGATCGAGGTCGAGCGGGGCGACATCGGCATAGAGCTGCTGGGCGGGTCCGCCGCTCGCGGCGTGCAGGGCCGAGGCGGGCATCGTGGTGGCGACGGCGATGCCCGTGGCGAAGAGCATCGCGATGACGCTGAAGGTGCCCTTCGCGATGTCGCCGCCGCTTCCGCCGCGAGGGCGGCGCCGGCGTCGGCGGTCGGCGGAGGCGCCGGCGGCGGTGCGGGGGTCGGGGGTGGGGGTGGGGTTCTGGTCGCTGCCGTCGGGCCGGGGCGGGCGGATGCTCGGGGTGCCCTCGCCCGGGAGGCGCTCCGCAGCGCGAGCGCGGCGCGATCCGCCGGTCGAACCGGTCGAGCGGGTGGCGCCGTGGGCTCCCCCGCCGGTGCCGGCCGCCTCGGCACCCCCGACCGTCGCGGCGCGGAGCGTGCGCCGGGAGACCGCCTTCGTGACGGGTGCGCTGACCGGTACGACGGCGGTCTCGGGACCGGATCCGCCCTCGTGGGTCTCGACGTCGACCTCGACCTCGACCACCGGAACCGCATCCGCGCCGGCCACGATCGGGCCCGAAGCCTGGGTCGGTGATGCTGCTTCGGCGGGCGTCGTCGGGATCTCCACCGTCGTCGGCACGGTCACCCGCGCCCGGCGACCCGACGCGGGGCGCTCGATGCTGTCGGAGAACGACGTTCCGGCCCGGCGCCCGGTGCTCGCAGCACGGGGGATCGTGGCGGCCCCGCCCGAGGTCGCTGCAGCCGTCGGCGCATCGACGTCGGCATCGGTGTCGGCATCGACGGCGAGGCCGCTCTCGCCGTCGCCTGGCGCGGTGGTCGAGGCGTCGACGATCGCGATGGCCTCGGTCGCAGGAGCGCCGTCGCCCGTAGCCGGGCCGGATGCCCGCCGCGCCCGCCGAGGCCCGGCACCCGCGGCTCGCGGAGACCGCGTCGCCTCGTCGGCCGGCGCGGACGAAGCCCGGCGCCCGCGACGGGCAGCGACCTCACCCGAGGTCTGCGCCGCCTCCGCCGCGACATGCGGGGGCGCGACGATCGGGAGGGAGGTGGTCTCCACCGTGATCTCGATCACGGCCGGCTCGCCGGCCGGGGCGGTGACCACCTCGGAGCTCGCACGACGCGCTTCCCGGCGGGTGCGCGGCGGGACGTTCGCAGCCCGGGGCGCCGAGACCGCAGGTGCATCGGGAGACGACGCCGTCGGTGCGGTCAGCTCAGAGCCGGACAGGGGAACGCGGAGCGAGCGGCGGGAGGGGAACGCTCGCCCGGTGGCGGGGACGCCGCTGACAGAGGCGGGGACGGCACCGCCGGCCGCGGAGGCGTCGGCACCGGAGGCCGCGGGGTGGGCGGTGTTGTAAGCCGCGGAGGCGTCGGCACCGGAGGCCGCGGGGTGGGCGGTGTTGTAAGCCGCGGAGCCGGGGAGGGTGCGGGCGTCTCCGGCGGATGCGTCGTCATCCGGGCGGGGGGTCGTGCGTGGCAAAGTTCGGGTGTCTCCGGGTGGGGCGGGGGAGGTCTCGTCGGGTCGAGAAGATCCGTCAAGGGTAACGAGGAGTCATGTGAAACTCCATTGAGCTGCCCCCGTCGACCCGCTCGGCGCACGCGGCGACGCGCGCGCTACTCGAGCGGCAGGCCCGCGTCGCGGTGCAGCGCGAAGAGCAGCGGCTCGAGCTCGGCGAGCAGCGCCGGCGAGCCCGCGAGCGTCATGACGTCGGACTCGGCGGCCTCGCCGAAGCCGCCGACGCGGGCGCCGGCCTCGCGGGCGATGAGGGCGGCGGCGGCGTGGTCCCAGGGGTTCAGCCCGCGCTCGGCGTAGGCGTCGAGGCGGCCGGCGGCGACCGAGCAGAGGTCGAGTGCCGCGGATCCGGCGCGGCGGATGTCGCGCACCTTCTCCACCAGGCCCGTGATGAAGCGGCCCTGCTTCACGCGGGTGTCGGCGCTGTAGGAGAAGCCCGTGCCGACCAGGGCGCGGGCCAGGTCGACGTCGGTGTTGACGGCGAGGCGTCGGGGCTGGGCATCCGGAGCTTGCATCGAGGTGAGGAACGCGCCGCCGCCGTTCGTCGCCGTGAAGACCTCGCCGAGGACGGGGTTGACGACCACGCCGGCGAGCGCGGTCCAGCGGGCGGGGTCGGCGACGCCGTCCGTGACCTGCACGGCGGCGATGCTGACGGCGTAGGCGGGGATGTCGTAGAGGTAGTTGACGGTGCCGTCGATGGGGTCGACGACCCAGACGACGCCCGAGGTGCCGGGGGTGGGCTCGCCGGCCGACTCCTCGCCGAGGAAGCCGTCGTCGGGGCGGGCCGCGGCGAGCCGGGCGCGGATGAGGTCTTCGGACTCGCGGTCGGCGAAGGTCACGACGTCGGCGATCGACGACTTGGTGGCGGCGACCTCGACGCCCTCGGAGCGGCGGCGGCGCACGAGCTCACCGGCCTCGAGGGCGATGTCGCGGGCGATCGCGAGGAGCTCGGCCGGATCGGCGGCGAAGGAGGCGGGAGGGGTGGCGGTCATCGCTGTGCTCCGTGTTCTGGTGGCGAGTGAGGGATTCGAACCCCCGAATGCTGAGCAGTCTGATTTACAGTCAGATCCCTTTGGCCGCTTGGGTAACTCGCCAGGCGCACCCGACCACGTTCATCACACAACCGAAGGCGCTGATCAAGGATACCCAGCAAGCCCCGTTCGGCGAAATCGGGGCGGATGCGCGGACTCAGCCCTCGGCGTCGAGCGCTTTCGCGGCTTCTGCTGCGTACCGGTTCGCGTAGTCGAGCACCTCGTCGAGGTAGGCCGGGGACTCGTTGTAGCCCGCGATCGCGGCCCGCCAGCCGGCCTCGGTGCCGAGGTCGCCGGGGGCCGGGCTGCTGTCGTCGCCGGTGGCCGCGTCACCGCTGCTGCCGCCGTCGCCGTCGCCGTCACCCGCAGTCACCCGCCCCGCCGAGAAGCACAGGTACTCGGCGGCCGACAGCGACGAGTCGTCGATGTTGTTGATGTCGGGCACCCCGTCCCCGTTCGCCTCGCTCGCCCACGCCGCCCATGTCGCGGGCACGAACTGCATCGGCCCCACGGCCCGATCCCACTCGGTGTCGCCGTCGACAGCCCCCGCATCCGTGTCGGGGATCTCCTGGAACCCGTTCCCATCCAGCGGCACCCCGACGATCGGCGCACTCGTCACCCCCGAATCCAGGATGCTCCCGCCGAAGATCGTGCCGTGGTGCGACTCCACCCAGCCGATGCCGGCCAGCGTGTTCCAGCCGACGTGGCACTCGGGCCGCACCTCGTTGCTCGCGATCGCGGCGCCGGCGTAGCCCTGCAGCGCCCGCCGGGGGATGCCGGTCGCCGAGGCCACGGTGTCGAGCCACGCGGGGTCGGGCAGCTCGGCGGTCGGCGTTCCGTCGCGGTAGCTGCCGGCTCCGGATGCCCGCACCTCCGCCTGCGTCGCATACGTCGGCCCGGGGTCGACGGTGGCGCCCTCACTGCCGGCCGAGCATCCGCTCATCGCCCCGCCCAGCGCCACCACCGCGGCCACCGCCACCACCACGCGGACGACGGACCGGACTCGAAGGCGCATGCCCCCACTCAACCAGACGCCCCTGACACTCGCCCTCTCAGCGGAGGACTTCGATGTCCAACCCTCCTGCCGCCGCCGCGAGCGAGTCGTCGTTCGTCCAGAACGACGTGCACCCGTGCGTCTGCGCCGTCGCGAGGTGGAGCGCGTCGGGCGTCGCGATGCCGTATTTCGCCCGGAGCACCGTGGCGCGCTCGAACTGCGCCTCCCCGATGGGCAGCTGGCGATGCATCCGGAAGCCCCGGTCGTACGCGTCGATCGCCCGGAAGTCGTCGTTGCGGTAGTGCTTGACCACGCACTCCATGCGCACCAGGTGACTCCACGCGATGGGGTCGTCGAGTGCGGCGAGCTTCACGCGCGCCTCGTCACCGGCCCGGCCCTCGTCTTCGTTGAGGTAGATCCAGATGCAGGTGTCGATGTAGGTCAACCCCACGTGGCCCGCTCCTCACGCACGGCTTCGTCGATCTCCTCGGTGGTGCGTGAGCCCCTGAGGATGGCGTTCTGCTCGAGCCAGGCTGCGAACTCCCGCCCGGTCATCTCACCGCGCTCGGGCTCCATCGGCACGAGCCGTGCCGCGGGCTGACCACGGCGCGAGATCACGATCTCCTCCCCGGCCTGGGCACGGGCGACGAGCTTCGACAGGTTGTTGCGTGCGTCGAGCACATTGAACATCTCCATAGTCTCCCCGACCTCTGGCTAGCAAGCCTAGCCATGTCGAGGCATCGTCACAATGCCCGGGCGGCGTAAAATGAGCGGCATGGCAGATTCATCGTTTGACGTGGTCAGCAAGGTCGACAAGATGGAGGCGGACAACGCCCTCAACCAGGCTCAGAAAGAGGTCGCCCAGCGCTACGACTTCAAGAACATCGGCGCCTCCATCGAGTGGAGCGGCGAGAAGGTGCTGATGAAGGCCAACTCCGAGGAGCGCGTGAAGGCGATCCTCGAGGTGTTCGAGTCGAAGCTCATCAAGCGCGGCATCTCGCTGCGGTCGCTCGACGCCGGCGAGCCCTACGCCTCCGGCAAGGAGTACCGCCTCGAGGCCACCATGAAGGAGGGCATCGCGCAGGACGACGCGAAGAAGATCAACAAGCTCATCCGCGACGAGGCCCCGAAGAGCGTCAAGTCGCAGATCCAGGGCGACGAGCTGCGCGTCTCGTCCAAGAGCCGCGACGACCTGCAGTCGACCATGGCGCTGCTCAAGGGCGCCGACCTCGACGTGGCGCTGCAGTTCATCAACTTCCGGTGAGCGACGCGGGGCGCATGGGCGGCTCGGGCGATCTAGTCGAGGGTGGCGTCGGCGGGGGCGACGTCGGCTCCGACGGGCGAGCGGATGCGCGAGCATCCGTCGCCCCGACCGCGACGACGAGGGTGCCGGGCGTCGACGTGCCCGACCGCCGTGGGCGCACCAACCTGCACCTGACCGGCCGTGACCTCACCGGCAACCTGCGCGTGCGGGTGCGGGACGTGCGGCTGCTCACCTCGAACTGGTACATCACGCGCACGACCGAGATCGAGTACCAGCACCGCGACGGGCACTGGTCGGTCGAGGAGCGGGAGACGTACGACCGGGGCAACGGCGCCACGATCCTGCTCTACGACGCGGCGCGGCGCACGGTGCTGTTGATCAGGCAGTTCCGGTATCCGGCGTACGTGAACGGACACCCCGACGGCATGCTGCTCGAGACCCCGGCCGGGCTGCTCGACGAGGACGACCCCGAGACCGCCATCCGCCGCGAGGCCCGCGAGGAGACCGGCTACGCCATCGGCGAGGTCACCCGGGTCTTCGACGCCTACATGAGCCCCGGCTCGATCACCGAGAAGCTCTTCTTCTTCGCCGCGCCCTACGACGCCGGCGACAGAGCGGATGCGGGCGGCGGCCTCGCCGACGAGGGCGAGGACATCGAGCTGGTCGAGCTGGGCATCGACGCGGCGCTCGCCCGCATCGGCGACGACATCGTCGACGCGAAGACGATCATGCTGCTGCAGTGGGCGGCGCTGCGCGGGCCGTTCGCGCGCTGAGGCGGTCGGCCCGACGCAGCAGGTGTGGGCGCGCGCCCCTCGCGCACCCCAGGCCGACGCCGAGGCCGTGACGGACTCGGCGGGCGGCAGGAGTGCGCCTAGCCCGTCAGGGCAGCAGTCGCGCCATCGTGCGCACGGCCTCCTCGAAGCGCGACGGATCGGGCCCCGAGTAGTTCAGCCGCACGAAGGCGCCCGTCGGCTCGGCCGGGAACCACTCCTCCCCCGGCGAGATCAGCACGCCGGCCGCCGCGCAGGCCGCGACGAAGGCCGGCGACTCGACCCCGGGCGGCAGCTGCAGCCACAGGTTGAGCCCGCCGCGCGGCAGCGCGGTGAGCGTGCCGGCCGGGAGCAGCTCGGTGACGAGGGCGGCCAGGGCGTCGCGGCGGGCGCGGAGCTGGTCGCGCATCCGGTGCAGATGCGGCTGCCAGCCGGGGGCCGTGACGACCTCGAGCGCCGCCGTCTGCAGCACGCCGCTGACGTAGAGCCCGTCGACCACGCGGTCGGTGTGGATGCGCGACCGCGCCGGCCCGCGCGCGACCACCGCGGCGACGCGGATGCTCGGCGACACGCTCTTCGTCAGCGACCGCACCGCGACAACGTGCCCGTCGGGGTCGGACGCGGCCAGCGGTCGCACCGGCGCATCGAGGGCGAAGTCGTGGGCCCAGTCGTCCTCGACGAGGAACGCGCCGTTCGACCGCACCACGTCGAGGATCGCCCGCGACGACGCCGCCGACCACGTCGATCCCGTCGGGTTGGCGAAGTGCGGCATCGCGTAGAACAACCGCGCCCGGGTGCGCTCGAAGGCCTCGGCCAGCACGACCGGATCGACCGCGTCACCGTCGCGCGGCACCGGCACGATGACGAGCCCGGCCTGGCGGGCGGCGGCGATCGCGCCCCAGTAGCCGGGCGACTCCATCACGATCGGGTCGCCGGGGCGGGCCAGCGCCCGGAACACCGACGACAGGGCGCTCTGGCCTCCGGGCATCACGAGCACGTCGGCCGCGGTGGGCGCGGAGCCTCCGGCCGGGGCCGCAGCCGCGAGGTCGGCCGCGAACCACGAGCGCAGCTCGGGCAGGCCCGCGGCGGGTGGCCGGTCGAGCGCCGAGCGGGAGCGGGCCGCCCGGGCGAGCGCGGTCTGCACTGCGCGCACGGGCAGCAGGTCGTCGACGGGGTAGCCGCTGTGCAGCGCGATCACGTCATCCCCCGGCGTCTGCATCGTCGAGCCGACGAAGCCGCCGTCGGCGCGCGCCGGACCGAGCGCGGCGGTCTGCCATGAGTGGTCGGCACGCGGGGCCGGGCGGGCGGGGCGCACGAAGGTGCCGTCGCCCGGGCGGGACTCGACGAGGCCCTCCCGCACGAGCATCCGCACCGCCTGCTGCACGGTGACGGGGCTCGCGGCGAAACGCGCCGTGAGCGCCCGCGTCGACGGCAGCCGCGCACCCGCCCGCAGGCCGCCGACCTCGGTGCGGAGGGCGGCGGCGATCAGCGCCGAACTGCTACTGTCAGTCATGAAGGCTGATGATAGCGCTACTCCCCCGCCGCTGACGCTGCTACCGGATGCGCGTGCCGCCCGTCCCGCAACGACCACACCCGGCACCGACCCCGCCGCCCATCCCACCACGGTGACACCGGCCGCCGACCCCGCCGCCCGTCCCGCCACGACCACACCGGCCACCGACCCCGCACCGACACACGGCCCTGGTCGCCCGTCACTCGCGCCCGGTCTCGTCTGGGGATTCCTCGGCGTGCTCGCCTTCTCGTTCACGCTGCCGTTCACGAGGGTGGCGGTGGCGACGCTCGATCCGCTGTTCGTGGGCGCCGGGCGCGCGGTCGTGGCCGCGCTGCTCGCCGCGGTCGTGCTGCTGTCCACCCGCTCGCGGCCTCCGGCGCGACGGCTGTGGCCGAGGATCGCCGTGGTCGCGGCCGGTGTCGTGGTGGGGTTCCCGTTCCTGACGTCGTTCGCGCTGCAGACGTCTCCGGCGGCGCACGGCGCGGTGGTGATCGGGCTGCTGCCGGCCGCGACCGCCGCCGTCGCCGTGCTGCGCGGCCGGGAGCGGCCGAGCCGGCTGTTCTGGGTGGCGTCGATCGCGGGGGCGGTGGCCGTCGTGGGGTTCACCGTCGTGTCGCCGGGCGGATTCGGGGGGCTCCACCTCAGCGATTTGCTGCTGCTCGGGGCGGTGGTGGCCGCGTCCGTGGGGTACGCCGAGGGCGGGCTGCTGGCTCGCGAGATCGGGTCGTGGCAGGTGATCTGCTGGGCGCTGGTGATCGCGGCGCCGCTGATGGCGGTGCTGACGGGGGTGTCGCTGGTCGCGCATCCGCTCGCTCTGACCGGTGTGGGGGTCGATGGCTGGCTCGCTTTCGCCTACGTCAGCGCGATCAGCATGTTCCTGGGGTTCTTCGCCTGGTACCGCGGCCTCGGCATCGGCCCGATCGCCACGGTCAGCCAGATGCAGCTGGTGCAGCCCGTGCTGACGATCGTCTGGGCGGCGCTGCTGCTCGGCGAGCCCCTCACCGCCGTGACGCTCGGAGGCGCGGCCGTCGTGGTGGCGTGCGCGGCGCTCGCGGTCCGCTCCCGCGTGACCCGAGCATCCCGCCCCCGAGGCGCCGGCGGCTGAGTCGCGGCGGAACGTCGCAAAAAGCGCTGAGTCGCGGCGAACGGTAGCAGTTCGGCGCGACTCAGCGAAGGGCGCCTTTAGGCGCGCGAGATCGCGACCATTTCGTCGCGGGGGACGACCTTGACGCGCAGGCGCTGGTGCGCATCCGCCGCCCCGAGGGCCAGCTCGTGCTCATCGAGCTTGTGCCAGCCGTCGAGGTCGGTGTACTCGATCCCGCGCGACGCGAGCAGCTCCGGGATCGCCTCTTCGGCGGGCTCGGCCGGCGCCCACCAGTTGGCCTGGTCACGCACGAGGTGCGAGAGCGTCTCCATGGCGTCGGACTTGGTGTGGCCGATCAGGCCGACCGGGCCGCGCTTGATCCATCCCGTGGCGTAGACGCCGGGCACGATCTCGTTGTGCTCGTCGAGCACCTGGCCCTCGTGGTTCGGGATGACGCCGTGCTGCTCGTCGAACGGGATCTCATCCAGCGGCGAGCCGAAGTAGCCGACCGCGCGATACAGCGCCTGGATCGGCACCTCACGGATCTCGCCCGTGCCGACCACGCCGCCCGCGCCGTCGGGCCGCGTGCGCTCGTAGCGGAGGGCGGCGACCCGGCCGGCGCCGTCGGACTCGACCGACAGCGGCTTCGCCCAGAAGTGCAGGTGCAGCCGCCGCGAGGCCTGCCCCACGGGGCGCGTGCGCCACTGGTTCAGCACCTTGTTGATCACGAAGACCTGCTTGTTCGTCTCGATCGCGGCCTTCGACGCCTCGTCGAGCTCGAAGTCCTCGTCGTGCACGATCATGTCGACGTCGTTCATCTCGCCGAGCTCGCGCAGCTCGAGCGGGGTGAACTTCACCTGCGCCGGGCCGCGACGGCCGAACACGTGCACGTCGGTGACGGGCGAGGCCTTGAGCCCCTCGTAGACGTTGGTGGGGATCTCGGTGACGAGCAGGTCGTCGGCGTGCTTGGCCAGGATGCGCGAGACGTCGAGCGCCACGTTGCCATTGCCGATCACGGCGACCGACTGCGCCTCGAGCGGCCAGGTGCGCGGCACGTCGGGGTGCCCGTCGAACCAGCTCACGAAGTCGGCAGCCCCGTAAGAACCGGACAGGTCGATGCCGGGGATGTCGAGCGAGGCGTCGCGGATGGCGCCGGTCGAGAAGATCACGGCGTTGTAGTGCTTCTTCAGGTCGTCGAGCGTGATGTCGACACCGTAGCGCACGTTGCCGAAGAAGCGGATGACGCCCGAGTCGAGCACCTCGCGCAGCGCGTTGATGATGCCCTTGATGCGCGGGTGGTCGGGGGCGACACCGTAGCGAACGAGGCCGTAGGGGGCGGGCAGCTGCTCGAACAGGTCGATCGAGACGTCGAAGTGACGCTCGGCCTTCACGAGGAGGTCGGCGGCGTAGATGCCGGCGGGGCCGGCTCCGACGATGGCCAAACGGAGCTTGGTCACGGTGAGTTCCTATCGGTGGTCGGGCGGCGGGGCCGGCCGGGTGTGCAGGTGAAACTGTGCGGGTGAAACAGGGGGCGACGGATGCGCGAGCCTCAGCTCGTGCGCTCCACCACGGTCTCGGCGAACCGCACGAGGGTCTTCTTCACCGTGCCCGAGGGCAGCGGGTCGAGCGCGGCGATGGCCTCGCGGGCGTAGCGGTGCGCCTCCTCGACGGTGCGACGGGTGACCGGATGCTCGCGCAGCAGCCGGATCGCCTCGTCGGAGTCGTCGGGCGCGGCGCTCGCCAGCTCGTCGGGCTGGATGCGCGCGAGCAGGGCGGCGGCGGCCGGATCGGTCGCCGCGAGCTGACGCAGGTAGAGCACGGGCAGCGTGGCGACACCGGCGCGGATGTCGGTGCCCGGCGTCTTGCCCGTGTCGTCGGCCGACGGCGCGATGTCGAGCACGTCGTCGACGAGCTGGAAGGCGATGCCGACCTTCTCGCCGAACACCCGCACCGGCTCCTCGTAGGCGGCGGGGGCGTTGGAGAAGATGATGCCGAGCTGGGCCGAGGCCGCGATCAGCGACCCGGTCTTGTCGGCGAGCACGGCGATGTAGTGGTCGACCTGGTTCTCGCCCTCGGCCGGGCCGAGGGTCTCCTTGAGCTGACCGAGGCAGAGCCGCTCGAAGGTGTCGGCCTGCAGACGGATGGCCCGCTCGCCGAGCAGCGCGAGCAGCGCACTGGCCCGCGCGAACAGCAGGTCGCCGGTGAGGATCGCGATCGAGTTGCCCCAGACGTACTGGGCGCTCGGCACCCCGCGGCGCTGGTCGGCGTCGTCCATCACGTCGTCGTGGTAGAGCGAGGCGAGGTGGGTGAGCTCGATCGAGGCGGCCGCGGTGATGACCTCGTCGGTGATTCCGTCGCCGAGCTGGGCGGTGAGGAAGGCGAGGATGGGGCGCACGCGCTTGCCGCCCGCCTCGAGCAGGTAGCGGGCGACGACGTCGACGAGGCCGCCTGAGAAGTGCGTTTCGGCACCCAGGCGCGCCTCGAGGGTCTCGATGCCCTCCTCGATCAGCCGCGCGGTGCGCCGATCCTCGCCGGTGGAGAACAGGCGGTCGGCGAGCGAGAGCGGGGTCGACCGGCCGGTGGCGCGGCGAAGACTGGAGGTCACGGACACAGCCTACTTATTTCCGGGTAGCGGCTTGGTGCCGCGGTGCAGCGCGACGATGCCGGCGCTCAAGTCGCGGTAGCCGACGTCGACGAAGCCGGTCTCGCGCAGCCAGCCCGCGAGCGTCTTCTGGTCGGGCCAGTTGGCGATCGACTCGAAGAGGTAGTCGTAGGCGGCGTCGTTCGACGAGACGGCCTTGGCGACGGCGGGCATGACGTTCTTCAGGTACCAGTAGTAGGCGCCGCGGAGTGGCTTCACCGGGCGCGAGAACTCGCAGACCACGATGCGGCCGCCGGGGGCGGTGACCCGGTACAGCTCGGCGAGCGCCACCTTCGGGTCGACGATGTTGCGCAGGCCGAACGAGATGGTGACGGCGTCGAAGGAGTCGTCCTCGAACGGCAGGTCCATGCCGTCGGCCACGACGAAGTCGATGTTGGGCACGCGGGCCTGCCGGCGCTTCCCGACCTCGATCATGCCGGGCGAGAAGTCGGCGGCGGTCACGTGGGCACCGCTCGCGGCGAGCGAGGCGCTCGAGGTGCCGGTGCCGGCGGCCAGGTCGAGGATGCGCTCCCCGGGTCGCGGGTTCACGGCACGGGTGGTCGCCACCCGCCAGAGCGCCGCGTTGCCGACGGAGAGCACGTTGTTGCTGCGGTCGTAGCCGGCCGCCACCTGGTCGAACATGGCGGAAACCTGCTCGGGTCGTTTGGTGAGGTCTGCCTTAGTCACGTTCCCAGTCTAGATTCAGTTGGCTCGGAGCGGCGGCCGGTGGTTACATTCACCGGTCGAGCACAGCTCGCCCGGCGCTGGCGTCGCAGCGTCGGTCCGCAGGACCGCCGCCCACAGCTCCAGCGCGCGTAGGGTGGCAACGTGAGCGATTCCGCAGTCCCGACCGTTCCGCGCCTGATCGTCGAGACCCACCCGGTCGACGACGTGAAGCTGCTCATCCCGCTGATCGACCCGCGTCATCCGCTGGTCTGGCTGCGCAAGGGCCAGGGCATGGCCGGCATCGGCGAGGCCCTGCGGCTCGAGTTCGGCGGGGCGGGCCGGATGCTCGACGCCTGCGCCGCGTGGAAGGACGTCGTGGCGGCCGCCCGCGTCACCGACCCCGTGAAGCTGCCCGGCTCGGGCCTGATCGCCTTCGGCACCTTCGCCTTCGCCGACGACTCCGCCGCCACCAGCACCCTGATCGTGCCGCGCGTGGTGATCGGCAAGCGCGACGGCCGCTTCTGGGTCACGAAGGTGCGCGTCGAGGGCTCGGACGAGCCCCTCCCCACCGCGATGACCCGGCCGCTCGGCCCCGAGTACCGGCTCACGCTGCTGCCGGGAGAGGTCTCGGCCGACGGCTTCCGCGCCTCGGTCGACGCCGCCGTCGAACGGATCAGCGCCCAGGAACTCGACAAGGTCGTGCTCGCCCGCGACCTCGTCGGCCACCTGCCGGCCGGCGCCGACCTGCGCCGCCCCCTCACCGACCTCGCCCTCGGCTACCCGGACTGCTGGACCTACGCGGTCGACGGCTTCGTCGGCTCCAGCCCCGAGACCCTCGTGCGGGTCTCGCACGGCACCGTCAGCGCGCGGGTGCTCGCGGGCACCACCGCGAGAGGGGCGGATGCGCAGGCCGACCACGACCAGGCGGTCGCGCTCGCGACCTCCCCCAAAGACCTCGACGAGCACGGCTTCGCGGTCACCAGCGTGCTCGCGGCCCTCCGCCCGCACAGCCGCAGCCTCACCACGAGCGAGGTGCCGTTCACGCTGAAGCTGCCGAACCTGTGGCACCTGGCGAGCGACGTGGAGGGCGTGCTCTCCGACGGGTCGACCTCGCTCGACCTGATCGCGGCGCTGCACCCCACCGCCGCCGTGGCGGGCACGCCGACCGCGACCGCGCTGCAGGTCATCCGCGAGCTCGAGCCCTTCGACCGCGGCCGTTACGCCGGGCCCGTGGGCTGGGTGGGCGCCGACGGCGACGGCGAGTGGGCCGTGGCGCTGCGCTCGGCGCAGGTCGACGAGGCGGGCGACATCACCGCCTATGCGGGCTGCGGCATCGTCGCCGACTCGGATGCGGAGCGGGAGTACCTCGAGACGAAGATGAAGTTCCGCCCGATCGTCGAGGCCTTCGGCTAGACCAGGCCTTCGGCTAGGCGAGGGTCACGGTGAGCGCCGCCGAGGCGGGGGTGTAGACCACCCGGCCCTGGAAGTCGGCCGGGCTCACGACGACCGAACCGGTGGTCGACCCCTCGTCGATCGCGACCCCCTGCACCGCGAAGGTGCCGATGGACGCCGCCGTCCCGGAGCCCGCCGTCCAGGAGACGGCTGCCGTCTCCGGGCCCGTGACACCGGCTGAGTAGGACAGCTGCACATCCGGGAGCAGGGAGCCGCGGGTGCTGATCGATCCGGTCAGCGCGGGGAGCGTACGGCTCTCCCCCGTCACGCCGTCGTTCGTCCAGGTGATGCTGCCGGTGTCCTGGCCGCCCGGTTGGACGGTGACGACGAGGGTGCCGGCGCCGAGGCCGGCCGCGGTGGCGGTGACGACGCCGCTCGCCGAGCCGACGGGGCAGCGGAGCCTCAGAGCGAAGGCGCCGTCCGTGACGTCGACTTCGGACGGCCCGCCGAATCCTGCCGGGTAGACGAGGGCGACCCGCGAGGCGCCCGGCGCGGTGCCGGCGATGGTGAGCGACTGCGCACCGGAGGGGGCGATGACCACCGACGGGGCGAACGCGACCCGGTCGCCGGAGGCCGCGAGAGCGGGGGCGGCGACGGCGGATGCGATGACGGGAACGGACCAGGCGGCCATCCCCACGACGGTGCGGCGACTGAGCTCGAAGGTCATACCTGACGGTAGCCCGCCGCGTGATCCCGCGGATGCCGGGCCCTCCACCCCCTTGTGGTGCCCCTCGTCAGGGGCAGGCCGCAAAAGAATTTCGGATCTTTTCCAATCCGCCTCCGGGGGGCTTCCGAAGACCTTCTGAAGGCACGGACCGCTGAAAACCAAGGTCAGCGCCCGTTTTTTCCCATTCCTCAAAGGAGAACAGTCATGCGTATCACCAAGCGCTCCACCCTCACCGCCCTCGCCATCGCTGCCGTCGCCACCTTCGGCCTCGCCGGCTGTTCGGGCGGCTCGAGCACCACCGCCACCACCGAGGAGTCCAGCGCCCCGTCGTCGGCCGCCTCCACCCCCTCGCCCTCCATGGAGTCGATGGACCCGATGGCGAACCTCGTCGGCTCCGGCTGCGCCGCCTACGCCGAGGCCGTCCCGGACGGCGCCGGCTCGGTCGAGGGCATGTCGCTCGACCCCGTGGCCACCGCCGCGTCGAACAACCCGCTCCTGAAGACCCTCACCGCTGCGGTCTCCGGTGGAGTGAACCCCGACGTCAACCTGGTCGACACCCTGAACTCCGGTGAGTTCACCGTCTTCGCCCCCGTCGACGACGCGTTCGCCAAGATCGACGCCGCGACCCTCGACACGCTGAAGACCCCGGAAGGCGCCGCGACGCTGACCTCGATCCTCACCTACCACGTGATCCCCGGCCAGCTCACCCCTGACGAGATCGTCGGAACCCACAAGACCGTCCAGGGTGGCGAGGTCACCGTCGAAGGCAGCGGAGACGCGCTGACCGTCAACGGTTCGACCAACGTCATCTGCGGTGGCGTCCAGACCGCCAACGCGACCGTGTACCTCATCGACTCGGTGCTGATGCCCCCCATGTAATCCCCTCTTCGGATACGCCGAATGACCGGTCGCCTCGGCGGCCGGTCATTCGGCGTTTAATGTGCCTGTCGCCGAATGGCCGGTCACCGACGCGACCGTCCTGAGGGCCCTCCCGCGAGACCGATCCAGGCTCACGGATGCTCGCCCTGCCTCGTAGGCTGAACCCACCATGCTCTCCGCCACGCTCGGCCTGATCGGTGCCATCGTCTACGGCGGTGCCGACTTCCTCGGCGGCCTCGCGTCGCGCCGGCTGGGCGCCGTGCGGGTGACCGCGCTGTCGGCCGTCTCGGGGCTCACCCTGATCGCGGTGGCGCTGCCGCTGATCGGCGGGACGTTCTCGGCCGAGGCGGTGCAGCTGGGCATCCTGTCGGGGGTGACCGGGGCGATCGCTCTGTCGCTCTTGTACGGCTGTCTCGCGATCGGGCCGATGAGCATCCTGTCGCCGTTGACCGCGGTGGTGTCGGCGCTGGTGCCGTTGACCGTGGGGCTCGTCGGCGGCGAGCGCCTGTCGCTCGTGGGCTGGATCGCGATCGGGATCGCGCTGATCGCGGTGGTGCTGGTCGGCTTCGTGCCCGAGAAGGGGGCCGCGCGACCGCGGCTGCTCGGGCTGGCGATGGCGGTGGGGGCCGGGGCGATGATCGGGCTGTTCCTCGTGATCATCGACCGCACGCCCGACGACTCGGGGCTGGTGCCGCTGCTGCTGAACCGGGCGACGAGCGCGGTGATCATGGTGTCGGCGGTGGTGGTGCTGGTGGTCGTCACGCGGCTCCGGGGCGCGCGATCGACGGAGACGGCGGCTGCCGGAGCTGCCGGGGACGGCGGGCACGGGCCGGCCGTGCTGCCGGCCTGGGCCGAGCGTGCGGTGCTGCTGGCGATCGCGTGCGGGGTGGTCGACGCGATCGCGAACGTGCTGCTGCTGCTCGCGCTGCGGGCCGGGGAGCTGACCGTGGTGTCGGTGCTGACGGCGCTGTACCCGGCCGGCACGGTCATCCTGGCCGCGGTGCTGCTGCGCGAGCGGGTGGCGCCGGTGCAGGTGGTGGGGCTGGTGCTCGCGTTCGTGGCGGCGGGGATGCTCGCGCTGGCGTGACGCCCTCGACGCGAGCGGCGCGCGATCGGCGGCGCGCGGCCCGGGGCGGGCGGCAGGCGGCGCGCGACGGGCGTTAGAGTTCGAGGGTGAGCGAGGCGAGCGCGGGACCCGGGTCGAGCGGGGAACCCGGAGACGACGAGCGCCGGCCGCGGGCCGTGTACGGCGTCGGCAGCGACCCCGACGTGCGGTTCAGCCTCGCCAACGAGCGCACGGCGCTCGCCTGGGTGCGCACCGGGCTGTCGCTGGTCGCCGGCGGGGTCGCGCTGACCACGCTGGCGTCGTTCGCCGATCTGCCCTGGGTGATCGACGTCATCGCCCTGGTCGCCTGCCTCGCCGGCGGCGCGCTCGCGCTCTCGGCCCTGTTCTCCTGGCGCCGGGCCGAGCGCGCGCTGCGGCTCGACCTGCCGCTGCCCGCGCCGGCCGCGCTGCCGTGGCTCGTGATCGGGGTCGTCGTGCTGGCGCTCGTGCTCGCCGGCTACGCCGTGTTCGAGCTGGCGGGCGACCTCTGATGGCCCGCCGCGACCCGGGTCTCCAGCCCGAGCGCACGGCGCTGTCCTGGCAGCGCACCGCGCTGTCGACGGCCCTCGTCGCACTGCTGCTCGCGTTCGCGTGCCTCAAGGGCAACTTCCCGATCGGCACCGGGATCGCCGCCCTCGTCGCGGTCGGCGCCGTCGTCGTGCTGTTCGGCGCCCGCGGTCGGGCGGCCCGCCGCGAGGGCGTCTCCCCGTGGACGCCGCTCACCCGCATCTCCCTGCTGATCGGCGCCACGGCGGTGCTCGGCGGGGTGCTGGCGCTGCTCATCCTGTTCTGACGGCTCGTTACATTAGGGACCATGGCTTCTTCCCCGCCGCGCACGGTGCGCAAGTCGGCTGCCGAGCGGTCGGCCGAGATCCGCGACGCGGCGTGCGCGATCGCCCGCGCCGATGGTCTCGTGGGCGTCACCCTGCGCTCGGTCGGCGCGCGCGTCGGTGTGGTGCCGGCGCTCGTGGCGCACTACGAGCCGAGCACCGAGGTGCTGGTGGCCGAGACCTTCCGCGCCATCGCGTCGGCCGAGCTAGACGAGGTGATCGCCGTGACGCAGCGCGAGGGCTCGGCGGTCGGGCGGTTGCGGGCGCTGCTCGCCACGACGCTCGATCCGGCGCGCGACCCCGTCACCGCGGTCTGGGTCGACGCCTGGAGCCTCGGCCGCCGCAACGAGCCGCTCGCCGCTGCGGTGCACGAGCTCGGGGGGCGCTGGGAGTCGGTGGTGGCGGGCATCCTGGAGCGGGGCGCCGCGGCCGGCGAGTTCACCGTCGCCGACCGCGACGGGCTCGCGTGGCTCGTGGTGGCGATCGTCGACGGCCTGAACGCGCAGTCGGCCGTGCACGACCGCCACGACGCGGCGAAGGCCCGCCTCGTGCAGCGCGCGGTCGCCCGCGAGCTCGGTCTCCCGCCCGCCGCCCTGGCCTGACCCGCTCTGTCCCGCCTCGCGCTCCGTCCCGCCCCGCGCATGGCCACACGCACGCCCGGCGGCTACCGCCCCCCCTGACCCGCCCCGTCCCGCGCTCGGTCCTCACGCACGCCCGGCGACTACCGCCCCCGTCACGCGCTCGGTGTCACCGATACGTGCGCGAAGCCGCTCAGGTGATCCAGCTCAAGCGATGCCGCCGGCCACCGCGAGGGCGCCGACTGTGCCGGCCGCGGTGCGCGCGGTCGCGACGACGAGCGAGCCGAACGGCTCCCGCCACTCGCTCACCCGCCGCGCGTGCTCGGCGGCCGGCACCTCACCACGGGCCGAGAAGCGGATGCCCGCCCGCTCCACCTCGAGCGGCACCCCGTTCAGCGACACGCTCACCGCGGCGCCCTCGTCGCACTCGCCCTCCACGACCACCACGTCGGATCCGCCGACCCCGGCCCCCACCCGGCACTCCGCCGTCAGCACGAGCCGCGGCTCCGGGCCTCCGGCTGCGGACGCCGACGCCGGCGCACCCACCGGCGTGGCCTCCGTCACCGGCGCGGGTGCGGGTTCGGGTGCGTGGGCGGGCAGCGCAGCCGCCACCTCCTGATCCGCGGCGAGCGCAGACGTCGCGGCGAGCGCAGACGGCGCGGCGAGCAGCGGATGCGCGGCGAGCGCAGGCGTCGCGGCGGGGAGCGGGGGCGTGCGCGGCGGGGGCACCCGGCGGGGCCGCTGCGCCTCGAACGCCGCCGCGAGGCGGAGCAGCGTGCTGTCGGAGTAGGCGCGCCCGGCGAGGGTGAGACCGACGGGCATCCGCGTGTCGCTCATGAGGCCCATCGGCACCGTCACCGTCGGGATGCCGAGGTGCCGCGGCACCAGGTTGCCGTTCGAGACCCACACTCCGTCGCGCCACGCCAGCGTCGCCGAGGCCTCGTTCGTGTCGGCATCGGCCGGCCCGACGTCGGCGGCCGCCGGGAAGACGAGGGCGTCGAGGCCGAGCTCGTCCATCCACTGCTCGAGGTCGAGGCGGCGGGTCTCCTCGAGGCCGCGCACGCCCTCGGCGATCGACGGGATCTCCGTCAGCGACGGCACCCCGTGTCGGCGCGCGCGCTCAGCGTACTCGGCCAGGTCGTAGTCGAGGTCGCCCCAGCGGTCGGGCAGCTGTCCGGTCGGCCGCGGGAAGATCAGCGCCCCGTCGACGCCGGCGAGCGAGCGCAGCGCCGGGTCGTCGTTCGCGGCCGACTGCGCGTCGAGGAAGTCGTTCCACGCCCAGATCGACAGCTCCCAGAGCTCGCGCTCCGCGAAGTCGGCGGGCACGAGCCCGCGTGACGACATCGAGTGCCGTCCCGGCCGGTCGGCCTCGTAGTTCTCCACGGCCGGGAAGTCGACCTCGACCACCTCCGCGCCGAGCGCCTCGAGGTCCTGGCGGGCCGCCTCCCACAGCGCGAGCACCGACGCGCGGGTCTCGATCGGCGTCACGGCCTCGGTGTCACGGCCGATGTAGCGGCGGGGCACCCCGAGGCGGCGGCCGGCGAGCGGCTGCGTCCGCGCATCCGTCACCCCTTCGGCGAGCGCGGGGTACGACGAGGGGCGGATGCTCGACGCCGCCGGCAGGCTCACCCAGGGCTGCACGCGCCAGAAGTCGCCCCGGGTCTCGGGGTCGTCGGCGACGAGCACGTCGAGCACCTCGAGCAGGTCGGCGACGAAGCGGGTGTGCGGCACGACGACGTCCATGGTCGGCACGAGGGGCCAGTTGCCGCGCACCGAGATGACGCCGCGCGAGGGGGTGTAGGCGACGAGCGCGTTGTTCGAGGCGGGCGAGCGGCCCGAGGACCAGGTCTCCTCGGCGAGGCCGAACGCGGCGAAGCCGGCGGCGGTGGCGACGCCCGAGCCGTTGGACGACCCGGAGGCGTAGGCAGCGGGGAGGTACCGGGCGTCGTAGGGGCTCTCGGCCCGGCCGTAGACGCCGCGCTGCATGCCGCCGTTGGCCATGGGAGGCATGGTGGTGAGGCCGATCAGCACGGCGCCGGCGGCGCGGAGGCGCTCGATCGCGAAGGCGTCGGAGGCGGCGACGAGGTGCTCGAAGGCCGGGGATCCGGCGGCGACGGTGAGGCCTTCGACGCAGTAGCTGTCCTTCGCGGTGTAGGGGATGCCGTCGAGGGGTCCGAGCGTCTCGCCGCGGGCGCGGCGGGCGTCCGAGGCGCGGGCGTCGGCGAACGCCTCCGGGTTCAGGACGGGGACGGCGTTCAGGGCGATGCCGTGGCGGTCGAAGTGGGCGATGCGCTCGAGGCTGCGGGCGACGAGCTCGACGCTGGTCGTGGCGCCGCGCTCGAGGGCGTCGCGCAGCTCGGCGATGCCCGCCGTGAGGAGGTCGGGAGTGGCGGGGGCTGTGTCGGCGGCGGTGGTCACCGGGGCGGCGCTGGTCGCCGCGGTCGCAGCGGTGGCGGCCGCGCCGGCGGTGGTCGTCGGAGCGGGAGCGGTGGGAGTGGCGTCGGGGGCGGTCATGCGCGGCCTCCGATGTCGGTGGGCGCAGGGGCCGGGGCGGGGGCCGCGGGCTGCTGCTGCGTGATGCAGTGGACGCCGCCGCCGCGCGCCAGGATCTCACGCGCCTCGACCGTGACCACACGGCGGCCGGGGTACGCCTCGGTGAGGATGTCGCGGGCCCGCGCATCCGCTCGCTCGTCACCGTAGCCGCAGGCGATGACGCCGCCGTTGACCACGAGGTGGTTGACGTAGTTCCAGTCGACGAAGCCGTCGGCGTCGCGGAGGGTCGACGGGCCGGGCAGGTCGACCACCGTGAACGGGCGGCCGCTCGCGTCGGTGGCGCCCTCGAGCACGCCGCGGAGCATCCGCGTGACGGCATGGTCGGGATGCGCCGGATCGGGCTGGGAGTGCAGCAGCACCGTGCCGGGCGAGGGCATCGTCGCGATCATGTCGACGTGGCCGCGGGTGCCGAACGGCTCGTAGTCGCGGGTGAGGCCGCGCGGCAGCCAGACGACCGCCGTGGCGCCGAGGGTGCGAGCCAGCTCGGCCTCGACGGCGGCACGGTCGAGCCCGGGGTTGCGGCCCGGGTCGAGCTGCACGGTCTCGGTCACGAGCACCGTGCCCGCCCCGTCGACGTGGATGGCCCCGCCCTCGTTCACCAGCTCCGACGACACGAGCTGGGCCCCGGCCGCCTCGGCGACGAAGCGCGCGAGCGACTCGTCGTTCTCCCAGCGCGCCCAGTCGCTCTGCCCGCCCCAGCCGTTGAACACCCAGTCCACGGCGCCGAGCCGGCCGTCGTCGCCCAGCACGAAGCTGGGGCCGGTGTCCCGCACCCAGTAGTCGTCGAGCGGATGCTCGATGCGCTCGATCCCGCCGCCGAGCATCCTGGCGGCCCGCGCCGACTCCTCGGGGTCGACGATCATCGTCACCGGCTCGAACTCGGCCACCGCGTGGGCGACCGCCGTCCAGGCGGCGTACGCGGCCTCGCGCTCGGGCGCCGTGCCGCCGAGGGAGGCGTTCGGGCGCGGGAACGCCATCCACGTGCGGGCGTGCTCGTGGGTCTCGGCGGGCATCAGCCAGGTCATGGCGCTCCTTGTTGATTTGGTGATCAATAAGGGAACGGTAGCGCGTCTCCGCGCCGCTGTCAGCCTTTCCGCGGGGTTTCCGTCAGCCGATGCGGGAGATCTGCACCGAGATGGTGTCGAGGTCGCCGCCGTCGGGCAACGCGGCGACCGCGTCGGCGACCACGGCGTAGACGTCGCGACAGGTCGCGGCGGCGGGGCGCTGCTCGCTGACCGCGATCTTCACGGTGACGCTGAGGCCGGTCGCACCGCGCGAGACGGCGATCGGTGACGACGCGGTGAGGGGCGCGGGCGCGATGACCGGGAGCCCGGCGCCGATGCCGGCGCGGAGGGCGGTGGCGGCATCCGCCACGACGGCCGCGACCACGGGGCGCGCGTCGTAGGTCTGCAGCACGCCGGGGACACCGAGCACGGCGACACCGAGCAGCCGCGCGAGCTCGTCGTCGCTCGCCGCCGCGCCGTCGGCGCCGACGGGGCCGGCCGTGCGGTCGTCGTCGCTCATCGCTCACTCCCGTCGTCGTCGGCGACCTCGGGCGCCTGGCGCCGCAGGTGCACGTCGGTGACCGTGACGTCGATCGACTCGACCGCGAGCTCGGTGTGCTCGAGCAGCGTGTGCGCGATCGCGGCGCGCAGCACCTCCGCACGCTCGGGGATGCTCTCGCCCCAGAAGACGCTCGCCTCGACCCGCACCCGCACCGGAGCACCGGGCTGCTCGACGTCGCCGTCGAGCACGCAGCGGCCGATCAGCACGCCGTCGACCGAATCGCCCGCGGCCCGCACGAGCCCCAGCACGGCGGCCTCGGTGACCGAGAGCTTCGCCCGCGGCGACGGATGCGTGAGCGGGATCGACCGCCCCGACCGCACCTCCCGCTGCACGTTCGCCAGGATGCTCTCCACCCACCCCGTGGCGAACGGGTTCTCGGCCGCCTCGGCCTCGAGGTCGACCAGCGAACCGGCGGCGTCGCGCACGCGCAGCAGGGCCGCCCAGGCGAGCTGGTTCTCGGGGCTGGCGTCGATCAGCTCGGCCGGCGGCTGCTCGCCGCGATCGAGGTAGTCGCTGTACACGTCGAGGATGTCGGGCTCGGCATCGAGCGTCTCCGAGGCCCCGGCGGCGTCGCGCGCATCCGGAACCCCGAGCGGGATGTCGTCGTGGCGGTCGTCGCCCGTGATGTCGGTCATCGCCACTCCTCCATCTCTCTGATCAGTGTCTTGCGTGCCCGCGCCAGGAGTCCCCGCACGGTCGACGGCGGCACGCCCAGCTCCTCGGAGATCTCCTCGTACGAGAAGCCTCCTACCTCTTTCATCACCCAGCACTGCCGTTGCGCCTCGGGCAGCCGGTCGAGCGCGCCCTTCAGCTGCTCGCGCTGCGACCGCGCCTCGGCCTGCTTCTCCGGCCCCTGCTCGGGCGGGGTCTCGTCGTCCCAGTCGAGCAACGGCCGGTCGTCGTGCCTGGCACGGATGCGGTCGATCGCCTTGCGGTTCACGATCCGCATCAGCCACGACTTGACCACCGAGAGATCGTCGAGGGTGGGCAGCTTGGTCCAGGCCGTGATGAACGTCTCCTGCACCACGTCGTCGACCTCGGAGTTCGACCCCAGCACCCGCGTCGCGTAGGCGCGCATCAGCGGACCGTGCCGCCGCACGAGCACCTCGAAGGCCCGCAGGTCCCCGTCGGCGGCGCGACCGGCGACGATGCGGTCGGACGCCTCGTCGAGGGGCTCGGGCATCATCCGTCCTCCGTGGTCGTGGCAGGGGGCTCAGCGCCCACTAGCGACTATCCCACATCGGTGGGCGGCGAGCGGATGCGCGTGCCTCCACCCGCCCGTCACCGGGGTTAGTGCACCCTAAGCTGGAGGGGGAGGAACCATGCGCAACACGAGCACGCGACTGCTGCTGAGCTGCGCCGCGATCGGCGTGGTGGGTGGGATCGTCTTCATCGTCAACTCGTACCTCGGCGGCACGCTGAACGCCGTGGCGCCGATGCTGTACGGCCTCACGCTCGGGGTGTACTTCGTTCCCGGCGCCCTCGCTCAGCGGCTCTTCCGGCGCGGCGGGGTGGCGCTGCTCGTGGCCGTGCTCTCGGGGCTGGTGGCCGCGGCGTTCAACCCGCTCGGGTTCCTCGCGGCCCTGATCTCGGTCGGCATCGGTGCGCTGCAGGAGCTGCCGTTCCTCGTCACGCGCTACCGGCGCTGGGACGTAGGGCTGTTCCTCGTGAGCGCGCTCGTCTCGGGCGTGGTGCTCGCGGCGGGCATGTACCGCCTCGTCGGCGCCCGCGACCTCGACCCGGCCGGCGCCCTCGTACTGGTCGCGGGCTCGCTGCTCTCCCCCGTCGTCTTCACCCTGCTCGCGCTCGCCCTGGCCCGCCCCCTGGCGGCCACGGGCGTCACCCGGGGCCTGGCCCCGCGCCGCTGACCGCGGGCGCTACTGCGCCAGGAGGAGCGGCGCGTCGGTGACCGGCACGTCGACGTGCATGTGCGTGCAGGAGTCGTCGAACTCGGTCCAATTGGTGAGGTTCACCGTGACACCGGCCGAGGCGCGGCAGCCGGCCTGGCCGACGCGGGCACCGACCGGCATGACCGGGTCGAGGATGCTGATGAGCTTGAGCGTGCCCGCATCCGCCCCGTTCAGGCTCTTGTTGTCGAGGAGATAGAAGTCGACCGCGTGGCCGCCGCCGTCGATGTAGTGCGACGAGCTGGTGCCCGCGCCCTCGATCTGGCCGGTGCACTTGCGGTTGATGTCGCTGACGCCGACCTGGTCGAAGTTGCGCACCGCGATCGCGATGATCTCGAGGATGCGGTAGTCGACACCGCAGTCGGGCACCGTGACGCCCTGGGCGATCCAGCGGATCTCCTTCATGTGGTCGGGCACCGACCCCACGAGCTTGCCCGAGTCCATGGCGTCGACGAGCTCCTGGGCGAGCGAGCGGCCCACGAGCATCTGCGCGCTGGAGTAGCCGGCCGCCTGCAGCTCGCCGGCGTCGGACACCGAGTAGCCGTCGCGGTCGACGACCTCGGCGGTCGATCCGTTCGCGGTGATGAGCTGCTGCGTCTCGGCGGTCGACTTCGCGTTCAGGCTGAGGTTCACCAGGTTCGAGTCGACGGGGCTGGCCGAGACGGTGGTGGGGATGGCGGTGACCGCGGTCATGCCGACGACGAAGGCCATCGCGATGGCCGAGAGACCGGCCTTCGCCCAGCCACGACGACGAGCGGATGCGCTGCGGGCGCCGACCGCACGGGTGCCGCCCTGGCGTGTGCTGCCGAGGCGCGGCTCGGCGATGCGGCGCCCGGTGCCGGCGGTGCCGCGGCCGATGCGGCGGCTGGCAGCACCCTTGGCGGGAACGGCGGCCTCACGGGCGGCGCGGCGGGAGACGACGGCGATGGGCCCGGTGGTGACGAGCGCGGCAGCGGCCTCGAGCTCGTCGAGCCCGGCGCGGTCGACCTCGGCGGCGCGGGGGGCCATGCCGGCGGGGACCACGACGGCGATGGTGCCGGTCGAGACGATCTCGGTGCGCGGGGCCTCAGCGGCACGCCGGGCGCGGCGGGAGGCGGGAGCGTGCAGCGGCACCTCGGTCGCGAGGGAGTCGTCGGCGGAGTCGGCGGGACGCACCGGCTCGAGCGCCAGCTCGACGTCGGGCTCGAGAACGCCCGATCCGAGCGGAGCGACCTCGATGTCGGCGATCTCGGCGTCGCGCAGCTCGGTCTCACGACGCTCGGCGTCACGCACCGCGGCGTCTCGCGCCTCGGCGTCGGACTCCAGCGCACGGCGGCTACGCCGCGACAGCGGCGGCTCGACGATGGCAGGACGGGCGGGAACGACGGGGACGATCGCGCCGGCGGAGTCCGAGTCGACCCCGCGCTGCTCGGCGGCGGCCCGCTGCTCGAGCTCGCGCAGCTGTCGTCGGGTGAGAGGAGGGGTGTGCTCGGTTCCGGAGGTCGCAGTGGTCGGCGCAGAAGCGCGTGGACGCGAGTCGGGATTCGGCAAACGTGGGTCTTTCGGATGGAGCGGGAGGCGATGCGGCTTCGGGGCCGTCACGACCAGGGCCCCTCCACGATAGCGGCCGCGGCTGAAAAAACCCAGGACGGGTGTGAAACAGCCGAGCGCCCACGGAGGCGGCCGCCCGCAATGGCGCCCGGAACGCGCTCTCACGCGCACTTAGCCGACCCTAACCTAGGCTGGTCCCGTGACCGACCCCGCCCTCGAGCTCCGCGGTGTGCGCATCCGCCACGAGGGCGCCGAGCGCTTCACGCCCGACGGGATCGATCTGATCGTGCATCCGGGCGAGGCGGTGCTCGTGCTCGGCCCCTCGGGCAGCGGCAAGTCCACGCTGGCGCTCGCGCTGAACGGCCTCGTGCCGCAGGAGGTCCCGGCCGAGCTGCAGGGCACGGTGACCGTCGACGGCCTGCCGACGGCCGGCACCCCGGTGGCCCGCCTGAGCGAGCACGTCGCCATGGTCTTCCAGGATCCCGACGCCCAGATCGTCACCGCCACCGTGCTCGACGAGGTCTGCTTCGGCCCGGAGAACCTGCTCGTCCCGGTCGACGAGGTGCTCGAGCGGGCCGAGCAGGCCCTCCGCCGCGTCGGCCTCTGGCATCGGCGCCACGAGAACCCCGATCGCCTCTCCGGCGGCGGCCGGCAGCGCCTCGCCATCGCCTGCGCGCTCGCCCTGCGCTCCCCCGTGATCGTGCTCGACGAACCCACGGCGAACCTCGACCCGGTCGGCGTCGAGGAGGTCTACGCGGTGCTCGGCGAGATCGTCGCCGAGGGCGGTCGCACGCTCGTGCTGATCGAGCACGCCCTCGACGCCGCCCTGGCCGTCGTGAACCGCGTGGTGGTGCTCGACCGCGCCGGGCGCCTCGCCCTCGACGGTCCCGTCGAGCTGCTCCGCGAGCACGCCGACGAGCTGCTCGCCCTCGGCGTCTGGCTCCCCTCGGCGCTGCTGGCGGGCCTGCGCCTCCGCGACCGGGGCTTCCCGGTGCCCGTTCCGCCCCTCACCCCGGCCGCCCTGACGACGCTCCTCGACTCCCTGAAGCCGGCGACGGATGCGCGGCCGCCCGCTCCGCGCGAGGAGACGCCGGGCCCGCCGGCCCGCCCCGCCGTCACCGTGCGCGGCCTCTCGGTCGCGCGGGGCCGCTCCCCGCGCACCCCGGTGCTGCACGACCTCGACCTGGACGTGCCCGCCGGCTCCTTCACGGCCGTCGTCGGAGTGAACGGCGCGGGCAAGACCACTCTCCTGCAGGCCGTCGCCGGCGTCGTCCCCCCTCCCCGCGGCACGGTCGACGTGCTCGGCCTCGACCCGGCCCGCGCCGATGCGCGCCGGCTCGCCCGCACCATCGGCTTCGTCTTCCAGAACCCGGAGCACCAGTTCATCCGGGCGACGGTCGCCGAGGAGCTCGCTCACGGCCTCGAGCTGCAGCGGGTGCCGCGGCCGGCGATCGACGAGCAGGTCGAACGGATGCTCGAGCGCTTCGGTCTCGTCGAGCAGCGCGACGCGCATCCGTTCCTCCTCTCGGGCGGGCAGAAGCGGCGTCTCTCGGTGGGCACCGCCCTGCTCGCCGGAGCCCCCGTGCTCGCCTTGGACGAGCCGACCTTCGGCCAGGACCGCGCCCGCGCCCGCGAGCTGCTCGACCTCCTCACCGAGCTGAACGCGGCCGGCACCACGGTGCTCGTGGTGACGCACGACCTGCAGCTCGTGGCCGAGCACGCCTCGCGCGTGCTCGTGCTCGACGACGGCCGGATCGCCGCCCACGGACCGACCGCCGAGGTGCTCGCGTCGGGCGCGCTCGAGGCCGCCGGCCTAGTCGCGCCGCCGCTCGCCCGCGCGTTCCGCGCTGCGGCCGACCCCGCGTGGCACGGGGTCACCCGCCTCGCCGACCTGGCCTCGCTGCACCCCGCCGCCCCGAACGTGCCCGACGGAGCCGACTTGACCGACGGAGCCGACGGGACCCGCGCATGAGCACCGCACGTGCCACCGACCCGTTCGCGCCCGCGATGCCGCCGCGGGGCCGCTTCCTGCACGTCCTGAACCCCCTCGCGAAGATCGCCGGCCCGCTCCCCGCGATCGTCGCGGTGCTCGTCGTGCCCGGCGCCGCCCTGCCGGCCGCGCTGACGGCCGGGGCGCTCCTGCTCGTGCTCGCGGGCGCGCGCCTCTCCCCCCGCGCCCTGCTGGGGCTGCTCGTGGTGCTGCCGCTCGCGACCGCGGTGCTGACGCTGAGCTTCACCTTCTGGAGCGACGCCGGCCGCGCATCCGTCACCCCGCTCGTCGTGCAACTCGGCCCGCTGCGGCTGCACGAGGCCGCGCTGCTCGCGGGCGGGGCGACCGCGCTGCGACTGGCCGCCATCCTGCTGCTCTCGCTGATCGGGGGGCTCAGCACCACCGGCCCCGACCTCGCCCGTTCGCTGGTGCAGCAGCTGCGGGTGCCGTACCGGGTGGGCTACACGGCGCTGGCCGCCTACCGCTTCGTGCCGCGGTTCGGGCACGAGCTCGACGTCATCCGGCAGGCGCACCGGGTGCGCGGCCTGACACCCGGGCGCGGGCCGGTCGCCGCCGTGCGCCGCCGCGCCGGCTACCTCGTGCCGCTGCTGGCCGGAGCCCTCCGGCACGCCGAGCGCATCGCCCTGGCGATGGACTCCCGGGCCTTCGGCGCCCACCGCACCCGCACCGAGCGACACCTCGTCCCGTGGCGCCGGCGGGACACGGTCTTCGTGCTGCTCTGCTGGCTGGGAACGGGTGCCGCGATCATCGTTGCGCTAAAGGTGTGATGTATGATCTACTGAATTCGCTCGCCATCCGGCAGCGCAAGTCGTCAACGACGTCGACCAGAAAAGGACATGGCTCATGGTTCAAGCCCCCGAGCGCACGCATTCCCCCCGCCGCCGGTTCCGCTCGCTCGCCCTCCTCTCCGGTGCCGCCGCCATCGCGCTGCTGGCCGCCGGCTGTGCGGGCGGCTCCTCCTCGGCCTCGAACGGCGAGTTCGGCTTCCCCGAGACCGAGCAGCAGGCCGACAGCACCATCACGGTCTGGGTGGACAACACCCGCGTGGCCGCTGCCGACGCCTTCAAGGCCGCCAATCCCGATGTGCCGATCGACGTCGTGACATACGATGGCAGCGCTAACGGCAGCAACAGCTTCCAGACGAAGATCCAGCTCTTCGACAAGGCGAAGAAGGGATGGCCCGACGTGGTCTGGTCGACGCAGACGAACGACGCCGCCTGGGCCAGCCAGACCACCCCGGGCTCGCAGCCGTTCGCCGCGCAGCTCGACGGCGGCCTCGTCGACTCCGAGCTGATCGACGGGTTCACCGCCGGTTCGCTCGACCCCTGCACCGTCGACGGCAAGATCTACTGCCTGCGCAACGACCTCGCCCAGAACGTGCTCTGGTACGACAAGACGCTCTTCGACCAGTTCGGCTACACGCTGCCCACCACGTGGGAGGAGTACCAGGAGCTCGGCGAGAAGGTCGCGGCCGAGCATCCGGGCTACATCATCGGTGCGGCCGGTGACGCCTGGACCCCCGAGATCTACATGTGGGCCTCGAAGTGCCAGGCCGGCGACGTGACCGCGGTGCGCGAGATCACCGTCGACACCACGAGCGAGGAGTGCCAGCGGATGGCCGACCTGCTCGACACCTCGATCGCCAACGGCTCGGTCACCACCGAGAGCGTCTTCAGCCCCTCGTTCGTGCAGAAGTACGCCGGCAAGGTGCTCGCGATGCCCGGCCCGGTCTGGTACTCGGGAGCCATCTTCAACAGCCCCGACTCGCTGAACGTGCCGGCCGGCCAGATCGGCGCGGCCACCCCGCTCACCTGGGACGGCGAGGACGTCGTGACCGGCAACGTCGGCGGCGGCACCTGGTACATCTCCAGCCACTCGGCCAACCTCGCCTCGGCGAAGAAGTTCGTGGAGTTCGCGGCCACGAGCGACGAGTACCAGGTCGAGCTGAACCCCGGACTCCCCGCCTTCGCCGCCGCCGGCGAGAAGTGGGTCGCCAAGCAGGCCGACAGCGGCTACTTCGCCGGCGACCTCGATGCCCTGACCGACTCGGCCTCGCTCGTCTGGTCGGGCTGGGGATCGCCGACCTTCAGCCAGGAGGCCGTCTGGGCCAAGACCGTGACACCCGTGATCACCTCGGGCGGCACCATCTCCGACACGCTCGAGGAGTGGGGCCAGGCCATCAAGGACCAGGCCCAGGTCAACGGGTACAAGGTCGGCTGATGACCGCCACCGTTCCCGACGTCGAGGCGACCGCCGCAGCGGGGCTCACCCCCCGCCTCGGCCGGTCGCCTCGGCGGCCGGGCCGCGCATCCGTTCGGCGGAGCCCCGTGAAGAACCGCATGGGCTACGTGTTCGTGTCGGGGTACACGGTGCTCATGCTGGTGTTCGGCGTCTTCCCGGCGCTGTACGCCCTGGTGCTCTCGGTCACCACGATCGACGGCTCGTTCGCGGGCTTCGACAACTTCGCGAAGGTGCTAGGCGACTACCGCTTCCTGCCGGCCGTCGGCCACGTCGCGGTCTACCTCGTGATCTGGCTGGTCAGCCTGCTCGTGCTGGTGGTGCTGCTGGCCCTCGTCGTGCACGCCATCCGCATCCGCTGGCTCTCGAACGCCTCGCGCTTCATCTTCTACATCCCGGGCGCCCTCGCCGGCGCCTCGAGCGTGATGCTGTGGCTGTTCGTGCTCGACCCCTCGGTCAGCCCGGTCGGCTGGCTGCTGGAGGCCTTCGGCTTCGAGTCGTTCGTGCAGACGATCAACCCGGCGAACCTGCCGGTCGTGTTCACCGTGATCGCGTTCTGGACCGGCGCGGGCGGCTGGATCGTCATCATGTACGGCGCCCTCAACAACATCCCCGAGGAGGTGATGGAGGCCGCGAAGATCGACGGGGCGAACGCCGTGCAGACGGCGGTGCGCATCCAGCTTCCGATGATGAAGAAATGGATCGCCTACATGGGCATCATGTCGCTCGCCGCCGGCACCCAGCTCTTCGTCGAACCGCAGCTGCTCTCGCAGGCCTCCAACGCCGTCGTCGCCAACGACTACTCGCTGAACCAGCTCGCGTACCTCTACGCGTTCCAGCAGAACGACTTCAACGGCTCGGCCGCGATCTCGATCCTCCTGCTCGTGATCGCCCTGGCGCTCTCCGCATTCTTCGTCGCCCGCGGCGGACTCTTCGAGAAGGACTGACCATGACCGCGCTCTCGACCGCTCCCGGCCACGTCACCGACCGCGCCGCCGCCCGCCCGGCGAAGCGCTCCCCCGCCGGTCTCCGCGCCACGCCCGGCCAGTGGTCGGGCCGCTTCGTGGTGGCGCTGGTGCTGCTGGCCTTCGGGCTGTTCTTCGCCATCCCGATCGTCTGGCTGCTGCTGGCCACGACCAAGTCGCCCACCGACCTGATCCAGAACAACCCGTTCTCGTTCGGCTCGCTCGACGGCTTCGCGGTGAACTGGAACGCGCTGTTCGCCTTCCAGGACGGCGCCGTCGTCGGCTGGCTCGGCAACTCGGCGCTCTACTCGGTGGTGGCGCTCGCCATCACGCTCGTGGTGAGCGTGCCGGCCGGCTACGCCCTGGCGTTGACCGAGTTCCGGCTGCGCCGGGCGCTGCTCGTGACGACCCTCGTGGTGATGCTCATCCCGAACACCGCGCTCGTGCTGCCGGTGTTCCTCGAGTTGAACACCGTCGGTCTGATCGGCTCGCCGCTCGCCGTCATCCTGCCGTTCTCGTTCTTCCCGTTCGGCGTGTACCTGACGTACATCTACTTCAACACCTCCATCCCGCGCGACCTGCTGGCCGCCGCGCGCATCGACGGGTGCTCCGAGTTCGGCGTCTTCACCCGCATCGCGCTGCCGCTCGCGACGCCCGTGGTCGCGCTCGTGGCGTTCTTCAGCTTCGTGCAGAACTGGAACAACTACTTCCTGCCCTTCGTGATGCTGCCGGCGAGCGACCAGTACCCGATGCAGGTCGGCCTGACCTCGCTGCTCGCCTCCACGCCCGCGTTCAACCCCTCCTCGGCCGGGGCCGCCTCGGTGCAGCTGCCGACGCTCGCCCTCGCCACGATCATGTCGGTGCTCCCGGTGCTCGTCGTCTTCCTCTTCTCGCAGCGCTTCCTCGTCTCGGGGATGACCGCCGGCGGCACGAAGGAGTAGCGGATGCCCGGCCCCGGTTCCGCGTCGGGCGACGCGGGCCGCCAGATCGTCGACGCCCACGCGCACGTCTGGCGGCGTTCCCGGGCGGGGCTCGAGTGGCTCGCCGAGGTGCCCGAGGTGGATCGCGACGCCGACCTCGCGGGGCTGCGGTCGGCCGCTCCGGCGGACGTCGACGGGTTCGTGCTGGTGCAGGCGGTGAACGACGCCTCGGAGTCGGTGGAGCTGCTGGCGGCGGCGGCCGGTGCGGCGCCCTCGGGCCCGGCTCAGGCTGCGGCCCCCGGCTCCGCGGGTGACCGCGCGGCGGTGCTCGCCGTCGTCGGCTGGGTCGACCTCGCGGCCGCGGATGCGGCGGAGCAGCTCTCGGCACTCGCGGCGTCGCCCGGCGGGGAGCGGCTGGCGGGCATCCGTCACCTGGCGCACATCGACCCCGACCCGGAGTGGCTGCTGCAGCCCGCCACCACGCACGGCCTCGACGCCGTCGCGCGGGCAGGCCTCGCGTTCGACCTGGTGGTGCGGCCGGGACAGCTCGCCACTGCGGCCCGGGCGGCCGACGCGCACGACGGGCTGCTGTTCGTACTCGACCACCTCGCGCAGCCGCCGGCCGACGCCGCGACGCCCTCGTTCGACGTCTGGGAGCGGGGCCTCCGCGAGTTGGCTCGGCGGCCGAACGTGGTGGCGAAGGTGTCGGGAATCGCCCAACGTGACCCCTCGGACGCTGCTCGACAGCGCCTCGACCGCGTGCTCGAGATCGCACTGGACGCCTTCGGCCCCGGCCGCCTGATGGTCGGCTCGGACTGGCCGCTCGTCGACCTCGCCGACGGGTACGGCAGCTGGGTGCAGAGCTACCTCACCGCGACCGCCGAACTCTCGGCCGACGAGCAGCACGCGCTCGACCGGGGCACGGCGCTCGCGAGGTACGGCCGGGCGGGCTGAACGGAGCCGGCGTCGTCAGACCGTCAGGAAGACGTCGTCCAGCGTCACCGTGCGGAGCCCCCGCTCGGTCACGATCGCGGCCAGCTGCGGAAAGACGTTCGTCACCGGCAGGTAGTTGAGGTGCCCGATCACGATGTGCTGCGGCAGGAACCACTGCGTCGCGAAGTCGACGACCTGCTGCTCGGTGATCAGGCCGGAGTCGGAGAGCGAGCCGTACCAGAGCACGGGGCAGGTGTAGCCGAGGCTCGCTGCGAGCCGGTCGGTGCGCGCATCCCGGTAGCCGTAGGGCGGTCGGTAGTAGGGGCGGGCGTCGACGCCGTAGGTGCTCTGGATGAAGTCGTGGTTCTGCTGCAGCTGCGCGATCACCTGGGCGTCGGAGAGGCTCGTCAGGTCGACGTGGTCGAAGGTGTGGTTGCCGAGCTGGATCTGGCCCGACTGCACGAGCGGGCGCAGGAGCTCGGCGTGCTGAGTCCAACCCTCGTAGCTGCCGTTGAGGAAGAACGTGAGGCGGGTTCCCGTGGCCGCGGCGAACTCGGTGTAGAGCCGCACGACCTCGGCGTTCGAGCCGTCGTCGACGGTCCAGGCGAGCAGGGCGCCCTCCCCGGGGAGGGCGGCGATCGGCCCGGAGGGCAGCGGCACCTTCTGGATCGGCGGCAGCGCGGGCTCTGTCGCGACCGGCTCGGCTGCGGGGGCGGGCTCGACGGTGTCGGGCTGCGGGGTGGGAGCGGTTGTCGGCGTCGGCGACGGGGTGTGCGTCGACAGCCCGGACGCCGTCCGCCCGCCGGCCACGGGCGGCGCCGCCGCCCCCGTCAGCGCGAGGAACCCCGACACCCCGGCGACGGCGCCGACGCCGAGCACCCCGAGGAACACGCGGCGGTCGACCCCTCCCTCCGCCGCCTGGTGGGATGAGCGACCGCGGGCGTGGCGGGGAACCGGGGCCTCGTCGCGCCCCCGCGCGCGCCCATGCCTCCCGGCCACCGATCCCCCTGTTCGACGCCGGTCGATCAGTCGAGCGGCATACGAATCCTAGGAAGTCCGGGCAGCCGCCGCTAGCACTCGTTCGGGGTAGGGGAACGCCGTCAGTCGCGCCCGCGCACCGGCAGGCGGCGACGGCTCCACGACCCGTCGATGTGAGCACGCATGGCCTTCTCCGCGGCCTCCGGCTCTCCGGAGGAGATCGCATCGAGCACCGCCGTGTGCTCGTCGATCGTGAGCTCGAAGGCGTGCTCCGGATCGCGCCCGTGATACCGGCTGCTCTCCAGCGCCCGGTCGAACAGGGTGCGGGCGAGGCTCGAGGCCAGCCGCGAACCCGAGAGCCGCATCACCAGGTGGTGGAAGTCGATGTCGGCCTGCCGGAAGGCGGGCGGGTCGTCGATGACGTCCTGCATGCGCTGCAGCGAGGCCCGCAGCCGGTCGACCGCGTCCCGGTCGGCGCGCCGGGCCGCATCCGCCGCCATCGACGACTCGAGGCCCGAGCGCACACTGCTGAGCTCGTCGAGGATGCCCAGGGCGTCGTCGTGCTCGATCATGGCGGTGAGCACAACCGGGTCGAGCAGGTTCCACTCGGAGGTCGGGTTGACCTGCGTGCCGCGCCCCTGGGCGACCGTCACCAGGCCCTTCTCCTCGAGCCGCTTGACCGACTCGCGGATGACCGTGCGGCTCACCCCGAACTGCGCCGTCAGCGGCCCCTCCGGCGGCAGCAGCTCACCGGGCTTCAGGGCTCCGGTGACGATCACGTCGACGAGCTGCTGCACGACGGCCACGCCGAGCCGGGCTGCGGGGGCACGCACCCCCACAGTGGGCAGCACGGGCGCGACGGCGGTGTCGGCGGAGTCGATGCTCATGCGACGAGTCTAGGCGCGAGCATCCGCCACTCGTCATATGTCTCTCGGGTTGCTGTCGAGCTAAACATATGATGTATGCTGTTCACACGCTCTCGCGAGAGGCGTCGTGCGGTTCACTGGAGAAAAGCAGGACACGATGAGAATCACAGGCTTCACGAGTCTGACCACCGTGCACGACTGGGGCCGCCCCGTCGGTGACGTCAACGGCGTGGTGGCCGGTGGCGTCACCGAGGTGCCCCTGCTGCTGCTGCACACCGACGGCGGCCTGACCGGAATCGGCCTCGGGGCGCACACCGACATCGCGCGGGTCTTCCCCGCGATCGAGAACGAAGACCCTCGGGCTGTCGTCGCCCTCTACGACCGGATGCTCGCCCACGTCTTCAAGACGGGCCATGCCGGCGCCACCTTCGGCACCATCGGCGCGGTCGACATGGCGCTCTGGGACCTCAAGGCGAAGATGGCCGGCGAACCCCTCTGGCGCACGCTCGGCGCCCGCGACCGCTTCGTGCCGGGCTACGCCTCGGGCCTGGACATCGCCCTCGGCGACGACGAGCTCGTCGCCCTCTACACGCGCTACGCCGAGCGCGGCTTCGCGAGCGCGAAGCTCAAGGGCGGCCGCGACAGCGACACCGACGTGGCGCGCCTGAAGGCGGTCGCCGACACGCTGCGCCGGAACTCCCCGCGCCCCGCGCTGATGCTCGACGCGAACGAGTCATGGAACGTCAAGCAGGCGGTGCGGTACATCGCCGAGGTCGAGGCGCAGGTGCCGCTGACCTGGATCGAGGAGCCGGTGCGCCGCTGGGACTCGGCCGGCAACGCCGCCGTGAGCCGTGCGGTCAAGGCCGCGGTCGCGACGGGCGAGAACCTCGTCGGCCTCGAGCAGTACGGGCCGCTGCTCGACGCGCACGGCGTCGACGTGGTGCAGGCCGGCATGGTCTGGGGCATCACCCACTTCCTGCGCGTCTCGGCCATCGCGCACGCCCGCGACCTGCCGGTCAGTCCGGTCGGCTACAACGCCAACCCGATCGCCCACGCCGCGGCGGCCGTGCCGAACCACTTCACCACCGAGGTGCAGGATCTCGGGATGCCCGTCGGCCTGACGGTCGACCAGACGATCGACGACGGCGGCATCCGCCTCGGCGACGAGCCGGGCCTCGGGATCACGCTCGACGAGGCCGCGATCGCGGCGATCGGCGGGGTCGAGGGGTGGCGCATCCCGGCGGGACCGCACGTGCGGCCGGCGCGGGCGGGCCTGCGGCTCGTTCCCGAGACCGTCCCGCAGCGGGAGTGACCCTGGTGCGGTTCCCGCTGCGCGGGGGGCGCGGGGGGCGCGGCTAGAGCCGCGGGCGCGAGGGCAGCGAGACGATCAGCACCGCGGCGATGACGAGCACCGCGGCGATCGGGGTGGTCCAGTCGACGCCGTGGCCGGCGCCCGGGGCGATCAGGTCGATCGCGATGGAGCCGAGCAGCTGCCCCGAGATGGAGCAGAGGCCGAGCAGCAGCACGCCGGTGCTGCGCACCGCGGTCGCGAGCCCGAAGATGAAGGTCACGCCGAGCGGGCCGCCGAGGTAGAGCCACCACTCGGGCGGGAACGACGTCGGCAGGCCACCCACCACGAGCGCGTGCACGGCGGCGATCACGAGGAGCAGCCCGGTGCCGGCGACGAAGTTGAACAGCGTCGAGCTCACGGCCGAGCCGGCCGCGGCGGCCACCCGGCCGTTCGCCGTCTGCTGCACCGCCTGCGCGATGCCGGCCGCGAAGGGCAGCAGGAGGAGCCAGAACGGGATCTCCGGGTCGATGTGTGCGGCCACCGACCAGACCACCACGCCGAACGCGATGCCCGCGCCGAGCACGCGACGGAGAGTCAGGTAGCGGCGGCCGCCCGGTCCGATCCCGACCCGGTCGACGACGAGCCCGCTCACCGTCTGGCCGCCGATGAAGGCCACGGTGAAGAGCGAGACACCCACGAGGGCGGAGGCGAGGCCCTGCGTCAGCACGAAGATGCCGCCCCCGACGCCGGCGAAGAGCATCCAGAACGGAAGCCGGCCGCCGCGCACCTCGGCGACGGCCCGGCGGGCACCGACCCGGGCGGAGGGCATCAGGGCGACGATCACGACGACGATCAGCAGGCCGACCGCGAAGCTGATCGCGGCCGCCGTGTAGCCGTCGCCGAGCCGGCGGCCGAACTCGCCGTTGATGCGCGACTGGGTCGCCATCAGCACGCCGCACACGACGGCGACGCCGACCGCCGCCCCCAGGGGCAGACGGCCGGCGTGCGGCGGTGGGGTGAGGCTCACTCGGGCTCTCGCTCGGGTTCGGGCTGGGCTTGGGCTCGTGCTGTGCGCGGGCTCGTGCCCTAGCGGGGCGCGACCGGGGTGTCGGCCGCGAGCTCGCCGAGCAGGGCGTCGCCGGGGAAGGCGTCGACCATCTCGGCCTGGATCTCGGCGCGCTCGAGCAGCTCGTCCATGCGGCGGCGGCGGGCGCGCGGGATCAGGGTGACCACGGTGCCCTTCTTGCCGGCGCGGCCGGTGCGGCCGGCGCGGTGCAGGTACGTCTTGTACTCGTCGGGGGCGTCGGCCTGGATGACCAGGTCGATGTCGTCGACGTGGATGCCGCGGGCCGCCACGTCGGTCGCCACGAGCACGCTGACCCGCCCGCTGGTGAGCTGCTGCAGGTTGCGCGTGCGGCGCGACTGGTTGAGGTCGCCGTGCAGGCTGGTGGCCGGGAAGCCGGCGTCCTCCAGCTGCTCGGCGAGCATCTCGGCGTAGGCGCGGGTGCGGGAGAAGATCAGCGTCTTGCCCTCGCGGTCGGCCAGCTGCCGGATGATCTCGCTCTTGTCGCGGCTCTCGACCACCAGCACGCGGTGGTCGATGGTGCTGGAGGCCTGGTCCTCACCGGCGACCTCGTGCACGCTCGGGTTCACCAGGAACTCCTCGACCAGGGTGGCGACACCCTTGTCGAGGGTGGCGGAGAAGAGCAGCTTCTGGCCGCCGTCCTTGGTGTGACGCAGGATGCGCTGCACCGGCTCGAGGAAGCCCAGGTCGCACATGTGGTCGGCCTCGTCGAGCACCGTGATGGTGACGTCGCTGAGGTCGAGACGACGCTGCTCGATCAGGTCCTCGATGCGGCCCGGGGTGCCGATGATGATGTCGACGCCGCGCTGCAGCGCACCCACCTGGCGGGCCTGGGGCACGCCGCCGTAGATCTGGGTGGTGAAGAGGCCGACGGCCCGGGCGATCGGCTGCACCGTGCGGTCGATCTGCAGGGCGAGCTCGCGGGTCGGGGCCAGGATGAGCGCGCGGGGCTTGCGGCCCGGCTTGCGGTTCGCGCCGCCGCCGTTCTCCATCAGGCGCTCCACGAGGGGGGCGCCGAAGGCGATGGTCTTGCCTGAGCCCGTGCGGCCGCGGCCGAGCACGTCGCGACCCTCGAGCACCATCGGGATGGTGGCCGCCTGGATCGGGAACGGGCTCTCGGCGCCGAGCTCCTTGAGCACGCGGGTGATGTTGCCGCCGATGCCGAGGTCGGCGAAGGTCACGCCGTCGACGTCTCCGGCGAGGGTCGCCTGGGCCTCGAGGCGCTCGAGCACGACGTCGTCGACCTGGTTGAAGGCGGGCTTGCTGTCGCGGTTCGGGTAGAAGTCGCTGCCGCGGTCGCTGCGGTCGCTGCGGTCGGCGCGTGCCGGGCGGCTGTCGCGGTCGAAGCTGCGGGCCGGGCGGTCGTCGCGGTCGAACGAGCGCTTCGGGCGGTCGTCGAAGCTGCGCGCCGGACGCTCGTTGTACGCGGGGCGCTCGGTGCGAGCCGGGCGGTCGTCGCGATCGAACGAGCGCTTCGGGCGGTCGTCGAAGCTCCGGGCCGGACGGTCGTTGTACGCCGGGCGGTCGGTGCGCGCGGGGCGGTCGGTGCGCGCGGGACGGTCGTTGTACGCCGGGCGCTCGGTGCGGGCGGGACTGTCGTCGCGGTCGAAGGAGCGCTTCGGGCGCTCTTCCCACGTCCTCTTGGGCGCATCCTCGCGGGCCTTGGCGGCCTCGGCGCGGCGCTCCTCGTTGCGGGCGTCGTTCCACTTCTGGCGGTCGGTGCGCTGCGGCACGCGACGCTCGTCGCGGTCGTACGAGGGACGCTCATCGCGGTTGTAGGCGGGTCGCTCGTCGCGGCCGTACGCCGGGCGCTCGCTGCGACCGGTGCCGGTGCCGGACTTGTTGAAGCCGTTCTCGCGGCTCGGGCGGCTGTAGCCACCACGCTCGGGACGGTCGCCGTACGCCGGGCGCTCGGACCGCTCGCCGCGGTTGTAGCCGCCGCGCTCAGGACGATCGCCGTACGAAGGACGCTCCGACCGCTCGCCGCGGTTGAAGCCGCCCCGCTCGGGACGATCACCGTACGAAGGACGCTCAGGGCGGTCGCCGTACGCGGGACGCTCGCCGCGCGAGCTCGGGGCCGCGCCGCGGGCGCTGCGCTCGTCGGCGTTCCAGCGCTGCTTGCGCGGTGCCGACTCGTCGGCCGGCTTGAAGCCGCGGTGCGAGGGGCTGCGGCTGCCGGCCTTGGGGCCGCCCTTGCCGGGGGTGCGGGGCTCGTAGTTCTTGGCGGCCTTGAAGCCACCGGACTTGTTGGATTTGGGCATGATTCTTCCTGGGTTATCTCGAATTGCGCACACCTCAACACCGAACGTGTTGGCAGTGCTAACTAGATCCCCGGGAGTAGCGGGGGCCGTGTCGTACGCGACATTCACCAGTGACCAGCGCATCCATGCACTGACTGGGAAACCGGCCCACCAGACTTACAAACCCAACCGCGGGGAACCCCACGGTGTCCAGAGCCGACCAACCGACACTACACGATCGGCCGACCCCTGTCGAGTGCCACCGCCCGCGCGCGAGCGGCGACCCCTCAGATGTCGGTGACGACCGTGCGCGTCAGCACCGGCGGCGCCGCCAGCAGCGACCCCAGGTCGGACACGCCCTCGGGCGTCGAGCGCCACTCGCGGTACGCGTCGTCGGCCTCCATCGACTCCCACTTCTCGACCACGATGAAGTGCTCGCGGTCGTCGGCATCGACGGTGACCTCGACACCGAGGCTGCCCTCGCGGGCGCGGGTCGCGGCGAGCACCGAGTGCATCACCTCCGGCGCGGAGTCGAGCAGTTCGGGCTTGATGCGCAGGTCGAGCAGCGAGATCACGGTCATGCGCCCACAGTACGCCCGCCCGCCGACACCGCCGCGCCTTGCCCGGTTCGCAAGAACGGCCGATCTTTCCGCCCGGTCGGCCGGAACGGGCATCCGGAACCGGCCAGTGTGACGAAGGTGACCTCGAACGACCGCATCACCCTGCGCTTCCTCGCCGCCCCGCAGGACGCCGCCGCCGACGGCCGCACCGTCGCCGCCGGCCGCGTGCTCGAGTGGATCGACAAGGCCGGCTACGCCTGCGCCGTCGGCTGGAGCGGCGCCTACTGCGTCACCGCCTACGTCGGCAACGTGCACTTCACCCGCCGCGTGCTGCCGGGCGAGCTGATCGAGGCTCGTGCGCGCATCATCCACACGGGTCGCACGAGCATGCAGGTGCTCGTGCAGATCGGCTCGGCGGATGCGCGGAGCCGCCGCTTCACGCCCGCCACCCACTGCCTGCTCGTCTTCGTCGCGGTCGACGCCGCCGGTGTGCCGCAGGAGGTGCCGCCGTGGGTGCCGGCCGACGACGACGAGCGGATGCTCCACGAACGCGCCGCGGAGAGACTCGCCCCGCGCCGTGCCATCCGCGACGCGATGCTCGGCCAGCACTTCACCGACGAGGGCACGACGCCGCGCACGGTCTTCCGCTTCCTCGCGGCGCCGCAGGACGCGAACTTCGGCGGCAACGCCCACGGCGGAACGGTGCTGCGCTGGATCGACGAGGCGGCCTACGCCTGCGCCGCCTCCTGGACGTCGGAGCAGGCGGTCGCGGTGTACTCGGGCGGCATCCACTTCTTCAGCCCGATCAGGATCGGGGACCTCGTGGAGGTGGAGGCGCGGCTGATCCACACCGGCGGGCGGAGCCTGCACATCGCGGTGCACGTGCGGGCGGCGTCGCCGCGCACGCCTCAGGAGCTGCGGCTGACGACGCACTGCATGACGATCTTCGTCGACCTCGGCCCTGACGGGCGCGCCCGCCCGGTCACTGCGCTCCCGGCGCTCTCCGACGAGGACCGCCGGCTCGCGGCCCACGCCGCCGAGCTCACCCGTCTCCGAGCCTCCCTCGAGGCCCTCCCCGTCTGACGCACCCTTCGCAACGCTGAGTCGCGCCGAACGGCGACCATATGGCGCGAGTCGAGCCCACGAGCGACAGTTAGCCGCGACTCGAACGCCGCGGGATCAGCCCAGCTGCGGCACGATCTCACGGGCGATGAAGTCGAGGTGGTCGAGGTCTGCCAGGTCGAGCACCTGCAGGTAGACCCGCGTGACCCCCTCGGCGCGCAGGGCGCCGAGCTTGTCGACGACCTCGGCGGCCGACCCGGCCAGCCCGTTCTCGCGCAGCTCCGCGGGCTCGCGCCCGATCGCCGCGGCCCGTGCCCGGAACGACGCCTCCGACGACCCCGTCGCCACCACGAGCGCCGCCGAGTACACGAGCGAGTCGGGATCGCGCCCGACCGACTCGCACGCCGACCGCACGCCCGCGATGAGCTCCGGCGTGGTGCCCGGGTCGGGGAACGGGATGTTGAACTCCGTCGCGAAGCGGGCCGCGAGCAGCGGCGTGCGCTTCGCCCCCTTGCCGCCGACGATCACGGGCACCGGCGACTGCACCGGCTTCGGCAGCGCGGGCGAGTCCTCGAGCGTGTAATGCGCCCCCGAGAACGAGTAGGTGGAACCGGCCGGCGTCGACCAGAGCCCGGTCACGATCTCGAGCTGCTCCTCGAGCAGGTCGAACCGCTTCGGCGGGAACGGGATGCCGTAGGCCCGGTGCTCCTCGGCGAACCATCCGGTGCCGAGCCCCAGCTCGGCGCGCCCGCCCGACATCGCGTCGACCTGTGCGACCTGGATCGCGAGGATGCCCGGGTACCGGTACGTCACACTCGACACCAGCGTGCCGAGCCGGATGCGGCTGGTCTCGCGGGCGAGCCCGGCGAGCGTCGTCCACGCGTCGGTCGGCCCGTAGCCCGGGTCGCCGTCGCCCATCCGGAGGTAGTGGTCGGAGCGGAAGAAGGCGTCGAAGCCGAGCTCCTCCGTCGCCTTGGCGACGGCCAGGAGCTCGTCGTAGCTCGCGCCCTGCTGCGGTTCGGTGAAGATTCTGAAGTCCACGGAACCAGCCTAGGCGCGCATCCGTCGCTCTGGACCGCTCGGGCAGCCCGCCGCAGCCCAGGTCAGCGCCACCCAGGTCAGCGCCGCCGAGGTCAGCGTCGCCGCGGGCCTGTCGCGCGCAGGGCCCCGAGCAGGCCGGCGACCGCGAACACGAGGGTGGCGCCGAGCACGACCGCGATCGGCAGCGTCCAGGCGCCGGTGGCGTCGTGTACCGCTCCGACGAGGGCCGGCGCCGTCGCGCCGAGCGCGTAGCCGACGCCCTGCACCATCGCCGAGAGCCGTCGCGCGTGGGTGCCGGTCAGCGAGAGCTGCACGACCAGCATGAACACGATCGTGATGCCGCCGCCCTGCGCGACGCCGCCGAGGAAGCCCCAGGCGAGCCACGCCTCCGGGGCCAGCATCAGTCCGAGCGGGAAGGTCACCCAGAGCACCGCCACCCCGATGAAGGTGCGCGGGATGCCCAGCCGCTGTGCGAGCAGAGGAACGCCGAGGGCCCCCACGACGGCCGCGATCTGGAAGATCGACGAGCTGGTGCCCGCGGCGGCGGCCGAGTATCCGACCTCCTGCTGCAGGATGCTCGGGAACCACGCGGTCAGTCCGTAGTACGAGAAGGCCTGCCCGGCAAAGGCCAGCGCGAGCAGCACCGCCGAGAGATTGCGCCAGGTGCGCGGCTCGGCCGGAGCCACCGGGATGCCCCGGGTGTCGACCGCGACCGTGTCGACCGCCCCGGTCTCGACCGCGGGCTTCAGCGGCCCCCACTTCACGGCGGCGCGCGGCCCGACCGCGACCAGCCAGAACACGGCGGCGATGACGACGAAGCCGGTCCAGGCGAGCAGGGCGCCGCGCCAGCCGAACGCCGCCGAGAGCGGCACGGTGGCGAGCGAGGTGATCATCGAACTGACGTTCATGGCCGAGGTGTACGCGCCGGTGACGATGCCCACCCGCGCGGTCGGCACGTCGCGGCGGATGATCACCGGGATCACCACGTTGCCGATCGTGATGAAGGCACCCATGATGATCGTGCCGGTGAAGGTCGCCTCGGCGCCGCCCGCCGAGCGCACGATCGAGCCGATCCCCACGCCGAGGATCGCCACCGTGGTCGCCAGGTTCGCCCCGGCGCGGCCGATGAACATCGACGCGAACGGCGTCACGAGCGCGAAGCAGAGCACCGGCAGGCTGGTCAGCAGCCCGGCCTGGGCCGCGTTCAGCGCGAGGTCGCCGCTGATCTCGGGGGTGATCGGGGCGACGGCCACGATCGGCCCGCGCAGGATGAACCCGATCGCGACGATCCCGGTGACGAGCAGCCAGGGGAAGCCGGAGCGCACTGAACGGGTCATCCCGTCCATGCTACGCGCGGTGCGGCGGCCCGCCCGCCCGGCGTTCCAGAGCAGGGCGAGCGGATGCGCGACAAGGCGCTACGCGGTCACCGCCCGTGCCCGCTGCGGCACGATCCAGCCGATCGTGTCGGGTCGCCGACGCCGGGCGAGGGCCGCCTGCGACAGAGCGAGACTGAGCAGCAGCATGACGACCATGACCACCGCGGCCGAGAGCACGGTGCTCGCCGACCCTCCGGTGAGGATGGCCTGGATGCCCGCCACCGCGTAGCTCAACGGCGTCACGGCGCTGATCGCCTGGAACGGCGGCGAGAGGATCTCGACCGGATAGAGCCCGCCCGTCGAAGCCAGCTGCAGGGCCAGCAGCACGAGCGAGATCACGGATCCGATGCGGCCGAACGCGGTGCTCAGCAGCTGGTGGAAGGCCGTGAAGGCGAGCGCGACCAGTAGCGAGAACCCGAGGGTCGCCGGGAACGACGCCCACTCGACGCCGAGGGCGATGTGGATGAACAGCACCACGATCAGCGTCTGTGCGGCGGCGAGCCCACCGGCGATCGCGAAAGTGCGGCGGGTCAGCCGCCCGGTCGGCACCGAGGACGCCAGCACCTGCCGCGAGAACGGCCGCAGCCAGAGGAACAGGGCGAGCGCGCCGATCCACAGGGCGGTCGGCAGCAGGATGGTCGACACGACCTGCCCGATGCTGTTCACCTGGTTCGCGGTCGACACGTCGACGTCCACGGGCGCCGCGGCGACCTTCGCGGCCGCCTCCGAGTCGCTCGGCGCCTGATCGGTCAGCTGCGTCGCCCCGGTGCTCAGCCCGCTCGACAGCTCCTCGGCGCCGTCGCCCAGCTGGGTCGCCCCGCTCGCGAGCTGCTGCGCACCCGGCACGGTCTGCGCCAGACCGGTGGACAGCTGGCCCACGCCGCTGGCGAGCTCGGCGGCGCCCGGCGCGGTCTGCGCCAGCCCGGCCGAGAGCTGGTTCACCCCGTCGGCGAGGCCCGAGGCGCCGGTCGCGAGGGCCGGGCCGTTGGCCGCGAGGGTGTTCGCACCCGCAGCCGCGTCGTCGATGCCCGAGGCGAGTCCCGGCAGCCCGGCGCCGGTCGCCGCGATGGGGGCGCTCAGCTGGTCGAGGCCGGTGAGCCCCGTCGAGATACCCGCCAGACCCTTGGAGACGTACGCCGGCACGGTCGGATCGGCTTGGACGGCTGTGAGCAGCGCGGCTGCGCCCTCCGCCGAGTCGGTCACCCCGGTGGTGTAGGTGGTGATGAGGGGACCGACCTGGCTGAGACCGTCGGTCTCGGTCGAGAGCGTGGTCAGCCCCTCCGCCAGACCCGACACCCCTCCGGTGAACTGCCCTACCCCCGAGCTGAACTCCGTCGCCCCACTCGCAGCGGTGGCCGCCCCCGTCGACAGCTGCCCGAGCCCGTCCGACAGCTGCGTCGCACCGGTCGCCGCCGAAGCGGCGCCGGTCGAGAGCTGGTTCAGCCCGTCGGCGAGCTGGGTGGCGCCCGTGGCGAGGCCGTCGGCGCCCGTGCCGAGCTGGGAGGCGCCCGAGGCGGCGTCGGAGAGGCTCGTGCCGAGCGTGCCGAAGCTCGTGTAGACGCCGTTCACGACCTGCGCGGTGACGGTCTGGCCGAAGCCGGCCTGCACCGCCGACGCGACGGTCGAGGCCAGGATGCCCGAGAGGTACCCGTGCGAGTCGTCGGTCTGGATGTCGATCAGCCCGGCCTTCGGGTCGGGCGTCGCGAGGGTGTTCAGGGTGGCCGAGAAGTCCTCGGGGATGGTCAGCACCGCGTAGTACGTGCCGTCCTTCAGCCCCTCCTCCGCCTGCTCCGAGTTCGTCAGCTCCCAGCCGAAGCCGCTCTCCCCAGGCCCGGTGAGCTCGGTGACGAGCCCGCGTCCTGCGAAGTTCACCGATTCGGTGCCGTCGGCGGCGGTGGTCGTGACCAGCTTGTCGTTGTTCACGATCGCCGCCGGCACCTGCGTGAGGTTCGTGTCGGCGTTCGAGAGGGCTCCCGCGAACAGTCCGTTGACCGCGAGCGGGGTGAGCGCCACCGCGACGGCCGCGAGCACGATCAGGGCGATGCGGGTGCGCCGCTTGGCGCGCGGCGTGGGGGTGGAGGAGGTCGAGGTGCTCATCGCGAGAGTCCTTTCACGGCCGAGGCCGGGTCCGCGGAGGCGGTGCCGAGGGAGGAGGGGGAGGGGTGTGAGCCCAGGTCGATGCGGCCGAGCATCCGGTCGCCGAGGGCCGTGCCGACACTCGAGGCGTGCGCGGCGGGGGCCGCCGAGAGGCCGAGCAGCAGGGTGGTGCCGGGGTCGGCGATGCCCGCGACGGCGGCCACGAAGGCGGTGCCCGACGGATGCGCGAACTCGCCGTCACCCGCGTCGACGACCACGAGCGGCGCACCGTCGGCCACGCCGAGGGCGACGGTGACCAGCGAGAGCGCGAGCGGCGACAGCTCGCCGAGTGTGCGGTGCACGTCGATCGGCGCCTCGCCGCCGCCGGCCGCCGCGAGCGAGGAGTTGACCCGCCCGACGAGGCGCGAGGCAGCGTGCTTGTCGCGACGGAACCAGGGCGAGCCCAGAGCGAGCCGCTCGTTCAGCGCGTCGCCGACGGTGACGGTGGAGTCGAGCCGGCGCGAGTCGAGGTCGACCAGCGTGACCCGGCGGGCCACGTCGCCGCTCTCGGAGGGCAGGCCGTGGCCGAGCACCTGCAGTCGCCCGACCGACGGCGCGATGCGGCCGGCGATCGCCGCTCCGACGAGGCGCCGGGTCGCGGTGTCGCCGGTGACCACGGCGAGGCTGCCGGCGGGCACCGAGAAGCTGTGCGGCCCGCCCGCGCCGTCGACCACGAGCTCGGAGGCGTCGATGGCCGCCGACTGCTTCGACGCCCAGGACGCCTCGTCGAGGTGCTCGCGCAGGCTCTCCCCCTCGACGTCGACGTTCGGCAGGATGCGGCCGAGCCACCTCGGCAGGTACCAGGCGTGCCGGCCGAGCAGGGTCATCACGGCGGGCACCAGGGTCATGCGCACGAGGAACGCGTCGACGAAGACACCGACGGCGAGCGCCAGGGCGATGGCCTTGATCGGCCCCTCCCCCTCGGGCACGAAGGCGAAGAAGACGAAGAACATGATCAGTGCGGCCGCGGTGACGACGCGCGCGCCGTTCTGGAAGCCGATCCGCACGGCTCGGCGGGCATCCCCCGTCTTGACGAACTCCTCGCGCATGCCCGAGACCAGGAACACCTCGTAGTCCATGGCGAGCCCGAACAGGATGGCCATCAAGAGGATCGGCAGGAAGCTGATGATCGGCCCGGTCGACTCGACGTTCAGCAGATCGGCCGCGAAGCCGTCCTGGAACACCGCGACCGTGACGCCGAACGACGCCCCCACCGTGAGCAGGAAGCCGAGGGCCGCCTTGATCGGCACCGCGATCGATCGGAACACCATGGCCAGCAGGATGATCGACAGCCCGACCACGAGCACCCCGAACGGCAGCAGCGCGTTGGTCAGCTGCGTCGAGACGTCGATCGCGACCGCGGTCTGGCCGCTGACGGTGATCGGCACGTCGTACTGGTCCTCGATCTCGCCCTTCAGGTCGCGCAGCCGCTGCACGAGCTCCTTGGTCTCGGGCGAGTCGGGCGCGGTCGTCGGCACGACCTGGAAGATGGCGGTGTCGAGCGTCTGGTCGGGCAGGCCCTGGCCCACCGAGGCGACGCCGTCGACCGCCTCGAGATCCGAGCGGATGCCCGCGAGGTCGTTCTGGATGTCGGTGGTCTGCGTGATGTCGGCCACCACCACGACGGTGCCGTTGCTGCCCTCGCCGAACTTCTCGGCGATGGTGTCGTAGGCCGTGCGGGTGGTCGAGCCCTCGGGCTGCGAGGCCGCGGTCGGCAGGTTGAGGTCGAGGCTCGCGGCCGGGATCGACGCGGCCCCGAGCAGCCCTACGACGAGCACGATGAACACGATCGGCGCCTTCATCACGAGGGCCACCCAGCGCCCGCCGAGCGAGGGCTTGGCGCGCTTTGTCGCCGGTGCCGCCGCCGGGGCGTCGCCCGAGCTGTTCGAGACGGGGGCTCCGGATGCGCGTCCCTCCGCATCCTCGTGGCCGTGCTCGTTGGCGGCGATCGCCCGCCGGGCCGCTCTCGACCCGGCCTTGGGCACGAGCTTGCCGCGGGCGATCCCCATGATCGCCGGCAGCAGGGTCATGGCGATGCAGACCGCCGCGAGCACGGCGAACGCGGCGGCGACGCCCATCACCGACAGGAACGGGATGCCGACGACCAGCAGGCCGAGCAGCGCGATGATGACGGTCAGGCCGGCGAACACGACGGCGGCGCCGGCGGTGGCGACCGAGCGCGCGGCCGACTCCTCCGGATCCATCCCGAGCGCGAGCTGCGTCCGGTGCCGGGACAGGATGAACAGGGCGTAGTCGATGCCGACCGCCAGGCCGATCATCACCGCCAGCGTCGGTGCGGTGCTCGAGACGGTGGTGAAGGCGGCGGCCAGCGTGATGCCGCCCATGGCGACGCCCACGCCGATCAGGGCCGACAGCAGTGGCAGGCCCGCCGTCAGCAGTGAGCCGAAGGTGACGAGCAGCACGACGAAGGCGAACACGACACCGAACACCTCGGTGATGGTGAGGCCGAACCCGGTCGACTGGAACACCTCGCCGGTGTACGAGACGGTCAGGCCCTCGTCGACGAGCTTCTGCCCGGCATCCTCGAGCGCGTCGAGCGAGGAGTCCTTCACGTCGGTCGCGGGTCCGTCGAACTGCACCTTGATCAGGGCGGTCGTGCCGTCCTCGGAGATCGCGTCGGTGGCGTACTCGGAGTACGGCGAGACGACGCTCGCGACCTGGTCGAGGTCGGTGATGCCGTCGGCGACGTCGGAGATCTCCTGCTTCACCGGGTCGTCGTTCACGTTCTGCCCGTCGGGGGCGGAGACGACCATCGTCGCGCCCGCGCCCGCCGCCTGGGGGAAGAGGGTGTCGAGCTTGTCGATCGCCTGCTGCGACTCGGTGCCCGGGATGGTGAAGCTCTCCTGGGTCTGGCCGCCGAGGGCGAGGCCGCCGCCGAGGATCGCGCCGAGCACGAGCACCCAGCCGATCACGACGTACCAGGCGCGACGGTAGGCGAAGCGGCCGATGCGGTAGAGCAGTGTTGCCACGGGAGGGCTCCTCGGGTCAGCGGGTCGGTGATGAAGCGGTGCGGCGGGTGCAGCAGGTGTGGTCAGCGGGACAGCGGGGTGATGAGCTCGGTAACGACGTCGATGAGGGCCTCCCTGACCTCGGCGACGTCTTCGATCTCGGCGACGCTCGGTCGCGAGGCGACCATCACGTACGCGGCTCCGGCGAGGGCGACACCCAGACGGATGCGCTGCGCCGGGGTGGGCAGACCGACCATGAACGACTCGCCGATGCGGTCGATCAGGCCGCGGGCCTCGTCGATCACCACGATGTCGGACAGGGTCTGACCCTGGTTGATGATGATGTGCGCCGCGAGGCGGTGCTCGAGCAGCAGGTCGATGAACTCGGTGACGAAGCCGTCGCGGCGGTCGTCGGCCATCAGCTTCTCGACGATGGAGTCGAGGAACAGCGAGAGCTGCTCGACGGCAGGCCGGAGGGCGGCGTCGAAGAGCGACTCCTTCGAGCCGAAGTGGTAGAGCACGCTCGACTTCGAGTAGCCCGCCGCGTCGGCGATCTGCTGCAGGCTCGTGCCGGCATAGCCGTTCTCGGCGAACATCTGCAGGGCGATGCCGCGCAGCTCGGCGCCGACGTCGTTCTGGACGCGGGCGATGGGCTGGATGGGCATGACCTCGAGAGTATCCTGACCGATCGGTCAGTGCCTGCACGATCGGTCAGATTGGCGGTGTCCTTCCAGCTTCGTCCCCGCGCCCCGATACCGGAGGGCCTTGACAGCACTAGCGTCATGCCATGAGCAACGAGCGATTCGCCGACGAGCAGGCGGGGTACCACAAGACGCTGAAGCCGCGGCAGCTCCAGATGATCGCCATCGGCGGCGCGATCGGCACGGGGCTCTTCCTCGGAGCGGGCGGCCGCCTGCACGAGGCCGGGCCGCTGCTGGTGATCGACTACGCCGTCTGCGGCTTCTTCGCCTTCCTCATCCTCCGGGCTCTCGGGGAGCTGGTGCTGCACCGGCCGTCGTCGGGCTCGTTCGTCAGCTACGCCCGCGAGTTCTACGGTGAGAAGGCCGCCTACGTCTCGGGCTGGCTGTACTTCCTGAACTGGGCGATGACGGCGATCGTCGATTCAACGGCCGTCGCCGTGTACGTGCAGTACTGGAGCCTGTTCACCGACGTGCCGCAGTGGCTGCTGGCGCTGATCGCGCTCGCGATCGTGCTCGGCGCGAACATGATCTCGGTGAAGGTCTTCGGCGAGATGGAGTTCTGGTTCGCGCTGTTCAAGGTCACGGCGCTCGTGGCGTTCCTGATCATCGGCGTCGTGTTCCTCGCCTTCGCGTTCCCGACCGATCAGGGCATCACGGGCATCCCGATGATCGCGGCCGAGGGCGGACTGTTCCCCGACGGCATCAACACCCTCGTGGTGGCGGTCGTGATGATCCAGGGCGTCGTGTTCGCCTACGCGGGCGTGGAGCTCGTCGGCACCGCCGCCGGCGAGACCGCGAACCCCGAGAAGATCATGCCCCGCGCCATCAACAGCGTCGTCTTCCGCATCGCGGTGTTCTACTGCGGTTCGGTGCTGCTGCTCGCGCTGCTCCTGCCCGCCGCGAGCTACTCGGCCACCGAGAGCCCGTTCGTCACCTTCTTCTCCAGCATCGGCAATCCGACGGTGGCCGCGATCGCCGGATCGGCGATGAACTTCGTGGTGCTCACGGCGGCCCTGTCGAGCCTGAACGCGGGCCTGTACTCGACCGGGCGCATCCTGCACTCGATGTCGACGGCGGGTGCCGCCCCGAAGTTCACCGGCCGGATCAGCAAGCGCGGGGTGCCGTTCGGCGGCATCCTGCTCACCTCGGCCGTCGCGCTGCTCGGCGTCGGCCTCAACTTCGTGGTGCCGGCGCAGGCCTTCGAGATCGTGCTGAACGTCTCGGCGCTCGGCATCGTGTCGAGCTGGGGCACCATCGTGCTCTGCCAGATGAAGTTCAAGAAGCTGGCCGATCAGGGCCTGTACACGCGCCCGAAGTTCCGGCTGTTCGGGGCGCCGTTCACCTCGTACCTGACGCTGGTGTTCCTCGTCGCGGTGCTCGTGCTGATGGCGTTCGACTACCCGGCCGGCACCTTCACGATCGCCTCATTGGTGATCATCGTCCCGCTGCTGATAGTGGGCTGGTACGTCTACCGCGACCGCATCCTGGCCATCGCGAAGGAGCGCGACGGGTACACCGGCGCCTACCCGACGGTGGCGAACCGCCCGAACGAGTGAGGCGCCGGCCCGGCTCGGTCAGGCGCGGTCAGACGCGGTCAGACGTGGTCGCGCCAGGAGTGCTTCGGCTCGAACCAGAGCATGCGCCGCGCCTTGTCGATGCCGAGCAGCGTCTCGGTGCCGGTCACCTCGCGACTGAACGGCACCTCGGGGAAGAAGCGCGCCGCGAGCTCGGCCGAGGGCGTCGTCATGACGGTGTCGGCGGCGGCGATGATGAAGGCCTCGAAGCCGGTGAGGGTGCTCTCCAGCGCGAGCCGCACAGCCTGCGCGCCGTCGCGGGCGTCGATGTAGCCCCAGGAGTTCCAGGAGCGGCTCTCGGGTGCCTGCTCGAAGGCGGGGAAGGCGGCATAGTCCTCGACGTCCATGACGTTCGAGAAGCGCAGGCCGATCAGCTTGAGGTTCGGGTTCCAGCGCGTGAAGTGCCGAGCCATCTCCTCCTCGACGGCCTTGCCGAGGGAGTAGGTCGTCGACGGGCGTACCGGGTACTCCTCGTCGACCGGGAAGGAGGGCGGCGGGTTCTCCAGGAACGGCAGGCCGAGCACGGTCTCGCTCGAGGCCCAGACGACGTTGTCGATCCCCGCGGCCTTCGCGGCGGCGAAGACGTTGTAGCTCGCCGGCACGTTGTTGGCGAAGATCGCCGAGTTGGGCCGGAGCCCGGGCGCCGGGATCGCGGCGAGGTGCACGAGCGCATCCACCCCGTCATAGCGGTCGTCGACGCTCGTGAGGCACTGCAGCACCTGGCCGTAGTCGGTCAGGTCGGTCTGCACGAACAGGGCCCGCGCATCCGACCCCGGCCGCTGGTCGAGGTTCACGACCTCGTAGCCGCTGTCGAGCAGGTGCGTGACGACCGCGCGGCCCAGCTTCCCGCTTCCTCCGGTGACGACGACTCGGGTCATGTTCTCTCCTTCGTGAGCAGGCGGATGCCGGTTCCAACCCTAAGCTGACCGCATGGCCGTCGTCGCATCCGTCTTCCTCGTTCTCGCGGGGCTCATCCACGTCTACATCTTCGTTCTGGAGAGCCTCCGCTGGCGGCACCCGGCCACCTGGAAGATCTTCGGCCTCGCCTCGCAGGCCGACGCCGACACCACCGCACCGCTGGCCTACAACCAGGGCTTCTACAACCTCTTCCTCGCGGTCGGCGTCGTGCTCGGCGTCATCATGTACTGGGCGGGCGCGGTGCCGGCGGGTGCGGCGATCGCGCTCTTCGCCGGGCTCTCGATGGTGCTGGCGGCCGCAGTGCTCATCTCCACCGGCCGCCGCAACCTGCGGCCCGCGAGCATCCAGGGCATCGCGCCCCTCATCGGTGTCGTGACCCTCATCATCGCCCTGGTGGCCTAGCCCTACCTCTCCGACCCAGCCACGCCCATCTCGGGCAAGCGGGCTAGGCGGCGGGTCGCTGGATCGTGCGTCGACGGGTGGTCGGGATCGGCTTCTGCTCCGTGTCGACCCACCTCGGCGGAATCAGATGAGGCACACCCTCGTGCATGGTCAATTTCCACGGTGATTTGTGCAGGTGGGAATGATGGAAGTGGCAGAGAAGGACGCCGTTGTCGATGTCGGTTCTTCCCGGCGGATGATCGTCCGACACCCATTCGTTCGCGTGATGTGTCTCGCAGAACGAGGGCGGTCGGTCGCAACTGGGCCACACGCATCCACCGTCGCGGGCGGCTAGTGCCCGGTTCTGCGCCGCGGTGAAGAGGCGCTTGGCTTTGCCGTGGTAGAGCACTTCGCCCTTGTCACCGAAGAGCGTCGCCGCGACCGGCGATGAGCACCGCAGCTGCGCCACGGTGGAGGCGGGAACGGGTTCGTCGAGACCGTCGATCCACCCGACACCCCGCCCCGCCAAGAGGTCATCGAGGGTCATGTGCACATTCACGGTGGTTGCTCCGTTGATGCGGGGCATGTCGTCGGCGCCGGCCGCGCGGGCAATCAGCTCTGTGACGGTGTCGGCGTTCTTCTGCGCCTGAGCGGCCATCAGCGATCACGTACTCGTCACCGTCGACGAAACGCGGCCACGTCACACGTGGGCTCTGCATCGCCCGGATGGTCGACAGCCACACTCCACCCTGCTCCGGGGTGAGCGCGAACTTACCGCGGTACATCCCATCCGACGATTGCGCGATCGTCAGTGATCGCTGCATCTGCAGCACCTCGTCGCGCGGTTCGGCCCCATCAGGGTCGAGCACTTCGCGCAGATGGATCGCAGCCCGAAACGTCTCATCCGCGGTCAGCCGGCACGAGAGGGTCTGATCGACGAGGGTCTCCTCGGCGAGGGCCACGACGTCGGCCGAGCATCCACGGTCGGCGAGCACCCCACACTGCTTCACGATCGTGGTCGCCGCCTCCACCCCGAGCGCACCCCGATCGAGCACGCGGGCCACGACCGGGAACGGCGCAGGCCCCTCGCCCCCACCCAGCAGTACCGCGCCCCGCAGCGTGCGCCCAAGCTTGAGCCGCGCCTTGCCCGCCCGACGACCTCGTAGGCCGTCATCAATTCGAGCAGCTCGTCAACGACCAGACCGGCCTCGACCGCCACGGAATCGCGGCACAGCTCGGCGGCGATCTCGTGGCGACCTACGGTTTGCGCGACCGGCTGCGGTTCGCGAGCCGCTGCTGCAGCATGACCGCCGCCACGATGATCGCGCCCTTCGCGATGGCCTGCACCGATGTCGACAGGTTGTTCTGCGTGAACACGTTGGTCAGCGTCGAGAAGATCAGCACACCGAGCACCGTGCCCATGATCGTGCCGCGACCGCCTACGAGCAGCGTGCCGCCGACGACGACCGCCGCGATGGCGTCGAGCTCGTAGAGCGTTCCGTGCGTCGAGGTGCCCGCCGTCGTGCGGGCCAGCATCATCACGGCCGCGATGCCGGCGGTCAGCCCGGCCAGCACGTAGACGTACATGATGTGGCGCTTCACCTTGATGCCCGCGAGCCGCGCGGCCTCGAGGTTGCCACCGATGGCGACCGTGCGACGGCCGAAGGTCGTGCGGTTCAGCAGGAACCAGCCGGCGATCACGACGATCACGAAGATCCAGATCAGGATCGGCACCCCGATCAGGTCGCCGCGCATCGCCGAGAGGAAGCCCTGCTCCTTCACGATCTGCGTCGTGCGGTTGGCCAGCACCTCCGCGAGACCGCGGGCGGCGACGAGCATCGCGAGGGTGGCGATGAACGCCACCACGTTCCCGTAGGCGATCACGATCCCGTTGATCAGCCCCGCCCCGGCACCCACGGCGAGCGCCACGATCACCATCACGATCCAGCTGGTCGAGCTCGCGAAGTCCTGCACCCACGACAGCGTCGCGACCACGGTGGCGAGCCCCATCACCGAGCCCACCGATAGGTCGATGCCGCCCGCCGTGATCACGAAGGTCATGCCGATGCTAATCACCCCGATGATCGAGGCGAAGCGGATGATCGTCAGCACGTTCTCGAAGCTGGCGAAGCGGTCGCCCGCGGTGATGGTGCCCACCACGAACAGCGCCAGCAGCGCGATGACGAGGCCGAGGCTGCGCCCGGCCGACCCCCCGAGCATCCGCCCGATCGCACTCGGGGTCTTGTCGGTGGGCGTCTGGCCGCCCGTGGGCGGCGGCCCGGCGAGGGTGGCGGCGGAGTTCTGCTCGCTCATGCGGCGGTTCCTTTCATCACGAGATCGAGAACGCCGTGCTCGTCGATGTCGTCGGCTCGGCTGGTGTGGATGACGCGGCCCTCGGCCACGACGAGCACCCGGTCGGAGAGACCGAGCACCTCGTCGATCTCGCTGGAGATGACGACGATGGCGGTGCCCTTCTCCGCCAGGCGGCGGATCAGTGCGTAGATCTCGGCGCGCGCTCCCACATCGACGCCCCGGGTGGGCTCGTCGAGCAGCAGGATGCGCGTGCCGTGCACGAGCCAGCGGGCGAGCAGCAGCTTCTGCTGGTTGCCGCCCGAGAGCGTTCGTGCGGGACGGTCGGGGTCGGCGGGCCGCAGCTCGAGCGCGTCGAGCTGCTCCCGCGCGACCCGGCGCTCGGCCCGCTCGTCGAGGAAGCCGAGCTTGGCCCAGCGGGTGAAGCTCGCGAGGGTGACGTTGCGGTACACGGGCTCGTCGAGGATGAGCCCCTGGCTCTTGCGCTCCTCGGGCGAGAGCCCCATGCCCGCGTGCACCCCGGCCCGCACGGAGCCGGCGGGCAGCCGCCGCCCGTCGACCTCGACCGTGCCGGCGGTCGCCTTGCGCGCCCCGTACAGCGTCTCGACGATCTCGGAACGGCCCGAGCCGACCAGGCCGGCGAGCCCCACTATCTCGCCGGCCCGCACCTCGAAGCTCACGTCGGAGAAGACCCCCGCGAGCCCGAGCCCCTGCACCGACAGCACCACCGGCGCCTCGGCGGGCACCCCGGGCGCCGGCGGGAAGACGTTCTCGACGGTGCGGCCGGTCATCAGCGTGATCAGCTCGGCGGTCGGCGTGGTCGCCACCGGCAGCGACGTGGCCATCGTGCGCCCGTCCTTGATCACCGTGATGCGGTCGCCGATCTCGCGGATCTCCTCGAGCCGGTGCGAGATGTAGATCACGGCGATTCCGGCGGCGGTCAGCTCCCGCACCACCCGGAAGAGGTTCTTCACCTCCTCGGAGTCGAGCACGGCCGAGGGCTCGTCCATCACGATCAGCTTGGCGTCGTGGCTGAGCGCCCGGGCCATGCTCACGATCTGCTTGTTCGCAGCCGAGAGCGAGCCGACCTCGCGCGAGGGCGAGATCTGCGGATGCCCGAGCCGCGCCATCAGGGCGGCGGCCTCCTTCGCGCTCCGCCGCCGCTCCGTCACCCCGGCCCGGGCGTGCTCGTGGCCGAGGAAGATGTTCTCGGCCACGGTCAGGCCGTCGACGACGTCGAGCTCCTGGTACATCGTCGCGATGCCGAGCTGGATGGCGGCGACCGGGTCGGCGATCGACACCGGCTCCCCGTTCCAGCGGATCTCGCCCGAGTCGGGCTGGTTCACGCCCGAGAGGGTCTTGATGAGCGTGGACTTGCCCGCGCCGTTCTGCCCGAGCACGCAGTGCACCTCGCCGGGAAGCACCGTCAGCTCCACGCCGTCGAGGGCGCGGACGCCCGCGAAGGCCTTGGTCAACGCCCTCACCTCGAGTAATGACGTTTTATGGTCGACTTTGATCACTTCATCAACATAACTGCTACTGTGTGGATCGTCAATGACGACCGCCCAGGAGGCAGACATGCAATCAACACAGAGACTGTGGCCGCGGATCGCGATCGCGTCGGGGGCCTCCCTCGCCGTGATCGGACTGCTCACCGGCTGCACCGCCGGCACCCCCGACTCCGGTGGAGCGGCCGAACCGGCCGCCGACACCACGGTGGAGGACAACGCGGCCACGGGTGACACGATCACCATCGGCTTCTCCGGCCCCGCCGCCGACCACGGCTGGCTCGGCGCCATCAACACCGCCGCCATCGCCGAGGCCGAGAAGTACTCCGACGTCGACCTCGTCGTCGCGGAGGGCACCAACGACGCGAACCTGCAGATCAGCCAGGTCGAGACCTTCATCAACGACAAGGTCGACGCGATCGTGCTGCTGCCGACCGACGGCGCCGCCCTGACCGACGTCGCGATCAAGGCGATGAACGCGGGCATCCCCGTCATCAACGTCGACCGCGAGTTCTCCAGCACCTTCGCCGCCCGCACCACGGTGCTCGGCGACAACTACGGCATGGGCGTCAGTGCCGGCACCTACATCTGCGAGCAGCTCGACGGCAAGAAGGATGCGGTGGTCGCCGAGATCGCCGGCATCGACAGCCTGCCGCTGACGCAGGAGCGCAGCAAGGGCTTCGCCGACGCACTCGACGACTGCGGTCTCGACGTGTCCAACCGCGTCGCCGCCGACTTCACCGTGCAGGGCGGAGAGGCCGCGGCCTCCCAGCTGCTCTCGGCCGCTCCGAAGATCGACGCCATCTGGAACCACGACGACGACCAGGGCGTCGGCGTGCTCGCCGCGATCGACGCGGCCGGCCGCGACGAGTTCTTCATGGTCGGCGGCGCCGGCTCGGCGAACGTGATGCGCTCGATCCAGGCCGACGACACGGTGCTGAAGGCCACGGTCATCTACCCGTCGACGCAGGCCGCCGACGGCATCGCACTGGCCCGTCTGGTCGTGCAGGAGAAGGGCATGAGCGACCTCGTCGAGTCCTCCGTCCCCCGCAAGATCCAGCTGTACGCACCGGTGGTGACCAAGGAGAACGTCGAGGTCTACCTGCCCAGCGCGTTCGAGTCGTAGGAGCGGGCGCCGTGACGGGATCCTCTCCCCCACTGCGGGTCGCCATGGTCGGCAACGGCTTCATGGGCGCGGCCCACTCCCAGGCCTGGCGCGTCGCGCCCCGCTTCTTCGACCTCCCGCTCGAGCCGCGCATGAGCGTGCTCGTGGGGCGCGACGCCGGCCGTGCGGCCGGCGCCGCCGCCCGCTGGGGCTGGGCGGAGTCGTCGGACGACTGGCGCTCCGTGCTCGAGCGTGACGACGTCGACCTCGTCGACATCGTCACGCCGGGCTGGTCGCACGCCGAGATCGCGATCGCCGCGCTCGAGGCGGGAAAGCACGTGCTCTGCGAGAAGCCCCTGGCGAACTCCGTCGAGGAGGCGCGGGCGATGGCGGACGCCGCCGCCCGCGCCGCCTCCCGGGGCGTCTTCGCCATGGTGGGCTTCACCTACCGCCGGGTGCCGGCCGCGACCCTCGCCCGCGATCTGATCGCGGCCGGGCGCATCGGCACGGTTCGCCAGCTCAGCGTCTCGTACCTGCAGGACTGGCTGGTCGATCCGCTCGCCCCGTTCACCTGGCGGCTCGACAAGGAGCAGGCCGGCTCGGGGGCGCTCGGCGACATCGGCGCCCACGCGATCGACCTCGCGCAGTACGTCACCGGCCGGCAGCTCGTGTCGGTCAGCGGCACCCTCGAGACGCTCGTCACCGAGCGTCCGGTGCTCGCCGAGTCGCACGGCCTGAGCGGCACCGCGGGCGTCGGCACGGCGACCGTCACGGTCGACGACCGCGCCCTGTTCACCGGGCGCTTCGACGACGGGGTGCTCGGCGGCTTCGAGGCGAGCCGGTTCAGCACCGGACGCAAGAACGCGCTGCGCTTCGAGGTCTCCGGATCGCTCGGTGCGCTGTCGTTCGACCTCGAGAACCTGAACGCGCTGCAGTTCTACGACGGAACGGCCGACCCCGCCACGCGCGGGTTCTCGACCATCCTGGTGACCGAGCCCGAGCATCCGTACATGGAGGCCTGGTGGCCGAGCGGCCACCTGATCGGGTACGAGCACGGGTTCTCGCACCAGGTGCGCGACCTCGTCGACGCGATCGCGCGGGGCGAGCAGCCCCGGCCCTCGTTCGACGACGGGCTCCAGGTGCAGCGGGCGCTCGAGGCCGTGGAACTGAGCTCGCAGAACGGCAGCGCCTGGACGGCGCTGGCCGAGACGGAGGAGTACGCATGACCAGACCGATCACCCTGTTCACCGGCCAGTGGGCCGACCTGCCGCTCGAGGAGGTCGCCCGGCTGGCGGCCTCCTGGGGCTACGACGGGCTCGAGCTCGCCTGCTGGGGCGACCACCTCGACCCGTGGCGCTGGGACGAGCCGGGCTACGTCGAGGGCAAGCTCGACCTGCTGAAGCGGCACGGGCTCGAGGTGCACGCCATCTCGAACCACCTCAAGGGCCAGGCGGTGTGCGACGATCCGATCGACGCGCGCCACCGCGACATCCTCCCCGACGTCGTGTGGGGCGACGGCGACCCGGAGGGCGTGAGGCAGCGCGCCGCCGAGGAGATGAAGAACACCGCCCGGCTCGCCGCCGCCCTCGGGGTGAAGACCGTCGTGGGGTTCACGGGGTCGAGCATCTGGAAGTACGTGGCGATGTTCCCGCCCGTCTCGCAGGAGCTCGTCGACGCGGGCTACCAGGACTTCGCCGACCGGTGGAACCCGGTCCTCGACGTCTTCGACGAGGTGGGGGTGCGGTTCGCCCACGAGGTGCACCCGAGCGAGATCGCGTACGACTACTGGACGACCGTGCGCACCCTGGAGGCCATCGGCCACCGGGAGGCGTTCGGCCTGAACTGGGATCCGTCGCACTTCGTCTGGCAGGAGCTCGACCCGGTGTCGTTCATCCTCGAGTTCGCCGACCGCATCTACCACGTGGACTGCAAGGACGTGAAGATGAACACCGGCAACGGCCGCAACGGGCGGCTCGGCTCGCACCTCGCCTGGGCCGACCTGCGGCGCGGCTGGGACTTCGTCTCGACCGGGCATGGCGACGTGCCCTGGGAGAAGAGCTTCCGGGCGCTCAACTCGATCGGCTACACCGGCCCCATCTCGGTGGAGTGGGAGGACGCCGGCATGGACCGGCTCGTCGGCGCTCCCGAAGCGCTGGAGTTCGTGAAGAAGCTGGCTTTCGAGGCACCGAGCGCTTCGTTCGACGCCGCCTTCAGCACCCGCTGAGGCGGCCGCGGAGGGGTGCTCGCGCATCCCTCCGCCCCACGACCCGCGTCGCTGGGCGGGGAGGACCTGTCAGTCCCTGTCCTCGCCCAGCGCCGCGACCATCGCGTCGATCCGCTCGATCGACAGCGCCGACTGGATGGCGAGCACGCCCGCACCGGCGATCGCCGCATCCGCCCCCATACGCGACTTCGTGATCTCGAGGTGCTGCGTGGCGAAGGGCATGGCCCGCGTGTAGACCGCCTCGCGCACCCCGGCGATCAGGTGCTCGCCGGCCGCCGACAGGGCGCCGCCGATCACGATCGTCGACGGGTTCATCAGGCTCACGCAGGTCGTCAGCACCTCGCCGAGGTCGCGTCCCGCCTGGCGCACGGCCTGGATGGCGTCGATGTCGCCCTGCCGCACGAGCTCCACCACCTCGCCGCTCGTCGCCACGGCGACACCCTCCTTCGACAGGGCCCGCGCCACGGCCGATCCCGAGGCGATCGCCTCGAGGCACCCGGTGTTGCCGCAGCGGCAGTGCACGCCCGCGCCGCGGGCGACGTAGACGTGACCGAGGTCACCGGCCGTGCCCTGCGCACCGCGCTGCAGCACGCCGCCCGAGATGACCCCCGCTCCGATGCCGGTGGCCACCTTCACGAAGATCAGGTCGTCGACGCCCGGCCAGGCGAGCTCGCGCTCCCCCAGCGCCATGATGTTCACGTCGTTGTCGACGAGCACCGGCACGCCGAAGTGCGCGCCGAGCACACCGGCTACGTCGTAGCGGTCCCAGCCGGGCATGATCGGCGGGTTGATCGGCCGGCCGGTGCTGTGCTCGACCGGTCCGGGCAGCCCGACGCCCACCGCGATCAGCGGACCGACTCGGTCACCGGCCGTCGCGACGAGCTCGGAGCCCATCCGCATCACCCGGTCGAGCACCTCGCGCGGGCCGGCCGCGATGTCGAGTGCGGCCGCGGCCTCCGAGACCACTCCGCCCGTGAGGTCGCTGACGGCCACCCGCACGTGCGACGCCCCGACGTCGACCCCGAGCACCGAATGCCCGACCGGGTCGAGGGCGAACTGCGTCGACGGGCGGCCTCCGGTGGAGATCGCGTCGCTGACGGGCTTCAGGAGCGCCAGCTTCATCAGGGCGTCGATGCGCAGCGCCACCGTCGACCGGGCGAGGCCGGTCATGCCGGCGAGCTCGGAGCGCGTGCGCGGCTGTCCATCGCGCATGATCTGGAACAGATCGCTCGGGTTCGACCCCGAGGCGGAGTTCGGAGTGCGGCCGGCCAGACTTACGTCGATCATCGACACATCCTAGCGTGCAGCAGCAGCCTTCCGGTCGCGGCGTCGGCGGAGCCACCCGCGGCGGTCGCCCGCCTCCCGGCGCAGGCGGCGGCGCTCCCGCGCCCCCTCGACGAGGTTGTAGAACACCGGCAGCACGATCAGCGTCAGCACGGTCGACGACACCAGGCCGCCGATCACGATGATCGCCAGCGGCTGCGAGATGAACCCGCCCTTGCCGGTGAGCCCGACGGCCATCGGCAGCAGCGCGAAGATCGTCGCGAGAGCCGTCATCAGGATGGGCCGGAGCCGTCGGCTCGCGCCCTCCACCAGGGCGTCACGGACGCTGAGACCCCGGGTGCGGTACTGGTTCACGAGGTCGACCAGCACGATGGCGTTCGTCACCACGATGCCCACCAGCATCAGCGCACCGATGATCGACGGCACGCCGAGCGGGATGCCCGAGATGACCTGCAGGCCGATGGCGCCGGTCGCGGCGAACGGGATCGACACGAGCAGCAGCAGCGGCTGCAGCAGGCTCTTGAAGGTGGCCACCATCACGACGTAGACGATCAGGATGGCCACGAGCAGCGCGATCCCGAGCTGCGAGAAGGCGTCCTGCTGGTCGGTCACCACACCGCCCACCGCGGCGGTCGCGCCCGCCGGCAGCGACACGTCGGCCAGCGCCTGCGACACCTCGCCGCTGGCGGTGCCGAGGTCGTCGCTGTTCGGCGTGACCGAGACGGTCGCCGTGCGCACGCCCTTCTGGGTGGTGATCGTCGACGGTCCGTCGACCACCGAGACGGTGGCGAGCGAGTCCAGTCGCGCGGGGCCGGCCGCCGTCGGGATGGTCAGCTCGGCGAGCTGCGCCTGGGTGGTGGGCGGGTTCTGGCTGTCGAGGTAGATCGTGTAGTTGGTGTCGTCGATCACGATCGAGCCGATGTTCGTCGGCTGCATGGCCTGCGAGACGATGCCGCCCACGGCGACCTCGCTGAGGCCGGCCTGAGCAGCCTTGGCCCGGTCGACCGCGACCTGCACGAACGGGCGTGAGGCGCTGAGGTTCGACGAGACCTGCTCGACGGCGCCGAGGTCGGTCATCGCGGCGACGACCGCGTCGGAGGCGGTCGACAGGTCGCCCTGGTTCGTGGCCGTCACGTCGATCGCGATGTCGGACGAGGTGCCGAGCCCGGCCGCGGCCGAGACGCTGACCTCGCCCACATCGGGCACAGCCTCGACCTCGCTGCGCACGGTCGCCTGCAGCTTCTCCTGGTCGGCGTTCTCATCCGTGGTGATGTTGTAGGTGATCGAGCTGTCGCCACCGCCCGAGAAGGCGTCGCGGAGCGACGAGCCGCTCGAGCCGATGGTCAGCTGCACGGTCTCGACGCCGTCGATGCCCTCGAGCACCGACTCGACCTGGGTGGCCGCGGCCGACTGGGCCTCGAGGCTCGAGCCGACCGGCACGGTCTGGGTGACGGTGAGGGTGTTCTGGCCGCTGCCGCCGAGGAAGTTCGTCTTCATCAGCAGGGTCAGCGGCAGGGTGCCGATCAGCACCACGATCGCGATCGCGATGGTGACGACGGAGTGCTTCAGCGTCCACGCGATGATCGGCAGGTAGCGGCGCTGCAGCGCGGTGGGCGGCTCCTCCTCGAGCGCCTTGTGGGCGTTCGGGCGGGCGCGGCGGCGGGTCGGCTCGATCAGCGCGACCGCGGTACCGGGCACGGCGCCCGACGCTCCGGCGACGGCGGGGTCGAGCGCGGGGTCGTCGACCATCGGCCCGGCGTGGCTGTGGTGGATCGGGGCGGCGTCGGCGGAGGCCGAGACGGCGGGCCGCGCATCCGTCGCCCGACCGCGGCCGAGACGGCGGTACCAGGGCAGCTTCGCGCCGGGCACGACCGGCTTCGGCGGGCGGATGAACCAGTACGCGAGCACCGGCACGATCGTGAGCGCGACGAGCAGCGAGGCCAGCAGCGCGATCGTGACCGTGAGCGCGAACGGCCGGAACAGCTCGCCCGTGGTGTCGCCGACGAAGGCGAGCGGCAGGAAGACCGCGACGGTGGTGATGGTCGAGGCGGTGATCGCGCCCGCCACCTCGCGCACGGCGTCGACGATCAGTGAGGCGCGAGCGATGCCCGATTCGCGCGGCCCCAGTTCGGAGCCCGCGAGCGACCCGAGGTGCCGTTTGATGTTCTCGATCACGACGATGGAGTCGTCGACCACGCGTCCGATCGCGATCGTCAGAGCACCGAGCGTGATGATGTTGAGCGTGTAGCCCGAGGCCTGCAGCCCGATGAAGGTGATCAGCACCGAGGTCGGGATGCTGATCGCGGTGACGAGGGTCGACCGGATCGAGAGCAGGAAGACGAACACCACGAGCACCGCGAAGACGAGGCCGAGCAGGCCCTCGGTCGCCAGCGACTCGATCGACTCCTGGATGAACGGGGCCTGGTCGAAGACGATGGTGAACGTGGCGCCGGGCAGGTCGGCCTCGAGCTGCGGCAGCAGGTCGCGCACGCCCTGCGAGACCTCGACCGTGTTGGCGCTCGGCAGCTTGGTGACCGAGACGGTCAGGGCGTCCTGGCCGTTCACGCGCGAGATCGAGGTCACCGGGTCGTCGGCCAGGGCGACCGTGGCCACCTCGCCGATGGTGATCGGGGTGCCGTCGCCGTCGAGGCCGGGCAGCGGCAGGTTCGCGATGTCGTCGGTGCTGGCGAGCTTCGAGCCCGACTGCACGGCGTAGCTCTGCCCGTTCTCGGTGAGCGTGCCGGCCGGGATGAGCCGGCCGTTGGCGTCGACGGCGTCGCTGATGGCGCTCGAGCTCAGCCCGCGCACGGCGAGCGCGGCGGGGTCGGGGGTGATCGTCACGCGCTGGCCGATCTGGCCGAGCACCTGCGCCTCGCGCACGCCCTCGACGTCTTCGAGCGACGGCACGGCGGTGGTCTCGAGCTGCTGCGCGAGGGCCTTGGCGTCGTCGCCCGAGACGGCGATCGAGATGATCGGCAGGTCGTCGATGCTGCCGCTCAGCACCTGCGGGTCGAGGTCGGCGGGCAGCGTCGACTTGATGCGGTTGATCGCCTGCGTGAGCTTCTGCTCGGCCGTGGCGAGGTCGGTGCCGTAGGTGAAGGTCGCCGAGATGATGCTGAGGTTCGTGCTCGACGTCGCGCTCGTCGTCTCGAGCCCCTCGACCCCCGCGATGGCGGTCTCGATCGGCGTCGACACGTCGTCGTTCACGACCTCGGGGCTCGCGCCCGGGTAGGTGGTGAGCACGGCGAGCTGCGGGAACTGGATGCTCGGGATGAGCTCCTGCTTCAGACTCGTCAGGGCCAACCCGCCGAACACGGCGACGACGATGGTGACGAGCGCGATCAGAGCCCGGTTCTTCATGCTGAGGACGGCGAGGAAATGCACGTGGGGGTCTCTCTCTCAGAGGGATCCGGCGCCGGGCAGATGCCTAGGCTCCTTAACTATCCCACCTACAGCCAGCCCTTGCGCTTGAAGACCGTGTAGAGGGCGAAACCGAGGGCCAGCATCAGCCCCATGGCGAACGGGTAGCCGAGCACCCAGTGCAGCTCGGGCATGTACTCGAAGTTCATGCCGTAGATCGTGCCGACGAGCGTCGGGGTGAACAGGATGGCCGCCCAGGACGAGATCTTCTTGATCTCGTTGTTCTGGTCCTGGCTGACCAGGGTCGCGTGGGTCATCAACGCGTTCTGCAGCAGCTGCCGGAACGAGTCGACCCGATCGGTGATGCGCAGCACGTGGTCGTGCACGTCGCGGAAGTCGTCGCGCAGCTCCTCGTCGGAGCCGGCGGGGTGCTGCGGGCCCGCGGGGCGGTCGAGGTCGTCGCGCAGGCTCTCGAGCACGTCGACGAGCGGATGCACGGCCCGCTGCAGCGCCATCACCTCCCTCGAGAGCTCGTAGATGCGCCGCGACACCTCCTGGTCGCCGTTGAAGAGCTGGTCCTCGATCTCGTCGATGTCGTTCTCGACGCCGGCCACCACGGGCGCGTACTCGTCGACGACCTGGTCGAGCACGGCGTAGAGCGCGGCGAGCGGGCCCTTGGCGAGCAGACCGGGGTCGGCCTCCATCCGTCGCCGCACCTGACCGAGGTCGGGCGACTCGGCGTGCCGCACCGAGATCAGGAAGTCCTCGCCGAGGAACAGGTGCACCTCGCCGAACTCCACCCGCTCCTCGGCGTCGAGGTAGCGTGCCGGGCGCAGGGCGAAGAAGGTGGCGGTGCCGTACTTCTCCATCTTGGCGCGCTGGTGTCCGGCCAGGGCGTCCTCCACGGCGAGCGCCGGCAGGTCGAACTCGCGGGTCACCGCGTCGAGCTCCTCGGGGGTGGGGCGGTAGAGCCCGATCCAGGCGAAGCCCTGGCGGGCGCGCAGCACCTCGAAGGTCTCGTCGAGCGACTCGGGGTCGGCGGTGCGGCGGCCGGCGACGTAGACGGCGTTGTCGACGATCACGACGCCGCCCGGATCAGCGCCAGCACGATCTGCGCCGAGCGCTCGGCGGTGAGCGCGGTGTTGTCGACGTGGTCGGTGGGCGCGTCGTCGGTGGCGAGGTCGGAGATGCCGCGCACGGAGGCGAAGCCGAGGCCGTTCGAGTAGCTGACCTGCGCGATGGCGGAGGACTCCATGTCGACGGCCGCCGCCTCCGGGAAGTTCGTGCGGGCGATCGAGGCGCGGTCGGCGGTGACGAAGGAGTAGCTCGAGACGATGGGGCCGGTGCGGAGCGCCCAGCCCGCCCCGGCGTCGGGGGTGAGGGAGGCGACGGCGGCGAGCATCCGCTCATCGGCGTCGTAGACCGCGGGCATGCCGGGCACCTGGCCGAGCCGGTAGCCGAACACGCGCGCGTCGGCGTCGATGTTGATGTAGGCGCTGCCGACCACCACGTCACCGGCGGCCACGCCTGCGCCGAGACCGCCCGCGGTGCCCGCCGAGAGAACGAGCGGATGCTCGGACCCCTGCTCGCGGGCCCTGACGATCGCCGTGGTCAGCGCCGACGCGGCGTTCACGAACCCGATGCCGCTGTGCACGAGCAGCACGGGGAGGCCGTCGAGCACGACGTGGCGCAGCACGGCCTGCCCGACCCGCTCGCCCTCGCCGGCCGGCCCCTCCGCCGGGCCCTCGGCCCTGGCGAGGAACGGTGCGGCCTCGTCGGCCATGGCGACCTGCACGATCGCGAGGGGGGCGGGGGTGCGCTGCTCTTCCATCCGAGTGACGCTACCAGCGCCGCTCTACTCCGGACGCCGGAACGGCGCGAGGTCCCGCCCGTCCCACGCCGCCACCCGCTCCGGCTCCGGCTCGTCCGAGGTGGGGCCTCGACGAAGAAGCGCTCCTGCCACGACCAGGATCGGGACGGCCAGCAGCCCGGCGGTGAAGACCGACGGAGCCACCGCACCGGCCATCAACACCAGCTGGGCGCCGAGGGAGTACGTGCATCCGTCGGGAGTGCACTCGCCCTGATTCCAGATCAGCTGCGTCGATGGGAGCGACGTGACGAACAGCATCGCGAGCGACAGAGCGATCAGAACGGCGAGTCCGAACCCGAACAGCCGCAGCGAGCGTCGGGCTCGGGGGTCGCTCATCTGGTCTCCTATCGGGATCGAGGCAGAGAATGCGGCGCTCAGTCCACCCAGGACGAAGGCGAATGCCGACGCACCGATGACTCCGGCGAAAACCGACCGGACGAGCTGCACCACGGTGTAGATGATGTCATTCGGTGTCGCCACACAGTCGGTGTCACCCGCGCACTGATAGCCGACACCGATGTTCCGGGTGAACCAGTAGGCCACCGTCATGAGCACGAGGCCGGCCGAGCCGACGATGATCAAGCCGATCGCGGCGGTGCGCATCGGTCGTCGTGACATGCCGTCGACGGTATCAGGGCGGGTCGGGGAGGAAGCGGTAGCCCATGCCCGCCTCGGTGACGAAGTGGCGGGGGCGCGCCGGCACGGGCTCGAGCTTCTTGCGCAGCTGGCCGACGTAGAGGCGCAGGTAGCCCGTCTCCTTCACGCGGTGGGTGCCCCAGACCTCGGTGAGCAGCTCCTGGTGCGTGACGAGCCGGCCGGGGTTCCGCACGAGCAGCTCGAGCAGCTTCCACTCGGTCGGCGTCAGCCGCACGGGGCTGCGGTCGTCGTCGTGCGTCACCTGGTGCGCCGCCAGGTCGACCGTCACCCCGCCGAACGCCACGACCGGCTCGCCGCCCGTCGGGCCGGGGGCGCTGCGGCGGGTGAGTGCCCGGATGCGCGCCAGCAGCTCGTCCATCGCGAACGGCTTGGTGACGTAGTCGTCGGCGCCGGCATCGAGCGCGTCGACCTTGTCGGCCGAGCCCGAGCGGCCCGACACCACGAGGATCGGCACCGCCGACCAGCCGCGCACCGCCTGGATCACCTCGATGCCGTCGAGCCGCGGCATCCCGAGGTCGAGCATGATCAGGTCGGGCGAGCTCTGCGCGGCCGCGGCGATCGCCTCGGCACCGTCGGCGGCGGTCTCGATCTCGTAGCCCTGCGAGCCGAGCGTGATGCGCAGAGCCCGCAGGATCTGGGGGTCGTCGTCGGCGATCAGGATCTTCATGCGTGCGCCTCCTGCGCCTCGTCGGCGCCATCGTCGTCAGCGGTGCCTGCCACCGGCAGCGACACCACCATCGTCAGTCCGCCGCCGGGGTTGTCCTCGGCGTCGAGCGTGCCGCCCATGCCCTCGGCGAACCCCTTCGACAGCGCGAGCCCCAGCCCGAGCCCCGTGACGTTGTCGAGGTCGCCCAGCCGCTGGAACGGCACGAAGACCTCCTCGCGCCGATCGGCCGGGATGCCCGGCCCCCGGTCGGCCACGCGCAGCTGCACGACACCGCCGAACGCGCTCGCCGACACCACCACCCGCTCCCCCGCGGGCGAGAAGCGCAGCGCGTTCGAGAGCAGGTTCACCAGCACCCGTTCGAGCAGCACGGGATCGGCCTCGAAGGCCGGCAACCCCGGCGGCAGCTCGAGCTCCACCTGCTCGGGCCCGGCACCGACCTCGTCGAGCACCGCCGGAACGACGTCGTCGAGATCGACGGGGGCGAGCGAGACGCCGAGCACGCCGGCCTGCAGGCGGCTGACGTCGAGCAGGTCGGTGAGCAGCCGGGCGAGGGCGGCGAGGCTCTCCTCAGCGGTGCTCAGCAGCTCGTCGCGATCGGCCTCGGGCAGCTCGCCGCGGAGCCCGGTCACGGCGGCCGTCGCACTCGCGAGCGGCCGGCGCAGGTCGTGCGAGACGGCGGCGAGCAGGGCCGAGCGCACGCGGTCCGCGGCGGCGAGCGGGGCGAGGCCGCTCGCGGTCTCGGCCAGGCCCTGGTGCTCGAGCGCCGCGGCGAGCTGGGCGACGATCACGGCGAGCAGCCGCCGGTCGGATGCGCCCAGCTCCCGGCCGTGCAGCTCGAGCACGGCGCCGTCGTGCGCCGCGCCCGGGTCGGCACCGCGGGCGGGGGCGTCGCCGTCCGGCGTGGTCACGGGCACGCGCACCAGCGGACCGGCGTCGGCCGTCGCCGGCAGCGGCGCCACGGGGCCGGTGTCGCCGGGCGCGGGCCGAGCATCCGCCCCACCCGGGCCCTGGTCGGAGTAGAGCACCTGCCCGGCGCGCACCAGGCGCACCGCGGTGAGCCCGAACGCCCCGCGGGTGACGGTGACCAGGGCCTGCAGCGCATCCTGCCCCCGCAGCACGCTGCCGGCGACGGTGGCGAGCAGCTCCGACTCGGCGGCCGAGCGGCGGGCGGCCCGCGAGCGGCGCGCTGCGCGGTCGACCACGAGCGACACGAGCACCGCGATCACGACGTAGAGTCCGAGCGCCAGCGCGTGCAGCGGGTCGGCGATCGTGACGCTGTAGAGCGGATCCACGAAGAAGTAGTCGAGCGTCAGCCCCGAGAGCACGGCCGAGACGAGCGCCGGCCAGAGCCCGCCAATCAGCGCCGCGACCACGACGAGCAGCTGGTAGGCGAGCACCTCGGAGGTGATCGACTCGTCGCTGCGGAACGCCGAGAGCAGCCAGGTCAGGAGCGGCCCGGCCACCAGCGCGAAGACGAGGCCCGACACCCGCCGCCGCACGGTCAGGGCGCCGCGGGTGCCGGGCAGCCGCCGGCGCGCACCGGCCTCGGCCTGGGGCACGATGTGCACGTCGATGTCGCCCGACTCGCGGATGACCGTCGCACCGACCCCCGGCCCGGTGACGAGTGCGGCGAACCGGCTGCGCCGCGAGGCCCCGAGCACGAGCTGCGTGGCGTTCGAGGATCGGGCGAAGCCGACGAGCGCGCCCGGCACGTCGTCGCCGACGAGCTGGTGGAAGCTGCCGCCGAGGCTCTCCGCGAGCGCGCGCTGCCGGGCGAGGGCCTCGGGGTACCGCTCGCGCAGCCCGTCGGGCGCGCTCACGTGCACCGCCAGCAGCCGGCCGCCGGCCGAGCGGGCCGCGATGCGGGCACCGCGGCGCAGCAGCGCCTCGCCCTCGGGGCCGCCGGTGAGGGCGACGACGACCCGCTCGCGCGCCTCCCAGTTCTGGGCGATGCCGTGCTCGCTGCGGTAGCGCTGCAGCGAGGAGTCGACCTCGTCGGCCAGCCAGAGCAGCGCGAGCTCGCGGAGCGCGGTGAGGGTGCCGAGGCGGAAGAAGTTCGACAGGGCGGCGTCGATCCGCGCCTCGGGGAGCACCTGGCCCGCGGCCAGCCGCTCGCGGAGCGCGTCAGGGGCCAGATCGACGAGCTCGATCTGATCGGCGTCGCGCAGCACCGCATCCGGAACCGTCTCGTGCTGCGGCAGCCCGGTGATGCGCTGCACGACGTCGCTCAGCGACTCGATGTGCTGCACGTTCACCGTCGAGATCACGTCGATGCCCGCGTCGCGGAGCGCCTCGACGTCGCGCCAGCGCTTCTCGTGCGCGAGGCCCGGCGCGTTGGTGTGCGCCAGCTCGTCGACCAGCGCGACCTCGGGGGCGCGCGCCAGCACGGCCGCGAGGTCGAGCTCGCCCGGCCCGGCGGCGCGGCCCACGGCTTGCCGGCCCTCGGGCCGCCCGCGCTCGACCCCCCGGCCCTCGTGGCGGCGGCGCGGCACGACCTCGAGCCCCGCGGCGGCCGCCTCGGTGCCGGCACGCCCGTGCGACTCGACGACCGCGATCACGACGTCCCGCCCCTCGCCCGCGAGGCGCTGCCCCTCCTCGAGCATGGCCACCGTCTTGCCCACGCCGGGCGCGGCCCCCAGCAGCACCCGCAGCGCACCCCGCCCCACGGGCATCCACTCCTCCGCGGCCCCGCCGTGACGGCCGGGCATCTGCCCTAGAGCGTAGTTCCGCCCGCCGACCCCCGTCGACCCGCCCTCGCCCTTCGTCCTGCCCCACCTAGGCTGTCGACATGAGGATGCGCCCCGGCACCGTGCTCACCACCGCTCTGCTCGCAGCCGCACTGGCCGGCTGCACGGCCGCTCCCGCGCTCGCGCCCACCCCGGCGGCGCCCACTTCCACCGCGGTTGCGACCCCTCCGTCCGCGGCGGCCGCGATCGCCCCAGCCCCCTCGACGGTGGACATCGCCGCCACGACGGAGGCTCCGCCGCTGTCGCAGGAGATCCTCGGGAGCGCCGAGCCGGGCGACGACGCGCAGTTCGGCACCCTGGTGACCGAGCTGTCGCTGCGGTTCCCCGGGCAGTACATCGAGGGCGAGTGGCGGGCCGACGAGGTGCCGCAGGCTCGGGTCGTGCTGCTCGGCCCGGTGCCCGAGGAGGTGCGGCAGCTGCTCGAGGCGGCGCCGCTGTCGGTCGAGGTGGTCACCACGGCCGGCCCCTCGCTCGAGGAATCGAACGCCGCGATCGCGCGGGTGTTCGAGCTGCTGAAGGAGCACGACGCGGGCATGTCGGCAGGAGGCGGCTACGACCAGCACGAGCAGCGCTACTCGATCGACTACACCGCGGCGAGCGAGATCGACCGGGAGGCCGTGTCGGCAGCGCTCGATGGCGCCGCCGTGCGGTTGACCTACCTCGGAACCCAGCCGGCCGGCGGCCCCCAGGCCGAGGCGCTCTGACCCGAGGCGCTCTGACCCGAGCCGGTCGGCCGACGGAGCCGACGAGGCTAGCGGACGGTGGCGGGGCCGCCCGAGGCGCCGCCGTGGGAGTGGCCGTTGCTGCCGCCCGAGCCCGGCTCCTCGGTGAACTGCAGGCCGCCCGAGCCGTTCGAGGAGGCGGTGAGCACGTCGAGCCACTCGCGGTTGATCGAGGGCACCCGGCCGCCGGCGAACTTGAAGTAGAGCGGGATGGACGAGTCGAGCCAGATGCTGGAGCGGCCGTCGCCGATCGCCGGGTCGTCCTTCCAGGAGAAGAAGAAGCTCTCCTTGCGGCGGAGCTTCGCGGCGATCACGATCTGCAGGTGGGTGAGGGTGCGGTCGTCGAACTCGATCTCGATGCCCGACGTGCCGTACAGCAGCTTTCCCATTGCCAGAGTCCTCCCGCGCGCGATGGTGTGAGTCCATTAACGCACGGCGGGGCCCCGGATGCGCGCCCGGAGCCGCACGACGAGCCCGCCGGTGCGCGACGGGGCTAGTCTTGCGATCACCGGATGAGATGAGGGCTTTTCGTGTTCAGGAAGAAATCGCCGCGCGCTCCCGAGACGGCGGCGCTCCAGCCCGGCTCCGATCTCGAGGTGGCCGGCAGCGACAGCGTGCCCGGCGTGCGGATCAACGCGTTCCGGATCGGCCTCGTCGGCGGACTCGGGGTGCTGCTCTCGCTCGTGATCGGCGCCGCCGTCACCCAGCTCAGCACCGTGCTGATCTACATCGGCGTCGCCCTCTTCCTCGCCCTCGGCCTCGACCCGCTGGTGTCCTGGCTCGAGCGCCGCATGCCGCGGCCGCTCGCCATCGTGATCGTCTTCGCCGCGGTGATCGGCCTGTTCGTGGGGCTGCTGTTCGCGGTCATCCCGCTCGTGGTCGACCAAGCGGGCAACCTCTTCCGCCAGTTCCCCGATCTCGTCACCGACTTCGAGCAGAGCGACTTCGTCAGCACCGTGCAGACGCAGCTCGGCGACTACGTCGACATCAACAAGGCCGTGCAGACGGCCACCGACTTCGTGCAGGATCCGAACAACCTGCTCGCCCTCGGCGGCGGCCTGCTCGCGGTCGGCAGCGGCATCGCGAGCGGTCTCACCGGCTCGGTGATCGTGCTCATCCTCACCCTGTACTTCCTCGCGTCGCTCCGCAGCATGAAGAAGGTCACCTACCGCTTCGTCCCGGCCAACAAGCGGGCCTCCTTCGCCTCCCTCACCGAGGACGTGACCGGCGCCGTCGGCCGCTACGTCGTGGGCCAGATCGGCCTCGCCGCGATCAACGGCATCCTGAGCCTGATCTTCCTGACGATCATCGGCGCCCCGCTGCCCGTGCTGTTCGCGTTCGTGGCGTTCCTGGCGTCGCTGATCCCACTCGTGGGCACGCTCAGCGGCTCGCTGATCATCGTGCTGGTCTGCCTGTTCGCGTCGCCCCTCACCGCGCTCGTCGCCCTGATCTACTACCTGGTCTACATGCAGGTCGAGGCCTACTTCCTCAGCCCCCGCATCATGAACCGCGCGGTCTCGGTGCCCGGCTCGATCGTGGTCATCGCCGCGATCGCGGGCGGCACGCTCGGCTCGGTGCTCGGCGCGCTCGTCGCCATCCCGATCGCCGCCTCGGCGATCATCATCGTGCAGAAGGTCGTCTTCCCGAAGCAGGACGCGAAGGTCTAGCTGCACCGCCCCCGGCAGAGACGAGCGGATGTCGGCGGCCGGGCGTACGGTCGGTCTGGTCAGCGACGAAAGGATTCGTAAATGACCAGCACCATCGAACGCACTGTCGAGGCTCCCGCCGACGGCGGCGCCAAGACCACCCGACGCCAGAACGCCGAGAAGGGCTTCACCGCCTCGAAGCAGCTCACCGACGACCTCCAGAAGGTGCTCGTCGACCTGATCGAGCTGCACCTCCAGGGCAAGCAGGCCCACTGGAACGTGGTCGGCAAGAACTTCCGCGACCTGCACCTGCAGCTCGACGAGATCATCGACGCCGCCCGCGAGTTCTCCGACGTGGTCGCCGAGCGCCTGCGCGCCCTGCACGCCTCGCCCGACGGCCGCAGCGACACCGTCGCGGCCACCACCACGCTGCCCGAGTACCCGAACGGCGAGGTCGACACGGCCGAGACGGTCGACCTCATCACCCATCGACTCGAGGCGACCGTCGGCACCATGCGCGAGGTGCACGACGAGGTCGACGAGGAAGACCCGACGAGCGCCGACATCCTGCACGCGATCATCGACAAGCTCGAGCAGTACGCCTGGATGGTCTCGGCCGAGAACCGCAAGCCCGCCCGCTCCAAGTAGCACCCGGCACCACCCGAAGGCCCCTGCCTCGCCACCGGCGAGCGGGGGCCTTCGCGCTGCACCGCGGGCCGCGCGGGTCTGCCCTACGAGGGGGCCGGCGGGTCGAGCGGGAAGACGAGCAGTGAGCTGGTGGCCGTCGCGATCAGGTTCCCCGCCGCATCCGTCACCCGCCCCTCGGTGAACGCGACGCGGCGCCCCGGCTTCACGACGCGACCCTCGACGGTGATGCGGCCCGTCGACTGCCGGAGCGGCCGCAGGTAGCTGACGTTCAGGTCGATCGAGGTGTAGCCGACGCCCGCGGGCAGCGTCGACTGCACCGCGCACCCGGCCGCTGAGTCGAGCAGGGTGCAGACCAGCCCGCCGTGCACGATGCCGATCGTGTTGTAGTGCGACTCGTCGGGCAGGCAGCTGAACACGGCCCGCCCCACCTCGGCCTCGACGAGGTCCATGCCCATCAGCCGCCCCATCGGCGGCGGGGGGAAGGTGCCGTCGATCAGCCCGCGGAGGTAGTCGATCCCGGCCAGCCCGGCTGCGGGGCGCGAGGTCTCGACCGGGTCGTCCCACTCGATCACGCGCCGTCGGCGGGGGCCCTCTGCAACGTCGTCGTCAGCCATGCCGACACTGTAGGGCGGGCCGCCCGCCGCGGATGATCCGTTGTGGGAATCGTCAAGCCCGGGGGTGCGCTCCGGGGTGCGTGCGCTCGAGAGCCGCACCCTCGACGTCGACGTTCGGCAGCAGCCGGTCGAGCCAGCGGGGCAGCCACCAGGCCGAGCGGCCGAGCAGGTGCATCAGCGCCGGCATCAGCAGCATGCGCACCACGAAGGCGTCGAGCAGCACGCCGAACGCGAGCCCGAAGCCGATCGAGCGGATGATCGTCGACTCCGAGAAGATGAACCCGCCGAACACCGCGATCATGATCAGTGCCGCCGCGATCACGACCGAGCGGCCGGCCTGGAACCCCTGCGCGACCGCGAGCCGCGCCTCCGCCCCGTGCACGTAGGCCTCGCGCATGCCCGAGGCGAGGAAGAGCTGGTAGTCCATCGCCAGCCCGAACAGGATGCCCACGAGGATGACCGGCAGGAAGCTCAGGATCGGCCCGGTGCTGTGCAGCCCGATCAGCTCGGCGCCCCAGCCGAACTGGAACACCGACACGATCAGCCCGTAGGTCGCGAACAGCGACAGCACGAACCCGCCGGTGGCGATGACTGGCACGAGCAGCGACCGGAACACCAGCACCATGATCACGAGCGACAGCCCCACGACCACCACGAGGTAGAGCGGCAGCACGGCGCTCAGCCCCTCCGAGATGTCGATGTTGGTGGCCGCCTGGCCTGCGACCCCGAGCGTCATCGCGCCGGTGACGGCGTCGCTCGTGACCGGGGGCAGGTTCCGGATGCTCTGCACCAGCTCCTCGGTGGAGACGCTGTTCGGCCCCTCCGCCGGCAGCACCTGGAACGCCAGCAGCGTCCCGTCCTCCGACGCGGCGATCGGCGCCACCGCCTCGACGTCGGACTGGGCCCCGAGCACCTCGGCGACCGCGAGCTGCGCGTCGGGCAGGGCATCCTCGGAGACGCCCTCCTCGAGCGTCGCGGTGACGAGCAGCGGACCGTTCGCGCCCTCACCGAACTCGTCGTCGACGATCGAGAAGGCCCGGGCGCTGGTCGAGCCCTCGGGCTCGGTCGAGCCGTCGGGCAGGCCGAGCCGCATCGACATCGCGGGGATCGCGATCACGATCAGCGCGACGATGCTCACCAGCACGGTCGTCACGGCGCGCACGGTCGACATCGGGCGGGCCGGCTTCTGCTCCTTCTGCCGGCCGATCGTGGCCCGCGCCTTCCGGCGCAGCAGCCGCTCGCCGACGAGGCCGAGGATGGCGGGGGCGAGCGTGATCGCGATCAGCATGGCGACCGCGACGCAGACCGCCCCGACGGTGCCCATCAGGCCGAGGAACGGGATGCCCGTGACGTTCAGCGCGAGCAGGGCGACGATCACAGTGGAACCAGCGAACACCACGGCGGTGCCCGAGGTGCCGGTCGCGAGCCCGATCGACTCGCGCACCGGCACGCCGGCGAGCACTTGCTTGCGGTGCCGGTTGACGATGAACAGGGAGTAGTCGATGCCGACGGCGAGGCCGAGCATCACGCCGAGCACCGGGGTGACCGAGGCCATGTCGATGACGCCCGAGAGCGACAGCGAGGCGGTGACGCCCACACCCACGCCCACGAGCGCGGTGACGATCGGCAGCGCGGCCGCCAGCAGCGAGCCGAGCATCACGATCAGCACGACGGCCGCGAAGACGAGGCCCACGGCCTCGCCGACGCCGAAGATCTGAGGCACGCCCTGGGCGATGTCGGTGCCGAAGGCGACGGTCGCGCCGGGCACCGGGGAGTCGTCGAAGTGGTCGATGACACCCTGCTTGACCTCCTCCGACAGCTCGAGCCGCGGGTCGGTGAAGGAGACGTTCACGATCGCGGTCGAGCCGTCCTCCGACACCACGCCGATGCCGTTCGCGAGCTCGAGCAGCTCGGAGCCGGTCTCGAGCTGCGCGGCGCCGGCCTCGAGCTCGGTGCGGGAGGCGTCGAGCTGGGCCTGCTGGGCGTCGAGCGGGGCGAGCTGCTCGGGGCCGGCTCCGGCGGCGACCGCCTGCTCCCGCGCGGCGGTGAGCTGCTGCTGCCCGGCATCGAGCTGGGCCCGTCCCTCGGTCAGTCGCGCTTCGGCCGTCGAGAGGCGGATGCCCTGGTCCTGCTGCTGCTTCTGGGCGTCGAAGGGGTCGATCACCGCGGCGACCCCGTCGAGTTCGGCGGCCGAGGCGGCGAGCTCGGAGATCGACTGCCGCTGAGCATCCGAGAAGGCCTCACCGGAGTCGGTCTGGTAGACCACCGTGCCCGTGCCGCCCGCGGTGTCGGGCAGCTTCTCGGCCAGCTGGTCGGTGACCGCGCCCGACGCCGTGCCGGGGATGTCGAAGCTGTTGGTGAGCGTGCCACCGAACGCGAGGAAGGCGCCGACCGAGACCCCGAGCAGCACCACCCAGGTGATGATCACCGCCCACGCGCGACGCGCGGCGAACGAACCGAGCCGGAACAGCGATGACGCCATGAGCGATCTCCCTCGAGACGGCGCCGTCGGGTCGGGCGCACCGTCGGACTTTGATCATACGCTACGTCTCGTCTAGCTCCCGACAGTATCCTGGGCGGATGACCGAGCATCGCAGCGGGCCCGTGCGCAGCGCCGTGGCGCGGGAGGCGATCCTCTCGGCGACGGCGAGGCTTCTCGTCGACGAGGGCTGGGACCATCTCACCATCGAGGGCATCGCCCGGGCGGCCGGGGTGGGCAAGCAGACCATCTACCGGTGGTGGGCGTCGAAGGGCGCGCTGGTCGCGGAGTGCCTGCTCGACGGCCGGTTCTTCGCCGTCGAACCGGTCGTGGGCGACACAGGGGACCTGCGTCGGGATCTCCGCGACTGGCTGACCCCGGTGCTGCACTTCCTGAACACATCCACGGGCCGCTCGCTGCTGCACTCGCTCGTGGCGGCCGCCACCGAGGAGGCGGGAGTGGGGGCGCATCTCAGCGAGGCCTTCGGGGCCGACCACCTGCTGGCCGATCGGCTTCGGGCCGCCGTGGCCGCGGGCGAGTTGCCGCCCGGCACCCCGGTCGACCAGCTCGGTCATGCCGTGTTCGGCGCCCTGATCTTCGAGGTGCTGAGCAAGGACGAGGTCGACGTGACCGCCTTCCTCGACCTGGTCGGGTTCCTGCTCGGCCCGCGGGAGGCGTCGGCGCACGCGACGGGAAGGGCGACGACGCCCGACGCCTAGGCCGAGTCGCGCCAGACGATCGACGTCTCGAGGAAGCTGCCCTCGGCCTCGACCGTGCGCCCCTCGATCTGCGCGAGCACGAGCTCGGCGGCCCGGCGTCCGAGCAAGTCGGCCGGCTGATGCACGGTCGACAGCGGCGGCTGCGTGCGCCGCGCCCAGGCGCTGTCGTCGAAGCCGACGACCCCGATGTCGCCCGGGGCGCTCAGGCCGACGTCGCGCATCGCGTCGAGGGCTCCGGCCGCGATCGCGTCCGACGAGGCGAACACCCCGTCGACCCGGTCGTCGTGGGTGAGCAGCTCCCGCATGCCGGCGATGCCGCTCGAGTGCGCGAACAACGGCACCTCGACCACCAGCCGCGGGTCGAAGCGGTCGCCGAGAGCATCCGTGAACCCGGCGAGCCGGTCCTGACCCGAGTCGCGGTCGAGGCCGGCCGCGATCATGCCGATGCGCTGCCGCCCGGTGGCCATCAGCCGCTCGGTGACGGCGCGGGCCGCGCTGCGGTTGTCGATGCCGACGTAGGGCACACCCTCGATGTCCATCGGATGCCCGACGAACGCCGCGGGCAGCCCCGACCGTGCCACGGCGATGCCGATCGGGTCGTTCTCGCGGGCCGAGATGATGACCACGCCGTCGACGTAGCCGCCCGTGAGGTAGGCGGCGACGCGGGTGCCGTCGCGGTCGGAGTCGACCACGAGCGAGACGAGCTGGTAGTCGGCCTCGGAGAGCACGGCGTTGATGCCGAGCAGGATGCTGCCGATGTTCGGGTCCTCCAGGAAGAGCGAGTGCGGCTCGTGCACGATCAGCCCGATGGCGCCGGACTGGCGCGTGACGAGATTGCGAGCGGCCGCGTTCCGCACGTAGCCCACCTCGGCGACGGCTGCCTCGACCGCGGTGCGCGCGGCGTCGGAGACGTACGTCTCCCCGTTCAGCACCCGGGAGACCGTGCCGCGCGAGACCCCGGCGACCCGGGCGACATCGTTGATGGTCGCCCGCTGAACGGGCCGTCTGGGCGGCATGCGACCCACCCTACCGGGGCGGCCGACGACCGTCGTGGAGACCGGCGGGCCGCCGGGGAGTTGACACCGGAGTACGCCCGTGTTTACTCTGGGAGCGTTCCCAGACTCTCGACGAGGAGTTGTCGGCGCCACATCTGGGAGCGTTCACAGAAACGCTCCCGCGGCCGTCCTCCCCAGCGCGACGACGGGCCCGACCACTGAGGAGCCCCCGCACCGTGACGACCACCCCCGTGTCCGCGCTGATCGACCCGCAGCACCCGCGGTTCACCTACGGCGCAGACTACAACCCCGAGCAGTGGGGCCCCGAGGTCTGGCGTGAGGACGTGCGGCTGATGCGCGAGGCCGGGGTGAACCTGGTCGCGATCAACATCTTCGGCTGGGCGCAGCTCGAGCCGCTGCCCGGGCAGTACGACTTCAGCGGCCTCGATGCCGTGCTCGAGCTGCTGCACGAGAACGGCATCGCCGTGAACCTCGGCACGGGCACCGCCTCCCCGCCGCCCTGGCTCGCGGCGGAGCATCCGGAGACCCTGCCCGTGATGATCGACGGCACCGTGCGCTTCCCGGGCGGCCGCCAGGCGTTCTGCCCGAGCTCGCCGATCTTCCGCGAGCGCTCCCTCGCCCTGGTCGAGCGGGTCGCCGAGCGCTACGGCAGCCACCCCGCCGTGAAGCTCTGGCACGTCTCGAACGAGATCGGCTGCCACAACGCGCACTGCTTCTGCGAGGTCTCGGCCGCGTCCTTCCGGCGCTGGCTCGAGGCGAGGTACGGCACGCTCGACGCCGTGAACGCCGCCTGGGGCACCGCCTTCTGGAGCCAGCACTACGCCTCGTGGGAGCACATCCAGACCCCGCGGCTCACCGTCTCCACCGGCAACCCCGGCCAGGCCGTCGACTTCAGCCGGTTCAGCTCCGACGAGCTGCTCGGGCAGTACCGGGCCGAGGCCGCGGTCATCCGCCGGCACAGCAGCGTGCCGGTCACCACGAACTTCATGGTCGCCGCGCACATCAGCAAGCAGGACTACTGGCAGTGGGCCGGTGACATGGACCTGATCGCCAACGACCACTACCTCGACCACCGCCTCGCCGACCCGCTGACCGAGCTCGCCTTCGCGGCCGACACCACCCGCGGCCTCGCCGGCGGTGAGCCGTGGCTGCTGATGGAGCAGGCCACGAGCGCCGTGAACTGGCAGCCCCGCAACATCGCCAAGGAGCCCGGCCAGCTGCTGCGCGACACGATGATGCACGTGGCCCGCGGGGCCGACGGCATCAGCTTCTTCCAGTGGCGCGCCTCGGTGCAGGGCAGCGAGCGCTTCCACTCCGCGATGCTGCCGCACGCCGGCACGCAGTCGAAGCTGTGGCGCGAGAGCGTCGAGCTCGGCTCCACGCTGTCCCGTCTCGCGCCCGTCACCGGCTCGCACGTGGTGGCCGACGTCGCCCTCGTCTTCGGCTGGGAGCCGTGGTGGATCACCGACCTCGACTCCCACCCGAGCACCGAGGTGCGCTACCTCGAGCAGGTGCACCGCGCCTACGCGGCCCTGCGCTCGCACGGCGTGACGGTCGACATCGTGCGCCCGGGCGCCGACCTCTCCGGCTACGCCCTCGTGGTGGTGCCCGCCCTGCACAGCGTGGCGGATGCGGTCGCCGACGAGTTCGCCCGGTACACCGCCTCGGGCGGCCACCTGGTCGTCACCTTCTTCAGCGGCATCACCGACGGCGACGACCGCGTGCGCACCGGCGGCTACCCCGGAGCCCTCCGCGACGTGCTCGGCATCAGCACCGAAGAGTTCTTCCCGCTGCACGCCGGCGAGAGCGTCGACCTCGACGACGGATCGTCGGCGACGATCTGGACCGAGCTGCTGCACCCCCGCGGCGCGGAGGTCATCGCCTCCTACCTCGACGGGCCGCTGCCCGGCGTCGCCGCCGTGACCCGGCACCGGCACGGCGAGGGCACCGCGTGGTACCTCGCCACGAACCTCGACGCCGACTCGCTCGCCCGCCACCTCGGCCGCGCCCTCGGCGAGGCGGGCGCGGAGCGGGCGCTGCCCGACGCGCATCCGGAGCTCGAGGTGATCGAGCGCCGCGGCGAGAACGGTCGCTTCCTCTTCGTGTTCAACACCGGCACAGGCTCGCTCACCCTCGACCTGACGGGCCATGAGCTCATCAGCGGCAGCACCGACGACACCCACCTGATCGCCCCCGGCGGCGTGGCCGTGCTCCAGCTCGAGCGCGAGTACGCCGACTCCTCCTCCCCGTCCGCCCCCCACGAAAGGAGGGTCGCGCTGTGACCGCTCCCTCGATCGCGCCCTCCGCGCCGACCCGGGCCGGCGCCCGGCCGGCGAAGACGCCCCGCCGCCGCGTTCCCCACGCGCGCGCCGTGCTCGTCTTCCTGCTGCCCTTCGGCGTGCTGTTCGCGCTGTTCTACCTGCTGCCCATCGGCTACGCCGTCTACCAGTCGCTGCTCGTCGTCGAGCGCGACGGCACCTTCGGACCGCCGGTCGAGGTGTTCGGCGGGCTGACCCAGTACATCGCCGTGTTCCAGAACGAGGCGTTCTGGTCCTCCGTCGGCCGGGTGCTCGCCTTCGGCGTCGTGCAGGTGCCGGTCATGCTGGGCGTCGCCCTGGTGCTGGCGCTGCTGCTGGACTCACCGTTGGTGAAGGGCAAGAAGTTCTTCCGCCTGGCGTACTTCGTGCCGTACGCGGTGCCCGGGGTGATCGCCGCGATCATGTGGGGCTACCTCTACTCCCCCAACCTCTCGCCGTTCTCAGCGCTGACCAGCGAGGTCTCGTTCCTCTCGCCCGACTTCGTGCTCTGGTCGATCGCGAACGTCGTGACCTGGGTCTACGTGGGCTACAACATGCTCATCATCTACAGCTCGCTGCTGTCGATCCCGGCCGAGATCTACGAGGCCGCGAAGCTCGACGGGGCCAGCCAGCTGCAGATCGCGCTGCGCATCAAGATCCCGCTCGTGGTGCCCGCCATCACGCTGACCGCGATCTTCTCGATCATCGGAACGCTGCAGCTGCTCGCCGAGCCGCAGGTGTTCCGCAGCTTCACCTCCTCGGTGTCGAGCACCTTCACGCCGAACATGGCCGTCTACGCCACCTCGGCCGTGCCGAACGTCAACCTCGCCGCCGCCATGTCGGTGGTGCTGGCCCTCGCCACCTTCGCGATGTCGTTCGCGTTCCTCAAGTTCACCCAGCGGAAGGCCGAGAAATGAGCGCGACCCTGAGCGCCCCCGCCCGCAAGCCCGACGCCACGGGCGGGCCCGGCGCATCCCGATCGAACCGCAAACCGCGGGCCCCCGCGAGAAGCTGATGTCGCGCTCGGCCGCGATGATCGTGATGGTCGTCTCGTGCTTCTACTTCCTGCTGCCCGTGTGGTGGCTGTTCGTCTCCTCGACGAAGAGCCGCGAGCAGTTCGGCTCGACCAACGGGTTCCTGCTGGCCGACTTCAACCTGTTCCAGAACATCGGCAACCTGTTCGCCTACAACGACGGCATCTACCTGCGGTGGATGCTCAACAGCGTGCTCTACGCCGGAGCCGGCGCCCTGATCGGCACGGTCATCTCGGCGATGGCCGGCTACGCCCTGGCGAAGTACCGCTTCCCGGGCCGGGAGCTCGTGTTCAACGTGGTGCTCGGCGGCGTGCTCGTTCCGGCCACCGCGCTGGCGCTGCCGCTGTTCCTGATCTTCAGCCAGGTCGGGGCGACCAACACCTTCTGGTCGGTCTTCCTGCCGAGCCTCGTGAACCCGTTCGGGGTGTACCTGGCCCGCATCTACGCCTCGGCGAGCGTGCCCGACGAGCTGCTCGAGGCCTCGCGCCTGGACGGCTCCGGAGAGGTGCGCACCTTCTTCACCATCGCCCGCAAGCTGATGACCCCGGCGCTCGTGACGATCTTCCTGTTCCAGTTCGTCGCGATCTGGAACGACTTCTTCCTGCCGCTGATCATGCTGCGCGACGAGTCGCTGTTCCCGGTGACCCTCGGTCTCTACACCTGGAACTCGCAGGTCAACCAGATCCCCGAGATCCGCACCTACGTCATCATCGGCGCCTTCGTCTCGATCATCCCGCTGATCATCGCCTTCCTTAGCCTGCAGCGCTTCTGGCAGAGCGGCCTCGGCTCGGGAAGCGTCAAGTAGCTCCTCTCCCGCATCACCTCCGCACCACACCACCCCACAGAAAGAGAAACCATGCTCCGCAAGAACAGCACGCGCATCGTCGCGCTCGGTGTGCTCAGCGCCCTGGCGCTCACCGGCTGCGCCTCGAACAGCGGCTCGGGCTCCAGCGGCTCCGCCGCCGCCGACTGCGCCCCCGCCGACGGGAAGGTGGAGCTGAGCTTCACCTCCTGGATCCCCGGCATCGACAAGGTCGTCGACCTCTGGAACGAGAAGAACCCCGACATCCAGGTCACCGTGCAGACCGGCCCGAACGGCAACGGCGGCACCTACAAGAACTTCTTCAACCAGCTCGAGGCCGGCAACGCCCCCGACCTCGGCCAGATCGAGTACGACGCGCTGCCGAACTTCCGCGTGCAGGACGGCCTCGAGAACATCGCGGCCTGCGACGGCGTGCTCGACTCGAAGGACCAGTTCATCGACTGGACCTGGAACCAGGTCACCTTCGGCGAGGACGACGCGGTCTACGCCGTGCCGCAGGACACCGGCCCCATGGCCATGTACTACCGCAAGGACCTGTTCGAGAAGGCCGGCATCCCCGTGCCGACCACCTGGGACGAGTACGCGGTGGCCGCCGAGAAGATCCGCGCACAGGGCGGCTACATCACCAACTTCCCGCAGAACGACGTGAACTGGTTCGCCGGTCTCGTCTGGCAGGCGGGCGGCCAGTGGTTCAGCAACTCCGGCGACGCCTGGAACGTGACCCTCGACTCCCCCGAGTCGACCAAGGTCGCCGGCTACTGGCAGGGCCTGATCGGCGACGACCTCGTCTCGAAGGTCCCGGCCTGGACCGACGAGTGGAACAACGCCTACAACACCGGCTCCGACTGGACCTGGATCTCGGCCGTCTGGGGTGCGAACTCCATCTCGACCGGTGCCCCCGACACCTCGGGCAACTGGGCCGTCGCACCGATGCCGCAGTGGAACGCCGGCGAGAAGGCCGCGGGCAACTGGGGCGGATCCTCGACCGCCGTGCTGAAGGGCAGCGAGCACCCCTACGAGGCGACCAAGTTCGCCCTGTGGCTGAACACCGACCCCGAGGCGCTGACCGCGCTGAACCAGGAGGCCAATCTCTACCCCGCCACGAAGGACGGGCTGACCCTGCCCGTGCTCGCCGACGGCGTGCCCTTCTACGGCGACCAGGCCATCTACGACGTCTTCGCCGAGGCCTCGGGCGAGGTGAACCCCGACTTCACCTGGGGCCCCACCATGACCCAGACCTACGCCGACGTGGCTGACGGCTTCGGTGGCGTGCTGGGCGGCTCCGGCACCCTGACCGAGGCGCTGAAGAACGGCCAGGAGAAGACCATCTCCGCTCTCGAGGCGCAGAGCATCCCCGTCGCGAAGTGACCTCAGCGATCCACCACCTCCGTGCCGCGGGTTCCAGCATCGTGCTGGACGCCCGCGGCACGGCGGTGCCCGCCCTCCTGCACTGGGGCGCCGACCTGGGCGCCCTCTCCCCCGCCGAGTTGGAGTCGTTCGCCGACTCGCTCGTTCCGGCCGTGGGGCCGAGCTCGATCGACGAGCCCTCCCGGCCCTCTCTCCTCCCCGCGGTGGTCGACGGATGCTCGTCCCGCCCCGGTCTCGCCGGCTTCGGCCTGCCCGGCGGAGCGCCCGCGGCGCTGCGCCTCGAGGCGGTCGAGCTGCTGAGCCCCAGCGCGGTGCGCGTGGTGCTCGTGCCACGCGGTGCCGCCGGGCATCCGGTGCGCGTCGAGATCGACCTCGAACTGACCCCGCACGGCGTGCTGCAGAGCCGCGCCGCCGTGCAGAACCTCGGCGACACCCCCTTCGCGCTCGACACCCTCGAGCTCGCGCTGCCGCTGCCCGGCCGCGCCCGCGAGCTGCTCGACTTCACCGGGCGCTGGCCGCGCGAGCGGCAGCCGCAGCGCCGCGCGATCGAGCACGGCACCTGGCTGCGCGAGAGCCGGCACGGCCGGCCCGGCCACGACGACGCCTTCCTTCTCGTGGCCGGCACGCCGGGCTTCGGCTTCCGCTCGGGCGAGGTCTGGGCGGTGCACGTGGCCTGGTCGGGCGACAAGCGGCTGTTCGCCGAGGCCTCGGCCACCGGCCGGCAGTCGCTCGGCGGCGGCGAGCTGCTCGCGCCCGGCGAGATCGTGCTGGCGCCGGGTGAGCGCTACCGCTCCCCGTCGCTGGTCGCGGCACACTCCGGCGAGGGCCTGGACGGCCTCACGGCCCGCCTGCACGCGCACGCCCGCGCCCAGTCGCCGACCGGCCCCGAGCCGCGGAAGGTGATGCTGAACACCTGGGAGGCCGTCTACTTCGACCACGACCTCGAGCGCCTCGAGGCCCTCGCCGACGCGGCCGCCTCGGTCGGGGTCGAGCGCTTCGTGCTCGACGACGGGTGGATGCTCGGCCGAACCGACGACCGCCGCGCCCTCGGCGACTGGGTCGTCGACCCCGAGAAGTGGCCGGCCGGGCTGCATCCGCTGATCGACCACGTGATCACGCTGGGGATGGACTTCGGGCTGTGGGTGGAGCCCGAGATGGTGAGCCTCGACTCCGAGGTGGCGCGCGCGCATCCGGAGTGGGTGATCGGGCTGGAGCCCGGCGCGGGAGCCGGCGACCCCGCCTCCGCTGCGCCCGCCGCGCCCGTCTCATGGCGCTGGCAGCACGTGCTCGATCTCGCGAACCCGGCGGCCTTCGAGCACGTGCTCGGCCAGCTCGTCGCGCTGCTGCGGGAGTACCCGATCGCCTACCTCAAGTGGGATCAGAACCGGGACCTGCTCGGCGGCTCCGCCCACCGGCAGACGGCGGCGAGCTACCGGCTGATGGACGCGCTGCGCGAGCGCTTCCCGGGCCTCGAGATCGAGTCGTGCTCCTCCGGCGGCGGTCGCGTCGACCTCGGCGTGATGGCGCGCACCGACCGGGTCTGGCCGAGTGACACCAACGATCCGCTGGAGCGGCAGGGCATCCACCGCTTCACCTCGCTCGTGGTGCCGCCGGAGTACTTCGGCGCGCACCTCGGCGCCGCCACCGCGCACACCACCGGGCGGACGCACGAGCTGTCGTTCCGGCTCGCGACGGCGCTCTTCGGCCACGCCGGCATCGAGTGGGACCTCACCCGCGCGAGCGCGGAGGAGCGCGCCGCCGTCGCCCACTGGATCGAGGTCTACAAGGCCTCCCGCGAGCTGCTCCGCACCGGCACGACCGTGCGGGCCGACAGCGTCGACCCTGCACTCTGGACCCACGGCGTCGTGGCGCCCGACCGCTCGCACGCGCTGTTCGCGGTGGTCACGGGCGCCGCCACCCGCGAGGCCGTGCCCGCCCCGGTGACGCTTCCCGGGCTCGACGACGCGCGGCGCTACCGGGTCGAGCCCGTGCTGCTCGGCGGCGGTCCGCGCCTGATCCAGGATGCTCCGCCGCCCTGGTGGCTCGACGGCGGCGTCACGGCCACCGGCCGCCAGCTCGCCCTCGTGGGGCTGCCCCTCCCCCTGCTCGCCCCCGAGCAGTCGCTGGTGTTGAAGGCGACCGCCGTCTCCTGACGAGTCGCTGCTAGACGACCTCGGAGTACAGGTCGGTGGGGGCGTAGTGGGGGGCGCGGGAGACCGCGCTCCACGCGGCCCGGAGCGCGTGGACGCCGCGCTCGATGTCGCCCGGGCGATGGATGATCGGCACGCGGAGGAAGCGCTCGAACGCGCCGTCGAGGCCGAAGCGGGGGCCGGCCGTGATGAGGAGCCCCTCCGTGCGCGCCGCGAGCGCCAGCTGCGAGCTGACGGGAGCGCCGAGGTTCACCCAGGCGGCGAGGCCGCCGTCGACGGGCGGCACCTGCCAGGTGGGGAAGTTCTGGGCGAGCATCCGCAGCAGGGTCTCGCGACCCTCGCGCAGCTGCGCCGAGCGCCCGGCGAGCACCTGGTCGAAGTCGCGCAGCAGCTCGGCGACGATCAGCTGTTCGAGCACCGGGGTGCCGAGGTCGCCGGCGAAGCGCGCCCCCGCCAGCTTGCGGATGATCGCCGGCTCGGCACGCACCCAGCCCACCCGGAGCCCGGCCCACACGGTCTTGCCGACCGAGCCGATCAGCACGGCGGAGGCGGCGGTGCCGGCGTCGCCGTAGGCCGCGAACGGCAGGAACGACCCGGCGCGGTCGATGTCGAGCTCGGCCGTGGTCTCGTCGACGAGCACGAGCGTGCCCTGCCGGGACGCGTCGGCGAGCACCTTCGAGCGCAGCTCGGCGGGCATCGACTCGCCCGTCGGGTTGTGGAAGTCGGGCATCAGGTAGGCGAGCGTCGGGCTGGTGCGGGCGAAGGCCTGCTCGAGTCCGGCGGCGTCCCAGCCGTGCAGGCCCTCGGGCGCGGCGCCGCTGCCCCGGGCCGAGACCGTCACGGGCACGAAGCGCGCGCCGGCGGCCCGCAGCGCCTCGTAGGCGTGCGGGTAGCTCGGCAGCTCGACCACCGCGCGGTCGCCGCGGGAGAGCAGGGTGCGGGCGAGCAGCGAGATCGCGTGCTGGGCGCCGATCGTGATCATCACCTGCTCGACGGTCGTGGGAAGGCCGCGCGCCGTGTAGCGGTCGGCGACCGCCTGACGGAGGGTCATCGACCCGAACGGGTCGATGCCGGTGCCGCCGAGCTCGCGCGCGAACTCGTCCATCACGCGCAGGGTGGCGCCGTGCAGGGCCGGATGCGCGGGGGCGGTGGCCTTGGAGAAGTCGATGAAGTCACCCGACTCGTCGGTGCCCGTCACGGGCGCGCGGCCGGGCAGCCGCGTGATGCTGCCCGAGCCCCGCACGCTCGAGGTGTAGCCGGCGTCGCGCAGCTCGCGGTAGGCGCCCGACACCATCGTGCGGCTGACGCCGAGCGCCTGCGCCAGGTCGCGCTCGGCCGGCAGCCGGGTGCCCGTGGCGATGCGGCCGTCGAGCACGAGCAGGCGGATGCGGTCGAAAAGCGCCAGATAGGACGGCCCGGCCGAGGTGCCACGCCAGTCGCCGAGCAGGGAGATGAGGCCACGAGTGCCGATGCGCGGGTCAGTCATGGCGCCACTTTAGCGGGATTGGCATGGCGAGTCGAGGCCAATCGTGCGATTGGATCTACCCATGACCTTCCGCGTGCTCCGCCTTCTCGTCGGCCTGATGCTCTACGGCTTCGCTGAGGCCCTGATGATCCGGGGCGCGATCGGCATCGACCCGTGGACGGTCTTCTCGCAGGGCATCTCCCGCAGCACCGGGCTCTCGATCGGCCTGCTGACGAACCTGATCGGGATCGCGGTGCTGCTGCTGTGGATCCCGCTCCGCCAGCGGCCCGGCCTCGGCACGGTGCTCAACGTGCTGCTGCTCGGGCCGTTCATGGAGCTCGGGCTGTGGCTGCTGCCCGCCCCGGGTTCGCTGCTCCTGCAGGTGCTGTCGTTCACGGCGGGGTTGCTGCTGCTCGCGGTGGCCAGCGGCATCTACATCGGGGCGCGGTTCGGGCCGGGCCCGCGCGACGGTCTGATGACCGGGCTGCACGCGCGGCTCGGCTGGCCGATCTGGCTCGGGCGCACGCTGATCGAGGCGACGGTGCTCGGCGCCGGCTGGCTGCTCGGCGGCGACGTGGGGTTCGGCACGCTGGCGTTCGCGCTGCTGATCGGGCCGCTCTGCGGGGTGACACTGCCGCTGCTCGCGGGGCGGAAGGTCGCGCTCGCGGCCGTCAGCCCTTCGACGCCTTCGCCGCTTTCGCCTCCGCCTTCGCGGCCCGCTTCGTCTCGCGCACCAGTGTGAGCGAGTCGGCGTCGACGATGTCGGCGACCGAGCGGTGCGAGCCCTCCTCGCCGTAGGGTCCGGCGGCCTTGCGCCAGCCCTCCGGCGTCACGCCGTACTGCTTGCCGAGCAACGCCACGAAGATGCGGGCCTTCTGCGCGCCGTAGCCGGGCAGGGCCTCGAGCCGCTTCAGCAGCGCCTTCCCGTCGGGCACGTCGCTCCAGAGCGCGGCGGCGTCGCCGTTCCAGTCGTCGACGAGTGCCGCGGCGAGCGCCTGCACCCGCCCGGCCATCGATCCCGGATACCGGTGCACGGCGGGCGTCTGCCGGAACACCTCGACCAGCGCATCCGGATCATAGGAGGCGAGGTTCTTCGCGGTGAACGGCCCGTCGATGCGGTCGCGGATCTTCTTCGGCCCCTCGAAGGCGGCCTCCATGGCGATCTGCTGGTCGAGCAGCATGCCCACGAGCAGGGCGAGCGGGTCGGTCGAGAGCAGCTCGTCGGCGTCGGCGTCTCCGGTGATGTGCAGTGCGGGGCTCATGCCTCCATCATGACCGCCGGGCGCGCGAGCCGCGAGCCGCGAGCCGTCGCAGCCCGAACGCCCTAGGGTCGGAGCATGCTCTCCACCGCGGTCGCCGTGCCCGCCGGCCTGACGATCCGCCGCACGGTCGAGGCCGACTGGCGCGAGGTGCGCCGACTCCGCCTCGAGATGCTCGCCGACACCCCGCTGGCCTACCTCGAGACCCTCGCGCACGCGAATCGCCGCAGCGAGGCCGAGTGGCGCGCGAAGGCCCGTGAGGGGTCGTCGAACCGCGCGATCACCGTGGTCGCCGAGACAGCCGAGGGACGTTTCGTGGCCACGATGCTCTCGTCGGTGCCGCCCGGAGCATCCGGGGCCTACCTCTTCGGCGTGTACGTCGCCCCCTCGCACCGCGGCGCCGCCGGGGTGACGGATGCTCTGCTCACCCGCATCGAGGAGTGGGCCCTCGGGCGCGGCGACACCCTCACCCTCGAGGTGCACGAGGACAACGCCCGGGCCATCGCCGCCTACCGCAAGCGCGGCTTCGTGGAGACCGGGGTCACGCTGCCGTACCCGCTCGACCCGAGCCGCAAGGAGCTCGAGATGCGCAAGGAGCTGCGGGCATGAGCGGCGGCGTCAGCAGTGACGGCGACGGCGACGGGCGCGCCTTCGGCGAGGTGCTCGTCGGCCCCACAGCGCCGCCCGAGCTGCACGTGATGACGTACAACATCCGCCGGCCGGTCGCGCACGTGATGCCGCACAGCCCCGATCGCTGGGAGACCCGGCGGCCGCACCTCGCCGCGCTGCTCGAGGCCGAGCAGCCGAGCATCCTGGGCACGCAGGAGGCGATGCCCCAGACGGCCGGCTTCGTGCGGCACAGCCTGGGCCGGCACTACCGCTCGATCGGTCACGGGCGCTCGGCGAACGGCGGCGGCGAGGGCTGCCCCCTGTTCTACGACACGCGGCGGCTCGAGCTGCTCGACTGGTCGCAGCAGGCCCTCTCGCCGACACCCGACGTGCCGGGCTCGACGGGGTGGGGCAACCGCGTGCCGCGCATCCTCGTGGCGGGGATCTTCCGCGACCGCGCCACCTCGGCGCACTTCGTCGCCGTGAACACCCACTTCGACCACCTCTCGCGACGTTCGCGCGTGCTCGCCGCGGGTGCCGTGCGCGAGATCGTGGCGTCCTGCGGTCTGCCCGCCGTGGTCACCGGCGACCTCAACAGCGGCGAGGCCACCGCTCCCCTGCAGGAGCTGCTGCGCGACGGCGAGCTACTCGACGCCTACGCCATCGCGGCGTCGCGCCTGACGCCGGAGTGGGGCAGCTTCCCGAACTACGGCACCCCGCGCCTCGACCGCAAGCGCATCGACTGGATCGCCACCACGCCCGGCATCGAGGTCATCGAGGCCGGCATCAACCCGCACCGCTACGCCGGTGGCTTCGGCTCCGACCACCTGGCCGTGCAGGCCGTGCTCCGGATGCCCGTGCCGGCACCCGAACCGTGATCCGGAACTTCCTCCGCCCACCCCACGGCGCCGCCGAGTGGGCCGCCGACGCCGTGCGGGTGCTCGCCCTGCTCAGCGTCGTCGCCGCGTTCGTCTGGTGGGAGCCGACCGATGCCGGGGTGCTGGCGCTGGTGCTCCCGGGGGTGGTGCTGCCCCGCTTCGTGGGCGTGCATCCGCTCTTCGACATCGTCTACTCGCTCGTGCTGCTGGTGGCCGCCTGGAGCAACGTGTTCGACCTCTACACGGGCATCTGGTGGTGGGACATCGCCGTGCACTTCGTGGCGACCGGGGTCGTGGCCATGATGGCGTACCTCTTCTTCGCACGGCTCGGGATGCTCGTCGAGCCCGGTTCGCGCAGCTTCACCCTCGGCACCTCACTGGTGCTGTGCACCGCGCTGGGGCTCGCGGCGAGCGCCGTGTGGGAGATGGTGGAGTGGCTCGGCAAGACCTACGTCAGCTCGTCGATCTTCGTCGCCTACGACGACACGATCGGGGACATGGCGGTGGGCGGGCTCGGGGCGCTCGTCGCCGGGGTGCTGCTGCGGTTCCTGCCGCTCGGCCTGCGGCCACCCGGCGTGCTGATGCTCGGTTCGCCGCTTGAAACTAAACATTCATGAATGTATAGTTAGGAGCCTCACCCGGAGGTCTCCATGTCTGTCATCACGCCCGCGCGCACCTCGTCGTCGCGGCGCTGGATCCTGCTCGCCGTCGTCTCGGCCGGGCTGCTGCTCATCACCATCGACAACTCGGTGCTCTACACGGCCCTGCCGACGCTCACCCGCGAGCTCGGCGCGACCGGCACCGAGAGCCTGTGGATCGTCAACGCCTACCCGCTCGTAATGGCCGGGCTGCTGCTCGGCGCCGGCACGCTCGGCGACCGGGTCGGGCACCGGCGGCTGTTCCTGATCGGGCTCGTCGTGTTCGGGGTCGCCTCGCTGCTGGCCGCCTTCTCGCCCGCGCCTCTCGTGCTGATCGGCGCCCGCGCGCTGCTCGCCGTCGGTGCGGCCGCGATGATGCCGGCGACGCTCGCGCTGATCCGGCTCGGCTTCTCCGACGTGCGGGAGCGCAACATCGCCATCGGCATCTGGGGCAGCGTCTCGGTTGTCGGTGCCGCCGCCGGGCCGATCCTCGGCGGGCTGCTGCTGGAGTGGTTCTGGTGGGGCTCGGTGTTCCTGATCAACGTGCCGATCGTGATCGCGGCGCTCGTGGCGACCCCGTTCGTGGCGCCGCACACGCCCGGCGACCGCAGCCGGCCGTGGGACCTGGTGTCGTCCCTGCTCGCCATGGTCGGACTCGCCGGCGTCGTGGTGGCGCTGAAGGAGGTGACCAAGGCGGGGCCGTCGTGGGTCGTGGTCGGGCTCGCCCTGGTCGTCGGGGTCGCCGGGCTCGCACTGTTCGTGCGGCGGCAGCGACGGCTGCCGTACCCGCTGCTCGACCTGGCGCTGTTCCGGCGGCCGGCGCTGTCCGCGGGCGTGCTCGCGGCGGGCGTGGCGCTGTTCACCATCGCGGGCGCCGAACTCGTGACGGCACAGCGCTTCCAGGGCGTCGAGGGCTTCAGCCCGCTGAACGCGGGGCTCGTCGTGGCCTCGCTCGCCCTCGGCTCGCTGCCCAGCGCGCTCGCCGCCGGGGCGCTGCTGCACCGAGTGGGGCCGCGGCCGCTGATCGCCGGCGGGCTCGGGCTCGCGGCCGTCGGCGCCGCGATCACGCCGCCGCTGATGGCGTTCGGCTGGGGCGGGGTCGTGGCCGGGCTCGCCGTCGCGGGTATGGGGCTGGGTTTCGTGATGGCCTCGGCGTCGGCCGCGATCATCGGCAGCGCGCCCGCCCACCGCGCGGGCATGGCGTCGTCGGTCGAAGAGGTCTCGTACGAGCTCGGCGGGCTCGTGGCGATCGCGGTGCTGGGCGGGCTGATCACGTCGACGTATGCGCCGTCGGCGGTCGGCGCCGTCGCGGCCTCGGGCGCCGCGGGCGCCTCGGGCGCCTCGGGCGCCGATCCGGCGTTCACCACGGTGCTGCTCGTGATCGCGGGGGTGCTCGCGCTGAGCGCGCTCGCCACGGCGCGGCTGCTCCGCGACACCCCGGCGTCGGCGCTCTCGGGGCACTGAGCGGGCGCGGCCGGGCGGCCGGCACCGGGCGGTGACCGGAGCGCGGTGGCCGCGCATCCTGAACCCACCACCGCGGTTGGTCGCCCGGCGAGCAGCCGCGGGCCGCGCATCCTGAGCTCGTCTACCCTGGAGGGACCATGCGCCCGAACAACCGCACCGCGATCCTCGACGCCGCCGTGCGGGTCGTCACGCGGGACGGCCTGCGCGGCCTGACGCTGGAGGCCACCGCCGAGGAGGCCGGCCTCACCCGCGGCGGCATGATGTACCACTTCCGCGACCGCGGCGCCCTCGTGCACGCGCTCAACGAGCACCTCGCCCGGGAATGGGACGCCCGCCTGGAGTCAGCCGCAGGGAAGGCCGCCGACGCGTGCACCCCCGACGAACGCATCGCGGCCTACACGCTCGTGACCTCGTCGGAGGAGACGAACCCGGCGGAGCTCGCGCTCATCCTGGAGGCGTCGAAGAACCCCACCGACTCCGCCCTCTGGGACGAGGTGCAGCGCCGCTGGACGCCCACCCCCGCCGAGGCGGAGGCCGACCCCGCGGCCCTCGACCGCTTCGTGCTGCGCCTCGCGGCCGACGGCCTCTGGGCCTACGACGCTATCAGCGGCGACGAGCTGCCGCCGGCCCTGCGCCGCCGGCTCGCCGAGCGCATCGCCACCCTCCTCGCGGAGTAGTCGACCTGCTCGTCTACTGAGCATTGCTCTGGTATGATTTACTGATGAATCGTCATCATCGCGCCGCTGGAGTCGCCGTCTTTCTCGTCCTAGGGGGAGTCTTTGCACCGCTGACTGTCCCGACCGCGTCGGCAGTGAACGCCGGTGAAGCCACCATCGACCTGGGGGCGCCCTTCGCATCAGGGGGCGTCGCGGTCGATGAATCGGCACACAGGGCCTACTTCTCCGACAGGTCTGCGGGCACCGTCGCCGTCGTCGACCTGACCAGCAATGGGGTCATCGCGACGGTTCCGCACGGCCCCTCCGACATCGGAGATCGGCCCGGAGAGATCGCGGTCGATGCATCGGCCCGTCGCGCCTACGTCACCAACTCGGGCTCGAGCACGGTCTCGGTGATCGACACGAGCACGAACCGAGTGCTGGCGGTCATCCCTCACGATGCGTCGACGGGAATCGGTGACGGTCCGGTCACCGTCGCCACGAACCCGGGGGCAGCCACCGCCTATGTCGGAAACTACACGTCCGGGTCCGTCTCGGTCGTCGACACGAGCACCAATCGGGTGGTGAAGGTCATTCCGCACGACTCCGCGACAGGTATCGGAACAGGGGTCTCTGACATCGCCGTCGACTCAGAGCTCGATCGCGCGTTCGTCGTCAATCAAATGGACTCCACGGTGTCGGTGATCGACACCACGACCAACGCGGTGGTCGCCGTCATCCCCCAGGGCCCCCTCGGTATCGGTTTCCGCCCGCGTCAGATCGCCATAGACCAGGCCGCTCACCGTGCCTTCGTCACCAACACCCTCAGCAGTACCGTCTCGGTCATCGACACCTCGATGAACACGGTCGTCGCGGTGCTGAAACTCGACGTCAACGACGAACCGTACGCGGTGACCCTCGACGACGTCGGCGGACAGATCTGGGTCAGCTCGAACAACCTCGGGAGTACGCGTCAGAGGATCACGGCGATCGACACCACGACCTTGAGGACCACACGGTTCCTGGCCGATTCGGCCGAGACCCACCTGGGAGGATCGGCGCAGGCCATCGCGGTCGCCGCTGAGGCCCGACGAGCCTACGCAATCGACGGCACACAGTACGTGTCCGTTCTCGACCTGGACGTGACCGCTCCCCTCAGCCGCCGGAGCGGAACAGACCGGTTCGCCAGTGCGGCCGAGATGTCCGCGTCAGAATTCCCGAGCCGAGTCGAGGTGGCCTACATCGCTTCGGGTGAGAACTTTCCCGACGCTTTGTCGGCGACCGCCGCGGCAGGCTACCGCGGCGGTCCCGTGCTGCTGGTCGGTCACGATCACATCCCGTCACGCACCGGGGCCGAGCTGGCCCGACTGCAGCCCAAGAAGATCGTGGTGTTGGGGGGAACAGCAGCGGTGAGCCAAGACGTCGAGCGTCAACTCGGGTCGTACGCACCGATATCGCGCCTGAGCGGACAGGACAGGTTCGAGGTGTCGGCCGCGATCTCTCGCGATACGTTCGGCGCGAACGCCCCGGTCGCCTACATCGCGTCCGGCGAGAACTTCCCCGATGCACTTTCCGCGGGGGCGATCGCCGGCCGGAACAGCGGGCCGGTGCTCCTCGTGCGTCGAGACGGCATCCCGGACTCGGTCCTGGCCGAGCTGGCCCGCCTGAAGCCCAAGCGGATCGAGGTGCTCGGTGGGCAGAACGCCGTCGGGCGCAGTGTCGCCGACGCGCTGACGGCCCTCGCACCAACCAGCAGGGTCAGCGGCGCCGATCGTTTCGCGACATCGGCGGCGCTCTCCGCGGCGACGTTCACAGCGCGCGCCGGATCCGCCTACATCGCCTCCGGCACCACGTTCCCCGATGCCCTCGCCGGAGGGCCTCTCGCCGCGGCGACCGACAGCCCCGTGCTGCTCGTCCAGCACGACGCCATACCGGCCGAGATCGCTGCCGAACTCCGTCGGCTGGATCCCGCGCGGATCGTGGTGCTCGGAGGCACCAACGCGGTTTCCCAGTCGGTCTACACGCAGCTCCGCGCCATCCTGAACGAATAGCAGCGACGGCCGCGACCCGCTCCCACCTGGTAAGGCTCGGACGGATGAGCCATCGCCCCCGCCATCACCCGACGTCGGCCGCGCGGGTGGGGCCGCGCCGCGCCGGCCGGGCCACGCCGCCTCACCCGAGGTTGGCGGCGTGGGCCGTGAGGGCGTCGCGCACGAAGGCGGCGCCCGCGGGGCCGCCGTAGTTCGCCGCGAAGCGCTCGTCGGCGACGTAGAGCTCGCCGAGGCCGCGGAGGTAGTCCGGGTCGGGGTCGGCGCCCGCGCCGGGCGTCCCAGGGATGCCCGCCAGCCACGCGACGTGCCGCCGCGCCAGCTCCTGCGCCTCGGGCCCCGCCGGGTCGAGACCGGCGGCAGCCGCGGCACGCCAATCGGCGTTCAGGGCGGCGAGGCGCTCCTGCCAGGCCCCGCGCGCATCCGGGCTTATCGAGGCCCACCAGTCACGCCCCTCCTCGGCCGCCGCCGCGCCCCAGCGCTCGGCGACCTCTTCCTCGTAGCGGGTCTGGTCGAACCCGTCGAACATCGTCTCTGCCATGAGTGTTCCTCCTTCTGTGAGTGTGTCGATCGTGGTCTGCACCGAGACGATCCGCCGGTCGAGCCGGGAGCGTTCGCGGCGCAGGTGGTCGAGGTGGCGGCGGAGGGCGGCGGGAGCATCCGTCGACTCGTCGAGCAGCCGGGCGATCTCGGTCAGCCCGACGCCCAACTCGCGCAGCAGCAGCACCCGCTGCAGCCGCACCAGCGCCGCCTCGTCGTAGTAGCGGTAGCCGTTCGAGCCGATGCGGCTCGGTGCGACGAGCCCGATGCGGTCGTAGTGCCGCAGTGCCCGGCTCGTGATGCCGGCCAGGCGAGCGACCTCGGTGATCGACCGGTCCATCGGATGCTCCTCTCACGTCTCGGTTCAACCGACTGTACGAGTTGACGCAGCGTCAAGGTCAAGCGCCCGAGACGGGATCGTGATGCGAACCCTCTGCACCCCGTCTGCCGAGTGTCGGACGGAGGCGGTAACGTCGGATCATGGCCCCCTTCCGCCGCCGTCGACACGACGACGATCAGCGTGAGCCCCTGCATCCGAGCCCGGCAGCGCCCGATGCGGCGGGTGCCGTCGCCTCGCGCCGCGCCTTCCTCAAGGCCGCCGCCGTGGGTGCCGCCGGAGCAGCGGCCGCGGGCCTCGGCGGAGCGGCCATCGGCGCCGGCGTCTACGCGCAGGAGTCGAATCTCGACTTCGCGCCCGAGGCCAAGGAGCAGAAGCCCGGCTTCGAGCACCTCGTCGTGCTGATGTACGAGAACCGCTCCTTCGACAACGTGCTCGGCTGGCTCTACAAGAACGAAGAGCTCAAGGCCGGCCAGAAGTTCGAGGGCCTGCACCAGGGCCGCCGCTCGAACCCCGTGCCCGGCATCGACGAGGAGGTCGAGGCCCGCCCCTATTCGGGCTCGACCGACGAGATCATGCAGAGCCCCAACCCCGACCCGGGCGAGGAGTACCCCCACGTCAACACGCAGCTGTTCCAGCGCGTCGATCCCGACGAGAACCGCGACCTGCACGCGAACGGCCTGAGCTATCCGTTCAACGCGCCCGGCCCGAACGACGAGCCCACCATGAAGGGCTTCGTCGAGGACTACATCATCAACTACCGCGAGATCACGAAGAACAAGAAGGAGCCGGGCCGCAAGGAGTACGAGACGGCCATGGGCGGCTTCACGCCCGAGATGCTCCCGGTGTTCTCGACGCTCGCCAAGAACTTCGCCGTCTTCGACCACTGGCACAGCGCGGTGCCCTCGCAGACCTTCTGCAATCGCCTGTTCTTCCACGCCTCCACCTCGCACGGCTTCGTCACCAACAAGGGCGAGGGCGGCTACGACAAGTGGCTCGACGCGTCGAAGGCCGACGCGCCCACCATCTTCAACCGGCTTCAGGATGCGGGGCTCACCTGGCGCGTCTACTACGACGCCGCCCAGCTCGTCTCCATGACCGGGGTGCTGCACGCGCCCGTGCTCGAGCCGTACTGGAAGTCGCATTTCCGTGTGATGGAGCAGTTCTACGACGACGTCGCGAACGGCGACCTGCCCGACTACGCCTTCATCGAGCCGCGCATGATCTACAACCACAACGACATGCACCCGCCGCACGGCACCCTACGAGAGAGCGACGACGCCACCGCCGACGGCGACGTGGTCATCGATGGCGCCTTGTCGGATGCGCGGGCGGCCGATGCCCTGCTGCACGCCGTCTACTCGGCCATCCGCACGAGCGACACCCCCTCGGGGTCGAACGCGATGAACACGATGCTCTTCGTCACCTTCGACGAGCACGGCGGAACCTTCGACCACGTGCCGCCGCCCTCGGCCGTTCCGCCGTCGACCGGCGACCCGGGCGAGATGGACTTCACCTTCGACCGCCTCGGCTGCCGGGTGCCGGCCATCGCGATCTCCGCGTACACGGCGAAGAACACGATCGTGAACGAGCAGATGGATCACGGATCGGTCATCGCCACCCTCACGAAGCTGCACGGGCTGAAGCCGCTCACCCGGCGCGACGCCGCCTCGCGCGACATGTTCGACGCCGTGAACCTGAAGGAGCCGCGCCCGGCGTCGGCCTGGCCGCAGACCATGCCGCAGTACTCGCCGCCGAACCCGGAGGTGAGCTTCGACGGAACGTCAGAGGCGCAGCGCATCAAGCCCATCAGCAACCCGGCGAAGGGGCTGCTGGGGCTCCTCATCGCGAAGTTCGGCGTGAAGGGCGAGGCCGAGCCGCAGACCTACGCCGAGGCCTACGCCACGCTCATGGCCACGCAGAACGCGCAGGGCCAGCTCTTCGGCACCCTCGACGGGGTCGACGGCACCCCGCGGCCCACCGCCGCTTCCAGCCCGACGTCGACCTCCACCTCTACGCCCTGACGACCGTCCGCTCGGCTCGCGCGGACCCCCTTTCGATCGGCATCGCAGTCCGAGCTAATCGAGCATTCATCAGTGTTTTCTGACAGAATCTCAGTATGGAAACAGACGCCCAGCTCAAGGAGATCGCCGACGATCTCAGTGTTGCTCTGGGCGCAGCGATAAGCGGGATGGCGGGTCTCACCGACGAGGCACTGCTCGAGGCCATGGCCGACTTCGAGGCGATCGGGCGGCTGGCTTCGGCGGGACAGGTCCACGCCGCCGGCGAGGTCTCGGTGCGGTCACGCACCGAGCTCGGCGACGAGGGGCTCAGCCGGTCGCAGAACTTCACCAGCCCTGTCGCGCTCGTCGCGAAGGTCACCGGCGCGTCGGCGCGGGCGTGCAAAGCCCGGCTCGAACTCGGGCGGAAGCTTCGTGGTGCCGTGCTGCTGGGTGGGGGCGAGGGGCCGGCGCCGTTCCCGGCGGTCTCCCGCGTGCTCGATGAGGGCGCGCTCGGGGTCGAGGCGGCGTCGGCGATCGTGAAGCAGTGTGGGGTGCTCGCCGACCGTGGATGCTCCCCCGAGGTTCTGAGCCTCGCCGAGGAGACTCTCGTCGACCAGACCCTCTCGTGCCGACTGACCGCGGACGAGACCTTTCGAGCCGCCACTCACCTCCGCGAGGTGCTCGACCCCGATGGTGCCGAGCCGCGGGACGAAGTGCTGCAGATGCAGCGGTCGCTGACCATCGCGCAGGCACCGGATGGGATGTACCGGGGGACGTTCGCGCTCGCGCCCGAGCAGGGCGGGGTCTGGATGTCGAGCATCCAGGCGATGCAGAGCCCGCGCGTGACGGGGCCGCGGTTCGTCGATGGGGACGAATACGTGATCGCCGATGGCCGCACTCAGGCGCAGAAGAACGCCGACACCGTCACCGAACTCATCGCCCGCGCCGCTGGCGCCGACGACATGCCCCGCATCAACGGAGCCATCGCCACGGTCAACGTGCACATGACCCTCGATGACCTCGAAGCGGGCCGGGGCGTCGGGTGGATCGACGGCATCGACCAGCCCGTCCCCGCTTCCACCGTCGCTCAGCTGCGGTGCACCTCACCCGTCGCCACGACGCTCTTCGGCGACAAGGGCGAGATTCTTTACCACGGCAAGACGAAGCGCCTCTTCACTGCGGCGCAGAACCGGGCCCTTGCCGCCCGAGACGGCGGCTGCGTGTGGCCCAGCTGCGACAGGCCACCCTCGTTCTGCGAAACACATCATGCGAACGAATGGGTTTCGGACGATCATCCGCCCGGCCGCACTAATATCGACAACGGGGTTCTGCTCTGCCACTTCCACCATTCACACCTGCACAAATCGCCGTGGAAATTAACCATGCACGAGGGTGTGCCTCATCTGATTCCGCCGAGGTGGGTCGACACGGAACAGACACCGATTCCGACCACCCGTCGACGCACCATCCAGCGACCCGCCGCATAGCCAGCCACCATTTCCGAAGGCAAGCGCGAAGCGCGCGGCAGCACATCCGGCTGCCGCGCGCTGACGCGCTTGCCCTCGATGGACATGGCCGGGTTGACAAGGCCGGCGCGTCGCACGCGATTCTGCACGGTGAACTCGCCTACAGAGGCGCCCCGGGAAACGGACAGGCGGGCCGTACGGTCAGCGAGTCAGGAAGGGCTAGAGGGGACGGCGAAGCGGCTACGCGCCGACGAGACGCTCCGCGAGGTAGCCCGTGAGGCGGTCGAGCGAGATGCGCTCCTGCGCCATGGAGTCGCGCTCGCGCACGGTCACCGCGTTGTCCTCGAGCGAGTCGAAGTCCACGGTGATGCAGAACGGGGTGCCGATCTCGTCCTGGCGACGGTAGCGGCGGCCGATGGCGCCGGCGTCGTCGAAGTCGACGTTCCAGTTCTTGCGCAGATCGGCGGCGAGGGTGCGCGCGAGCGGCGACAGCGCCTCGTTCCGCGACAGCGGCAGCACGGCGGCCTTCACCGGCGACAGGCGCGGGTCGAGCTTCAGCACGGTGCGCTTGTCGACGCCGCCCTTGGTGTTGGGCGCCTCGTCCTCATGGAACGAGTCGACCAGGAACGCCATCAGCGACCGGGTCAGACCGGCGGCCGGCTCGATGACGTACGGCGTCCAGCGCTCACCGGTGGTCTGGTCGAAGTACGAGAGGTCGGTTCCCGAGGCCTTCGAGTGGGTGGTGAGGTCGAAGTCGCCGCGGTTCGCCACGCCCTCGAGCTCGCCGAACTTGCTGCCCGTGAAGCCGAACTTGTACTCGATGTCGACCGTGCGCTTGGAGTAGTGCGACAGCTTCTCCTTGGGGTGCTCGTAGAGCCGCAGGTTCTCGGGGTCGATGCCGAGGTCGGTGTACCACTGGAAGCGCTGGTCGATCCAGTACTGGTGCCATTCCTCGTCCTCACCCGGCTTGACGAAGAACTCCATCTCCATCTGCTCGAACTCGCGGGTGCGGAAGATGAAGTTGCCGGGCGTGATCTCGTTGCGGAAGCTCTTGCCGATCTGGCCGATGCCGAACGGCGGCTTCTGCCGCGAGCTGTTCAGCACCGCGTTGAAGTCGACGAAGATGCCCTGCGCGGTCTCGGGGCGGAGGTAGTGCAGGCCCGACTCGTCGTCGATGACGCCGAGGTAGGTCTTCAGCAGGCCCGAGAACTGGCGCGGCTCGGTCCACGATCCGGGCTGGCCCGTCTCGGGGTCGCGGATGTCGGCGAGGCCGTTGACCGGCGGATGCCCGTGCTTCTCCTCGTACTGCTCGATCAGGTGATCGGCGCGGTAGCGCTTGTGCGTGTGCAGCGACTCCACCAGCGGGTCGGAGAACACCTCGACGTGGCCCGAGGCCTCCCACACCTGGCGCGGCAGGATGACCGCCGAGTCGAGCCCCACGACGTTGTCGCGCGACTGCACCATGAACTTCCACCACTGGCGCTTGATGTTCTCCTTCAGCTCCACGCCGAGGGGGCCGTAGTCCCAGGCCGACCTGGTGCCGCCGTAGATCTCTCCGGTCGGGAAGACGAACCCCCGGCGCTTGGCGAGTGCGATGACGGAATCGAGACGGGATGCAGGCATGAAGGCTCCGGGATATCTCCGCGCGGCCGGCTGCTCGCGCTGGATCGCTAGCGATTCTACCGGGGAGCCGCCGGGCCGCCCGAACTCAGGACGCCTTGGAGGCCTTCTTCGCCGCGGGCTTCTTCGCGGGAGCCTTCTTCGCCGGTGCCTTCTTCGCGGCCGCGGGCTTCTCGTCGGAGTCGCCGTCCGCATCCGCTTTCTTCGACGCCGACCGCGACGACGACGACGACGCCGAACTCGACCCCCGGCTCTTGTCGACCGACCGCCGCAGCGCCTCCATCAGATCGAGCACCTCGCCCCCGTCGCTCTCGCCCGGCTCGCGCCCGAACGTCTCGTCGGTGTCGACCGAGTCGCCCTGGGCCAGCTTCGCGTCGATCAGGGTGCGCAGCTGCTCCTGGTAGTCGTCGGTGAACTTCTCGGGCTCGAAGTCGCCCGCGAACTGGTCGACCAGAGACATGGCCATGTCGAGCTCCTGCGACGACACCCGCGTCGGCTCGTCGAGAGCCGGGAACGCGGCCTCCCGCACCTCGTCGCCCCAGAGCAGCGTCTGCAGCACGAGCACGTCGCCACGCACCCGCAGTGCCGCCAGCCGCGTCTTCTGCCGCAGCGCGAAGTGCACCACTGCGGTGCGATCGGTGGTCTCGAGCGTCTTCCGCAGCAGCGCGTAGGCCTTCGGCGACTTCGAGTCGGGCTCGAGATAGTAGCTCTTGTCGAACATGATCGGGTCGATCTGCTCGCTCGGCACGAACTCGACGACCTCGATCTCGCGGCTCTTCTCCTCGGGCAGCGACGCCAGGTCGTCCTTCGTCAGGATGACCGTGCGCTCCCCGTCGTCGTAGGCCCGCGCGATGTTCTGGTACTCGATGATCTTGCCGTCGATCTCGCACCGCCGCTGGTACCGGATGCGCCCGCCATCGGCGTCGTGCACCTGGTGCAGCGCGATGTCGTGATCCTCGGTCGCGCTGTACACCTTCACCGGCACGTTGACGAGGCCGAACGTGATGGCGCCCTTCCAGATCGATCTCATACCCAATTAGACCGTGGATCGGGCCTTTCCGGCTAGAGCCGCGCAGAGCAGGATGGAGCCATGGCGGCGTCGAGCGCGAACGAGCAGACCGTGACGGTGGGCGGTCACCGCCTGCGCATCTCCAATCTCGACAAGGTGCTGTACCCCGAGACGGGCACCACGAAGGCGGATGTCCTGCGGTACTACGCCGAGATCGCGACCGTGCTCATCCCGCACTCCCGCAACCGGCCGGCCACGCGCAAGCGCTGGGTGCACGGGGTGGGCAGCGACGAGCATCCGGGTCAGGTGTTCTTCCAGAAGAACCTCGACGAGGGCACCCCCGACTGGGTGAAGCGGGTCGACGTCCAGCACTCCGACCACGTCAACACCTACCCGCTGGTGAACAATGCGGCCACACTGGCCTGGCTGGCGCAGATCGCGGCGCTCGAGATCCACGTGCCGCAGTGGCGGGTGGATGCGCACGGCCGCCGCAAGAACCCCGACCGCTTCGTGATCGACCTCGACCCGGGCGAGGGCGCCGGGCTGCCCGAGTGCGTCGAGGTGGCGAAGCTGGCGCGGACGATCCTCACGGGCATGGGGCTCGACCCGGTGCCGGTGACGAGCGGCAGCAAGGGCATCCACCTCTATGCCGCGCTCGACGGCTCGCAGACTAGCGACGAGGTCTCGGCCGTCGCGCACGAGCTGGCGCGAGCACTGGAGGCCGATCATCCGGAGCTCGTGGTCAGCGACATGAAGAAGTCGCTCCGCACCGGCAAGGTGCTCGTCGACTGGAGCCAGAACAACGGCAACAAGACGACGATCTGCCCGTACTCGCTGCGCGGGCGGTCGCGGCCGACGGTCGCCGTGCCGCGCACCTGGCGCGAGCTCGCGTCGAAGAACCTCAGGCACCTCGAGCTCGACGAGGTGCTCGCCCGCATGAAGAAGCGTGACGACCCGCTCGCCGAGAGCGCCGATGCCCCTGGCGCGGTTGAGGCGCCGGCGGGTGAATGGCATTCGAACAGAGGGGCCGATGATCAGGCGGATGCGCATCCCGCCGCCTCTTCCGGCACCGACCGCCTCACCACCTACCGTGCCAAGCGCGACCAGGCGAAGACCCCCGAGCCCGTCCCGGCCGCTGCCCCGGTCTCGACCGACGGCCGCAGCTTCGTCGTGCAGGAGCACCACGCGAGACGCCTGCACTGGGACTTCCGGCTCGAGCACGACGGCGTCCTCGTCTCCTGGGCGCTGCCGAAGGGCGTGCCCGACGACCCGGGCCAGAACCATCTCGCCGTGCAGACCGAGGACCACCCGCTCGAGTACGGCACCTTCGAGGGAAGTATTCCCGCCGGAGAATACGGCGCCGGAACTGTCACGATCTGGGACCTCGGGACGTACGAGCTCGAGAAGTGGCGCGACGGCAAAGAGATCATCGTCACGCTGCACGGTCAGCCGTCGGGCGGGCTGGGTGACCCGCGGAAGGTGGTGCTGATCCACACCGGGCGCGGGGACTCGGGGAAGCACAACTGGCTGATTCACCGGATGCTCCCGAAGGACGACGACTCGGCGGAGACGGGCTCGCCACGGAAGGCGCCGACGCGAGCATCCGCCACCCCCTCTCGCGCGTCGGCCGCGAGCAAGACCATCAAGCCGATGCTCGCCACCCTGGCGACCCCTGCCGACGTGGAAGAGGACGAGGACGCCTACGCGTTCGAGATGAAGTGGGACGGCATCCGCGCCATCGCTCGCGTCGACCGCGGAACCGTCACGCTGCACACCCGGAACGGCAACGACGTCACCCCCGCCTACCCCGAGCTGACCGACGCCCTCGCCGCCCTTTTCCCCGACCGCTCGCTAGTGCTCGACGGCGAGATCGTCGCCCTCGACAAGGCCGGCCGCCCGAGCTTCGGCCGCCTGCAGCAGCGCATGGGCCTGACCAAGCCCCGTGACGTCGCGGCGGCCCGCACCCAGGTCGCGGTCGACCTGATGGTCTTCGACCTGCTCGAGCTCGACGGCTCCTCCCTCGTGAAGGAGACGTACGACGAACGGCGACGGATGCTCGCCGACACCCTGCCCGCCGACGAGGGCCCCCTCCACCTCCCGCCCGCGTTCGACGGCGACCTCCAGCACGCGCTCGACGCGAGCCGCACCCTCGGCCTCGAGGGCGTGATGGCCAAACGGCGCGACAGCACCTACTCGACCACCCGCTCGCGCGCCTGGCTGAAGCTCAAGCATCACCTCGCGCAAGAGGTCGTGATCGGCGGCTGGCGACCCGGCCAGGGCCGCCGCGCCGCGCAGATCGGCTCGCTGCTCATGGGGGTTCCCGATGCCGACGGCACCCTGCGCTACGTCGGCCGCGTGGGCACCGGCTTCTCCGACCGCGACCTCACCGCGATCGCCGAACGCCTCGCCCGCCTCAGCCGGAAGACCTCCCCCTTCGCCGACGTGCCCGCAGCGGATGCGCGGGACGCCGTCTGGGTCACGCCTTCGCTCGTCGGCGAGGTCTCCTTCGCCGAGTGGACGTCGACCGACCGCCTGCGCCAGCCGTCCTGGCGCGGCTTCCGCCCCGACAAGTCCCCGGCAGAGGTGACCCGCGAGGGCTGACTGCACGTTCGTGCGGATCCCTGGCCAGCGCCCAGGCGGAGTGATAGCTTCACGACAGATTCAAGGCCAGACAATCGAGGAGGATCTCATGACCGAGAAGCACGACAAGCACGAGGCACGCGGCGAGCGCGACGGCGAGTACACCGACACCGACAAGGAGAACGTCATCGAGCCCGAGCCGGAGTCGGGCGAGTACACCGACAGCGTCATCCCCGGCGACGAGTAGACGCACCTCTCAGACCCGCCGAAAAAGACGGAGAACGAGGGGCGGGAATATCCCGCCCCTCCCCCGACTTGACAGTGGGTTGCCCGCGAGTAGTGTTCTCACTCGTGGTCAATGAAACCCGCTCGGCGAAACGCTGGCTGATCGGAGATCCGCTCCCGAGCGACAAGCTCGACGGCCAGCTCCTGCCCAAGCGGCTCGCCCTACCCATTTTCGCGAGTGACCCGCTCTCCTCCGTGGCGTATGCGCCGCAGGAGCTGCTGATGATCCTGCTCATCGGCGGCCTCTCCTTCCTCACCCTGGCCCCCTGGGTTGCGGCGGCGGTCATCCTGCTGCTCGTGGTCGTGGTGGCCTCCTACCGCCAGCTCGTGAAGGCCTACCCGAGCGGCGGCGGCGACTACGAGGTCGCCCACAAGAACCTCGGCGAGAAGGCCGGCCTCGTGGTCGCCTCCGCCCTGCTCGTCGACTACGTGCTCACGGTCGCCGTGTCGGTCGCGTCGGGCGTCGACAACATCATCAGCGCCATCCCGCAGCTGAACCCCTTCCGGGTCGAGCTCGCGGTCGGCTTCGTCATCCTGCTGATGGCGGTGAACCTCCGCGGGGTGCGCGAGTCGAGCAAGGCCTTCGCCATCCCGACCTACATCTTCGTGGGCAGCGTCGCCCTGATGATCGTCACCGGCCTCATCCGCACGGCCGCCGGCGACGCCCCCGTCTCCGAGTCCGCCGGCTTCGATGTGAAGGCCGAGCAGCTCACGCAGGCGGCGATGGTGCTCCTGCTGCTCCGCGCCTTCTCGAGCGGATGCTCGGCCCTCACCGGTGTCGAGGCGATCTCCAACGGCGTGCCGGCCTTCCGCACGCCCAAGATCAAGAACGCGCAGCGCACGCTGGTGCTGATGGGCTCGATCGCCATCTGCCTGTTCGCCGGCCTCACCGCCCTCGCGCTGATCTCGAACGTGCACTACGCCGAGAACGCCTGCCACCTGATCGGCTTCGCTGACTGCGCCACGACTCCGCAGCGAAGCCTCATGGCGCAGGTCGCCGCCGCCACCTTCGGCAACAACTCGATCCTGTTCTTCATCATCCAGGCGGCCACCGCCGCCGTGCTGCTGCTCGCGGCCAACACGGCGTTCAACGGCTTCCCGCTGCTCGGCTCGGTGCTCGCGAAGGACGCCTACGCCCCCAAGGCCATGCTGACCCGCGGCGACCGGCTCGTCTTCTCCAACGGCATGATCCTGCTGGCGCTGGCCGCGACCGCCATTCTCGTGGTCTACCAGGCCAGCCTCACGCAGCTCATCCAGCTCTACATCATCGGCGTCTTCGTCTCCTTCACGCTCGGCCAGACGGGCATGGTGAAGCACTGGCTGACGATGCTGAAGAACGGATGCGCGGACCGCGGCGCCGTCTACCGCTCCCTCGCGATCAACGCCGTCGGCGCCGTGTTCACCGCGGTGGTGCTGATCGTCGTCACGATCACCAAGTTCACCCACGGCGCCTGGCTCGTGTTCGCGATCATGCCGATCCTGTTCATCCTGATGATGGGCGTGAACCGCTACTACCGCGACGTGAACAAGGAGGTGGAGGTCGACCCGACCACCACCTTCGGCTCCTCGGGCGACCACGCGATCGTTCTGGTCGGCCGCATGCAGAAGCCGGTGCTGAAAGCCCTCGACTACGCGATCGCCGCCCGCCACGACTCGATCGAGGCGGTGCACCTCTCGATCGACGAGGAGCAGACCTCGCAGCTCGAGGAGGACTGGCAGAACATGAACATCGAGGTGCCGCTCAACATCATCGAGTCGCCCTACCGCGACGTCGCCGTGCCGCTGGCGAAGTACATCATGAAGCACCGCGCCGAGCACGGCTCCGAGGTCGTCACCGTCTACACGCCGATCTACATCGTGGGCCACTGGTGGGAGTCGATGCTGCACAACCACAAGGCCCGCCGCATCCGCAAGAAGCTGATGCTCGTGCACGGCGTGACGATCGCCCTCGTGCCGTGGCTGCTCGACTCCTCCGAGCTGCTCTACGGCCGCCGTTCGCGCCCGCTGCCCGGCCAGGAGCGCCGCGGCGAGCCCGTGCGCCCGGTTCCCCGCCGTCCCCACGCCGGTGAGCCGACGGCCCACAAGCGGATGCGCGGCTGAGCTTCGGCTGGACGGCACCCGTCGCTCGCCCGGATGGGTGATCCCTGCGTGCTAAACTCACACTCGATTTCGTAGATTATTCGTCTCATCCGGTGGCAGTGCCCCCGGCCCGATTCGTGAGGGGGTCTCGCATGGGGCGTGGCCGTCAGAAAGCCAAGCACACGAAGGTCGCTCGCGAGCTGAAGTACTTCAGCCCCGACACGAACTATTCGGCGCTGGAACGCGAACTCACGGGCAAAGCCGGTGAGCCCGACTACTCCAAGTGGGTCGAGGAGGACGACGACTCCGACGACGCGTTCGAGCCGGCCGCCTTCGAGCCGACGCCGTTCGAGCCGACCGACGAGCAGAAGCGCGCCTAGACCGCTGCAGACGTGACAGAAGGCCCGACGCGAGTCGGGCCTTCTGTGTTGTTGCGGCCGGTTGTGAACGGGCCGAGCAGCTACGCCCGAGGTCCCTCGTCGCGCACCTGCACGAACTCCACGTCGTCGCCGGGCTCCGGAGCGTCGTGCTCCTCGTACTCCGCCGCGACGGTGCGCGCCCGCCTCGAGCTGCCCCGGTCGAGCAGGATGGCCACCAGCGCCCCGAGCGCCACGAACACGGCCGCGAGGAAGATGGCGAGGAAGCCGAACACCTGCAGCTGCGTGAACTGCTCCGACTCGGGGAACGCGAACGTGAGGATGAGCGCCACGACCACGCCGAGCACGAGCCCCACCAGCATGAAGCGGTAGTACCGCGGTGCGCGCCGCACCTTCACCGAGGACTCGGCGGGTCGGGCGGATGCGGTGCTGTCGTCGGGCTGCTGACTCACCCCTCCATTGTCCCCCACCCGGCTGGACGCGGGGCGCGAAACAGCAGATCTGAGAACGGTCAGCGCACCGGCACGTGCGCCGACAGGTCGGCCCGCTGCCCCGAGGCGTGGATGCGCGCGGCCGCGAGCCCGTCGGCCCACGCGAGCGTTCCGGTGGCGAGCTGCAGCCAGGTACGAGCATCCATCTCGACCACGTTCGGCGGGGTGCCCCGGGTGTGGCCCGGCCCCTCGATGCACTGCACCGCACCGAACGGCGGCACGCGCACCTCGACCGAGTTGCCCGGTGCCTCGTCGGCGAGCCGCTGCAGCAGCCAGCGAACAGCGGATGCGCGGATGTCTCTGCTCGCCGCCTCGAAGTCGCCCGTGGCCGCCGTGACGGCCGCCGACCCCACCTCGTCCGGAATGCGTGCCTTGCCCATGCCTCCACGCTAGCCCGCCCCGCGGCCGTCGGTGGCGCTCGGTAGGCTGTGGGCGTGAAGATCCTCGTACTCGGCTCCGGCGCGCGCGAGCACGCCATCATCACGGCGCTGCGGCGCGAGGGCGACGGGCCGGAGGGCGGGGCGCACGACATCGTGGCCGCCCCGGGCAACGCCGGCATCGCGGCCGACGTGCCGGTCGTCGACCTCGACGCGAACGACCCGCAGGCGGTCACGACGTACGTGCTCGAGAACGACGTGCAGTTCGTCGTGATCGGGCCCGAGGCACCGCTGGTCGCCGGGGTGGCCGACGCGCTGCGCACGCGAGGCATCCCCGTCTTCGGGCCCGGCCGCGCCGCCGCCGCGCTCGAGGGCAGCAAGGCGTTCGCGAAGCGCGTGATGGAGGAGGCGGGCGTGCCCACGGGCGGCGCCACCACCGCCTCGACGCTGGCCGAGGCCGAAGCCGCTCTCGCCGCCTTCGGCGCCCCCTACGTGGTCAAGGCCGACGGTCTCGCCGCCGGCAAGGGCGTGCTCGTCACCAGCGACCTCGAGGCGGCCACCGCGCACGCCCGGCACTGGCTGCAGCACGGCGACGTGCTGATCGAGGAGTTCCTCGACGGCGAGGAGGTCTCGCTCTTCCTGCTCTCCGACGGCCGCTCGGTCGCGCCCCTCTCCCCCGCGCAGGACTACAAGCGCCTCGGCGACGGCGACGAGGGGCCCAACACCGGCGGCATGGGCGCCTACTCGCCGCTGCCCTGGCTCGCCGACCGCTTCGGCACCGAGACCGCGTTCGTCGACGAGGTGATCGAGACGATCGCGCTGCCGACCGTGCGGCAGCTCGCGTCCGAAGACACGCCCTTCATCGGTCTGCTCTACTGCGGCCTCATCCTCACGCCGCGCGGCATCCGCGTGATCGAGTTCAACGCGCGCTTCGGCGACCCCGAGACGCAGGTCGTGCTGCCCCGGCTCGAGACGCCGCTCAGCACCCTGCTGTTCGCCGCCTCGACGGGAACGCTCGAGGCGCAGCCGCGTCCCGTCTTCTCCGACGAGGTCGCGGTCACCGTCGTGCTCGCCAGCGAGAACTATCCCGGCTCGCCGGTCACCGGCCGCCGCATCACGGGCCTCGAGGGCGCCGTCGGCGTCGAAGGCGTGAGCGTGCTGCACGCGGCCACCGAGCTCGACGAGGTGACGGATGCGGAGGGTCGCCCCGTCCTGCGAGCCACCGGCGGGCGGGTGCTGAACGTGGTCGCGACAGCGCCCTCGTTCGCCGTGGCGCGCGATCGCGTGTACGGGGTGCTGGAGGGCATCCGTCTCGAGGGGTCGCAGTACCGCCGTGACATCGCAGCCCGCGTCGCCGAGGAGGTGCGCTGATGGCCTCGCTGAGCAGCGCAGCCGCCCCCGTCGCGCCCGGCTGGCGGCACGTCTACAGCGGCAAGGTGCGCGACCTGTTCGTGCCCGACGACACGATTCAGGATGCTCGTCCCGCCGCGCTGCTCGTGGTCGCGAGCGATCGCGTGAGCGCGTTCGACCACGTGCTGGAGCCGGGCATCCACGGCAAGGGCGAGCTGCTCACCGAGCTGAGCCGCTGGTGGTTCCATCAGCTGCGCACCGTGCCGAACCACCTCGTGGCCGTACGGGACGGGCTGCCGCCGGTGCCCGCGGAGCTCGAGGCGCGGTCGATGGTGGTGAAGTCGCTCGAGATGTTCCCGGTGGAGTGCGTCGTGCGCGGGTACCTCTCGGGCAGCGGCTGGAAGGAGTACCAGGCGTCGCAGAGCGTCTGCGGCCTCGCGCTGCCCGCCGGGCTGCACGACGGCGACCGGCTGCCGCAGCCGATCTACACGCCGGCCTACAAGGCGCCGCTCGGTGAGCACGACGAGAACATCAGCTTCGAGCGCACGGTCGAGCTGATCGGGCTGTCTGACGCGACCGCGCTGCGGGAGCTGTCGCTCGAGATCTACGAGCGGGCGGCGGCGATCGCCGAGGCGCGGGGGGTCATCCTCGCCGACACGAAGTTCGAGTTCGGGCGCGATCCCGAGACCGGCGCGATCACGCTGGCCGACGAGGTGCTGACGAGCGACTCGTCGCGCTACTGGGACGCAGCGGCCTACGACTCGGGCGAGCGCACCGCGAGCTTCGACAAGCAGATCGTGCGCAACTGGCTCGCGGCGAACTGGGACCAGGTGGGGCCGCCGCCGACGCTGCCGCAGGAGATCGTGGAGCGCACGGCGGCCCGCTACGCGGAGCTTCTGCAGCGCCTCACGGCCTAGCCGCCGCCGGCATCCCCGGCCACCCAGCGCTGGCGGCGCATGTCGGTACGGGAGGAGAATGCGGCCCTCGGGCCTATATACCGGTCGACGGCCTGATTCTCCTCCCGTGCCGACATGCGGGCCCGGCGGCGGGGGGTTCCCGGTGTCGGTGGCGGGGCGTAGCGTCGCTGCATGGACCTCATCCTCATCCCCGGCTTCTGGCTGAACGGCGACTCGTGGAACGATGTGGAGCCCGGGCTGCGCGACGCCGGCTTCACCGTGCACACGCCCACGCTCGCCGGGCTGCACTCGGTCGACGACGATCGCAGCGGCGTCACCCTGGCGTCGCAGATCGCCGAGGTGGTGGCGCTCGTCGACTCGGTCGACGCCTCGCGCGAGATCGTGCTGGTGGGGCACTCGGGCGGCGGGTCGATCATCCACGCGGTGGTGGATGCGCGGCCCGAGCGCATCCGGCGGGCGGTGTACGTGGACAGCTGGCCGACCGCCGACGGCGTCGCGATCAACGAGGAGCTGGAGGCGGTGGGCGACGAGGTGCCGCTGCCCGGCTGGGGCGAGTTCGGCGAGGCCGACCTCCGGGGGCTGACCGACGACCTGCGGGCGTGGTTCCGGCGCATCGCGATCCCGCAGCCGGTGCACGTGGCGCGCGATCCGCAGCGGCTGCACGACCCGCGCCGCTACGCCGTTCCGGTCACCCTGGTCGCGAGCACCTTCACCCGTGAGGAGCTCGACGGCTACCTCGCGGCCGGCCATCCCTACTTCGCCGAGCTGCCGCACCTGGAGTCGCTCACGGTCGTCGAGCTCCCCACGGGCCACTGGCCCCAGTTCACCCGCCCGGCCGACCTCGCCGCGGCCCTCGCGGAGTCCGCCCGCGCCTGAGCCGCGCCGCGCGCCTGCCGGCCAGGGCGCCCGCGCCTCATCTGCGCCGCCCGCCAGCCGCAACGCGCGCCAGGGCGGTCGCCGGTCGGCCGCGGGGCGGCGTCAGTCGGCGGGAGGGGTCGGGGGCGACGCGATGGCGGCCGCCACGACGCGGGCCATGGGCTTGCGGATCATGTGGTCGCTGGCGGCGACGACGTGCGTGGTGACCCCGCGCATCCGCTCGATGATCGCCAGGTTGCCCGGCACGAGGAACTCGTCGAGCCGCCCGTAGACCACCTCGATCGGCCGCTCGACCCGGGCGAGGTCGCTGATCACCGTCTGCGACTCGATGCAGTGCTCGAGCGACTTCACGAACGGCGTCCAGTTCTGCTCGGTGATCTCCATCACGTGCTCCACCGGCAGCAGCTTCGACACGACGGCGGCCCGCGCGATCGTGAAGTCCTTGTTCGCGCGGAAGAACTGGTACGCCTGCAGGTAGCCCGCCATCCGCAGCCGCACCCGCGGGTCGCCGATCTCGGCCGGCGAGAGGTACACGGGCGGGCTCACCAGCACGAGCTTCGAGACGTGCTCGAGGTGGGTCGCGGCGTAGCGTGCGCCGATCAGGCAGCCGAGCGAATGGCCCACCAGCACGAACGGCTCGGCGAGATGCAGCGAGCGGATGGTGCGCGCCAGCGCGGCCACGTGCTCCTCGAGCGTGTACTCGGCACCCTCGGGCTGCGGGCTGCCGCCGAAGCCGAGCAGCTCGATGGCGATCACGCGCTGCTGCGGCTCGACCAGCGGAACGACGAAGTGGAAGGTGGCCGCGCTCGAGGCGATGCCGTGCACCATCACGACGACGGGCCCCGGATGCTCGACCGACGGTTCGCCGGTGTCGATCGCCACGTGCAGCAGTGGCGCCTTCGGGTCGTGCAGGCCCTCGCGCAGCCCCTCGATCAGATCGCCGACCCGGCCCATGAGCCACCCCGCTCTCGTGTCGTGGGCGCGACCCGGGCGGGCGCATCCGTCAGACCACTCTGCCCGCTCGGCGCGCGGGGCGCCAGAGCGGGCAGAAGGTGGGAGACACGGAGGCGGAGCGGCCACCCCCTGGTCGAGGCGCGGGCGACCCGGGCTACGCGAACGTCGAGGCGTCGATCACGAAGCGGTAGCGCACGTCGGAGTTCAGCACGCGCTCGTAGGCCTCGTTGATGTAGTCGGCCGAGATCAGCTCGGTCTCGGGCGCGATGCCGTGCTCGGCGCAGAAGTCGAGCATCTCCTGGGTCTCGCCGATGCTGCCGATGCCCGACCCCGCGAAGGAGCGGCGGTTGCCGAACAGCGTGAACACGTGCAGCGGCAGGGCCTGGCCAGGTGCGCCGACGTTCACCATGGTGCCGTCGAGCGCGAGCAGCGAGAGGTAGGCGTCGAGGTCGATGACCGCGCTGACCGTGTTGATGATCAGGTCGAAGGAGTTCTTCAGGTCGCGGAAGGTCGCCTCGTCCTTCGTGGCGTAGTAGTGGTCGGCGCCGAGCTTCAGCCCGTCGTCCTTCTTGCTCAGGGTCTGCGAGAGCACGGTGACCTCGGCGCCCATCGCGTGGGCGATCTTCACGGCCATGTGGCCGAGCCCGCCGAGGCCGACGACGGCGACGCGCTTGCCGGGGCCGGCGTTCCAGTGGCTGAGCGGCGAGTAGGTCGTGATGCCGGCGCAGAGCAGCGGCGCGGCCTTCTCGAACGGGATCGACTCGGGCACGCGCAGCACGAAGTCCTCGACGACCACGACGTGGGTGGAGTAGCCGCCCTGCGTGATGGTGCCGTCGCGGTCGACGCTCGCGTAGGTTCCGGTGTTGCCCTTCAGGCAGTACTGCTGGTGGCCGGCGAGGCAGTTCTCGCACTCGCGGCACGAGTTCACCATGCAGCCGACGCCGACGCGGTCGCCGACCTGGTGCAGGGTGACGTCGGAGCCGACCTCGGTGACCGTTCCGACGATCTCGTGGCCGACGGTGAGCGGGTACTGCTGGGGGCCCCAGTCGCCGCGCACGGTGTGGATGTCGGAGTGGCAGATGCCGGAGTAGGCGATCTCGATCAGCACGTCGTTCGCGCCGAGGTCGCGGCGTTCGATGGTGGTCTTGACGAGCGGCTCGGTGGCAGAGGGGGCGGCGTAGGCGTTGACGGTCAGCATGGGTCTCCTGTTCGGGTATGGCCCTTCCAGCTTGTCACGCTCGCCAGGCCCCCGCGCGCCTGATGGGGTGTCTGCCGTGACCCCTCAGCGGGCGCAGGCTCGCCGCCGCGACGACAGGCGCCGCCTCGCGCGTCGAGATCCGCGCCGGATGCTCAGGCCGACTGCGTGGCGGCCCACTCCGCGACGCGGCGCGCGCTCTCCTCGGGCGAGAGGTCCTCGACGCGGGTCATGATCGACCAGCGCACCCCGAACGGGTCGACGATCGACGCGAAGCGGTCTCCCGAGACGAAGGTCGCCGGATGCTCGCGCACGACCGCCCCGGCCGCCTCCGCCCGGGCGGCCACCGCGTCGACGTCGGGCCGGTAGAGCGCGAGCGAGAACGACGATCCCGTGGCCGGGTCGGGAGCGACGAGGCCGTAGTCGGGCAGGGCGTCGCTCAGGGTGAGCTGCCCGGTGCCGAAGTCGAGCACGGCGTGGGCGACGAGCTCGGCGCCGTCGGCCGTCGGGAAACGGGTGACGTCGACGACCCGCGCGCCGAGCACGTCGCGATAGAACGCCAGCGCGGCCTCCCCGGGCGAGACGACGAGGTGCGGGGTGAGGGACGTGGAGCCGTGCGGCAGGCCGTCGGTCGTGTGCACGCCGGTCGCAGCGGTCGGGGTGGGGGTCGGGGTGGTCGTCTCATCGCTCATGCCGCCATGCTAGGAACAGCGGCCCGGCCGCGTCTTGTACAAGCGCGACATGAGGGGGGCCGGATGCCCGAGCCGCACTCGAAGGGGCACCTGAACCCCGGGGCGGCCGGGGTCGCCTTCGACCGCTTCGAGCTCGGCCCCGGTCTCGGCGAGCTCGTGCGTCACGTCTGGGTGGTGCGCTGGAGCCTCGCGGACGGGATGGAGCTGCCGCAGCGGGTGCTGAGCTACCCGGCGGTGAACGTCGTCGTCGAGCCGCACCGCGCGGTGCTCGCGGGGCCCGATCCGCGGCTGTCGGTGCAGCGGCTGACGGGAGCGGGCTGGGCGGTCGGCGTGCTCTTCCGCCCTGCTGCCGCGGTGCTGCTCTCCGACGACCCGCCGGCGGACGCCGTCGGGCGGGAGCTCCCCTATACCGGGGGTCCGCAGCGCGAGGTGCGGGCGCTGCTGACGGAGGCGCCCGCCGAGAGCACCCGTCAGGGCCTCGTCGAGGTGCTGCGCCGCTGGCTGCTGCCCCTCGCGGCCGGGGTGGACGAGCGCGGCGGGCTGGTGAACGCGGTGTGCCGGCGGGCGGAGGAGGACGCCACGATCCTCCGGGCCGCCGAGCTGGCCGAGCACGCGGGGGTGTCGCTCCGCACCCTCGAGCGGCTGCTCCACGAGCGGGTGGGCGTCGGGCCGAAGTGGCTGGTCGAGTGCCGCAGACTGCAGGAGGCCGCGACCCGGCTGCACGCGCATCCGGAGACCGCGCTCAGCGAGCTCGCCGCCGAGCTGGGCTTCACCGACTACCCGCACTTCTCGCGCCGCTACGCCGCGGTGCTCGGCGAGACCCCCGACGAGACGCGGCGGGCCGGCCGCAGCGCCGCGCCCTGACGGCGGCGCGGGATCAGCGCGTCGCGGCCGGGTCAGCGCGCCGCGGCCGCCAAGACGCGGGCCGCCTCGCGCGCCGCCCCCGCGTTGCTCACCCCGGCCCGCGACCCGGCGAGCTTCGCGGCGATGTGCTCGCCGACGGTCACGGGCTCGTAGAGGTTCGGATGCCCGTCCGAGACGCACGACGGCAGCGTCGCGATCACCGCGTCGACGTCGCCGTCATGGAAGAACGCGGCCGAGCGCCGGCGCTCGATCGTGCCGTCGACGATCGGGGGCTTCACGCGGTGCAGGGTCGACATCCAGCGCTCGTTCGTCCAGCGGGCGGTGAGGTCGCCGAGGTTGATCAGCAGGGCGTCGTCGGCGGGGCTGACGTCGTTCCACGAGCCGTCGGCGCCGAGCACCTGCAGCCCGCGCACCTGGTCGGCCCAGAGCACGGTGACGATGCCGTAGTCGGTGTGCTCGCCCATCCCGGTGAGCTCGCCGTCGAGGTCGACGGTGCCGGGCGGGAGGGCGTAGTTGTTCATCCGCAGCACGTCGAGCGAGTGGCCCGTGAAGGCGTCGAAGAAGCCTTCGGGGAGGCCGAGGGCATCCGCGAAGATGTCGGTCATCGTGTTCGCCACCCGGCGGGCCTCGGCGAAGTAGGCCTGCACGCGCGGCTCGAAGCCTGGCGCCGCGGAGCCCGGCCAGACGTTCTCGGCGTAGTTCTCGGCGTCGAGCTCGACATCCGGGTAGTCGCTCTGCGCCGCGCCGACGTTGAAGGCCTCGAAGAAGTCGTTCATGCGGCTGGCGGACTCGACGCCGAGGCTCAGGCTCAGCGACTCGGACTTCGGCGCGGAGTAGCCGCGGTTGACGCCGGGCGGGGTGCGGAAGGTCTTCTTCGTCTCGAGGTCGAGGGCGAAGAACTCGTCGAGCGCGTCGGCGAGCCCCTGCTGCACCACCGGGTCGATGCCGTGCCCGAGGATCTGGATGAATCCCACCTCGGAGCACGCGGCGTCGATCGCCCGCGCGACGGCGGCGCGCTCCTCGGCGCTGCCGCCCGCCACGTAGGGCGCGATGTCGACGACGGGTACCTGGAACGTCACGGCGGGCCTCCTGCCTGGGGCTCGCGGGAGCCCGGGACCTCGAGGCTAGCGGCCCGCCGTTACGGGCGTATTACGCGTGCGCGGTGCCGCTCAGAGGTTCGACTCGGGACGGATCTCGTCGTACTCGTCCTGGTTCAGGATCTCGGAGACCTCGTGGAAGCGGTACTGCGCCGTGGCGGGGCCCTCGGCCTCGGGGGCGTCGGGGACGAGCGAATAGACGACCTGGCCATCGCTGTAGGGGAGCACGAGCTCCTCGGGCGCTCCGTCGTCGAGCGGGATGGTCTGGTCGTCGAGCGGGCCGCCGGAGAGGTGCGCGAGTGCGGGTGTAGTCATGCGACCAGGGTACCCGGATGCCCGTGCCGGCCGCTCGCCGTCTGGGTGTCGCCTGGGCATCCGGTGTGCGCCAGGCCGCGCTCGGGCACACTGGTCGCGAGCGAGGGGGTCGCGGTGATCGACAGCGGGGTGCAGGGGTCGGTGCGGATCGAGCCGCGCGGGCCCTTCTCTCTGGCGGCGGGCATCCGTTTTCTGGAGGGGTTCACGCCGGCCGCCCGGGAGGAGGTGGGCGCCGAGTCGCTCGACGCCGCCTTCGTGCTCGAGGAGTCGTGGCGCACGGTCGGCGTCTCGGTCACCCAGGACGACGGCGGCACGGTGCGCGGGCGCGTGTTCGCGGAGCGCGCGCTCGGCCGGGAAGGACTCTCGGCGGCCGCGGCGCAGCTGGCGCGCATCCTGTCGCTCGACGTCGACGGCAGCGGATTCGCCGACGTGGGTGAGCGCGACCCGGTCGTCGGCGCCCTGCAGCGGCGGTACCCGGGCCTTCGACCCGTGGCGTTCTGGTCGTGGTACGAGGCGGCGGCCTGGGCGATCGTCGGGCAGCGCACGCGGATGACGCAGGCGGCGGCCCTGAAGCAGCGGATGGCCGCGGAGCTCGGCGAGACCGTCGTGGTCGACGGGCGGCCGCAGCAGGCCTTCCCGGCGCCGCGGGTGCTCGCCGGGCTGGAGTCGTTCCGCGGGCTGCCCGGGCCGAAGGTCGAGCGGCTGCGCGCACTCGGGTCGGCGGCGGCCGCGAACGTGCTCGACAGCACGCGCCTGCGGACGATGCCCCGCGAGGAGGCGCTGGCCGCCCTGCAGGAGCTGCCGGGGATCGGGCCGTTCTCGGCCGAGCTGATCCTGCTGCGGGGAGCCGGCGACCCGGATCACGCCCCGGTGCACGAGGGGCGGCTCGCGCTCGCGGTGCAGCACGCCTACCGGCTGCCCGAGCCCCCGACGCCCGAGGAGCTGGCCGTGCTCTCGGCCGGGTGGGCGCCGTACCGCACCTGGGTCACCCTGCTGCTGCGGGTGGCGCTCGACGCGGACTCGTAGGCGTCAGCGCGGGCGCACCGCCTCGAGCGCGTCGCCGGCGAATCGCGACCACAGCGCCACGTGCTCGAGCGGCAGCGCCACCCAGTCCTTGAACGGGCGGCCCTTCCCGCCGGGGTCGAGCAGCCCCGCACCCTCGACCGCCCGCGCCTCGGCGAAGGCGGGTGTGCCCGCGCCGAGCTTCAGCCCCAGCGCGTCGCCGTTCAGCACCGCGAACATCGTGCCCGCGAGAGTGAGGATCGGCCGGCCCATCATGCGCGAGCGGCCGATGCCCGGGTCGCCGAGCTCGGCCACCACGAGGTCGAGCGCCTCGAGGGCCTCCTGGGAGCTGACCGGCACCGCCATGCCGGAATGCTACTCCGCAGTGCCCTCCAGCGGCTGCGCCGGCGGCCGCTCGGTCAGCAGCAGCCCGGCCCGTTCGGCGAGCGCCGCCACCGCGAGCGTGGTGCGGTCACCGAGGTACGGCCCGACGAGCTGCGCGCCGACGGGCAGACCCGAGCGGCGGCCGAGTCCGACGGGGACGGCCGTGGCGGGGTTCCGTCCGATGGCGGCCAGGCGGCTCCAGTCGCCCACGAGCGACGACGGATGCGCCTGCCCGTCCAGGTCGATCGTGCGCCGGGCGGCGGGCACGTCCGAATGCTCCGGGGCGGTCGTCGGCACGATCGGGGCGAGCACGACGTCGACGCCGTGCGGGCGCCCGGCCCCGCGGAACAGCGCGCTCCACCGCTCGGTGACCGTCCGCTGCCTCTCCCAGGCCCGCCACACGTCACCGATGCCCGGAAGGGGGTCGTCAGGGGCATCCGTCGCCGTGTTCGCCAGCTCGATCTGCTGCAGCAGGGCGAAGAACTCCAGCGCCTCGGCCCCGGCGACGGGCGGATGCTCGAGCCCCACCAACTCGCAGCCGGCCTCCTCGAGGCGACCGGCGAAGGCACTGATCGCCTCGGCCGTCTCGGCGTCGACCGGCAGCTCCGGATCGCTCCACAGCGCGACACGCGTCCCGGCCAGGCCCGACACGCGGGACGGCGGCAGCGCGAGGCGCCACCCCTCGGCCTCCGGCTCGGCGGGGCCGGCGACGACGTCCATCAGCAGCGCGAGGTCGCGTGCCGAGCGGGCGAGCGGGCCCGACGCCGAGAGCGGGGGCTCGAGCATCCCGCCGCCCGGCCAGGGCAGGTGCCCGCGCTTGGACACCGTGCCCGTGCTCGGCCGGTGCCCGAACACGCCGCACCAGGCGGCCGGGATGCGGATCGAGCCGGCGAGGTCGCTGCCCAGCTCGCCGGCCGCGAACCCCGCAGCCACCGCCGCAGCCGATCCCCCGGAGGAGCCGCCGGGGGTGCGGGTGGGGTCCCACGGGTTGGCGGTGCGTCCGAAGTCGTCGTTGGCCGACTGGCTGTCGGCGAGGAGGAGCGGCACGTTGCTCTTGCCGAGCATCACGGCGTCGGCGCCGCGGAGGCGGGCCACCGCCGGGGCGTCGTCGGCGGGCATCCGCGAGTCGCTGAGCCGGCCCTGGCTGGTGCGGAGGCCCCGCACATCGAAGGAGTCCTTGATCGTGACCGGCAGGCCGGCCAGCGGGCCGAGCGGCTCGCCCACCTCACGGCGGCGGTCGATCTCGGCGGCCTGCGCCCTGGCGCCCTCGCCATCGACGGTCACCAGCGCGACGAGCCCGGGGTTCTGCCGGCCGATCAGCGCGAGGTGCTCGTCGACCAGCTCGACGGCCGACACCTCCCGGCGCCGGAGCGCCCCCAGCAGGTCGTAGGCGTCGTACTCGTTCAGCGCAGCATCCACCGCGCCATCCTGCCGCACGCGCGTTGCGCGCGTGTTTCGCGCCCCGCCCGCACCGCCCGTCCCACCCGCCCCGCCCGGGCGCCGGGAACGGTCAGCTGGCCGTGCAGAGCTGCGCGCCGGAGTTGACGTTCGCCGCGGTCTTCGCGCCCGTCGCGGTGTACCCGGCCGGCAGCGACACGACCGCGTTCAGCTGGAACATGACACTGGTCGACAGGGTCGAGCGGAACGCCATCGTCGCCCCGGCCGGCAGGGCGGCGGTCAGGGTGATGTATCGCGACGTGCCCGAGAGCGTCGTCACGGTCGCCTGCCCTCCGCTGACCGAGAAGACGCCGATGTTCCCGACGCCCGACCCGGTGATGATGATCACCGTGCCGACGGGCAACGGCTCGGTCGCCGCGGTCAGCGTGAACCCGGGGCCGATGGCGCCCGGAACGCCGCACGATCCACGGAGCGTGAACGCCCCGAGGTCGCCGCTCGAGGCGGCGAAGGCCGGGGTGGCCACGGCGACGGCGATCACGGGCACCGACCAGGCGGCGATGCTCAGAGCGGTGCGGCGGTCGACGCCGGCACGGGCGTGCGGTGCAGGGGAAGTGGGGGTCACGGAGTCCATCCTGGCAGGACTCCGGGCGCCGGTCAGGACTACCCCGTGCCGGTCAGGACTCGGCGGGCGGTCCGGCCTCCGCGCGCCGGTCAGGAGGCGTAGGCGCCCACGAGGCGCACCGCGCCGCCGTCGACGCCCTTGGCGTTCTGCTCGAAGCCGTCGGAGGCCGCGAAGGCGCGCGCAGCCGTCGACACCGTGCCGACCTGCCAGGTGCGGATGCCCTCCGCCTCGATCGCCGCAGCGACCGCCGCCGCCGAGCCCGCCGAGACGACGGCGAAGAAGCCGATGCCGAGGTTCCAGGTGCCCTCGGCCGACTCCAGCGTCGAGCCCGCGAGCGAGGACAGCACGCGGAACACCGGCGCCGGCGACCACGTCGAGCGGTCGACCTCGACCCAGGCGCCGCGCGGCAGCACCCGCGCCAGGTTCGCCGCGATGCCGCCTCCCGTCACGTGCGAGAGCGAGTGGATGGCGCCGGAGAGCGCCGGCTGCGCGAGCACCCGCACGAGCGGCCCCGAGTACAGCCGGGTCGGCTCGAGCAGCACCTCGCCGACGACCCCGCCGAAGTCGGCCGAGTGATCGGCGTAGCCAAGCGAGGCATCGGCGAGGATCTTGCGCACCAGCGAGTACCCGTTCGAGTGCAGCCCCGACGACTCCAGCGCGAGCACCACGTCGCCGTCTCGCACCCGCTCGGCCCCGAGCAGCGCGTCGGCCTCGACGGCACCCACTGCGGCGCCCGCGACGTCGTAGTCGTCGTCGCCCATCAGCCCAGGATGCTCGGCCGTCTCTCCCCCGACGAGCGCCGTGCCCGTCTCCGAGCAGGCCCGGGCGATGCCCGCGACGATCGTGGCGATGCGCTCGGGCACCACCTTGCCGCAGGCGATGTAGTCGGTCATGAACAGCGGCCGCGCCCCCACGACGACGATGTCGTCGACGACCATGCCCACCAGGTCCTGCCCGATGGTGTCGTGCTTGTCGAGGGCCTGCGCGATGGCGATCTTGGTGCCGACGCCGTCGGTCGAGGTCGCGAGAAGCGGATGCTCGAACTGCTTCAGTGCCGACACGTCGAACATCCCGGCGAACCCGCCCACGCCGCCCAGCACCTCGGGGCCGTGGGTGCGCTGCACGGCCGCCTTCATCAGCTCGACCGCGCGGTCGCCCGCCTCGGTGTCGACTCCGGCGGCGGCGTAACTGTTGCTCATGCGCTCATTCTCCCAGGCCCGGGCCCGGGATCAGAACCCGCAGGGCGCGAGCTGCTGCACGGCAGGCGTGAGCGCCGTGGTGCCGCCGAGCAGCACCACGTCGTCGGCACCGAGCCGGGCGATGCCGGCGAGCACGCCGCGGGGCACGCAGTCCCCGGGCACGACGTACAGCGGCGCATCCCGGAGCCCCGCGAGCACCCCGCCGGCCAGGGCGTCGGGGAAGTTCAGGCCGGTCGCCAGGTAGACGGTGTCGGCCTGCTCGAAGGCGTCGCCGTTCAGGGCGACGGAGGTCGCGTAGCGATCGTCGCCGCTGACCCGCGTGACGGCCGCGGGAACGCCGGAGCTGAGCGAGTCCAGCACGCCCTCGGAGACGCTGAAGCGGCCGCCGGCGACCGTGAGCGACGTGCTCTTCAGGCTCTGGAAGAGCTCCAGGGTCGGCGTGTCCGCTGCCGCCGCCGGGCCGTTCACGAGCACCACCGGCTCGCCCTTCGAGCCCGCCGCGCCGCCCGCCGAGAGAGCGTCGGCGAAGCCGCCGCCCGTCGCCACGTAGGCCTGCGGAGCAGTGCCGAAGGCGTCGGCCACGACGGCCCGGCTCGCGGCGTAGCGGTCGGCTCCGGCCAGGCGGTCGACCCGCGCATCCGGAACCAGCTGCTGGAGCGCCGCGCGCACGGCGTCGCGCACCGAGTCGGTGCCGCCGACGATCACGATGCGCGCCGGCTTCAGCGAGGCGATCTTCGCCGCGACCACCTCGGGCACGGAGTCGGGGAGCACCGGCAGCAGCGGGCCGCCCTTCGCGACGGCGGCGGGGCCGGCGCTGAGCGCATCCGGGTAGTTGGTGCCCGTGGCCACGTAGACCACGGGGGCGGTGCCGGGGAAGGCCTCGTCGGCGACCGCGACAGCCACGTCGAAGCGGGTGGCGCCGTCGAGCCGGTCGACCGCCGGGCGGTCGGCGACGAGCACGGTGCCGGTGACGGCCGGCGAGCGCTGGACGCCCGCGCCGTAGCTCGTGAAGAGACTGACGCCGTGGCTGCCGGCGCCGAGGCCCGCGGCGTCCGGGATCGACCAGCGGCCGTCGGCGCCGACCGGGATCAGCTGCTCGGGGTCGCCGTCGACGGAGAGGTGCACGGTGTGGCGCAGGCCGCCGCCCGGCACCGTGCCGGTGGCCGGCTCGCCGCGGTAGAGCGGCACGCCGCCGAGCAGGGTGTCGCTGGTGGGGGCCGAGACCGAGACGAGGGGCTCCCAGGACGTCTGCACGTCGAGGGCGCTCTCGAAGAACTGCGAGTCGATCGGGAAGGATCCGGTGGTGCGGCCGGTCTCGCCGCAGCCCGTCTTGTAGTCGCCGAAGGAGATGACGCCGACCGCGTAGGAGCCCGAGATGACGGCACCGCCGCTGTCGCCGGTGAGGGCGCAGACGTTCGAGAGGAAGGCGTTGACGTCGGTCGTGCCGATCGTCGACGCACGGTCGATGGCGCTGACGGTGCCGCAGGTCCAGCCGGTCTTCCGGCCCGACTTGCAGATGCTCTGGTTCACGACGGCCCGGGTGTAGTCGCGCACCGTGGCGCGCTGGCCTGCATCGGCCGAGCCCTGGTTGCCGCCCCAGCTGCCGACGGCGGGCACCGGGGTCCAGGCGGGGGCCGTGGCGTAGAGGGCGGTGTCGTAGTAGCCTCCGAACCGCAACGAGGCGGGCAGCGGGGAGCCGAGGTGGGTGCCGGCGACGGTCGGGTTCTGGCCCGGGCGCTGCTGCTCGAGCGAGAACACCCGGCCGCCGTACGCGGCACCCGGGGTGACGCAGTGGCCGGCGGTGAGGAACTGGGCGGCGCCGGTGGAGGTGTCGACGCCGTTGAAGCCCACGGAGCAGAAGTAGTCGTAGACGCCCTTGTGGTCGTAGTAGCCCTGGCCGCCGACGAGGTCGCGCAGCAGCTCGGCGTCGGGGAGGTCGGCGGTCTGGCGGGCGGGGGCGCCGGGCGTGCCGGGCTCGCCGGGGGCGCCGGGGGCGGCCGGCTGCTCGCCCACCTCGGCGATCGCGCCGGCCTGCTCGACGGCGGCCGCGTCGGCCTCGGTCGGCACCGACACCACGAGCTCGGTGCCCTCGAGCCGCGAGCCGAGCACCGTGGTGCCGGCGGCCGCGAGCGCGTCGACGACCCCGACGGCGGTCGCCGCCGCGTCGGCCTGCGCGTAGAACTGCTCGGGTGTGATGCCGAGGTCGCGCCGGAGCGCCTCGGCGAGCTCGGGCGGCGCCTCGGCGGCCTCGGCGGCGTAGGCCTGGAGCGGGAAGTCGCCCATCACCACCGGGCCCGGGTCGACGGGCGCGGGCGTCTCGTCGGCGCGCGCGGCCGACGCCGGAACGCCCAGCAGGGCCCCGGCGAGCAGCGCGACAGCGGTCAGCGACCCGGTGACGGCGGTGCGGACGGTCATGGTGCTGCCTCTCGATCGGCCGAGGGCGCATGCCGCCACCCGAGGGCGTTCGACTGATCGGAGTCCCCCGGCTCGGATCCCCTTCATCGTACGTCGCCGCCCCGCGCCGGAGTCAACCGCGCGGGGCGCCCGGGTCAGTCCTGTGACTCGAGCAACGCCGCCGCGTCGGACACCTGACCGAAGAAGAGCGCCTGGTCGGTCAGCTCGGCCGGGTCGTCGGACGAGCCCTGGATGCTGATCGTGAAGGCGCGCCCGTCGGAGCGCTCCAGGTACCAGGAGCCCGCCAGCACGCCCACCGAGCTGCCGCCCTTGAAGGCGATGTACGACCACGCGTCGCTGCCCGTGATGTCCTCGCCGAGCCCGGGATTGACCGCCAGGATCTCCCGGACCGGGGCACCGGTCGGCGTCTGGGCCTTCTGCTGCAGGCCGCGGTGCACGGCGACGAGGTCGTCGGGCGTGGTGAACCAGTCGAGCCCCTGCTCCCAGACCGGGGTCGTGACGGCGGCGGCGTCGACGTCCAGCAGCCCCGTGGGCAGTCCGGCCAGCAGGGCACGGCGGCCGTCCGCGTCGGCCGAGGCCCACTCCGCGGCCGACGAGGGCGAGCCCCAGCCCAGCTCGAACAGGGCGCGCGTCGTCAGCAGCGGCGTGTTCTCGGCGGGGTCGTGGTGGCCGAGGTCGGCGAACGACCGCTCCACCGCCTCCGGCCCCACCGTCGCGATCAGCAGGTCGGTCGCCGTGTTGTCGCTCTCCGAGATCATCGCGGCAGCCGCATCCTGAACCGTGACGACCGTGCCACTGGGTTCGTTGCGGAGGTCACCCGAGGGCAGGCTCTTCACCGCGTCGGTGAGGGTGAGCGGGGTGTCCCAGGCGAGCGTGCCGACCGCGACCGCGTCGGCGACCGCACCGAGCACATAGAGCTTGAACATCGAGCCGGACGGCTTCGACTCGTCGGCGTCTGACTGGCCGGGGCTCGTGGCCTCGAGGATGCGCTCGCCGCTCGCCACGTCGGTGACGACCAGCGTGGTGTCGGACGCGAACTGCGCGATCGTGTCGTCGAGCTCCTGCCACGAGGCAGCCGGCACCCGGTCGGCCGCCGAGGGGCTGAACAGGATGCCGTTGATCAGCTCCTCGCCGTCGAGCGAGAGCTGCAGGTCGAGCTTCTGGCCGTCGCGGTCGACGATGGTGATGAGCGCCTGGCCCTCCGCCGACTGCACCGAGGTGGGCACCCAGGGGCCGGAGGCTCGGAGCCCCGTGAACACCTCGGCCAGCTGCGCCGGCGTCAGCTGCGAGGCCACCGACGGCGAGAGGCGCTCGGCGACCTGTCCCTCGATCTGGTCGGGCTCGGTGGGCTCCGTGCTGATCGACTCGATCACCCAGGCCGCGTGCTCGCCGACCGGAGTCTCGGGCAGGGCGACGGCGGTGGGCGATCCGGTCGAGGCGGCGGAGGCCGCCGGGGTGCCGACGGGCGCGCCTGGGCTCCCCGTGCAGCCCGCGAGCAGGGCGGCGGTCGTGAGGGCGAGGGCGGCGAGCGCCGTTCGGGCCGGGGCGGTGCGCGGTGTGGAGGGCATGACCCCAGCCTCGCGGGCGGGTTCCGGATGCGCATCCGGCGGCCGGGGGAACCTCCTCCCCCTCGTGGTGGAGTCGCGCATCCGCTATTCTTTGAATGTTCATTCAAGGAACGGAAGCAGGCAGCCATGACCCGGCCCCTCCCCGCCTACAGCCACGTGCGCCGCACCGACCCCGCGCTGCTGCGGGAGTCGCTGCGCGACGCGAGCACCACGCCGTTCTGGCTCGACTCCCCCGAGGCGCCCGACCCCGAGCCCCCGCTCGAGGGTGCGACGACGGCGCAGCTCGTAGTGGTCGGGGGCGGGTACTGCGGGCTGTGGACGGCGCTGCGGGCCAAGGAGCGCGACCCCTCGGCCGACATCGTGCTGCTCGAGGGCCGCCGCATCGGCTGGGCCGCCAGCGGACGGAACGGCGGCTTCTGCGAGAGCAGCCTCACCCACGGCTCCGAGAACGGCGAGCGGCACTTCGCCCGCGAGCTCGACGTTCTCAACCGGCTCGCGGCCGAGAACTTCGCCGAGCTCGCCGCCACCCTCGAGCGCTACGGCATCGACGCGGAGTACGAGGAGACCGGCGTGCTCGTCGCCGCCACCGAACCGCACCAGGTCGAGGGGCTGCGCGCCTCGGTCGCGGGCGACGACGTCTACCTCGACCGCGCCGATCTCGACGCGCGCTCGCTGCCGGCCGTCTACCGCGCGGCCGTGCAGAAGCACGCCGGCTATGCCTACGTGAATCCCGCGAAGCTCGCCTGGGGGCTGAAGGCCGCCTGCCTCGCCCTCGGCGTGCGCGTCTTCGAGGGCACGCCGGCGCTCGGGCTGCACGACCTCGGCGATCGCGTGCGGGTCTCGACGCCGGCCGGCGCGGTCACCGCCGACCGGGTCGCCCTGGCCACGAACGGCTTCCCGTCGCTGCTGAAGCGCACGCGGCTCTCCACCGTGCCGATCTACGACTACGTGCTGATGACCGAGCCGCTCAGCCCGGCGCAGCTGGCCGGGATCGGCTGGGAGGGCCGGCACGGCGTCACCGACTCGTCGCGCCAGTTCCACTACTCCCGCAAGAGCGCCGACGACCGCATCCTGTTCGGCGGCTTCGACGCGATCTACCACCCCGGCCGTCGCATCCGGCCCGCGCAGGATCAGCGGGAGGAGACCTTCGAGGCGCTCGCCGACCACTTCTTCACCACCTATCCGTCGCTGGCGGGCATCCGCTTCACGCACAAGTGGGGCGGGATGATCGACATGTCGACGAAGCTCGTCGCCTTCCACGGCCGGGCGCTCGGCGGCAAGGCCGCGTACAGCGCCGGCTACACGGGGCTCGGGGTCGCCGCGACGCGCTTCGGCGCCGACACGATGCTCGACCTGCTGAGCGGGGAGGACACCGAGCGCACTCGGCTGTCGATGGCCCGGCGGAAGCCGGTGCCCGTGCCGCCCGAGCCGTTCGCGACGCCACTGATCGAGCTGATGCGACGGGCGGTGGTGCGCTCCGACGAGCGCGGCGGCAAGGACGGGCCGCTGCTGAAGCTCGCCGACGCGTTCGGCGTGGGGTTCGACTCGTGACCGACCAGCGGATGCCCGAGCCGCCGCTCGGCGACCTCGCCCTCGTGCCCGGCCGCGCCGTCGACTTGCTCGCGCTGGCGCTGCCGCTCGCGCCGGTCGCCCCGTCCGACGTCGAGGAGGGCGAGCCGCGGGCCGGCTCCCGAGGGCTGATCCGTCCGGGACGCCCGGGAAGCCCTGGCCCGGACAACCTGGACAGCCCGGACAGCACCGGCGGCGAACTCGGCGTCTGGACGCTCGAACCCGGCGTGGTCACCGACGTCGAGATCGACGAGACGTTCGTCGTGATCGCCGGCCGGGGCACCGTCGAGATCGAGGGCGGGCCTGCCGAGGAGCTCCGGCCGGGCATCCTGATGTCGCTGACGGCGGGGATGCGCACCCGCTGGACCATCACCGAGACCCTGCGCAAGGTGTACCTGCTCTGACGACCGGCAGGACGGCCGCCCGGGCACGGTAGAATCGCTGCAATGTGCGGCATCGTGGGCATCGTTTCGGCTGAGCCCGTCAACCAACTCGTCTACGACTCACTCCTGCTGCTCCAGCACCGCGGGCAGGACTCGACCGGAATCGCCACCGCCGAGGGCAGCGTCTTCCACATCGTGAAGGCCAAGGGCCAGGTGCGCGAGGCCTTCCGCACCCGCGACATGCGCTCCCTGCTCGGCACCATGGGCCTCGGGCACGTGCGCTACGCCACCCAGGGCCAGGCCTCCCAGGAGCAGGAGGCGCAGCCCTTCTACGTGAACGCGCCGTACGGCATCATCCTGGTTCACAACGGCAACCTCACGAACACCCGCGAGCTCACCAACGAGCTTTACAACATCGACCGCCGGCACCTGAACACCAGCAGCGACACCGAGGTGCTGCTGAACGTGTTCGCCAACGAGCTGCAGTCGCAGATCACCGGGCTCTCGCTCGACCCCGACCAGATCTTCACCGCCGTCTCGCGGGTGCACGAGCGCGTCGAGGGCTCCTACGCCACCATCGCCATGATCGCGGGGCACGGGCTGCTCGCGTTCCGCGACCCGTTCGGCATCCGCCCGCTGACCATCGGCAGCCGCCTGCTGCAGAACGGCCAGATGGAGTACGTCGTGGCCTCCGAGTCGCTCGTCATGGAGAGCCTCGGCTACCAGGTCGTGCGCGACGTCGAGCCCGGCGAGGCCGTCTTCATCACGCTCGACGGCGAGCTCATCGCCAAGCAGTGCGCACCGGATGCGCGGCTCATCCCGTGCTCGTTCGAGTACGTCTACCTCGCCCGCCCCGACTCGGTGCTCTCGGGCATCTCGGTCTACGAGGCCCGGCTGCGGCTCGGCGACTACCTCGCCGACACGGTCGCCCGCTACACGCCGATGGGCGACATCGACGTCGTCATGCCGATCCCCGACTCCTCGCGCCCCGCCGCGATGCAGGTGGCCCGCAAGCTCGGCGTGGAGTACCGCGAGGGCTTCTACAAGAACCGCTACGTGGGCCGCACGTTCATCATGCCCGGGCAGGCGGCGCGCAAGAAGTCGGTGCGTCAGAAGCTGAACGCCATGTCGAGCGAGTTCAAGGGCAAGAACATCCTCATCGTCGACGACTCGATCGTGCGCGGCACCACCTCGAAGGAGATCGTCGAGATGGCCCGCCAAGCCGGGGCGAACAAGGTCACCTTCGCGTCGGCGGCGCCGCCCGTGCGCTACCCGCACGTCTACGGCATCAACATGCCGTCGCGGCACGAGCTCGTCGCGCACGACCGCAAGATCCCCGAGATCGCGGCGGCCATCGGCGCCGACCACCTCATCTACCAGGAGGTGGAGGACATGCGGAAGGCCATCACGCAGGGCTCTCCCGACGTGCACGACCTCGAGATGAGCTGCTTCACCGGCGAGTACGTCACCGGCACGGTCACGCCCGAGTACCTCGCGTGGGTGGAGAAGAACCAGCTCTCCTAGGCTTGGCGCATGCCTACCCCTGACTTCGTCCTGTCCCTGCGCGAGAAGATCGGGCACGACCAGCTCTGGCTGACCGGGGTGACCGCGGTGGTGCTGCGGCCCTCGACGGTTCCGGATGCTCCGGCCTCCGTGTTGCTGGTGCGACGCAGCGACAACGGCGCCTGGACCCCTGTGACCGGCATCATCGACCCGGGCGAGGAGCCCGCCGTCGCGGGCGCCCGCGAGGTGCTCGAGGAGGCCGACGTCGTCGCCGAGCCGGTCAGCCTGGTGTGGGTGCACACCCTGCCCGAGGTGGTCTACGACAACGGCGACCGCACGCTGTACCTCGACCTCTGCTTCCTGTTCCGGTACGTCTCGGGCGAGCCGTTCCCGGCCGACGGCGAGAACACGGAGGCGGCCTGGTTCGCGCTCGACGCCCTGCCCTCGATGAGCGAGGAGATGCGCGCGCGCATCGACACGGCGGTCGCGGGCGAGGCCGCGGCCCGCTTCGAGTTCTAGGCCCGGCGCTCCAGGGCGCCGCGGGCGTAGGCCGCCTGGCCGGCGTGCTGCAGGTCATCCGAGAGCACGCTGACCAGGCGCACCGCCAGGGTGACCGGCGGGGTCCAGTTCTCGTCGACCACGCGGTCGAGCGCGGCGTCGTCGAGGGTGCGGAGGTAGGCGCCCGTCGCCGCGAGCACGGCGTCATGGTAGCCGAGCAGGCTCTCGGCCGTGACGCCGGGGCCGGCCACCCGCCCGACGTCGGCGGAGCTCTGACCGTAACCCGTCGCATCCGGAGCGAACGGCAGCCCGAACCGCTCGGCCCACCCGCCCGACTGCCAGACCTGTTCGGTGCCGGCCGCGTCGGCCACATGGTCATCCTGAACCCGCGTGAGGTGCCACACGAGCCAGGCGATCGTGTTCGCGCCGGGGTCGACCCGGGCGGTCAGCAGCTCGGGGTCGATGCCGTCGAGGGCGGCCGCCACCGTGTCGCGGATGCGGCCGAAGCCGTCGTCGAGGATGTCGATGCTCGTCGTCATGCCAACCACCCTAGGCACAGGCGCCCTCGCCCGCCGCCCCCGGTCGGGCCGCGCTTTCAGGCTCTTCCGAAGCATCCGTCGTACTCTGGCGGATATGCCCGAAGCACCGCACCGCCTCACCAGCGCCTTCCAGCGCCTGATCGACGGCACCAAGCGCCCCGTCGGCATGATGCTCGCCCTCGGCGTGGCGTCTGCCCTGCTCGTCACCGTGATGGCCGTGCCCGCCGTCGCCGTCACCGGGGTCTACGCCTCCCGCACCGCCGAGGTGCTCGACACGCTGCCCGACTACATCCGGCCGTCGACTCTCGCGCAGAACTCCGAGATCTACGCCACCAACAGCGACGGCACCCAGGTGCTGCTCGCCACGGTGTTCGACCAGAACCGCCAGGAGGTGGGCTGGGATGACATCTCGCCCTACGTCAAGGATGCGGTGGTCACCACCGAGGACCCGCGCTTCTACGAGCACGCGGGCGTCGACATCGCCTCGACGCTGCGGGCGGCCCTCGGCAACGTGGCCTCGGGCGGCGTGGAGAGCGGCGCCTCGACGATCACGATGCAGTACGTGCGCAACATCCTCGTGCAGCAGGCGGAGTCGCTCGACACCAAGGCCGAGCGCGACGCCGCCTACGAGGCCGCGACCACCGAGTCGGTCGACCGCAAGCTCACCGAGATGCGCCTCGCGATCGCGCTCGAGAAGCAGTACTCGAAGAACGACATCCTGCTCGGCTACCTCAACATCGCGAACTTCGGCGGCTCGGTCTACGGCATCCAGGCTGCGGCCGAGTACTACTACGGCGTCAGCGCGAAAGACCTCTCGGTCGCCCAGGCCGCCTCCCTCGCCGCGACCGTCAACGAGCCCAACGGGCTGCGCATCGACGAGCCCGAGAACATCCCCGACAACCAGGCCCGCCGCGACGAGGACGTGCTCGCGTCGATGCTGAAGCACCAGGCGATCACCCAGCAGCAGTACGACGAGGCCATCGCAACGCCCGTCACGCCCGTGATCACCGCGCCGACCACGGGGTGCCAGGCCGCCGCCAGCGGCGCCGCCTACTTCTGCGACTACGTCACCTACATCGTGCGGAACGACGCCACCTTCGGCGACACCTCCGACGAGCGCTGGTCGAACTTCAAGCGCGGCGGCTACAAGATCTACACGACGCTGAACACCGACCTGCAGTGGAACGCCGACGCCCTGATGAAGGAGTACGTGCCGGCCACCAGCGACGAGGCCGACCTCGGCTCCACCATCGTCACGGTCGAGCCGGGCACGGGGCGCATCCTGGCGATGGCCCAGAACACGAACTACGCCTCCGACCCCGACACCCCGGTGGCCGGGTCGACCGCGCTGAACTACAACACCGACATCGACTACGGCGGATCCTCGGGCTTCCAGGTCGGGTCGACCTACAAGGTGTTCGCGCTGGCCGAGTGGCTGAAGCAGGGGCACAGCCTCTCCGACCGGGTCAGCGGCAACGAGCGCGAGTGGGACCAGTCGACGTTCCCGAACAGCTGCCAGGCCCTCGGCGGGCCGTGGGAGCCGGCGAACGACGGCAGCTCCCGCCCCGGAACGATGTCGGTGCAGAACGCGCTCACCAACTCGGTGAACAACGCCTTCATCGCCATGGCGCAGCAGCTCGACCTCTGCGCCATCAAGGCCACGGCCGAGTCGCTCGGCGTGCACCGCGCCGACGGCAACCCGCTCGACACGCAGCCTTCCTCGGTGCTCGGCACCAACGAGATCGCGCCGCTGACGATGGCCGCCTCCTACGCCGCCATCGCGGCGAACGGCATCTACTGCGCCCCCGTCGCCATCGACCGGATCGTCGGGCCCGACGGGCAGGACGTGCAGGCGCCGCAGGCGAACTGCCAGCAGACCATGGACCCGGCGATCGCCTCGACCCTCGCCTACGCGATGCTCGGCCCGATCGAGGAGGGCACGGCTGTCGCCTCGAACCCCGAGGACGGCATCACCCACATCGGCAAGACGGGCACCACCGACAACGAGAAGGACACCTGGATGGTCGGGGCGTCCACCAAGGCCGCGACCGCCGTCTGGGTGGGCAACGTGACCGGCGACGTCTCGATGACCGACGTCTACCCGAACGGGTACCTCGGCTCCACCGTGCGGCACCGCATCTGGAACGGAATGATGACGGTCAACGACGAGGTGCTGGGCGGCGACGAGTTCCCGGAGCCCGACGAGGCCCTCGTCGACGGCACCTCGGAGCGCTTCGACTCGCCGTCGACGGACTCGTCGGACTCGGACTCGGACGACACCCCGGCCCCGACGGCCACCACCGCTCCGGCCCCGGTCGCTCCGGCGCCCGCTCCGGCTCCGGCGCCCGCCAAGCCCGCACCGACCGCGCCGGCGCCGGCCGACCCCGTGGTGCCCGACGCCCCGGCCCCGACCCCCGCCGCGACCCCCGCGGGCTGACCCCCCTCACTCGTCCGAGCCCCTCTCGCGAGTGGTCACTTTCGGCGCGAAACACGCCGCTGTGGCGCCAGAAGTGACCACTCGCGAAGGGTGAGGTGAGACCTGCGAGCGGTCGAGCGGGTCAGCGCGTGGCGCCAGTGTCGGCGCTGCCGTCGGTGGCCGTCGCCGTCGGGGCGTCGGTGAGGATGCGGACGGCGGGGCCGTAGCGGTCGAGCAGGGTGTCGATCTGCGCCTGGTCGTGGCCCTCGAGCGAGAGCTCGAGCAGGCCGTCGAGGCCGCTGCCCCAGCCCACGAGGTCGATGCCCTCGAGGTCGCCCGCGTCGACGTCGGCCGTCACCGCGTCGGATGCGGCCTGCGCGTCGCGGGCCGAGACGTAGGACTGCTCGAAGAGCACCTGATCGCGCTTCATGCCCGAGACGCTCACCAGGTCGTCCTCGATCGCCGGGTCGAGCTCGGTGAGGTAGATGCGCAGCACGTTCGGGTCGCCGCGGGTTCCGCTGGCGAGGCCCGTGTAGACGTCGGGGTAGCGGCCGGGGGCGTAGCCCCGGATCGCCTCGACACCGGCCACGAGCTCGGGTCCGATCATCGCCATGTCGTCCTCGACGTCGCCCGAACCGTACTCGGCGGGGTCGTAGTCACCGACGTAGGGCTGGACGAACGGGGGCTCCATCGATGCGGCGTCGGTGCCCGCGGGTGTCGGGGTCGCCTCCCCACCGGTCGACGGGGCTGATGCGGCGGGCGGGGTCGGCGCCTCGGCGCCGGCCGACGGGTCGCGCTCGCCCGAGCATCCGGAGACCGTCGCCGAGAGGGCGAGCGCGAGCAGCAGCCCCGTACCGAACCGGTTGGTGCGAGCGTTCATGTGGAGACCCCCGAGCGTGCGTGACTGCGAGTGTGGCCCTGTCGGCTGAGGCTACGCCGAGAGCTCGGCGAGCTTCTGTTCGATGACCGTCGCGGCGTCGTCGATGAGGGCCTCGGAGATGACGACGCTGGGGAGGAAGCGGAGCACGCTGTCCCAGCTGCCGGCGTCGAGCACGATCACGCCGTTCGAGGTGGCGTGGCGGATGATCGCTGCCAGCGCCTCGGGATTGGGCTTCTTGGTGCCCGGGAGCACCAGCTCGACGCCGAACATGGCGCCCTTGCCGCGCACCTCGCCGACGATCGGGAAGCGCTCGGCCCAGTCGCCGATGCGGGCGAGGAACGCGCGCTCCACGCGCTGCGCCTCGCCGATCAGATCGTCGCGCTCGATGATCTCGAAGACCTTCAGCGCCGCCGCGGTGGAGACCGGGTTGCCGCCGAAGGTGCCGCCGATGCCGCCGGGCTGCACCGCATCCATGATCTCGGCCCGGCCGGTGACCGCCGCGAGCGGGAAGCCGCCCGCGATGCCCTTCGCGCTCGTGACCAGGTCGGGCACGACGCCGTGGTGCTCGATGGAGTACCAGGCGCCGGTGCGGGCGATGCCGGCCTGGATCTCGTCGGCGACGAAGACGATGCCATTGTCGGTGCAGAACTCGCTGAGGCGCTGGAAGTAGCCGGGCGCCGGGATGATGATGCCGCCGTCGCCCTGGATCGGCTCGACGAAGAGCGCGGCGAGCTCGGTGGCGCCGATGTGGGTGACGATGTAGTCGATCGTGCGCTCGGCGGCCTCTTCTCCCGTCATGCCCTCGGGGTCGCGGAAGGGGTAGCTGATCGGCACGCTGTAGATGTCGCCGGGCATCGGGCCCATTCCCGCGCGCTCGGGCCAGGGGCGGTAGGTCATCGCCATGGTGAGGTTGGTGCGGCCGTGGAAGGCGTGGTCGAGCGTCGCGATGACGCGGCGGCCCGTGTACTTGCGCGCGATCTTCACGGCGTTCTCAACGGCCTCGGCGCCCGAGTTCACGAGGATCGAGTGCTTCTCGAAGTCGCCGGGGGTGATCTCGGCGAGCTTCTCGGCCACCTGGAGGTAGGGCTCGTAGGGAGTGACCGTGAACAGCGTGTGGGTGAGCTTCGCGGCCTGCTCGGCGGCGGCCGCGACGACCTCGGGGTGGGCGTGGCCGACCGTGGTGACGCCGATGCCGCAGCCGAGGTCGATGATCTGGTTGCCGTCGACGTCGACCAGGATGGCGCCCGACCCGTGGTCCATGTAGATGTCGGCGAGCGTGCCGGCTCCGCGGGACACGGCCTTGCGGCGCCGCTCGTGCAGCTCGCGCGACTTCGGGCCGGGCAGTTCGGTGACGAGCTTGCGCTCCTGGGGAACGGAGAATTCGGTCGTGGCCATGCTTCGAGCCTATGCCTCGGGTGTCTTCGCGGGGCAGCCGACCACGTGGTCGTCGAAGACGCCGACCGCCTCGAGGTAGGCGTTCATGATGGTCGAGCCGACGAAGGTGAAGCCCCGCTTCTTCAGGTCTTTGCTGAGGCGGTCGCTCAGTTCACTCGTCACCGGCAGCTCGGCCGTCGATCTGGGGTGGTTCACGATCGGCGCGCCGCCGACCATCCCCCACAGGTACTCGGCGAAGCTGCCGAACTCGCACTGCACCGCGATGAAGGCGAGGGCGTTCTTGCGGGTGCCGACGATCTTCAGACGGTTCCGGATGATCGTGGGCTCGTTCATCAGAGCCTCGAGCTCCTGGTCGCCCATGCCCGCCACGGCCTCGACGTCGAACCCCTTGAAGGCCGCCCGATACCCCTCGCGCCGCCCCAGGATCGTCGACCACGACAGCCCCGGCGCCTGCGCCCCCTCGAGCACGAGCATCTCGAACAGGTACCCGTCGTCGCGCCGCGGCCGCCCCCACTCCTCATCGTGGTACCGCCGCATCGCCTCGGACCCGGTGGCCCACCCGCACGTCCCGTCGTCGCCCTGTTCGCTCATGCCCCCCACTGTGGCAGCCACCCCCGACACCGGCCCGAGGCACCAGGCTCAGGCGCCGGGGTCAGCCGCCGAGCGCCGGGGTCAGCCGCCGGCTGTGGAGGAGGCAAAGCCGGATTTGCCCGAGGAGCCGAAGCCCGCCTTGAGGGGGGCGCGTTCGCCCGTGGTGGCGCCGGCAGGGGCGGGCGAGACCACGTCGGTCTGCAGGCGAGAGCCCGGCGCGGCGAAGCCGGCCGACGGCACGGGGGCCCAGCCCGAGACGCGCGGCGAGTTCCAGCGGGAGCCGGCGAAGAGCAGCGGCCCGAGCCAGAGCCCGGCGTAGCCGGCGGTGGGGTAGCGGGAGGAGGGCTCGCAGAGCTCCTCCGGGGTGTCCACGATGTCCTGGCCCTGCTTCTCGAGCACGGCGATCTGCTCGGTCACGTCGGCGATGCAGTCCTCCTTCGAGGAGTACATGGGCCGCTCGGCGTCCGAGGGCACGACGTACTTCTGGCCGTCGGCGCCCTCGAGCACCACGCCCTCCTCGGTCGGCGCGCAGCCCGAGAGGGCGAGCACGGCTCCCGCGATCGACGCGACGGCGACACCGCGGGCCACCCCGGGCGACAGGGAGGTGAGGCCGGGCCGGTTGGCCGCGGCGATCCCGGTCAGCGACAGCGACGTCGACGCAGCAGATCTCACGATGACTCCTCAGAAGCGATGTAGTGCGGCACGAACTCCGCGAGGTCCCCGGTGATCGGCCCGCTGGTCTCGCGCAGGTCGATCCCGGCCGGCGTCTCCCCCACGATCCAGCTCCCGATCACCGCGGTCTTCCCCGGGATCGGCGCGAACCGAGCGAGAGCCTGGTGCACGAACCCCTCCGACCCGTAAACACCCGAGGCGGCAGCAACGACAGCCCCAGTGGCGTCATGCACCGAGACGTTCGCGCCCTCTCTGCCGAGCCGCGGCTTCGACACGAAAGGACGGCCGGACAGAGCATCCGGAGTCGCGAAGGCGGGCAGCAGATTGGGGTGCCCCGGGAAGAGCTCCCAGAGCACGACGAGCAGCTGCTTGTTGCTGAGCAGCAGCTTCCAGGCGGGCTCGACCCACTGCGTCGCCCCGCGGCTGACGGGGAGGAAGCCGCCGAACTGCTCGGTGATCATCCACTCCCAGGGGTAGAGCTTGAAGATGTGCCGGATGGGCTCGTCGGAACCGTCGAGAAAGAGCTGGCGGTCCATGCTCCAGCGCACGTCCTCCATGAAGATCAGCTTCGGGTCGAAGCCGGCAGCCGCGGCGGTCTCGGCCATGTAGGCGACCGTGTCGAAGTCCTCGACGATGAGCGAGCCGTCGCCCGAGTCGTGCAGCGAGGCGAGGTGCAGGCGCGCTCCCGGCGCGAGGCCCCACCGAGCTTGGCGGATGTGCGTCCACTGCTCCACCAGCAGCTCGTGCAGCCCGTTGAACTGGTCAGCCCCGGCCGGCAGCGAGCCGTCGCGGCGCCGCTCGTCGAGCCACTGCCACTGGGCGGCGGCCGTCTCCACGAGCGAGGTGGGGGTGTCGGCGTTGAACTCGAGCAGCGAGACCGTGCCCGCGCCGTCGTAGGCGAGGTCGAAGCGGCCGTAGACCGTGGGGTCGTCGTCGTCCCAGGATGCGCGGACGAGCTCGTGGTACCGCCCCGGTATCCCGAACTCATCGAACCGGCCCTGGCGCACGACGTGCTCGACGGCGTCCATGCAGCGCGCGAAGAGCTCGGCGGTGGCGGCCTCGATGAGCTCGATCTCGGGCATCGTGAAGACGTACGCGGCGGATTCGTTCCAGTACGGCCGGCCGCCCTCCGACTCGAGGTCGTAGAAGCTGAAGCCGACCGCGTCCAGGCGGTCGCGCCAGGCGGGGCGGGGCGTCATCTCGGTGCGGTGCATCGGGAAAAGCGTAGCCCCGCCGCGGGGGTGCGCGGCGGGGCTTGCGGGTGGCGCTCAGGCCTGGCATCCGCTCGCTCGTGGCCGAAGCCGGCAGAGCGGATGCCCGCCCGCGCTACTTCAGCGCGTCGAGCTCGGCGAACTCCTCGTCGCTCAGCTCGAGCCGGGCGGCGGCCACGTTCTCCTCGAGGTGCGCGATCGACTTGGTGCCGGGGATCGGCAGCACCGCGGGCGAGCGGCGCAGCAGCCAGGCGAGGGCGAGCTGGCTCGGGGCCACCTCGTGCCGCGCGGCGAGCGAGGACAGGGGCGAGCCCTCTCCGCTCAGCTCACCGGTCGCCAGCGGGAACCACGGGATGAAGGCGATGTTCTCAGCCGTGACGTGGTCGAGCAGCGCCTCGGACTGACGGTTCGAGAGGTTGAACAGGTTCTGCACCGACGCGATCGGGGCGACCTCCTGCGCGGCCTTCAGCTCGTCGATCGACACCTCGGAGAGGCCGATGTGGCGGATCTTGCCCTCGTCCTGCAGCTCCTTGAGCGCGCCGATCTGCTCCTCGAGCGGGACGTTCGCGTCGATGCGGTGCAGCTGCAGCAGGTCGAGGCGGTCGAGGCCGAGGTGGCGGAGGTTGAGCTCGACCTGCTGGCGCAGGTACTCGGGGCGCCCCAGCGGCACCCACTGGCCGGGGCCGGGGCGGGTGTTGCCGACCTTGGCGGCGATGGTGACGCCCTCGGCGTAGGGGTGGAGCGCTTCACGGATGAGGCCGTCGGTGACGAAGGGGCCGTAGGCGTCGGCGGTGTCGATGAAGGTCACGCCGAGCTCGACGGCGCGGCGCAGCACCGCGATGGCGCCGGCGCGGTCGGCGGGCTCGCCCCAGACCCCGGGGCCGGTGAGCTGCATGGTGCCGAAGCCGATGCGGTTGACGGTGAGGTCGCCGCCGATGGCGAAGGTTCCGGATGCGGCGGCGGGCTTCTGCGTACTGGTATCAGTCATGCTCGGTGCAACCAGGCCCTGCACCCGGTGATTCCGCGTGGGCGACGATCAGCTGTTCGCCGCGCGCTGAATCCGACGCGCCGCCGAGGCTCGGCACCCGCCAGACTGAGCACATGCGAGTCACCGACACGAGCGACCTGTGGTGGAAGAGCGCGGTGGTCTACTGCCTCGACGTCGAGACCTTCCTCGACTGGAATCACGACGGGGTGGGCGACTTCGCGGGACTGGCCAACCGGCTCGACTACCTCGCCGAGCTCGGCGTGACGTGCCTCTGGCTGATGCCGTTCTACCCGACGCCCGACCGCGACGACGGGTACGACATCATCGACTTCTACGGCGTCGACGACCGGCTCGGACACCTCGGCGACCTGGTCGAGGTCATCCGGATCGCCCGGGACCGCGGCATGCGGGTGATCGCCGACCTGGTGGTGAACCACACCAGCGACCGGCATCCGTGGTTCAAGGAGGCCCGCAAGAGCCGGGACAATCCGTACCGCGACTACTACGTCTGGCGCGACGAGCCGCCCGCGCACGACGGCGAACCGGTCTTCCCCGACCAGGAGACGAGCAACTGGCAGCTCGACGAGAAGACCGGGCAGTACTACCAGCACGTGTTCTACCGGCACCAGCCCGACCTCAACGTGACCAACCCGGTGGTGCGGGACGAGATCGCGAAGATCATGGGCTTCTGGCTGCAGCTCGGGCTCTCAGGCTTCCGGGTCGACGCGGTGCCGTTCCTCCTCGACGCCTCGGGCGTGGTCGGCGGCACCGAGCTGCTGCCCGACCCGCACCACTACCTGCGCGACCTGCGGTCGTTCCTCGGCCGGCGCTCCGGCGACGCGGTGCTGCTCGGTGAGGTGAACCTGCCGCGCGACGAGCAGGAGCTCTACTTCGGCGACGGCGACGAGCTCACCATGCAGTTCGACTTCATCGCCATGCAGAACCTGTACCTGTCGCTGGCGAGACAGGATGCGCGGCCGCTCGTCGCCGCACTGCTCTCGCGCCCCCAGGGCTCCCCCGACTCGCAGTGGGCGAACTTCGTGCGCAACCACGACGAGCTGACCCTCGACAAGCTGAGCGACGGCGAACGCCAGGAGGTCTTCGACGCCTTCGGGCCATCGCCCGAGATGCAGGTCTACGGGCGCGGTCTCGTGCGCCGCCTGCCGACGATGCTCGACGGCGACCCTCGGCGCATCCGGATGGTCTACAGCCTGCTGTTCTCGCTGCCCGGCACGCCGGTGCTGTTCTACGGCGAGGAGATCGGGATGGGCGAGAACCTCCAGGCCGAGGGCCGGATGGCCGTGCGCACCCCGATGCAGTGGAGCGACGGCCCGAACGGCGGCTTCTCGACGGCCCGCCCCTCGCGGCTCCGGAACGCGGTCGTGACGGGCGGCTACGGCCCCGCGCACGTCAACGTGGAGTCCCAGCGGCGGGATCCGGATTCGCTGTACTCCTTCATCCGCTCTCTGGTGCAGCACTACCGCAACGCTCCGGAGTTCGGCTGGGGGCGGTTCGAGGTGCTCGACACGGATTCGCCCACGGTGCTCGCTCACACGCTGAGCTGGGACGGGCGCACGATCGTGCTGCTGCACAACTTCGCGGCCGAGCCCGCTGACGTGCCGCTCTCGCTCGGTCGCTCGTTCACGGGCTCGACCGAGGGCTGGCGCCTGAACCGGATGCTCGGGGGCGAGTCGATCGGCCTCGACTCCTCAGGGCGCGCGACGGTTCCCCTCGCGGGCTACGGCTTCGAGTGGCTGCGGGCAGTGGGGCCCGACGAGGGGCTTCAGTACTGACCGAAGTGGAGTAGGAATTGCTCATCACGCCCCGGCGTCTTCGCCTGCCATCCTGAACCCGCATCGCGTTCCGGGTGCACGCGGCACCTCCCGTGCATGTCCCCCACCTCACGTGTGGCCTCGCTGCCGCCCCGGAACGCGGTGCATTCTGCGTGCCTCTCGACGGGGGCGGGTCAGACGGCCTGGGCGAAGGGGGCCGGGGCGTCGGCGAGGGCCGTGAGGCCCGAAGGGACGGGCCAGCCCTTGCGCCGGAGCGACTGCGCCCAGAGCCGGCCCGCCCGGTACGACGAGCGCACGAGCGGCCCCGCGAGCACCCCGAGGAAGCCGATCTCCTCCGCCTCCTCGCGGATCTCGACGAACTCCTCCGGCCGCACCCACGACGCCACCGGCAGGTGCCGTGGCGAGGGCCGCAGGTACTGCGTCACCGTGATGATGTCGCAGCCGGCGTCGTGCAGGTCCTGCAGCGCCGACGAGATCTCGGCCCGGGTCTCCCCCATGCCGAGGATGAGGTTCGACTTGGTGATCAGCCGCGCATCCCGGGCCTGCGTGATCACCCCGAGCGACCGCTCGTAGCGGAAGGCGGGGCGGATGCGCTTGAAGATGCGCGGCACCGTCTCGACGTTGTGCGCGAACACCTCCGGCCGCGACTCGAACACCTCCTCTAGCAGCGCCGGGTTCCCCGAGAAGTCGGTCGCGAGCAGCTCGACGCCCGTGCCGGGGTTCAGCTCGTGGATCTGCCGCACCGTCTCGGCGTGCAGCCACGCCCCCTCGTCGGGCAGGTCGTCGCGCGCGACGCCGGTCACCGTGGCGTAGCGCAGCCCCATCGTCTGCACCGACGAGGCCACCCGCCGGGGCTCGTCGCGGTCGTAGTCGGCGGGCTTGCCGGTGTCGATCTGGCAGAAGTCGCAGCGCCTCGTGCACTGGGACCCGCCGATCAGGAAGGTCGCCTCCTTGTCCTCCCAGCACTCGAAGATGTTCGGGCAGCCCGCCTCCTGGCAGACCGTGTGCAGCTCCTGCGTCTTCACGAGGGCCTGCAGCGCCTTGTACTCGGGCCCGAAGCGCGCCTTGGTCTTGATCCACTCGGGCTTCCGCTCGATGGGCGTCTCGGCGTTCCTGACCTCCAGGCGCAGCATCCGCCGCCCGTCGGGGGCCGCGGTCACGACGCCACCGCCAGTGCCGGCACCACGCCAGAGACGGCAGAGACAGCTGAAACGAGCGGATGCCCGCCCGCCGCCTCCCGCGGCGACACGAACCGGCTGACCACCGCCTCCACCACCTCGCGCGGCTCGACCCGGCGGCCGAGCACCTCGCTCAGCGTGGTGACCCCGGCGTCGCGGATGCCGCAGGCGACGATCGCGGCGTACGGCTCCAGCGGGTTGCTGCAGTTCAGCGCGAAGCCGTGCGTGGTGACGCCCGAGGCGACCCGGATGCCGATGGCGCCGAGCTTGCACTCGAGCCCGTCCACCGTGGTCCAGATGCCGGAGCGGCCATCGACGCGATGGGCGTCGACCCCGAGGGACGCGACGACGTCGAGCAGGAGCTGCTCGAGCATCCGCACGTAGGCGACGACGTCGATCGGGTCGGGCAGGCGCACGATCGGGTAGCCGACGAGCTGGCCGGGGCCGTGCCAGGTGATCTTGCCGCCGCGATCGACGTCGATCACGGGCGTGCCGCCGCCGGCCGCGCCGGCCGGGCGCTCGGAGGGCTCGGTGCGCTTGCCGGCCGTGTAGACGGCCTCGTGCTCGAGCAGCACCAGGGTGTCGGGTGCCGCACCGGACACCACCTCGTCGTGGAGCCGGGACTGCAGGGCGAGGCCCTCGGAATAGGGCACGAGCCGCCGGCCGACACCCTCGTTCAGAACATCCGTCATGCCCTGATCCTACATACTTGTACTCAGTACAAAAAGCCCGGGTTTGTGCTCATAGCCCGACTCGATAGGGTCTAGGCGCAGCGCCGTGCGGCGCGGAACGAGGAGCACCCACGGCATGAGCCCCGCCACGAACGACAAGAGCATCTACGACGGCATGTCCAAGAAGGACCGGCAGGCGCTGTCGCGGGAGCTCGCGCGGATCCGGCGCATCGAGGAGCAGAAGCGGCGCCGGCGCAACCGGATCATCGCGATCGTGGCCGTGGTCGTCGTGGTGCTCGGTATCCTCGCGGGCGCCGGCTGGGCCGTCTACAGCTCCGTGCGCGCGAGCTTCACGGGCCCCCTCAACATGCTGAGCGACGGCATCCTGCTGACCGGGAGCAGTTCGGCGGTGACCGCCACGACGACCGACGCCATCCAGCCCGGCGAGCAGCCGGTGCCCTCCGAGCTCGACACGGCGACCGTGCTGCGGCTGACCGAGTACGTCGACTACGGCAGCGCCGACGTCGGCACCTTCGAGTCGACGAACGGCTCGTCGCTGCAGAGCTACGTCAGCGCCGGCTACGCGAGCCTCGAGCTGCATCCCGTGGCGCTCGATGGGCCCGACAGCTACTCGGCCCGTGCCGCGAACGCGGTCGCCTGCGTCGCCAACGCGGTTCCGGATGCGGTGCTCCCGATCCACAACGCCCTGATCGCCAAGATCGCCGACCTGCCCGACGGCGGGCTCTCCAACGACGAGCTGGTCACGCTGGTGTCGGATGCGGGGCTCGCCGACGACTCGATCGCCTCGTGCATCCGCGGGAACGAGTTCTCTGACTGGGTGACCGACGCCACCGCGCGGGCGGAGTCGGGCATCCCGAACGCCGACGTCGAGACGCTGACCGCGGCGCCGCTCCTGATCGTGGACGGCAAGGCCTACACGGGGGCGCTCGACGACGCCGAGGCGCTGTCGACGTTCATCACCGAGACCTACACCGAGGTCGCCGACCCGCCGGCCACCGACCCCGCCGCCCCCACCGACGGCCTCGCCCCGACCGACCCGACCGCCCCCGTGGCTCCCGCCGAGTAGCCCCTCCGCACCCCTCGCGAGTGGTCACTTTCGGCACGAAACACGCCGGGATGGCGCCGAAAGTGACCACTCGCGAAAGAGAGGGTCAGTGGGCGGCGCCGAGCTCGATCACGAAGACGCCCACCGCGATCAGCGCGATGCCCACGATCATCCGCGGCGTGAGCTTCTCCTTGAACAGGATGCGCGCGAGGATCGCCGTGAGCGCGACCCCGCACGCGGCCCAGATGCCGTACGCGATGCCCACCTGCAGTCCCCCGGCGAGCGCGACGGCGAGCAGCGTGAACGCGATCAGGTAGAACACGACCACCGGGGCGATCCAGCGCTTCTTGCGGAACCCCTCCGAGGCCCGGAGAGCCAGGGTGGCGGCCACCTCGGTGACGATCGCGCCGGCCAGCAGCAGCCAGATCATGAGGCGTCCGGGGCGGTCGGCCGCGCATCCTGAACCGGGTGCGGCGAGCCCGTCTCGACCAGCACCACGCCAACGATCACGATCGCGATGCCGATCCCGATGGTCAGCGTGAGCTCCTCGCCGAAGACGAGCGAGGCCAGCACCGCCGTGAGCGCGACGCCCGCGGCCGACCAGATGCCGTAGATGACGCTGATCGGCGCTCCTCGGCGCAGCAGCAGGGCGAGTGCCACGAAGGCGCCGGAGTACCCCACGACGGCGAGCGCGACCCACCCCGGGTGGTCGACGGCGGCGCGCAGTGAGAGCGTGGCCGTCACCTCGAGCCCGATCGCCGCCGCCAGGAAGAGCCAGTTGCGCAGGTCGGACCCCATCGCTGCCACCAATCGTCGGCACCACCCTAGCGCCGGGGAATAAGGTTGTCGGTACAACCGTTTCACCGAGCATGACGACGACCGCAGACCTGCTCGCTCCCGACACCGCCATGGGCGCGGTCACCCTCCGCGTGGGCGACCTCGACCGGATGATCGCGTACTACCGCGACGCCGTCACGCTCGACGTGATCGCGCAGCAGGGCGACTCCGCGGTGCTCGGCCGGGGCGGTGTGCCCGCCGTCGTGCTGCAGCACGCCCCCGAGCTGAAGAACCCCGAGCCGCGCTCGGCGGGACTGTTCCACACGGCCATCCTGTTCGAGAGCGAAGCGGCGCTGGCGGCGGCCGTCTACTCGGTCGCCACCCGCTTCCCGCAGTCGTTCACCGGCTCGAGCGACCACCTCGTCTCGAAGGCCTTCTACTTCGACGACCCCGAGCACAACGGCGTCGAGCTCTACTGGGACCGCGACCGCACCGAGTGGAGCTGGACGCACGGCCAGATCGAGATGGGCACGGTGTTCCTCGACCCCAACGGCTTCCTGCAGGAGCACCTCAGCCCCGAGACCGTGGCCGACCCCCGCGTCGGCGGAGCATCCGTGGGTCACGTGCACCTCTCGGTCGGCGACGTCGCCCGGGCCCGCGACTTCTACGTCGACTCCCTCGGCTTCGAGGCGACGATCGCGTACGGCTCGTCGGCCCTGTTCGTCTCGGCCGGCGGCTACCACCACCACATGGCGATGAACGTCTGGAACTCGAAGGGTGCCGGCCGCCGACAGCCCGCGCTCGGGCTCGGTCAGGTCGAGATCGTGCTCCCGGATGCCGATGGCGTCGCCGCGGCCGACGAGAGGCTGCGGGGTCGCGGCCTGCAGACGGCGAACGACGGGCTCCAGGTGACGGTGTCCGATCCGTGGGACAACACCATCCTCCTGAAGCCCGCCGTCTGAGACTCGCTCAAGCCGTGGCGAGACCGATCGCGCCCGTGCCGGTCGCCGGCAGCGGGGCGGTCGCGCGGAAGCTCTGCCTCGGCGCGAACTCCGTGTCGGTGTAGCGGCCGATCGGCCGCTCGTTCACGGAGTTCGTCGAGACGTACGAGCCCCACACGTGTCGGGGGCCGTATTCTGGGGTGTGTTCGGTCATTCTTCTGCCTTCCAGGGTGGGGGTGATTCGAATACGCGGTGCCGGGGGTCCAGCCCGGCACCGCGCTCGTCGGTCGACGGCCCGTGAGGGCCGGGAATCAGGCCTGGCCGATTCCGACCGTCTCGGGCGCGACGTCCGCACCGGGAGCCGAGGGCTCGAGGGCCTCGGCCACGCGGAGCGCCAGCGTCGCGTCGACGTTGTGCCAGTACTCGAGCACGCGGACGCGCAGCTCGGGGATGGTCACCTTCGAGACGTGGCCGGCGATGTTCGCCACCAGGCGGTCGCGCGCGGCGTCGTCGAGCACCTCGCGCACGAGCGTGCCGGCCTGGCCGAAGTCGTCGTCCTCGGGGTGCACCGTCTCGGCGGTGCGGACGAGCTCGCCGTCGGCCTCCCAGCCCGCGTCGTTGCCGTGCCGCGCCGGGTCGGCGTGGGGGCCGCCGTAGGAGTTCGGCGCGTAGACGGGGCGCTCGGGCGACGCGAAGTCGTGGCGCATCGCGCCGTCCTTCGAGTACGAGTTGACCGGGCTGTGCGGCGCGTTGACCGGCAGCTCGGCGTGGTTCGTGCCGACACGGTAGCGGTGGGCATCCGCGTAGCTGAAGATGCGGGCGAGCAGCATCTTGTCGGGCGAGGCCGCGATGCCGGGCACGAAGTTCGAGGGGGCGAAGGTCGCCTGCTCGATCTGCGCGAAGTAGTTCTCAGGGTTGCGGTTCAGCGTCATGGTGCCGACCTCGTGCAGCGGGTAGTCCGCGTGCGGCCAGACCTTGGTGAGGTCGAACGGGTTGAAGCGGTACGAGGCAGCGTCGGCGTAGGGCATGATCTGCACCGAGAGGGTCCACGAGGGGAACTCCTCGCGGGCGATCGCCTCGGACAGGTCGCGGATGTGGAAGTCGGCGTCCTCGCCCGCGATCTGGTCGGCGTCGGCCTGCGAGAGGATCTCGATGCCCTGGTTCGTCTTGAAGTGATACTTCACCCAGAAGCGCTCACCGGCGGCGTTGATCCACTGGTAGGTGTGCGAACCGAAGCCGTCCATGTGCCGCCAGGAGGCGGGCAGGCCGCGGTCGCCCATCAGCCAGGTCACCTGGTGCGCCGACTCGGGCGAGAGGGTCCAGAAGTCCCACTGCATGTTGTGGTCACGCAGGTGCGTGCCCGGAAGGCGCTTCTGCGAGCGGATGAAGTCGGGGAACTTGATGCCGTCGCGGATGAAGAAGACGGGGGTGTTGTTGCCCACGAGGTCGTAGTTGCCCTCGTCGGTGTAGAACTTCAGCGCGAAGCCGCGCGGGTCGCGCCAGGTGTCGGGCGAGCCCTGCTCGCCGGCGACGGTCGAGAAGCGGGCGAGCAGCTCGGTGCTGGCGCCGGGCTGGAAGAGCGAGGCACGGGTGTAGGCGCTGACGTCGCCGGTGGTCTCGAAGACGCCGAACGCGCCGCCGCCCTTGGCGTGCACGACACGCTCCGGCACCCGCTCGCGGTTGAACTGGGCGAGCTTCTCGACGAGGTAGTGGTCGTGCAGCACGACGGGACCGTCGGCGCCGACACTCTGCGAGTGGTCGTCGCTCGCGACGGGGGCGCCGGAGTTGGTGGTGGTGAAGTCGGTCATGTTCTCTCCGGTTCGGTTGTGATGGTCGTCTCCGCCGCCTGGCACGCGGGGCACAGGCCCCAGAACGTGACCTCGGCGGTGGTGACGCGGAAGCCGCTCGTCGACGACGGGCTGAGGCACGGCGCGGCGCCGTGCACGCAGTCGACGTCGTCGACCGCGCCGCAGCCGGTGCAGACCACGTGGTGGTGGTTGTCACCGACGCGCCGCTCGTAGCGGGCGGGAGACCCCGCCGGCTCGATGCGACGCAGCAGCCCGGCTTCGGTGAGGGCGTTCAGCACGACGTAGGTGGCCGGCAGCGACAGCCCGGGGAGCTCCCCGAGCGCCAGCCGCCGCACCTCGTCGGCATCGGCGTGCGGGTGCGTCTCGAGCGCCCGCAGCACGGCCATCCGCTGCTCGGTGACGCGCAGGCCGGCACTCCGGATGCGCGTCTCGAGCTCGATGGTCATGGAACGACCGTAGCCGCTAATTATGAACAGTTCATAATTAGCGGCTACGGCGGGCGTGTCGATCAGGTGACTAGCCGGTGCACACCGTGAGGTCGGCGACGGCCGTCGGGAGGGCGTTCTCGCCACCCAGCAGGGTGACCTCCGTCGCTCCCAGATCGGTGATCCGCTTCAGGGTCTCGGCGGGGATGCACGAGCCGGGCACCGTGAACAGCGGGGCGTCGATCCGCGGCCCGTAGGCCGAGCCCGACAGCGCATCCGGGAACCGCTCGCCCGTGGCGAGCAGCACGCGGCCGGCCTCGTCGAAGAAGTACCGGTTGATGCTGCGCGAGGTCGCGTAGCGGTCGGCACCTCCCAGGCGGACGGTCGGGGCGATGGTCGCCGCCTTGTTCAGGATGCCCACCGACACGGAGTCGGTGCCGCCGACGATCACGATCTTCGACACGCCGAGCTCCTCGAGGAGGTCGGCGGTCTCGGAGTCGAGCTTCGAGGCGGGACCGTTCACCAGCAGCACCGGGCCGGCGCCGTCGACCGCGGCACCCGCGGACAGGGCGTCGGCGTAGGTGGTGCCGGTCGCCAGCACGGCGACCTCTGCCCCGTCGGGGAAGGCGGCCTTCGCGATGTTCCGCGAGGCCTCGAAGCGGTCGGCACCGCCGATGCGGGAGACCGTGCCGAGCTCCTTCAGCGAGGCCTCCGCCTCGGCCGAGACCGCCTGCACGCCACCGACGATGACGATCTTCGTCGCACCGAGGCGCTGGATCTCGGCCTTCACCGAGTCGGGCACGGAGGCCTTCGTGGTGAGCAGCACCGGAGCGTCGGCGCGCGTCGCGGCAGGAGCCGCCGACAGGGCGTCGGGGAAGGTCTCACCGCTGGCGAGGTAGACCGTGTCCGAGCCGTCCGGCCAGCCGTCCTTCGACGCGTTCACCGAGACCTCGAAGCGGTCGGCGCCGCCGATCCGGTCGACCTCGGGCGGGGTCGGCAGTCCACCGGTGACGCTCACCGGGATCCGCACGACCGTGCCGCTCGGCTCGGCGGTCAGCACCAGCTGGCTCGACGCGTAGGCGTCGGCCGGCACCTCGACGGTGACCGTCGCGGTGCCATCAGCCACGGCCGTGGCGTCGAAGGTCGCCACCGATCCCGGCCAGGAGGCCTGGATCGTGGTGTTCTGCGGGCTGCCGAGCGAGGTCAGGTCGAGACCCGACACCGTGGCCGAGACCTCGGCGCCGATCTCCACCGGGCCGGCGGTGACGTCGGTCACCGCGACCGCCTGGCGGGCGAAGTCGGGCGTGAGGCCCGGGTTCGCCTCGAGGTAGGCGATCCACGCGTCGCGGTCGACGAGGCCCGAGTCGCGGGTGTCGGTTCCCTCCGCGAACTCGCGGAAGTTGTCGCCGCCCTGCAGGAGGAAGTTGAACGAGCCGATGCGGTACGAGGCCGCGGGATCGATCGGCTTCCCGTCGATGAAGACGCCGGTGATGTGCGAGCCGCGCTCGGCGTCGGGGTCGAACGTGTAGGTCACGTTCTTCGACAGCCCGAGCTGCAGGTAGGGCCGCGACGGCACGGTGCCGTCGGGGTTGGTCTGCCACTGCTGCTCGAGCACTTTCGTGAACTGCTCGCCCGTGAGGCTCGTCGTCCAGAGGTTGTTCACGAACGGCAGCACCGCGTTGGCCTCGGCGTAGGTGACCACGCCGTCGGGGGCGAAGGTCAGCTCCTCGCGGAGTCCGCCGGGGTTGACCACGCCGATCTCGGCGCCGCCGCGCTCGGCGGAGCCGAGCGAGGAGACGAGGGAGTCGGCCACCAGGTCGCCGAGCGTCGACTCCGAGGCGCGGTCGTCGCGCTTGCCCCCGGTGTAGACGCCGTCGACGTACGAGCCGCCGCTGAAGGCGGTGGTGATGTCCGCGGTGACCGAGCCCTTGGGCTGGTTGCCGATCTCGGCGGCCTTGGCGAGCGCCGCATCCGTGATCGTCTTCACCTCGGCCACGGCCGGGTAGGTGCTGACCAGCTGGGCGTCGAGGGCGGCGCTCAGGGCGGCCGTCTCCTCGGGCGTGGCGCCGGTCGCGGCGGCGAGGCGCTTCACGTTCTCGGCCGTGTAGCCCTCCACGTCACCCGTGGCGGGGTCGAGCGAGAGCACGACGTGACCGATGTTCTCGCCGTAGTTGCCGGTCTGCAGCACCGGGCGGGTCTTGTCGCTGCCCGGGATCGGGCCGTCCCACGCGTACTGCTTGTGCGTGTGGCCGGTGAAGATCGCCGCCACGCGGGCGTCGGTGTCGGTCACGATCTTGGCGAACGCACCGCCCTCGGCGACCTCCTGCTCGAGGGTCGCGCCCTCGAGCAGGCCCGCGCCGGCGCCCTCGTGGTAGCTGGCGATCAGCACGTCGGCCTCGCCGTTGGACTCGTCGCCGTCGCTCAGCTGAGCGGCCACGCGGTTCACCGCGTCAACCGGGTCGCCGAAGTCGAGGTCGGCGATGCCGCCGGGCGACACCAGCGACGGGGTCTCCTGGGTGATCGCGCCGATGATGCCGACCGTGAGGCCGCCCACCTCCTGCAGCGAGTACTCGTCGAGCGCCGGGGTCTGGGTGCCCTTCTGGTAGACGTTCGCACCGAGGTAGTCCCACGTCGCGTTCCGGGCGTCGTCGGCACCGATGATGCGGTCGACGAGGTCGGAGTAGCCCTGGTCGAACTCGTGGTTGCCCACGGCGCTCGTCTTCAGGTCGAGCGCGTTCAGCACGTCGATCGTGGGCTGGTCCTGCTGCACCGCCGAGGCGAACAGCGAGGCGCCGACGTTGTCACCCGAGGAGATGAAGAGCGAGTTCGGGCTCTGCGCCTTGATCTGCTCCACCGTTCCGGCGAACTTCACGGTGTTGGTGTCGATGCGGCCGTGGAAGTCGTTGATGTCGATCAGGTTCAGATCGAGGGTCGACGGCTGCTCGCCGGCCGACGGCGTGTAGCCGACGATCACCGGGTCGTGGTCGCTCGAGCGGAAGACGCTCTCGTCGTAGAAGTCCGTCGCGTTGTAGTTGTAGCGGCTGTACTCCTTCGCGATCGTCTCGCCCGAGTTGATGTTCCAGATGTCGACACCGCTCACCTTGGCGTCGGCCGAGGGGGTGGCGTAGACGTGGTCGAGCGATCCGCTGGCCCCGTCGAAGGAGTAGCTGTACTTGCCCGACTTGGCGCCCTGGTCGACGTAGCCGGCGTCGGTGATCGTGACCGCCGGGTCCTCCTGGCTGTAGGCGTTGAAGTCGCCGATCAGGAACACGTCGGTGGTGCCGAGCTCGGTCTGCAGCGACTGCGAGAACGCGACCAGCGCGGTGGCCTGCGCCACACGCGACGCGTTCGAGGCGCCCTGCCCGTCGCCCTGGTCGGCGTCGGCGCCCGTTCCGGACCCCTTCGACTTGAAGTGGTTCACGATTGCGACGAACTCGCCGCCCTCGGCGCCCACCGGAGCGAACTCCTGGGCGAGGGGCTGACGGGCGTTCGCGAACGCCGGGTCGAGCAGCACGCGCGAGGCTCCGACGGGAGCCACGACGGCCTTCTTGTAGATGAAGGCGGTGCGGATGACGTCCTGCTCCTCGATCGGCGGCAGCGCGTCGGCGGCGGGCGAGGGCACGAAGGCCCACTCCTCGGAGCCGGCGGCCGCGTTCAGCGCCGCGACGAGGGTCGACAGGGCCTGGTCGCGGTCGGCGCCGAACTTCGCCGAGTTCTCGATCTCCTCGAGCGAGACGACCTCGGCGCCGAGGCCGTTGATCGCCGCGACGATCTTGGCCTGCTGGCGGGCGAGGTCCTCGGGCTCGGCCGCACCGCGGGCGTCGCAGCCGGAGTTGACCGTGACCGGGTCCTCGTCGCGGTCGGTGTAGTACGTGCATCCGGTGAGCGTGTCGCCGGTGGTCGTGAAGTAGTTGAGCACGTTGAAGCCCGCGATCTGCAGCGCGCCCCCGACGTCCTCGGGCTCGGCGTCCTGCTCTCCGGCGAAGGTCGCGGGGGCGGTCGCACCCGAGACGTACTGCGCGGTGGGCTGGAACTTCCAGGCGTTGTTGCGGTAGTCGAAGATCACCGGGGCGGCGAACGTCGCCGAGGAGCCCACGACGATGTCGGGGTTCTCGGTGAGGTAGGGCAGCGGGATGTCCTTGTTGGCGTCGGAGCCGAGGAAGTTGATGCTCGCCCCGTCGTCGAGCGTCACGGCACGGGCCGCGTTGCCGGCCACGGCGGCGGCGTACGCGTCGGTGCCCGGGCGGGCGATCTCCGTGGGGGTGGTCAGCGGGGCGTCGCCGGCGGCGAGGCCGATCTCGGCGTACTGGTTGGTCGTGTAGTTGTTCGTGACGGTGAACTCGCCCTGGGGGGCGACGAGCATGCTCTCGGCGGCTTCGCGGCCGGCGGCGTCGAGCGGCAAAGTGAGCGCGAGGGGCGTGACGGCCTCGGCCGGGTCGAGCTTCACCAGTCCGTCGGCCGCGGCGACCTCGAACTCGGTCAGGCCCTGGAACTCGGTGACCGTTCCCGTGACCTGCACGTGGTCCCCGACGGCGACGGATGCGACGGTCGCCTTCGAGTAGACGAAGATCGCGTCGCTGGCGGTGCGGCCCTCGGCCTCGGCACCGGTGCCGGGCGTCTGGATGACGTAGCCGTTGAACCCGCCCACCGGATAGGCCGCGGTGACGACGCCGCTCGTGGTCACCACCGGCTTCTCGGCCGTGGCGAAGGGCGAGGCGTCGCCCGTGCCCTGGATCTCGGCGATGGTGTACTCCGCCGTGGCGGCGGGCGCCTCGGTGGCGGAGGCGCTGGACACGACGCCGACGAAGGGTGCGGCGAACAGCGCCCCTCCGGCGATCGTGGCGAGGACCGCTTTCAGCGACCTCGAGGGTGATTCGGACATGGATCTCCTAGACGAGAGGGCTCACACGGATTCCGTCATGCTAGGGGCCCCATGCAACGAAAGAAAGACTGAACATTTCGAGCAGGTTAACAAAGAAAAACTGAATGATTGTCACCCTGATGGGGGGCAAGAAGCGTACCGCGAGCGCCAGCTGCACGACAAGTGCAGATCGTCTCCCCGGGGCACCTTGTCCGTATTCCGCACGCCCCGGATAGGGTGTTGACAACGCGATGGAGCTGTCGAGCATCCGCTCACCCTGGCGACATCGCGAGGATCGACTGAAACACGCTGACCCTGGGGGGTCCAGGATGCCGGGTACCGCACGACGACGAGTCGTCGGTGCGCCGTCCGAGGAGGTCGTCGGGCTCGACCGCGATCCCACCGAGATCGCCGAGCTGCTGGCCACCGGCGGGAGCGTCGTGATCGTCGGCGTGCCGGGCAGCGGCAAGAGCCATCTGGCGCGCGCCGTCACCGCCGAGCTGCGCCGGCGCGACCTCGAGCCGGTCGTGCTGCGGCCCGGGCAGAGGGCGCCCGAGGGGCTCGGCGAGCATCCGGTGCCCGGCGTGCCCCCGCTCGTGCTCGTCGTCGACGACGCCCGCTCGTTCGATGAGCCCGACCTCGAGGCGATCAGCCGCGCGGCCTACACGGGCCGCGCCCGCGTGCTGCTGACGGCCGAGACCGACCCCTGCACCCAGGCCTCCGGCCTGCCACCCGTGCTCGCGCAGCTCTGGCTCGACGGCGCCGCCGTGCGCCACGACCTGCAGCTGCTCGACGACGTCACGGCCGATCAGCTGATCTCCTGCGTCGTCGGCGACGACGTGCTCGACTCGGTCACGCGGGCCGTGGTCACCCAGCGCTCCGCCGGCAACCGGATGCTCCTCCGCGAGCTCGCGCTCGACGCCGCCGAGGCGCAGCGCGGGGGCGGGCACGAGCCGTGGGAGACCCGCCGGGCGCGGGCCGGATCGCGACTCGCCGACGCCCTGCGCACGGTGGTCGACGGCTACGACGAGGAGCAGAAGCTCGCCCTGGCGCTGGTCGGCCGGCTCGACGGGATCGAGTACTCGACGCTGAGCCGCGTGGTGCGGCCCGCGGTGCTCGACGCACTGATCGGCCGCCGGGTGCTGCGCGAGACCGGTCCGCACCGCCTGCTGCACGCCACGGCACCGATCGCCCAGGAGGCCGATCACCGGCTGCCGCCCGGGCGGGTCGACGCCGTGGTCGACGAGCTCATCGGCCGCATGCTCACCCAACCGGGGGTGGGCACGAGTGAGCCCGTCATGCGGGCCGCCGCGGCCGCGTGGCACTCCGGCAGCGACTCGGTGCCCTCGCCCGGGGAGGTCGATCCGTCGCTGCGGGGCGAGGTGCTCGGCACCGCCGCCGCGGCCGCCAACGCCGAGGGGCGCGCGGGGCTGGCACTGGACTACGTGGCCCTGGGCTTCGCGGTGGACGGGCATCCGGCCCTCAACCTCGAGGCGTCTCGGGCGCTCGCGCGGCTGCACGAGATCGACGAGGCCTACGCCCAGATCTCGCGGCTGGACCCGGCCACGGTGCCAGTGCCGGAGCTCCGCCGCCTGGTGCGGTGGTGGGCCAGCATGATCGCCTGGAACCCCGCCGGGCAGACACTCGCCGACATCGAGGAGTGGCTGGCCGCGGCGGGGGTGACCGACCGGAGCGTGCTCTGCGAGCTCGACGTGCAGCGCGCCGAGGAGTGCTACCTCGACCTGGACTGGACGGGCGGCGAGCGGAACGCGCTGCGGGTGCTCGCCGAGCCCGAGGCGGGCACGCTCGCGCGGCTGCGCGCATCGGTGGTCGCGTCGATGTGCGCCGCCCAGCTGGGGCGCGGCTCCGACGGGCTCGCGATGCTGGCCCGCGCCGAGCGGATCAATCGCGACCCCGTCACGAGCCGGCCGGTGTCGCTGCGCACCGAGCTCGTCCTGATCTGCTTCCAGGCCTTCACCGGCGTGATCGCCACGAGCGTGCCGCCCCATCTCGACGCCCGGCTGCGCTTCGCCGTCGGAGTCGCGGCCCAGCGGAAGGACCGCAGTGGGCTCGCTCTGGCCGGCATCGTCTCGGGCGTCGCCCTCGGGTTCGCCGCGGGCGACGACGCCCGGGCCGAGCTCGAGTTCGGCGCGGCGATCGACCGGATCGACCGGATCGAGTTCGCCGTCTTCCGCCCCCTCGTCGGCAATCTGCGCGCCAGCGCGCTCGCCCGGCTGGGCCGGGTCGCGGAGGCCAGGCAGGTGCTCGACGAGATCGACATCGAGCAGCTGCGCGCGCACCGCCTGTTCCGGTACTCGCGGCACATCGTGGAGTACGACATCGCCGTCGCGGCCGGAGAGCTCGGCACCGCCGAGGCGGCCCTCGTCGCGGCCGAGGCCGAGCGGGCGGCGGGCGACGCGATGGCCGGCCCCTCGGTCACCGACCGCAAGCGGCGGCAGAGCCTCGACCGCACCATCGACGCCCTCGCCCCCGCCCGGAGCGAGAGCCCGGCCGACCGCGTGCTGACCGAACGGGAGCACGAGATCGCGCTGCTGGTGGCGGGCCGGCTGAGCAACAAGGAGATCGCGCAGCAGCTCTTCCTCTCGGTGCGCACGGTCGAGTCGCACATCTACGCCGCGCGCGGCAAGCTCGGCGCCGGGTCGCGCCGGGAGCTCGGCGATCGGGTGCGCGAGCAGGATGCCCGGGACCGCGTGGCGGACGGTAGACTGTAGGCCGTCCTCCCCCGTCACTCCCCGAGGAGCAGCCGTGCCGAAAATCGTCGTCGACGTCATGCCGAAAGCCGAACTCCTCGACCCGCAGGGCAAGGCCGTCGCCGGCGCCCTGACGCGGCTCGGCAAGAGCGAGTTCACCGGGGTGCGGGTGGGCAAGCGCTTCGAGCTCACGGTCGACGGCGTCGTCGACGCGGCGGTGCTCGCCGACGTGCGCGAGATCGCCGAGGAACTCCTGTCGAACTCCGTCATCGAGGACGTGGTGAACATCACGGTGCTCGACGAGGCCGGCGCCCACAGCGCTGCCGCCTCCGGAGCGCTGGCATGACCCGCGTCGGCGTCGTCACCTTCCCCGGCTCGCTCGACGACCGCGACGCCCAGCGCGCGGTGCGCTTCGCCGGCGCCGAGCCGGTGGCGCTCTGGCACGGCGACCACGACCTGCAGGGCGTCGACGCCGTGGTGCTGCCCGGCGGGTTCAGCTACGGCGACTACCTGCGCTGCGGCGCCATCGCCTCGCACTCGCCGATCATGCGCGAGGTCGTCGCGGCCGCCGAGCGCGGCGTTCCGGTGCTCGGCATCTGCAACGGCTTCCAGATGCTCACCGAGGCGCACCTGCTGCCCGGCGGCCTGATCCGCAACGACCACGGCTCCTTCATCTGCCGCGATCAGGTGCTGCGGGTCGAGAACGCCTCGACGGCCTGGACCAACGCGTTCGAGGTCGGCCAGGAGATCACCATCCCGCTGAAGAACGGCGAGGGCGGCTACATCGCCTCAGCCGAGACGCTCGAGCGGCTCGAGGGCGAGGGTCTCGTCACCTTCCGCTACGTCGGCGTGAACCCGAACGGCTCGCTGAACGACATCGCGGGCGTCTCCAACGAGCGCGGCAACGTCGTCGGCCTGATGCCGCACCCCGAGCACGCCGTCGAGGCCGGCTTCGGCCCCGACACGGCCGTCGCCATGCGCTCGGGCGTCGACGGGCTCGGCATCTTCACCTCGGCGCTGCAGTCGCTGCTGGCCGTCTGAGCCCTCCCCGTCGGCACGCCTCAGTGCTGGTGCCGGCCGGCGTCCCAGCTCGGGAAGGGGTCGGGCAGCCGCTGCCACAGCTCCGGCCCGGCCAGCAGCTCGCCCGGGTCGAGCAGCGCCTCGTCGAGCAGTCCGATCAGCCGCTGCACGCGCAGCCCTTCGCCGAAGAACACGAGCTCCTGACCGAGCGGCGCCGACGCGTGCCAGCTCGGCATCGAGGTCGGGTCGAGGCTGAGCAGATCGCCCGCGCTCGACCAGCTGCCGACGACACCCGAACGTGAAGCCAGCCGGGTCAGCCCACGCGACCGCACGATCCGTCCCACCTCCCCGGGCGTGAAGCGCTCGACCGCGCTCGCGAGCCGCCCCGGGTGGAACGGTCGCGGGTCGGTGAACACCAGCGTCTGCAGGGGGCTTCCGGATGCCCGCCCCCGCGCCGAGGGATCGAGCTCCCGCTGCCAGCCCATCGACGCGGCGATCCGGTGCACGAGCCGCCGCTCGAGACGCGCCGGCGTCGCGTGGACGGCGTCCAGCGCCTCGGGCCCGACCAAACGCGCCGCCGGGCACAGCCGCTCCAGCAGGGCGAGCACCCGGGGTGCCGCCGCATCCAGGAGCACGACGACCGAGCACGCCTCCAGACGCGAGGCGAGGCGCTCCGCCGCGTCGTGGGGTTCGCCTTCGTCGGGGTGGGCGCCAGGATGCCCAGCGGCGGCCGGGCACCCGGGCGGGCATCCGAAGAGCAGGCGGTCGATCTCGGCCGACGTCGTGACCGCGACCACGTCGCGCACGGCGATGGGCGTGACGTGCGGCTCCCGCGACTCGAGCAGGTGCTCGAGCATCAGCGCCGCCTCCAGCACGTCGACGCCGGGCTCGATCGCGATGACGCGGTGGCCGGAGCCGGTGGCGCGCGCGTCGGCGTCGAGCGCATCGGCGAGTCCGAGGGCGAGTGCCGCGGCGTCGCCGTCGTCGCCCTCGAACTCGAGCTGCTCGGGAGGGATCGCCGGCGACGCTCCCGGTACGGCGAGGCGCCGAGCCACCGTGTTCACCGCCGTCGAGGAGGCCCCGCTGACGAGCGTCACGGCGAGCACGGGGCGGAAGGCGGGCGGAGTGACACGGGCGGGGATCATGGTGGTACTCTATCGATAACCATTCTCAATAAGAAGTCGAGGAGATCGACATGAAGGTCCGCAACTCCCTCAAGTCCATGAAGACCATGCCCGGGTCGCAGGTCGTGCGCCGCCGCGGCCGCGTGTTCGTGATCAACAAGCTCAACCCGCGCTTCAAGGCGCGCCAGGGCTGAGTCGGCTCGGTAGCTCGGCGGGTGGGATGCACCGCGAAGGCCCCGCGTCAACCCCTCGCCGCGCATCCGCACCCCGGGTAGGCCTGATGCTGAGGAGCGGTGCCACGAGGCAGAAAGCTCCGGAACACTGGAGGCATCGATGACGATCGCAGAACTCTCGACCGACCGCTCCGGCGGCCCCGACCACTCCCCGCGGCACGACGACGTGACCGCCCTCACCTGGCGCTGCCCGCAGCCCGACCTCTGGGTCGCCGTCGACGAGCACGGCCGCCCGGCCGGCATCGTCTCGCAGCGCCGTCGCAGCCTGTTCGTGACCACCGCCGTCACGGGGCACGCCCTCGGCCAGCACGAGAGCCTCGCCGAGGCCCAGGCCGCGCTCGAGCGGCACGCCCGTCCGGCGCCCGTCCCCGTCGCCGCGCCGAGCACCGTCAGGGCATGACAGGCTCGATCACCCTTCTCCGCGCCGACATCACCACCGTCGCGGCCGACGCGATCGTGAACGCCGCGAACAGCTCACTGCTCGGCGGCGGCGGGGTCGACGCCGCCATCCACCGCCGGGGCGGCCCTGAGATCCTCGCCGAGTGCCGGGAGCTCAGGCGCACCCGCTTCCCCGACGGCCTGCCCGCCGGCGACGCCGTCGCCACCACGGCCGGCCGGCTGCCGGCGCGCTGGGTCATCCACACGGTGGGCCCCGTCCACAGCACGACGGATGACCGGTCGGCGGTGCTGGCCTCGGCCTACCGCCGCTCGCTCGAGGTCGCGGGCGAGCTCGGCGCCGCCTCCGTCGTGTTCCCGGCGATCAGCGCCGGGGTCTACGGGTGGCCGGCCGACAGCGCGGCACGCATCGCGGTGGACAGCGTGAACGCCTCGCCCTACGCCGGGGCGGTGTCGTTCGCCCTCTTCGGCGACGCGATGCTGCGGGAGTTCGAGCGGGCGCTGGCGTAGAGCATCCGCTGGACTGGTCGCGTGCGGGGTCAGTCGGCGTCGGGGCCGCGCTCGACCGCGGTCAGCGCCCGGGTGTCGAGCTCGGCCGCGCCACCGTAGCCGCTGCGGCGACGGTGGATGAAGGTGATCGCCCAGAGCACGATGCCGAGCACCAGCAGGATGCCCGCGATCTCGTACTGCTCGGGCGGACGCCCCGAGGTCCACGGCAGCACGAGGTAGAGGCACGCGATCGCACCGATCACGGGCAGCGCGGTCGGCGTGCGGAAGTGCTTGTGCTCGACGCGCTTCTTGCGCAGCACCAGCACGCTCACGTTGACCACCGAGAACACCGCGAGCAGCAGCAGCGAGGTGGTGCCGCCGAGGAGCACGGCGATGGGGTTGTCGGGGTCGATCGAGACGAAGGCCGTGAGCCCCAGCGCGATGGCGGTGGTGAACAGGATGGCGGCCCACGGCGTGCGCCGCTTCGGCAGCACCTTCGACAGGAACGGCGGCAGCACGCCCTGCTTGGACATGCCGTAGAGCAGGCGGCTCGCCATCATCATGTTGATCAGGGCGCTGTTGGCGACCGCGAAGAGCGAGATGAAGGGGATCAGCGCCGAGATCGGGAAGTCGGGTGCCGCCGTCTGCACCACCGTCACCAGTGGGGTGTCGTTGCCGGCCAGCTCGCCGACGGGGACGATGGCGACCGCGACGATCGACACCAGCACGTAGATCACGGCGGTGATGCCGAGCCCGGTCAGCATCACCTTGGGGAAGATCTTCGAGGGGTTCTTGGTCTCCTCGGCCATGTTCACCGAGTCCTCGAAGCCGACCATCGCGAAGAAGGCGAGCGAGGTCGCCGTCGAGATGGCGAGGAACACGCTCTTGTCGTCGGGGGTGTCGAAGGCCACGACCCGGGAGAAGTCGGCCTGGCCGCCGAAGATCGCGAAGAAGCTGATGAAGATCACCAGCAGCAGGCCCGAGAGCTCGACGAGTGTCAGCACGACGTTCAGGCCCACGCTCTCGGCGACACCGCGGAGGTTCACGGCGGCGATCAGGATCATGAAGGCCAGCGCGATCAGGAGCGCAAGCCCCGGGCCCTCGCCGAGCCCGAAGCCGATGGCGAAGTTGCTGGCGAAGGCGCCCGCCGCGGCCGACGCCGAGGTGATGCCCGACGACATCACCGTGAAGCAGATCAGGAAGGTGACGAAGTGGATGCCGAAGGCCTTGTGCGCGTACAGCGCCGCCCCGGCCGCCTGCGGGTACTTGGTCACCAGCTCGAGGTACGAGCACGCGGTGATGGTCGCGACGACGAACGCGATGAGGAACGGCAGCCAGGCCGCGCCACCCACCTCGGCCGCGACCTGACCCGTCAGCGCGTAGATGCCGGTGCCGAGGATGTCGCCGATGATGAACAGGAGCAGGAGCTTCGGGCCCATCACCTTCTTCAGTTCCGGCTCGCTCGGGGAACTCGCGGAACTCGAGGGTGACGCTGCCGTGGCTGTCATGAGGCCACTATGCACCCTGTTAACCTTCGACGGGCATAATGCGGGCATGGCGAAGAAGACGAAGACGGCTCTGAAAGACCTCGTGAAGGCCCTCGAGAAGCACCAGGAGGTGCTCGAGGACAAGAAGAGCGGGCACGGCAAGCGCGACCGCGCGACCGCGAAGGTGCGCACAGCCGCCATCGCCTACGCCTCGGCGGTCTACTCCCGCACCGGCGGCACGAGCCCGTTCCTCGACCTGCCCGACCCCGGTCTCGACGAGTCGACCGTGGCGTCGCTGAAGGCCGAGAAGGAGGCGCTCGTCGCCCGCCAGTCGGCGAAGAAGTCGTCGAAGCACGCCGCGCCCGCGAAGGCCGAGGCGGCCTCCGACGCCCCGGCCGACGCTTCTGCCGACACGTCCGCCGAAGCCGGCTCGCCCGCCGAGGCCACCCCCGCCGAGGGCTCGCCCGCCTCCGTCTGATGCCGCGAGCGGCGTGACGGCCGTCGCAGCCGGGCGGCGAAGACCACCCGGCGCTGCGCGGCGAAGCCGACGAGGTAGAGCGTCGCCTCGGTGAGGAGCTTGGCCGCGACGAGCGGCAGCCCGGCCCACGTCAGCGCCTCGAGCAGCAGCACGTTCGCCCCCAGCAGGGCGGCCGCGAGCGCGGCGTAGCGGAGCGCATCCTGAGCCGCCGGCCGACGTCGGCGACCCCGGAACACCAGCTGCCGGTTGACGGCGAAGTTCACCGTGGCGCTCACCGCGCGGGCCCCGACGGCCGCGACGAGTAGCGAGCCGGTCGCGGTCATCAGCAGCTGCAGCAGCACCAGATCGAGCACGAAGGCCCCGGCCGACGACGCCGCATAGCCGAGCAGCGGCCGCAGCACGCGCCAGGAGTCGACCACCGGCCGGAAGTGCGAGGAGGCGTTGCGGTCGAGGTAGACGGTCTCGATCTCGAGCTCCACGATGCGATGACCGGCCGGCCCGGCCTCGAGCAGCACCGTCAGCTCGTACTCGAAACGCTCGCCCCGCAGTTCGAGCAGCCAGGGCAGCAGCGCGGGCGGGTAGGCGCGCAGGCCGGTCTGCGTGTCGCCGACGGCCTGACCCGTGGCGGCGCGGAAGAGCAGGCGCGAGACCGTGTTGCCCAGTCGGCTGCGCGCCGGGACCTCGCCGGTGAAACGACGTCCGCCGAGCACGAGGGCGAGCGGATGCGCGTCCCACCCCTCCTGGTGCGCCTCCGCCGCAGCGGCCACGCGCAGGATGTCGGCGACGCGGTGCTGGCCGTCGCTGTCGGCGCAGACCACCGTCTCGCCCGGATGGTTCGCGAGCGCGTGACGGAAGCCGGTCTTCAGCGCAGCCCCCTTGCCGCGGTTGGCGGGGTGGCCGACGACCTCGGCTCCGGCCGCGCGCGCCAGGTCGAAGGCCAGGGCGTACTCGGGGCCGCTGCCGTCGTCGACCACGAGGACGGTCGCCTCGGGGGCCGCCTCGCGGAGGGCGGTGACGAGGTCGAGCAGGCGGGCATCCGGTTCGTAGCTGGGGACGAGGACCAGCACGGCTCAGCCCTCGGCGGCGATGTAGAGGATGTCGGAGGTGCCGCGTTCGTCCTGCGTGCCGTTCGGGTCGTTCACGACCTCGCCGTCGTAGTACATCGTCGACGAGCCGCCGCCGTCGAGGTTGTAGGCGGTGGTGGCGCCGAGGGACTGCAGGATCTCGGCGAGTCCGGTCATGGTGACCCCGGCGCTGTGGCCCTCGTTGCGGCCGTCGACCACGACGAAGACGAGGTGGTTCTCGTCGATCACGCCGACGGCGGTGCGGGGCTGCTCGCCCTGGATCGAATGGTTGCCGAAGTTCGTGTCGACCTCGACGTCGTCGATGCCGTCGAGGATCGCGCCGTCCTCGATGAGGGCGGGGCCGAAGCTGAGGGTGTTCCAGACGCCGCCGGCCACCAGCTCGTCGGCGGTGGTGGCGGTCTCGTCGTAGACCTCGACGCGGCCGTCGGTGTAGAAGGCGAGTCCCTCGCGGGCGCCGTCATCGCGATAGACGACGCCGTTGCGGATGACGATGCCGGTGTCGCGGAAGCCGTAGTAGTCGCCGTTGATCGCGAAGATCGCGTCGTTGTCCTCGGCGATGGCTGAGGTGGTCGCCGTGATGTTCTGGCCGAAGGCGTCGTCGGCGAAGGCGGAGCGGAGGTCGGTGGCGGTGCCGAGGGTGACGTCGGCGACGTAGTAGGTGACGGTGTCGGTGCCGGAGCCGGTGGTGACGGTCTGCACGGAGACGGCGGTGGTGCCGGTGCCGGTGCCGTCGGTGGTCGTGGTGCTCGTGCCGTCGGTGGCGGTGGCGGTGGTCGTGCCGTCGGCGGTGGTCGTGCCGGCGGCCTGGGCGGCCTGGGCGGCCTCGTACTCGTCGACGTTCGCGATGGCGACGTGCGGCACGAGGTAGCGCTCGGCCGCCCACGCGGCTCCGCCGCCGAGGGTGAGCGCCACGACGACTGCGGAGGCGATGACGACGGTGCGGCGCCGGGGTCGGCGCCCGGGGGTTCTGGTGTCGGTGTCCATACCCCCTTGCTACGCACCGTTCGAAGGTGCGGGCCCAGGCGGGGCTTGCACTCCCCTATGACTGGCTGTGCGTCTCCGATGAGAGGACGACCACGGCCTTGCCGCCGACGGTGCCCGCCTCGAGGTCGCGGTGGGCCCGGGCGATCTCGTCGAGGGCGTAGACCCGGCCGATCGGCACCGTCGCGTGCCCCGCGGCCACGTCGTCGAGGAAGCCCTGCAGCACCTCCGGCGGCAGGTCGGACGCATCGCCCGAGTAGGCGGTGAGGCGCACGCCGTTCGGCAGCCACTCCATCGGGTAGAACTCCGGGATCGTCCACTGGTCGCTGAGCATGCCCGTGAAGCAGACGGTGCCGCCGGCGCGCACGGCGCGGAGGGTGTCCTTCATCACGTTCACGCCGACGAGCTCCACGGCACCGTCGACGCCACCCGGCACGAGCGCGCGCACCCGGTCGGCGAGCGCGCCGTCGTCGATCAGCACGTGGTCGACGCCGGCGGACTCCAGGAGGGGGCGGCGCGCATCCGATCGTGTCGTCGAGAGCACCGTGAGCCCCTGCCGCTTGGCGAGCACGGCCAGCGCCAGACCGATCGAGGACGTTCCGCCGCGGATCAGCAGCGTCTGGCCGGCGCGGGACTCGACCCCGACCCGGAGCGAACCGGAGGCGGTCTGCAGCATCTCGGGCACGGCGCCGAGCGTCGACCAGGGCAGCCCGCTCGCGAAGGGCACGACCTGGGTCGCGGGCACCACGACGTACTCGGCGTACCCACCGTCGAACTCGCGGCCCATGCCGCCCATCAGCGTCGCCACCTGTGTGCCGGTGGCGAGGCGACCGCTCGGGTCGTCGGCGACGACGCCCACGGCCTCGATGCCCGGGATGCGCGGGAAGCTGCCCGAGTAGGCGACGCCCTGGCGGAAGTGCAGCTCGGAGCGGTTGAGGCCGAACGCCTTGATCTCGATCAGCACCTGGCCGGTCGCGGCGGTGGGGCGCGGGACGTCGCGGAGCTCGAGCACCTCCGGGCCGCCCGGGTGGTCGACGACGACGGCGCGCATGGTGGGCGCCGGAGTGGCGGCGAGGGGAGTGGCGGGACCGGGTGCGGCGGGAGCGGTCATGAGGGGGCCTCGGTCTCTGGGTCGGTGGTGAGGGCGGGAGCGGCGGGGGTGGCGACGGCCGGAGCGGCGGGGGTGGCGACGGCGTGGATGGCGGGCACGGCCGACATGAGGGCGGTGCGGAGGCGTGTGAGGTCGGCCGTCAGAGCGGCGGTGTCCACCCCGGCGGCGGCCAGGTGGCGGGCGAGGGCGGCGGCGGCGACGCCCTCGGCGGCGGCACGCGCATCCGCCCCCTCGGCCGTGAGGGAGACCAGCGCCGACCGGCGGTCGCCGGGATTGGGCCGCCGCTCGACCAGGCCGTCGCGCTCGAGCCGGTCGACGAGCTTGCTCGCGGCGCCGACGGTGATCACCAGATCGTCCTTGATGTCCTGCACCCGGGCCGCGCCGCCGTGCGCGTCGACGACCCGCAGCGCCTCGAGCCGGGCGAGGCCCACACTGCTCGCCGGGTCGTTCGCCAGCTCGCGCTCGATCAGGTTCCAGAGCTCGGTCTCGTAGCGCACCAGGGCGTCGAAGAAGGGATCCATGCCCTCCTCAAGCTCATTCCCCGGAAGTATATTCCCCGGAATGGACAAATCGCTGCCGACCGAGCACGGCGAGCAGCTCGAGCTTGGCGGCGGCCTCGCTGCGAGGCGCTGCGGTGAGCACGAGGAGGGTCTGGCCCTGGTCCTCAGTGAGCAGGGCCTGGCAGTCCAGCTCGATCGGGCCGAGCTCCGGATGCACGAGCACCTTGTGATCCTCGAAGCGCTGCGCCACCACCTGCGTCTGCCAGATCGCCTCGAACTCCTCGCTCACGGCACGCAGCTCGCGCACGAGCGCCCCCGCGCGGGACCGCTCCCCCGCCGCCCCGTACGCCACCCGCAGGCCCGAGACCTGCGCCCGGCTCTGCCGCGCCCGGTCGGACTCGGGGTACAGCTCCCGCTCGCCCGGATCGGTGAACCAGCGGTAGGTGCCGCTGCGGGCCGCACCGGTGTGGCGGGAGTGGTCGCCCATCAGCGCCTTCGACAGCTCGTTCTGCAGCAGCGTCTCGCCGAGGCTCGACAGCACGAGCGCCGGCGTGTTCTCGAGCCGGTCGAGCACCCGCATCAGCGCCGGGGCCACGTGGGTGTCGAGTGGGGTGCGGGCCGGCGCCGTGTGGCCGGCCTGGCGGTAGAGGTAGTCGCGCTCGTCCAGACTCAGCCGGAGCGCCCGGGCCAGCGCGGCCAGCATCTGCTCGGACGGCTGCGGCCCGCGCACCTGCTCGAGCCGCACGTAGTAGTCGGTCGACATGCCGGCGAGCGCCGCCACCTCGTCGCGCCGCAGCCCCGCGACCCGGCGGCGGGGCCCGGCCGAGAGGCCGACGTCCTCGGGCCGGAGCCCGGTGCGGCGGGCGCGGAGGAAGTCGGCGAGGGCGGCGCGGTTCATGATCCGATTATCGGCGCAGCGCGCATCCGGAGACAGGGATCGCCGATCCCCCGACAAGCGCTCCCCTCCCGCCCGCGACCGGCGACGCGCAGGCTGGGCGCATGGACATCACAACCAGCACCGTCTTCCTCCCCGGCGCCACCTCCGGCATCGGACTCGCCCTCGCCCTGCGGCTCCAGGCCGCCGGCAGCACCGTCGTCATCGGCGGCCGCCGCACCGAGCTGCTCGATCGCCTCGCCGGCGAGCACGGCTTCGACACCGTGCCGATCGACATCACCGACCCCGCCTCCGTCACCGCCGCCCGCGACACCGTGCTCGAGCGCCACCCCGAGCTCGACGCGATCATCGCCATGGCGGGGATCATGACCGCCGAGGACGTGCGCGACGCCGGCTTCCTCGACGACGCCCTGCGCGTGGTCGAGACGAACATCGTCGGTCCGCTGCGCCTCGTCGCCGCCTTCGTCGAGCACCTGCAGACGCGTCCGCACGCGACCGTGATGACCGTGTCGTCGGGGCTCGCGCACCTGCCGCTCGCCGCGACGCCCACGTACAACGGGTCGAAGGCCTTCATCCACCGCTTCAGCGAGAGCATCCGTCTGCAGCTGGCGTCGACCTCGGTCGAGGTCATCGAGCTCGTGCCGCCGGCGGTGCAGACCGACCTGATGCCCGGCCAGGCCGAGCAGCCCGGCTTCCTGCCGCTCGACGACTTCGCCGACGAGGTGATGGCGCTGCTGCGGGCGAACCCGCACGCCGCCGAGATCCTCGTCGAGCGCGTGAAGTTCCTGCGGTTCGCCGAGGTCGAGGGGCGGTTCGACGCGGCGGTCGCGGCGGTCAACGCCTAGCTACTGCTCCTGCGGGGCCCCGCCGATGTTGACCAGCCAGTTGATGCCGAAGCGGTCGACCACCATGCCGAAGCTGTCACCCCAGGGCGCCTCCACCAGGGGCTCGGTGACGGTGCCGCCCTCGGCCAGCTGGTCGAAGTACCCGTGCAGCTCGTCGCTCTCGCCGGGGCCGCCGCTGAGCGACACCGAGATGTTGTTGCCCACGGTCAGCTCCATGTGGGTGGGCGTGTCGGAGAGCATCAGCACCAGCCCGCCCGCCGTGGTGAGCTGCGCGTGCATCACCAGGTGCTCCTCACCCGGCTCGACCGGCATGCCGAAGTCGCCGAAGGTGCTCAGGCCGAGCTCGCCGCCGAAGACGGACTGGTAGAACTCCGCCGCCTCCTTCGCCTGGCCGCGGAAGTTGATGTAGGGGTTCAGGGTGGTCATCGAAGGCTCCTCGCTGTGGTCGTGAGGTCACGGTAGCAGAGCATGTGAACGCTGTACACATCTCTTCGGTGCACGGATGCGCGGGCATCCGTTCACCCCGCGGCCGACCTCAGCTCGAGCAGGCGCCCGACGCCACCTCTTCGGTCGACGAGACCGCCGCGAGCACCGGCGCGATCTCGTCGAGGGTGAGCGCGTAGCCCGTCTCGGCGTCGACCGTCGAGCGGGCGAAGACCACCCCGACGACCTGCCCCGCGTCGTCGAAGAGGGGGCCGCCCGAGTTGCCCGGCCGCACGGTGGAGCGGAGGGAGTAGATCTCGCGGGTGACCGTGGCGTCGCCGTAGATGTCGCGGCCGACCGCGTCGACGACGTCGCGCACGCGGGACGGGATGACGGAGTACGGGCCGTTCTCGGGGTAGCCCGCGACCGTGGCGGAGTCGCCGGAGGCCAGCTCGGTGCCGAGTGGTAGCGGATCGGCGGGGAGGCCGGGCACGTCGAGCACCGCGAGGTCGCGCTGGGGGTCGAAGACGACGAGGCGGGCGTCGTAGAGCCGGCCCTGTCCGCCGAGCTGCACGGTGAGCGCGTCGCTGCCCGCCACGACGTGGGCGTTCGTCACGACGCGGTCGCCCGCCACGACCCAGCCGCTGCCCTCGGCGTCGGTGCCGCACCGGGGAGCGGAGGACAGGATGCGGACGACGCCGCCCGAAACCTGGTTCACCGCATCCGGAACCGAGGGATCGGGCTCGGGGGCGCCCGGGATGATCTCCTCGCCGAACGCGAACACCTCGGGGAAGCCCGCCCCGTCGAGCGCCTCGCCGAGCGTGCCGAGGGCGCTCTCGGCGGGCACGGGGGCGATGCGGTCGAGGGTCGCGACCACCCGCGACGACGCCACCGCCTGGGTGACGGGCGGGATGCCGGTGGTCTGCAGGAAGCCGGCGAGCAGCCACACCACGACGGCCCAGGTGACGAGACCCAGCACGCCGCCGCCCAGGGCGTCGATGCCGCGGCCGATCCGCACGATGCCGATGACGCGGCGCAGGAGCGACGCGACCAGGGTGAGCACGGCCGAGGCGAGCGCGATGCTCAGGATGAGCACGGCCGCCGCGGCGAGGGTGCGCTGCAGAGGGCTGCTCCAGCCCCGGGTCGCGAGCCAGTCGACGACAGGTGGGGCCACGACGCCCGTGAGCCAGGCGCCCGCGACGATGCCGGCGAGGGCCGCGGCCGTCATCAGGGCGCCGCGCCGCCAGCCGCCGACGACGGCCAGCAGGGCGATCAGGAGCAGCACGAGGTCGATGAGGATGTCCATGTGCCGATCAGGCTACGCGGGGGGCTGCGGCGGTCGCTGGGAGTGTTCTGCGTCGCCTCTCGTTCTCGTTCGGTGGTCGACTGCGCGGGGTGCGGCGGCGCGTAGGATGCGGATCATGGCACTCGACGACATCCCCCTCACCACCATCGACGGGGCGTCCTCGACGCTCGCCGACTACGCGCCCGTCAAGCTGATCGTGAACGTCGCGTCGCGCTGCGGCCTGGCCCCGCAGTACGAGAAGCTCGAGGAGCTCCAGAAGCGCTATGAGGCGCGGGGCTTCACGGTGCTCGGCTTCCCGAGCAACCAGTTCCTGCAGGAGCTCGGCGACACCGACAAGATCAAGGAGTACTGCTCGATGACCTGGGGCGTCACCTTCCCTATGTTCGACAAGGTCAAGGTCAACGGGCGCTCGGCGCACCCGCTGTACCAGGAGCTCACCAAGACGCCCGACGCCGACGGCAAGGCGGGGCGGGTCAAGTGGAACTTCGAGAAGTTCGTCGTCACCCCCGACGGCGCCGTCCACCGCTTCCGCCCCTCGACGGAGCCCGACGACCCGGCCATCGTCGCCCTCATCGAGTCCTCCCTCCCTTCTGCTGAATAATCCTCGCTTAATGCGGCGTTCTCCGCTACTTTCGGTTCCGACCGGCCCCTCCGGTCGACACCGACGATCGGAGAACCCATGCGCATCCGCACCCTCGCCCCTGCTGCGACCCTGACTCTGGGAGTGCTGCTCGCCTCCGCTGCGGTCGCCCCCGCCTCCGCGGCCCCTGACGGCGTGCATCGCATCGGCGGCGATGACCGGTTCGCGGTCTCGGCGGCCATTTCGGCCAACACCTTCGGGGCGGTCACCTCTGTTCCGGTGGCCTATGTGGTGTCGGGCGAGAACTTCGCCGACGCGTTGTCGGCCTCGGCGCTCGCGGGGATGCGCAGCGGGCCGGTGCTTCTGACGCGGAAGGACGCGCTGCCCGAAGCGGTGCGTGCCGAGCTTGCTCGGGTGCATCCGATGAAGATCATCGTCCTCGGCGGCACGGCGTCGATCAGCGAGGCGACATTCGGGCAGATCCTGCCTTTGGCCCCGGCAGTGGAGCGCATCGGCGGTGCCGATCGGTTCGAGGTGTCCGCAGCGGCTGCCCACGATGCTTTCCCGACCGCGCCGCTGCCCGTGAGCTTCGTCGCCTCGGGCGAGAACTTCCCCGACGCGCTCTCGGGCGCCGCGGCCGCCGGCCATCGAGGCGGCCCGGTGCTTCTCGTCCGCAAGTCGGTGATCAGCCCCGCTGTCCTCGACGAGCTGGATCGGGAGAAGCCGGCCGCCCTTGCCGTGCTGGGAGGCCCGCAGGCGATCGACGACACCGTGTTCGACACTCTCGGCACTCAGATCCAGTCGGAGATCATCCGGATCGGAGGGAAGGACCGTTTCGAGGTCTCGGCCACCACCTCGGCCTCGACCTTCGCCGCGGCGTCGACCGTGTACATCGCCTCGGGCGAGAACTTTCCCGACGCACTGTCCGGGGCGGCGGCCGCGATCGTGAAGGAGGCGCCGGTGCTGCTCGTCACGAAGTCCTCGATCCCCGATCCGATCAAGGCCGAGCTGACCCGCCTGAAGCCGAGCTCGATCGTGATCCTCGGCGGCACCGCGGCGATCGACGCGTCGGTCGAAGCGCAGCTCAAGGGCTTCCTGAAGCCATGATCCGCGCACACGCCGGGCGGCACGCCAGGATGCGCGAGGGCCTCGCCACGCTGGGTGTCGCCCTGCTGGTGCTCGCGACGTTGTCGAGCGGACCCGGGGCGGCTTCTGCCTCGTCTCCTGCGGCCGGCGACGGAGCCGGCCCGGGGGAGTCGCTCGGGACGAAGGAGGAGGCGGAGGCGTTGGCTGCGATCCGGGTGAGCCGGTTGAGCGCCGGGGATCGGTACGAGTTGGGGGCGGCCGTGGCGCTGCTGACGCGGCCCTCGGGTGCCGACGTGGTGTACGTGGCATCGGGGGCGAACTACCCCGACGCGCTGAGTGCCGGGCCGCCCGCCGTCGTGCAGGGCGGCGTGCTGCTGCTGACGGCGCCCGACGCCGCTCCGCCGTCGGTGCTGGCCGCGCTGACGCGGCTGAACCCGCGATCGGTGATCGTCGTCGGCGGCGAGAGCGCCGTCTCGAGCCGGGTGCTCGGCCAGCTCGGCGCGGCAGCTCCTCGCGCGGTGGTCGGGCGCCTCGCCGGGGTCGACCGCTATGCGGTCAGCCGCGCGCTCGCGGCCCAGGCCTTCCCCGCGGGCGCCGACAACGTCTTCGTGGCAACCGGCACCAACTTCCCGGATGCTCTGTCCGCGGTGTCCCCGGCCGCCATCTACAACTCGCCGGTGCTGCTCGTCGACGGCGGCGCCCCGGTGGCCGACAGCGACACGCAGCGGGCGATCGCAGCGGCGGCCCCGAGTTCGCTCGTGATCATGGGCGGAGTCCTGTCCGTCTCGCAGGGGGTCATGGACACCCTCTCCCCCAGCGTCGAATCGGTGCGCCTCGGCGGCGCCGACCGGTACGCGGTCTCCTCGGTCGTCAACGACCACTTCCTCGCCGACTTCAGCACGGTCTACTTCGCCACGGGCGCGAACTTCCCCGACGCGCTGGTGGGCGGAGTGCTGACGGGCACGCGGCACAATCCGCTCTACATCGTGCCTCCGGGCTGCGTGCCGCGCCCGGTCCTGTCGCGTCTGGCATCGAAGGGCACATCCGAAGTGGTGCTACTCGGGGGCACGGCGTCGCTCACCACGGCAGTGGAGGCGCTCACGCCCTGTCCGTAGCCGGTCCCCCGAACCCCGTGGGTAGAGTTGCGCCCGTGAATCGGATGGCGCCGGGCGGCGACGGGACGGGCCGGATCGGCGGGGCCGACAGCGCCGACGGGACAGACGGCAGCGGCCAGTTGGAACGGGTCGGCGAGACGGGCAGCGCCGACGGGACTGGCGGCAGCGACGGGAGGGGTTGGGTCGGCGGGACGGGGTGGGTCGTCCGGGCGCTGCGGGCCGGTGGGTGCGTGTTCGCCGAGGAGGAGGCCGCCGTCGTGATCGAGGCCGCGGCGGGCGACCGCGGGGAGTTGGAGAGGCTCGTCGGGGAGCGGGTGGCGGGGCGGCCGCTCGAGCATCTCGTGGGGTGGGCGGCGTTCGCGGGGCTGCGGGTCGTGGTTGGCCCAGGGGTGTTCGTGCCGCGGCGGCGCACCGAGCTGCTGGTGCGGGCCGCGGTTCGGGATGCGCCCGACGGCGCCGTGGTGGTCGACATGTGCTGCGGCTCGGGTGCCATCGGGGCGGCGATCGCGGCGTACGGCGAGGGGCGCATCCGTCTCACCACCGACGCCGACGGCGACACCGTCTTCGTGCCGGCCGACCCGGGCGGCCCCGTCGACGGCAACGCGGGGTTCGAGTCGGTCACTCAGGGCGGCCCCGCCGACGGCAGCGTGGTGCCAGGCGGAATCGACCAGGGCAACCCGGTTCACGTCGGCGTGGAGCTAGGCGCAGTCGGCCAGAGCGGCTCGGCTGACGCCGGCGCGGGGGTCGAGGCGGTCGACCGGGGCGGCGCGGTGGACGGCGGCGGGGGGTTCGAGGTGTGGGGCGCCGATGTGGAAGCGGGGGCGGTGGCGAGCGCTCGGCGGAATCTGGGGGACGGGAGGGTGTTCGAGGGGGATCTGTTCGAGGCGCTGCCGGCGGGGCTGCGGGGGCGGGTGGACGTGATGGTGGTGAACGCGCCGTATGTTCCGAGCGCCGCGATCGCGACGATGCCCGCTGAGGCGCGCGTGCACGAGGCGCCGATCGCGCTGGACGGGGGCGGGGACGGGCTCGACCTGCAGCGGCGGATCGTCGCCGGGGCCGCCGAGTGGCTCGCCGGGGGCGGGCGGCTGCTGATCGAGACCAGCGAGCAGCAGGCCTCGTTGACGGCGGCGCTGTTCGAGGCGGCGGGCCTTCACCCGCGCATCGAGCGGGACGAGTCCTCAGATGCGACGGTGGTCGTCGGCCACGTGTGATCGCGCCCGCACCCGGTGGCGATCCCGCGAACACCTCACTCGGCGGAGGCAGCCCCTGTCGAGGCGGCGCACCGCGGCAGGTCAGCCGTTGTAGGAGGCCTTGACCATCGCGATGAGGGCCGCGAGGCCCAGGACACCGGTCACCAGGCTGAGTAGCCCGATGAAACCGAGCAGCAGATCTCCGACCACCATGTGCGCCTCCTAGAACGTCCCGCCCACCCTATCGCGCCCCGCCGACGGCCGGTCAGGCCGCGAGGGCGAGCAGCATCAGCAGCGTCGACGCGCCCATGCCCGCGACCTCGACGACCGGCAGCCAGCGACGCACTGCCCTCCGCCCGGGATCGGCGCGGGCGAGGCGCAGCGCCACCACGACGCTGTAGCCGGCGTAGGCGAGCGAGCCCACCCCGACCAGCGCCACGAGGGCTCCGGATGCTCCCCCACCGTGATGGCCCGCCGAGACCGAGACCGAGGCCGTGACGGCGACCGCGTCCGAGACAGCGGCCCCCGACGCCGGCAAGCCCATCACGAGCAGGAGGCCCGCCATCACGATCATCCCCAGCCCGCCGTGCAGCGCCATCACCGGATGCACGACCGCCGCCCGAGTGCGGGAGGCGGCCCGGCCGACGACCGCCGCCCGCGCCCGGGAGGCGGCCCGCGCCGAGACCGCCGCCGCGAGGGCCGTGCCGATGAGCAGCGCGGCCCAGACGAGGGCGGGGAAGCCGGGCATCCGGAACACCGTGTCGAGCATGGCGAGGAGCATCACGATCGCCGAGACCCCCGCCGCCGCGCGGCCCGAGCGGCGGGCGCCGAGGGTGCAGCACGCGCCGACCGCGGCCGGCACGAGCGCCCCGGCGTGCAGCAGCTCACCCATCGCGCCCGCCGCCCTCAGTGAGCGTGGCCGGTAGCGTGGCCGGCGACGTCGTCGCCGCCGTGGCCGTCACCCGCGAGCAGCTCCGAACCGCCGTGGTGCGCACAGTGGTCACCGGCCGGCTGGGAGGGCGCCGGCACGTTCAGCGCCGGGTTCCGGTCGAAGAACCCGTACGGCTTCAGGGTGAACTTGGCGTAGTCCACCGGCATCACGGGCCAGTCCTCGGGCCGCGGGAAGTGGGTGGGCCCGAAGGTGTGCCAGAGCACGATGTCCTCGCCGTCGATGGGCGCGTCGTCGGCGATGAAGCGCGTGATGCCGTCGCCGCCCGGGTTCTGGTGCACGAAGTCGCCCGCCGCGTAACGCTCGGCCGGGTCGTAGGCGGTGACGAAGAGGTGCTTCGTGGCGAACTCGGCCCGCTTGGCGATCGACGACGAGGGGTCGGCGAGCAGCGTCGGCGCCTCCTGCGGCAGCAGCACGTAGCCGGTGGGCCGCCCGAGGCCGTTGAGCGTGGAGGGGTTCACGATGTGCCAGGCCCGGCCCACCGACGCATCCGCGACGCGCCCCGACGAGCCCTCGGTCGTCAGCCGGGTGACGCCCTTCGTGAAGGCGTTGCCGTGCTCGTTGCCCTCCCCGATCGGCACCCGCACCACGTCGACCTCGTCGACCGCGTTGGCGACGCCGTCGACCGTCATGTCGAGCCGGGCCGAGAAGAGGTGCTGGTGGTACGGCCCGCCGAGCCCGGGGGCGACCTCCGAGGCGTAGGGGTAGTCGGCGCCGTCGGCCGAGAGGCCCGGGTAGGCCGAGGTGAACAGGATGCCCGTCAGCTTCGCCTCGCACTCGATGGTGCCGTCGAGGTAGAGGTACCAGTAGAAGCCGTAGTCGTAGTTGCCGACGGTGGTGAAGAACGAGATGACGAGGCGGCGCGAGCGGCGGGTCTCGTTCGAGCCGGTGAACATGTCGGAGTGCTTCCAGAGCGTGCCGAAGTCCTCCTCGTGCATGCAGATGCCGTTGGAGATCGTGTACGGGTTGCCGAGTTCGTCGGCGAGGGTCGCGTCGAAGTAGTGGATCTCGCCCACGCAGTCGCAGCCGAGCGCCAGCGAGTTCGTGAAGCGCCCGAACAGGTACTCGCCCGTGTCGAAGTAGTTCTGCCAGAACCGCACGGGCGAGGGGTCGCCGTAGGGCACGAGCATCTCGTCGATCGAGGCGCGGTAGATGATGGGCCGCGAGGCGCCGGTGACCTGGTCGGTCCAGGCGAGCTGCCGCAGCACGAGGCCCTCGCGGGTGTCGAAGCCGACCTGGAAGGTCCAGTTGCCCCACGACACCGTCTCGCCCTCGACCGTGAACGACGGCCCCTCGGGCTGGGTGATGACGATGGGCTTCAAGGTGTCGAGCGGCGGCCCCTGCAGGGCGGGGTCGTCGAAGTTGCCCGAGGTGGCCGGAACCGGCAGGTCGGTGGCGTCGATCAGTCGCGTGACCGAGCGGGTGGCGGTGTCGACGTAGGCCGACAGCCCGTCGACGGGGTGCGCCCAGGGGTGGTCCTCGGGGTACTCCTGCTTGAACGCGAGCACGCGCAGGATGCGCCGCCCCTCCTCCTCGGGGAAGTCGTAGTACCCCGCCGAGAGCGGCACGCAGATCACGTTCTGCACGGTGAGGCCGCGCCGGGAGAGGGCGGCGACCCAGCGCTCGTCGGCCGCCACGATGTCGGCGATGGCCTCGAACTCCTCGATCAGCACCGGGAGCTGGCCGCGCGAGCCGTCGAGCACGACGGTCGACAGCAGCGCGCCCGGCGCCTCCGCCGAGCCGATCGACACGACGTTGTCGGTCGAGCGCCCGGTCGCCATGTCGAGCAGCATCACCCGCGCGCGCCGCTCGGGCAGCGGCCCCTCGCCGTCCTGCCAGGCGAGCACCTCGCGCTTGTGCGGCTCGTCGAGGCCGACGTAGGCGAAGCGCGTGGTGGCGGTGAAGTCGGGCAGGGCGGTGACGAGGTCCCGGATGCGCGTGAACTCGTCGGCCGCGAGGCTCGCGAGCGGGTGCGGCGGGGTGGTGGGGTCGGCGGCGGCGAGGTCGGTCTCGACGATGGTCATGATGGTTCCTGTCCGGTTGATTCTGGTGAGGTCGGTGCTGCTGAGGTCGGTGCTGCTGGGGTCGGCGGCGGTGAGATCGGTGGTGAAGAGCGGATGCGCGTCAGGCGCCCGGGGCCCCGGGCACCGTCGAGGCGCTCGAGTCGCTGATCGCGTCGGTGATGGTCGCGTACACCGCCGGCCGGCGGCTCCGCAGCACGGCGGCCTGCACGAGCCCGATCAGCGGGAAGATCACCACGAGGGCCAGCAGCGCGATGCTCACCCCGCCGAAGACGGGCACCCCGTCGGCGTCGACGTCGCCGACCATGATCGGGAAGTACGCGATGATGATCACCGCCGAGCCGATCAGCCCGAGGAACCCGAGGGCGGGGGCGACGACCGTGTTCCAGAGCCGCCGGTCCTGCCGGGTGCGGGCGAAGTAGACGATCACGGCCAGCGATGTGATGGCCATCAGGATCGCGATGGCGAGGGTGGCGACGCCGGCGAACCAGGTGAACACCTGCAGCACCGGGTCGAGCCCGAGCAGCGCGAAGACGACGATCAGCACGGCCGCGGTGGCGCTCTGCACGACCGAGGAGGTGTGCGGCGAGAGGTGCTTCGGGTGCACCCGGCCGAGCACGTTCGGCAGCACCGAGGCGTTCGACATCGAGTGCTGGTAGCGGGTGATCACGTTGTGGAACGAGAGCACGCAGGCGAACATGCTCGTGATCAGCAGCACGTTGATGATGACCTCGCCCACCACGCCGAGGTACTTGGCGGTGGTGACGATGATCATGGCGCCCGGGTCCTCGGCGGCCACGCCGAGGACGTTGTCGGGGCCCCAGGCCATCACGAGCCCCCACGAGGCGAGGGTGTAGAAGACGCCGATGCCGATCACGGCCGTGTAGGTGGCGCGCGGGATGGTGCGGGTGGGGTCCTTGGCCTCGTCCCGGAAGATCGCGGTCGCCTCGAAGCCGATGAAGGCGGCGATGGCGAACATCAGCCCGACGCCGGGCGCCCCCGAGAAGACGTTCTCGGGCAGGAAGGGCGCGGCCGAGAGGCCCTGTTCGCCGCCCGAGAAGACGATCGCGATCACGAGAACCAGCACGATGCCGACCTCGCCGACGAGCAGGATGCCGAGCACCCGGCTGGACAGGTCGATGTGCCGGTAGCCGAGGAAGCCGACGATCGCGATCACGGCCAGCGAATAGAGGTACCAGGGGATGTCCGGCCCGCCGAGCCCCGTGACGGTGACCTGCAGGATGTACCCGATGTACCCGTGCACGCTGACCTGGATGGCGGTGTAGGTGAGCAGCGCGAGGAAGGCGCTGGCGAGCCCGGCCGGCCGGCCGAGGCCGTACCCCACGAAGGTGAAGAAGGCGCCGGGCTTCGGCACGTGCCGGGTCATGGCGGCGAGGCCCACGGCGAACAGCAGCAGGATGACCGCGGACACGGCGTAGAGGCTCGGGAAGCCGACCCCGTTGCCGAGCAGGATGCCGAGCGGCGCGGCGCCGCCGACGACGGTCAGCGGGGCGGCGGCGGCCACCACCATGAACACGATGGCGGTGACGCCGAGCGAGCCCTTCAGGGTTCGAGCGTGCGGGGTGCCGGTGACGGCGGGATCTTTCGTGACGGACACGGGTGCTCCTCTTCGGTGGCAGACGGATGGAGGCGACAGGTGGGGGGTGCGGATGGAGGCGACGAGTGGGCAGGTGGCTCGCCGTCCACTGTGCTCGCCCGGCGTTGCGGGCCTGTCACCGCCGCGTGAAGCTTCGGGGCACGCGAAATGAGACGGCCGCGCATCCGTCTCATTCAGCGATCACGAACCCGAAACACGGCCGTCGCACGCCCGCAACGCGCGGCTCGTAGCCTGAGCCGCGTGACCGCCCTCGAACGTGCCATCGCGCATCCGGCCCCCGTTCCGGGCATCGGCACGCGCTCGCCCGTCGACGGCCTCGAGCGCCGCAGCGTGGGATTCGTGGACGTGCTGGCCCAGTCGGTGTCGGCGGTGGCGCCCTCGGCGGCGGCCACGACCATCCCGCTGCTCGTCGCCGTGGTGGCCGGCGGCGCGACGCTGTGGTCGCTCGCGGTGGCGATGCTGATCGCCCTCGCGGTGGCCACGACCGTGAACCAGTTCACCCGGCGGATCGCCGCGACCGGCTCCCTCTACACCTACGTCACCCGCGGGCTCGGCACGGGCGCCGGCTTCGTCGCCGGCACCGCGACCCTGATCGGCTACGGCTTCATCGCGATGTTCTCGCTCGCGGGGGCGGGCTACTACCTGTCGATCCTCGTGGGGCGGGTCTGGCCGGGGGCCACCTCGCCGCTGTTCGCGATCGTCTGCATCGGCCTGATGGCACTGGTCGTGCTCGTGGTGATCGTGCGGGGCATCCGGCTCTCGACCCGGCTGACGCTGCTGATCGAGACGGTGTCGGTCGGCATCATCCTCGTGCTGGTGGTGACGCTGCTGGTCGCGACCGGGCCGGGCATCGACTGGAGCGCCTTCGACGTCGGCGGCTCGACGCCCGCGACCTTCGCCGTGGGCTCGGTGCTGGCGCTGACCGCGTTCGTGGGCTTCGAGAGCTCGGCCACGCTCGGCGTCGAGGCGAAGCGGCCTTTCGCCGCCGTGCCGCGGGCGATCGTCTGGACGGTGATCGCCTCGGGCACCCTCTTCCTCGTCGCCAGTTACAGCCAGATCGTCGGCTTCTCGGCCCTCGGCCTCGACCTCGTCGGCAGCGGGTCGCCCGTGAACGACCTCGCCACGGCCTACGGGGTCGAGTGGATGGGGCTGCTGCTCGACCTCAGCATCGCCACCTCGTTCCTCGCCTGCGGCATCGCCTCGACGACGGCGCTCGCGCGGGTGCTCTTCGCGATGGGCCGGGAGGGTGTGGTGCCGCCGCTGGTGGGGTCGGCGCATCCGCGGTTCAGGACCCCGTGGGTGGCCGCGGCGATCGCCGTGCCCGTGGTGGCCGGGGTGCCGATCGCCGCCATCGCGCTCGGCTCCGGGCTGTGGGAGACGATGGAGACGCTGATCGTGGTGGCCGCCGCCGGGTACATCACGGCCTACGGGCTGGTCTGCGTGGCCGCCCCGGTGTTCCTCCGGCGCATCGGCGAGCTGACCGCCGCCGTGGCCGTGCGGTCGATCACGGCGGCCGCGCTGCTCGGGGTGGGCCTCGTGGTCTACCTCTCGGTGGAGTTCGCCGGCGAGCGCTGGATCGGCGCCGCCGTGTTCGTGCTGCTGCTCGGCGCCGGCTCGGTGCTCTCGATGCTGCGGCGCCGGCGGCACCCGTGGCTGCTCGACACGGTCGGCGTCTACGACGTGCCGGTGGCCTCCGACGTGCTGGGCGGCGGGGCCGGCGACGCTCCGGGAGGCGGGCCGGGGTGACCGAGCCGTCGCGCCATCCCCTCCCCCCGCCGGCCGACCTGCGCGCCCGGCAGCCCAAGGCCGTGCACAGCGCCCTGGCCGTGCTGGAGGAGGCGGCGCGCTGCGGCCCCGGTGTGACGGCACAGCAGGTCTCCGACAACCTCGGCCTGCCCCGCGCCACGACCTACCGCCTGATCAACCTGCTGGTGCAGGACGAGTACCTCGTGCGCATGCCCGACCTCCGCGGCTTCACGCTCGGGCGCAAAGTCGTCGAGCTCGCGCACCGGGTGGCGCCGGCCGCGGTGCCCGCCTCGGCGTCGGCGGGGGCCGCGGGGGCGCCGGTGCTGCCGCGCGCCGCGGTGCGCGTCGTCGACGGGCTGCGGGCGGGCATCCGGGGCGGCGTGCACCTCGTTGGCTACGTCGACGAGCGGATGCACGCGCTCGACCCCGACCCCGACTTCCCCCTGGCCGACGAACGCCGGCTGCTCGCGGAGTACGACGTCTCGGCGATGGGCCGCCTGTTGATCGCCGAGCGCCTGGCCACCGGAGCCACGCCACCCGCTGCCCTCTCGGCCCGGGCGCAGCGCGCCCCCGAGCTGCTCGACGGCATCTGCCGGGACGTGGCGGCGGCCCGGCACTCGCGGCAGCTCGACGCCTTCACCCCGGGCTTCGGCTGCCTGGCGCTGCCCATCCGCGGGCCACGCGGGGAGCTCGTCGCCGGGCTGGTGCTCTCGGCCCCGCGCGTACGGATCGAGCAGCCGGGTGCGGTGCTCGAGCAGCTCACCGCGGGCACCCGCGAACTGGCGCCGCTGCTGGCCTGAGCCGCTTCCCGGCCGGCCTCAGGCCCAGGGGTCGATCAGCACCTTGCCGTCGAGGCGCCCGGCCACGAGCAGCTCCAGCTGCTCCGGCAGGGCTTCGAGCGGCACGACGCCCGCCAGCAGCTCGGGGCCCACGACGCCCTCGGCGAGGATGTCGAGGGCCGGCCCGAGGTCGGCGTCGCAGACGTGGGCGAGGCTCGAGTCGATCGTCACCTCGCGGAAGACGAGCGAGTGCACGTCGAGCTCCGGCTTCGCCTTGGGCAGGCCGACGGCGAGCACCCGCCCGCCGTCGCGCACCAAGGCGACCGCGGTGGCGAGCTGGCCGGGCGCCCCGCTGGCCTCGATCACGACGTCGGGACGGGCTCCGCCGAAGGCGTCGGCGACGGCGTCGAGGAGCTCGGGCACCGCCGCCGGGGCGAGCACGGCCGAGGCGCCGAAGCGCAGTGCGCGCTCCTGCTTGGGCCCGGGGAACTCGACGACCACCACGGTCGCGGAGATCAGGTGCCGCAGCCCGGCCAGCACGAACGACGCGATCGCGCCGCCGCCGATGATGACGACCCGGTCGTCGTCGCGGGCGCCCGAGCGGCGCGCGGCGTGGATGCCGACGGCGAGCGGCTGGGCGAGCGCGGCGTGGTCGAACGACAGACCCGAGGGGATGCGCGCCAGCGTGCGCGAGGGCACGGAGACGTACTGGGCCATGCCGCCGTCGGTGCTGAGCCCAAGGGTCCAGTAGCGCTCGCACATGTTCGTGCGGCCCTCGAGGCAGCGCGCGCAGCTGCCGCACCAGACCCCGGCCCCGCTGGCGACGCGGTCGCCGGGCTGGAAGCCGCTGTCCGCATCCGCTTCGACGACCTCGCCGACGAACTCGTGGCCCGGGATCATCGGGCCGGTGTGGCCCGTCACCCGGTGCGCGACCGCCACGGGGAAGACCTTGGGCCCGACGGCCCATTCGGTGGCGTCGGTGCCGCAGAGGCCCGAGCGCACGACCCGCAGGAGCACCTCGCCGGCCCGGCGCGACGGGGCGGGCACGGTCGCCGAGACCCGGATGTCGTGGTCGCCGTGGTAGACCGCGGCGCGCATCAGACGAGCACCGTGCGGCGACGGCGGGCGACCGAGTAGAACACAGCCGCGATCAGGATCAGCACGCCCTGGAAGATGTACTGCCACATCTGCGACAGCCCGAGGAAGGTGGTCGCGTTGAGCACCTGGATCAGGAGGATCGAGCCGAACAGGCTGCCGACGAAGGTGCCGCGGCCTCCCAGCAGCGAGGTGCCGCCGAGCACCACCGCGGTGATGCTGGAGAGCGTGTACGAGACACCCTGCGCCGGGTCGCCGACGCCGATCTGCGTCATCAGCACGATCGCGCCGAGGAAGGCGAGCACCGAGGTGGCGACGTACGCGAAGACGACCGTCCGGTCGATGTCCACGCCGATCCGGCGCGCGGCCTCCTCGTTCGAGCCGGTGGCCCGCAGGCGCCAGCCCCAGCGGCGCTTCCGCAGCGCGAGCTCGAGCAGCACCGTGAACACGACGAGCACGATGAAGATCAAGGGGATCGGCCCGACCCGGGTGGTGATCAGCGCGGTGAAGGAGCCGGCGATGTAGCCGCCGGGCGAGTCGCGCAGCAGGAAGCTGAGCCCCTGCAACGCGATGTAGAGCGTGAGGGTCGCCGCGATCGCGGTGAACTTGCCGAAGCGGATGAGCGAGCCGTTCACGAGGCCGGTCGCCACCGCCAGCACGAACATCAGCAGGATGCCGAGGCCCATCACCCCGAAGGGCTGACCGTCGTTGACGAAGAACGACCCGACCACCACCAGGAAGCCGGCCAGCGGCCCGACCGACAGGTCGATCCCGCCGATCAGCAGCGAGATCGTCTGCCCGAGCGCGATGAAGCCGAGGGCGCTGACGAGCATCAGCACCGAGAAGATGTTGAAGTCGGAGAGGTAGCGCACGTTCTGGCTGAAGATGAAGGCCCCGAGCACCGCGATCACGGCCACGAGCAGGGCCGAGGGGGCGTAGTCGCCCTGGATGAAGCGGCGGAACGGCGTGGAGCGCGCGACCTTCTCGGTGGCGAGCTGCGTGTTGGCGGTGTGCGCGGTGGAGGTGACGGCCGTCTGCACGATGCGCGTCTCGGTGATGTCATCGCCCGTGAGGGTGCCGACCGCGTTGCCGCGCGACATCACGATCACCTGGTCGCAGAGGCCCTCGAGCTCCTTCGCGTCGGAGGAGGCGACCACGACCGGGATGCCCGAGGCCGACACCTCGCGGAGGATGCGGTAGATCTCCAGCCGCGCTCCGACGTCGACGCCCTGGGTGGGCTCGTCGGCGATCACGATGGACGGCTCGGAGAGCAGCGCCCGAGCCATGACGACCTTCTGCTGGTTGCCGCCCGAGAGCGAGGAGACCACCGCATCCATCGACGAGGCCTTCACCGCCAGGGAGTCGAGAGTCTCGCCGACGGTCTCGACCTCGGCCCGGCGACTGACCAGCGCCCAGCGCTTGAAACGCTGGAGCGCCGAGATGGCGGCGTTCTCGCGCACGGTCAGGGTCATCATCAGACCTTCGCTGTGCCGGTCGGAGGGCATGTAGGCGGTCTTGCCGAGCAGCTGCGAGGCGGTCAGCCCGCGCCCGCCGACCGCGACCGTTCCGGTGAAGCCGTCGAGGCCGGCCAGGGCACGGAGCAGCTCGCTCTGACCGTTGCCGACGACGCCCGCGATGCCCAGGATCTCACCGCGCCGCACCGCAGCCGAGACGTCGACGAAGCCGTCGCCCGTCAGGTGGCTGAGCACGAGATTGACGTCGTCGCTCTCGGTCGCCGTGTACTTCGGCGGGAAGGTCGACTCCATCTGCCGGCCGACGATCATCGTCAGCAGCTCGTCGTCGGTGACCTCGTCCACGCGGGCGATGCCGCGCAGCCGTCCGTCGCGGAGCACCGTGACCCGGTCGGCGAGCTGGCGCACCTCGGCCATCCGGTGCGTGATGTAGACCACCGCGGTGCCGCGGGCCACGGTCTCGCGCACCCGGGCGAAGAGCAGGTCGACCGAGTCCTGGCCGAGCGGCGCGGTCGGCTCGTCGAGCACCAGCACGCGGGGCTCGAGGGCCAGCGCCTTGGTGATCTCGAGCAGGTGCTTCTGCGCCACGCTGAGCGTCTCGACCCGGTCGCCGAGGTGGGCGGTCAGGCCCGACTCGCGGATCAGCCGGGTCGCGTACTCCTCGATCGGCCCCTTGCCCTCGAACACCGAGGGCGGCAACGCCACCCGCAGGTTCTCGAGGATGGTCATGTCGGGCAGCACCGCGGGGTGCTGGTGCACGATCGCGATGCCGAGCTTCGCGGCGAGCGCCGGGCTGAGCCCGTCGATCTCCTCGCCGTTGACCCGGATGCGCCCGCCGTCGGGCTGGACGGTGCCGGAGGCGACGTTCATCAACGTCGACTTGCCGGCTCCGTTCTCCCCGAGGAGCGCATGCACCTCGCCCGGCAGCACCTCGAGCGAGACGTCGGTCAGCGCCGCGACGCCGGAGTACGACTTCGAGATGCCGGTCAGCGAGAGGACGGCGACGGTGGTGTCGACGTCGTGCAGTTGTGTGTCCACGGGATGCCCTTGCGATCGTTTGGTGCGTGAAGCGGTTCTTACTTCAGGAGGTCGGCCTGATCCTGGGGCGACATCTCGGCGGAGAGGAAGATGTCACCGGGCAGGTCGGCCTCGCACTCGACGGGGTTCGGGGTGCCCGAGACCGAGTCCTCGAACACCGGGGCGTCGAAGGTGGTGGTGTCGGGGAGCACGCCGCCGGTCGCCTTGGCCACCGCGTACTGCACGGCGAGGCGCACGTTGTCGTTGCCGGTGGCGACCGTCATCATCTTGAAGTCGGGGTTCGCCTCCTGGTTGTCCGTCCAGAAGCAGCCGAGCACGTTGCCGTCCGAGGCGACCAGGGCGGGGATGGAGCGGCCGCTCTTGGTGAACTCGGGCAGCGCGCCGACGAGCGAGGGGCCGAAGTCGGAGACGATCACGTCGATCTCCGGGTTCTTGGCGATGGCGCTGGTGAGCACCTGCTGGGTGACCGCCGGGTCCCAGTTGGTGGGCTCGAACGGGGTCTCGCCGATGAACTCGTACTCCCCGCCGTCGCCGAGCACCGAGTTCATGCCGTCGAGCTCGTCCTCGCCCTGGCTGTTGCCCTTGGGGCCCGACAGGAAGAGGATCTTGGCGCCGTCGGGGAAGTTGGTCTTGATCCACTTCCCCCAGTTCTCGCCGTCGGTGGTGAAGTCGGCGCCGATCCAGGCGTCGTAGTCCACGCCGTCCTCGCCGCCCGGGTTCACGCGGTAGGGCACCGTGACGACGCCGGCCTGGTAGGCGCTGCGGAGGGCGGGCAGCATGGCCTCGCCCGCATCCGGGAAGACGACCAGCGCGTTGACGCCCTTGGCGACCATGCCCTGGATGTCGGCGATGGACTTCTGGGTGTCGCCCTGGCCGTCGGCGTACTCGTAGCCGGTGACGCTCGGGCACTTGGCGACCTCGTCGGCGCCGGCCGCGGTGGTGACCTTGCGCCAGCTGTTGCCGCCGAAGCCGTCGAGTAGGCCGAGGGTGATCTCGTTCGGGCCGCACCAGTCGGGGGCGCCGGCGACCGGGGCCCCGGTGGTGACGGTGTCGTTGGACGACGGGGCGCCCGAGCTGCACGCGGTGAGCGCGAGGGCGAGCACGCCGATGCTCGCCGCGGTCAGTGCGATTCGTTTGCGGATGGCCATGGGATGGTTCCTCTCACTGTGCGCGGCGCCTCTGCCGCGGGTGATTCTCGGGTTGGGGTGTGTTCGGGGGTGATCAGGCGGCTGCGCCGACGCGCTGCCGGGAGCCGAGCCGGGCGCGCAGGCCCGCCCAGTCGATGGTGTACAGCGCCACGCCGACGGCGAGCGCCGCGGCCTGGATGATCGAGCGCACCGCGAAGGGCACGCCCGCCGCCAGCACGAACTGGTCGAGCTGGCTGAGGAAGAGAGCCGCCACGACGGTCGCGAGCGGGAAGCCGCGACCGCCGAGGAGGCTCGTACCGCCGAGGACCACCACGGCCACGGCGGGGATCAGGTACGCGTTCCCCTGGAACGCGGTGGGCTGCGCGGTGATGCCGGCGAGCAGGATGCCCGCGAGGCAGTACAGCAGCTGCGCCCAGACGTAGGCCGCAGCCTGATGGGTGCGCACGCGCAGGCCGGTGGCCCGTGCGGCGACGGGGTTGGCGCCGACGGCCTCGAAGCGCCGGCCGGCCACCGTCTTCTTCACCAGCACGGTGACGAGGAGGAACGCGGCGAGCGCGAAGAACACCGAGTTCGGGATGCCGAAGCTCAGCCCGCCGGCGACGTCGCGGAGCAGCCGGGTGGTCGTGGTCGGGCTGCCGCCCGAGATGCCGAGCACCACGGCGAACAGCAGCGCGTTGGTGCCGAGGGTGGCGATGATCGCGTTCAGTCCGAGACGCCCGATCAGCAGACCGTTCAGGAGGCCCGCCAGAACGGCGAGGCCGACGGCGAGCAGCACGGCCGGCACGAGCAGCGAGTCGTCGCCGTTCGGGATGCGGCTGACCACGACGATCGACAGCGACACGGCACCGGGGATGGAGAGGTCGATGCCGCCCTGCTGCACCACGAGCATCTGGCCGAGGCCGACGCAGGAGAGCACCGCGGCGAAGGGGAGCATGCCGAGCAAGGCCCCCTGCGAGACGCTCGACGGGGCGAACAGCGCACTCACGACGAACAGCGCGATCACCGCGATGCCCACGGTCACGAGACCCCGCGAGATCGACCAGCGCGAACTCGTCAGTGCGGGTTGCCGTCGCTCCGTTGCGCTCATACTGTCTCCCTGGTGGGTGGGCTTCTGATGAACCCCTCATCGGGCTCGTCGTTGAGTATAGCTTTACACTTGCGACCAAGCGTTCACAACTGCTTTTGATAACTATCCGGTCAATTCGGCCTGTTCTCGGCGATCTTCCCGATTATCGGCCGCATCCACTGGGGCCTGCGTGAAGCAGAAGTGTACATTGGCTCTGAACACGCCGACGAAAGGGACGACCATGTCAACTGCTGGAGCCGGGCGCCGCGCGCTGGTGATCGGATCGACCGGGATCGCGGGGCAGGCCCTCTGCCGGCTGCTCCTCGAGCAGGGCTTCGAGACCTTCGGGGTCTCGCGGTCGGCGACCGCACCCGTGCCGGGAGTGCAGCCGATCGCCGCCGACCTCCTCGACGCCGAGGGACTGGCCGGGGCGCTGTCGGAGGTGCATCCCGAGCTCGTCTTCATCACGGCCTGGATGCGACAGCCGAGCGAGGCGCAGAACATCGAGGTGAACTCGGCCATCGTGCGGAACGTCATCGACGCGACCACGGGAGGCGGCACCGTCAAGCACGTGGCCCTGCTCACCGGGCTGAAGCACTACCTCGGGCCGTTCGACAACTACGCGACCGGCGTGATGGCCGACACCCCCTTCGAGGAGGAGTCGGAGCGCCTGGACAGCCCCAACTTCTACTACGCGCAGGAGGACGAGCTGTTCGCCGGCGCCGCCCGGCACGGCTACGGCTGGAGCGTGCACCGCGCCCACACCGTGTTCGGCTACGCCGTCGGCAACGCGATGAACATGGCGCTCACCCTCTCGGTCTACGCGACCATCTGCGCGCGCACGGGCGAGCCGTTCCGCTTCCCGGGCTCCGAGACTCAGTGGAACGGGGTCACCGACGTGACCGACTCCGACCTGCTGGCCGAGCAGCTCGTCTGGGCGGCGACCGATCCCGCGGGCCGCGACCAGGCCTTCAACATCGCCAACGGCGACGTGTTCCGCTGGCGCACGCTCTGGCCGCGGATCGCCGAGCACTTCGGCGTGAGCTGGGAGGGCTTCGACACCGAGCCCGCACCCCTCGAGGGCCGGATGGACCACGCCGACGAGGTCTGGCGTTCGATCGCCGCCGAGCACGGCCTCGCGGAGGCCGACGTGTCGCGGCTGGCGAGCTGGTGGCACACCGACGGCGACCTCGGCCGCAACCTCGAGTGCTTCACCAGCATGAACAAGAGCCGCGAGGCGGGATTCCTCGGCTTCCGCACCACCCCGGGCAGCTTCTTCGACAAGGTCGAGCGCTACCGGGCGTCCCGCATCCTCCCCTAGCGGGAGGCTGAGCCGTCAGCGGGCGGTTGCGCCGTCAGCGGCGGCTGCGGTCAGCGGGCGGTCCAGGCGAGCAGCTGCTCGAGGGGCCAGGTCGTCACGATGCGCTCGGGTGGGATGCCCGCCGCCGCCGCGCGCTCGGCACCGAGGTCGATGAAGCCGAGGTGGCCGGGCGCGTGCGCGTCGGAGTCGATGCTGAACAGGCAGCCCGCCTCGAGGGCGAGCGCGATCAGCTCGTCGGGCGGGTCCTGCCGCTCGGGCCGGGAGTTGATCTCGACCGCGACCCCGGCGTCGGCGCAGGCCGCGAACACGGCGTCCGCGTCGAACTCCGACTGCGGGCGCGTGCCCCGGGAGCCCTGCACGAGGCGGCCGGTGCAGTGGCCGAGCACGTCGGCGCGGCCGGAGCGGATCGCGGCGAGCATCCGTGCCGTCATCGGCCCCTTCTCGTCGCGCAGCTTCGAGTGCACGCTCGCGACCACCACGTCGAGCCGGTCGAGCAGCGCCGACTCCTGGTCGAGCGCGCCGTCGGCGAGGATGTCGACCTCGATGCCGGCGAGCAGCCGGAAGCCCTCGTCGCCCTCGGCGTTGACCGCGGCGACGACCTCGAGCTCCGCCTCCAGTCGCTCCGGGGTGAGCCCGTGCGCGATCTTCAGGCTCGGCGAGTGGTCGGTGAGCGCCAGGTACTCGTGCCCGAGCGCGCGGGCGGCGGCGGCCATCGAGGGGATGTCGGTCGTGCCGTCCGACCAGTCGCTGTGCGCGTGCAGGTCGCCGCGCAGCTGCTCGCGCAGCGCCTTCGCCCCGGGCCCGAGCTTCTCGCCGGTGCGGGCGCGCAGGGCCGCGAGGTAGTCGGGCACGCGGCCCTCAAGCGCCTGCAGCACGATCTCGAGCGAACGGTCGCCGATGCCCTTCGTGCGGGCGAGACGGCCATCGGATGCCCGTGCCGCGAGCTCCTCGGCGGGCAGCTCCCCCGCCACCGCCGCCGCCCGGCGGAACGCTTTGACCTTGAAGCCGGGCGCGAGCTCCCGCTCGAGCAGGAACGCGGTCTCGGTCAGGGCGTCGACGGGGTCCATGCCCCCGACCCTAGCCCCGCGCCCGCGGGGCCACGAGGCACCCCGGGCAATCGGCGCAAGGGGGCGGCGACGAATGATGCAGGGGGCATACCCTTCGACGAGGAGGTGGAGCATGGCGGCTCCGAGCGAGTACCTGCGGGCGAAGCGCGACGGGGAGTTCCGCGAGCGGGTGGCGCGGGCGTACGGCGGCGCGAACGACGTGCTCGACGCGCTCTGGTGGCGCGAGCATCCGGGATCGCCGACGCCCGCCGGGGTGGAGTCGCCCGCGGCCCGCCGCGCCGAGCTGCAGCGCACCGCCTTCGCGCCGGCCGCCAAAGGCAGCGCCGACGCCGTGCCCCGCGCCGACCGGGCCGCCGCCGAGCTGGCGCAGCTGGACGCGGCCCTCGCGAAGGAGCGGGAAGCCATCGATCGGGCCGTCACCCTGGCGACCGCTGTGGGAACCCCGATCGCGATCGCCGGTGCCGAAGCGGACGCCGACGGCGCTCCGACCGACGAGGAGGCCCTTCCCGCTCGGCGCCCGCAGCGTGTGCGGCGGCGTCTCGCCGGGGTCGCCGCCATCGGCTTCGTGCTCGCCCTGGTGGGCGGCGCCGTCGGATTCACCCTGGCGCAGGCAACGGGCGGGTCGCTCGCCGGGCTCGGGGCGGGCGGCGGACCGCCGTTCGCTGACGCCTCCGGCGCCCTCGCGATCTTCGACCGGCCCTCGCAGCCGGCCGACCAGCCGCCCGTGCTCTACGCGGTGCAGCTGCGCGAGGAGACCCTGCGGACGCTCTCGATGGCGGACACCCCGCTCTACGTCGCCCGCGACATCGACGACGACGTCTGCATCGTGCTGGTGCAGGACAACGGCACCTACACCGCGAACTGCGTGCCGCCCGACCGCTTCCCGTCGACGGGCCTGCTGATCCGCGGCTCGATCGCCGTCACCGGCCGGCCCTCGCAGGGCGACCAGCTGCCGCAGAGCTTCGTCGACGTGGAGGCGAGCTGGCTGCCGGACGGCACGACCGTGTGGGGGCAGAACCCGCAGACCCGGTAGCGGCGCCGCCGGGCTGGAGCCCGCGGCAGTCGGTCGGACTACGGTGTCGTCGTCTCCGCGAGCGCGGCCAGGACCCGCTCGGCCGCCGGCCCGTCGGCTCGCCAGACCAGCACGGTGTCGCCGGCATCCGGGAACTCGAGCCGGTGGAAGGCGAGGGTGAAGGGCTCGGGCGCGCCCGCCCCGAACTCCCATGAGCCGGTGAGGCGCTGCCGGCCGGAGTCGTCGGCGAAGGCGCGCGCGAAGGCACGGCTCTGCGCCGAGAGCTCGCCGACGATCCGCCGGAACTCCGGATCGGCGTCGTGCCGGTCGAGTTCCCGGCGCAGGGTCGCGGCGATGTGCTCGGCGAACCGGGGCCAGGACGCCTGGCTGTCGACCACGGAGTCGTCGAGGAAGGCCGCGCGGGCCAGGTTGACGCCCTCGCGGAAGAACGGCGAGACGGCACGGGCCAGCCGGGTGGCGCCGACGACGGTGAGGTACCGGTCGTGGACGATCACCGGGATGCCGTCGAGCGCGCGGAGCAGGCCGTCGAGCTCGTCACGGCGACGGAGCGGGGCTTCGGTCACGGTGCCTCCTTCGCACGATCGAGCTCCTGGTATTCAGGCCTCCTCCAGGTATAGGGCGAGGAGGGGCCCGGCGGCCCGACTGGTTGTCGGAATCCGTCCGGCACGGACGTAGGGTGTGCTGCATGGACGACGAGGAGCGGAGGCGGCTGGCCGACGAGCAGGAGCGGCGCGCCCTGCAGGCCCTCGAGACGATCGTGCACGGCGGCGACCTGGGGGCCGAGACGCTGGCGCTCTCGAACGAGTTCACCGACCGCCACACCGCGCGGCTGAAGGCCTGGCTCGCGGCCCGTCTCAGGGGAGGACGTGGCCCGCGGCCGTGAACAGCCGGTACCACTCCGGCCGGGTGAGCACGACGTCGGCGCCCGCGGCCGCATCGGTCACGCGCCCGGGGTTCGTGGTGCCGAGCACGACCTGGATGCCGGCGGGGTGCCGGGTGATCCAGGCGGTGGCGATCGCCATCGGCGTGACGCCGTAGGAGGCGGCGAGCTCGTCCAGCACGTCGTTCAGCTCGGCGAAGTGCTCGCGGTCGCCGAGGAACACGCCGTCGAAGAAGCCCTTCTGGAAGGGCGACCACGCCTGCAGCGTGATGTCGTGCAGGCGCGCGTGGTCGAGCATCCCGAGGCCCCGGTCGACCGACTGGTCGAGGCGCACCATGTTCGCCGCGACGCCCTGGGCGATGATCGGCGCGTGCGTGATGCTCAGCTGCACCTGGTTGACGACGAGGGGCTGGCGCACGGTGCGGGCGAGCAGGTCGATCTGGCCGGGCGTGTGGTTCGAGACTCCGAAGTACCGCACCTTGCCCGCGCTCTCGAGGGCGTCGAACGCGGAGGCGACCTCCTCGGGCTCGACCAGCGCGTCGGGGCGGTGCAGCAGCAGCAGGTCGAGGTGCTCGAGCCGCAGGGCGGCGAGCGACTCGTCGACCGTGCGGAGGATGTGCTCGGCCGAGAAGTCGAAGAATCCGTCGCGGATGCCGACCTTGGACTGGATGACCACCTGCTCCCGCTCGGCGGGCGTGAACGACACGGCGTCGCCGAAGCGGCGCTCGCTGCCGTGCCGCTCGCCGCCGTAGATGTCGGCGTGGTCGAACATCGTGACGCCGGCGTCGCGAGCGGCGCCGACGAGGGTGCGGATCTCCTCGTCGTCGAGATCGGCGATCCGCATCAGTCCGAGAACGACGGCGGAAACGGACAGGTCGGTACGGGCGATGCGCTGGGTCTTCATGGGTCCGAGCCTCCCGCATCCGGGGGGATTCGGCCACCGGCATTCCCGTTCCACCGGCAGACCCAGTACATTCTTGAGGAACCGTTGTTTTCTGGAGGGAATTACACCATGACCACATCCGCACCGCAGCCCGCTCCGGCCGGAACCGACTACCCGGGCAAGACCCTCGGCATCGTCGGCCTGATCGTCGCCATCTTCTTCAACCTGATCGGGCTGATCATCTCGGCGATCGCGCTGAGCCAGTCGAAGAAGGCCGGCTACAAGAACACCCCCGCGCTCGCGGGTGTCATCGTCGGCGCCGTGCTCTTCGTGATCGCCATCATCTTCTCGATCGTGACGGTCGTCGCGTCGATGTCGATGATGGGCAGCACCACCTACTGAGCCTGCGGCTCCTGCGCTCCGTGTCCCCGTTCGCTCGGGGGCACGGAGCGCTTTCGTTCAGTGGGGGGTGAGCATCCTCGTTCAGTCCGGGGCGCGCAGGGCCTCGGCCAGTGCCGCCAGCAGCGGACGACGGGCCGCCCCGCGGCGCACCGCCAGCGACACCACCCAGGGCGGGGGCGGGTCGGTGAGCGGCAGGCGCGTGCATCCGCTCGCCTCGATCACGTCGGGCACCACAGCCACCCCGAAGCCGGCGGCCACCCAGGGCGCCACGCTCGGCAGGTCGGGCAGCTCGGCCGCGAGGTGCCGCACGAGGCCCCGGTCGGCGAGCGCCCGATCGAGCTGCAGGCGGTTGCCGTAGCCCGGCAGCACGTCGACCCACTCCTCACCGGCGAGGTCGGCCAGCGACACCGCGGCGCGGCTCGCGAGCCGGTGCCCCTCGGGAACGAGCGCCACGAAGTCGAAGGTCGCGATCGGCCAGGCATCGAGCGTGGGCGGGGCCGGCACCGCGAGGAAGGCGAGGTCGAGACGCCCGTGCCCGAGATCGTCGGCCAGCCCGGTCGACCCGACGGGCGAGGAGACGAGCTGGATGTCGACGAGCGGATGCTCGCGCCGGAAGCGCCCGAGCACCCCGGGCAGGTCGAGCAGCTGCATGCCGGTGAAGGTACCGATGCGCACCCGCCCGCGCAGGCCGCTCCCCGACTCGGTGGCGGCCCGGCGCAGCTCCTCGGCGTCATCGACCAGGGCCCGCGCGAGCGGCAGCAGCACCTCGCCCGCCGCGAGCAGCCGCACCGACTTCGTGGTGCGCTCGAACAGCGCCACGCCGAGCTCGCCCTCCAGACTGCGGAGGCCCGCCGAGACGGTCGACTGCGCCACGAAGAGCCGTTCGGCTGCGCGGGTGACGCTGAGCTCGTCGGCCACGGTGACGAAGTACTCCAGCAGGCGGGTCTCCATGGCACCGATCATAGAGCTGATCGATGAGATTGTGCGGGATAATTCGTTGGACACGATGACGGCCGGCGAGCATCCTCGAATCATGACCGCACTGCTCTCCGAGCCTCGCACCGCCTCCCAGCCCGTCGTCCCGACCGCCGCCGACTCCCCCCGACCCGGGCTGCGCCTCCCGCACGGCGCGGGGTTCTGGGTCACCGCCGTCGCGTTCCTCGTGATGATGGCGTTCAACACGGTGCCGACGCCGCTGTACGCGCTCTACCAGCAGCGCGACGGCTTCCCGACCGTGGTCATCACGCTGATCTTCGCCGCCTACTCCACCGGCGTGATGCTCGCCCTCTACCTCGCGGGTCACCTCAGCGACCGGCTCGGCCGTCGCCGCGTCATCCTCACGGCTGCGGCGATCGAGCTCGTGGCGGCGGTGCTGTTCGTGCTGTGGCCGGATGCCGTCGGCCTCGTCGTGGCCCGTTTCGTAGCCGGCCTCGGCATCGGCGTGCTCACGGCCACCGCCACGGCCCACCTCGCCGACCTGCGGCGCATCGCCCGGCCCGGCGCCGGCATCGGCTTCGCCGCCACCATCGCGGGTGTGGCGAACATGGGCGGGCTCGCCCTCGGCCCGCTGATCGGCGGCGTGTTCGCCGAGTGGATCGCGGCGCCGCTCGTGACGCCCTACCTGGTGTTCGCCGCGGCCCTCGTCGCGGTCGGCTTCGCCTACGCCTTCGTGCCCGAGACCGTGACGCCGCCGACCGATCGCGCGCCCTACCGGCCGCAGCGGGTGCGCGTACCGGCCGAGAGCCGCGCCGCCTACTGGGCGGCCGGACTCGGCGGCTTCGCGGCGTTCGCCATCACCGGGCTGTTCGGCTCGGTCGCCCCGACCTTCCTCGCCCAGCTGCTGCACCAGGGCGACCACTTCGTCGCCGGTGTCGTGTCGTTCTCGGTGTTCGGGGCCGCGGCCCTGGCGCAGATCGTCTTCTCGCGGCTGTCGACCCGGCGCCAGCTGGTGCTCGGCGTCGCCGCGATGGCGGTGGGGCTCGTCGCCCTCGCCGGCGCGGCGCTCGTGGCCGGCCTGGCGGGCGACTCGGCGGCGGTGGCCGCGACCGTGCTGTTCGTCGGCGGCGGCGTGGTCGCCGGAGCCGGCGTCGGCCTCGTCTTCCGCGGGGCCCTCGCCACCGCGGGGGCGCTCGCGAGCGGCGGCAACCGCAGCGAGATCACCTCGGGCATCTTCCTGCTGGCGTTCGCCGGGATGACCGTTCCGCCGCTCGCCGTCGGAGCCGCCCTGCTCGTGCTGCCGCTCGTGCCCGTGCTGCTCGGCTTCGTGGCCCTCGTGCTGGCGCTCATCCTCTGGGCGGGGCCGCGGATGATCCGCACCACCCGCTGAGGGAGCGGCACGCGTCGGCTGCCGTCGAGGCAGCCGACGCTCGAGGCTCCTAGGAGTCGCCGCCGACGGCGGGCTCGCCGACGAACTGGTGCGCCTCGGTGGCCAGCTCGACCCAGTTCTGGGAGTCGGCGATGCCGACCCAGCGGCCGGCGACACCGGCCGGGGCGGCCGAGAGCGCCTCGGCGGGCACCGCGACGTCACGGCCCAGGAGGTCGTCGGCGCGGTGAGCGGGCAGGGCCACGACGAGCAGCTCGCCGTCGAGGGCGGCGAAGACCGATCCCTTCACCAGGAGGCTCGTGCCCTCGAGGGTCACGTCGTCGTCGGGGTCGGCCAGGAGGGCCCGGGTCACGTCGTCGAAGGCGGCGGGGTTCGTCATCGGAGCATCCGTTTCTCGCGGCCCGGCGAGCACCCGCTCTCGGGTGGGCCGGCGACCGCATCGCCGCCATTGTGCCGCACTTCGGCGCCGGCCGCCGCACCCGCGACGACGCCTCGGCCCGCCGCAGCGACGCGCGCGACGCGCCGTGCCCGATCGCCGTCGACAGCGTAGGGTGCACAGGGTGGGTTCGCGGGCCGGGGCTGCTGGAGAAGGGATCGTATCGCCGAGATGCTGAACGATCATGCCGAGAGGCTCGGTTCGGGCGACGTGCTCGACGCCCTGCAGGAGTACCTGGCGTCCCGCACCGCACTGCGTCGGCTGATCCGCGCCGAGACCGAGCTGTCCGACAGCGCCTGGAACGCCCTGGTCGAGCTGCGTGCGGAGGGCGAGCAGGGCCGCTCGCTCACCCCGAAGGAGCTGGCCTCCCGGCTGCAGCTGCGCAGCGCCTCGATCACCGCCCTCGTCGACAAGCTGGTGCGCCTCGGCCACGTCGACCGCACGACGAGCAGCGTCGACCGGCGCGGGCTCTCGCTGAGCATCACCGACTCGGGGATCGAGTTCATCGACCGCCACGACCGGGCCCGCGAGCCGGAGCAGGCCGTCGCCGCCCGACTCGACCCCACGGCGGCCGAGCTGGTGGTGCGGGTGCTCGACGAGCTGAGCTCCGCCGCCGGCCGCTCGTTCTCCGCCGCGGAGTGAGCGGGGATCGCTAGGCTGGGCTGGTCACTCGATCAGGAGGAGTCCGAGGTGCCGTTCCGCAGCAAAGAGGTGCTCGAGTCGTGGCTCGCCGAGTACGAGTCCGAGTCGGGACCGGGGTCGGGAGCTCAGAGCATCGTCGAGTACACCGAGGTCGCCGTGCAGGACGGCAGTGACGGCTCCGACACCGGGCTCGTCGTCATCGCCCTGAGGAACGCGACCACCGACGTCTACATGCAGCCGGTGGCGCTGGGCGACCCCCGCTGGGAGGTCACCTTCGCCGCCCGCGACCGCGATCTGGCACTCAGCACGGAGGACGTCGTCGCCCTCTCCCAGGAGCTCGCCGCCGCTGCCGAGCTCTGCTCCTACCTCGAGCGCCGCTCGCTCGAGCACATCCAGGCGCTCGAGGGCGCGTGACCGACTCCGCCGCCGCCCCCGAGCCCGGGGAGGCCGGCGGCCTCTCGTCCCGTCTCGGCCTCGGGCTCGCCGCGCTCGGCCGCCCCGCGTACATCACCGCCGGGCGGGCTGCCGACCTCGGCCCCGCCGGCGACCGCTCCGTCGAGGCCCTGCGCGAGCGCGCGCACTCGCTGCTCGACGCGGCCTGGTTCCTCGGCATCCGCTACCTCGACGCCGCGCGCTCGTACGGCCGGGCGGAGGAGTTCCTCGGCTCGTGGCTCGCCGCGCATCCGGGCCGCCGGGACGAGCTCACGATCGGCTCGAAGTGGGGCTACGAGTACGTGGGCGACTGGCGGGTCGACGCCCCGGTGCACGAGCGCAAGGAGCACAGCCGGCGGATGCTCGACCGCCAGTGGCCCGAGACGCTCGACGCCCTCGGCACCGCCCCCGACGTGTACCTCGTGCACTCGGTCACGCCCGACAGCCCGGCTCTGACCGACCCGGCCCTGCTCGACGGGCTCCGCGGGATCGCGGCCGAGGGCGTTCGGATCGGCTTCTCCACGAGCGGCCCCGCCCAGGGCGAGCTGATCGAGCGCGCCCTGGCACTCGAGGACTCCCCGTTCTCGGCCGTGCAGGCCACCTGGAACCTGCTCGAGCCCTCGGCCGCTCCGGCCCTCGAGGCCGCGAACGACGCCCGCTGGCTCGTCGTCGTGAAGGAGGTGCTGGCGAACGGCCGACTGACCGCGCAGGAGGGCTCAGCCGAGGCGCTCGCCCTCGCGGAGGCCGACGGCCAGCCGCTGGAGGGCCTGGCGGTCGGGGCGGCGGTCGCGCATCCGTGGGCCGACATCGTGCTGAGCGGCGCGGTCACCCGGGCGCAGCTGCGGGCGAACACCCTGGCGCGGGTGCCCGGCCTCGGCGAGGAGCGGCTTGCGACGCTGGCCGAGCCGGCCGACGGGTACTGGGCCGCCCGGTCGGCACGCGCCTGGGCCTGACCGGCCCCTCCCCCGGGAACGCCGAAGGCCGGCTCCGTGGGGCGGAGCCGGCCTTCGAGGTGGTGCACCCGTGGGCGGGTGCGACGGACGCCACGAGCGCGTCGGTCGGATCAGACGCGTCGGTCGGATCAGACGCGACGGTTGCCGGTGAGGAACCGCACCAGGAACACGATGATGGCGAGCACCAGCAGGATCGCGCCGACGTACAGCAGGAAGTTCAGCGACGAGACGAACCCGCCGGTGAGGAGCAGGATGACGGCGATGACGGCGATGATGATGACGAGGATGTTCACGAGTTCTCCTTTGTAGGGGTGAGGGCCGCAGGATCACGGCCTCGTTTTCGACGCCTCGTGGGCGTACGGGGGTGGTGCCGACGTCAGACGAGCGGGTCGCTGTCCGTCGTGCGGCGGGTGACCTGCTCACCGCTGGCCGGGTCGACGGCCGAACGGGTGGTGGACACCGACGAACGCCGGCGCAGCATGAGCACGAGGCTGATCAGGAACACGACGACGCCGGCCCCCATCAGGATGTAGCCGATCAGGGCCAGGTTGATGAACCCGCCCAGGTCGACGTTGACCGCGAAGGCCAGGATGGCCCCGATGACGAACAGCGCGATACCGGTACCGATACCCATGAAGTGGTCCTTTCGTCCGCGCCCGGGGGCACGATGGTGGAGAACGAAGCGCTCCTGGCAATCGTCTGACTGTCGCTCGCGTGCCGTTCTCCGTCCTGCCTACCATGATTGAGTCAGCAGCGATTGACTCAATGGAAGTTGTTTTAAGCGATGACCGAAGCGATGACCGATCTGAAGCGGCGGGCCGCGGTCTTCGCGGCGCTCTCCGATCCCACGCGGCTGTGGATCGTCGACCTCCTCGTGCTGGGCGATCTGTCGTCCACCGAGATCCAGTCCGCGCTCGGCGTCCCCTCGAATCTCGTGGCCCATCACGTGCGTGTGCTCGAGAAGACCGGCATCCTCACCCGCACCCGTTCCGAGTTCGACGGTCGGCGCACCTACCTGCACCTCGTGCAGACGGCGTTCGACTCGCTGATGCCCGGGCTCCTCACGCTCGGCGGCCGGGTGGTGTTCGTCTGCACGGCGAACTCGGCCCGCTCCCAGCTCGCCGAGGCGGTGTGGCGCACCGTCAGCGCGATCCCCGCGGTCTCGGCCGGCATGCGGCCGGCCCCTTTGGTGAATCCCGGTGCGGTGGCGGCCGCCCGGCGGCACGGGCTGTCGCTCGATCCCGACACGGTGCCCCGGCACGTCGACGACGTGGTGGGCGAGGGCGACTTCGTGATCAGCGTCTGCGACGCGGCGCACGAGCAGCTGCACGGCTCCGACGACCTGCACTGGTCGCTGCCCGATCCGGCGGCCGACGGCAGCGACTCGGCGTTCGACCGCACCGTACGCACCCTGCGCGAGCGCGTCGGGGCCCTCGTCACCCGGGTGGCCCCCGCGGCGTGAGCCGGCACCGTCTCCGTGATCGGGGTGACGGATGCGCGGCGACTCGTTGTGGCCGACGGCGACGCCTCGCTACATTGGGCCCATGCAACCGCTGCAGCGAGTGACCGCTCCGACCGTCGACGTGCTGACGGCGATGCTCGGCGGCACCGAGCCCATCTGGGGCCTGCGCATCGTGAAGGAGTCGGGTCGGCCCTCGGGCACCGTCTACCCGATCCTCGACCGGCTGGAGCGCCAGGGCTGGATCAGGTCGACCTGGGAGGAGCTCGGCAGCCGCGAGAGCCCGCCGCGCCGGCTGTACGAGTTCACCGACGAGGGCGAGGCAGCGGCCCGCGAGATCCGGGACGCGTTCCTCGCGAAGCACCGGGGCTGACACCCGGTTCCGGGGGTGGCTCCCCCGGTTGGGAGTCGCAGTCCCACGGCATCTGCACTAGCTTCTGCACTGTGTCCACCGATTCACCGCGCACCGAGCTCGCTCCCTGGCTGCGGCGGATGGACGTCTCCGACCAGATCTTCCTCACCGGCACCGTGCTCGTGCTGCGGGAGATCCGGTCCCGGCGCGCGGACGACCTGCCGGTCGTCTTCGACGAGCGCCGGCTGTGCACCGCTCCGACGCCCGACGAGGCCGCGCGCTACGCGACCGAGATCTCAGCCGCCTACCGCGATCAGCCGGCCCTCGCCGCCCCCGACGGAGTCGACGAGCACTGGCGCATCAGCAGCATGACGGGAGCGATCGCCGCGCGCATCCGCTCGGCGTACCCGTCCCTGGACTGAGGCGACCCCGTCGCGGCGGCGCTCGAGCAGCCGCTCCAGCTCGGTCTCGTAGGCGTCGATCATGCCGCTGAGCGAGAAGCGCGCGGCCTGGGCGCGCGCGACGGCGGGCTCGACGTCGGCGGCGGCGCGGATGGCCGCGGCCAGCGAGACGGGCCGGTCGTCCACGGCGACCGCGCCGGCCGCGGCCCGCACGAGCCCGAGCACGGTGCCCGCGCCCGGGGCGACGAGCTCGGGCACGGCGCCGTGCGGCAGCGTCGCGACCGGGGTGCCCGAGGCGAGCGCCTCGACGACCGAGAGGCCGAACGGCTCCTCCCAGACCGGGCTCGCGATGAAGACCGATCCGGCGGCGTAGAAGGCGGGCAGGGCATCGTGGCCGAGGTGGCCAACGTACTCGACGTCGTCGCTGAGCAGGGGCTCGATCTCCTCCGCGAAGTAGCGGGGGTCGGCGATCGGGCCCGCCACGCGCATCCGGAAGCCCGCCTCGCGCGCCGCGGGGATGGCGATGTGCAGGCCCTTCTCGGGTGTGATGCGGGCGGCCCAGACGGCCAGGCGCTCCTCCCGCGGCACGTCGACGCGCCAGCGCTCGAGCGGGATGCCGTTCGGGATGCTCAGGACGCCGGGCAGGCGCGGCGCCCAGGCGCGGGCGTTCCGCGGCGAGACGGCGACGTAGGAGTGCAGGGGCGACGGCGACCAGCCCGGGGCGTCGAGCAGGGCGTTCACGTCGTCGAGCGTCGGCGGCGTGTGCAGCACGGTCATCATTGGGCGGTCGCGCAAGGCCCGGTAGGGCAGGCTGCTGAGGGAGTTGTTGATGACGACGTCCCAGTCGCCGGCGGCGATCAGGTCGAGGCTGTGCTGGCTCGCCTCGGCGAGGAAGCCCGCCTGCTGACGGCGCACCAGCGGGGTGGCGGCGAAGACGAACTCGAAGTCGCTCGGCACGAGCGGGTGCAGGGCGGCCGAGGTGAGGGAGCCCTCCTTGGCGAACAGCGTCACGTCGTGACCGCGGCGCACCAGTTCGTCGGCGAGCATCGCCGTGTGGGCCTCGGTTCCGCCCTGGAACGGCTCGGCGATGGGGTGGTGCAGGTGGCAGAGGATGGCGATTCTCATGCGGCGTCCGTTCGGGTGTCGGGGCGGCCCGCGGAGGCGGGCGCGGGGCGGGCGGTGAGGAGGTGCGGCTCGGGTGTTCGGGCGTAGCGGTCGGTGACGGGGTCGTGGGTGACGAGGCCGAGCTCGGCGAAGGCGTCGAGCCAGCCGCGCATCGGCACGGCGCCCCACTTGGCGGCGAAGCGGTCGGCGTTCCGCAGGATGTCGTCGAGGTGCTCGACGGGCGGGTCGCTCACCGGGTGGTGCTGGTGGTCGGCCTCCGCACCGCCGACGAAGAGCAGCTCGACGCCGGCGGCCCGGGCGGCGAAGCCGAAGTCGGTGTCCTCGCCGCCGTAGCCCCGGTAGCCCTCGTCGAAGCCGCCGATGCGCTGCCAGGTCGCCGGGGTGCAGGCGAACGACAGCGACCAGAACAGCTCGTGGGCGGCGGGTTCCCGGATGCCCGGCCGCGGTCTCGGGCGGAAGCCGTGCACCGTCCCGAGCGCCTCGAAGGTCTCCGGGCGGGCGTAGTCGACGCCCTCGGGGAGGTAGGCGACCGAGCCGGTCAGCAGCGCGTCGGGCTGCTCGCGGGCGGCGCCGGCGTAGGCGTCGAGGAGTTCCGGGCGGGGCAGGCAGTCGACGTCGAGGAAGACGAGCAGCTCGGCGCCGGCGGCGATGGCGGCCTCGGCCCCGGCGTTGCGGGCGGCCGCGAGCGGGAGCGCGCCGTCGGCCCGCACGCGGAGCACGGTCGCGTCGCCGGCGGTCGGTATCTCGATCGGCGCGTCGTCCATGGCGACGACGACCCGGACGGTGTCGGCCCGCTGCTCCCTGCGTAGCCACTCCTCCTGACGGGAGAGATGGAGGCGGCGGCCCGCCACCGCGGTGATCAGCGCGATCACGCGGCGGTGCCGATCTGCTCGGGCCCGGCCGCTGCGGCGGCGCCGAGCCGCTGCAGCAGCTCCGCGATGCGAGAGGCGGCGCCTCCGTCGTTCCAGCGCTGCCAGTCGGCGCCGTTGAGGGCGGCGGCGGTGCGGTGGGCGGTGGCCCAGTCCGTGCGGGCGAGCTCGGCCGGGGCGATCACGAGGCACGGCAGCTGCGCCCTCGTCAGCGCCTCGGCGAGATGCTCCTGCTCGGCGTGCGGGCGGGCATCCGGAACCAGGATCGCGGGGCGGCGGGCGGCGGCGACCTCGGCCACCGCGTTCGAGCCGCAGTGCGAGAGCACCAGGGGGGCGGCGCGGAGGGCGGCCCAGACCTCGGCCGGGCCGGCGTCGCGGAGGTGGCGCACCGGATGCCCGGCCGCCTCGAGGCCCGCGGCGGCGAGGTCGAGCGGGTCGGCACCGCGGCCGCCGGCGCCGTGCAGCACGAGCGCCTCGGGGGCGGTGGGGCGGTCGGGCGCGGGGCGGTCACCGGCCGGGTCGGGGGCGAAGCGGCTCAAGGCGCCGACGCGGTGCAGGCGGTCGGCGGGCACGGAGGCGGCGGCCGGTCCGACGCCCTCGGGCCAGGGCGCGATCACGGCGTCGGAGAGCTCGTAGGCGAGGCGGTGCGCCGGGTCGTCGCGGAGGCCCGGGAGGGTGAAGCTCACCACCGGCACGCCGAGCAGGCGCACGAACGCGGCGATCTCGGCCGAGACGTCGACGACGAAGAGCTGCGGGCGGGTCTCGGCGACCCACGCGGCGATCGCGGCGAGGCGCTCGGTGTGACCCGCGGAGTCGGTGGGGGCCCAGTGCAGGCGGCCGTGGGCGGTGCGGCTGCCGCCGATGTGGTTGGGGGCTGCGCCCGGGCCGGCAGCTGCGGGCGTCGAGTCGAGCGGCAGGTGCACGGTACGGGCGTGCGGGCTCGCCACGGGGCCGGCGGCGGAGGTGAACACCGTGACCTCGGCGTCGAGCAGGGGGATGACCGAGCCGGCCGTCATCCGGTGGCCCGCCCCGCGGTGGTGCACGTACCATCCGATGCGGAGGGGGCGCGGGGTCGACATAGGGATGGCGTTCCTTCCGGGAGAGGGGCCGATATGGCCCTCTTCTCCGTCTACACGCATCCGGGCGCGATGGAAGGGGCTTGCCGCCCCGGGGCGATCAGGGCATGATCGCGCCCCCTCAGACCGGCTCGCTCATGTTCTCGAGCAGCGTCGGCAGGGTGCGCTGCACGTACGGCGAGGAGTGGAAGCCGGCGGCGTCGGCGCCGGTGAGCAGCCAGGTCTCGAACGCCCGCTCGTAGGTGTCGAGGATGACCCGCACCGACCGCACCGGCGAGCTCGCGAATCGCCGGCCGAGCTTCGCCATCAGATCGGCGTGCACGTCGACCAGGGCGTCGAGGAAGAGCTTCTCGGCCTTCAGCACCGCGTTGCCCCCGTCGCTGCGGCGGAGGGCCCGCGCCCGGCGGTCGGCGCGGATCAGCATGCCGTCACGGTCGAGCGGCCAGGAGTCGGCGAGCGCCACCGCGGCCTCGGCGAAGGCCGCCGGTCCGCCCTGGGCCATGGCGGCCGCACTCGGCTCGAAGGCGGCGACCCCGCCGCGCAGCCTCGCGGCGCAGTCCTCGACCAGCCCGTCGGTGACGGCGTCGAGGAACGCGTCGTCGTCGGGGAAGAGTGCCCGGAACGAGTGCGGGTGCACGCCCACCTGGCGGCAGATGTCGTCGATCAGCTGGGGCGTGACGCCACCGGATTCGGCGAGCGGAACCCGGGCCGCCGTGGCGAGCCGCGCCATCACGGCCTGCCGCTGAATCTCGATCCTGCTCACGGTCATCCTCCGCCGTCAGCCTAGCGGCGGGCCCAGGTGGGAAAGCCCTGAACGCCGGAATCGCCGGGGCGGAGGGACGGTTCGGGTGAGGGGCGCGGGAGCGCCCTGCGACGCTGCGGCCGGGCATCCGCTCGACCGCCGAAGAACCGAAAGGCCCTTATGAAGCTGTTCACCCCTCTCATCGCCGGCGAGCTCGAGCTGCCCAACCGCGTCGTGATGGCGCCGATGACGCGGCTGCGGGCCGACGAGCACGGCGTGCCGACCGAGCTGATCGCGGAGCACTACGCGCAGCGGGCGAGCATGGGGCTGATCATCAGCGAGGGCGTCTACCCGAGCGCCGAGTCGCGGGCGTACCCGGGGCAGCCCGGCATCGTCACCGACGAGCAGCAGGAGGGCTGGCGGCGTGTGGCCGACGCCGTGCACGAGGCCGGCGGCCGCATCGTGATGCAGCTGATGAACGGCGGCCGCGTCACGAACACCGCCATCACGGGCACGCCGCGGATCGTCGCGCCGAGTGCCATCGCGATCGGCGGCGAGACCCACGGGCCCGACGGGTCGAAGGCGCCGTACGGGCTGCCGCACGCGCTGACCACCGCTGAGCTCGCCACCGTGCGCGCGGAATTCGTGGCCGCTGCCCGCCGCGCGGTCGACGCCGGGTTCGACGGGGTCGAGCTGCACGCGGCCAACGGGTACCTGCTGCACGAGTTCCTCTCCCCCGCGTCGAACGTGCGCACCGACGCCTACGGCGGGTCGCCGGCGGCCCGCGCCGCGTTCGTGATCGAGGTGGCGACCGCCGTGGCGTCCGAGGTCGGGGCCGGGCGGGTGGGCATCCGCATCTCGCCGTCGCACAACATCCAGGACGTGCTCGAGACCGACGCCGACGACGTGCGCGCGACCTACACGGCGCTCGTCTCGGGCATCGCTCCGCTCGGGCTCGCGTACCTGAGCATCCTGCACGGCTCGCCCTCCGACGAACTCGTGCAGTCGCTGCGCGCGGCCTTCCGCGGGGTCTTCGTGGTGAACAGCGGATTCTCGGAGATGACCTCGCGCGACGAGGCCCACGCCCTGGTGACCGACGACCTGGCCGACGCCGTTGCTGTCGGCCGCGCCGCGATCGCGAACCCCGACCTCGTGGAGCGCTGGCGTGGCGCCCACCCCGAGAACGCCCCCGACCAGGCCACCGTCTACGCCGCGGGCGCCGCCGGCTACACCGACTACCCCCGCCTCACGGTCTGACCCTGTCGGTGCCGTCGGCCCGGTAACATGACGATATGTCAGAAGTCCGGGTCGGCGGGTATGCCGATGCTCTGCTCGCACTGAAGCGTCGCGTCCACGAAGCGCGCTACGAGGTGCAGCGGCACGCGAACACCGCGATGGTGCTCCTGTACTGGGACATCGGCGCGGTGCTCGCGGAGCGAGCCGCGAACGCCGACTGGGGCAGCAAGGTCGTCGAGCGCCTGGCCCGGAATCTGAGCGCCGAGTTCCCCGAGACCAAGGGCTTCTCGCGCCGCAACCTGCGCTACATGCGGTCGTTCGCCGAAGCCTGGCCTGACCGCGATCTAATTGTGCAACGCTCCGTTGCACAATTGCCCTGGGGCCACATCATCGAGCTGCTGACCCAGCTCACGGGGCCCGACGATCGCGACTGGTACGCCGATCGCGACCTGGAGCACGGCTGGACGAGGGCGGTTCTGGCCCATCAGATCTCGACCCGGCTCCGCGACCGCGAGGGGGCCTCTCCGTCCAACTTCGCCACCTCGCTCGAACGCTCGGACTCCGAGCTCGCGCAGCAGATCACGAAGGACCCCTTCACTCTCGGCTTCCTCGCCATCGACGCCGACACGAGCGAGCGGCAGCTCGAAGATCGTCTCGTCGAGCGGATCATCGACACCCTTCGGGAACTCGGCCCGGGGTTCTCATTCGTCGGGCGACAGGTGCACTTCGAGATCGACGGCGACGACTTCTACGTCGATCTGCTCTTCTTCCACGTCCAGCAGCTGCGCTACGTCGTCGTCGAGCTCAAGACGACGAAGTTCGATCCACGGCACGCCGGCCAGCTCGGGTTCTACGTCGCACTCGTCGACGATCGATTGCGCGACCCGGGCAAGCACCAGCCGACGGTGGGCATGCTGCTCGTGAGCGAGAAGAACGAGACCGTGGTGCGGTACGCCCTCGCCGGGGCAGGCCAGCCCCTCGCAGTATCGCGGTACGAGCTCGCGCCCGCCGTGCAGGCGTCACTGCCGAGTGAGGATGCCCTGGTGCGGATCGCAGAGGCCGACCGGGGGCGGAGCCGGTAGCGTGGGAGGCGGGCGCCGTCGTGGGGCGGGCCCGGCGAGGAGGGGTCGATGTCGGTCGGGTTGCTGGCGGTGGTCGACGACATACTGACGGCCGCGCTGAAGGCGAGCGCGAAGACCGCGGGGGTCGTCATCGACGACGCCGCCGTCACGCCGCAGTACGTACAGGGCCTGACGCCGGCGCGCGAGCTGCCCGTGGTGTGGAAGATCGCGCTCGGCAGCCTCGTCAACAAGTTCGTGATCATCATCCCGATCGCGCTGCTGCTGTCGGCGTTCGCGCCGTTCGTGCTGCCGTTCCTGCTGATCATCGGCGGCACCTACCTCTGCTTCGAGGGCGCCGAGAAGGTGCTCGAGTGGTTCGGCCTGCACCACGACGCCGGCGAGACCGAGGCCCGCGACGAGAAGAAGCTGGTGTTCGGGGCGATCCGCACCGACCTCATCCTGAGCACCGAGATCATGCTGATCGCGCTCGACAGCCTCGACCCGGCGCTCGGCATCTGGATGACCCTCGGCGCCCTCGCCGTGATCGGCCTCGGCATGACCGCCCTCGTCTACGGCGCGGTGGCGCTGCTGGTGAAGATCGACGACGTCGGGCTGCGGCTGATGAAGAACCCGTCGCGGGGCGTGCGCCGCACGGGGGCGCGCATCGTGGCGTCGATGCCAGCGGTGTTCCGCGTGATCAGCATCGTCGGCACGGTCGCGATGCTCTGGGTCGGCGGGCACCTCGTGATCGAGAACCTCGCCGAGACGTTCTGGCACGGCCCGCACGACGTCGTGCACGCGATCACCCACTCGATCGAGGCGGCGGGCCCCGTCGTGGTGTGGATCGTCGAGACGGCCTGCTCGGCCGTCTTCGGCCTGATCCTCGGGCTCGTCGTGGTGGGCGTCGTGATGCTCGTGCGCCGCGTGCTCCCCGGAGGCTCGGAGGGCCATGGCGCCGGTGGGCACGGCGCTGCCGGCGCTGCTGATGCTGCCGGCGCTGCTGGTGCCGCCGGGCACGACGACGGCGGGAACGGCGCCGCTGGGCACGGCGACGGCCACGGCACGAGCACCGGCGCGGGTCGCGGCAGCAGCGCCGGGCGATGACCGATCCGGTGGCGGTGCGCCGCGCATCCGTCGCCGACCTCGACGCGGTGGCCCCGCTCTTCGACGCCTACCGCGTCTTCTACGCGCTGCCGAGCGACCCGGCGGCGGCCCGCGCCTGGCTCGAGCAGCGGATGCGCACCGGCACCTCGACCGTGCTCGTCGCCCACCGGCCCGATCCTGACGGCCCGGGCGGCCCGGCGCTCGGCTTCAGCCAGCTGTACCCGTCGTTCTGCTCGCTCGAACTCGCGCCGATCGTGGTGCTGTACGACCTCTTCGTGACTCCGGATGCGCGGGGCGCCGGCGTCGCGTCAGCCCTCCTCGAGGCGGCCCGGGAGTTCAGCGAGGCGTCGGGGGCGGCGCGGCTCGAGCTGTCGACGGCGCACACGAACGTGACGGCGCAGCGGCTCTACGAGGCCCGCGGGTGGCGCCTCGAGGCGGAGTACCGGCACTACGAGCTGCCGCTGCGCTGAGCCGCGGCGGCGGCGAGTGATCTCAGGACGCCAGCGAGCGCGAGGGCTGCTCGACGTGGGGCGATATCTCGCTCCACACCTCGTCGAGCGAGAGGCCGAGCACGCCGGCGATCGACGCGATCGTCGAGAAGGCCGGCGTGGCGACGCGGCCCGACTCGATCTTGCGCAGCGTCTCGGGCGAGACCCCGGCGTCGAGCGCCGTCTCGAGCAGCGGCCGCTCGCCGCGCGCCCTCCGCAGCAGCGCGCCGAGCCGGCGGCCGCGTTCGACCTCGGCGGGGGTGAGCGGCAGCCGGACCATGCCTCGATCCTACCGGAGCCCGGGATAGTATTACCGGGATAGTTATTGGAACAAGGAGCACCATGATCGAGATACTGAGCCCACGCGAGCTGCCGCGGGCACGGGCGGCCGGAGCGCTGGTCGGCCGCGTCCTGCGCGAACTGAGAGGGCGCGCATCCGTCGGCACCAGCCTGCTCGACATCGACGACTGGGCGCGGGAGCTGATCCTCGAGGCCGGCGCCGAGTCCTGCTACGTCGACTACGCCCCCTCGTTCGGCAGCGGCCCGTTCGGGCACTGGATCTGCACCTCGGTGAACGACGCCGTGCTGCACGGGATGCCCTCGGCGCACGTCCTGGCCGACGGCGACCTCCTGACGCTCGACCTCGCGGTCTCGCTCGACGGCATCGTGGCCGACTCGGCCATCAGCTTCGTGGTGGGCGCAGCGCGGCCGGCCGAGAGCCTCGCGCTGATCGACGCCACGGAACGGGCGCTGGCCGCCGGGATCGCCGCCGCCGTGCCCGGTGCCCGCATCGGCGACCTCTCGCACGCGATCGGCACGGTGCTCACCGAGGCCGGCTACCGCGTGAACACCGAGTTCGGCGGGCACGGCGTCGGCTCGACCATGCACCAGGATCCGCACATCTCCAACACCGGCCGACCCGGCCGCGGCTATCGCCTCCGCCCCGGCCTGCTGCTCGCTCTCGAGCCCTGGGCGATGATCGGCACCGACCGCCTGGTCACCGATCCCGACGGCTGGACGCTCCGCAGCGCCACCGGTAGCCGCACCGCCCACAGCGAGCACACGATCGCGATCACCGAGGCGGGCCCCGAGATCCTCACCCTCCCCTGACCGCCCCCTGGCCGCGCGGCACCGCACGGCGACCGCCGAGTGGCGTGCGGAGAACCGCCGAATGCCCGAGCGGCCTCGACGCCACGGCCGAAGCGGAGCAGGCTGGAGTGATGGCACCCACGACGAGATTGATGACGGCCGCGACGACCGGGCGGGCGGTTCGCCGGGCGGGCTGGCTCCCGGTGCTGGTGCTGGCGGTGGCCGCGACCGCCGGATGCTCGGCCGGCACCGCGAGCACCGGTACGGCGTCCCCGACCTCCGCCGCGCCGTCCCCGTCCGCACCCGCACCCGCACCCAGCCCCACTACGACCCCCGCACCCTCGCCCGAACCGGCGGCGTGCGGCCCGGCGAGCGGCCAGGAGGCCGCCGCCTCGGGCATCGCCGCGCTGCCCGCCCCCGCCGGTCTCGAGGGCATCCCCTGGGACGCGGCGAACGCCGACTACTCCGGCTACGACCCCTGCGCCGCGCTCTCCTGGTCGCTCGTGACGCTCGAGGGCGCCACCGCGAGCACGCCGACGGCTGTCCTCCTCTTCCACAGCGGCAGCTACCTCGGCACCGCTACCGAGAAGGCCTACGGCTTCACCCCCACGGTCGAACGCACCGCCGACGACGCCATCGCCGTCACCTACCGCTTCCTCCAGGGTTCCGAGTCCAACGCCGAGGCCTCGGGCCGCGCCACCGCGACCTTGACCTGGAACGCCGCCACAGGCTCGGTCGACCTCGCCGGCGACCTCCCGCCCACCGGCTGACCGCAGGCGACGCCACCGCAGACGACCCACCTCTTGACAGGCAAGTACTCGCTTGCCTATGGTCATCCTGTGACCGACGTCTACAAGGCCCTGGCCGACGAGACCCGGCGCACCCTGCTCGACGTGCTGCTGCAGCGCGACGAGCAGACCCTGTTCGAGCTCTGCAGCACGCTCGCGATGCGGCACGGCCTGACCCCGTCACGCCAGGCCGTCTCGCAGCACCTCGACGTGCTCGAACAGGCCGGTCTCGTGCGCACCGAGCGTCGGGGCCGCTACAAATTGCACACCATCGACACGTCACCGCTGACACAGATCGCCGAGCGGTGGCCCGACCGGAAGGCACCCTCGTGAAGATCCAGACCATGAGCATCTTCGTCGACGACCAGCAGCGGGCGCTCGACTTCTACACCGGCGCGCTCGGCTTCGCCGTGGCCGCCGACGTGCCGCTCGGCGACCACCGCTGGCTCACCGTCGTCGACCCCGATCGTCCCGACGGCACACAGCTCTCGCTCGAGCCCAAGGGTCATCCGGCGGTGGCGCCGTTCACCGAGGCGCTGGCCGCCGACGGGATCCCCTTCTGCCAGTTCGGGGTGGATGACGTGCAAGCCGAGTACGAGCGACTGACGGCACTCGGCGTGACGTTCACGCAGCCGCCCACCGACTTCGGCCCGGTGATCGTCGCCGTGCTCGACGACACCTGCGGCAACCTCATCCAGCTCGCGCAGCCGACCGGGGCCTAGGCCGACGGAGCCGCCGGCGCCGGCACCGGCGCCGAGAGTTCCACGTGGGCCTTGATGACGCCGCGCTGGGCGCGAGCGGTGGCCACCGCATCCGTCGCCTCGTCGATGCCGTAGACGTGGGTGATCAGGGGCGACAGGTCGATGCCCGAGCTCGCCAGGAAGCGGAGGGTCTGCGGCCAGACGCCGGGCGAGCCGATCGAGCCCGTGATCGTGAGCTCCTTCGACTGGATCAGCCCGAGCGGCGCCGGCGCCGAGCGCCCCACGTCGATGCCGATGTACGCGATCCGCCCGCGGAAGGCGGCCAGCTCGAGCGCCGTCGCCATCACCTCGGGCCGCCCCGAGCACTCCACCACGACGTCGGCGCCCCGCGAGCCCGAGAGCCGGTCGAGGGTGGCGGCCGCGTCGTCAGGATGCACGGCCTCGACGGCCCCGAGGGCGAGCGCCACGGTGCGGCGCTCCTCCGAGGGCTCGACGACGATCGTCGTGGCCCCGAGCGCGGCCGCGGCGGCGGTCACCGCGAGGCCGATCGGGCCGGCGCCGAGCACGACGAGCACGTCGCTGCCGTTGACGTTGCCGACCCGCATCAGCGCGTAGTACGCCACGCTGAACGGCTCGACGAGGGCGCCGGCCGCCCAGGACAGCTCGGCGGGAAGACGGTGCAGCCAGGCGGGCTTGGCCACGAAGTACTCGGCCGCGGCACCGGAGATCGAGAAGCCGAAGTGGTCGTCGCCGATCACGCACTCCCCCACGACCCGGTCGCCGACGGCGAACTCGGTGACGGCCGAACCGATCGCGGCCACCTCGCCCGACCACTCGTGCCCCGGGATCACCGGGTACTCGAACGGGATGATGTACCGGCCCTCGAGCAGCTCGATGTCGGAGTGGCAGACGCCCACCCGGCGGGAGGCGATCAGCACCTCGTCGGCGGCGATGGCGGGGACGTCGAGCTCGCGCACGGCCGCGCTGTCCTCCTGGACGAACTGCAGGGCCTTCATCGGCTTCCCTTTCCGGCCTGGATGAGCACCTTCACCTGGTCGCCGCGGGGCGAGAGCAGGGTCTCGAAGCCCTGCACGACGTCGTCCATCGGCACCTGCGCGGTGACGACCTTCTCGACGGGGTAGCGCCCGCGGGCGATCAGGTCGATGATCCGCGGCCAGTCGGTGACGGGGTAGCACCAGGTGCCGGCGAGCGTGATGTCGTGCTCCGAGAGCACCATCGGGTCGATCGACGCCGCCTTGGTGTGCAGCCCGGTCTGCGAGATGCGTCCGGCCGAGCGCACCGAGGCGAGGGCGGCCTGCAGGGCGCGCTCGTTGCCTGAGCACTCCACCACCGCGTCGACGCCGACACCCTCGGTGCGGTCCTTGAGGTAGGCGGGCACGTCGAGCGAGGTCGGGTCGAGCACCTCTCCGACGTCCAGGGCGCGGGCGAGCTCGGCGCGGTACGGGTTGACCTCGGAGATGAAGACGGAGGCGCCGAGGGCCGAGGAGTAGAGGGCGGCGAGGGCGCCGATGGGGCCCGCTCCGGTGATCAGCACGGTGTCGCCGGGGCGCACCTGCGCGGTGTCGACGCCGTAGGCCGCGACGGCACCGGGCTCGACGAGCGCGCCCTGGAGGTCGGTCACCGCATCCGGGAGCACGCTGACGTGGGTCGCCGGCACGACGGCCAGCTCGGCGATGCCGCCCCAGGCGAAGCTCAGGCCGATGCAGGCCATCCGCTGGCAGAGGTGGTTCAGGGCCCGGTGGCAGTAGTAGCAGGTGCCGCAGGAGAGCAGGGGCATCACCGAGACGCGGTCGCCCGCCCGCACGTTCGTGACGCCGGCACCGACCTCGACCACCTCGGCCGAGAACTCGTGGCCGAGGATCTGAGGGGCGGTGGCCCCGGTGAGGGCGTGCGGCGTGGCCGGGATGACGATCGGGCCCATCGCGTACTCGTGCAGGTCGGTGCCGCAGACGCCGCACCAGAAGGGCCGGAGGAGCACCTCGCCGGGGCCGGCGCCATCGGGCTCGGCCACCTCTTCGACCCGGATGTCCTGTGCGGCGTGGAAGACGGCTGCCCGCATCCTCAGCTCCTTTGCGTCGTCGGAAAGTTCATCATCACTGTACACACCGGGCGAGAACTTTCGCCAACCGCTAGCGATGTGGGCCCGTGGTACGTCAGGCTGTTCAGTGACACTACCCGAAACAGAGGAGTCGACGATGACCTTCGTCCTTGACGGCGTGCACCACGTCGGCATCACGGTCCGCGATCTCGAGGCGTCCCGCGCCTGGTACAGCGACATGTTCGGCCTGGCCCCCGGGCCGGTGAACCACGGGGCGGGGCCCGAGCTCGCTCGGGGCGTGCAGGTTCCGGATGCGCGGCTGACCTTCTCGATGCTCACCGTCGGCTCGACCCGCATCGAGTTCCTCGAGTACCAGGAGCCCGTGGGCGAGGACTTCGACCGGCGCAACTGCGACGTCGGGGCCGCCCACGTCTGCTTCGAGGTCGACGACCTCGACACGGCGGTCGCGGAGCTCTCGGCCAAGGGCGCCGTGTTCAGCAGCCCGCCGAACACCATCGACGAGGGGCCGCTCGCCGGGTCGCGGTGGGCGTACTTCCGCGACCCCGACGGCATCCAGCTGGAGCTCTGGCAGTCGCCCCGCTAGCGCGGCAGTCACCCCGCTAGACCGGCAGTGCCTCGGTGGTCGGCAGGGCCTCGATGGCGTCGACCACGAGGTCGGGGCGGGTGAGGAACGGGTGGTGTCCCGTCGGCAGCTCGATCGCGCGGGTCGCGCGCGCCGCGTGCCGGCGCTGGAGCGCGGGCGTGGTGCTGCGGTCATCGGCGCAGACGAGATAGGTGGAGTCGACGCCCTGCCAGCCGGCGTGGGTGGTGGGCGTGACGAACGACTCGACGTGCTGGCGCGCGAGGCGCGCGAAGGCCTCCCGCTGCTCCTCGGGCGTGCCGTCCTGGAGGAACCGCGCACCGAACGCCGCCTCGTCGTAACCGTCCAGCGCGAGGGAGCCGTCGCCGATGGGGGCGATGGCGACCGGGTCGGGCTCGTCGGCCAGGATCGACGCCTGCGTCGTGCCCACCTCCGGCAGGTAGGACGAGATCAGCACGAGGTGCGCGATCGCGGGGTGGTGTCCGGCCTCGGCTATCACGGTGCCGCCGTAGGAGTGGCCGACCACGACGGCGTGCTCGACGTCGTCGAGGGCGCGGCGGAGGGCGGCCGCATCCGCCACCAGCCCGCGCGCATCGTCTGGCACCTCGCCACACGAGGGCAGGGCGATCGCTCGGCTGCGGATGCCCGTCCGCTCCTCGAGGAGGCGCGCCGTCGGCCGCCACCACCACTCACCGTCGCGCACCAGGGCGCCGTGCACGAAGATCAGGTCCATGCCCCGACGGTACGCCGGCTCTCTGGGCCACGGGTAGGCCGTCTGCTGTCGGCAGACGCCTATCCGACCGGGCGGGTGCGACCCCGGGTCACCTCGGCGATCGAGGCCCAGTCGAGCTCGGCCTGCCCGTCGTCGAGCGCCTTCTCGAAGACCCCGCGCAGGGCGCTCTCCGAGGGGAACGAGACTCCGGATGCGCGGGCCGCGTCGAGCGCGAGCATCAGGTCCTTGAACCCGAGCTCGGTGGTGAAGCCGGCGGGCGTGTAGCTGCCGCGGGCGATCGCTCCGCCGTAGCCGGAGTAGACGACCCCGGGGAACAGGCTGTCGCCGAGCAGCTCGACGAACATCCCGGTGTCGACATCGCGGGCCTCGAGCAGCGTGATCGACTCGGCGAGCGCCTGCAGCGCGTGGATGATCAAGTAGTTGACGCCGATCTTCACCACGTTGGCCTGGCTCGGATCCTCGCCGATCGGCCAGAACCGCCGGCCCAGCACCTCGAGCACGGGGCGGGCCCGCTCGACGTCGGCGGGGTCGCCGGCCGCGAGCACGGTGAGCGCACCCGACCCCGCTGCGGGCGGGCGGCCGAGCACGGGCGCGGCGACGTAGGCGACCCCGGCCGCCGCGTGACGCTCGCGCAGCCGTGTGGCCGCCGCGGCACCGACGGTGGCCATGTTCACGTGCAGGGCCCCGTCCGGTGCGGCGGCCAGCGCGTCGTCGTCGAAGAGGTCGAAGACGACCGACTCGTTCGAGAGCATCGAGAACACCGTGCCGACGGCCAGCGCCTCGCCCACGGTGTTGGCCTCGACCGCGCCCCGGGACACGAGGTCGGCGACCGCATCCGGAGACCTGTTCCAGACGACGACCTCGTAGCCCTGCTCGAGCAGCCGCCCGGCCATGGCCGAGCCCATCGACCCCAGCCCGACGAAACCGACCCGCCCGGCCAACGACCCGGCCGACCCGGAGGAGCCCGCCGAGGCCGCGCCCGCCGACCCGGAGGCGGTCGCGTCGCTCACGCCCCCGGCTCCCCGCGCCCGGCCGCCGTGTTCAGGTGCGACTGCGAGTCGCGCAGCGTCGGCAGGCTGCCGCCCACGGTGAAGTACCGCTTGCCGGCCACGAGAAGGTCCTCAGCGGGGAACTTGGTGATCACCTGGCACCCGTCGGCGGTCACGATGACCTCCTCCTCGATGCGCGCGGCACCCCACCCGTCGGCCGCCGGCCAGTAGGTCTCGAGGGCGAAGACCATGCCCTCCTTCAGCTCCTCGGGGTGCTCGAGCGAGACCAGCCGCGAGAAGATCGGCTTCTCCCAGATCGACAGGCCCACGCCGTGTCCGTACTGCAGGGCGAACGCGGCCTCCTCGTCGGGGAAGCCGAACTCCTGCGCCGTCGGCCACACCTTCACGATGTCCGCGGTGGTCGCGCCCGGCCGCACCAGGGCGATCGCGCGGTCCATGTACTCCCGGGCGCGCTTGTAGGCGTCGCGCTGCGCCGACGAGGCCGAGCCCACCGCGAAGGTGCGGTAGTAGCAGGTGCGGTAGCCGTTGAAGCTGTGCAGGATGTCGAAGAACGCCGGGTCGCCGGGCCGGATCAACCGGTCGGAGAACACGTGCGGGTGCGGTGAGCAGCGCTCGCCCGAGATGGCGTTGACGCCCTCGACGTACTCGGAGCCGAGGTCGTAGAGCTTCTTCGAGACGAGCCCGACGGCCTCGTTCTCGCGCACGCCCGGCCGCAGGAACTCGTACAGGTCCTCGTAGGCCGCATCCACCATCGAGGCCGCCTGGGTGAGCAGGCCGATCTCGTCGGCGGTCTTGATGCGCCTGGCCTCCATGAACAGCTGCTGGCCGTCGACGACCCGGATGCCCTGCTTCTGCAGCGCGAAGAGCACCGGCAGCTCGATCACGTCGACGCCCAGGGGCTGATCGGCCACGCCGAACTTCTCGAGCTCGCGCTTGATCTTGGACGCGACCCGGTCGGCGATCTCGGCGTCGGGGCTGAACGCGCCTCGGAGGGTCGAGATGCCTGCCCGCGAACCGCTCTCGGCGCGCGGTCGCACCGCACCGTGGTGGGGGGCGTGCGGATCGGCGTCGGCCTCGGCCGTCGTGGTGTCGAGCCAGGGGTTGAAGAGCCCGTGGTGCTTCGCCGCCGAGCCGAAGTCCCACATGATGGGGTCGGTGTTGCGGGTGAGCAGGCTGAAGCGGATCAGCTTGTCCATCGCCCAGGTGCCGATGTGGGTCGAGGTCATGTAGCGGATGTTCGAGAAGTCGAACGCGAGCACCGCGCCCAGCTCGCTCCGGGCGAGCTCCGCCTTCAGCCGCGCCAGGCGCTCGCTGCGCAGCCGGTCGAAGTCGATGCGCTGCTCCCAGTCGACCGCGTTGGTGCCGCGGGTGGCGGTGGGGATGGTGGCGTAGCCGCCGGCGGGCGGCTGCAGCGGGGAACGGGCGCCGCTGTCTGTTCCGGCGTGGGTGGCGGCGGTGCCGTCGAGCTGTGTGGTCATACGAGGACCATCCCTCCATCGATCATGATCACCTGGGCGGTGAGGTAGTCGGAGTCGGACGACGCGAGATAGAGCGCCGTTCCGACGATGTCGTCGACGGTGGCCGTGCGGCCGCGGATGATGCCCGCGGCGAACTCGTCCATGGCCCCGCCGGCCGTCTTGGTCTCGCCGATGGCGAGCAGGTCCTCGTCGAGCTTCACCCAGAGCGGGGTGTCGACGACCCCCGGGGCGAAGGCGTTGACGGTGATGTCGTGCTCGGCCAGCGCCTTCGCGGCCGACTGGGTGAGCGAGATGACGGCGGCCTTGGCCGCGGAGTAAGGGGCGAACGCCGGGAAGCCCTGGCGGCCGGCCATCGAGGTGGTGTTGACGATCTTGCCGCCGCCACCCTGCGCGATCATCTGCGTCGCCGCCTCCTGGGTGCCGATCAGCACGCCGAGGGCGTTGACCTCCATGATCGAGCGCCAGTTCTCCTCGGTGACGTCGAGGAACTTCATCGGCGCGTTGAAGCCGGCGTTGTTGAACCAGACGTCGAGCCGGCCGAACTCGGCGACGGTGCGCTCGACGATCGCACGCACCTCGTCCCGCTTCGAGACGTCGGCCTGCACGCCCGCGGCCATGAAGCCCTCGTCACGCAGCGCCTGCGCGGTGGCCTCGGCCGCCTCGCCGTTCAGGTCGGCGATGACGACGGATGCGCCCTCAACCGCCAGCGCACGGGCGATGCCCCGCCCCAGGCCGCTCCCGGCTCCGGTGACCACCGCCACGGTGCCCGATACACGATTCGCCATTGATTCGTCCCCTTCGGTGTTCAGTCTAGCTTGTCACAGTGTTCACCATAGCAACACACTCGGTCCGGCCGTCCAGCGAAACCGCTCGTCGCTGCGCGGGCCGGTCGTATACTCTTGCTGCACAAGTCCGCGAGCGAGGAGTGCGACCATCACTGACGACATCGGCCCCCGCCTCCGCGCGGCGCGCATCTCCCAAGGGCTCAGCCTCCGCAGCGTCGCCACCGCCCTCGGGGTCTCGGCGAGCCTGATCTCGCAGGTCGAGACCGGCAAGACGCAGCCGTCGGTGAGCACGCTGTACGCGCTCGTGAACCACCTCGGCATGTCATTCGACGACCTCATGGCGGGCAGCGCCCGCGGGTCGGCACCGGCTCCGGCGGCGTCCTCCGGCTCGTCCGCGCCCGTCGCGGTCGATGCTCCGGCGTCACTCCCACTGAACGTGGAACAGCTCGGCAGCGCGGTTCCGCCGCTGCAGCGCGGCACCGACAACCCGGTGCTCGAGATGGAGAACGGTGTGCGCTGGGAGCGTCTCGCCGCGAGCCGCGACGGCGCGGTCGATCCGCTGCTCGTCACCTACGAGCCGGGGGCGTCGAGCTCGATCGAGGGCCGCATGATGCGGCACAGCGGCGTCGAGTACGCCTACCTTCTCTCGGGCGAGCTCACCGTGAAGCTCGACTTCGACACCTTCGTGCTGCGCGCGGGCGACTCGCTCAGCTTCGACTCGGTGCGACCGCACCTCTACCTGAACGAGGGCTCGGTGCCCGCGAAGGGCCTCTGGTTCGTCGTCGGCCGCCGGGAGTTCTCGCAGGAGATGGCGCCGTCGGGCCAGCCCGAGCGCGCGGGCGAGAACCTCGCCTCGGCCGTCGACGTGCTGCAGGCGATGGACCGCCTGGCCTGACGCCGGGCGGCCCATCTCCGCAGAGCCTCAGCCCACCTCCGCAGAGCCTCGGTCAGACCAGGATCGACAGCGGGTTCTCGACCGCCTGCTGGAACGCCGCCAGCCAGCGGGCCGCCAGCGCCCCGTCGACCGCCCGGTGGTCGACCGAGAGCGTGCAGCGCATCACGGTCGCCACCGCCAGCTCACCGTCGACGACGACCGGCTGGGGCTTCGCGGCGCCGACCGCCAGGATGCCCGAGTGCGGCGGGTTCAGGATCGCCGCGAACTCCAGCGTGCCGTACATGCCGAGGTTCGACACCGAGAAGCTGCCGCCCTCGAGCTCGCTCTGCTTGAGCTTCTTCGCCTTCGCCCGGCCGGCCAGATCGGCCACCGCGGTGCTGACCGAACTGAGGCTGCGCGCCTCCACCCCGCGCACCACGGGGGTGACGAGGCCGCCGTCGGTGGCCACCGCGACGGCGATGTCGACCGAGGGATGCACGCGCATCCCCTCGTCGCTCCAGGTGACGTTGGCCTCGGGCACCGCCTGGAACGCGGCGGCCACCGCCTTCAGCACGAAGTCGTTCACCGAGACCCGCACGCTCGAGGTCTCGTTGACCCGCGCGCGCAGGGCGAGCAGCTCGTCGACCCGGCACTCGGCCGTGAGGTAGAAGTGCGGCACGGTCGACTTGCTCTCGGTGAGCCGCCGCGCGATGGCCTTCCGCATCGCGGTGTGCGGCACGAGCTCGACGCCGTCGGGCGACGTGGTCTCCGGGGCGACGGATGCGCGTTCCGCCGCCGGGGCGGAAGCCGCCGCCGGCGCGGCCTCCGAGGGCACTGCGGCCGCGGGCACCGCCGCGTCCTCCACATCGCGCCGCACGATGCGGCCGCCGGGGCCCGTGCCGGTGATCGTCGCGGGGTCGAGGCCGCGCTCCTTCGCCAGCTTGCGCGCGATGGGGCTCACGAACAGACGGGACCGGTCGTCGGCGGACTCCGCCGGGGTCGGCTCGACGGCCGGCTCCGGAACCTCGGGTGCCGCCTCCTCCGCCGCCGCCTCGAGCGACGCCGCCTCCACGACGGGCGTGCCGCCGTCGGGGTCGCGCTCGGTCGCGTCGGGCGCCGAGTCGGGCCCGGTTACGGCTGCCGCCGGCGCCTGGCCGAGGGCCGCGTCGATGTCGGCGTCGGTCTCGCCCTCGCTGATCAGCACGGCGATCGGCGCCCCGATCTCCCCGGCCTGTCCGGGTTCGAGCAGCACGCGCCCGACGACCCCGGCGTCCTCGGAGTTGTACTCCACGACGGCCTTCTCGGTCTCGATCTCGGCCAACGGGTCGCCGACCGCCACGGTCTGCCCGGGCGTCACGAGCCAGCTCGCGATCGCTGCTTCCTCGGAGCCCGCCAGAACACTGGGCATGCGGATGATCGTCGCCATCTCAGGCCCCCTTCCCGAATGCGGCGCGCACCCGTTCGAGCCCGACGACGACGTCGTCGGCCTTGGCGATGGCGGCCCGCTCGAGCACCTTCGAGATGCTCGGCGAGGCCTCGGAACCCGTGACCCGCTGCACCGGCTGGTCGAGCCAGTCGAAGTACCGGCGCTGGATCTCGTCGGCGAGCCAGGCACCGTAGGACGTGCCCTGAGCGCCCTGCTCCACGATCAGCACGGCGTTGGTCTTCTGGATCGACTCGCCCACGGTGTCCCAGTCGAGCGAGGCGCGGTCGAGGAAGCGCAGGTCGATCAGCTCCGCGTCGATGCCCGTCTGCTCGATGGCCTTGGCGCTCTCGCCCACCATCGACAGGTAGCTGATCACCGTGACGTCGGAGCCCGAGCGCCGCACCGCGGCCTTCCCGAACGGGATCTGGTGGTCGAGGTCGTCCGGGATCTCGCCCGACTCGGCGTAGAGGTCGACGTGCTCGATCATCAGCACCGGGTCGTCGATCGCGAGCGCGGCGTTCATCAGCCCGACGTAGTCGAAGGGCGTCGAGGCGGCCATGATGCGCCAGCCGGGGCTCGTGGCGAAGATGCCGGCCGGGTCCATCAGGTGCTGCGAGCCGTAGCCCGAGCCCATGGCGATCTTGGTGCGCAGCACGAGCGGCACCGGGTTGTCGCCGCCGAACATGTGCCGCGCCTTGCCGATCTGGTTGAACACCTGGTCGGCGGCGACCCACATGAAGTCGGGGTACATGAACTCCACGACAGGCCGATAGCGGCCGTCGAGGGCGATCCCACCGCCCAGGCCGGCGAAGGCGTTCTCGCTGATCGGAGTGCCCAGAACCCGGCCGGGGTACTTCTCCGACAGCCCCTTGGTGGCGCCGTTGGTGCCGCCCTTCAGGCGATGGATGTCCTCGCCGAGCACGACGATGCGCTCGTCCTCGCCCATTCGCCGGTCCATCACGGCGGCCACCGCGTCGACGAACTTGCCCTTGGTGGTGCCGCCCGTGTAGTCGGCCTGCTCGAGCGTGTCGGCGTCGGCGATCTCCGAGAGGTCGCCGCGGATGCCCACGTCCACGAAGCCCGGGTCGGGCCAGAGCTCGGGGCGGATGCGCTTCACCCCCGGTTTGCCGTCGGGGTCGGGCTCGGTCAGGGCGTCGACCGCGAGGCGCACGGCCTCCTGGGCCTGTGAGCGCACGGCGGCGAGCCCGTCCTCGTCGATCCGGCCGAGGGAGGTGAGCTCCCGCGCCATCCGGAGGACCGGGTCGCGGTCGCGCCAGGACTGCTCCTCCTCCTTGCTGCGGTAGCCGAAGGCGCTGCCCGGGTACGGGCCGTTCTGGTGGAAGTAGCGGTAGACCTCGACCTCGATCACGGCGGGGCCGTCGCCGGCGCGCATCCGCTCGGCGGCCTTCTCCATCGCGAGGTGCACGGCCAGCGGGTCCATGCCGTCCACCCGCCAGGCGGGGATGTCGAAGCCGAGCGCGCGGGCCGAGAGCCGCGGCTCGGCGGTCACCTCGCTGACGTGCGTCGAGACGGCGTAGAGGTTGTTCTCGATGAAGAAGCAGAACGGCAGCCTCCACGCGGCGGCGAGGTTCATCGACTCCAGCACCGAGCCGATGTTCACGGCGCCGTCGCCGAAGTAGCTGACGGTGAGATCGGAGCCGGCGTCGGAAGCGGAGGCGGCGGCGGCGCCGCCCGCCTGCTTCTCGGCCCAGGCGTGCTTCTGCGCCCACGCGTTGCCGGCCCCGAGCGGCACCCCGCCGCCCACGATCGCGTTGGTGCCGAGAGCCCCCGCCTCGTGCCACTGCAGGTGCATCGAGCCGCCGCGCCCCCGGCAGTAGCCCTGGGCGAGGCCGAGGATCTCGGCGAGCGTCTTCTGCAGCACGTCCTGCACCGCGGGGGTGACGAGCGCCGTCGGGTCGAGCCCCTCGGGGGCGACGTGCGCGAGCGCCTTGGCGAGGAACTGGTGGTGCCCGCGGTGCGAGCCGTTCACGCCGTCGCTCGAGCGCAGCCCGACGATGGATCCGACCGCGCCGCCCTCCTGGCCGATGCTCGAGTGCGCGGGGCCGTGCACGAGGCCGGCTCCCGCGAGCTCGAGCACCGCCTCCTCGAAGGCGCGGATGAGGTGCAGCTGACCGAGCATCGTGTCGAGCAGGGCCGGATCGGCGGCCTTCCAGTCGGCGGCGGTCGTGCTCAGCTCGACCCAGGGGGAGCCGGGCTGGAGGCGTTTCTCGCGAGGCATTGCAGGTGCTCCTTTGCACGGGGGTGAAGCCGGTTGCTCAGCAGACTAGATCTCGAATGGATCCATTGCAAGCCTTTCGCCGACAATCGCGGGCAGCTATCGTGGCTACTGGATACATTGATCGCGAGGAGGCGACCGTGGCCCTACCCGGACTCCGAGGTGCCGAGCACCTCGGCTTCACCGTTCCCGACCTCGAGGAGGCGCACCGCTTCTTCGTCGACGTGATCGGCTGCACGCACGTCTACACGCTGCCGGCGATGCGCCGCGACGACGACTGGATGCAGGAGCACTTGAACGTCGACCCGCGGAGCGTCGTACGGGAGATCCGCTTCTACCGCTGCGGCCACGGCCCGAACTTCGAGGTCTTCGAGTACGAGCCCGCCGCCGACCAGCGACCGCAGCCGCGCAACAGCGACCTCGGCGGGCACCACGTCGCGTTCTACGTCGACGACCTCGACGTGGCCGTGGCGGCACTGGAGGAGGCGGGCATCCGGATGCTCGGTGCACCGACCGCGAGCCGCAACGCCTCGGAGGGCCAGCGCTGGGTCTACTTCCTGAGCCCCTGGGGCATGCAGTTCGAGCTCGTCAGCTACCCGCACGGCAAGCAGTACGAGCAGGAGGCCGAGGTGCGCCTGTGGCACCCCGCTCGCCCGGCGGAATGACCCGCGGTTAGTATTCGAGGCGATGACCGACACCAGCGTCACCCGCGACTCCGCGTACCGCGACAACGTCGCGAGCCACCGCATCGCCGAGAGCCTCCGCCGCGAGATCCTCGGCGGCACGCTGGCGCCCGGCACGCGACTGCGGCAGGAGGACCTCGCCGAGCGCTTCGGAGCGAGCCGCATCCCCGCGCGCGAGGCCATCCGGATGCTCGCCGCCGACGGTCTCGTCACCCTGGTCGCGAACTCGGGCGCCTGGGTCTCGCGGCTGAGCCTCGAGGAGTGCGTCGAGGCCTACTCGATCCGTGAACGGCTGGAGCCGCTGCTGCTGCGCCGGAGCCTCGAGCACCTCTCCGTCAAGCAGCTCGACCGCCTGGCCGAGCTCGCCGACCGGATGGAGGCCAACACCGACGTCGACGCCTTCATGGCGGATGACCGCGAGTTCCATCTGCTGAGCTACGCCGGCGCGGCCATGGGCGAGCTCTGGCAGATCATCCACCGGCTCTGGAACACCACGCAGCACTACCGCCGGGCCTACGCGACGCTCGTCGGCGTCTCGGGCATCGGGGTGACGCACCTCGAGCACCATCTGCTGGTCGACTGCCTGCGGCGGGGCGATCCGGATGACGCCGAGCGGGTGCTGGTCACCCACATCCGGCGCACCCGGCTCGAGCTGGTGAAGCACCCGGAGCTGTTCGCGTGAGCGAGCGCGCCTGGCAGGGGCTCGCCGCGCTGCACGCCTGCGTCGAAGCCGAGCTCGAGCAGGCGCTCGCCCGGAGCGTCGGCCTGTCGGTGGTGGAGTACCGGGTGCTCGACGCCGTCGGCGCTCCCGACGCGCATCCGCTCCGCATGCAGGTGGCGAGCGAGGTCGCCGCGCTGACCGGGAGCGCCACCACCCGACTGGTGAACCGGCTCGAGGAGCGGCAGCTGCTGCACCGTGCGCCGAGCCGCGACGACCGCCGCGGCGTCGCGCTCGAGCTGACGGAGGCGGGGCGGCTGCTGCTCGACCGCGCCCGACCGGTGCACGCCGCCGCGATCGAGCGGGCCTTCGACCGCGCCCGGCAGTCGCCCGCGCTGGCGCCGTTCGCGAGGGCACTGCTCGAGGCGCCCGAGCGGGACGGCTAGAGCCGGTCCTCCCGGAACTCCTCCGCGAGCTCCTCGCCGCGTGCGAAGGCCTCGTCCTCGCGCTGCCTCAGCTCGACCCGGCGGATCTTGCCCGAGATGGTCTTCGGCAGCTCGGCGAACTCCAGCCGGCGCACCCGCTCGAACGACGACAGCGCCTCGCGGGAGTGGGCGAAGATCGCCGCCGCGGTCTCGGCGCTCGGCTCCCAGCCGGCGGCGAGGGTCACGTAGGCCTTGACGATGCTGTGCCGCAGGTCATCCGGAGCGGGCACGACCGCCGACTCGGCCACGGCCGCGTGCTGCAGCAGCGCGCTCTCGACCTCGAACGGCGAGATCTTGAAGTCGGACGACTTGAAGATGTCGTCGGTGCGGCCGACGAAGGTGATGGTGCCGTCGGCGGACCGCTCGGCGACGTCGCCGGTGCGGAAGTACCCGTCGGCCCGCGCGGCGGCCGTGCGCTCCTCGTCGCCGTAGTAGCCCGACATCAGGTTCGCGGGCTCCTCGGCGAGGTCGAGGCAGATCTCGCCGAGCTGCACCCCGTCGTCGGCCGGGGACGGCTCGCCCGAGACCGGGTCGACGATGGCGATCGCGACCCCGGGCAGCGCCTGCCCCATCGCGCCGGGCACCACGGCAGCACCGGGCGGGTTCGCGATGATCGCGGTGGTCTCGGTCTGCCCGTAGCCGTCGCGGATGGTCAGGCCCCAGGCCTCCTCGACCGCCTTGATGACGCCCGGGTTCAGCGGCTCGCCGGCCGAGAGGATCTCGGTCAGCGCCCGGGGCTTCGTGCCGAGCTCGCTCTGGATGAGCATCCGCCACACCGTCGGAGGGGCGCAGAAGGTGTTCACGCCGGCGCGGTCGAGCTGGGCGCGCAGGCCTGCCGCGTCGAAGCGGCCGTAGTTGTAGACGAAGACGGTGGCCTCGGCGTTCCACGGGGCGAAGAAGCAGCTCCAGGCGTGCTTGCCCCAGCCCGGGGAGCTGATCGCGAGGTGAGTGTCACCCGGCTGCACGCCGAGCCAGTAGAGCGTGCTGAGGTGGCCGACCGGGTACGACTCGTGGCTGTGCACGACCATCTTGGGCTTCGACGTGGTGCCGGAGGTGAAGTAGATCAGGCAGGGGTCGCCCGAGTCGACGACCACGGTCGGGCTGATGCCGGGGGCGTCGACCGACTCGGCGTAGTCGATCCAGCCCTCGGGCACCGCCTCGGGGTCGGCGCCGACGACGATCGGCGTGAAGTCGCCCTCGACCTCGTCGAACTTGGCGACCTCGGTCACGTCGACGATGACGTGGGCGATCTCGCCGCGCTCGATCCGGTCGGCGAGGTCGGCCGGCGAGAGCAGGGTCGTGGTGGGGAGGATGACCGCCCCGAGCTTCATCACGGCGAGCATCGACTCCCACAGCTCGACGCGGTTGCCCAGCATGAGCATCACGTGGTCGCCCTGCTCGACGCCCTCACCGTGCAGCCAGGCGGCGACCTCGTCGGAGCGGGCGCGCATGAGGTCGAAGCTGACGACGGTCTCGCTCCCGTCCTCCTCGACGATGTGCAGTGCCGGGCGGTCGTTGCCGATCGCGATCTCGTCGAACCAGTCGACGGCCCAGTTGAAGTGCGGGCCGACGTCGGGCCAGCGGAAGGCAGCGCGGGCGGCGGGCGCGTCGATGCGGTGCGCGAGCACGGTGTCGCGGGCGGCCCGGAAGCTCTCGGTCGGGTTCATGGATCCAGTCTGGACCACGCGCCCTTCTGCGGGGCTGCGCGCGCCAGGGCGTCAGGGTGTGGTGGCCTCAGGCCAGCAGCAGCGCGATGTTCTCCGGCGAGCGCTCCAGCTCGCCCGCCTCGATCCGCCGGGCCAGCTCGACCACGCGCTCGTTCGCGGGAGCGCTGCCGCCGCGTGCGCGCTGCACGTCGACGACGAGGCCGTTGATCTCGTGCACCTCGTTGCGGCGCCCCTTCATCCAGTCCTGCAGCGACGTCGTGCGCGTGGTCGGCGAGGAGAAGCGCCGCAGCACCTGCTCGAACAGCTGCTCGGCGAAGACCTCGGGGTTCGTGAGGTCGGCGTCGGTCATGCCGAAGATGGGCCGCAGGGCGGAGCCGGAGTCGACGGCCGCCCGGGCCGCCTCGGTGCCGCAGCGCAGCATGAACTCGTACATGCCGGGCACCTGGATGGCCTTCGCGAGCTCGAGGTCGAGGATCGCCGAGGGCACGAGCTCGGCCGCGTTGACGATCAGCTTGCCCCACTTGGAGGAGCGGATGTCGTCGGAGACCTCGACCGTTCCGGCGTGCCGCAGAACGTCGGCGACCTCCTGCTCACGCCCGATCACGGCCGGGTGGATGCCCCCGATCGCGAACCACGCCTCCTCGGGCGGGGTCTCGCGGTTGCAGACGCCGGGCTCCCACATGTTCGACGCCACCTCGATCACGGCGCCGACCGCACGCTCCGGGCCCATCACGTCGGCGATGTCGTCGACCGACATGCCGTTCTGCAGCCCGACGACCAGCCCATCGGGCTTCACGAGCGGCTTGATCAGCTCGCAGGCCCAGCGGGTGTCGTAGGCCTTGACGACGATGAAGACGATGTCGAAGGGGTGCCGCAAGGTGGCGACCTCGAACAGGTCGTAGGCCTTCACCGCCGTGTTCTCGGTGCGGTCGGGCATCTTCACCGTGATGCCGTGCTCGCGCATGGCCGCCACGTGGGCCGGCCACTGCTCGATGAAGGTCACGTCGTGACCAGCGCGGGTGAGGTCGGCGGCGATCGCCGCGCCGTTGGCGCCGGTGCCCACGAAGGCGATGCGGGGGGTGTCGATCGACATTGATCTGCTCCATCTGTTCAGCTCTACTGCACGTTGTTCAACGCTACTACAGCGAGGCTTCCGCGCAGGGGCTCATGTTTCGATCAGTCGACGATTCGGGCCGAGGGCCGGAGACCCTCGTAGGGTGAGGCCATGGCAGCGGAGTTGACGCTTGGTGCGGAAGAAGAGCTCCACCTCATCGATCTCGAGAGCGGGAAGCTGTCGGCCCGCGCGCCGCAGATCCTGTCGCGGCTGCCCGCCGTGAACTACTCGGCCGAGATCCAGCGCACCACCGTCGAGACGAACACCGACGTGGTCTCGACCCTCGACGGGCTCCGCCAGGAGATCCTGCGGCTGCGTCGCGGCGTGATCGAGGCGGCGGCTCCCGACGGGGTCGGCATCGCCTGCGTCGGCACCGCCCCCCGTTCGGAGTTCGCCGACTTCGAGCTGACGACGACCGGCCGCTACGGGCGCATGCAGGAGCAGTACCGCCTGCTCGTCGACGAGCAGCTGATCTGCGGCACCCAGATCCACGTCGGGGTGAGCGACCGCGATCTCGCCGTCGACATAGCCCAGCGGGTCTCCCGCGACCTGCCCGTGCTGCTCGCGATCTCGGCGAGCTCCCCGTACTGGAACGGGCTCGACACCGGCTACTCGAGCATCCGCTCCATCATCTGGCAGCGCTGGCCGAGCGCCGGGGCCACCGGCGACCTCGGCTCGGCCGCGGAGTACGACGAGCTGCTCGCCGACCTGATCGCGACCGGCGTGATCGCCGACTCGAAGATGGCCTACTTCGAGGTGCGCCCCTCGTCGCACGCGCCCACCCTCGAGCTGCGCGTCTGCGACGCCTGCCCGATCGTCGACGACGCGGTGCTGATCGCGGGGCTCTTCCGTGCCGCCGTGCGGGCCGCCGAGGTCGACATCGAGCAGGGCCGGCCGTACCACCCGGTGCCGGCGCCGATCCACCGCGCCGCGATGTGGCAGGCCGCGCGCGGCGGACTGTCGGGCGACCTGCTCGACGACGGCCCGCATCCGCGCCCCACCGCGGCGGCCCACGCCGTGCGGCACCTGATCCGGCGGCTGCGCCCCCAGCTCGAGGAGCTCGGCGACTACGAGGAGGTCGTGGCGCTCGCCGAGACGCTGCTCGCCCGCGGCAACTCGGCCGACCGGCAGCGGGCCGCCTTCGCCGAGCGGGGCGACATCGAGGCCGTCGTCAAGCTCGTGGTCGACGAGACGCACGGCCCGGCCGGGGGCATCCCGCCCGCCGTGCCCGCGCTCCGCACCTACCGCACCCGCGCGGGCGACGAGGCGGTCGGCCCCGGCTCCCGCCCCCGCCCGGCCTACGAGCAGCTGATCGCCTACTTCGAGGGCCTCAGCCCGGAGAAGGTCGAGTCGGCGCGTTCGGCCGCCCGCGACTGGACGCACGAGCACGGGGTCACCTTCCGCGTCTCGGGCGAGGAGCGGCCCTTCGAGGTCGACCTCGTCCCCCGCGTGATCAACGCGCACGAGTGGTCGCAGATAACAGCCGGCCTGACCCAGCGCGCCCGGGCCATCGAGGCGTTCCTCCGCGACGTCTACGGCGAGCAGCGCATCGTCGAGGACGGCGTCATCCCCCGCGCCGTGATCGAGGGGAGCCCCGGGTGGATGCCCGCGGCGCGCGCCCTCCCCGCCGACGTCACGCGCTCGGCCGTCTTCGGCTTCGACCTCGTGCGCAACGAGTTCGGCGGCTGGCGCGTGCTCGAGGACAACGTGCGGAACCCGAGCGGCGCCGCCTACGCGGTCGCCATCCGCCGCCTGATGGACGAGGTCGCCGACGGCGCTCCCCGCCCCGCCGCGATGCTCGATCCCGAGCGCGTCTTCGGCTCGCTGCGCCGCACGCTGCTCGCCGGTGGCCGGGTCGCCGCCGGCCTCACCCCCGACTCCGACCGCGTGCCGACCGCCGCCCTCGTGTCGAGCGGCCCGACGAGCGGCGCCTGGTTCGAGCACGGGATGCTCGCCGAGAGCGCGGGCCTCGCCCTCCTCGAGCTGTCCGACCTCGCCGTCCGCGACGGCAGCGTCGTCGTCGCGGCCGACGGCACCGTGCTCGACGCGCTCTACCTGCGCCTGGACGTGGAGCTGCCCGACGCCGTCGCCGACGGCGAACCGATCGGGGCGCGCATCCTGGACGTGGCCGCCGCCGGCCGGGTCTTCCTCGCCAACGCCCCGGGCAACGGCATCGCCGACGACAAGGCGATGTACTGCCACCTGCCGGCCCTGATCGCCTACTACCTCGACGAGCGCCCCGTGCTCGAGCAGGTGCCGACCTACCGCACGAGCGACGAGGCGGAGCGCCGCACCGTGCTCGAGCGGGTCGGCGAGCTCGTCACCAAGCCCGTCGACGGGCACGGCGGCGAGGGCGTGCTGATCGGGCCCGCGGCCGGAGCCGCTGCCGTGGCCGAGCGGCGGGCCGCGATCGCCGCCGACCCCGAGACCTGGGTGGCGCAGGAGGTCGTGCCGCTCTCGTCGCACCCGACCTTCGCTGACGGCGCCCCGCCGATGCCCGGCGCCGAGGCCGCCGGCGTTCCCGGTGCCGCCCTCGAGCCCCGGCACGTCGACCTGCGCGTCTTCGTCTACGCCACCGGCGAGGGCGAGCACGGCTTCGAGGTCGCGGATCTCGCGCTCACCCGCGTGGCCCCGGCCGGGAGCATGGTGGTCAACTCCTCCCGCGGCGGCGGCTCGAAGGACACCTGGATCACCGCGGCACCGGGGAGCGTCTGAGCATGTGCGGCATCGCGGGCGAGCTGCGCTTCGACGGCCGGAGCGCCGATCTCGGCGCGGTCGACCGGATGACCGCCTGCCAGGTGCACCGCGGCCCCGACGGCACCGGGCTCTGGTCGAACGGCCGGGTCGCCCTCGGGCACCGCCGGCTCTCGATCATCGACCTCTCGGCCGCCGGGGCGCAGCCGATGATCGACGCCCCGCTCGGCCTCACGGTCGTCTTCAACGGCTGCATCTACAACCACCGGCAGCTGCGCGCCGAGCTCGAGGGCAAGGGCCACCGTTTCTTCTCCACCTCCGACACCGAGGTGATCGGCAAGGCGTATGCCGAGTGGGGCATGCAGTGCGTCGAGCACCTGCTGGGCATGTTCGCCTTCGTGATCGTCGAGCACGCCTCCGGCCGCGCCATGCTCGCCCGTGACCGCCTCGGCATCAAGCCGCTCTACCTCGACGAGCGGCCCGGACGGCTGCGCTTCGCCTCCACGCTGCCGGCCCTGCTCGAGTCGGGCGACGTCGACACCTCCATCGACCGCACGGCCCTCGAGCACTACCTCAGCTTCCACTCGGTCGTGCCGGCGCCGCGCACGATCCTGACCGGGGTGACCAAGCTGCCGCCGGCGACGGCGCGGATGATCGAGCCCGACGGCCGCGCATCCGACCACGTCTACTGGGAGCCCGCCTTCGAGCGCGACCCCGACAAGGCCGGCTGGAGCGACGAGGACTGGCAGGAGGCCCTGATCGGGAGCCTCCGCACCGCCGTCGAGCGGCGGATGGTCGCCGACGTGCCCGTGGGTGTGCTGCTCTCGGGCGGCATCGACTCGAGCCTCGTGGTCGCCCTGCTCGCCGAGGCCGGACAGACCGACCTCGCCACCTTCAGCATCGGCTTCGACTCGGCCGGCGGCGAGTCGGGCGACGAATTCGAGTACTCCAGCCTCGTCGCCCGGCACTTCGGCACCGACCACCACCGCATCGCCATCGACTCCTCCCGGCTGCTGCCCGGCATCGACGGCACGGTCGCGGCGATGAGCGAGCCGATGGTGAGCCACGACTGCGTCGCCTTCTACCTGCTCTCCGAGGACGTCTCGAAGTCGGTCAAGGTGGTGCAGTCGGGGCAGGGCGCCGACGAGGTGCTCGGCGGCTACGACTGGTACCCGCCGCTTGCGGGCGTGCCGCGCGAGGAGACGGTCGCGGCCTACTCGCGGGTGTTCGTCGACCGCCCGTGGGGCCAGCTGCAGCAGCTGCTCGGCCCGGCCTGGCGCGACGCCGCGCGGCCCGACAGCGCGACGTCCTTCCTCACCGCGCAGTTCGCGCGGCCCGGCGCCGAGACCTCGGTCGACGCCGCGCTCCGCAACGACACCACGATCATGCTCGTCGACGACCCCGTGAAGCGGGTCGACAACATGACGATGGCGTGGGGCCTCGAGGCCCGCGTGCCCTTCCTCGACCACGAGTTCGTCGAGCTGGTCGCGCAGATCCCGCCCGAGCTGAAGCTCTCCGACGGGGGCAAGGGTGTGCTCAAGCGCGCCAGCCGGGGCCTCGTGCCCGACGCGGTGATCGACCGCACCAAGGGCTACTTCCCCGTGCCGGCCATCCGCCAGCTCGAGGGACGGTACCTCGAGCGGGTGCGGGCCGCCCTGCACGATCCGGCCGCCCGGGAGCGCGGGCTGTTCGACACCGCTAGGGTCGAACGGATGCTCGCCGATCCCAACTCCGAACGCACGACCCTGGGCTCCAACGCCCTGTGGCAGCTCGCGCTGCTCGAGATGTGGCTGCAGGAGCACGGCATCCGATGACGGGGCCGGCCGTGACCGCCGGAGGCTCGGGCGACCTCGCGGCGGCCCTCGTGGGCGCGTGGGGCAGCTGGGGCCCCTCCATGACGCCGGACGCCGCCCGGGTCGCGTTCATCAGCGATCGCGGCGGGGCGCCCGAGGTGTGGGTGCAGGACGTGGTGCTCGAGGGTCCGCGGGCCGCCCCCACGCGCATCCGCTTCACCGACGACCCCGTGATCTCGGTCAGCTGGTCGGCCGACAGTGCCTGGCTCGCCTGCGCGGTCGCCACCGACGGCGGGGTGCGCACCCAGGTCTGGGTCGTGCGCCCCGACGGCCGCGACGCCCGGCGCATCTCCGGGCCGCCCGAGCGCCACGTCGAGCTCGGACCGTGGACGAGGAGCGGCCACCGCGTCGTGCTCACCGTGCCCTCGACCGAGGTGGGCGAACCGACCCGCGCCTACCTCGCCGACCCCGCCTCGGGCGAGCTCGACCTGCTCGCCGTGGGCGATCTGATCCACGTGCTCGACCTGTCGGCCTTCGAGCGGATGCTCGTGGTGCGCGACGGGCGACGGGGCCACGAGTTCTGCGTGGTCGTCGACCGCGAGACCGACACCGACCATCCCGTGCTGCCGCACCCGGGCCGAGGCGCGACGGACCGCGCCTTCATCCGGCCCGCCCCTCCCGGAACGGGCGCGCCGGCCGTCGTCTACGCCGCGACCGAGGTCGGGCTGCCCCGGCTGCAGCTCGTGGCCGCCCCGGTCGACCCCGATGACTGGTCACGCCCCACCCGGATGCTGGCCGCCCGCGACGACGCCGAGCTCGAGGGGCTCGACGGCGACGACGAGGGTCGCCTGCTGCTGCTCGTCTGGAACGTCGCCGGGAGGAGCGAGCTCGAGCTCTTCGACACGTACACGGAGACCTCGGTACCCGTTCCCGGGCTGCCCGGGGCCGTGGCGACGAGCCCGGTGCTCAGCCGCGACGGCTCGAGCGTGCTGCTCGCCGTCGAGGGTCCGCTGCGGCCGCGGGAGCTCTGGCACCTCGACACGGCGACCCTCGCCTGGACGCGGGTGAGCGATGTGCCGAGCTTGCCCGCGGTGGCGCTCGTGCAGCCGAGTCTGGAGCGGTTCCGCTCGCTCGACGGGCTGGAGATCACGGGGTGGCTGTACCGGGCAACCGCCACTGGAGCCGGTCGCGCCATGCTGCACCTCCATGGCGGCCCCGAGTCGCAGGAGCGACCCACCTTCAGCCCCCAGCACCAGGTGATGGCCGCCGCCGGCATCACCGTGTTCGCCCCGAACGTGCGCGGCTCCTCGGGCTTCGGCCGGGAGTTCGTGCACGCCGACGACGTGCAGAAGCGCCAGGGCGCGTTCGACGACGTGACGGCGGCGGCGCAGCACCTGATCGGCATCGGCGCGGCCTCGGCCGACCGCATCGCCGTCACCGGGCGTTCCTACGGCGGCTACCTCACGCTCGCCGCCCTCGCCTTCACGCCGGGGGTCTTCGCCGCGGGCGTCGACATCTGCGGCATGTCGCACCTGCTCACCTTCTACGCCGAGACCGAGCCCTGGATCGCCGCGGCCGCCGTCACGAAGTACGGGCATCCCGATCACGACAAGAAGTTCCTGCGCTCCATCTCGCCGCTGGCGAAGGCCGAGCGCATCGACGTGCCGCTGCTCGTCGTGCACGGGGAGCTCGACACGAACGTGCCGATCGGGGAGGCGCACCGGATCGTCGCGGCGCTGAGCGAGCTGGAGCGCCCGGTGGAGTACCTCGAACTCGCCGGGGAAGGGCACGAGTACCGTCGCGAGTCGTCCCGGCTCGCCCTGATCGAGCGGATGCGCGAGTTCCTGCTGCGCGTGCTCTGACGGTCACGGCTCCGGCGGCTCCTCAGGCGGCGTCGGCTCCAGGCGGCGTTTCTGGCTCTCTCCGCCCCCGTCAGGCGATGGATGCCCGTCGGGGCATACGGAGCGCGAACAGTGCCGCCGCCCCCATCAGGATCGCGGCCGACGCGAAGGCCGCCTCGTAGCCGAAGGCGTCGACGAGCAGTCCGGCGGTGAGCGGTCCGACGATGGCACCGGCATCCGCCACCGCCTGGAACACCGCGACCGGCTGGCCGCCCCGCGCCCCCGCCGCGTCACCGACGGCCGCGGCCGGAGCCGTGCCCATGAAGGCGGCCGCGACCCCGTAGACCGACAGCAGCACGATCAGCAGCCAGATCGACGACACCAGCGGGATGGCGACCATCACGAGCGCCCCGACCGCGAAGGCGCCGATGATCGCGGGCTTCCGTCCCACCGTGTCGACGAAGCGGCCCGCCGGGGCCAGCGCCAGGGTCTGCGCGACCGCCGCGACGGCAAAGGCGATGCCCGTGATGGCCGGCTTCTCGTGCAGCACCTCGACAATCAGCACCGGCACGAGCGCACTGCGCACGCCCATCGCCGACCAGCCCTGGGCGAGGCTCGCGAGCAGCGCCGACTGGTAGCCGCGATCGCGCAGCACCTGCCGGAACGGCCGCGGAGGCTCGGGCACCGCGTCGGGGTCGCGGGTGCGGCGCTTCAGCAGGGCGAGCCCCACGGCGCCGGCCACCATGAGGGTACCGGCGTAGAAGAAGAACGGGGCGTGCAGCGAGATGCCCGAGAGCAGGCCGCCGACGGCCGGTCCGGCCATGCCGCCGATCAGGAACCCGCCCTGGTAGAAGCCGACGGCCCGCCCGCGCACGGCGGGCTCGGTCGTGGCGAGCAGCAGGGTCATCGCGGCGACCGAGAACATGGCCGAGCCGATACCCCCGGCGCCGCGCAGCAGCAGCACCGCCGGGTAGTTGTCGGCGAGCCCGACGAGAGCGCTGGAGAGGGCGACGATGCCGATGCCGACCGCGAGCACCACCCGCTCGCCGAGCAGGTCGATCAGCTTGCCGACGAAGGGATTCGCGACCAGCCGCATCACCGCGAAGGCCGACACCACGGCGCCCACCTCGAGGTAGCCCACGCCGAAGCTCCGCACGTAGACGGGCAGCACCGGAACGACGACGCCGAAGCCGAGCATCACGAAGAAGGCGATGACGCCGAGCACCATCACGTCCCGCGGCAGCCGGGTGAGGCGGGGACGATCGGAGGTGCGGGTCACTCCAGAAGCGTAATCGCCCTGCGAGGCCCGGCGGCCCTGCGGAGCTTGATGGCCCCGGGAAGCCTCACGGTCCCGGGAAGGGGAGGTGGTGCGAACAGCGGCATCGGGTCTGCCAGGGTAAAAGCCGTTCGCACCACCTCGTCGGCATCGGGTATGCCGTGGACGGCGCCCTGGGTGATGAGGGCGGCACGTCCGTTCGGGGGTGATGAGCACGTTACTTTCGCTCGAGCAGGATGTCCAGAGCACCCGAATCGGGCCCAGCAGCCCGCTCCGGCACCCCCGTCTCGACACCGATCACTAGTGCTGACCAGGCCTTTCGCTCTTTTCATTACCCCGTATGGACCTTCTCGAGCGGTGTCATCCTGCGCTGTTCTTGAGCGAAAACTGAGCGAGTCCTGGCTCACCGGGCGACCCGGGCTAGGGTTCGAGCATGAGCTACGTGCAGCCCGGGGAGTTCACCCGCGACACCGCCTACATCGAAGATCGCATCACGCGGGACGGCCGCGACGGCTGGCCCGTGGAGGCGGGCCGCTACCGTCTCGTCGCCGCCCGCGCCTGCCCCTGGGCGAACCGCACGGTGATCGTGCGCCGCCTGCTCGGTCTCGAGGACGCCATCTCGCTCGGCCTGCCCGGCCCGACCCACGACGAGCGCAGCTGGACCTTCGACCTCGACCCCGACGGCCGCGACCCGGTGCTCGGCATCGAGCGGCTGCAGGAGGCCTACCTCGCCCGCTTCCCCGACTACCCCAAGGGCATCACGGTGCCCGCGATCGTCGAGGTGGCGAGCGGGATGGTCGTCACCAACGACTACCCGCAGATCACGCTGGACTTCTCGACCGAGTGGACGGAGTTCCACCGCCCGGGTGCCCCCGAGCTCTACCCCGAGCGCCTGCGCGACGAGATCGACGCCCTCAACGCCGAGATCTTCCGCGACGTGAACAACGGCGTCTACCGTGCCGGGTTCGCCGGATCGCAGAAGGCGTACGAACGCGCCTACGACAGGCTCTTCGAGCGACTGGACGTGCTCAGCGACCGGCTGTCGCGCCAGCGCTTCCTCGTCGGCACCACGATCACCGAGGCCGACGTGCGCCTGTTCACCACGCTCGCCCGCTTCGACGCCGTCTACCACGGGCACTTCAAGTGCAACCGGCAGAAGCTGTCCGAGATGCCGGTGCTCTGGGCCTATGCCCGCGACCTCTTCCAGACGCCGGGCTTCGGCGACACCATCGACTTCGCGCAGATCAAGGCCCACTACTACGTGGTGCACCGCGACATCAACCCGACCGGCATCATCCCCAAGGGGCCGGATGCTCGGGGCTGGCTGACTCCCCACCACCGTGAGGAGCTCGGCGGCTGGCCCTTCGGCGACGGCACGGCCCCGGCCGACCCGCCGGCGGGCGAGCGGGTGCCGGCGCTGGCGTAGGGCTCGCACCCGGCCGCAGCCCGGCCTGGCTAGGAGAGCACGTCCTTCGTGGCGAAGCGGGCGTACGAGAGCGCCCCGAAGATCGCCACGTAGGCCAGCTGCAGCCAGGCGTTGCCGGCGAACGAGCTCCAGTCGATCGGCTGCCGCAGCAGGTCGGCGAAGTCGAGCCAGTGGTAGCTCGGCAGGAACGGGTGCAGCAGCTCGGTCTGCGAGAGCTGGCCGAGCACCTGCGAGAGGATCGCCACGACGACCGTGGCGGCCATCGCGCCGACCGGTGCATCCGTCAGCGTGGAGATGAAGAGGCCGATGGCCGCCAGGCCGAGGAGGCCGAGCGCCACATAGACCGAGATGAGCAGCGCCCGCAGCAGCGCCTCGCCGACGTCGACGGTGTCGCCCGAGAGCAGTGTGACCGGGCCGATCGGGAACAGCACGGCACCCGCGAGGATGCCCGCGAGCGAGACCGTCAGGGTGGCGGCGAGGCAGAACACCACCGCCGAGGCGAATTTCACGACGAGCAGGCGGATGCGCCCGACCGGCGAGACCAGCAGATAGCGCAGCGTGCCGGTCGAGGCCTCCCCCGCGATTGAGTCGCCGGCCACCACGCCGACCGTCAGCGGCAGGAACAGCGGGATCGAGACCACGAGCGCGGTCATGCCGACGAACAGCCCGTTCTGGCTGATGCGGTCGAGGAACGCCGGGCCGCGGCCGTCGCCGCCGGTCACCCGGATGGCCACGGCGATCAGGATCGGCACAGCTGCGAGCGCGCCGAGCATCGCCTGCGTTCGGCGCCGGCGGAAGAGCACGCCGAGCTCGCTGAGGAAGAAGCCCCAGCCGAGCGCGCGGCGCGGGGAGCGGACGGTCACCGCGGTGGTGTCACTGGAGGACATCGAAGCCCTCCCCCGTCAGGGCGACGAAGCTGTCCTCGAGCGAGGGGCGGTCGACGGCGACGCCGCGCACGCGCACGCCCGCGCCGACGAGCGCCGCGACCACGTGCTCGGGCGGGAGCCCGTCGGGGAACGGGGCCGCGAGGGCGGTGTCGCCGTCGTTGGATGCCATCGGCGCATCCGCGTCGGGGATGACCTCGGGGGCCGACGCCTCGCCGGCCTCGGGGGCGGTGGCCGACGTCACCACGATGCCGAGGGGGGCCAGTGTGCGCACGGCGAGCCGCGCATCCGGAGCCGCCACCGTGAGGTGCAGCGTCGCCTGGCCGGCGGCACGCAGCTCGTCGATGGTGCCCTGCGCCACCAGGCGGCCGCCGCGCATCACGCCGATGTGGGTGCACATCTGCTCGATCTCGGCGAGCAGATGGCTCGACACGAACACGGTCGTGCCGGTCGAGGCCAGCGAGCGGATGAGGCCGCGCACCTCCCGCGTGCCCTGCGGGTCGAGGCCGTTGGTCGGCTCGTCGAGCACGATCAGCTGCCGGGGCATCAGCAGGGCGTTCGCGATGCCGAGGCGCTGCTTCATGCCGAGGGAGTAGGCGCGCACCTTCTTGCCGCCGGCCTGGGTGAGTCCGACCCGCTCGAGCGCCTCGGCCACGCGGGTGCGGCGGGTCGACCGGGGCGCCCAGCCGTCGGCCGCGTCGAGCCGGGCGAGGTTCGCGGCGCCCGAGAGGAAGGGGTAGAAGCCCGGGCCCTCGATCAGTGCGCCGACGTCGGGGAGCACGGTGCCGAGCTTGCCGGGCATCCGCTCGCCGAGCACGGAGATCTCGCCGGCCGTCGCGCTCGCGAGCCCGAGCAGCATGCGGATCGTCGTCGTCTTGCCCGAGCCGTTGGGGCCGAGGAAGCCGAACACCGCCCCGGCCGGCACGTCGAGATCGACGCCGTCGACCACCGTCTGGCGGCCGAAGCGCTTCGTCAGGCCGCTCGTCTGGATCGCGGCCGGAGCCGCGGTCACTCGGCCGGGCTGGCGGGGGCCGGGGCCGCTGCGGCCGCGCTCTGCAGCGTCTCGGCCGGAACGGCTCCGGCGAACACGCGGCCGTCGTCGGTGAGCAGCACCGAGACGAGGGTGGTCTGCAGCAGGCTGCCGCCGTCGACCTTCGTGGTCAGCTGCGAGAACATCGGCGAGGAGGTGAGCTCGGCGGTGTCGGTGCCGATCGGCAGCTCGACGACGCTGCCCCAGCCCTCGCCGGTGACGACGGGCTCCGGATGCGCGGCCGACGCCTCGGGCACGTCACCCTTCGTCGGCAGGGCCTTCTCGGTCACCGTGGTGCCCTCGGGGGCGGTGAAGTCGAAGAGCTCGGCCGAGGGGGTGTCGAGCGAGAGCTCGGTGAAGCCGACCTCGAAGGCCGGGCTGGACTCGCCCCGGGCGAGCACCTCGACCTGGAGCGGCATTCCGGTCTCGGAGTCGACCGCGATCGAGACCGAGCCGACGAGCGTGGCGTCGGTGCGCGGGGTGAGCACGAGGTCGTAGGCGTCGCGGCCGGCGACCGAGGTGTCGGCGCCGAGCGAGACGTCGGTGGAGGGGTCGACCGCGGCGAGGAAGCGCTGAGCGATGTCGGCGGGGGTGGGGACGGTGCCGGGGGTGCTTTGGGCGTCGCCGGTGTTCGCGTCGGTGCGCGCCGGCAGCGTGGTGTGCACGGCCGAGTCGTCGCTGGAGTCGTAGAGCCAGACGTCGTCGCCGTTCTTCACGATGTCGCGCTCGGCCAGCTGGTCGAGCACCTGCACGCGGAGCTTGTCGGTGCCGTCGGCGTAGACGCGCGCCTCGTGGCTGCCGGTCAGCAGCTCGAGGGCGGATTCGGGCGAGAGGCCCTGGTCGGCGGCCGTGCCGCCGTCGTCGCTGCTGCCGGACCCGCTGCTTCCGCTGCCGCCGCCTGCGCCTGCGCCGCCGAAGCCGGACAGGTCGGGGAGGCCGAGGTCGGAGCTCTGCTCGACCGTTCCCGAGAAGGTCTGCACATCGGCCTGTGCGGCGAGCTCGAGCACCTGCTCGGGCGTCTTCTCGGGCAGGTCGGCCGACGCGGAGGTGGCGAGCACCCCACCCGCGACGACCACGGCGACGACGGCGGGGGCCGCGATCGCGACCGCCCAGCGCTTCTGGTTACGAGCCATCTGGCATCACTTCTTCCGACGAACCGACGGCCGTCTGCTGCGCAGCCGCTCCGGTTGCAGCAACGGTACGCCGCGGAACCGAGAGTTGGCTCCGATTCCCGGAGCTCTCAGGCGTCGCGTTCGGCGTCGCCGCCGAGGTCGGCGGCCAGCTCGTCGGCACTCAAGCGATTGCCCGGGATGGGCCGGCGGAACTGGGTGGACTCGGCGTGCATCCGCTGCTCATCGGCCGCGCGCTCGGCATCGGGATCGTCGACCGCCGCCTCGTCGTCGACGTCGAACGCGGTGTCGTCCTGCGGGTCGCCGGCGAGGTCGCGTTCGCGCTCGGCCTCGTCGGCCTCGGCGTCGCGCGGATCTCCGACGGGCAGGAAGGGCTCAGAACTCGACATGAGCGGATGCTCGCACCCTCCGGTTACGAACGGGTGAACACGTCCCGGTCGAGCGGCGTGACGGTGGCAGTCTCGGCGTTCCAGTGCCGCAGACCGACGATCTCGCCCGCGATGTCGCCGCCGAGGAGCGCGAGGGCCGCGGGCACCTGCTCGAGCCGGATGCGGCGGGCGAGCGTGACGTGCGGCGTCCACTCCCCGGGTCGCGTGTGCAGAGCATCCTGCACCCCGCCTCCGTCAGTTCCGGCGCCTGCGTCGACCCCGGCACCGGCACCCGCGGCCGTCTCGGCCCTGGCGCCTGCAGCGAGGTGCGCGTGCACGGCCGCGTGCAGGGCGAGCAGCCCCGCGCTCGGCAGCACCGACCGCACCAGCACCCGCCGCTCCCCCGCCCCGAACAGCATCGGCGCCCCGAGAACGACCGGCAGCGGCAGCGCGACGGCGACCTCGCCCGGCAGCGCGAACGGCCCGAACCCGCCCTCGGCCGGCCGAACGGCCAGCGTGAGGTGCGGCGCGTTGCTCGCGGAGGTGTGCCCCGCGAGACTCGACATCCCGGCGGCGGCGAGCGCCTCCCACTCGGCCCGCACCGCGGCCTCCACGGCCGCGCCGAAGACCGCCTCCACGCTCACGACCGCCGCCATCCGCCCACCGTATCCCGGGTGCCGGATGAACGGTCGGTGACTGCGTGCGGGGAGGGGGGCGACGGGCTCTATTGTCGGAGGATGGTCACGATCGTCATCCCGTGGAGGCCGCAGCCCTCCCGCCTCGCCGCGTTCGACGCGGTGGTCGCCTGGTACCGCGAGGAGCTCGGCGACGTGCCGGTGCTGATCGTGGATTCGGACGACGACGTGTTCAACCTCGCGCGCTGCCGCAACCTCGGCGTGGGGCGGCTGGCCGATCCCGACGAGGTCGTGGTGATCGGCGACGCCGACACCATCCCCGAGGGCGGCGCCCTGCGCGAGGCGATCGCCGCGGCGGCCACCTCGGGCCGCGTGCACCTGCCCTACACCGAGTACCGCTGGCTCGGCGCGGCCGGCACCGCGCAGCACGCCGCGGGCATCCCGCTCGCCGACTGCGTCCACGAGGTCGTGCGCGGTGCCTGCTCCGGCGTCTACGTCACCACGCCCGCGACCTGGGCGAGCCACGGCGGGCAGGACGAGCGGTTCCGCGGCTGGGGCTTCGAGGACGCGGCGTGGCACGTCGCCCACGAGACGCTGCTCGGCGAACCGCCGCGCCGGCACGAGGGCCGCGTCTTCGCGCTCCACCACGTCGCCGAGCTCCGCGAGGGCCCGAACTACGAGGCCAACGCCGCCCTGATGGCCCGCTACCGCGCGGCCGCCACCCTCCCCGCCGAGATGCGCCGCCTCCTGCACGGCGAGGCCCCAGCCGAGGCGCAGCCGGTCGAGTAGAGCGACAGCCGGGTCGGTAGCATTCGGGGATGACTCGCCTACTTCCTGCGGCAGGGGCCGTGCTGTGCGTCGCGCTCCTGTCAGGATGCTCGCTGCTGTCGCCGCAGGCGGCTCCGGTGACGGTCACGGCGACGGTCGTCACGACGGCGACCGCAACGCCGACCCCATCCCCGCAGCCGACCGAAGAGCCTCCGCCGGTTCCCGAAGTTCCGACAGCTCCCCCGGAACCGCTGCCGCCGACCCGGCCCAACGATGCCGGCGGCCAGACCGACGGAGGCAACACCCCGAACACCCCCTGGGTGGAGGACACGGGCCCCGCGCCCTACGCGGACGGACCAGCCGACCAGGTCAACGACTACGAGTACCGCTACACCGTGACGGACAACGACACCGTCCTGGCGATCGCCTCCCGGTTCCAGCTGCAGACGGCCGACGTCGTCCGCGTCAACTTCCCCTGCACCGACCCGCTCGCGGTGCAGCCGGGCGACGTGCTCGACATCCGCTGGCCGCTCGACGCCGAGGTGCTCGGAAGCGGCCCGGGCTGCTGAGCCGTCCCGAACCTCAGGCAGCCGGCCGCAGGGGCACCGTAGCGACGACGAGCTCCGCCGCGTCGGCTCCGAAGCGGGCTCGGGCGAGCACTGCCCCGTCAGCATCGACGGCGAGCGAGCTGCCGATGCACGTCCAGCCGTCCCACTTTCCGCCGACGACCGGGCCCACGTTGCTGACGCCCACGACGGGCATCCCGGTCGAGCGGGCGAGAGCTCCGTACGCCTCGACCCACTCCTCGTAGGGTTCCTCGTCCACGTCACGGTCGGCGCGCACGGCCCACGACGACGGGGACAGGAGGATCCGAGCACCCATGTGGGCGGCACTCCTGCCGAGGGTGAGGGAGGAGAGATGGTTGTCGGCGCAGATGTTCAGCCCGACCACCCCGAGCGGGGTGCTCTCGACCGAGACGCTCCGCCCGGTCAGGTAGAGCTTCCGGGCGAAGTCGAGCTCGTTGATCTTGCGGTGGTAGCCGATCACGTCGCCCGTGGACGCGATGAGCACGGCCGCGTTGTACAGCCCCTCGTCGGCGAGCTCGGTGAAGCCCGAGGCGATCATCAGGCCGTTCTCGCGGGCCAGGTCGCTCAGCGCGGCGACGGTGCTTCCTCCTCGGGGTGTGGCGAGCCGGCCGGCATCGGGGTGCGTCCAGCCGGCATCGAAGCACTCCGGCAGCACGAGGACGTCGCAGCCGGCGGCCGCCGCCTCTGCGGCCATCGTCGCGGCGCGGAGGAGATTGCCCGGGAGATCGCCCGGGACGACCAGCATCTGACCCAGCCCCACCCGGACGTCGATCGGCAGCTCAACCGCTCCCGCGCCGGAGCCGGGCAGCACCGGAACGGTGATCGACGTGGCCATGGTGTGTCCTCCGAAGGCAAGGATAGGGCGGAGCGGAGGCGAGCCGCCGGCCCGCTCAGAACTCCTGGCGCACCGCCGCGCGGATGAGGGAGGCCGCCGCACCGCGGGCCCAGTCCTCGAAGGTGTGCGCCCGCGTCACCAGCACGCAGTCCGCCGCCGCCCCGAAGGCGTGCGCCGCGAAGGTCGAGCGGATGGTGCGCTCGTAGAGCTCGAACTCCTGCATGCCCTCGCCCGCCACGAGCACCGTGTCCGGTCCGGTGAGGTTCGCCACGATGGCGAGCGCGGCCCCGATGGCGGTGCCCGCGCGGTCGAAGGCCGCCACGGCGCCGGGCACGCCCTCCCGCGCCAGGCCGGCGGCCTCGGCGAGGGTGAGCAGCGGAGCATCCGTCGCCGCCCGCACCGCCCGCAGGACCGCGCCCGACGAGGCCACCGCCTCGACGCAGCCCCGCCGCCCGCAGACGCAGACCGCGTCGAGCGACGCCAGCGGCAGGTGCCCGAGCTCGCCGGCGACTCCGTGCGCCCCTGACACCACGTCGTCGTTGAGATACAGCCCGCAGCCGATGCCCGAGCCGATCGTCACGACCGCCAACGAGCCCGAGTCGCGGCCCACGCCGAACCAGTGCTCCGCGATGGTGAGCGCCCGCACGTCGTTGTCGACCCGCACCGGCACCCCGAGCCGAGTGGCGAGCGGATGCGCGAGCGGCACGCCCCGCCAGCCCAGAAGCGGTGAGTCCCGCACGATCCCGGTCGCGGCGTCGACGTCACCCGACACGGCGACGCCGAGCCCGATCAGCCGGGAGGCCCGGTCGCCGAGTAGCGCGCCCAGCTCCTCGGCGACCCCGGCGACCGCCTCGATGACGGCGGCGGGCGAGGTGGACCCGAGCGGGCGCCGCACCACGTGCAGGATGTCGGCGGTCATCCCCGTGGCGACCCCGATCACCTCGTCGGGGTTGACCTTGACGCCGAGCACGAGCCGGGCCGAGGGCACCACCCGCAGGGGGTGCACCGGCCGGCCCGGCGCCGCCCCGGCCGCAGCGGTGCCGGCCAGGGGGCGGTCGACGGCGACGATGCCGTCCAGGAGCAGGGGCGCCACCGTCTTGGTGACGGCCGCCTGCGAGAGGCCGGTCTGCCGGCCGACGTCGATCCGGCCGATCGGACCGTGGGTGAGGATGCGCGTGAAGATGTCGACCGAGGCCGGCGTCCTCAGCGTCAGCCGCGCATCCTCACCCGTGCCGGTGGCGATCACCCGGCCAGGATCTCTTTCGAGGTCGCGGCCATCTCGGGGAAGACGTCGTCGTCGCGCTCGTGCGTGAAGAACGCCTCCATCAGGGGCTGGATCGTCGTGCCCATCTCGGAGCCGTTGGCGGAGGGGTAGGCCGGGTAGATCCAGCCGTTCTTCGCCGCGTCGACGAAGACGCCGAGGTCGACGCCCTTCGCGAGCTGGTCGGCCGCGACCGCGTCCATGGCGCCGGGGATCGACGGGAAGAACGAGCCGCTCTTCAGCGCCGCCTTCGTCTGGCAGTCCTCGGACCCCATGTAGGAGATCCACTTCCAGGCGTTGTCCTTGTTCTTCGACCCGGCCCAGAGCTCGTTGCCGTTGGAGTTCGACATCATCGAGCGGGTGGTGCCGTCGGGGCCGAGCACGGTCGGGGCGATGCCGACCTTCAGGCCCGGCAGCTGGGCGAAGGTGGTCGCCGACCACGATCCACCGGAGGACATGGCCACCTTGCCCGAGCCGAGCTGCTCGGTGTCGCCGATCGTGAACTCGCCGAGCTTCGGCGCGATGCCGCGGTCGGAGAGGCCGCGCACCCAGTCCATCGTCTTGATGAATTCGGGGTCGTCGTAGCGGAACTGGGTGGCCCAGGCGGCCGGGTCGCCGATCTTCCAGCCGGTGGTCGAGATGAACGGGTTCCAGGTGGTCTGGCCGATGTAGTCCTCGGTGCCGAGGTTGCCGACGCCGTAGGTGGCGACCTTGGTCTTGTCGAAGCCGGGCTCGTCGCCGCGCACGCCGTTCTCGTCGATCGTCAGGTGCGTGGCGATCTCGTCGAAGGTGCCGCCGTCGTCGGGGTTCCAGGTCATCGAGGCGATGTCGTCGGCGGTGTAGCCGGCCTGGGTGACCATGTCCTCGTTGAAGTAGATGGCGCTCGCGGCCCAGTCCAGCGGCAGGGCGTACTGCTTGCCGTCGGTGTACTTCCAGTTCTCGACGCCGACGTTGAACACGCCGAGGTCGTAGTCGCTCTTCGCGATGTAGTCGTCCAGCGGCTCGAGCTGCCCCTGCTTGGCGTAGGCGTCGAAGAACTGCACGCTGTTCTGGAAGGCGTCGGGCGCGTTGCCCGCCACGAAGCCCGCGGTGAGCTTGGTGAAGTAGTCGTCGACGCCGTACTGCGAGATGTTGACGGTGACGCCGGGGTTCTCCTCCTCGAAGCCGGCCAGGCACTCCTTGTACGACACGGCCTGCTTCTCGTCCCAGGTCCACCAGTTCACGGTGCCGCCGGCGGAGTCTCCCCCGCCGCCTCCCGCGGAGCAGGCGGCGAGCGGTGCGGCCAGGGCCAGCACGGCCAGGGCGGGGATCAGTCTTCTCGTTCTCATGGTTCCTCTTCGATCATGATGTGCAGGGCGGTGTGGTGTCAGGCCGGGCCGACGGTCTCGGAGAGCACCCGGAGGGCACCCGCGAGGTCGTGCGACCCGCCTGCGTCGTGGCCGTTGAACGGCCAGGTGACGATGTGACGTTCGGCGGCCCACGCGTTGTGGACCGCGAACACGGTGGAGGGCGGGGTGATGTCGTCCATCAGCCCGGCCGAGAACCAGGCGGGCACCCGGGCGCGGGTGGCGAGGTTCACGGTGTCGACATAGGCGAGCGTCTGCAGCGCCAGCGCCTCGAGGTGGCGGGCCCGTGTGAGCAGGTCGGCGATCTCGCGGTAGGGGTAGCGGTCGGTGGCGCCGACGGCCCGGGGCAGGTCGGCGAGGAAGGGGGCCTGAGCGAGCACGGCGCGCACGTCCTCCGAGAGCACGCCCGCCGCGATCGCGATGCCGCCGCCCTGGCTGTTGCCGGCGACGGCGACCCGGTCGGGGTCGACCTCGTCGAGCCCGCGCACGGCGTCGACGGCCCGCACGGCGTCGGTGAACACGCGACGGTAGTAGTAGGAGTGCGGGTCGGTGATGCCCCGGGTCAGGAAACCCGAGGGCGCGATGGACTCGAAGCCGGGGTCGACCGTTCCGCCGTCGCCCTGTCCGCGCGTGTCCATCACGAGGTGGGCGTAACCGGCGGTCGCGAACAGCAGGTCGTCGATCGGGGCGCCGCGCCCGGCTCCGTAGCCGGTGAAGTGCACGACGGCGGGCAGCGGGCGGTCGCGCATCCTGGGCAGCCTGAGCCAGGCCCGCACCGGATCGCCGCCGAAGCCGGGGAAGGTCAGGTCGAACACCTCGACCCCCACGAGGCCGGTGTCGACGGGGGTGCGGATGACCGTTCCGCCCGTGTCGCGTGCGGAGGCGATCGTGTCGGCCCAGAACTCGTCGAAGTCGTCGGGCACGGTCTGGCTGCTGCGGTACTCCCGCAGCACCTCGAGCGGAGCGTCGACGAGCATCAGCGCACCCCTGCCGTAGCCGGGACGAGCGCGGAGAGGTCGAGCACGGTCTCGCCGGCGTCGAGCGGCACGCGCATCCGCCGGCCCCGCAGCTCGACCTCGACGACCCGGGGCGAGGCCTCGGCGAGGCGCCGCACGACCACCTCGACCGGCTGACCCCCGGCCCAGCGGAGGTCGACCGCCAGGGCGCCGGGCAGCCGTGCGCCCAGCAGCTCGCCGTCGGACCACGCCTCGGGCAGGGCGGGCAGCAGCCGCACCGCCCCCTCGGCCGTGCCGAGCACCAGCTCACGCACGGCGGCCGCGAAGCCGAAGTTGCCGTCGAGCTGCACCGGCGGATGCGTCGAGAACAGGTTAGGCAGCAGGCCGCCCCACTCCGAGCCGTCGACGGGCGCGAGCCGACGGTGGTCGCGCTCGAACGGGGTGCTCGCCTCGCGCAGCAGCTCGCGGGCCGTCTCGCCGTCGCCGAGGCGGGCGCGCAGGGCGATCTTCCAGGCCCACGACCAGCCCATCGCACCCGGGCCGCGCCGGTCGAGGGTCGCCACGGCGGCCTTCGCGAGCTCGGGCGTCGTGGCCGGGTCGATCAGGCCGAGCGGGTAGACCGCGATCATCTGCGACATGTGCCGGTGGTCGGGGTCGACCTCCACGAGGTCGGCGCCCCACTCGCGCAGCCGGCCGTCGGCGGTGGCCGCGAACCCCACGAGCCGGGGCAGCGCCTCTGCGATCTCGGCGAGCACCGGATGCTCGAGCCCGAGCACCCCGGCCGCCTCCGTCACCCGCCCGAACAGCGCCCGGATCAGGGCGATGTCCATGGTGGAGGACTGCGCGAGCGACTCGGCGTGGCCGTCGGGCCCGCGGAAGAGGTTCTCGGGCGAGGTCGACGGGACCGTGCGGAGCCCGCGGGTGCCGTCCCCGGCGCCGTCGGAACCGTCAGCGGGGTGGGCGTCGTCGACCAGCCAGTCGAGCGCGAACTCCGCGGCGCCGACGAGCACCGGCCAGGCCCGCTTGCGCAGGAACCGCTCGTCGAGCGAGTAGCGCCAGTGCTGCCAGAGATGATCGGTGAGCCACAGCCCGCCCATCATCCAGATGGCCCAGGAGGGATTGCCGTGCCCCGCGCCGACCGGCAGCGAGTAGCCCCACGGGTCGGTGTTGTGATGGGCGACCCAGCCGCGGGTGCCGTAGAGCCGGCGCGCGGTCTCGGCGCCCGTGACCGAGAGCCGGTCGATCAGATCGATCAGCGGCCCGTGGCAGACGCCGAGCCCGCTCGACTCGGCGGCCCAGTAGTTCATCTCGGTGTTGATGTTGATCGTGTAGTTCGACGACCACGGCGGACGCAGCCGGTCGTTCCAGATGCCCTGCAGGTTCGCCGGCGGCGAGCCCTGGCGGGAGGCGGCGACCAGGAGGTACCGCCCGAACTGGGTGAGCACGGTGGCCGTGAGAGTGTCGTCGTCGCTGTGCAGCACGTCGCGGGCGACGTCGAACAGCCCCGCGCGGCGGGCGCCGATCCGCAGCGTCGAGGCGCCGAGCAGCGGTCGCACGTCGTCGAGGTGGGCGGCGAGCAGCTCGGCCGGGGCGGTCGCGGCGGCCCGCTCGGCGAGCTGCAGCGTGTCGGCGATCAGCGCGGGGCGGCCGGTGGCGGCGAGGTCGGAACCGTCGCCCCGCCACCAGCGCCGGCCGGTGCTGTCGGTGGCGATCGCCACGAGGGCCCGGCGCACGCCGGTGAGACGGATGCCCGTGCCGGCCGCCGCGGCGACCCCGTCGCTCCGCACGGCCACCGCGATCGCGGCGTAGGGGTCGTAGGCGGCGGCACCCGCGTTCCGCTCGTCGCGGTAGACCAGCGGTTCGGCGACCTGCTCCTCGTGCAGCGGGGCGCCGTCGACCGGCAGGCGGACGCCCAGGGCGAGCGACGCCGCGCCGGAGCGGTCGCCCGCACCCTCGCCCGCGGCGGCACCCGCACCCGAACCGGCACTGGTCCGCTCCAGCCGCAGCGGCGTCGAGAGCTCGAGCGTGATGTCCGTCGGCACGTCGTAGCCGAGGTGCACGAGCACGCAGCCCGCCGGGGCGGAGGCCCAGACGGTGCGGATGGTGCGTGATCCGTCGACGCCGGCCCTCTCGCGCACGACCGCGTCGTCGAGGTCGAGCTCGCGGGCGTAGGACCCCGCGACCCCGGCGTCGCCCGAACCCGCGGCACGCGCATCCGGCAGCTCGGTCACGACCAGCTCGCCGAGCGGCAGGAACTCCTGGCTCCACGGCCCTTCGAACGAGTACAGCAGCCGCTCGGCCTCGCGGTAGTCGCCGCGGTCGATCGCGGCCCGCACCTCGGCCAGCCGCTCGGGGCCGGCCCCACCCGCGATCAGCTCGTCGAGGGCCAGCGACCCGGCCGACGGCGTACCCGACCAGACCGAGGAGTCGTTCAACTGCAGCCGGGTGCCCGAGCGCCCGCCGAAGACCATGGCGCCGGTGCGGCCGTTGCCGACCGGGGCGGCCTCGACCCACTCGGCGGCGGGTGCGGTGAAGCCGAGGCGTAGCGCGTCGGCGCGCGGGCGCTCGTGCAGGGAGAGCTCGGTCATTTCAGCCCCGTGAATCCGATGGAGTTGACGATGCGCTTGCCGAAGACGAGGAAGAGCAGCAGCATCGGCAGCGCGGCGACGAGGGTGGCCGCCATCAGCCCGGCCCAGTCGGGCGAGGCCTGCGGCGACGACTGCTTGAACACCGCGAGGGCCAGCGTGAGCGGCCGCACCGAGTCGTCGCTCGTGACGAGCAGGGGCCAGAAGTAGTCGTTCCAGGCGGTGATGAAGCCGAGGATCGACAGGGTGATGATCGGGCCCGAGGTCATCGGCAGCGTGATCTGGAACAGCACCCGGATCCGCCCGGCGCCGTCGATCAGCGCCGCCTCCTCGATCTCCTCGCTGAGGCCCAGCATGAACTGGCGCAGGAAGAAGATGTTGAAGGCCGAGAACAGGGCCGTCGGCAGGATCATGCCCGCGAAGGTGTTGAGCAGGCCCAGGTCCTTCACGAGCACGAAGTTCGGCAGCAGGGTCAGGATGCCCGGCACCATCAGTGCCGCGAGGAAGACCGAGAACATCAGGTCCCGCCCCCGCCACCGCAGCCGCGCGAAGGCGTACGCCGCGATGGTCGAGAAGAACACGATCGCCACGGTCTGCACGGTCGCGTAGATCACCGAGTTCAGCAGGAAGTGCAGGATCTCGATCGAGGCGCCCGAGCCGCCCTCGGAGAGCGACTGCTCCTGGCTGGCGATGCCGAGCACCCGGGCGAAGGCGCCCCAGGTGAAGTCGACGGGCAGGAGCGATCCCGGGTCGCGGATGAGGGAGTAGTTGTTCGAGAAGGCGGTGCGGAGCATCCAGTAGAACGGGAAGATCGTCACGACCAGCACGATCACGATGTACAGCCAGGCCACGGCCCGGCCCGGCGAGAACCGGGAGATCGTGCGGCCGCGTGGCGCCTTCGGGCGTTCAGGCGTGGTGAGCACCTCGGTGGTCACGCGGGGGGTGGGCTTCAGGATGGTGGTCATCAGTTGGTGTCCGATTCGCTCGCCCGCATGAGCCGCATCTGCAGGAAGGTGATGATGATGAGCATCGCGAAGAGCGCGAGCGACATCGTGGCGCCGTAGCCGAAGTCGAACTGGCCGAAGGCCTTGTCGTAGATGTACATCTGCAGCACGTTCGAGGCGTTGGCGGGCCCGCCCTTGGTGGTGACCGCGACGATGTCGAACACCTGGAACGAGCCGATCACGGTGAGCACGAGCACCATCGCGAGGATGGGGCGGAGGAGCGGGAGCGTGAGGCGGCGGAACATCTGCACCTCGTTGGCGCCGTCGATGCGGCCGGCCTCGTAGATGGTGGGCGGGATGGTCTGCAGCCCGGCGAAGATGATGATCGCGTTGTAGCCCATCGACTTCCAGACGCTGATCATGGCGATCGAGGGGATGGCCCAGGCCCGCGAGCCGAGGAACATGATCGGCTCGCCGGTGAGCTGTTCGATCAGCATGTTCACGACGCCGAGCTGGGAGTCGAGCATCCACGACCAGGTGGTCGCGGCGACGACGCCCGAGATCAGGAACGGCAGGATGATGATGCCGCGCACGACCGTGTTCGAGGTGAGCCGGTGCAGCACCACGGCGGTGACGAGCGAGATCGTCATGCCGAACACCACGCTGAGCAGCACGAAGTAGACCGTGACGCCGAGCGACGACCAGAACACCTGGTCGCCGAACAGCCGCACGAAGTTGTCGAAGCCGGTGATGGTCGGCGGCGTGAGCACCTTGAAGTCGGTGAAGCTCAGGTAGATGCCGCGGAGCGTCGGGTAGAGGAAGAACACCAGGAACCCGAGGAGCGCCGGGGCGATCAGCACCCAGGCAAGTCGCCCGTCGTTCCGGTGCGCCGGGGAGTGCGAGTTGATCGCCCCCTGGCCCCTGACACGGGTGCTCTTCGCGGCGCGGGTGCCGCGAGACGCTGTAATCGCCATTGATCTCGCCCATCTGGTAGGTCGTGCTCGAGTTGCGGTGTCAGCATAAGTAGCAATAATTGATAGTGTCAAATAATTCGACGGAGAAGGACGAGATGAGTTCTGCACCCCACCGCATCCCCCACCTGCGCGCGGCGGGGGTGTCCCTCGTGGTCGACGCGTCGGGCGATGCCCCCTCGGTGCTGCACTGGGGCCGTGATCTCGGCCCGCTCTCCGCCGCGGAGCTCGAGGCCCTCCGGCTGACCTCGGGCACGGCCCGGCTGCACAACGCGCCCGACGTGGCGCGGCGGTTCCCGCTGCTGCCCGGGGAGCGACACGACTGGTCGGGGGTCCCCGGGCTGAGCGGGCACCGGGCGGGCGGGGCGACGACGCCGCGGCCCGTGCTGCGGGAGGTTCTCGTCGACGTGCAGGATGCCGGCGGCTCGATCGATCTCCGCTTCGACGACGCGGTCAGCGGGCTCACGATCGGGCAGCGGGTCACCCTCGAGCCGAGCGGGCTCGTCGGGGTGTCCGTGACGATCAGCTCGACCGCGTCGGCCGGCGACGCCCCCTACGACCTGGCCGGGCTCGTGGCCCAGCTGCCGCTGCCCGCCCGGGCGACGGAGATCCTCGACTTCACCGGCAAGTGGAGCCGCGAGCGCGAGCCGCAGCGCACGCCGGTGCGCGACGGCCTGCACGCCCGCGAGGTGCGCCGCGGCAAGCCCGGCGTCGACTCGCCGTACCTGATGGCGGCGGGTACCCCGGGCTTCGGGGCGGGCCACGGCGAGGTCTGGGCGATGCACGTCGCCTGGAGCGGCGATCAGCGCTGGTTCGTCGAGCGGCTGCCCGAGGGCGCCGGTGCGGCCTCCGCCGTGCTCGGCGGCGGGGAGCTGGTGCGGCCGGGCGAGATCCGCCTGGCCGCCGGCGAGACGTACTCGACGCCTCTGGTGCTGTTCGCCTGGTCGGGCGAGGGCCTGGACGGCGTCGCCGACCGCTTCCACGAGCGCGTGCGCTCCGACCGCCGGCGGCCGGGCGCTCAGCCACTCGTGCTGAACACCTGGGAGGCGGTCTACTTCGACCACGAGCTCCCCCGGCTGATCGACCTCGTCGACCGCGCGGCTTCGATCGGCGTCGAGCGGATCGTGCTCGACGACGGCTGGTTCCGCGGCCGCCGCGACGATCGGGCGGGGCTCGGCGACTGGCAGATCGACGAGGGCGTCTGGCCCGACGGGCTCGGCCCGTTCGCCGAACGGGTGCGCTCGCACGGGATGCAGTTCGGGCTCTGGTTCGAGCCCGAGATGATCAACCTCGACTCCGAACTGGCGCGCGCGCATCCGGACTGGGTGCTCGGCCCGGAGGCCGGCCTCGGCACCTCGAGCCGGCACCAGTACGTGCTCGACATCGCGCATCCGGAGGCCTTCGCCTACCTGCTCGACGCCATCTCGGCGCTGGTCGAGGCGTACTCGATCGACTTCCTGAAGTGGGACCACAACCGCGACCTGATGGAGGCGACCCGGCAGACCGCCGGCGGGACACCCGGGGTGCACGCGCAGACCCTGGCGCTCTACGCCCTGCTCGACGCGCTGCGCAGCCGCTTCCCCGCGCTCGAGATCGAGTCGTGCGCCTCGGGCGGCGGCCGCGTCGACCTCGGCGTGCTCGCCCGCACCGACCGCGTCTGGACCTCGGACTGCAACGACCCGATCGAGCGCCAGCGCATCCAGCGCTGGTCGGAGCTGCTGCTGCCGCCCGAGCTGCTCGGCTCGCACGTCGGAGCCGAGCGCTCGCACACGACGCACCGCTCGGCCGACCTGTCGTTCCGGCTCGCCACCGCGCTGTTCGCCTCCGCGGGCATCGAGTGGGACATCACACGCTGCAGCGACGAGGAGCTCGAGGCGCTCCGCCGCTGGGGTGGGCTCTACAAGGAGATCCGCGACCTCGTCGCCACGGGCCGCCGGGTGCACGCCGACCTGCCCGACGACGAGACCCTGCTGCACGGCAGCGTGGCCGCCGACGGCTCCCGGGCTCTCTACGCCTGGGCGCGGCTCGGCACCTCGGCCGCCGGTCAGTCGGGGCGGGTGCGGATGCCCGGGCTCGACGCCTCGGCGAGCTATCGGGTGACCGTGCGCGACGAGCTCGGGGCGGTGGCGCTGCACCAGGGCGAGGGGCCCGAGTGGTTCGACGCGGCCCGGGCGGGCGGCGTGGAGCTGCCGGGCACGGTGCTCACGGTGGCCGGGGTTCCGCTGCCGACGCTCGACCCGGCGCAGGCCGTCGTGCTCGACCTGCGGAGGATCGACGGCTAGCGGACGGGCCGCCTCCGCCCGCGGGCCGTCGGAACCCGCGGGCACCCGCCGCGGCTCCGCGACCGGCAGAATGGGGTGCACGACGGAAGGGTCGCGATGAGCAGCGTGCGGATCGGCGAGCGGGCGGGCGAGGCGCTGCGCGTGCTCGGGGCCGCGTCGCCGGCCGCCGTGGACATCTTCACGGGCATCCTGACCCATGGGCCGCTCTCGCGCACCGACGTCGCCAAGGCCACCGGGCTGTCGCAGGCCGCCGTCACCAAGGCGGTCGCGCCGATGATCGCCGCGGGGCTGATCGTCGACCACGACCCGGCACCGCGCGGCGGCCCCCGCGGACGGCCGGCGAACCCGATCAAGGTCGACCCGGCCTCGCTCGTGGTGCTCGGCATCAAGGTCAACCCGGGCGAGGTGATCGGGGTCGCCACCGATCTCGGGGCCCGGATGCTCGTGTCGGCCCATCAGCCGGTCGGCCGCTCCTTCGACGCGGTGGTCGAGGGCGTCGCCGAGATCGCCGAACGGCTCTGCGCCCTGCTCGGCGACCGGCGCGAGCGGCTCGCGGGCGTCGGGGTCTCGGTGTCGGGCGACGTCGATTCCCGGAACGGCGTCGTGCGCGAGTCGGCCCTGCTCGGCTGGACCGGCGAGGATCTCGGCGGTGCCCTGACCGAGCGGCTCGGCCTCCCGGTGCTGATCGAGAACGACGTGCGGGCGCTCACCATCGCCGAGCACTGGTTCGGCGAGGGCGTCGGCACGAGCTCGTTCGCCATCATCACGATCGGCAGCGGCATCGGCTGCGGGCTGCACGTCAACGGCGAGGTCGTCGAGGGCGCCTTCGGGGTGGCGGGCGAGATCGGACACCTGCCGCTGACCTCCGAGCGCTTCGTCTGCACCTGCGGCCGGCGCGGCTGCGTCGAGGCGGTGGCGTCGACCGGGGCGATCGTGCGCGCGGTGGCCGAGGCGGGCGGGGTGCGGGACGGGCATCCGGTCGCCTCGATCGCCGAGGCCGTGGCCCTCGCCCACGACGGCGACCCCGCGGCCGTCGAGGTCTTCGACCGGGCGGGCACGGTGATCGGCACGGCCATCGCGACGGTCGTGAACCTCACCGGGCCCGAGATCGTGCTGATCACCGGCGAGGCCGTGTCCGACTACGACCTCTACGACCAGCGGCTGCGCGCCGCCTTCGAGGCGCACGCCTTCGGCGCCGCGGGGCGCTGCCGCATCGTGCTGCGGCCGCACGCCTTCGAGGACTGGGCGCGCGGGGCGGCGGCGGCGGTGCTGCAGGGCATCGTGCAGCAGCGCTACCCGGCGCGGCAGCGGCCGGGACTCCGCCCCGCCGAGACGCCGGAAGCCCTCGTCGCCGGCTAGCGGCCGGCGGCCTCCGTGCCGAGCACCCGGCCGAGCGAGCTGTCGAGGTGGCCGCGCATCGCCTCGGCCGCCCGATCGGGGTCGCCGTCGCGGATCGCCCGGACGATCCCGACGTGCTCGTCGAGCGTGCCGTGGCCGTAGCTGCCCGCGTAGGAGAGCCGGAAGATGTGCAGGTGGCAGTGCGTCCGGGCGTAGGTGCGGCTGATCAGCCCGTTGCCCGCGGTCTCGAAGACCAGGCCGTGCAGCCGCTCGTCGTGGGCCGAGAGCGCGCCGGCCGGGAGGGCAGCCGGGTGACCGCTCATCGTCCCGAGCTCCGCGTCGAACGCCGCCAGGGCCGCGTCGTCGCGGCGCCGGGCCGCCGAGGCCGCGGCCGCCGGCTCGAGCAGCATGCGCAGCTCGTAGAGCTCGATCAGCTCGTCGCGGGTGAGCAGCTCGGTGGTGCGGTAGCCCCGGAGCGGCACCTTGACCACGAGCCCCTCGGACTCCAGCCCGGCGAGCGCCTCGCGCACCGGCGTCGGGGAGACGGAGAGCTGCCGGGCCGCGTCGTCGATGTTGATCCGACGGCCGGGCGGGATGGCCCCGGACATGATCAGGGCGCGCAGGTGCTGGTGCACCTCGGTGGGCCGGGGCGAGCCCGAGGCCGCGCCGAGCGAGTCGAGATACTGCCCCTCGAGCATCCGTCGCCCCCTCCTGCTTGACAGGATCCAATCTATCGTGGAGCATGGCTCAAATCCTATAGGAAAATCAAATAGGATAACTCGCACCCGATGGAGGCTCAACGATGAGACGCACCACGATTCCCCTCGCCCTCGCAGCGATGACGACGGCGGCCCTGCTGCTCGCCGGCTGCACCCCGCAGGCCTCGCCCGGAGGCGGTGAGGCGACCGGCCTCGACTCCGTGAAGGTGGCCCTCGTGCCGGGCGGCCCGCACCCGTACTTCCAGCCGTGGATCGCCGCGGCCGACCAGGCCAAGACCGATTTCGGCCTGGGCGACGCCACCTTCAACGAGACCGCCGGCTGGGACCAGACGAAGGAGAACGACGTCATCAACTCCCTCGTCGCCAACGGCTACAACGCCTTCGGCGTGTTCGGCGTCTCACCCACCGACATCAACTCGACCTTCCAGAACCTCAAGCAGAACGGCATCGCGAGCGCGGCGCTCGGCTCCTGCCCGGCCGGCGACACCAACGACGCCGACTTCTGCCTGTCGACCGACACCGAGGCCGCGGCCTACAAGGCGGCCCAGGCGACCATCGAGGCGATGGGCGGCAGCGGCGTGCTGGCGCACCTCACCGGGGTGAACGTCGACTCCAACACCCAGCGGCGCATCGCCGGGGTGAAGAAGGCGGTCGAGGAGACGAACGGCGCGGTCACCCTGCTGCCCGACGTGACCGACATCGACACCGACATCACCACCGCCCAGAAGGCCGTGGCCGACCTGCTCGCCTCGAAGGGCAGCGAGATCACCGGCATCGTCTCGACCGCGTACAACCCCGCGGTCGCCGCCGCCACCGCGGTGAAGGAGTCGGGCCTGCCCATCTCGCTCGTCGCGATCGACGACGACGAGACGATCCTCGCCGCGATCGAGGACGGCTCGGTGTACGCCACGATCGCGCAGAACCCCACCGGCCAGGCCTACGTCGGCAGCTACGCCCTCGCGAAGCTCGCCAGCAAGGAGTGCACGATGTCCGAGCCCGGCGCGATCATCGACTCCGGCTCCTTCGTCGTGACGAAGGAGAACGTGGCCAGCTACGACGACGAGCGCACCGCCGCGAGCGAGCAGCTGATGAAGGACTTCGACGCCGACTACCTCGTCTGCTCCTGACCCCGCACCCATCTCCCGGCCGCCCGGCGGCCGCCGTCCCTTCCGGCCGCCCCGCGGCCGCCGTCCTTCCGGCCGCCTCGCGGCCGCTGTCCCGGAGGCACCGATGCCGACCATCACCACCGCCCGCGCCCGCCTCGTCGACCTGGAGGTCGAGACCGTGCGCACCGACGCCGTTCAGAGCTTCATCAAGCAGGAGACGGTCTTCGTCGAGATCGACACCGACGACGGCCTGACCGGCGTCGGGTACTCCTACACGATCGGCACGGGCGGGCGGGCGGTGCTGTCGATGCTGCGCGACCACCTGCTCGACCTCCTGCCCGGGCAGGACGCGGCCGACGTCGAGGCGATCTGGCACCGCCTCTTCGCCTCGACCCGCGCGACCACGACGGGGGCGATCACCTCGCTCGCCCTCGCCGCGGTCGACACGGCGCTCTGGGACCTCAAGTCCCTCCGCGCCGGCGCCCCGCTCTGGCAGACGGCGGGCGGGTTCCGCCGCGAGGTGCCGCTCTACGACACCGAGGGCGGATGGCTGCACCTCTCGACGGACGAGCTCGTCGAGGGCGCGCTGCGATCGCGCGCCGCCGGCTGGTCGGGCCTCAAGATCAAGGTCGGCATGCCGCACGTCGCCGACGACGTCGAGCGGCTGCGCGCGGTGCGCGACGCCGTGGGCGACCGGATGGACCTGATGGTCGACGCCAACCAGTCCATGACGGGGGCCGAGGCGATCCGGCGGGCGAGGGCGTTCGAGCCGCTCGACCTGTTCTGGCTCGAGGAGCCGCTGCCCGCCGACGACGTCGCCGGGCACCAGCGGCTCGCCCGGGCGACGAGCATCCCGATCGCGGTCGGCGAGTCGATGTACTCGGTGGCGCAGTTCCGGGAGTACCTCGAGCGCGGGGCGGCCGGGATCGTGCAGGTCGACGTGGCGCGGATCGGCGGCATCACCCCGTGGCTGAAGGTCGCCCACCTCGCGGAGGCCTTCAACGTCGCGGTCTGCCCGCACTTCCTGATGGAGCTGCACGTCAGCCTCGTGGGCGCCGTGCCGAACGGCCGCTACGTCGAGTACATCCCGCAGCTGCGGGCCATCACCCACGGCGAGCTCGAGATCGTCGACGGCCGGGCCCTGGCGCCGACCGCTCCCGGTCTCGGCATCCACTGGAACCAGGACGCCATCGACGACCGGATCGTCGCGTGACGAGCCGCCCCGCTCTCGTGCGCTGGCTCGGCACCCCCCGCTTCGTGCTGATCGCGATCATCGCGGTGCTCGTCGGCGTGCTGATCGCCCTCAAGCCGTCGTTCCTGAACGGCGCCTTCGTGCTCGCCCCGCTGATCACCTCGATCGCGGTCTTCACCGTCGTCGGGCTCGCCCAGATGACGGTGCTCTCGATCGGCCACATGAACATCGCCGTCGGCCAGATGGCGGCGTTCGGCGCGATGGTCGCGGGCCTCTCGTTCGACCTGTTCGCGCTGCCGCTGGTGGCCGGCATCCTGCTCGGCCTCGTCGCCGGTGCCGCCATCGGGGCCGCGACGGGCTGGATGATCGCCCGCACCGGGGTCAACTCGTTCATCGTCACGCTCGCCATGAGCTTCGCGCTGCTCGGCCTGGTGCCGACCGTCTACTCCGCGCTCAGCACCGGGTCGGCCTTCGTGGTGAAGCCGGAGGGCTTCGACCTGCTCGGCCGCACCTCCTTCGCGTCGGTCTGCCTCGCCGGCTGGTGCGGCCCCGCCGCCATCCCGCTGATGGTCGTGCCGGTGCTCGTCGTGATGGCCGTGATCGGCCTGCTCTACCAGCGCACGCGCTACGGCCGCGAGCTGCTGCTGACGGGCAGCAACGTCACCGCCGCCGAGCTGTCGGGCATCCCCACCTCGCGGCGGATCGTGCTGGCCCACACGCTCTCGGGCACGCTCGCGGCGCTGGCGGGCATCCTGCTGGCCACCAGCATCGGCTCGTTCACGCCGTCGATCGGCGACGAGTTCATGCTGCAGTCGTTCGTGGGGCCGATCCTCGGCGGCACGCTGCTGGCCGGCGGCTACGTCTCGGTGGTCGGCACCTTCCTCGGCATCACGCTGACGCTGGTCATCCGCAAGGGGCTCGAGCTGTTCGGCGTGGGGATCGAGACGCTCAACGTGCTGCTCGGCATCATCCTGCTGGTGGCCCTCTCGGCCGACCGGGTGCGGGAGATCCGGCTGCGGAGAGGCCGCACCCCGACCGCCGAGGAGGTGCCGGCATGAACGGCGGCCGTCGCACCGGCGTGCGCGCCCTGCTGCGCTCGCAGAGCATCACCCTCGTCGTGATCGTCGTCGCCGGCACCGTGCTGCTCGGCCTCGCCTCGGGCGGCGACCTCTTCTCCCCCGTGGGCATCCGCACCTTCTTCCAGTTCCTGGCCGTGCCGATCCTGATCGGGCTCGCGCAGATGATCACGGTCGCCGTCGGCCAGCTGAACCTCGCGGTCGGCGCCATCGGCGGTGTCGCCGCCGCCCTCGCCGCCGTGCTGATGGCCGACGTCGGCGTGCCGCCCCTGCTCGGGGCGCTCGTCCCGCTCGCGGTCGGGCTGCTCGCCGGGCTCGCGAACGGCTGGCTGGTCGTGCTCACCCGCATCAACGGCTTCATCGTGACGCTGGCGACGATGACCATCCTGCTCGGGGCGCAGTACGCGCTCGTCGGCACCCGCACGGTGTCGGCCGCGAACTGGGAGCCGCTCGCCGCCGTCGGCCGGGCGACCGTCGTCGGCGTGCCGGTGATCTTCCTCGCCGCGGTGGCCGTCGCGGTCGTCGTGGCCCTGGCCTTCCGGTACACCCGCTCCGGGCGGCGCCTGCTGGCGAGCGGCGACAATCCCGAGGCCGCGCGACTGCTCGGCATCTCGAACGACCGCAGCGTCGTGCTGGCGCACGCCGCCTCAGGCCTCCTCTGCGGTGTCGCGGCGCTCGTCAGCCTCGCTGCACTTCCCGGCGTGAACCAGAGCGTCGGCGGTGACTGGCTGCTGCCGAGCTTCGCCGCCCCGATCATCGGCGGGGTCTCGCTGACCGGCGGCACCGTCGCCGTGCTCGGCACCGTGCTCGCCGCGACGGTCGTGCGCCTGGTCGACACCGCGCGGGCCGAGTTCCAGCTCGCCCCCGCCTGGGTGAACTTCGTGATCGGCGCCGTGGTGCTCGGTACCGTCGCCCTCGACCGGGTGCGGCAGGTGCGCGCCGAACGGCGGCGGGGCGCCGAGCGTGCCCAGGATGCCAGGACCCCCGAGACCGTGGAGGCCTCCCGATGACCGTTCCCGCTCTGCAGGCCCTCGCGATCTCCAAGTCGTTCCCGGGTGTCAAGGCGCTCGACGAGGTGTCGCTCACCCTGCTGCCCGGATCGGTGCACGCCCTGCTGGGCGAGAACGGTGCGGGCAAGTCCACCCTGATCAAGGCGCTCACCGGCGTGCACCGGCCCGACGGCGGGCGCATCCTCGTGGCCGGCCGCGACGGGCGGGCGGTGGAGACGTCGCTGGCCGACCCCGCCGCGGCGCGGGACGCGGGCATCGGCGTCGTGCACCAGGAGCGCAACGTCATCCGCGGCTTCACCGTGGCCGAGAACATCGTGCTCGGGCGGATGCCGCTGCGCGCCGGCCGGATCGACTGGACCCGCGTGCACGACGAGGCCGCCGCGTGCCTGGCGCAGCTCGAGGTCGCCCTCGACCCCGCCACCCCGATCGCCGAGTTGTCGTCGGCGCAGATGCAGCTCGTCGAGATCGCCCGCGCGCTCTACACCGAGACGCGGGTGCTGCTGCTGGACGAGCCGACCGCGTCGATCAGCGGCGCCGAGAGCGACCGGCTGTTCCGCGTGGTCGACCGGCTGCGCGACGAGGGGGCGGCCATTCTGTTCGTCAGCCACAAGCTCGAGGAGGTCTACGCGCACTGCGACACGGTCACGGTGCTGCGCGACGGCCGCTCGGTGCTCGAGTCGCAGCCGCTGGCCGCGCACTCGCACGACGAGATCGTCGACACGATGGTGGGGCGGGCGCTCGGCTCCCTCACCGTTCCGGCCCGCCCCGCACCGCGGAGCGAGGCCCCCGCGCTGGAGCTGTCGTCGGTGACGACGACCGCCGGGCACCACGGGGTCTCGCTCCGCGTGCGTCCCGGTGAGATCCTCGGCCTGTACGGGCTGGTGGGGGCCGGGCGCACCGAGCTCGCCCGGGCGATCGTGGGACTCGAGCGGATCACCGCGGGAGAGCTGCGGGTCGAGGGGGTGCCGGCGCGCATCCGCTCGGTGCGTCAGGCGCTGCACCGGCACCGCATCGGCTACGTGACCGAGAACCGCAAGGAGGAGGGCGTCTTCCTCGAGCAGAGCATCACGAGGAACATCGCGGTCACGGTGTGGCCCGAGCTGCAGCGCGGGCCCGGACTGATCAGCGCGCGACGCGAACGGGAGCTCGTGGCGCGGTTCGTCGACGACCTCGACATCCGCATCTCCTCGCAGGCCCAGCTCGCGGGGCGGCTCTCGGGCGGCAACCAGCAGAAGGTGTCGCTGGCGAAGTGGCTGGCCGCCTCGCCGCGCATCCTGATCATCGACGAGCCGACGGTCGGCATCGACCTGCGCACGAAGCGGTCGTTCTACGAGCTGATCTGGAAGCTCGCCGACGAGGGAATGGCGATCCTGCTGATCTCCAGCGACCTCGCCGAGATGATCACGCTGGCCGACCGGATCGCGGTGATGGACCGGTTCGTGATCACGGGGGAGCGCAAGAACAGCCACGAGTACGACAGCATGAGCCAGGAGATCATCCGGCTGATCCATTCGCACGGGGCGGAGGCCGGGCCGATCGGCGAGGAGGAGGGCATCGATGTCGCGGGCTGAGGGGACGACCGGGGTGAACCGGCGGGTGGCCGCGGCCGCGCTCGTGGGGTCGGCGCTGGAGTGGTACGACTTCTACCTCTACGGCACGGCCGCCGCGCTGGTGTTCAACCGCATCATCTTCACCGACGCCGAACCGACGGTGGCCACGCTCGCGGCCTTCGCGACGCTCGCGGTGGGGTACTTCATCCGGCCGCTCGGCGGGCTGATCTTCGGCCGGCTCGGCGACACGGTGGGGCGCAAGAACGTGCTCATCATCACGCTGCTCGTGATGGGCGTCTCGACCGTGGCGATGGCGTTCGTGCCCACCTACGAGCAGGTGGGGGTCTGGGCGCCGATCATCCTGGTCGTGCTGCGCGCCGTGCAGGGCATCGGGGCCGGGGCCGAGTTCGGCGGGGCCGCGATCCTCTCGGTCGAGAGCGCGCCGGCGCGATCGCGCGGGCTGCAGGGGGCGTGGCCGGCGGTCGGCGTCTACCTCGGGCTGCTGCTCGCCTCGGGAGCGTTCGCGCTCGTGACGCAGCTGCCCGAGGACGACTTCCTCACCTGGGGCTGGCGCATCCCGTTCGCCGCGAGCGTCGTGGTGATCGCGGTGGCGCTGTTCATCCGGCTGAAGCTCGCCGAAAGCCCGGCGTTCCTCGAGGCGCAGGAGCGGGCGGCCGCCGAGCCGACCGTGAAGGCGGCGCCGATCTCGTCGGTCTTCCGCTTCGAGAAGAAGGCGGCGTTGGTGCTGATCGGCAGCCAGACGCCGCAGAACGTGCTCGCCTACGTCAACCTCACCTTCCTCACCGCCTACCTCGTGGGCACTCTGAAGCTCGCGAACTCCGTCGGCCCGATCGCCGTCACGGCGGCCACCTTCGCCACGATGATCACCCTGCCGCTGTTCGGCGCGCTCTCCGACCGCGTCGGGCGGAAGCCGGTGGTGCTCTTCGGCATCGGCTTCTCGGCCCTGTTCGTCTTCCCGTACTTCGCGATCATCGACGGCACCCGCTCGCCCCTCGGCATCACCCTCGCCGTCGTCGTCAGTCTCGGCGTGGGCGTCGGCGCGATGTTCGGGCCTCAGGGCGCCTACTTCTCCGAGCTGTTCACCGCCCGGGCCCGCTTCACGGGCCTCGCCTTCAGCCGCGAGGTCGCCGGCGCGCTCTCGGGCGGCCTCACCCCGCTGATCGCGGTGGCCCTCGTGGCCGCGGCCTCGGGGGCGTCGTGGCTCGTCGCGCTCTTCGTCATCGCCGCCTGCGCCATCGGTTTCGCGGCCACCGCCCTCGGCCCCGAGACCCGCGGCCGCTCCCTCGACGCCCTCACGCCGGCCGAACTGGCCACCTCCACCCCGCCCCGCGGCCCCCTGCCCCGCTAGGCGTTCACCGCTCGAGGCGTGGGGTGGGGATGCCGAGCCGCCGTGCTTCACCAAGCGTGTCCCGCAGGACGGCGAGCGCCTCCGGGGTGGCCGGGTCGGTGTGGGCCTCGAGGCTGCGGCCGGCGAACGGGATCAGGGCTGTCGCCCATCCGGAGACCGCGGCGACCAGGTGCGGCAGCCGGTACGGCAACGTCGCGCCACGGTGCCGCCCGAGATCGACGCCCCGGGCCTCGAGAACGGGAAGCAGCTCGCGAGTCGTCAGGAAGGCGTCGCGGAACGCCCGCCAATCTCCGACCATCGCGGCCAACGATCCGCTCCGCAGGGCCTGATCGAACATCCCGGCGTCGGCGAGGAAGTGCAGCCAGAGCCACCCGCGGATATCCCGCTCCTGCCGTACGGCGAGACCCGCCTGCCGGAAGGCCGTGAGCACGTCCTGCTCCCGGCGCCCCGGCGCTCCCGACGGCAGGCCGATGACCACCGACGGGAGCATCGCGCCCCGGAGCACGCCGTCGTCGCCGAAGCCGCCGCCGGCCTGCGGGAAGCCGAACACGAGACGGTCGGCAGGAACCGGCGCGACCGCCGCGACCGGCTCCTCCCAGATGTTCCCCAGCACCAGAAGGGTCGCTGCGCCCAGCCGAGGAGCCAGGAACTCGGCCGCCTCAGCGAGACGGTGATGCCCCACGCTGAGCACGATCAGCTCGAAGCCGTCGTCCGGGTGGAGCGATTCCCGCAGGGTGGTGCGGAACGACTCGTGGACGCGGCGACCGAACGGTCTGCGGCGTCCGTCGAACCAGTCCAGCTCGACCTCGTCGCCGTATTCGGCGGCGCGTCCCGGTCGCACGTAGAACTCGACGTCGTGCCCGGCGGCGCCGAGCACACGGCCGTACAGCGTGGCGATCGTTCCGCGACCGAACATCAGAATGCGCATGGCAGGCTCCTCGCTAAGATGGAGCTCGTCTCCGGTTACGAGGATATGGAGACAATCTCCACTTGTCAACGGGAAGGCCGGATCGTGGCCGAGACACGAGCACTGCGCGCGGACGCGCGCCGCAACCGCGACGCGATCGTCGACGCCGCGCGCGCCGCGTTCGACCGGGACGAGCACCTGCGCTTCGACGACTTCGCAGCCCTCGCCGGCGTGGGAGTAGGAACCCTGTACCGACATTTCCCGACCAGGGAGGCCCTGGCCGCGGCCGTCTATCAGGGAGAGGTCGCCGCACTCTGCGAGCAGGCCCGTGATCCGGCGCGCTCCGCGGTGGAGAACCTCGAGGCAGTGCTGCGCGGGTTCGTGGAGTACGTGGGGGCGCACGCCGGTCTCGCGCGCCGGCTGGCGGCTCTCGTGGGCTCGTCCGTGCAGGCCGACGGAGGGATGGAGCTCGAGCGCACGATCGCCGACCTCCTGACCCGGTCGGCCGCTGACGGCACGGTGCGCGCCGGCGTACCCGTCGACGCGGTGATGATCGTGCTGCACGGGATCGGCGCGGCCACCGATCGGCCGGACTGGGCGGCCGGGTCGCGCGCGGCCGTGGAGCTGCTGCTGGCCGGTCTCAAGACCGCCTGAATCGCACAGGTCGTCCGGTCAGCGCGTACCGGTCAGGGGGTGGGCATCGCGCCGTTGACGTTGAGGGTCTCGCCCGAGACGTAGCTCGACTCGGCCGAGGCGAGGAAGACGTAGGCGGGCGCGAGCTCGGCCGGCTGACCGGCGCGCTGGTAGGTGCTCTCGTCGTCGAAGGCCGCCATCTGCTCGTCGCTGACGCCGCCCGAGACCTGCAGCGCCGTCCAGGTCGGGCCGGGCGCCACCACGTTCACGCGGATGCCCCGTGGTGCCAGCTGCTGCGCCAAACCCTTCGAGAGGTTGTTGATCGCCGCTTTCGTGGCCGCATAGTCGACCCGCTCGGGCGAGGGCTGGTAGGCCTCGAGCGACGCCGTGTTGATGATGGATGCTCCGGCCGGCAGGTGCGGCAGGGCGGCCTTGGTGATCCAGAAGTTCGCGAAGACGTTGGTGCGGAAGGTCTGCTCGAACTGCTCGTCGGAGAGGTCCTCGAGCCGGTCGACCGCGATCTGCTTGCCCGCGTTGTTGACCAGGATGTCGAGGCCGCCGAGCTGCTCCACCGCGTCCGCGACGAGCTGCCGGCAGTGCGCCGCGTCGGTGATGTCGCCCGGCAGGCCGACACCGCGGCGCCCGGCGGCCTCGATGAGATCGAGGACGTGGCGGGCATCCGCTTCTTCGTCGGGGAGGTACGAGATGGCGACGTCGGCACCTTCGCGCGCGAACGCGATGGCCACGGCGCCGCCGATGCCCGAGTCGCCGCCCGTGATCAGCGCCTTGCGGCCCATCAGCCGGCCGAGGCCGCGGTAGCTCTCCTCGCCGAGGTCGGGCACCGGCTGCATCGGCCCCTGCACGCCGGGCTCGGGCTGGTGCTGCACCGGCGGCTCGACCCGCGCGTACCGGGTCACGGGGTTGTCGAAGCTGTACTGGTCGCGGGCGTCGTCGCTGCTGGTCGGGCTCATGCGGCTCACCGTACGCCGCCCGTACCGCCCCGGCGACGGGCTCCCGTCAGATCGCGCCCAGCCCGGCCACGAGCGTCGTCACGCCGATTGCGAGGAAGACCGGGCCGCCCAGCACGCCGCACCAGAAGCTGGGGGCCGCGACCCGGCGAGGCAGGAAGAACGCGACCACGCCGACCGCGGTGAGCAGCACGGCGGCGACCATCAGGATCGGCTGACCGAACACGACGGCGAGCGGCACGAAGTGGATCCCGACGACGACCATCGCCGGGGCCGCGACCAGCTCGGCGCGCTTCGTGCGCACCAGCCACACGCCGACGACCGCGATGGCGATCACCTCGACCCACGCGACGACGATGTACCAGACGAGGGCCGGCGATCCCGGGACGAGTGCCGAGGACGCATCCCAGTTCCGCACGAGGGGCGGCAGGCCGACACCGAGGAGCGCGAGCCCCGCGGCCTGGATCACGACCAGCACGACCCGCCAGCGCACACCCTGGGGCGGGCGCTCGTGCGCCCACCCGGCCCAGACGAAGGCGACCAGGCCGAACAGCGCCCCGGTGAACAGGAGGTCCCGCGGGAAGGTCACGTCGATCATGGGCTCGACGCTAGTCGATCAGTGCGGCGGGGTCGCGATCGCGCTCATGCGGCTCACCGTACGCCCGAGTGGACCCGATAGGGGTGCGCCCGAGTGCACCCGATAGGGGGACTGTGCGGAGAGCGGACGGGCAGGCACCATGGGCAGGCACCGTCGACCGATCCGCCCGCTCACGACCACCGCACAGATTCGAGAACCCCGATGCTCCCGCGATCGCCCCGCCGCCCTGGCCGCCCCTCTCGATCAGGCTCCCGGATGCCCGGAGCCCGCCGGCCGGGAGCCCGGCTCTCCCGTGCGGTGGCCGCCGTCGCCGTCACCGCGGTCCTCGCGGGCGGGGCCGTCGTCATCGAGCAGCCCCAGCCGGCCCAGGCGGCGTCGTGGTCGGGTGCCGGGACGGCGACGACCTGGATCAGTGGGATGAACTCGGCGCTCGGCAACGTGGGCAAGCTGCTCGGCCGCGAGTTCACGGGGGCGTCGCTCTTCCTCGACATCCTCGGACCGACGATCTCCACCATCTTCGGCGGCGACACCGGTCCCGGCATCCAGGACGTGCTCGACCGTCTGCAGCAGCTCGACGACATCGAGCGCAAGCTCGATCAGCTGCAGGTGCAGCTGGCCGACGTCAAGGAGAACGTGCTCGAGCTCGAGGACACGGTCGTGCTCGGCCAGTGCGTCACCCAGTCGAGCGACCTCCCCCACTTCATCACCTCGGTCGAGACCTCGCAGGCCGTGTACACCCAGGTGATCAAGGAGCTGCAGCGCGTTCAGGACGACCGGCTCACGAACACGTCCCGGCTGCAGGGGTACATGGACGACTTCGTCGACGTGACCCTCGGCACGAACCCGAAGCGGGACGTCGTCAACGTCGAGACGAGCCCGATGGCCCACGACATCCGGGAGGCCCATCAGTACATGGTCACCCACGGCAGCACCCCCGGCGTCATCCAGACCTGCGGGCGCGCCCACCTCACCGACTGGAAGCTGAACGCCGCCGGGGCCGCCGCCCGGCAGGCCGCGGGCCAGAACGACGTGGGGGTGTGGCTCGACGACCGTCAGTACTACGCCCCGGTGCAGGACATCGTGACCTACTGGCAGACCGTGCAGGCCCAGGGGATGTACCTGCTGCAGCAGGCGTCGCTGATGCAGGCGTCGAAGCTCTACACGACGAAGGACCACGGCTCGGTGCCCGCCGACGCCGCCGGCTCGGTCTGCGCCCTGGCGGCCCAGAGCGCTCCCGACGGACAGGCGGCCACGGTGTGCGACAGCGCGCTGAGCTTCTCGCGCACCTTCTACGCCGGCATCGTCGCCGAGTGGACCGAGGTCGGGCTGCCGATCTCGAACGACGACGTGGTGATGAGCCTCGGCACCGACATCACCGGCGTCACGAACGCCGGTGTCACGATGGATTCCCTCGTGTGGGCCAGGAAGCCCGGCGGCTTTCCCGAGTCCTGGGCGACGAGCGGCACCTGGACCGACTCCCCCGCTCCGGTCGCCTACTCGGGGATCCCGGGCTTCAAGCCGGCGAACTCGACGCAGTGGAACACGCTGCTCTCGGGCTACACCACCTCGCACACGGCGATCGCGGCGTCCCTGCGCATCCCGCTCCAGCTCGCCGAGCACGGCTACCTGCCCTACGACCTCGCGCGGGTGCAGCCGTACCGTCCGTACGACCTGCTGAACCTGATGGGTGAGAACCGGCTGCCGGATCCCGCGCCCGGAACCGACCCGCGGAGCTTCGACACGACCGGCGTGAAGATGGTCTGGATCCCGAACGAGACGGCCACCCGGGACATGCCCGCCTGGCAGTTCTACTCGCAGTACCGGGGCAAGACCTTCGGCGTCACCAAGAACCTCGCCTTCCCTCCGACGACGATGCTCGATCGACGGAGCAACCCGAGCTGGGTCGTCGAGAACGGCCTCACCGTCAAGTGCATGGTGGCACCGGTCGACGGTCTGCTGTGCGGGAGCGAGACGATCGCGTCGTGGTTCGTCGCGCAGCAGACGTCGGACTGGTCGGGGCGGGACAAGAAGTTCTCGGTCACCCCCGGTTCGAGTTCGCTCGATCGCTTCGAGGGTCAGGCCCGCACCCCGGTGCACTGCGAGGAGTACGTGATCCGGGACGACCACTTCCAGGGCTGCGAATGGGAGTTCGACCTCGGCGTGACCGCGGTGCCGAGCTGGCTCGCGCTGTTCGAGCAGAAGGACGGGGGATCCTTCCTCGGGCGCTCCGACCCGCAGACCCTCTGGCCGGTCGCCGCGAAGCCGAGCGAGTGCCCGAAGACGAACTGGGGTGCGGACACCCGCTGCGGAGCGTCGCTCGCGGCCTGGCTGAAGCAGAACATCCCGAACCCCGACCTGCCGGGGCCGCTGCCGGCGGACGAGCCGGTCATCCGCACCGGCTCCTCGGGGGGCGCCGTCGTCTGCCCGACCCCCGCGTGGCGGGCGAACACGGCTGAGGCAGGGGTGGCCGTCACGACCAGCGACGTGACCTGGTCGGGCACGCGTCCCGATGGCGCGAAGGCCACGACGACCACGGCGAAGGACGCCGAGCTCTCCCTGGTGGACTTCGTGAAGACGGCGTCGTGGTGGACGGATGAGGCGTCCGGCCGGCCCGCGTCGTTCACGCTGCACTGCAGCTTCGGCGCGCGCTACGCCGACCTGGCGACGACCTCGACCGTCTCGACCGCCGCCGTCGCGGTCACCCGGCAGGGCGACTCGTACGTGCTCGCGCCGACTCCGACACCCACACCGACGCCCACACCCACACCGACCCCCACACCCGCCCCGTCCGCGCCTGCACCCGGGTCACCGGGTGACGGGTCGACGGTGCCCCCCGCGGGTGGCGCGGCACCGGCAGCGGGCGACCCGGCGAGCTCCGACACCGCGAGCAGCGGCTCGGCCTCACTCGCGGCCACCGGTGCGCCCGACGCCACCGGGGGCTGGTTCGCAGCGGCCGTACTGGTGCTGCTCGGGGGGCTCGTCGTGGCCCTGCGCATGCGTCGCCGGCGGGCCGGCTGAGCCCTGGCGCGGCTTCTCCTGCCACTCAGGAGAAGCCGCGGCCGGCCTGCTCGCGGAGGGCGGCCGCGAAGGCCTCCGAGGCGAGCTTCTTGCGGCCCCGGGCGCTCAGCCGGCGGTCGCGCATGTCGAAGCGCGCCCGCCCGGTCGGCTCGTGCACCAGCACACCGACGACCGCCCCGGCGTCGGGCGGCCAGAAGTCGATCACCCAGCGCGGCTCCGCGATGCGCGTGCGTCGCAGCGCCCCGTCGGGCATCCGAACGTCGGCCGCCCACTCCCGCGTCGGCGTCAGCCCGTCGCTGCTCACCCGCCTGATGTGCACGAGCACGATCGTCGCCTCGGCGGCGACCTCCTGGCGTCTGAACACGGCGTCCCTCTCCCTCGCACGGCGGCCCGGCCGGTCGGCGCGGGCACATCTCCGACACTAGGAAGCGGCGCGCGGCGGGGGCACCGTGGCGACCACGGTGATCCGGCAGGGCGACTACGGTGCGAAGGCCGGGTGAGCGGCGCGAGGGCGGTGCCTACGGTGCGAGGGGTGGGGTGGCGGATGCTGCCGCCAGCGCCCGCGCCGGCCCCGGCGTCGCGCGGAGCGACGCCGACAGCGCCGCCAGGCGCACGGCAGGTTCAGGAGCGAGCGGCAGCAGCGCGGCGAGCGCCGCCGCGAGCGCGGACGGCGTCGCCGCGTTCGGGTCGAGCGCCTGCGCGAACCCCGCGTCGACGAGGGCGGCCGCCCCCGCGAACTGATCGGTCGAGAACGGCAGCACGAGCAGCGGCACGCCGGCGGTCATCGCCTCGGTGACGCTGTTGTTGCCGCCGTGCGTCACGGCGGCCGCGGCCGCACCGAGCAGCGCGACCTGCGGCAGGAACTCCCGCACCAGCCACGACGACGGCAGCTCGCCGAGCACCGCGCGGTCGGCCGACCCGATGGCGAGCGCGACCCGCAGCGGGGTCGTGGCGGCGAGCGACCGCAGCGCCGAGACGACCCGGGCGAGCACGTCGTCGCGCACCGAGAGGAAGCTGCCGAAGCTGACGTACACGACCGGCTCGTCCGACGAGGCGACCCACGCCTCCACCGCCGCCACCTCCTCCGCGTCCTCCGACCGCACGGCCGAGCCGATGAACGACGAGGCCGGGTAGCGGGCCCGGCGCCCGGCGTCCGCTAGCTCGACGGGGTAGTTGAACAGCAGCGTCTCGCCGTGCTCCTCGAAGGCGCTCGACGCGGGCGCCGCCGACGGGTTCAGCTCCTGCAGCGCGGCGTTCCACTCGGCGGTGAAGTTCGCGTCGACCTGCTCGCAGAGCGCCCGCAAGCTCGAGAGCTCAGACGGCACGAGTGATGACGAGAACACGGACGGCCAGGCCGGCGGGAACCCGTACACCTCGCCCGACCCGGGCACGGGCAGGGCCGACGGATGCCCGAGCACCACGTCCACGTGCGGGATCCCGGCCGCCACCAGCGCCAGTCGCGCGCTGAACGCGAGGTGGTCGACGAGGATGCGATCCGGCGCCACGGCCGCGACCACCTCCTGCACCCGCCGCGCGGTGCGCACCGGTTCCCACATCAGGTCCGACAGCCGCGCCGAGGCCTGGAACGACAGCGCAGCGACCATCCCGCTCCGGGTCGCGTCGAAGAAGCCGCGCAGCGCGTCATCCTCCCCCGCAGGCTGCTCCTCCGCCCGGATCACTCCGGGATTGGAGCCCTTGCCGAGCTGCAGCTCGACGCGCTCGAAGCCGAACGACCGCACGATCGCATCCGTCGCCGGCCCGGTCGCCACGATGACCCGCTCGCCCGCGGCCTGCCACGCGGTGCCGAGGGTGGCCAGCGGCAGCAGGTGCGAGGCGTAGTCGGGGCTGATGATGAGCAGGGTCACGCGACGCCCGCCGGGGAGTACTCGGTGTGCACGCCGTCGTAGACGCCGACCAGCGCCTCCGCCATCGCCTCGACCGTGAAGCTCTGCTCGACGGTCGCGCGCGACGCCTCGGGCTGGCCCGGGTTCGTGCCCGACTGCGCGAGTGCGAACGCCTCCCACATCGCCAGGGCCAGCGAGGAGACGTTCCAGGTCTGCGTCAGGATGCCCGTGACCCCGCGTTCCACGTAGGTCGCCGGCCCCCCGCCGTCGGGTGCGACGACCAGGAGCCCCGAAGCCATCGCCTCGAGCAGCGCGATGCCGAACTCCTCCTTCACGCTGCCGCAGACGTAGACGCCGCGCGGGGCGGCGAGCCCCGGAACGCCGAAGCGCCCCGCCGCGACCCAGCGGGCCACCGTGTCGTTCGGCCGGTGCCCGGGCAGCAGCAGCCCACGCTCCAAGCGGCGGGCGGCAGGAACGAGCGCGTCCATCAGGGCCAGCTGCTCCAGCTCGTCGACCGAGGGGTTCTCGAGGTCGCCGCCGATCAGCAGCAGGTTCGCCTCGTCCCGCAGCGGGCCGGTGGCCCACGCGTCGACGATCGAGGCCATGCCCTTCACCCGGTGGAACCGCCCGACGCTCACCAGCAGGGGCAGGCCCCGCCGCGCATCCGGAAGCCCCTCGAGCAGCGCCGAGAGCTCGGCCAGCGCGGGCGAGGCCGGCAGCCCGGAGGCGAGCGCGGCGGCCTCGGCGACCCCGCGGTCGACCACGCCGAGGTCGATGCCCTCGGGCACGACCGTGTGGCGCTCGGGGTGCGAGGTGACGTCGATGCCGACGAGCTCCCGCATGTCCTTCTCGAGCTGCGGGCGCGGGAAGAGCACGCTGTGCGCGGCGTTCGAGGCGAGCCGCTGCACCAGCCGGGTGCGGAACCAGAAGTGCTCGTTCTCGTCGACCTCGCCGAAGTTCGAACGGGTCAGCTGGCCCGCGAGGTCCATCGAGCGGATGACCGCGTGCGGGTCGGGCGCGACGGTGAACACCACGGGCACGTCGAGCTCGCGCGCCACGTCGGCGGCGGCGAGCGAGCCCACGTCGGCCATCCGCAGGTGCAGCAGGTCGACCCCGCCGGCGGCACGCAGCATGCGACGGATGCCCCGCCGGGCCGCCACCCGCAGCGGCCACGCCGAGGCGCTGTTCACCGGCGCGCTGAGCAACGGGATGCGGCCGTAGACGTGCCCCTCGGTGGTCGCCCGGATGGAGGCCACGCTCTCGACCGCGCCCTGCACCGAGCCGCGCGACATCGTGATGACCCGCTCGACCCGCCGCTCGGAGCCCTCGTCGACGAGGGCGTCGCCGAGGCGCACGAGCAGGGTCGCGATGCCGCCGTTGTCGCCCGAGCCGGCGTGGCTGAGGTCGGCATCGATGTCGGCGTGCAGGAAGAGCTGGGCCACGGTGAGGTCGTCGTGCGGCTCGTCACGCACGGCCGTGCCGCCCGCGAGATCGACGAGGGCGAGCCGCGCCACGTCGGCGAGGTAGCCCCCGCCCGCGGTCAGCCCGTCGAGGAAGGCGCGGATCTCAGCCGTCGCGGCCTCGTCGCGGCGCTGCCCGAGGGCGGAGACGGCGGCGACGCGCACCTGCTCGTCCTCACCCTCGTCGGCGGCGATGCCGAGGAGCGGTCGGGTGGCGATGGGCCCGCGCACGAGGCCCAGCGTCTCGACGAGGCGGTACCGCTCCTCGGAGCCCCGCACGCCGAGGAGGGCCCCCTCGAGACCGATCGCGATGTGCTCGGGTGTGGGGAACGCCCACTGCTCGAGGGTGCGCTGGGCGAGCATCCCGCCGAAGCCACCCTCGACGACCATGGCGATCAGCCGGCCGATGGCGTCGAGCCGCGGGATGCGCGAGCCGATCGCCCACGCCGCGTGCTCACGCAGGAAGGTGCGCTCGCTCGAGAGCAGCTGCGACAGCGCCCGGTCGGCCTGCTCGTCGAAGACCTGCGCGAGGGCGTGCGTCGCGGCGATGGCGACGAGCTGGTCGTCGTCGCGGAGGGCGGCCGTGAGGATGCGGATGGTGCGCACCCCGGGGTCGCGGTTGGCCTCGAAGGCCAGGTCGTCGGCCAGTCGCAGCGCGTCGACGATGTGCTCGGCGTCGCGGACGGCATCCAGTGAAGTCTGGATTCCCATGGGGGCCTCCCTCGGTCGGGGCGGCCCGCAGCGCCCGCGTGAGGGCGCGGTGGACCACCCTTGATCCTAGGCCGCGGCGGCTGGGAGCAGGGCGCGATTCCGCTAGCGTGAATCCGGCGTTCCCGCCCCGTTCACCGACCCCTAGGAGCCTCGATGCGTCTCGTCCTGATCGGAGACGTCGGCGTCGTCGACGACATGATCCACATCGGCGACGAGGCGATGTTCGACGAGGCGCTGCACCAGCTGCGGCAGCGGGGCGCGACCGCGGTCACCGCGGTCTCGGCGAACCCCGCCGAGACCGCCTCGCGCTACGGTGTCGACGCGGTCGCGCGCATCGGCTTCAGCGCGGGGGCCTCCCTCGACCGGGCCGCCGACGGCGAGCGGATGCGCCGGGTCGTCGACACGGCCCGCGGTCAGAGCGGCCTCCTCGCCCCCGGCGACCCCGCCTTGGCGGTCATCGAGGCCGTGCGCGCGAGCGACGGCGTGCTGGTCTGCGGCGGCGGCAACATGGCCTCGACCTGGCCGCTGCACATCTTCGAGCGGGCCACGCTCGGCGCCGTGGCTCGGGCGCTCGGCCGGCCGCTCGTGGTGAGCGGGCAGACGATCGGGCCCGAACTCACGGACTCCGACGGTTCGCTGGTGGCGTCGCTGCTGTCGTCCACCGCCGTGACCGGGCTGCGGGAACCGTCGTCGTACGCGCTCTGCCGCGCCCTCGGGGTGCCCGAGCGGCTGCTGCGCGCGACGGTCGACGATGCGAGCTTCGTGGGGGATCGGGCATCCGATGACGCCGCCGCCCTCGCCCCTGCTCTCGCCGAGCCGTACTGCGCGGTGACCTTCTCGACCCATCTGAACGGCGCCTCCCGCGACCTGTTCGCCGAGGCCGCGGCCCGGCTGCTCGACGAGGTCGCGCTGTCGACGGGTCTCGCGATCGTCTTCGTCGCCCACTTCGGCAGCCTCCTGGCCGACGAGGTGCGGGGCGACTCGGTGCTGCACAAGGCGGTGGCCGAGCGGATGCGCGTGCCCTCCTCCGCCGTCGTACCCGCCGACTCGGTGGCCGCCGCCGGCCTCGCGCGCCAGGCCTCGCTCGTGCTGACGAGCCGGTATCACCCCGCCGTCTTCGCGGTCTCGGGCGGGGTGCCGACCGTGGGCATCGCGGTCGACGAGTACACGACCGTGAAGCTGACCGGGGCGCTCGGCAACCTGGGGCAGGACGCGGTGCTGCAGCTCGACGAGGTGCTCGACGGGACGGGCGACGCGGCCTCGCGGGTGGCTGCCGACCGGGTGGCTGCCGTGTGGGCCGACCGGGCGGGCATCCGCTCGCGCGGCCTCGCCCGGGCGGAGGTCGCCCGCGCGTCCTCGGCCGCGTGGTGGGACGAGCTCGCGGCCCTCTTCACGCCCTGAGCCGGGCCCCCGGCGGCAGGACGACCTCGACCTCGACCCCGGCGGGCGCGACGGCCCAGACCTCGACCACCCCGTCCGCCCCGCGTCGCCATCCCGCCTCCATCCGCCCTCGCGGCGAGTCGAAGACGGTGAGGGCGTCGTCGACCCCGGGAAGCGGCCGGGGTCGCACTCTGACCTTCTGCCACCCGACCGAGTCGTCGGCCTGACGGAGGCCCGCGACGTCGCCGGTGAGCCAGTCGTCGATGACACCGAGCATGAAGTGGTTCTGCGAGATGACCCCGGTGTCGCCGAGCGCACCCTTCCACGACTCGGTCAGCGAGGTGGATCCGGCGGCGATCTGGTAGCCGTAGCCGGGCGCGTCCGTCCGCCGGATCAGCGCGTCGAGCAGGGTGTCGTGACCCGACTCGACGAGCGCCCGGATGAGGTACGGCAGCGAGTTCTCCCCGACGGTGAAGGCGTCGCCCGCGTCGTGCACGGCGGCGAGCAGCCCTACGAGCGCCCGCTCGGCACCGTCGTGGTCCCCGGAGGCCCGGGCCACGTCCCACCCGAGGGCCCAGCTCGCCTGGCTGCCGGATCCCCAGACACCGCTGACCGCGTCGAGGAAGCGACCCCGCAGCGCCTCCCTCACACCGTCGGCCTCGGACCGCAGCGCGTGGGACTCGGCCGCCTCGCCCAGCACCTCGGCGGACAGCGACGCGGTCTCGAGTGCGCAGGCCCAGCCATGGGTGGCGACCAGCCCCCGCGGGGTCCCGTCGTCGATCTCGATCCAGTCCCCTAGGCCGAAGTCGATGAGGTCGACCTCGGACCGCCCCCTCAGGTACGCCAGGTAGCGCTGCGCCGCCGGGAAGGACTCGGCCAGGATTCGGGAGTCTCCGTAGTGGCGGTAGAGCTGCCAGGGCACCTCGATGACGGCACGTCCCCAGTTCGGGTCGCTGCGGAAGGCGTCGATGTCGCCCTTCACCGCGAGCTCGCCGAAGACGACCAGCTCGGGGGCGATGTTCGGCACGAGACCGTCGTCGGTCTGCGCGTCGATCATGTGCCGCACCATGTCCTCGAGGTGCGCCTGCACGTCGTAGCCGCGGGCCAGCACCGGGAAGCAGTAGTGCAGCTGCTCGAGCCAGCCGAGCTTCTCGCGGTGCGGGCAGTCGGTGAAGACGCTGGACATGTTGCTCTGCACTGCCCGGTCGATGATCGTGTGCAGACGCGCGAGGAACGGGTCGCTCGTCTCGAAGGAGCCGACCCGTTCGTCGGCGGCGCGGAGCACCTCGAAGTTCAGCACGTCGTCGGACTCGGCCAGGTCGAGTCCCGAGATCTCGACGTAGCGGGCACCGTGATAGACGCCGTCCGGAGTCCAGTCGACCGTCTGCCCGGCGGGCGTGATGCTGTCCCAGATCGGGGAGCCGGTCGTGGACTGGTCGATGCGGCCGTCGTCGTCCAGGAGCTCCGCCGGGCGGAGGACGACGGGTTCGCCGGCGCGGGCGTGCTTCAGGCGGAGGCGCGGTCGCCCGGCCGCGTTCACGCCCAGATCGAAGATCCGCCGACCGCCCGCCCCGGGACCGAGCGGCACCGCCTGAAGGGAGTCGACCACCTGCACCGCCGGAGCACTCCGCCAGCGCGGGCGGCTCGGCACCTCGACCCGAACGACGGCCTCCCACTCCTCGGCGAGCCCCTCGACCCGGCTCTCACCCCCGTACCAGTGGGATTCGACCACCGGCCCGAGTCGCGCCTGCCAGTCGTCACCGGTGGCGACGGTCATCCGCTCACCACCGGCCGTCTCGATCTCGAGCTGGGCCGCTGCCCAGACCGGCTCACCGACGCGCTCGAACTTGGTGTAACGCTGACCGCGGGGCAGGAAGGCGATGCCGCTCATCAGCCTCAGCACGAGCGTGTTGTCACCGGACAGCAGGAAGGGGGTCACGTCCCAGGCGCTGGCGAGCGTGGTCGTGCGCAGCTCGGAGTACCCGGGCTCGAGTTCTCCGGCGATCGCCTTCACACCGTTCAGCTCGGGCAGGATCACACCGGAGCCGGTGAGGTAGAGACGGGCCGAGACGGCATCGTGCGGCACCTCGAAGCGGGTGCGGAGTTCGGGGAGCGGTGGAGCCGGCGCAGCGGGCGCCTTCCAGTGCCGGTGCGTGACGGGACGGGCGGTCCAGTCCTCGGTCAGCCACAGGGGAGCCTCGACGAAGGCGGGTTCCGACCAGGTCGGTCGCCCCGTCCCGTCGACGGCCCCGGCCGCCCACCAGACGCGTTCGCGGGAGGCCAGGGGCTCGATGGGCCAGTCCAGCGACGGCTCACCCGTGGTGCGGTCGAACAGATCGCCCTCTCCTCGGACCACCGCGGCCAGGGATGCGGCGCCGATCACCCGCACCTCTGCGCTCGACACGGCGGTGCCGAGTCTCCAGGACAGGCGAGGAGCCGCTCGCGTGCCACCGATCGGGTCGACGAGACCGTCGGCCCGGAGGCCGCGGGGGGCGTCGTCGCCCCGGCTCATCGCGTGGGCCGCTCTCGCCAGCTGCCCCGCCGCACCGCGCTGACGGAGTCGACGGCGCAGAGAGCCCGGCCGTCGGCACGGCGGCGGCGGTCGGCGTCCCGGGGCAGCCCGACGCGCGCATCCTGATGCAGCGGGAGCACCTGGAGCTCGACGACCGAGGCCGGGCGCAGGTCGAGCCGCGCGAGGTCGATGATCCAGGGCGCACCCGACCAGAACTGGTCTCCCACGACGACGCCGTCGACGAGGAGCCGGGCCACGTCACCGGCCCAGGCCACCTCGAGCTCCCCACCCTCGACCGCCCAGCTCGGGAGGGGCAGCTCGAACAGCGCTGCGTGCTGCTCGAAGGCGTCGTCGTCGGGCGCGCTCGCCCGGCCGTCGTACTCCCCGTAGCCGGCGGGCGGGGTCTGCGACTGCGTCCGGACCTCGAAACGCAGCTCGACGGGGCCGAACGACGGCGCCGTGATCTCGGCCTCGACGGGGCCGAACCGCCGCGAGCCGGGCTCGTACCGCTCGACCGCCGGCCCGGCCGCCTCGAACCGGCCCGCGAGCGACTCGCCGTCGGCCCAGAGCGGATCGGCCCAGAGCGGATCGGCCCAGAGCGGATCGGCGGAGAGCAGGAGGCTGCGGTGCTCGCCGGCCCCGAGCACCCACAGGCGATCGGTCAGCCGGGCGGGAATCACCAGGACGTCGAGGCGGTGCCCGCCGTCGGTCACCCGGAGCACGGCGGGCTCGGTGGTGTCCACGACGGCGACACCGCCATCGGCGACAGTGACACCCGGTGCGGCGTCGATCCGGGCCGAGGATCCGAAGGCGAGCCGGGGGACGATCCCGGGTTCCGCGGTGAGCACCAGGGTCGGGACATCGCCCTCGAGGACGGTGAGCGCCGTGGCCGTCGCCCAGTCGACCGTCACCCCGCCGACGTCGAGGCCGACGGGCCAGCGCGCCAGGGTTCCGGTCGGGATCGTGATCGGCACGTCGGGGAAGGCGACCCGACGGTCACCGAGATCGATCGAGAAGCGGGCGTCGTCGTAGTCGGGCATCGGCACGAACGGCTGGTGACGGCTGATGAAGACGAAGGCCGTCGTGCCATCGCTCCTGACCGCCCAGCGCATGGTCTCCACGTCGTCGACATCGTGGGGCATCTCATCGGGGAGCGAGGAGGGCATGGGAGCCAGGAGCGAACCGAACGCCTCGAGGAAGGCATGCTGCCGCCGCAGGTGCGCGTGGGACTCCGCGAGCCGGCCGGTCGCGCCGATGGGTGCCCCGAAGTCGTAGTCGAAGCGCGGCAGGTCGTTGGGGTAGTTCGTCGCATGCGACTCCTGCAGGCCGAGACGCCCGGGAGGGTTGATTCCGCCGGCGTACATGTAGTAGCCCTGCCAGGCGGACCCGTTGCCGATCTTGTTCTGCGCGATCGCTGCGACGTCGAGTCCGGCGACCCGGGGCCGGCGCTGATACGCGGTGACCATGCCCCCGCCCAGCTCGCATGTCGCCGCCGGGAAGAGAGCCGACGGCGTCCGCAGCTCGACCGCATCGGCCGATTCGCCCCCGATACCGGCGTGCTGCCTCAGGTCGGCACCGATGCCCGGATCGTCCCAGACGTGCGAGGAGAAGAAGTGCTCCCGGAAGGTGATGTCCCACGGAGCGTCCCACGACACCCAGAAGCCGTCGCCGTAACCGCCGAAGAGAGGCATCACCACCTCGTCGGGCAGGCTGGCCCCGCCCCAGCCCGTGGCGGTCCAGATCGGCGCGCGCATGCCGGCGTCCCGGGCGATCCTCTTCAGGGTCGCGATGTGCTGCGGCTGATCGTAGAGCTCGTTCTCGATCTGGATCGCGATGATCGGGCCGTCCTCGACGAAGAGCCCCGAGAGCTCGTCGGCCAGTCGCTGGAACCAGGGACGCACCAGCGCCAGGTACTCGGGGTCGTCGGTACGCAGCGCCACCGGTGCGTCCTGCACCCAGTCGGGGAACCCGCCGTTGCGGGCCTCGCCATGGCACCACGGGCCGAGGCGCAGCACGAAGTCCAATCCGATCTCCGCGCAGAGTTCCACGAACGCCCGCAGATCGCGATCGCCGTCGAAGCGGATGTCTCCTCGGGTCTCCTCGTGATGGATCCAGAAGACGTAGCTCGCGACCGCCGTGACCCCGCCCGACTTCATCAGCAGCAGCCGTTCCCGCCAGTCGTGCCGCGAGACGCGGGAGTAGTGCAGCTCCCCGGTCACCGGGATGACCGGCACGCCGTCGCGCTCCAGGTAGCGGCTCGTCAGCCTGACGCGATCGTGCCGATCGACCTCGTTGCTCATCGCGGGGACGGTGAGCGGCTGGGCCCACGGGCGGTGCGTCAGGGCGAGCTCGGTCGCGACGGGACGGTGCGCGATGGACATCGGTGTCTCCTTCGAAAGCATGATGCTGACACCCTAGCTGAAATCGTTCCCAGCCTGAAGATCGGTCTTCAGGAGCAGCCGGTTCCGGTTTACACGTTTCAATCCCTGTGCCACACTGAGATCGATCACAGCCTTCAACGGAGATGGAGCCATGACCGAGGTCCTGAACAATCCGGCCACTGCCGAAGCCGCCGAGCGCCGCCCGCAGCGGCGGCGGCCGACCGCACCCGGCCCGTCGCGCGGGCCCCGCACCCCGACCTGGTTCCTGGTGCCGGCGGTCATCGTCTACGCCCTGATCGTGCTCTGGCCGAACATCCAGGGTCTCTTCTACTCGTTCACCGACTGGGACGGTCTCGGCAGCTCGTGGTCGTTCGTCGGGATCGACAACTTCTTCGACGTGCTCGGAGACCCGAACACCCTGCGGGCCATCGGGAACACCTTCCTCATCACGATCGTGGTCACGGTCTTCCAGAACCTGATCGGGCTGCTGCTCGCGCTCGGGCTGAACACCGGGGTGAAGTCGCGCTACGTGCTGCGGCTGGTCTTCTTCCTTCCCGTCGTCCTCACTCCGATCGTCGCCGGCTTCCTCTGGAAGTACCTCCTCAGCCCCACCGGCACGGTGAACGAGTTCCTCGGCTCGGTCGGGCTCGGCTGGGCCCAGCAGGACTGGCTCGGCAACCCCGATCTCGTGGTCTACTCCATCTGCGTCGCCATCGTCTGGCAGGGCGCGGGGTACTCGATGGTCATCTTCCTGGCCGGGCTGCAGGGCGTGCCCGAGGACGTGCTCGAGGCCGCGGCGATCGACGGGGCGGGGCCGTTCCGGCGCACCGTCAGCATCGTGCTGCCGCTCATCAACGGGGCGATCGTGATCAACGTCCTCCTCACCCTGATCTCCACCCTGAAGCAGTTCGACACGGTCTTCGCGATGACCAAGGGCGGGCCGTCCGGTGCCTCGGAGACCATGGCGACCATCGTCTACAAGACCGCCTTCACCTACCTGCAGTACCCCACGGCACTGGCCCAGGGCGTGGTCCTGACCATCATCGTGGGCGTCATCGCCTTCGGGCAGTTCCGCCTGACCCAGCGCCGAGGAGAGCTCTCGTGAACCGCTACACCTACCGCACGGCGATCCTCGAGGCCGTCCTGATCCTCGCCGCGATCGTGTTCATCTCCCCCCTCGTGGTGCTCGTCTCGGTGGCCCTCCGAGACGGGAACGGAGACGTCGGCCTCCTCGGCTTCACCTGGCCGCTGAACTTCGGCAACTTCGCGACGGCCTGGAACGAATCGGCGATGGGAGCGAGCCTGATCAACAGTGCGCTCATCACAGTCGTATCGGTGGCCCTGATCGTGCTGCTGGCCTCGACCGCGGCGTACACGCTGGCGCGCAAGACGCAGCGCTGGTCGCGGGGCGTCTTCTACCTGTTCCTCGCCGGCTTCCTCTTCCCCGGCCAGCTGGCCATGCTCCCCCTCTACCTCTGGTTCGCGAACCTCGGTCTGGTGGGAAATCCGATCTCGGTCATCATCATCAACGTCGGCGGCTTCCTCCCTTTCGCGATCTTCCTCTACGCCACCTTCCTGCGCGACCTGCCTCGCGACTACGAGGAGGCGGCGACGATCGACGGCGCGCGGCCGAGTCGCACCTTCGTCTCGATCGTCTTCCCGCTGCTGCGCCCGATCACCGGGACGATCGTCATCCTCGCCGGCCTGTCGATCTGGAACGACTTCTTCACCCCGCTGCTCTACCTCTCGGGCAGCAACTCCTCGACGGCCCCCCTGTCGGTCTACAGCTTCGTCAGCCTCTACGGGGCGAACTGGCCGCTGGTCTTCGCCGCCCTGATCATCTCGGTGATCCCGATCCTCGTCGCCTACTTCCTGATGCAGCGCTTCATCATCCGGGGCTTCGCCTCGGGACTCAAGGGCTGACCCCTCCACCCCACTGCACCCTTCGACCCCACCCCACTGCACCACACGAAAGGAACACCGATGTCACTGAAGACACAGCACACCCGGGCCCTCGCAGCCCTCGTCACGGTCGGCGCCGTGGGCGTCGCCCTCACCGGCTGCTCGACGTCCCCGGGAGGGGGCGACGACGCGAACACGCTCACCGTCGGAACGAACGGCGGCACCGGCATGAAGGCCGTCATCGCCCAGTTCGAGGCCGACAACCCGGGGGTGACCGTGAAGCTGCAGGACTCCCCCGAGAGCTACCAGCAGGTCACCGCCACGCAGCTCACCGGAGGCACCGCGCCCGACGTCGTCCAGGTGTTCCCGGGCACCGGCAACAACGTCAGCGTCAAGATCGCCGGTGAGAAGGGCTTCTTCTCCGATCTCAGCGACCAGAGCTGGGTCGAGGAGCTGCCCGAGGCCTCCGTCGACCTGCTGTCGGCCCCCGACGGCGACGTGGTCGCCGTGCCGATGACGTTCTCCTCCATCGGCGCGATCTACAACACCGATGCGCTCGCCGAGGTCGGCCTGACCGCGCCCACGACGTGGAGCGAGGTGCTCGCGTTCTGCGGCGACGCGGCCGAAGCCGGCAAGGTGGCGTACGGCCTTGGGCTGTCGGACACCTGGACGACCCAGCTCATCCCCTACGCGCTGACCGCCACGCTCGTCTACGCCGACGACCCTGATTTCGTGCAGCAGCAGGTGGACGGGTCGGCGACCTTCTCCGACTCCGACTGGAAGCTCGCCCTGCAGAAGTATCAGGAGATGGAGACCGCGGGCTGCTTCAACCCCTCGCCGAACGGCACGGCCTACGCCCAGGTGCAGGAGGCGATCGCCGCCGGCACCACCCTCGGCACCGTGAGCGTCGCCGCGGAGACCCAGGGCATCGAGACCGTCTCGGGAACCGACCTGAACCTCGCCTTCGAGGCCTTCCCCGCCACCGACGACGCCTCCCAGACCTACCTCTCCGCCACCGTCGGACCCTCGTTCGCGGTGAACGCCAAGGCGTCGGACCAGGAGCTCGCCAAGAAGTTCATCGCGTACCTCGCCGAGCCGTCGACGCAGGTCGCGTACGCCACCGCCTACGGCGACACGGCGGCGCTCCCCGGTGACGAGACCCAGGAGGGCCCTGTCGCCGGCGTCGTCGGAGAGTTCGTCAGCACGAACATGATCTCGACCTGGCCCGATCAGCTCTGGCCGTCCACGACCGTGCAGCCGGCTCTCTTCGACGGGGTCCAGGCGCTCTTCACCGGGCAGCAGAGCGTCGACGACGTCCTGAAGAACATGGACACCGCGTTCGTCGACGGCGCGAAGTAGCGGGATCGACCACGTGCTCGCCGTGCCGCCACTCCGGTCGGCACGGCGAGCGCTGTCCCTAGACTGATGCACACCATGACCCCCTCGCCGCCCACGCCCGGCCGCCGCCCGACCATCGACGACGTCGCCGCCGAGGCCGGGGTCTCGCGCGGCACGGTCTCGCGGGCCCTCAACGGCAACCACTGGGTGAGTCCGGATGCCCAGCGCGCCGTCGAGGCCGCGGTGAAGAAGACCGGATACCGGGTGAACGCCTATGCCCGGGGCCTTCGTCGCCGCCGGGCCGGTTCGGTCGCGTTCCTCCTCGGCGAGGACCTGGACCAGATGTTCGCCGACCCCAACTTCGCCACCCTCATGCGCGGCGCCTCCGAGAGCCTCGCGGCGAGCGGCATGTCGATGGTGCTCCTGCTGGCCGGCTCGGCCGAGGAGCAGGCGCGAGCACTCGAGTTCATCGGCACCGGTCAGATCGACGGAGTGATGTTCGTGTCGTGGCATCACGACCTCTCGGTGCTCGCCGACCTCAACCGGGCGGGAGTGCCCACCATCTTCTGCGGCACGCCGGATGCCGGCACCTCGGTCACGGGCTACGTCACCGCCGACGACCTCGACGGTTCGGTGCAGATGGTGAAGCACCTGCTGTCCCGGGGTCGCACCCGCATCGCCATGATCGCTCCGCCCCGGGACGCCGTCGGCGGCAACCTCCGACTGCAGGGCTACCTTCAGGCACTCGGCGAGGGCGCCGACGAATCGCTGGTCGTGCACGGGGACTACTCCCGCGAGAGCGGGAGGGTCGCGATGCTCGAACTGCTGGCTGCGCATCCGGAGATCGACGGCGTCTTCGCGGCCAACGACCTGATGGCCGCCGGCGCGATCGAGGCCGCCCACTCCCTCGGCCGCGTCGTGCCCGACGACATCTCGATCGGCGGCTTCGACGACAGCGCCGCCGCGCTCTCGGTCGAGCCGGCCGTCACCACGATGCGGCAGCCGTTCGCCCGCATCACCAACGAGATGACCCGGCTCCTGCTGCAGCAGATCAACGGGGAGCCTCCGGCGCACATGACGCTGCGCACCGAGCTGGTGGTGCGCGGTTCGACCTGACGCGGCCCGCCCGCGTAGCCTCGACGCATGCCCGCATCCGGAACCCCGCTGAAGCGTCTCGGCTTCCTCACCATCGGACTGTTCGACCCCGCCGACCCGGCGGGCGGGCACGAGACCACGCTGCAGATCCTCGAGCGCGGCGAGGAGCTCGGCTTCGACAGCGCGTGGCTGCGGCAGCGGCACCTGCAGCACGGCATCTCCTCCCCCACCGCGGTGCTGGCGGCCGCCTCGCAGCGCACCAGCCGCATCGAGCTCGGCACGGCGGTCATCCCGATCGGCGCCGAGAACCCGTTCCGGCTGGCCGAAGACCTGGCCACGGTCGATGTGCTCACCCGAGGCCGGCTGAACCCCGGATTCTCGGCGGGCGTGCCGATGAACCTCGACCACTATCGCGACGCGATCTACCCGCACACGAGCGAGCAGGAGGACTTCGGCTACGAGCGCCTGCTGCGCTTCCGCGACTTCGTGCGGGGTGACGTCGTCAGCGACTTCTCGGGGCGGCAGGGCATCGAGGAGTTCGCCGACACCGTGCAGCCGCACGCCGCGGGGCTCGTCGACCGGCTCTGGTACGGCGGGGGCAGCAGCCGCTCGGCGTCCTGGGCGGGCTCGAACGGGTTCCACTTCCTCACCTCGAGCGTGGTGCAGGGCGAGGAGGGCGACGACTTCGCCACGAACCAGCGTGCGCAGATCCTCGCGTACCGGGCCGCGCATCCGCTCGCCGAGGCCGCGCGGGTCTCGCAGGGGCTCGTCGTCATCCCCACCGACTCGGCGAGCGCCTCGCAGCGGGCGCGCTACGAGGCCTACGCCGAGAGCCGGGCGGGGCGGGTGGGCGTGCCGATGGGTCCGAAGCGGATGCTCTTCGCCGCCGATCTGGTCGGCACCTCCGCCGAGCTCGCCGACGCCCTGCACGCCGACCCGGCCTTCCAGCTGGTCGACGAGGTCGCGTTCGCGCTGCCGTTCTCGTTCGAGCCCGAGGACTACGCGCAGATCCTCACCGACCTGGCGGAACGGCTGGGGCCGGCACTGGGGTGGGAGCCCGCGGCGCGGTAGCGTCGGAGCACGGCCGCAGCGTCGGAGGCCAGCGGTAGCGTCAGACGACGGCCACTCGAGGAGGACCATGAGCGACAACGGCAGCACCCCACCCCCGGTGCCCCCGACCGGTGGGTACGGCACGCCGCCGCCCGCGCCGCCGCAGCCGCCCTACGGTGGTCAGCCCCCGCAGCCCCCGTACGGCGGTCAGCCGCCGTACGGCCAGCCGCAGGGCCAGCCGCCCTACGGCCCGCCGCAGAACGGCGACTTCCCAGGTCGCACGCTCGGCATCGTCGGCCTCATCCTCTCCTTCTTCACCACCCTGGTCGGCCTGATCATCTCGGCCATCGCGCTCAGCCAGTCGAAGAAGGCCGGCTACAAGAACGGTCCGGCGCTGGCCGGCGTGATCATCGGCTCGGTGCTCTCGGGTCTCGTGCTGATCTTCGTCGTGGTCTCGATCATCATCAGCGTCACCACGAGCCTGGCCGTGCTGGGTGTCGCGGCGGGAGCGGGCGGCGGAGCATCCGACGACCCCTTCGACGAGCCTCTCTCCACCTCGGAGCCGTTCGCGAGCCCCGAGCCCACGCCGAGCGAGTCGGGCGAGCCGGGCGACGGCACCGGCACCGACGTCTTCGACCTCGTCGTCGGCGACTGCTTCGACGAGTGGTCGGGCGACACCGTCTACGAGGTGCCGGTCGTCGACTGCGCCACCCCGCACGACTGGGAGGTCTACTCCGACTTCGAGGTGCCCGACACCGCCGACGGCGCCTTCCCCGGCGAGGACAAGGTCGACGCGGCCGCCGACGACGGCTGCCTCACCGCCTTCGAGACCTTCCTCGGTGCCAGCTACGCCGACACCGTCTACGACTACAGCTACCTCGTGCCCACCGCCGACTCCTGGAGCGAGTCCGACGACCGCCTGATCACATGCATCATCACCGACCCGGCGGGCAAGACCACAGGGTCGCTCGAGGGGGCCGGCGCGGGCACCGGCGGAGGCGCCGACAGCACGGGGTACTCGCCCCGGTAGAATCGACGCGCATCCCACCCCTGCAACTCAAGGAGTCCTGGCCGCGTGAGCAATGCCGATACCGTCGAGAACGCCATCGCGACCCCGGAGCGGGAGCAGCCCTACGAGGCTCTCGGCCTGAAGGCCGACGAGTACGCGAAGATCCGCGAGATCCTGGGCCGCCGCCCCACCTCGGGCGAGCTGGCGATGTACTCGGTGATGTGGAGCGAGCACTGCTCGTACAAGTCGTCGAAGATCTACCTCCGCCAGTTCGGCCAGAAGGTCTCGCCGGCGATGAAGAAGAACCTCATGGTCGGCATGGGCGAGAACGCCGGCGTGGTCGACGTGGGCGAGGGCTGGGCCGTGACCTTCAAGGTCGAGAGCCACAACCACCCCTCCTACATCGAGCCCTTCCAGGGTGCGGCCACCGGCGTCGGCGGCATCGTGCGCGACATCATCTCGATGGGTGCCCGCCCGGTCGCGGTGATGGACCAGTTGCGCTTCGGCAAGATCGACGACCCCGACACCGCCCGCGTCGTGCACGGCGTCACCAGCGGCATATCGTTCTACGGCAACTGCCTGGGCCTGCCGAACATCGGCGGCGAGACCTACTTCGACCCGGTGTACCAGGGCAACCCGCTCGTCAACGCGCTCTCGGTGGGCGTGCTGCGGCACGAGGACCTGCACCTCGCCAACGCCCGCGGCGTGGGCAACAAGGTCGTGCTCTTCGGCGCCCGCACCGGCGGCGACGGCATCGGCGGGGCGTCCATCCTCGCGTCCGACACCTTCTCCGCCGGCGGCCCGACCAAGCGCCCCGCGGTGCAGGTCGGCGACCCGTTCGCCGAGAAGGTGCTGATCGAGTGCTGCCTCGAGCTCTTCGCGGGCGACCTCGTCGAGGGCATCCAGGACCTCGGGGCGGCCGGCATCTCGTGCGCCACCTCGGAGCTCGCCTCCAACGGCGACGGCGGCATGTTCATCGAGCTCGAGAAAGTGCTGCTGCGCGACCCGTCGCTCACCGCGGAAGAGATCCTGATGAGCGAGAGCCAGGAGCGCATGATGGCGGTCGTGCAGCCCTCGAAGCTCGAGGGCTTCCTCGCCGTCACGGCGAAGTGGGACGTCGAGACCAGCGTGCTCGGCGAGGTCACCGACACCGGGCGGCTCGTCATCAACTGGCACGGCGAAGAGATCGTCAACGTCGAGCCGCGCACCGTCGCGGTCGACGGCCCGGTCTACGAGCGCCCCGTCGCCTACCCCTCCTGGCAGGATGCGCTGCAGGCCGACTCGGCCTCGCGCCTGCCCCGCGCCACCACCGGCGACGAGCTCCGCACCGAGTTCCTCCGCGTGGTCTCCTCGCCGAACATGGCGTCGAAGGAGTGGATCACCAACCAGTACGACCGCTACGTGCTCGGCAACACCGCGCTGTCCTTCCCCGACGACGGCGGCATGATCCGCGTCGACGAGGAGTCGGGGCTCGGCTTCGCGCTGGCCTCCGACGCCAACGGCCGCTACTGCCAGCTCGACCCCTACCGCGGGGCGCAGCTCGCCCTGGCCGAGGCCTTCCGCAACGTCGCCGTCACCGGCGCGACCCCGGTCGCCGTCTCGGACTGCCTGAACTTCGGCTCCCCCGAGAACCCCGAGGTCATGTGGCAGTTCTCGCAGGCCGTCGAGGGTCTGGCCGACGGCTGCCTCGAGCTCGAGATCCCCGTCACCGGCGGCAACGTCTCGTTCTACAACCAGACGGGCTCGCAGCCGATCCACCCGACCCCGGTCGTCGCCGTGCTCGGCGTGATCGACGACGTCGCCCGGCGCATCCCCTCGGGCTGGCAGGACGAGGGCTCGAACCTCTACCTCCTCGGCACCACCCGCTCAGAGCTCGACGGCTCGGCCTGGGCCGGCGTCATCCACGACCACCTCGGCGGCCTGCCGCCCCAGGTGTCGCTGCCCGGCGAGGTCGCCCTGGCCGAGCTGCTGCGCGCCGGCGCCCTCGAGGGCCTGATCGACGCGGCGCACGACCTCTCCGACGGCGGGCTCGCGCAGACCGTCGCGGAGTCGGTCCTGCGCTTCGGCATCGGCGCCCGCATCTGGCTCGACGAGATCGTGTCGCGCGACGGCGTCTCGGAGTCCGACGCGCTGTTCAGCGAGTCGACCGGTCGCGTGCTCGTGTCGGTGCCGCGGGAGGACGACGTGAAGTTCCGCGGCCTCTGCGACGGGCGGGGCATCCCCGCGCTCCGCATCGGGGTGACGGATGCGCTGTCCGGCTCGCTCGAGGTGCAGGGCCTGTTCACCGTGCCGCTCGATGAGCTCTCGGGCGCGCACCGCTCGACGCTGCCGCAGCACTTCGGCCCGGTCGTCGGCGGCTAGCGCCCCGCCTTCCTCCTGGCGAGTCGCCAGGAGGAGAGCGCGCCTAGGAGTCCTTGGCCGCGATGCGCTCGTGGTGGTGGATGACCTCGGCGACAATGAAGTTGAGGAACTTCTCGGCGAACGCCGGGTCGAGGTGCGACTCCTCGGCGAGCCCGCGCAGCCGCGTGATCTGCCGCTGCTCCCGCTCGAGGTCGGCCGGCGGCAGCCCGTGGTCGGCCTTCAGCCGCCCCACCGTCTGCGTGAACTTGAACCGCTCGGCGAGCATGTGGATGAGGGCCGCGTCGATGTTGTCGATCGACTGGCGGATGCCCTCCAGCTGCCCGTAGACATCCGCTCCGCTGTCGTCGTGCTCGTTCACCATGACAACGACTCTAGCCAGCTTCGGCGGCCGCCTTCTCGGCATCGCGGGCGACACGCCCGCGCCCGGCCCCACGCGGGTGCGGCAGCCGAAGCCGCCCCTGCGCCAGCAGGATGCCCGCGAACACGATCACCGCCCCGACCGGCGCGTTCCAGCTGAGCGTCTCGCCGAGCAGCAGGATGCCGAGCGCGACCCCCACCACCGGCGTCAGGTAGGTGACGGTCGACGTCGCCGTCGGCCCCCAGGCGTTCAGGATGTTCATGTACCAGTAGTAGGCGAGCCCGGTGCCGAGCACCCCCAGCAGCACGAGGCTCAGCACGATCGGCAGGTCGAGCGAGATCGGCCCCAGCGCCACGAACGGCGTCAGCACCAGCAGGATGGCGGCTCCCATCCCCACCTGCAGGAACGCCGCCGTCAGCCCCGAGACCGGGTGCCGGTTGCTGATGAACCGGCGGATGTACCCGAACGTGAACCCGTAGCAGATCGCCGAACCGATGCACGCGAGCTGCCCCGCGAGCTCGAGCAGCAGATCGCCGTGCGCCGCCTCGCTCGCGACGAAACTCCACGGCCCGATGATGACGATGACGCCCAGGATGCCCGCCACCACCCCGAGCACCCGCGAGCGGTCGAGCTTCTCGACCCGGAACACCAGCGTCACCATCAACGCCGTGGTGATGGGCGTGACCGCGTTGTAGATGCTCGCGAGGCCGGACGTGACGTACTGCTCTGCCCAGGCGAAGAGCAGGTACGGGATGGCGCAGCCGAACGCGCCGATGACCACGAAGTGCAGGTAGACGATCGGCTCCCGGGGCAGCTTTGTGCGCAGCACCAGCATGACGAGACCGAGCGTGAGGGCGCCGAGCACCAGTCGCGTCCAGGCGACCTGGCCGAACGAGACGCCGCCGAGTGCGACCTTCATGAACAGGAAGCTCGCGCCCCAGAGCAGCCCGAGCGCCGAGAACTGCAGGGCGGTGGACAGACGGTTCGAGCTCACACTGCGACAGTAGCGCGCGGCTCCGACATCGGTGCCGGGTACGGCGACGGGGTGCACGCTTTGGCAGTCGTGCACCCCGTCTTAGGCAGGATCGCCTCGGTGAGGCGTCGCCCGGGCGTCGGCCCGGGCATCCGTCATCGACTACTCGACGACGTTGACCGTGACCTCGATGTTGCCGCGGGTCGCGTTGGAGTAAGGGCAGATGGTGTGGGCCTTGTCGGCGACCTGGCGGGCCTCCTCGGGCGACACGTTCGGCACGTACACGTCGAGCTCGACGGCGAGGCCGAAGCCGCCCTCGCCGTTGGAGCCGATCGCGACGCTGGAGGAGACCGCCGCGTCCTTCGTGTCGAGCTTCAGCTCGCGGCCGGCGGCGTGCACGGCGCCGAGGAAACAGGCGGAGTAGCCGGCGGCGAAGAGCTGCTCGGGGTTGGTGCCCTCACCCGAGCCACCCATCTCCTTGGGCGGGCGGGTGTCGAAGTCGAGACGGTCGTCCTCGCTGCGGACGTGGCCGTCGCGGCCGCCACCGGAGGCGTGGGCGATTGCAGTGTAGATAGCTTCCATGGCTCTAGTTCACCACTTCTCGGAGGCGCCCGGTCACGGCTCGCCGTTTCCCAGGAACCGTTCGCCCACTGTCCTACAGGTGCACAGGAGGACTACAGCTGCACAGCCCGGCCGCCGCCCTGGTTCTCCACACGTTCGCGCAGACCGGCCTGAACGGCGGGCCAGTCGTCCACGATGACGGAGAACACGGCGGAGTCGCGCCACGACCCGTCGGCCCGCAGCCGGTCGCGCCGCACGATGCCCTCGAAGGTGGCACCGAGCTTCGCGATGGCCGCCCGCGAGCGGCTGTTCAGAACATCCGCCTGGATCTTGACCCGCCCGAACCCGTGCTCGAACGCCGCACCCAGAAGGAGGAGCTTCGCCTCAGGATTCACGACCGTGCCCCAGACCCGCGGGTCGTACGCCGTCCAGCCGATGTGGGCCGCCTCGAACGCCGGCTCGAAGTCGCCGAGCGTCGTGGTGCCCACGACCCGTCCCGCGTCGGGCCCGCCCACCAGGCGGATCACGTAGGGGTTGCCCCGACCCCACTGGTAGTAGCCCTCGGCGAACTCGACGAAGCCCTCGACGCTGTCGCGGTAGCCCTGGGGGCCGCCGCCGTAGCCTCCGGCGAAGACCTCAGGATGCCCGATCGCCTCGTACAGCTCGGGCAGAACCTCGTGGGTCAGCCCCTCCAGCCGCACGTACCGCCCCTCGAGGGCCTCGTCAGGATCGGGTCGCACCGCACTCATGCCCCAAGTCTGGCACCCGCGTCGTGCGCGGGGCCGCAGGCGTGCCACGATGGGCAGATGGGCAGTGCCGCCGCGTTCCTCCACTCCGCAACCGCGTTCCACGCGCTCGTCGCGCGCATCCCCGACGACGCGTGGGAGACCGTCGCGCTCGGGGAGTGGTCACTGCGGTCGCTCGTGGGGCACACGACCCGCGCGATCCTGACCGTCGAGAGCTATCTGCGGCTCGACGACCCGGGCTTCGAGAACGTGCCCGACGCCGAGCACTACTACTCCCGCGTCTACCGCGAGCTCACCGACCCGGCGGCGGTCGCGGCACGGGGCGTCGAGGCGGGCATCTGGCTGGGCGACGACCCGGCCCAGGCGGTGGCGGATGCTCTCGGCCGCGCCATGGCCCTCGTCGACGCCGCGCCGGCCGAGCGCATCGTCTCGATCGGCGGCCTCGGCATCGCCCTCCCCGAGTACCTGCGCACCCGCGTCTTCGAGCTGGTCGTGCACTCGATCGACATCACGCGGGCGACCGGCATCCCGCACGGCCAGCCGGCGGCCTGCGTCGCCGCTACCCTCGCACTCGCGGCCGGCGTCGCGGCCACCCGCGGCGACGCGGAGCAGCTGCTGCTCGCCCTCACCGGCCGCGGCACCCTCCCGGCCGGCTACACCGTCGTCTGACCCGGGCCCCGCCGGCGGCGTCAGGCAGCCTCGACGCTCTCGACGGTGAGGCGGAGAGCCGCGACGACGTCGGCGAGCTGGGCCGTCGGGATGCCCGCCACGAGCTGCGTCTCGACGGCGAGCAGCTGCGGGAAGACGTCGTCGATCAGCTGCTCGCCGTCGGGGGTGAGGGCGATCAGGGCGCCGCGGCCGTCGTGAGGGTTCGGGGTGCGCACCACGAGGCCCCGCGCCTCGAGTGCCTGCAGGCGCTTCGTGGTGGCCGGAGCGGTCGCGAGCGAGACCGTGCGCAGCGCCCCGGGCGACCGCGGCTCCCCCGCCCGGCGCAGCGCCGCGAGGATGTCGAACTCGCCCCGCCCGAGCCCCGACCCCGCCAGCAGTTCGTCGCCCCGGCGCGTGATCACGGCCGCTGCGCGCAGCACCCGCCCGACGACGTCGACCGCGCTCGTGTCGAGCTCCGGCCGCAGCTCCGCCCAGCCCTCGCGGATCTCGTCGACCACGTCGCGCACGCCCGCCACGTCGCGCGCGCCCGCCTCTGGTGCAGCATCCATGAAGGCAGTCTAAGATAGTTCACGAGTGAATTACTTTCGGTCGACGGAGACCAGCCTCTGCTGCTCGCTCCGTCATCGAAAGGTCGCCCCATCTCCACCGGTCTGCTGCCCCACCCCCGCCGCCTCGTCGAGCTCGGCCCGCACGCCGGCGCCCATCGCGTCGCGCTCCGGGCGGGCATCGCGATGGCCGTGCCGCTCCTCACGCTCTACGCCGTGGGTCGCATCGACCTCTCGCTCTACGCCGTGTTCGGCGCCTTCACCGCGCTCTACGGCCGCAGCCACACGCACTTCACCCGGCTGCGCATGCAGGCGGCCGCGGCGATCGCCCTGATCGGCGTCGTCGTGCTCGGCACCGCAATCGGCGTCTCACCCGGGCGCGAATGGCTCGTGGTGCCGGTGGTCGCCGTCGTCGCCGCCGGCCTCGCCTTCGTGGCCGACGCCCTCGACTGGCACCCGCCCGGCGCGCTCTTCTTCGTCTTCGCGCTGGCGGCCTGCGCCTCCGTGCCCGCCGAGCCCGGCACGGTGCTGGTCGCGCTCGGGCTGGCCACCGCGAGCGCGCTGTTCGCGATGCTCGTCTCGACCGTCGGCGCTGTGCGCCCGTCGGCCCGGATGCGCCCGGCCACCACGATGGCCGTGTCGTTCAAGGCGGTGGCCGCGAGGCCCGGCCAGGCCCGCAAGATCGCCTCGGTCGGGCTCGCCGTGCTGGTCGCGGGGGCGATCCCGACGGCGACGGGTCTCGGGCATCCGTACTGGGCGATGGTGGCGGCGGTCGCCGCGCTCGGCGCCGCGGACACGGCGGGGCACCTCGTGCGCGCCGGCCAGCGCGTGCTCGGAACTCTGGTGGGAGTCGGTGTCGCCGCCGGGCTGCTCGCGATCGCTTCGCCCGCCGTGCTCGGCGCGGGGTCGGCGCTGGCGCTCGTGGTCGTGGTGGTGCTGCTGCAGGTCGGCGCCGAGCTGTTCATCGGGCGCAACTACGCGGTCACCGTCGTGTTCGTGACACCACTGGCGCTGATCATGGCGCAGCTCGCGCATCCGGTCGACGAGTTCGGCATGCTGCGCGACCGCACCCTCGAGACCCTCCTGGGCGCCGCCGTCGCCATCGCGATCAGCCTCGCCGCCGCCCGCCTCCCCCGCGCGCAGCGCTAGCCACCTCCGCGCGAGCGCCCGCCAGGTCACTGACCGACTCGATGGATACCGCTGCGGTGGCGCCCACCTCGGTAACGCCCCGCGCCATCACCCGGCGACTCTCGCTACCCGCCGCCCGAGGTGCGAGGCGCGAGGCGCGAGGCGACGCTGGCCCCGCAGCCCTCAGTTCAGCAGGTCGTGCCGCGTGATGATCGCGTCGCGGTCGGGGCCGACGCCGATGGCCGAGATGCGCGAGCCGCTCATCTCCTCCAGCGCCAGCACGTAGCGCTGCGCCGCGGCGGGAAGGTCGTCGAAGGTGCGGGCACCCGTGATGTCCTCCGACCAGCCCTCGAACTCCTCGTAGATGGGCTTCGCGTGGTGGAAGTCGCTCTGCGACACCGGCACCTCGTCGACCCGCTCGCCGTCGACGTCGTAGGCAACGCAGACCGGGATGGTCGACAGGCCGGTGAGCACGTCGAGCTTGGTGAGCACGAAGTCGGTGACACCGTTGATGCGCGAGGTGTAGCGCGCGATCGGGGCGTCGTACCAGCCGGTGCGGCGGGGCCGACCGGTGGTGGTGCCGAACTCGAAGCCGCGCGAGCGCAGGAACTCGCCCGACTCGTCGTGCAGCTCGGTGGGGAACGGACCGGCGCCGACGCGGGTCGTGTAGGCCTTGACCACGGCGATCACCCGGTCGATGCGGTTGGGGGCGACGCCCGAGCCGGTCGAGGCGCCGCCCGCGGTGGCGTTGGACGACGTCACGAACGGGTAGGTGCCGTGGTCGACGTCGAGCATGGTCGCCTGACCACCCTCGAAGAGCACGGTCTTGCCGGCGGTGAGCGCGCGGTCGAGCACGAGGGCCGTGTCGGCCACCATCGGCCGCAGTCGCTCGCGGTAGGAGAGCAGGTCGTCCACGACCTCCTCGGCCGCGATCGCACGCCGGTTGTAGACCTTCACCAGGATGTGGTTCTTGAGGTCGAGAGCCCCCTCGACCTTCTGCCGCAGGATGCCCTCATCGAAGAGGTCTTGCACGCGGATGCCGACGCGGTTGATCTTGTCGGCGTAGGCCGGCCCGATGCCGCGGCCGGTGGTGCCGATCTGCCGCTTGCCGAGGAAGCGCTCGGTGACCTTGTCGATGGTGCGGTGGTAGTGCGTGATGACGTGGGCGTTGGCGCTGACGAGCAGCTTCGACACGTCGACGCCGCGCGAGCCCAGCGCCTCGAGCTCGTGGAAGAGCACCTCGACGTCGACGACGACGCCGTTCGAGATGACCGGCGTGACCCCGGGCGTCAGGATGCCCGACGGCAGCAGGTGCAGCGCGTACTTCTTGTCGCCGACGACCACGGTGTGGCCGGCGTTGTTGCCGCCGTTGAACTTCACGACGTAGTCGACACGGCTGCCGAGCAGGTCGGTGGCCTTGCCCTTGCCCTCGTCGCCCCACTGGGCGCCGATCAAGACGATCGCTGGCATGTGGATTCCCTCCAGTTGACAATCGATCCTATCGTCGGCGCGCCCGCGGCCCGGATGGAGCGGCCGCCTGGGGAAGAACGAAGCCCCACCGAGCGTTGTGCAGGAAAGGAGGAACCATGCCCGAACTGAGCCTGACGCTCTACTCGTCGAGCTTCTGCGGCGCCTGCGCGAGCACGCGCCAGTCCCTCGAGCAGGTCGAGGCGCTCCTCGGCGACCGCATCGCCTGGCACGAGGTCAACGTCGCGACCGCCCCCGACGAGAGCGAGCGGGCGGGCATCCTGGCCACCCCCACCGTGATCATCGCGGGCCCCGACGGCGAAGAGCGGATGCGCGCCGCCGGCGTCCCGACGACACCCCAGCTCCTCGCCGCCATCGCCTCAGCCCTCGAGTGATGCCTGACCGAGCGCTCAGAAGCGCATCCGGCCCCGGTTCAGGGTGACGAGAAGAGCGATCGCACAACCCGCCACGAGCCCGGCGACGCAGACCCCGACCCAGCCGACCGCGCCGTAGGCCGCGACGCCGGCGATCGACCCCACCGCGCCGCCGGTGAAGTAGCTGAACATGTAGACACTGTTGAGACGGCCGCGCTTCAACGGGTCGACACGGAAGATGCGCGCCTGGTTCGACGAGTGTGCGATGCCGACCCCGGCATCCAGGAGCAGGATCGCGACGATCAGCATGATCACGCTGCTCTGCCCCAGCCACATCAGGGCGAAGGCGAGCACGATCAGCGCCGAGGCCAGGGAGAGCGTCAGCACGGCCCGCCCCTCGTCGACGAGCCGGCCGGCCAGCGGGGCGAGCAGGCTCCCGGCGATCCCGGCGATCCCGAACAAGCCCGCCACCAGGGGACCGAATCCGAACTCGTCGAACAGCTGCAGGGCGTAGCTGCTCCAGAACAGCATGAAGGCTGCCGACACCAGCGCTCCGAGCGCCGAGTGCAGACGCAGCGACGGATGCGCGCGCAGCAGCACGACCGGAGACGCGAGCAGTTCGCGGAACCGCTGCGGCAACCCCGAGGGCAGCACGGGGAGCGTGCGCCACAGCACGACGACGAGCACCACCATGGCGACGGCCGCCCCACCGTAGAGCCAGCGCCAACCGACCGCCCCGCCCACGACCCCGGCGAGCACCTTCGACAAGAGCACTCCCAGCAGAATGCCGGAGAGAACCATGCCCGACCCCTGCCCCTCCCGCCCGGGCGGGGAGATCGTCGCGGCGAAGGGCGACAGGATCTGCGGGGCGACGCTGGCCGCCCCCACGACGAAGGCGGCCACGAGCACGAGCGGCAGGGTCGGCGCCAGCGACTGGGCGAACAGCGCGATCGCTGCGACGCCGACGGTCGCGAGGATCAACCGGCGACGATCGATCGAATCGGCGAGCGGCAGGAGGAGGAGCAGGCTCAGTGCGAAGCCGAGCTGGGTGATGGCGGGGAGGAGGCCCGCCAGGGACGGCTCGACCGCGAGCGAGACCGCGATCACCGGCAGTAACGGCTGGCTGTAGTGGATGTTCGCCCCGATGACGCCGGCGGCCGCCGCCATCACCCGGATGGCCTTGGGCATGCCGGCCGGCGGCGCGCCCACGGAGGGTATGGAGCTCATGCGGCGGTGACGCCCATCAGCGCGACCGCGAGCGCATCGGTGTCGAGCGTCTCGCGGTCGAACTGCGCCACGACTGCGCCGCGGTACAGCACGATGATCCGGTCGGACAGGTCGATCACCTCGTCCAGATCCGGCGAGCTGAGGACGATCGCGCACCCGGCCGACCGCAGGCCGACCAGCCGCTCCCGAACATCGGCGACCGCACCGATGTCCAGACCCCAGGTGGGGCTGACGGCGAGCACGAGTGCCGGATCGGCCGACAGTTCCCGGGCGATCACGAGCTTCTGCATGTTGCCGCCCGAGAGGCTTCCGGCGCGGGCATCCACCCGGCCGGGCCGGATGTCGAAGGCGGCCACCGCCTCGGTCACGAGCTGCCGCATGCGCCGTCGGTCGAGCAGACCCCGGCGACGGCGGCCACCGGCGGCCACGGCGTTCAGCGAGAAGTTCTCGGCGAGGCTCATGTCACCGACCACGCCCTGTTCGCGCCGGTCGGCGGGGATGACGGCGACCCCGGCCGCCCGCACCTGCCGCGGAGTCGCCCCGGTGACATCGGCGCCCCGGACGACCACCCGCCCGGCCTCGACCTTCGCCAGACCGCACATCGCTTCGACCAGTTCGTGCTGGCCGTTGCCCTCCACCGCCGCGATCCCGAGAATCTCTCCGCTCCGCACCGCGAACGAGATCGCGTCGACAGCGGGAGCTCCGGCACGGCCGACTGTGAGCCCGTCGACCTCGAGCACGATCTCGCTTTCCGACGGCGCCGGGCCCGTCGTGCGCACCTCGGGGATGGAGGCGCGACCCGTCATCGCCCGCGCGAGCTCTACCTGACTGGCTTCGCCCCGCGAGAAGTGACCGGTCACGACACCGTGCCGGATGACGGTGATGCTGTCGGCGACGCTCTCGACCTCCTTGAGCTTGTGCGTCACGAGGAGGATGGCCGCACCGGAGTCCCGGAGCGCCACGATGGTCTCCAGCAACGACTCGATCTCGGTGGGTGTCAGCAGGGCCGTGGGCTCGTCCAGCAGCAGGATGCGCGCACCGCGGTGCAGGAGCTTCAGGATCTCGACACGCTGCTGGGCGGAGACCGGCAGGTCCTCAACCCGTCGATCGACGTCGAAGTCCCAGCCGAGGCGGTCGACCGTCGCCCGCACCTCCTTCGACACCCTCGCCCGCGAGTACCCGACGCTTTGCGGCTCGACCCCGAGCACCACGTTCGCCGCGACGGAGTACGACGGCACCAACGAGAAGTGCTGGTGCACCATCCCGATCCCGTGCTCCAGGGCGACGCCCGGCGAGGTGATCGGCACGGCCTTCCCATCCAGCTCGATGCTGCCCTCGTCGGGTTCGAGATGCCCATAGAGCATGTTCATGAAGGTGGACTTCCCGGCGCCGTTCTCACCGAGCAGCACGTGCACGGTACCCGGCACCAGTTCGAGGTCGACACCGTCGTTGGCGGTGAACGATCCGAATCGCTTCGTCAGCCCCCGCGCCGACAGTCGGCGCGCGGGTGCGTCGCCGGCCTCAGGACGCGGGGACATAGGCGATCAGATCCAGGATGACTTTCGCACCGGGCACGATCATCTCGCCGTCGACGAGTCCGATGGTGCTCGAGGCGGGCTTGACGCCGGGGAACCACCCCGCCCACTCGTCGATCGCCTCCTGGAAGTAGGCGAAGTCGTCGTGGAAGCAGAGCCGGCGCACGATGTTCTCGACATCGGTTCCGGCCGTTTCCGCGATGGCCGCGACGTTCGTCATCATGTAGTGCACCTGGTCCTTCGCGGGGGAGCCGTAGTACGGGAACGCGGGATTCCGGGCCATCCCGGCTGCCAGCTGCCCCGAGTCGTCGAACGCCATCTGCGTGCTGAAGTACAGCAGGTCGCCGCACTTCACCGCCTGCGGCTCGTGCCCGAGGGGCGACGGAGCGTTCGGCGTGTGCACCGTCTCGATGGTGAGCGACGACTCGTTCGTCAGCAGTTGCAGCGCGATCTCCACTCGGCTGTCCCGCCCGCCGTAGCCCATGTACGGAGCGACGAAGCGGGCCGGCGGGTTCTCGGGGAACCACTTCTTCCAGACCTTCTCGAAGCCCTCGAAGTCGCTCGGGTGGGCGAGGTAGACGTCGGCTTTGATGGTGCGCTCCAGGCTCGAACCGGCCGCCTCCGCGATCTTCGACAGCTTCCACATCACGTACTCGGTCTGCTTCTCGATCGCCGAGCCGTACCAGATGTTGGGATTCACCCGGGTCTCGACGGCGAGCGCCGACGGCGGCCCGTAGGTCTCCGCCCGCCCGAAGTCCCCGGTGAAGTCGGTGGGGATCTCTCCCGAGAGGAAGACGTAGTCCCCTCGCACGATGGCGGGCGAGTACCCCCCGAGCGGCGCCGGGAGCCCCTCGGGGACCGGGATGCCGACACTGTCCGCGTCGTCCAGCCGGCAGATGATGTCGACCTCGACGGTGGTGTCGGCGACGAGCAGTCCGGCGATGGCCATGGCGGTCGACGCGGGCCGCGGCTCGGTGACGTACTCGTTGCGCGCCTCCAGATAGGGCGTGATCTGGATGCCCGGCCAGGTGCGGCCCGCGTCGTAGGCCTCCAGCGTGAGCTCCGGTGCCACGAACCACTGGAAGATGCGCATCGAGTCGCGATCGATGTCGCCACCGGCCGCTTCGACGGTCCTCGCCATGTTCCGCAGCAGGTAGTGCGATTCCTGCCCCAGCTTGTTCGAGAGACGCGGGTTGCCCTCGGTGATCTCGGGAGGGAGCCCGTGCTCGTAGTCGCTCGCGAGATGACCGGACACGAACAACCAGTCCCCGGCTCGGACGGCAGGAGAATATGGCATCAGAGGTTTCGGCGTGCCCTCGGGCCAGATCGCCTGGATGTCGGTCGACTGCGTCATGATCAGCAGCCGATCGAGGCGGGGTCGATGGTGGAGCCGGCGCCGTCGACGGAGAGCGGAGCATCCGCCCCCACCTCGTCGGGCACGACGATGCTGCCGTCGCGGAGCTTCGCCTGCACGTCCTCGAGCGTCGCCTGGATCTCGGGGGTGATGGCCGGGTTGCCGTGGAAGTCGGCCAGCTCGCCGACCTCGAGGTTCGCGTAGTTGTAGGGCAGATACGCGTGGGCGCCGATCTCACCGGCCGCGCCCTTCTCGATCATGTCGGCGGTCACACCACCGAGGTTGTAGAGCACGCTGGTCAGCACCACGTCGGAGGCCGAGTCGTAGCTGTCGTAGTACGACGGGATCACGTAGGTCGGGGATGCGGCGTCGCGAGCAGCTCCGTAGAGTCCCGAGACCGCGCCGTCCACGGCGGAGAGGATGACGTCGGCACCATCGGCGACCTGGGTCGTGGCTGCCGACTGGGCTGCCGCGACGTCGTCGAAGCTCCCGGTGTACTGGATGTCGATGGTCGCCTCGGGATTGACGCATCGCGCGCCCAGGACGAAGCCCTCCGGCTGGCGGATGACGGCGGGGAACTCCCCTCCGGCGACGGAGGCGAGCTTGTTCGTCTTGGTCACGAGGCCCGCGACGACTCCCGCCAGGAAGGTCCCGTCCTGCTGCTTGATGTTCCAGACGCACTGGTTGTCGGGCATCGCGGCGAGTTCCTCGTCGGTCGGCGACCAGGGGCCCTGGCAGACGGTCGTGTCCGGGAACTGCTCGGCGAGCTGCGTGGCCGCGGCCGCCTGGGCGCCGTTGGAGATGACGATCATGTCGTATCCCTCCCCGGCATAGGCCGAGGCCTGCTGCACGATGTCGGCGGTCTCGGTGAGCGAGCCGATGAAGCTCACCTCGATGTCGGGGTCGTCGATGCCCATCACACCGTCGTAGACCGAGTTCGACCACGACTTGTCGTTCTCGGGTCCGTTGGTGATGACGAGCGCCTTGAAGGGGTCGCCGGCGGATGCGGTGCTGCCGGCCTCCGCTTCGGTCGAGCACCCGGCGAGGGTTGCAGCGGTGGCCAGGGCGATCAGTCCGGCGGTGGCTCGCAGGGCGAGCGGTCGGGGGTTTCTCATCTGTCGGTGCTCCTTGAGGTGTGGGCGGTGCAGGTGATGGTGCGGAGGTGGATCGGTGACGGGTGGTGCGGTTCGAGAGGGAGCGCTCAGCTCCGTGGTTCCCAGGCGACGCCTGTGGCGGCCGGATACCGGGCCGCCCGGTTGAAGGCGACGACGACGATGGAGGCGATGTACGGCAGGGCCAGGATGAGCTGGGTCGGCACCCCGGCGAGGAAGGGCAGGCTCTGGGCCTGGTACTGCAGCGCCTGCAGGATGCCGAAGACCAGGGCGGCCGCCAGGCCGACGAGCGGGTTCCAGCGGGCGAGGATCACGACGGCGAGGGCGATGAACCCGATGCCGGCGCTCATGTTGGCGACGAAGGCACCCGACGACGAGGTCAGCACGAGGGTGGCGCCGCCGACCGCTCCGAGGGTGGTGCCGAGGACGATGCCGACGGTGCGCACACGCCGGACGGAGATGCCCGAGGCGTCGAGGGCCTCGGGCGCCTCTCCGGCGGCCCGGAGACGGATGCCCCACCGGGTGCGGGTGAGCAGGAGGAGGAGCACGGGCCCGGCGATCACGGCCCCGAGGACGAGTGCGTTCTGGCCGAACAGGGCGGGGCCGATCACGGGGATCTCGCTGAGCAGTGGAACGAGCATCCGCTCGAGATTCGTCGTGGGGGCGTCGCCCTGGAGGGTCACCCAGAAGGTCACGGTGATGCCGCCGGCCAGCAGGATCACGATGATGCCGCCCACGATCTGGTCGACCCGCCGCCAGACGTAGAGGAAGGCGAGCACGGCCCCGGTGACGAGGCCGACCCCGACCCCCAGCAGCACGCCGATCCAGGGATCGCCCGTACGGGTGTAGCCCACCGCGGTGCCCCAGGCGCCGAGGAGGACCGCTCCCTCCAGACCGACGTTCAGCACCCCGCTGCGCTCGGCGATGATCTCGCCGTAGACGGCCCAGGCGAGCGGCGCCATGAGCTGCACGGCGATGATGAGCACGGTGGCGACGATCTCCATGTCAGCCCCTCCTGATCGTGATGACGCGGGTGGCGAGCAGGGTGAGCACGAGCACGCCGACGACGACGATGCCCATCGAGAAGGGCAGACCGACCGCCAGCTGGAGCCGGTTGCTGCCGACGGTGAGGGCGGCGATGAACACGGCCGCGAGGGGCACCCAGGCGACGCGCGCGCCGGCGAGGAGAGCCACCACCACTCCGAGGAAGCCGTAGCCCGAGGAGATGCCCTGGTTGAGCTGTCCCGATGTGCCGAGCACGAGCAGCGCGCCGGCCAGGCCGGCGCACGCACCGCCCAGCGCGAACGTCGTGATCGTGGCGCTCCGGGGCGAGAAGCCGGCGAGAATCGAGGCCTGTGGGTTGAGCCCGATCGCCCGGATTCCGAAGCCGGTGCGGGTGCGGGTGATCAGCACCCAGACGGCGACGGCGACGACGATCACGATCAGGATGCCCGCGTTCACGCCGCCCGCCGCCCAGAGCACCGGGAGCCGGACGGTGCGGGCCACCGACTGGGTCGCCTGACCCGTCGCGTCGGGGAAGACCGTGCCGATGACGTAGGCGGCGGCGAGCGCCGCGACGAAGTTGAGCAGCAGCGAGACGATCATCTCGCTGGCCCCGAGGAACGCCCGGAGGAGCCCGGGGATCAGCGCCCAGACCGTCCCTCCGACCACCCCGGCCAGGATGGAGAGCGGCAGGGTGACGGGGGTGTCACCGAGCCCGAGAGCGACCGACACCGTTCCGATCGCCCCCATGAAGAGCTGACCCTCGCCTCCGACATTGAACAACCGGGCACTGAATGGGATGAGCATCGCGAGGCCCATCAGCACCAGCACGGCGGCGATGCCGATCGTCTGACCGATCGTGAACGGCGTTCCCACGACCCCCTGCCAGATGGCCGCGCCGGCGGCGGCGGGATTCACGCCCATCGCGGCGATCACGACCGCGAGGACGGCGACCGTGATCGCCACCGCGACCGCGACGCGCCGGAGGCGGATCGCCGGGCTCGTGCTGAGAAGCTTCATGGAACTCCGATTGTGTGTTGTGCATTGTGCACTATCGGAAATACTGTTGCCGACGAGACGACAATCGCCCTAATCGATGGCAGGCTTTTTACATGGTGTTTACAGACGCTCCGATGACGATGTCGGCGACCGCTCCTCTTAACCCCGAAACACTCGGAGCGGTCTCGGCGGAGGGCTCGGTGGCGGAGATCCTGCGCCGTCGCATCCTGAGCGGGCGGCTCGGGGTCGGAGCCAGGCTGAGGCAGACTGACATCGCGCAGGAGCTCGGCGTCTCGACCACCCCGGTGCGCGAGGCACTCAGGTCCCTGACCGCCGAAGGCCTGCTGGAGATCGACACCAACCGCGGTGCTGTCATCCGCAAGCTGAGCGACGACGAGTTGATCGAAGTCCTGGAGCTCCAGGTGCTGATCGAATCGGCGTCGTTGCGATCATCCGTGCCGGTGATGACCGAGGCGGCGCTGAATCAGGCCGCTTTCCTGCACCAGCGGATGCTCGATTCCGACGACGGCACGGAGTGGGCCCTGCTCAACCGCGACTTCCACCTCACCCTCGCCGCCCCGAGCGGACGGACGCGCACCCAGCGCGCACTGCGGGAGCTGCTGAACGTCTCGACGATCCAGCTGCGCCAGGACATTGAGGACTGGGAGGGTCGGCGCGCCCAGGGCGAACGCGACCACGCCCGATTCATCGAGGTCGCGCGATCCGGGGACGTGGAAGCGGCAGTGATCCTGATCGAGGCGCACACCGGAGCAGCGATCCAGCATCGGCTCGAGCTGCGCGACTCTGTAAACGTCGTGTAAACAAGCGGCCGCCAGCACGCGCGAGGCGCGATCGGCTTGTCAGGATGGGGATTGCACATTATGCACAATCCACGATCCGGAGCTAGCCATGGTCGAATCCACCAGCATCCACCTCGCCGTAGACCTGTCGTTCTACCACACCGATTTCGTCTGGCGGGAGCCAGGCGGCTGGCAGGGCCACCGCTACTACGGGCCCGAGTTCTACAAGGACATCGCGCGCCTGGCGAACAAGGGCGTCATCGACATGCTCTTCTTCGGCGAGGCGGCCGAGACGCCCGAGAACTACGGCGGCACGCACGACGCCGCAGTGCGGCTCGGGATGCGCTGGCCGAAGCACGACATGACGCCGATGATCCCGCTGATGGCGGATGCTGCCCCGGGTGTCGGCTTCGGCATGACCATGTCGACCACATACCACAACCCCTTCCATGTCGCGCGACTGTTCGCCAGCATGGACTGGGTGACGGGCGGGCGGATGGCCTGGAACTCGGTCACCTCGGGCTACAAGAACGAGGCGGCGAACTGGGGCTTCGACGAGCTGCTTCCCAAGAGCACCCGTTACGCCATGGCGCACGAGCACATGGACGTGGTCAAGCGCCTCTGGCAGAGCGTCGAACCCGACGCGATCATCTACGACCGGGTGAGCGGAGAGTTCGCCGACCCGTCCAAGGTGCACCTTCTGAACCACCACGGCGAATACTTCGACGTGCGCGGGCCGCTGCCGGTGATGCCCTCGCCCCAGGGTCAGCCGATCGTCATCCAGGCCGGCCAGTCCCCTGAAGGACTCGACCTCGCGGGGCGCCACGCAGAGATGCAGTTCGCCATCAATCGCACGGTGGAGAGCATGGCCGAGCACCGCCGCGGCCTCGACGAGGCGCTGGTACGGCACGGACGGTCACCCCGCGACTGCGGTGTGCTCTGGTCGGTGCGCGCACGCGTCGGAACCCGGGCGGAGGTCGCCGAGCGCGATCGCCGCTTCGTGGAGTCGCTGCCGCCCCAGGCCGGGATGATCCAGCTCTCCAACCTGCTGGGCGTGGACTTCTCGAAGGTCGACGGTGCCACGAAGCTGGGCGACATGCTGGAGCAGGTGGCCGAGCAGCGCGGGCACTACGGGTTCTTCCTCGACGCCGTCGAGACCTCCGGTCCCGACATGACCGTCGAGGAGTTCGGCCGGGTCTACCTCACCGATCAGGCGGCCACCGTGGTGGGCACCCCGGCCGAGATCGTCGACCAGCTCGAGGAAATGCACGATGCGACCGGGCAGAACGGGGGGTTCATCCTCGAAGGCTGCATCGCGGCCCCCGACGAGATGCGTGAGTTCGTGGAGTTCGTGGTGCCGGAACTGCAGCGGCGCGGGTTGTCCAAGAGCGAGTACGCGGGCGACACCCTGCGGGAGAACCTGAACGCCTGATCAGCGCGGCAGCGACGTCACCCTGATCTCCTGCAGCGCCCAGGTGTTGCCGTCGGGATCGGCGAAGAAGGCGTAGAGCACGCCGCCCATGTCCTGCACCTCGCTCACGGAGAGGCCGCAGCCGACGAGGGCGGCCCGCTCCGCCGAGACGTCGTCGACCACGAGGTGCAGGTTCGAGACGGGGCCGCCGCTGCCCATGCCGACACCGAACGCGATCGAGCAGGCCGAGCCCGGCGGGGTGAGCTGCACGACGCGCATCCCGTTGCCGGGTGAGACGTCGTGGTCGAGCGTGAAGCCCACCACGTCGCGGTAGAAGGCGATGGCGGCGTCGACGTCGCTCACGGCGATGGGCACGAGTTCCAGGCGCATGGTCATGGCCGAACGCTAGCGCGCGGGGAGGGTCACCACCAGCACCGTCACGTCGTCGTCGACCGCGGCGACCTCGACCCGGGCGGCCACGCCGTCGAGGAAGCCGCCGACATCGGGCCGCGAGCGCAGCTCGTCGGCGAGGCGCAGCAGCGAGTCGAGCGTGGAGTCGTCGAGCTCGAGCACGCCGTCCGTCACCGAGATCAGGGTGTCGCCGGGCTGCAGCTGCACGGTGCGCGGGGCCCAGCCGGAGGCGGCGTCCTGCACCCCCAACGGCAGGTCGCGGGAGGCGAGGCGCTCGACGGGGGCGGTGTCCGACGCCGGAACGATCAGGGTCAGGCCGTGCCCGGCGTCGACGTACTCCACGCTTCCCGAGTCGTCGATGACCGCATGGAACAGCGTCACGAACGCTCCCAGCGAGGCGAGCCGCGGCTCGAGCGACGCGGCCGCCCGCGCGAGGGCGACGGCAGGGCCCGAGGCAGAAGATGACGAAGAAGCCAGACTCGCTTGCAGCTCCTCGGCGAGCGCCCCCGCCACAGCCCCCTTACCCATCACGTCCCCCACCGTCACGGTCACCGCCGACCCGCTGCGCTGCCAGGCGTGCAGGTCGCCGCTGACCTCCCCGAACGGCAGCGAAAGAGCCGAGACGTCACCGTCCGACGAGACCGAGACCGAGACCGAACCAGAACCCGACCCAGAACGACGCCCCGAACCCGAACCGACCCGCAGCTCCCCCTCCGCCCACCGCCCCAGCTCCCCGAGCCGCGCCCGCTCGGCCGCACTGAGCGTCCGCGCCTCCGGGTGCATCACGCACAGCGTCCCGACCGCCTCGCCGTCGCCCGCCCGCAGCGGCACCCCGGCATACGATCGCACGCCGAACTGCGTCACGGCCGGCGTCTCGGCGAAGCGAGGGTCGGCCCGCGCATCCGGAACCTCGAACAGCCCGGTGCCGTGCACCGTGTACTCGCAGAACGCCGTGCCGTACGGGTACCGCGGCGCGGGCTCGCCCTCGGCATCCCCGCCCCCGCTCACACCGTCACCGCCACGAGCGCCCCGGTCTCCATCGCGACCCACACGGTCCCGTCGACCCCCACCGCGAGCCCGTGCGGCTCCTCGTGCCCTGTCTCCGCCAGCGACACGAACGAGAACGCCCCGTCGAGCGTCACGTGCCCGAGCTCGTTCGACCCCCAGAGCGTGAACCAGCAGCCCCCGTCCGGCCGCGCGTCCCGCACGATCGCGTGCGGCTTCGAGTGCCGGTCGGGCAGCGGATGCTCGACCACCCGTCCCCCGCGATCGACCCGCCCGATCTGCCCGGCCAGGATCTCGGTGAACCACGCCGCCCCGTCGTCGCCGACCACGATGCCCACCGGCCCCGCCTCGGACGTCGGCAGCGGGAACAGCGCCGGCACCGCATCCGCCCCCCGCACGTACCCCACGACGTTCGCCTGGTTCGCCGTGAACCAGAGCGAGTCGCCCGAGGCCGCGACCATCGAGACGACGCCGTCGAGGGTGCCCGTGGCGAACTCGGCGACCCCGCCCAGGATGCCGATGCGACCGAGCGAGTCATTGCCCATCTCGGTGAACCAGGCGGTGCCGTCGTGCAGCGAGGTCACGCCGTAGGGCTGCGCGCCGGGCGACGGGGCGTCGGTGCGTCGCAGCACGCCCGTCGGCCCCACCAGCAGCACCGCGTTCGCGGCCATGTCGGCGACCAGCACCGAGTCGGAGCCCGCGGCGGCCACCTGCGCCGGCTGCGAGGAGTCGCCGAGCGGCAGCACCACCACCGACCCGTCGGGGTCCCTCCGCAGCACCGCTCCCGCGTGCACGAGCGAGCACCACACCGCCCCGTCCGAGGTCACGGCGACCGAATACGGGCCGCCGTCTGCAGGATCGAGAGGATGCACGGCCAGGGAGCTCATGGGCCGAGCCTACCGAGCGCCGGGTAGACTGGGGGCCCTGCCCTCTCCCCGACATGAGGAGTCCGCGTGATCCTGGTCCTGCTGCTGTTCGCGGGACTCTCAGCGCTCACTCCGCTTCTCACGCGCATCCTGTCGACCCGGGTCTTCTACCTCGTCGCCCTGCTGCCGGCGGGTGCCTTCGCGTACACGCTGAGCCAGAGCGGTCGCGTGCTGGCGGGCGAGGAGGTCACCCAGTCGGTGCCGTGGATCCCGCAGCTCGGCATCGCGCTGAGCTTCCGCGTCGACACCCTCGGCTGGCTGCTCGCCCTCGTCGTCACCGGCGTCGGCGCCCTCGTGCTGATCTACTGCGCGCGCTACTTCTCGCCCGACGAGCCGTCGCTCGGCCGCTTCGCCGCGCTGCTGCTCGCCTTCGCGGGCACGATGTACGGCCTCGTCACCGCCGACGACATCTACATCATGTTCATGTTCTGGGAGATCACGAGCGTGCTCTCCTACCTCCTGATCGGCCACTACACCGAGCGCAAGGAGAGCCGCGGCGCCGCCTTGCAGGCCCTGCTCGTCACGACCTTCGGCGGGCTCGCGATGCTCGTCGGCGTCGTCCTGCTGAGCACGGCGGCCGGCACTACCTCGATCGCCGCGATCGTCGCCGATCCGCCCGCGGCGAGCGCCCTCGTCACGACGTCGATCATGCTCATCCTGGCCGGCGCCCTGTCGAAGTCGGCGCTCGTGCCGTTCCACTTCTGGCTGCCGGCCGCGATGGCCGCGCCCACCCCGGTGAGCGCCTACCTGCACGCCGCCGCGATGGTGAAGGCGGGCATCTACCTGATCGCCCGCCTCGCCCCCGGCTTCGCCGACACCCCGGGCTGGACCGAGGTGCTGGTCGTCATCGGCGTCTGGACGATGCTGCTCGGCGCCTGGCGATCGCTCCGCCAGTACGACCTGAAGCTGCTGCTGGCCTACGGAACGGTCAGCCAGCTCGGCTTCCTCACGGTCGTCGTGGGCTTCGGTTCGCGCGACGCCGCGCTGGCGGGCGCCGCCCTGCTGCTCGCGCACGCCCTGTTCAAGTGCACCCTCTTCCTCGTGGTGGGCATCGTCGACCACGACGAGGGCACCCGTGACCTGCGCGAGATCTCCGGCCTCGGGCGGCGGCGGCCGGTGCTGGCCGCGGTGGCGATCATCGCGGCGGCGTCGATGGCGGGCATCCCGCCGCTCCTCGGCTTCGTCTCGAAGGAGGCCGTGCTGAGCGCCTTTCTCGAGGCCGGCGAGCACGGCGAGCCCTGGGGCTGGGTGGCGCTGGTCGGCGTGACGCTCGGCTCGATCCTCACCGTCGCCTACAGCGCCCGTTTCGTCTGGGGCGCCTTCGCCACGAAGAAGGGGGCGGATGCGCGTGCCGCCGCAGCCCCGCACGACCACCACTCGCCCGACCCGCTCATCCTGATCGCCCCCGTCGTGCTCACGGTCGCCACCATCGCCGGAGGCTTCCTCGCCGCCCCCATCGGCCACGCCCTGGAGGGCTACGCCGACACCGTGCCGGGCGAGGGCGACTACCACCTCGCCCTCTGGCACGGCTTCGAGCCGGCCCTCGGCATCTCGGTGCTGGTGATCGCGGCGGGCCTCGGCCTGTTCGCCGTGCGGGCCCGCTTCAGCCGCCTGCAGAAGAAGGTGCCGGTCGTCGTCGACGCCTCGCGCAGCTACTGGGCCATCGTGCGAGCCGTCGACGCGGCCGCCGCGCGGGTCACGCTGTTCGCCCAGAAGGGCGGCCTGCCCCAGTACCTCAGCACGATCCTGCTGGTCTTCGTGCTCTGCCTCGGTGCCACGACGGCCTTGAACCGCACCTGGCCGAGCGAGTTCGTGCTCTTCGACTACCCCGCTCAGGTGTTCGTGGCCGCCGCGATGGGCGCCGCCGCCATCATGGCCGCGCGAGCGACGCACCGCCTCGCCGCGGTGCTGCTGGTCGGTGCCACCGGCTTCGGCCTCGTGGTGCTGTTCTCGTTCCACGGCGCACCCGACCTGGCGCTGACGCAGGCCCTCGTCGAGACCGTCACGATCGTCGTCTTCGTGCTGGTGCTGCGCCGCCTCCCCCCGCGGATCGCGCAGCACAACAAGCCGATGAAGCGCGGCCGGCGCATCGCGATCGGCGCCCTGGTGGGCGTCACGATGGGAGTGGCCGGGCTGGTCGCCCTGGGCGCCCGCCAGGCCGGCACCCTCACCGACGAGCTCGCCCGGCTCTCGGTCGAGGAGGGCCACGGCAAGAACATCGTGAACGTGATGCTCGTCGACATCCGCGCCTGGGACACGATGAACGAGCTCTCGGTGCTCGTCGTCGTCGCCACCGGCGTCGCGAGCCTGCTCTTCGTCACGGGTCGCAACGTCAGCATGCCGCGGCTCCGCGAGTCACGGAAGCGCCGGCAGACCACCCAGCGCGTGAAGCTCGTCAACGACCCGCACACCTCCTCCGAGGCTCCGGATGACCGGCAGCACTCCTGGCTCCTCGGCGGCCGCACGCTCGCCCCCGAGAACCGCTCGCTCATCCTCGAGGTGCTCGTGCGGCTGATCTTCCACCCCGCGATCGTCGTCTCGGTCTACCTGCTCTTCGCCGGCCACAACGCCCCGGGCGGCGGGTTCGCCGGCGGACTGGTCGCCGGCTTGGCGCTGATCGCGCGCTACCTCGCGGGCGGCCGCTACGAGATCGGCGAGACGCTGCCGATCGGGCCGGGCGCGCTGCTCGGCACCGGCATGCTGCTGGCCACCGGCACCGCCGTCGGCAGCCTCTTCCTCGGCGCCGACGTGCTCACCTCGGCCTACTTCGAGGCCGACCTGCCGCTCCTCGGCCACATCTCCTTCGGCACCAGCACCATCTTCGACATCGGCGTCTACCTCGTGGTGATCGGCGTCGTGCTCGACGTGCTGCGCGCCCTCGGCGGCGAGGTCGACCGGCAGCAGGCCGAGGCCGAGGGCGGCGGCGACCACGCCGACGAGCACTCCGTCACGGCGGAGGAGGCCCGATGAGCGCGTCGATCACCCTCGTGGTGCTGATGGCCGTGATGTACGGTGCCGGGGTCTACGTGATGCTCGAGAAGAGCCTGACGCGCATCCTGATCGGCTTCCTGCTGGTGGGCAACGCCACCAACCTGCTGATCTTCATCATGTCGGGGCGGGCGGGTGACTCGCCGATCGTCGACGGGAACGGCGCCGACACGGTCGACCCCATCCCCCAGGTGCTGATGCTCACGGCGATCGTGATCAACTTCGGCGTGACCGCGTTCATCCTGGCGCTGATCTACCGCTCATGGTGGCTGTCGAACCTCGGCGATGAGGGCGACGACGTGGCGGCCGACGACGACGAGGACGAGGCGATGGAGATCGACCAGGCGGGCGTCTTCCACGCGTCGCTCGAGGACGACGACGCGGCGGTGCGCACAATCCTCGACGAGGGCAGCGACCTCGGCGACGACGACGACAGCGCGTCGGGCTCGGCCGGCGAGGAACCCAGCGAGCGCGACCGGGACGTGATGCGATGACGAACACCCTCGTGCCCCTGCTGGTGATCGTCCCCCTCGTCGGGGCCGCGGTCACCCTCATCCTCGGCCGCCACCCGCGACTGCAGATCCTGATCAGCGTGCTCGCGCTCACGGCGGTGACCGCCGCGGCGGCCGTGCTGCTCGCGATCGTCGACAGCACCGGAAAGCCCGCGGTGGTGAAGGTGGGCGGCTGGGAGCCGCCGTTCGGCATCGTGCTGGTGGTCGACCGGCTCTCCGCGATCATGGTCGTGGTCTCGGCGCTGGTGCTGCTCGGCGTGCTCGTGTTCGCGGTCGGCCAGGGCTACGCCGACCGCGACCGCGACACCCCGGTGTCGATCTTCCACCCGACCTACCTGATCCTCGCCGCCGGGCTGTTCGACGCCTTCATCGCGGGCGACCTGTTCAACATGTACGTCGGCTTCGAGATGCTGCTCGCGGCCAGCTACGTGCTGCTGACCCTCGGCGGCACCGGATCGCGCATCCGGGCCGGCGTGACCTACGTCGTCGTGAGCCTGGTGTCGTCGCTGCTCTTCCTCGGTGCGATCGCGCTGATCTACGGCGCCACGGGCACCGTCACCATGGCGCTGCTGAGCGACCGCATCCGCGAGCTGCCGCTCGACGTGCAGATGATCCTCTGCGCGGCCCTGCTGATCGGCTTCGCGGTGAAGGCGGCGGTGTTCCCGCTGTCGTTCTGGCTGCCCGACTCCTATCCCACCGCGCCCGCGCCGGTCACGGCGGTGTTCGCCGGGTTGCTCACCAAGGTGGGCGTCTACGCGATCATCCGCACCGACAAGCTACTCTTCTTCGAGGTGCCGCTGCAGGTGCCGCTGCTGATCGTCGGCGGGCTGACGATGGTCATCGGCATCCTCGGCGCCCTCGCCCAGGCCGACGTGAAGCGGCTGCTGTCGTTCACGCTGGTCAGCCACATCGGCTACATGATCTTCGGTGTCGCGATCGGCACCGAGCTGGCCTCGGGCGCCACGATCTACTACATCGTGCACCACATCCTCGTGCAGACCGCACTGTTCCTCGTGGTGGGGCTGATCGAGCGCAAGGGCGGCTCGACGTCGATCACCGAGCTCGGCGGGCTGCTCAAGGCGGCGCCGTTCGTCGCCGTGCTGTTCTTCATCGGGGCGCTCAACCTCGGCGGCATCCCGCCGTTCTCGGGCTTCCTCGGCAAGGTCGGCCTGTTCGAGGCGGGCGCCGCGAGCCCCAACCCGCTCGTGTACGTGATGATCGGCGCCGGCATCGTCACCTCGCTGCTCACCCTCTACGCCCTGATACGCGTGTGGAACATGGCCTTCTGGCGTCCCAAGAAGGACGTGGAGGGCTACGAGTCGCCGCTGATCGAGTCGCTGCAGGAGGGCCCGACCGGTTCCGTCGGCACCATGACGGGCACGGCGACCTCGACCGACACCCAGACCCGCACCTCGCCGCTGATGATCGCGGCGGCGACGGGGCTGATGGCGCTGACCCTCTGCCTGACCGTGTTCGCCGGGCCGCTGTTCGATCTCGCCCAACGCGCGGCCGGCAACGTCTCGACCCCCGAGCCCTACGTCGACTCGGTCTTCCCCGAGGGCGCGCTGGTGCCGATCTCGGTCGACGAAGGGGGTGTCGGATGATCGCCCGCCTCGTCAGCGGACTGGTGCCCTTCCTCGGCCTCGTGCTGATCTGGGTGCTGATCTGGGGTCAGGTCACCTGGCTCGCCCTGGTCACCGGGGTCGCCCTCGCTCTGTTCGTCTCGGCCGTCTTCTACCTGCCCGCCGTGCGGCTGAGCGGGCGGCTCAACCCCTGGTTCGGGCTGCTGTTCGTGCTGCGGCTGCTCGGCGACATCGTGCTCGCCTCGCTGCAGATCGCCTGGATCGCGATCGGGCCGGGCTACCGGCCCTCGAACGCGGTGATCGCGGTGCAGCTGCGCACACGCTCCGACCTGATCATGACGTTCACGGCCGAGGCGGTCTCGCTGGTGCCCGGGTCGATCGTGCTCGACATCGACCGCGAGGCCTCGACGCTCTACCTGCACGCATTGAACGTGAAGTCGGTCGAGGAGATCCCGGCGCTGAAGCAGAGGGTGCTCGACACCGAGCGGCGGCTGATCCGCGCGGCCGGCTCGGCCGACGACCTGGCGCGGCTGGCGGAGGGCGGCACCGCCGCATCCGGGCCGGCATCCGCATCCCGATCCGGATCTGCGTCCGGGCCGGCATCCGCATCCGCATCCGCAGAGGAGGACGCCTCGTGATCGTCGTCGTGATCGTCGCCGGGCTGCTGATGGGCGCGGGCGCCATCGGGGCGCTCGTGCGCATCATCCGCGGGCCGTCAGCCCTCGACCGCATCATCGCCTCCGACGTGCTGGTGGCCACCGCCATCTGCGCCATCGGGGCCGAGATGGCCATCAACCGGCACACCGACACGATGCCCGTGCTGCTCGGGCTCGCGCTGTTCGGCATCGTCGGCTCGGTCTCGGTCGCCCGCTTCCTCTCGGCGAGGGACGACACATGAACGGCCTGGAGTGGGGCTTCGACGGCCTCGACCTCCGCGACGTGATCACGGGGGTTCTCGTGCTCGTCGCCGCGCTGATGTGCTTCGCCGCCGGAGTCGGCCTGCTGCGCTTCCCCGACGTGCTGTCGCGCCTGCACGCCGCCACGAAGCCGCAGATCCTCGGCGTGATCGCGATCGTGGCCGACGTGGCGGTGTCGAACCCCTCGCTCGTGACGATCACCCTCGCGGTCGCCATTGTCTTCTTCCAGAGCCTCACGGCCCCGGTCTCGGCGCACATGGTGGGCCGGGCGGCCTATCGCACCGGCCACTTCCGCCGTGACATCCTCGTGGCCGACGAGTTCCGGGGCCACGACTGAACCGAGCCTGAGTGCTGGGTGTGCGTCGGTTGGCAGTGGCACCCGTACGTCGTTGGGTGGGGAGTACACCCAGAGACGAACACGAAGAAGGAGTACAGCCATGGCTCAGATCATCGAGACCGTCGACGTCGAGGTCCCCGTACGCACCGCGTACAACCAGTGGACCCAGTTCGAGTCGTTCCCCAAGTTCCTCGACTTCATCGAGACGATCGACCAGCAGGACGACACCCACACCCACTGGAAGGTGAACATCGCCGGCCAGGAGCGCGAGTTCGACACCGTGATCAGCGAGCAGCACCCCGACGAGCGCGTCGCCTGGACGAGCACCGGCGGCGAGGTCGACCACGCTGGCGTCGTGACCTTCCACAAGCTCAGCGACACCACCTCCCGCGTCACCGTGCAGATCGACTGGGAGCCCGAGGGCATCGTCGAGAAGATCGGCTCGGCCGTCGGCGTGCCGACCCACGCGGTGAAGAAGGACCTCGAGAAGTTCAAGGAGTTCATCGAGTCGCAGGGCTCGGAGACGGGTGCCTGGCGCGGCGACGTCGAGGCCTGATCCTCACTCTTCCCACCTCGCTCTTCCCACAGGGGGCGCTCCGATCGGGGCGTCCCCTTCGGCGTTCCTCCCCCGCACCGTCTCTCCCCCATCCGGGGGTGGACTGTACTCGAATGTGAACGAAATCAACAGACTTCACTTCGGCTGAGATTCTCCGCATAATCAACGGACACTCACATCGTTCTGTGATGTTCATCGATTAGCCCCTTGAGAAAGCAGCCCTACGTGCCCCTTGCCTCCGCGCGTCCTCTGTTCCGATCCGATCCGGGCGGGGGGCCACGAGGCCGCCGTTCCCGGCAGGCCGCCGCGCTCGTCGCGGTCGCCGGCATCATCGCCGCCGGCTCGTTCGCCTTCTCGAGCGCCTCGGCGGCGCCCGCCGGTTCGGCCGTCAAGCCGCCCGTCGGCCCCTCCGTGCCGGTGAGCTACGTCGACGGCACCTACATCGTCACCCTGGTCGACGACCCCGCGGCCACCTACACCGGGTCGGACCAGCGCTTCGCGCAGACCGCCCCCGAGGGCGGTCAGCAGCTCGAGGCCGCGGCCCCGGCGGTCGAGGCGTACTCGGCGCACCTGCAGAACCAGCAGGACGCCGTGGCCTCGTCGGTCGGCGCCTCGGTCGGCTACAGCTACACGCTCACCCTGAACGGATTCTCGGCGAACCTCACCGCCGACCAGGCCGCCGAGCTCGCGAACCGTCGCGATGTCGCGGCCGTCACCAAGTCCGAGGTGAAGCACCTCGACCGGGCTCCCGCCGCCGCCCCCACGGCACCGGTGGAGGCCGCGGCCCTGACGCCGTTCCCCGAGACCGGACAGCAGTCCTCCACCGACTTCCTCGGCCTGAGCGGGGACGACGGCCTCTGGTCGGAGCTCGGCGGTCAGTCGCAGGCCGGTGCGGGCATCGTCGTCGGCGACATCGACAGCGGCATCGCGCCCGAGAACCCCTCCTTCGCGGGCGACACCCTGGGCACGGCGGAAGGCGCCGAGCCCTACCTCGACGGCGACCGCATCGTGTTCGAGAAGTCCGACGGCCAGACCTACTCCGGCATCTGCCAGCCCGGCCTGGACGGCGATCAGCAGTGGACCGGCGAGGAGTGCAACACCAAGCTCATCGGCGCCAGCTGGTTCCTGCCCAAGTCGCTCTACGACCTGGTGGGCACCCCCGATCGCCCCGAGTTCCTCTCGCCTCGCGACGGCGACGGCCACGGCTCGCACACCACCTCGACCGCGGCGGGCAACGCCGACGTCGACGCCACCATCGGCGACTACGACTTCGGCGACATCTCCGGTGTCGCCCCGGCCGCCAAGGTCGCGGAGTACAAGGTCTGCTGGAACGGCAACGGCAAGGAGACCGACGACGGCTGCTACACGGAGTCGATCCTCGCGGCGATCGAGCAGGCCGTGGCCGACGGCGTCGACGTGATCAACTACTCGATCGGCGGCGGCGCGGCCACCTCCACCTTCGCCCTGGAGGACCAGGCGTTCTTCGGTGCCGCGGCGGCGGGCGTCTTCGTCTCGGCCTCGGCCGGCAACTCGGGCCCCGGCGCGAGCACGCTCGACCACGCCTCCCCCTGGTACACCACCGTGGCGGCCTCGTCGATCCCGACCTACACCGCGACCGCGGAGCTCGGCAACGGCGAGAAGTTCGCCGGCGCCTCGATCACCGTGCACGAGCCCGTGACGGCTCCGCTGGTGCTCGGTGACGACGTGGGAGGCGACGACGGCGACGTCGACCCGACCATCTGCGAGACGGGCAGCCTCTCGCCCGCGCTCACCGCCGGGAAGATCGTCGTCTGCGAGGCCGGCGTCACCGCCCGCGTCTCGAAGTCGGCCGAGGTCGCCCGCGCGGGCGGTGTCGGCATGCTGCTGGTGAACCCGTTCCCGAACGCGAACCACGCCGACGACCACTCGGTGCCGTCCATCCAGATCGACTCCGACCACTACGACGCGATCTACGCGTACGCGGCCACCGCCGGTGCCACCGCGACGCTCGTCGAGGGCAACACCTCCGGTGAGGAGCGCCCCGTTCCCCAGGTCGCCGGATTCTCGTCCCGCGGCCCGGCCGAGGCCGACACCGCCGACGTGCTGAAGCCCGACATCACCGCTCCCGGTGTGTCGATCCTGGCCGACGGCGCGAACCAGCAGGGCGACGACCCGAGCTTCCAGTTCGAGTCGGGCACCTCGATGTCCGCGCCGCACGTGGCCGGTCTCGCGGCGCTCTACCTGACGAAGTTCCCGAACGCCTCGGTCTCGACCATCAAGTCGTCGATGATGACCTCGGCGTACGACTCGGTGCAGCAGGACGGTTCGCCCTCGAGCGACGTGTTCGCCCAGGGCGCGGGTCACGTCGACCCGAGCCGCATGCTCGACCCGGGACTCGTCTACGACAGCGCGCCGCAGGACTGGTACGCCTTCCTGCTCGGTGAGGGCTACGTCTTCCCCGAGCCGCTCGGCGTGGAGCCGATCGACCCGTCCGACCTGAACCAGCCCTCGATCGCCATCGGCTCGCTGGCCGGGCTGCAGACGGTCACCCGCACGGTCACCTCGACCGCCGCGGGCAGCTACACCGCGTCGCTCGACATCCCGGGGGTCGAGACCACGGTCACGCCCTCGACGCTGTCGTTCGGCGCGGCCGGCGAGACCGCCAGCTACACCGTCACCTTCGACGTCGCGGACGCCCCGCTCGACGAGTTCGCCACCGGCTACCTCGTCTGGTCGGGTGACACCGGCGAGGTGCGCAGCCCCGTGGCCGTGCGCCCCGTCGCGCTGGCGGTGCCCTACGAGGTCTCCGGCGAGGGCAACTCGGGCACCGTCTCGGTGCCGGTGACGCCCGGCATCGACGGCAACCTGCCGCTCGCCGTCACCGGCCTCGCCGAGGGAACCCTCGTCGAGGACGCCAGCGCCGGCGACGGCCACTCCGGCTCGCTGCCCAAGGGCGAGACCTTCGAGTCGACGGTGACCGTCGAGGAGGGAACCTCGTTCGCGCGGTTCGACCTCGACGCCCTCACCGACACCGACGACCTGGACCTCTACGTCGACCGGATCGGGGAGGACGGCAAGCCCGTCACCTCGTACACCTCGGCGACCGGTTCGGCCGACGAGCGCGTGGACATCGAGAACCCCGAGCCCGGTACCTACCGGGTGACGGTGGACATCTTCTCGGTGACCGACGGCTCGGACGCGTCGGTGTTCGACCTGGTCGAGTACCTGCTCGGAGTCGGCGAGACCCCCGGCGCGCTCACCGCGCCGGCCTCGCTCGACCTGGTCTCGGGTCAGGCCACGAGCTACGACGTGAGCTGGACCGACCTCGACGGCCCGGCCCGCTTCCTCGGCTCGGTCGCCTACGGCGACACCGGTCTCTCGACGCTGGTCTCGGTCACCACGACCCAGGCCCTGCCGACGCCGACGCCCACGCCCACCGAGACCGCGACGCCGACGCCGGGGCCGAGCGGCTCTCCGGCACCGGGTGACCCGGGTGCCACCAGCGCTCCGGCACCGGGTGCGGGCGGCAGCGGCTCGGCCGGCCTCGCCAACACCGGCTTCGCCGGACTCGGCATCGGCATGATGGCCCTGGTCGTGCTGGCCGGCGGCATCGCCGTGGTGCTGGTGATGCGCCGCCGCGCCTCGCGCAGCTAGGCGGGAACACGTGAAGGGGGCGGGCCGTGAGGCCCGCCCCCTTTCGTCGTCCCCGGCTCAGGCCGGCAGCGTCAGCACGCCGTCGACCCGGCGCGGGATGCCCGTGAAGCCGTCCCGCAGCTCCTCCGGCAGCGCCGCCTCCGGCGCGTTCTGCCACGCGAGCGGGCGCAGGAAGCGGCGCACCGCCGTGACCCCCACCGAGGTGTGCTGCGAGTTCGTCGACGGCCACGGCCCCCCGTGCTGCTGCGCCCAGGCGACGCGCACCCCGGTCGGGTAGCCGTTGAAGACCACCCGGCCCGAGCTGGCCTCGAGCGTCGAGGACAGCGAGGACACCACGTCGGGCTCGTCGTCCTCGACGTGCAGCGTGGCGGTCAGCGACCGCGGGATTCGGCCGAACGCCTCCCGCACCTCGTCGAGCGAATCGTAGCGGGCCACCACCACGAGCGGGCCGAAGGCCTCCTCGGCGAGCTCGGCCCCGAGGGTCTCCGCGGTGGTCTCGAGCAGGCGCGGCGAGACCGCGAACCCCGACCCCTCCTCCGGGGAACCGCCCGAGGCCCCGACCACCGCGCCGGCGGCCACGAGCCGGTCGGCGATCTCGCCGAACGAGGTCTGGATGCGGTCGTTCAGCAGCACCTGCGGCCCGGCCGCCGAGGTGAGCGACTCGAGGGCGTCGACGACCGCCTGGCCCTCCGGCCCCGAGGGCACGAAGGCGATGCCCGGCTTCGTGCAGAGCTGCCCGGCCGAGCCGGTGTACGAGGCGAACAGCCCCTCGGCGATCGCAGCACCGCGCGAGGCGGCTGCACCCGGCGACACCACGAGCGGGTTGATGCTCGACAGCTCGCCGAAGAACGGGATCGGGTCGGGCCGCTGGTCGATCGCCCGCTGCAGTGCCTCGGCCGCGCCGAGCGACCCCGTGAAGCCGGCCGCCTTGATGGCAGGCTCCTGCACGAGGGTCACGCCGGCCTGCTGTCCGTAGACGATGCCGAAGGTGCCGCGCGGGGCACCGACCGACTCGGCGGCCCGCTGCAGCACCTCGTACGACAGCTTCGAGGTGAGCGGATGCGAGCCGTGCGCCTTGACGACCACCGGCGATCCGGCGGCGATCGCCGACGCCACGTCACCCCCGAGCACCGAGAAGGCGAAGGGGAAGTTGCTCGAGCCGAACACCGCGACGGGGCCGATGGACACGAGCATCCGTCGCACGTCAGGAGCTGCGCCGAGCGGGGTGTCACCGGCGTGGTCGATGGCCGCCTCGACGAACGAGCCCTCGCGCACGGCCTCGGCGAAGAGCGAGAACTGGAAGGCGCTGCGGCCGGCCTCGCCCGTGAGACGAGCCGTGCCGAGTCCGGTCTCCGCGTCGGCGGCGGCCACGAGCTCGTCGCGGGCGGCGAGCACCCCGGCGGCCATGGCGTCCAGCAGCTGCGCGCGGAACTCCCTGCCCCGCGACTGCAGCTCCTGGGCGGCCGACTCGGCACGCAGGGCGATCTCGTGCACGGTCTCGGGCGAGGTGGGCGCGAGTGAGGTGGCAGCGCTAACACCGGTTCGCGGATCTGTGGTGGTGAGCATCGGTACTCCTTCGGGGGGTGTGGGGTGCAGGAAAGGTCAGGCGCTCTCGCGCGCCACGACCGAGAAGCCGAGGTCGATCTCGGCGGTCTCACGGGTGCCGCCGGTCATCCGCGCGAGCAGCAGCTCGCCTGCCGCGGTGCCGATCTGGCGGTTGGGCACGGCGACCGTGGTGAGGGTCGGAACGAGGTGCCGCCCGATCTCGAAGTCGCCGAAGCCCGTCACGGCGATGTCGCCCGGCACCGAGATGCCGGCGCGGGCGCACTCGAGCACCGCACCGGCGGCGAACACGTCGCTGGCGAACATCAGCACGTCGGTCTCCGGATGCGCGGCCCGCGTCTCGGTGAGCAGCCGCCGCCCGGTGTCGTAGTCGACCGTCGCGGTGCCCGAGTCGACGACCCGCACGGGCTCGCCCGGGAACAGCGCACCCACCGACTCCTCGAAGCTCGCGCGCCGCGCGAGCGCCCGGAAGTCGCCCGTCTGGAACGAGCCGGCGAACGTCGGATGCCGATAGCCGCGATCGCGCGCGAACTCCACGAGGGCCCGGATGGCCGCACTGTTCGAGAAGCCGACCACGCTGTCGATCGGGGTGTCGGTGAGGTCCCAGGCCTCGACCACGGGCACCTTCGACTCGCGCAGCAGGTGCCCGGTGTTCGGCGAGTGGTCGGTTCCGACGATGAAGATGCCGTCGGGGCGGCGGCCGAGGAAGGCCCGAACGAGCTCCTCCTCGTGGCCCGGACGGTAGGACGTCGAACCGATGAAGAGCTGGTACCCCTCGGGGGCGAGCACCTCCTCGAGGCCCTGCAGGGCATCCGCGAACACCGAGGCGGAGACCGCGGGGATGATCGCCGCGACCGTCATGCTGCGATTGGAGGCGAGGTTCGAGGCCGCGAGGTTCGGCACGTAGCCCGTCTCGCTGATGGAGTTGCGCACGCGCTCGAGCGTGAACTCCGACACCAGCTGCGGGCTGCGGATCGAGCGGGAGACGGTCTGCGGCGACACCTGCGCGTGCCGCGCGACGTCTTCGAGGGTGACCGAGTGCGTCGAGCGGCGCGAGGGGCGCGTGACCAGTTCGGCGACGGCCCCGTCGCTCACAGCAGCGCCCGGCTCGCGAGGTTCCTCATCAGCGAGCCGATCCCGAACTCCCACGGTTCGCACCTCTCGCTCGCCTCGACCTGGTTGACCAGACTACCCAGTTCGCCCGAGGAGATCCGCACGATGTCGCCCCTCTTGTGGGTGAACCCCCGGTCGACGTCGTCGCGGTCGACGATGGGCGCGAACATGGTGCCGAGCATCAGCACGGCACCGTCGGGGTAGCGGTGCTGGGGGCCCTCGAGCTGGGCGACCAGGTCGAGGGGGTCGCGGCTGATCTGGCTCATCTCCGAGGTGCCGTCGAGGTGGAAGCCGTCCTCGCCGTCGATCTCGAGCGTGACGCTCATCCGCCGCACCGCGTCGAGGTCGAAGCCGTCGTCGAAGAGCCGCACGAGGGGCCCGAGAGCGCACGAGGCATTGTTGTCCTTCGCCTTGGGCAGCAGCAGGGCCGAGCGCCCCTCGACGTCGCGGAGATTCACGTCGTTGCCGAGCGTGGCGCCGACGATGCGGCCGGCGCGGTCGACGATCAGGGCGACCTCCGGCTCGGGGTTGTTCCAGAGCGAGGTCGAGAGCACGCCCACCTGGTCGGCGGTGCCGACCGCCGAGAGGGTCGGCCCCTTGGTGAAGATCTCGGCGTCGGGCCCGATGCCGACCTCGAGGTACTGGCTCCAGAGGCCCTCCCCCACGAGGTACTCCTTCAGTGCCACGGCGGCCGGCGAGCCGGGAACGATCTCGTGCAGGTCGGCGCCGATCTGCTCCAGGATGCCCGCCCGCATCCTCGCGGCCGCCTCGACGTCGCCCCGCACCCGCTCCTCGATCACCCGCTCGATCATCGACACGGCGAAGGTGACCCCGGCGGCCTTGAGGGTCTGCAGGTCGACGGGGGCGAGGAGCCACGGACGTTCCCGGTCGCGGGCGGCCGGAGCGGTGTTCGCGTAGATCTCCTCGAACGAGCCGAGGCGCGCACCGGCCGCCGCCCGCGCCGCCGTCGCCGGGTCGGCCTCGTCGGCCAGCGCGCTCACGGTCGGGAAGGTCGCGCTCAGATCGAGCACGCCGTCCGCGGTGACGAGCACGGGCGAGGGACCGTTCACCGCCGGGTTCCAGACGCGACCGACGAGCGTGCCGGCGGTGCCGTCGGCCGGCAGCGCCGCCGCGGCGTCGCCCGCCCAGTCGGCGCGGGGGGCGAGGGGGGTGGTGTCGGTGAGGCTCATGTGTTCTCCGTTGCGAGAGGGACGGGCGGGGGCGAGGGGGTCGGCGTCAGCGCCGACGGAAGACGCCGGGGCGCTTCTCGGCGAAGGCGGCGCGGCCCTCCGCGGCGTCGTCGGTAGCGAAGGTCACGGTCTGCAGGTCCCGCTCGTAGGCGATCGCCGCATCCTGGGGCAGGTTGTAGGCGGCCCGGAGGTTGGCCTTGGCCGTCTCGGCCGCGATCGGCGGCCGGGAGGCGATGGTGCGGCCGAGCTCGACGGCCCGCTCGAGCAGCGCCTCGGGCGCCACCAGCTCCGAGACGAGCCCCCAGGCGAGCGCCCGCTCGGCGTCGATCGGGTCGCCCGTCATCAGCATCAGCGCTGCGTTCGAGGCGCCGATCGAGTGGGCGAGGAAGGTGCTCATGCCGCCGCCGCCGATCCAGCCGAGCTTGATCTCGGGCGCCGCGAACGACGCCGTGGTGGAGGCGAGACGGATGTCGCAGGTCATCGCCGTCTCGAGTCCGCCGCCGAAGGCGTAGCCGTTCACGGCCGCGATCACGGGCTTCCGCAGCAGCCGCAGGGCGTCGCAGTAGTCCTCCCGGTTCCGGAAGTCCCACGGGGTGGCGTACTTGTCGAGCGAGCGGATGTCCGAGCCGGCGCAGAAGGCCCGCTCCCCCGCCCCGGTCAGCACCAGCACGCGCACCTCGTCGCTGTCGTTCGCCCAGCCGGCGATCTCGACCAGCGCATCCGACATCTCCTGGGTGACGGAGTTGAGCTTCTGCGGACGGTTCAGCGTGACGACGGCCACCTGGTCGACGAGCTCGACGAGGATCTCGTCGGTGGCGGGCACGGGTGCGGTCATGAGGCGACCCCTTCGGTTCGGAGGACGGAGGTGCTGAAGGCCGAGCGGAGCCGCTCGAGCCCCTCGGCGACGGGCAGGGCGCCGGCCACGACTTCGCGCACGAGCGCCGAGGCCGCCGACTGGAACAGGATGTATCCCGCATAGCGCGGCCGCACCCAGGACGACTCGATCGTGGCGAGCGTCGCGCCGTAGAAGCCGCTCGCCGAGCGGTCGACGTCGGCGTCGGTCCAGGCCGCCCGAGCCGAGGGCTGGCCCGCGTGCCGGGGGATGAAGTCGCGCTGCGTCTCGTCCGACAGCAGCCGCGTGATGTGCGCGACGAGCTCGGGGGTGACCTCCGCGCGGCGGCTGACCGCGATGCCGGTGCCGCCGATGGTCGAGCCGCGTCGGCCGCCGGGGAGGGCGGCGGGAGCATCCGCGAATCGCAGCACGGGCGAGGAGTAGGTGACGTAGCCGTAGACGAGGGGGAGGTAGGCGATCTCGTCGGTGGCCGTCATGCGCTCGAGCAGGGCGATCGGGTTCTGGGTGGCGCTGCCGGCGGGGGCGCGCGCGCCGATCGAGCGCAGGATGTCGAGGGCGAGCGAGCCCGTGATGTCCGAGACGAAGGGCAGCTCGGGGTGGTCGGCGACCGGCTCGCCGAGGGCGGCGCAGATCGACGCGAAGCTGAGGAAGGCGTGGGGCCCGGCGAGGGAGAGGGCGACGGGCGCCTCCGCGGCGAGCTGCTCGACCTCGGCCCAGGTCTCGGGAGCGGCGACGCCCGGCAGCAGGTCGGTGCGGAGGGCGGCGACCTGGGTGGCCGCGTCCAGCGGCAAGGCCCACTGCCGGCCGAGCATCCGGTACGACTCGAACGACGGGCCAACCGACGCGCCGGCCCAGCGTTCGAGCAGCTCGGGGCCGACGACATCCTCCATCGGCTGAAGCGAGCCGAGCTCGAGCGCCTCGCCGAGGTGCGGGTGGTCGAGCACGATCAGGTCGAAGTCGCGGGCCAGCTCGTCGATCGGATGCGACTCGAAGTGCTCGAGCGAATGCGCCTGCCAGTCGATGTCGACCGCGTCGTCGCCGGCCGCGGCCGCCCGCAGGGCGTCGCGCCCCCGCGGGTGGTCCCAGGTGATGCCGCGGTACGCGGGCGCCGGGCCGGTCGCGCCTGTCATGCCGGTTCCGCGACCGCGAGCGGTTCCGCCACCGCGACCGCCTCCGGCTCGGCCGCCACCACGCCCGCACCGAGCAGCGCGTCGACGCGGTCGGCGGGCAGCCCCAGCTCGGCGAGGATCTCGCGCGTGTGCTCCCCCGTGAGCGGCGCCCCGCGGTCGATGCGCGCGGGCGTCTCCGACAGCTTGTACGGGAACCCGGGCGTCTTCACGAGCCCCTCGGTCGGGTGCTCGTACTCGATGAAGGTGCCGTTGTGCTTGATCTGCTCGTCGTCGACGAGATCCTGGTAGCCGTAGACGGGGCCCGCCCAGATGCCGGCGGCGCCGAGCGCCTCGAGCCACTCGGCCGTCGAGCGGGTCGCCAACCGCTCGGCGGTCTTGGCGTAGATCTCGTCGCGGTGGGTCCAGCTGTCGACCTCGGTGTCCATGCCGAGGAACCACTCCTCCTCGAGCACCTCGCCGAGCGTGTGCAGATCGGGCATGGCGAGCGCGAGGTAGCCGTCGGTGGTGGAGAAGGTGCCGTAGGGCGCCCGGATGTAGACGTGCGCGTGCGGCTGCTCGCTGCGGTGCTGGCCCACGCCGCCCACGGTGAAGACCGAGAGCTCCTGCATCTGCAGCGTCGTGATGGCGTCGAGCATGTTCACCGAGACGAGTTGCCCCTGCCCGGTGCGCTCACGGTGGAACAGCGCGGCCAGCACGCCCTCGAACGCCGTCGAGGCGGTGACGGCGTCGACGAGGTACTGCCCGGCGGGGGTCGGCGGATGCCCGGCACTCCCCGAGGAGAGCATGGCCCCGCTCATCGCCTGCAGCAGCAGGTCCTGACCCGGGCGGTTGCGGTAGGGCCCGTCCTCGCCGTAGCCCGAGATCGACACGTAGACGATCGACGGGTTGATGGCGCGCAGCGTCTCGTAGTCGACGCCGAGCCGGGCGGCCACACCGGGCCGGTAGTTCTGCAGGAACACGTCCGCCGTCTTCACCAGCTCATAGAGGATCTCGCGGCCCTCGTCGGCCTTCAGGTCGACCCCGATGGAGCGCTTGTTGCGGTTCAGCGACAGGAACGAGACGTTGATCCGGTTGCCGGTCGCCCCACCCGCCGCCGCGTGCCGCTGCCACTCGCCGCGGGTCGGCTCGACCTTGATCACGTCGGCGCCGAGGTCGCCGAGGCGCTGCGCCGCGAAGGGGCCCGCCATCGCGATCGAGCAGTCGAGCACCCGGATGCCCGAGAGCACCTCGGGGGCCGCCGAGGGGTCGCCCGACGGGGAGGCGGGGGTGGTGGTGTCGGTCATCGGTGACTCCTCGGTTCACGGGGGCCGCGCATCCGCTCGTCGCGGACTGGCAGCGCTAACATAAGACTATCGCCGGATGCGGAAACAGGCACGGTGGCGCCTACTCGGGCTGTCCGTGGATGGCGCGGATCGCCTCGGCCGAGGCCCGCGTCTCGGCCGAGCCGTCGAGCACCCGCACCGTGGTGGAGTACTCGCGGCGCTCGCCGTGCTCGAGCCAGATCATCGACCCGTTCTCGCGGGCCGCGGCGTCGCCGTCGACGTGGTGGGTCGAGGGCTCGAGGCCCACGGCGTACTGGCCGCTGCGCAGGTTCTGCCACTCGAAGAAGTGCGGCATGCCCTCCGCGCTCCAGCTGACCTCGACACCGCGGGAGTCGTCGGCGGCGATCAGCGCCACGCGATGCCGGCCGTCGGGTCCGGCCACGAGCTCGTGCTCGAAGACCTGCTCGACGAAGCCCGGCTGCGGGGCCGGCAGCGTGCGGTACGACACGCCCTGCTCGGCCGCCGAGTCGGAGGACCAGAGGGTCTTCGCGATCGAGGCGACGAGCCGGGTACCCTCGTCGACGAAGGGCCAGCCGATGTTCAGGTGGTAGAGGAACATGTGCGGCGTGCGCTCGAAGCCGAGGTTCTCGACCGTGTCGTTCCAGCGGATCTCGCGGCCGGTGAAATCGAGCTCGACCGTGCGGGTGAGCTTCAGGTGCTCACCGAACGAGGTCGCCTGAACCACCTCTCCGACGACCCGCAGCACCGAGTCGCCGGTGTCGGCGTCGACGATCTCGCGCGCCTCCAGCAGCCGGGCCGGGATGGCGGTGAGCCGGCCGTGCAGGCCGTGGGTGACGCTCTGCTTGGGCGGGTAGCCGTACTGCTGCGCATCCACCTCGCCGCCGAAGAGGGTGTGGTCGAGCCCGCCGGTGACGAGCAGCCCGTCGAGGGCTCGCAGCCACGACAGGCCGCCCTCGTCGCTGTGCTCGTGCAGCCCGGGGTGCCGGAAGCCGTTGCCCGAGCGCCAGCCGAACGGCACGCCGCGAAGCCTCGCCGAGCCGAAGTCGAAGGCCCGGTCGACGAGCACCTCGAGCTCGAGGCCCGCAGCGGTGCGCAGCTCGAGGGCGCGCACGCCCCGCTCCACGCCGTCGTCGAGAACCACCGAGCGGATGCCCGCCACCGCCGACAGGTCACCCGTGCGTTCGGCGAGCTCACGCCGACTCAGCTGCTGCCCGAAGATCTCCACTGCATTCCTCATTCCATGATCCAGCCGCCGTCGACGTTGATGGTCTGGCCCGTGACGAACGACGAGTCGGGGCCCACCAGGAACGATATGACGGCCGCGAGCTCGGCGTCGCTCCCCCGGCGCTTGAGCGCCTGGTGCTCGATGACGTGGGCCGAGTACTCGGCCGCGTCGCCCTGGATCTCCTCGGCCTTCGTGGGGAAGGCTCCGGGTGAGACCGCGTTCACCCGGATGCCGTGCTCGCCGAGCTCCCGGGCGAGCGCCCTCGTCAGCGCGACGGCCGCGCCCTTCGTCGAGACGTAGCTCGCGAGGTTCGACCAGCCGCCGTGCCAGGTGATGCTGCCGACGTTCACGATCGCGCCGGAGCGGCGCGCGACCATGCCGCGCGCCGCCACCTGGGCGGCGTAGAAGTAGCCGCGCTGGTTCACCGTGACGACGTCGTCGTACTCGGCGAGCGGGATCTCGAGGAACGGGGTGCTCGGGTAGATGGCCGCGTTGTTGATCAGCGCCTCGACGGGGCCGAAGTCCCGTTCGGTGCCCGCGACGGCCGCCTCGATGGCGTCGGAGTCGCGCAGGTCGACCTCGAGCATCCGCACCGGGAAGCCCTCGGCCTCCAGCTGCGCGGCGGTCTCGGCCAGATCCGCGCTCGCCCGGCCGAGCGCACCGATGGCGAAGCCGTCGGCCCCCAGCCGGAGTGCCGTGGCCCGGCCGAGCGCGCCGCCCGCGCCCGTGATGATCGCTACCTTGTCCTGCACGTGCATCCCTCTCGTGTCACCCGTCTCGCCGCCTGCCCCGCCGACTCGCCTAGATGTTGTACTTCTTGAGCGTATCGACGACGAACTGCTTGGCCCGCGGGATGTCGCTCTCGTCGAGGTGCTCGATGATCAGCGGCGCGTTCGGGTTCTGCTCGCTGAGGCGCTGCAGGTAGAGGTCGTAGTCGAGCGAGCCGAGACCGGCGGCCGGCAGCTCGATCTCGCCGACGCCGCGGAAGGTGTGCGAGGCGAGAGCGTCGTCGTCGCCGATGTCGGCGTGCTTCTCGCTCTTGTCGTCGCCCGCGCGCTTGACGTCCTTGGCGTGCGCCACGCGCACCCGGTCGCCGAGCACGTCGAAGACCTCGTTCAGCACGCCGGCCTGGTCGTCGATGTTGGTGGCGTCGAAGTAGTTGGTCGGGTCCATCAGCAGCTCGAGGCCCGGGGTGCGGATGTCGTTGAAGACGCGGGCGGTCTCGCGCACCGAGCCGATCACGTTGTTCACGTAGGTCTCGAGCAGGAAGGTCGCGCCGTGGTCGTACGCGGTCTGCGCCAGCTCGGCGAGAACGGTGCGCACCTGCTCGTAGGCGTCCTCGGAGCGGTTGTGCGGGTCGTGGTCCCACTCGCTCTCGGCGTTGAAGGTACCCGACTCGGAGATGACGTACTTCGAGCCGAAGTTGCGGGCGTTGCGGATGATCTCCTTCAGGTATTCGACGTTCGCCTTCCGGTGCTCGGGGTCGGGATGCACGATGTTCGTGTAGCCCGAGATGGCCGAGATCGGCAGGTCGTGGTCGCGGAAGGTGTCGCTGACCAGCTTCGCCTTCTCCTTGGTGATCTGGCCGGCGCCGAGGTCGAGGTCCTTAAAGTGCAGGTCGAGCTGCACGGTGTTGAAGCCGTGGGCGCGGATCTTCTCCGCGGTCGTCTTCAGGTCGTAGGGGTAGTAGGCGGTGAAGATGCCGAGCTGAATCATGGCGTCGTTGCTCCTTGGTCGATTCGAGTTGGGTTCGGTCGGTCGGTCGTGGGTGGTTCGGTCGTGCGTGGTTCGGTCGTCGGTCGGTCGGTCGGTCGGTCGGTTGCTCGTGCGTCGCTCGGTCGCGCGTGGTCAGACGGGGAACTCGTCGAGGCGCACCGGGCGCTTCTCGGCGATCGAGCGGTAGCCGGCCTCGATCAGCGCCATGGTGCGCACGTTGTCGGCGACGCTGAGCTCGGGGGCCGTGCCGGTCTCGACGGCGTGCTGCACCTGCTCCATCACGCCGATGAAGGCATGCGGGAACCAGTGCGTGTCCCAGCTCGGCTCCACCCATGTGCCTCCGGTGGCGTGGGTCGAGGCGTAGCGGATGCTCGACGGCACCCCGTGCGGCCAGCCGATGGTGCCCTGCGCGATGCCCGCGGTGCCCTCCACCCGCCAGCGGATGTAGAAGTCGTCGTCGAAGCCCTCCTCGCGGGGCCCGCCCCAGACGTCCTCGACACTGAGCGCCAGCACGCCCCCGGGGAAGCGCAGCGTGGACACGACGATCCCGTCCTCGTGCTCGAACGTCGTGCGCGGATCGCGGCGGGTCACGGTGGAGATCTCGGAGGGGTCGCCGAACAGGAAACGCAGCGCGTCGAGGTGGTGCACGCTCATGTTCGCCAGGGTCAGCCGGTCGTAGCCCTCGAGGAAGCCCTGCCAGTGCGGCACGGCGTGCATGTCGATCTGGGCGAAGACGGGGTCGCTGAGCACGCCCGCGTCGAGCAGCTGCTTCAGCACGCGGATCGACTGGTCGTAGCGCATGTTCTGGTTGACGCTCAGGATGGTGCCGGCCGCGGCAGCCTCGCCGCGCAGGGCGATCGCCTCGTCGAGGTCGAGCGCCAGCGGCTTCTGCGCGAGCACCGCCTTGATGTGCGGCTGCGCCAGGGCGGCGCGGATGATCGCCGGCTGCTGATCGGGCGGGAAGGCGATGTCGAGGATCTCGACGTCGGTGTCGGCGAGCAGCGCGTCGACCGTCTCATGCACGGTCGGGATGCCGTAGCGCTCCGCCACGGCCCGGGCGTTCGCCGGCGTGCGGGACGCGATGGCGACCACGGGGAAGCCCGCCTGCCGGTAGGCCTCGAGGTGCTGATCGGCCATGATCGCGCCGGCTCCGACGCAGCCGATGCGGTGGCTGCGGGTGCGGATCGGCACGTCGGGCTCGAAGCCCACGGCCGGTGTCGTCGTCGAGGTCACGGTGTCTCCTATCGCGTCGTTGCGACTCGTCTGCTGCGAACCTAGTGGATCACAATCGGAAATGCTAGCGCTACTGGCAGCGCTGCCATTAATCGGCTAGTGTGCCGACCACGCCCTGCACCATCGGCGATTTCAAAGGAGAAATCATGCAGCGACCCCAGCACGCCCGTCACTTCGCGAGGGGAGCCGCCGTCCTCGCGGCCGCCTCCTCGCTCGCCCTCCTCGCCGGCTGCACCAGCGCCCCGGCCGAAGGCGGAGGAGGCACCGACGCCGCCGGCGGCGGCGACGGCAAGTTCGTCATCGGCTTCGAGCAGCCCCTCGGCGGCCAGGCCTGGCGCGAGATGGGCCTCGCCTCGCTGCAGGCCCTCGCCGCCTCCCCCGAGTACAAGGACAAGGTCGAGCTCAAGATTGTTCGCACCAACGACAACGACGCGGCCCAGCAGAACGCGGCGATGCAGAACCTGATCGCCGACGGCGTCGACCTCATCCTGTTCGACCCGGCCTCGTCCTCCGGTGCCGACGCCGCCATCACCCAGGCGTCGGCGCAGGGCATCCCGGTCATCGCCAACGGCGGCCCCTACGACAGCGACGACGTCTACGTGGTCTCGACCGACTGGGCGAACGCCGGAACGATCGGCGCCGACTGGCTGCTGGAGAACCTCGGCGACGACAAGAACATCGCGGTGCTCGAGGGCCTCGCCGGCGTGCCGCTGAACGAGGGCACCATGCCCGGCGTGATCGAGACGCTCGAGGGCGGCGGCGCGACCGTCGTGGCTCAGGACACCAATGGCTGGAACGAGGCCACCGCCCAGGAGGCGATGTCGAACATCCTGCGCTCGAACCCCGATGTCGGCGGCGTCTACTCCTTCCTCACCGGCGGTCAGGGCGTGCCCGAGGCCTTCAAGGCCGCTGGGCTCCCCTTCGTGCCGGTCGTCGGCGGCTCCGGCTACAACGGCGAGGCCTGCACCCTGGCCGAGTACGCGCCCGAGGGCCTCACGGGCAACATGGTCTTCGGCCAGCCCGCCATCTACGCGAAGGGCCTCGAGCAGGCCGTCGCGCTGCTCGAGGGCGAGGAGATCGAGAAGGAGCAGTACTTCCCGCCGCTCGAGATCACCGAGGAGAACGCGGCCGACTTCTGCCTCGCCGACAAGCCGAACAACTTCCAGCTCGGCTACGACTTCCCGGGCCTCGACCTGACGCTCGACCAGGTCATGGAGTACTACTCGGGCTCCTGAGCCCGGGCACCATCCGATCGGCGGATGCCGCGGCTCAGGCTGCGGCATCCGCCCTCCTCCCCCGACTTCCATTCCCCTTCTGGAGGCTTCCGTGTCGACACCGACACCCGCACCCCCCATCGCGACCGGCGCCTCGACGGCGTCGGCGAGCGCGCCACAGACCGCCCCACCGGCGGTCCGTCCCGCCGCCCCTCCCGCCGGCGCCCTCCTCGTCGCCACCGACCTGGTGAAGAGCTACGGCCCGGTCAAGGCCGTGCAGGGCGTCACCTTCCACTGCAACCCCGGCGAGGTGCTGGCCCTGGTCGGCGAGAACGGCGCGGGCAAGAGCACCGTGGCCAAGATGCTCGCCGGCGCGGTCGCCCCCACCAGCGGCACCATCATCGTCGGCGGTGAGCCGCTCGCGTCGGGCAGTGTCAAGCAGTCGCGCCTGTCCGGCGTCCGCTGCGCCTTCCAGGAGCTGGCCCTCGTGCCCGACTGGACCGTGGCCGAGAACCTCTCCCTCCCCGACGGCGCTCCCCTGCGCGGCTTCTCGCAGAAGAAGTCGGTGGCGGCAGCATCCGCTCTGCTGAAGGCCTTCGACCTCCCCCACATCGACCCCCGCGCCGCCGTCGGCACCCTCTCGCTCGCCGACCGGCAGCTGGTGGAGATCGCCCGCGCACTCGCCGGCAAGCCCCGCCTGCTCATCCTCGACGAAGCCTCCTCGGCCCTCACTCCGCCCGGCGTGCAGTGGCTGTTCACGCGCATCCGGGAGCTCACCGCCGCCGGCGGCAGCGTGATCTACGTCTCGCACCGCCTGGGCGAGATCGCCGAGATCGCCGACCGCGGCACCGTGCTGCGGGACGGTCAGGTGGCCGGCGAGTTCGTGCGCGGCGGCTGGACCGACGACGAGCTCATCTCGCTGATGGCGGGCCGCGAGGCCGAGCGCTTCTTCCCCGACCCGCCCGAACGAACCACGGATGCGGTGGCCCTGTCGGTCACCGAGCTCCGTTCCGAGGGCCTCGACGGGGTCAGCCTGTCGCTCGGCGCCGGCGAGATCCTCGGCATCGGCGGCCTCCAGGGCCACGGCCAGGCCGAGCTGCTGCGCGCCCTGTTCGGCGCCGCCCCCGCGGTCGCCGAGGAGTGGACGATCGGCGGCCGCCGCATGAAGACCACCACCCCGGTGCGCTCGGTGCGCCACGGACTCGGCTACGTTCCCGAAGACCGCAAGCGCGAGGGCCTCGCCCTCGAGATGAGCGTCGGCGAGAACCTCCTCGCCCCCTGGCTGAAGGCCTACCAGCTCGGTGGGCGACCCCGCCTGGCGATGGAGCGAGGCTGGATCGACGGCATCCTGAGCGCTCTCTCGGTGCGCACGCGCGGCTCGAACGAGCTGGCCGGATCGCTCTCGGGCGGCAACCAGCAGAAGCTCGTGTTCGGCCGCTGGATGGACCGCTCACGGACGGTCATCCTGCTGCACGACCCCACCCGCGGCATCGACGTGCGCGCCAAGCAGGAGCTCTACGGGGCGATCGTCGACCTCGCGAAGCAGGGGGTGGGCATCCTGTGGTTCTCCACCGAGGTGGAGGAGCTCGTGCACGTCTGCCACCGGGTGGTCGTGCTCTACCAGGGCAAGGTCGCCGACGAGCTCACCGGCACGCGACTGACGGCGGATGCGATCGTCGGCGCCGCGGTCGGCTCCACCGGCTCCATCAGTCTCACCACCGACGAGGAGGACCTCCGATGACCGCCATCTCCACGCCGCGCACACCGTCCGCGACGCCGGCGACATCCACGCCCCCGCCGCCGCGCCGTCGCGGCTGGAACAGCACCGGAGTCACCCGCCTGCGCCGCGAGGGCGCCATCGCGCCGATCGCCGCATTCGTGGTGTTCTTCGTGGTCTACGTCATCATCAACCCCGAGCTGCTCACGCGGTTCCAGCTGCAGACGGCCTCGAACCTCGTGGTGCCGCTCGCCCTGGTGGCGCTCGGGCAGCTCGTGGTCGTGCTGGTCGGCGGCATCGACATCTCCATCGGCGCGATCATGAGCCTCTGCAACGTGGTGTTCGCCACGCAGCTGCTCACCCTGCCGGTGCCCGTGGCGATCCTGCTCGCGGTGCTGGTGGGGCTCGGATGCGGCCTGTTCAACGGCTTCCTCGTCGCGTACGCCGGGTTGCCGGCCATCGCGGTCACCCTGGCGAGCGCGTTCATCTTCGGCTCGCTGGCCCGCGAGGTGCTCGACCGGCCGGGCGGCGGCGTCACCAAGGAGATCTATCTCGCCACGAGCGGAGAGCTGCTGCCCTTCGTGCCGGTGGCGCTGGTGTGGCTCGCGGTGATCGCCGTGGGGCTGTGGCTGCTGCTGCAGCGCACGGCACTCGGCCGGCACATCTACGGGGTCGGATCGAACATGGAGAGCGTGCGGGCCGCCGGCATCAACGCCCGGCTCACCAAGCTGCTCGCCTTCGGGCTGGCCGGCGTGCTGACCTCGTTCGGCGCCATGATGCTCGCCTCCTCGACCGTCACGGGCGACCCGCGCTCGGGCGACCCGTACCTCCTGTCGTCCATCGCCGCCGTGGCCCTCGCGGGCGCCGCCTTCACCGGCGGGCGCGGCAGCATCATCGGCACCATCCTGGCGGCCTGCACCCTGGGGCTCATCGGCAACCTGCTGTTCTTCGCCGGGGTGAACTCGTACTGGCAGTACGTCATCAGCGCACTGATCATCGTGGCGGTCGTGGGGCTGCCCGTCGTGTGGCGCAGAGTCGCGTTCCGCGTGAAGGGAATCCGTTCATGACCACCGTCGCTCCTCCCTCATCCCCTTCTCCGTCGTCCTCTCCGTCTCCGGATGCGGGCACGTCCACCACGGGCGCCGTCGGCCGGCCGTCATTCGGCTCGATCATGGGCCGGGTTCCCCGCGCCGCCTGGCCGCTGGTGGCGTTCCTGGTGCTGTTCGCCATCGGCGGGCTGATCCGGCCCAACCTGGTGACCGTGGAGTCGCTGATCGGCACGGCGACCTTCGCGATCATCCTGGCCATCGCCTCGTTCGGGCAGACCATCGCGGTCATCCAGGCGGGCATCGACCTGTCGGTGCCGAACACGATCGGCCTGTCGGCGCTGGCCTTCCTGGCGCTGGTGGGGCCACTCGGCCCCCTCGGCGCGTTCGTGGCAGCGCTGGCGGCAGGTGCGGTGATCGGATTCTTCAACGGCGCCGTGATCGCGAAGCTCGGGCTGACACCGATCGTGACGACGATCGCGATGAACGGTCTGCTGTTCGGCGTCATCCTGCTGGCGTTCAATTTCTCGGAACTCACCGTCACGCCCGACTTCGTGATCGCCATCACGTCGGCCAAGCTCTCCGTCCTCGGCATCTCGATGCCCGCGGTGCTCCCGCTCGGCCTCGCCCTCATGGTGGTGCTGCAGCTGGTGCTCTCGTTCACCGGCTGGGGCCGCTCGCTGTTCGTAGTGGGAGCCGCGGCCGAGACCGCGCGACTGGCGGGCCTGCCGGTCGACCGCATCCGCATCACCGGCTACATGCTGAGCGGCGCCCTCGCGGCCTTCGCCGGCATCGTGATCGTGGGCTACTACCAGCAGGCCTCGGCCACCATGGGCGCGAGCTACCTGCTCTCGTCGGTGGCGGCGGTCGTCGTGGGCGGCGCCTCGATCTTCGGCGGCCGCGGCTCGGTCGTCGGCACCGTCGGCGGTGCGCTCGTGCTGGCGCAGGTGGCGACCCTGGTGACCGTTCTCAACCTCGGCACGAACATCCAGCAGCTGATCTATGGGGCGATCATCCTCGTGGTCATCTCCCTCTACGGGCGCCGCCGCGCGGCCTGACCGTGTTGGCCGTGGAGCCCTCGGCGCTTAAGCGCTCCACGGCACCCGTCGGCGCTCCTCGAAAGGCCTGTACTTCGGCTATCACGCCGGCCCACTCAGAGGAGACGGACTCGGCACCGCCCAGCGGCGTAGCAGCACCTCGAACTTCCGCTTGTCCACGGCCGGAGGTGTCGCCCGGCCGGACCGCACCTTGGTTGCCAGGTCGGCCAGGATCGCCGCAGCGTCGCCGCGCGTGCCAGCGACGCCGTCCTCGTTCAGTCGCCATCCGCCGACAGCCTCGGCGCCGTGCGCCTCGATGACGTGCAAGAGGTTCGACAGGTCGATCGTGTCCTTCGACGTCTGGGCCCACCGGTCACGCCAGGCATAGGCCTTCAAGACAACGGCGGCTTCTACCGTGGGCACGGGTACGTCGCATATGAGTTCGGTCCCGTCGAGAAGAGTCATATGCGCCTCGATCACGATCACGCGACTCATCGCCAACGACAGCCCAGGCATCGCGTCAAATTGGCGCCCTCCGCGGTCGTCAGTGGTGAACGTGCTGCCGCCAGCTGGCACCAGGAGGTCGATGACCTTCTGCTCCGGAGAGTCGCCGCACACGTAGCGATTGCCGCTCTCGGCGTGGTACCCAGCAGCCTCGAGGGCTTCGTGTAGTGCACCGCTCGCGGCCAGCGTGAGAGGTATCCCCGCGTCTGCATCGCCCGTGCGACGGTCGATGAAGCCGGGGCTCGGGAACGCGGCCGCGATCATGCCGACCATGTGCCCGCCGATGATCCGGGCGTCCGGGTCGATCGCGATCATGCCCGCGAGATCGTTGAGGGCGCGGTACGCTGCGTCGTCTTCCGGACCCGTCGCGATCGTGTGAGCCACGCGCCTCACGGTGTGATCATCCATCATGCGCAGCAGCACGAACGACCTGGTCGCGAATGCGCTCCACGGCCTCGTTCTCGTCGCCCGATGTCCCGGTCACGCCGACGTCATAGGCTGCGATCACGGGATCCACGTAGCCCGGCATTGGGGCGAACGCCTTGGCCGTGGCGAAGATCGTCTTGTCTGCGGGGACGGTGATGGAGAGTGTGTAGTCGCTGGGGGTGCCTAGCGCAAAGCCCAGTGCGCTCGGATCGAAGCCTTCGCCGAGGTACATCGTGACGTGCTCCGGCTGACGCCACGGAGCGATCACCCTCGCCGCGAGGTCGCCGGACACGAGTGCTTTCGTCCGCACCCCTACCAAGTGAGCTTGCTCCTGGAGTGGTGTGTCATGCCACCAGTACGTGGTGATGCCCCCAGGTCCCGGGTACTCGGTCATGAAGTGGTCCCAGAGCATCCGCCGATCGGGTGCCTGTTTGTGCTCGGAGAAGTTGGCGAACACCTTCTTCAGGCTCCGCATGCTCTGCGAAACGGCCGACTGCGGTGCACCGATTTCCCCTGCGAGTACGGCCTGCGGACGGGCCTGATCATCCAAGATGAGCGCGCGTTCCAGCGCGTACCGGTTGTAGGGTTTCGGGCCCTTCCTGGGTGCCGGTGCGGTCTTCTTGTCCGGACGGCGCTCGATGCCGTCGAGCCAGAGCGAATGCGAGTCGCTGACGAACACGATCAAGCGCGTGTCCTGCCGGACGGCGTCCCGGAGGCCGGGTGTCAACCTCGATACCGAGTAGAGCATGCGCGCGTCGCCGACCTTCTTGAGGTCGCTCGCGATGTCGGCAGGTGTCGGTGTCCTCGACCTCGAGCTGACGAAGATGCGTCGCCCGTCGTCGGTCTCGAACGAGTCATTCGTCTGCGGCCACGCAGTGACGCCGGCCGAGGCAAGCTCGCCTAGAACGGCGCTGGTGTCCATCGCGCCTCCCGCTCGATTATCAGAGTAAACGTTTTTCGCGTCTTCTCTGATACTACCCAGGCGAAGAGGGCTGCGCGAGCAGAGTCGACCAGATCTGTCCGGACGGCGTCGAGGGAGTCGAGGGACACACCGCGGTTATAGCGCGGGGCACGCGCGGTGTCCAGGGCGGGCGGAAATCGGTCAACGGGTGCTGACTGGAGTCAGGTGCACGGTGGCGCGAGCCGGCCGTCGACGGAAGGACACAGCATGACCATGTCAGACCCCGATCGCAGGGCCGGTTCGGTACCGGCGGATTCCACGACGGGCTCGGTTCCGGCCGGCTCGGTACCCGCGGGCTCGACGGCTGCGGGCTCGGTCCCGGCCAGCTCGGCAGCGGGCACGACGGCCGGCGGCTCGGTGCCGCTCGAGGAGCGCAGCACGCTCAGGCAGGACGTCGTCGAGCGCGAGCGCCGCGAGTTCGGCGGCTTCAAGTTCGGCTCGGCCTTCTTCGGCTGGCTGACCGCCACGGGCACCGCCGTCATCCTGACCGCGCTGGTCGCGGCGACCGGGGTCGCGATCGGCCTCGGCATCCGTGACGACGGCAGCGTGCAGGTCAGCGACGAGCAGGCCACCACGGTCGGCATCGTCGGTGCCATCGCGCTGGTCGTGATCATCCTGATCGCCTACTTCTGCGGCGGCTACGTCGCCGGCCGAATGGCCCGCTTCGACGGCCTCAAGCAGGGCCTCGCCGTGTGGATCTGGGCCATCGTGATCGCGGTCGTCGTCGCCATCGTGGCGGCGATCGGCGGCAGCCAGGTCGACGTGCTGGGCAACCTGAACAGCTTCCCGCGCATCCCCGTCAACGAGGGCGCGCTCACCACGACCGGCATCATCACCGCCGTGGTCGTCGCGGTCGCCAGCCTCGCAGGCGCCCTCCTCGGCGGGGTGGCCGGGATGCGCTTCCACCGCAAGGTCGACCGCGCCGGACTGGGGCGCTGACCATGCTGCCCTCCTCCAACATCCAGAGCATCATCGGGGCCACCCTCTTCGGCGCCGACGACACCAAGATCGGCCGCATCACGACCGTGCTGGTCGACGCGGCCGACGGGCATCCGACCTTCGCCGAGGTGCACACGGGCTTCCTCGGCCACGCGACCCGGCTGGTACCCCTCGACGACGCCCGCTGGGAGCGCGACGACGTCTACGTCTCGTACTCGGCCGCCCTCGTGAAGGACGCGCCCCGCCATGAGGCCGCCGACGGCGTCAGCCCTGAGCAGGAAGACGAGCTGCGGCGGCACTACGCCGGCGAGGTTCAGGATGCGCGTGCCGACGCGACTCCGGCGGCCACCGCCGGGGAGCCCGCCGGCCGCGAGGGTGCCGACCGTGACGCGGATCGCGACGAGCGCGCCGCAGCCTTGGACCGCGACCACGACCACGACCACGACGGCGACCGGGACGACCGCGCCCACGACTCCGGCGTCGATCGCGACCGGGACCGCCGGGATGCGGACGGCGACCGCGATCACACGCCCGAGCATGCAACGGGCGACGTACCGCCGGTGCCCGACATCGAAGAGGGGCAGGTGCTCCGCGAGGAGCGTCTCATCGTGCGGCGCGAGGAGATCCCCGTCGATGACGACTCGTCGGCCCGCCACGCGGCCCCTCCCGGCGACACGCCGCGCATCTGAGCGCGAGCTTCGAACACCGGTTGTTCACAGGCTGTGGATGGATCTGTGGAGAACGCGTGCACAAGACGGGGACAACTCGTCGGAAGCCCGAATCCCCGCCGATCCAGGGTGTGGAAACTTCTCCTCCCCAGCCTGTGAACACCGCCCGGAGCGTTAGAAGCAGTTACACCGCTGTCATTTCGAACGCGACTTCGAAGCGACCGCCGCCCGTTCGGCCAGCTCGCCGAACGCCGCTCTGAGCTCCGCCGGCTCCACCTCGCTGATCGCGGCGTCGAAGCGGGCGAACGAAGCGGCGAGCGCGGGCCACGACCAGGCGCCCGCCTCGACGCGCACCCGACCGTCGTCGAGCGGGGTGACCGCGTCGTCGCCGACGAACGGCCGCACCTTCTCGGCCCGGCGCTCGAGCACCACCGAACCCCGGCACGGCCACTCGTCCCGCGCGGCCGAGCCCTTGAACCGCGCCGCGACGAACGCGCGCACGTCTCCCCCGGGCACCGCCCTCGGTGCGAAGCGAGCCCCGGCCGGCGTGCGCGGCACCAAACGGTCGGCGCGGAATATGCGCCAGTCGTTACGGTCGAGATCCCACGCCACGAGGTACCAGCGCCCGGCGGAGGCGACGAGGTGGTGCGGCTCGACGCGGCGGGGCGGTGGCGGATCCTGGTCGACGGCGGCCCCCGGCTTCACGTGGTCGACCCGCAACACCTGGCGGGCGCGGACGGCGGTCGAGAGGGAGATCAGCAGCTCGGGATCGGTGGGCCGCGCATCCGGAACCCGCTGCTCGAGGGTGGTGAACCGCAGGGCGTCGAGCCGGTGGCGCAGGCGGGCGGGGAGCACCTGGCGCACGGTGGTGAGGGCGCGGACGGCGGCCTCCTCGACCCCCGCGCCGGCTGCGGTCGCGTGCTGCAGGGCGACGGCGAGCGCGATCGCCTGGTCGTCGTCGAAGAGGAGCGGCGGGAGCTCGGATCCGGCGTCGAGTCGGTAGCCGCCGTCGGGGCCTTTGACCGCGCCGATGCGGTAGCCGAGCTCGCGCAGGCGGTCGACGTCGCGGCGCACGGTGCGCGGGCTGACCTCGAGCCGCTCGGCCAGCACGCCGCCCGGCCAGTCGCGGCGGGTCTGCAGCAGGGAGAGGAGCGTCAGCATCCGCGAGGTCGAACTCATGGCTTCACTGTATTTCGAGAAGCGGACCGGAACTGACCGCTTCTGCCGAGAGAGTGGAGCCGTTGCGGCAGGGTGCCGCGACGTGGCCCGGCGGGAGCGCTCGCCGGGCATCCGCTCATCGAAGGAGACACCATGGCGATCGCCACCACCCCCCACCTGAACTTCCGCGGCGACGCCCGGGCGGCGCTGAAGTTCTACCACTCGGTCTTCGGCGGGCAGCTGGTCGCCGTCAGCTACGCCGACGCGCACGCCGTCACCGAGCCGGCGGAGGCCTCGCAACTCCTGTGGGGTCAGGTCGAGTCGCCGGACGGCTTCCGCGTGATGGCGTACGACGTGCCGTCGCACACGGAGTACGCGCCGGGCGTGATCCCGCTGTTCGTGTCGATCCGCAGCACCGACGCCAGCGAGATCGAGCGGTACTGGGGCGCCTTCGCCGCGGCCTCGACCGTGGTCGTGCCGCTGGCGCCGGCGGCCTGGGCGCCGCTCTACGGCATGGCGACCGACCCGTTCGGCGTCACCTGGGTCTTCGACGTCGAGGTGCCCTGGGTGGGCTGACCCGCCCCGCGCCGCGGCGGCCCGGCGGAGGCGTCAGGACGTCGAGCCGCCCCGGCCGGCCGGCCGCGACAGCGCGGATCGATTGCGGACTTCGCCAAGCAGGCCGGCCAGCAACGCCACCCATGCGTCGCTGCGACCCAGGCTTGGGAAAGTCCGCGCCCACCGGGGGGGGGGGGGAGACGGGAGGGGGGCACACTGCGACCAGCCGGTCGATCAGGCGGCGGGCGGCACGTCTGCGAGGTCGAACCAGACGGGGAGGCCGCGTTCGCGGGCGATGGCCACATCGGTGTCGGCACCCTGGGACGCTCCGGGAAGGCGCAGCACCCCGTCGCAGTGCTGGAGTAGGCGGCGGGCGACCTCGTACATGACGTCGCCGTCGCCCGCTTCCGCGGCCGGGCCGCGCTCGGTGACGGCAGCCCCGCCATCGGTGGCGTGATCGGCGGCGGTGCCAGCGCCCTCGGCGGCGGTAGTAGCGCCGGAGGCACCCTGCCCCGCGTCGGCGAGGCCGCGGAGGACCGGGAGCGCCACCCACTCGCCGATCATGGGCACGTGCCCGAGGCGATGCAGCGGGGCCGCCGCCGCCTCGAGGCGCTCGAGGTTGCGGGCGATGGCGGCGGGGTCGCCGTCGGTTCCGGAGCGGTAGGGGCCGGCGATCAGGATCAGGAGTGGACGTGTCATGCCGCACACTGTAGCGTTAACCGTGCACGACCGTGCAACAACGTGAAGGAGTACGGATGCTCGCCCGCCAGCGCAAGGCCCACCTCCTCGGCCTGCTGCTCGACGAGGGCCGCATCGTGGCCAAATCGGCGGCGGCCGAGCTCGGCGTCTCGGAGGACTCGATCCGCCGCGACCTCCGCGAACTGGCCGACGAGGGCGCGCTGGTGCGCGTCTACGGCGGCGCCCTCCCGGTGCCGCCCGCCGACCGCCCCGTGGCCGAACGCTCGGAGCTGGCCACCGCGAGCAAGGGGCGGGTGGCGCGACTGGCCGTGCAGCGCATCCGCCCGTCGTCGACCATCGTGCTCGACGGCGGAACCACCGCGCTCGCCCTGGCCCGCCTGCTCCCCCGCGGCGCCGGTCTCACCGTCATCACCCCGAGCCCGGCGGTGGCCCTCGCCACGGCCGAGTCGACGGATGCGCGGCTGATCATGATCGGCGGCGAGCTCACCCGCCACTCCCTCGTCGCCGGCGGAGCTCTCGCGCTCGAAGCCGTGCAGCACCTCGGCGCCGATGCGTTCTTCCTCGGGGTGACGGGCGTGCATCCGGAGCACGGGCTCACCACCGGCGACCTCGACGACGCCGTCACCAAGCGCGCCCTCGCGGCCCGCTGCGCGGACGTCTACGTGCTGGCGAGCGAGGAGAAGATCGGGGCGGTCTCCCGCTTCCCGGCGCTCCCCCTCGCCTCCGTCACCGCGGTCGTCGCCGACCCACTCGACCGCAACCCGCTTCTGGCAAGCCTTCCTCTCGGTTGACCCCCGCCGGCGCAGGTTCACGCAACGGGAGGTGGAAGATGCACCCTCCCCAGCGAAGACCAAGTCAGTCGACAACCCTCGAGAGCCGCAGAGTGACAGTGCCGCTTTCGAGCACCAGCTCATCGCCGTCGAGCCGATAGTCGAGCGGCCTAGACACCAATCGTTTCGCCCAGGCTTCGTACTCGCTCGCGGGCGCAGGGCAGCTCATCGCGCCGATCGCCAGGTGGTCCGCGTCGGGCTGGATTCGATCAGCCGAGATCGTGGCGGGCACGGTGATCGCATTGCACGGAGTCACCACGACAAGGGAGGTCTCTGCGTTCCGGGTCTCGACGGATATCACGAGCCGCCCGGACTCGAGCCAAGCGAGGTCACCCAAGATATCGGACCCGGATTCTGATGCGAACGACGAGCACGCCAGCGGCCCATCACACGTCATCGCCGCCTCCGAAGTGGCATCCGACATCCCCGCTGGCACATCCCGTGATGCACAACCCGCCGGCACGAGAGCTGACGCAGTGACCAGCACGGCAAGCGCGACCCGGCTCAGTGACGACGTCACCCGGGTCGCCGGCCGTCGCCGTGCAGTAGGAGCTCGGGGTGCACGACTAACCGCCGGAGACGAGGTTCGCATGCAAACCGCCATGGATCAATGCCGTTTGTATCGAGGAGAAGAGCACCGTTCTCGAGCAGAGATTGCTCCCGGCATCGTGGACCGAGCCACACCCTCCGCTCGCTCCGTTCTCCACGGCCTGAAGGATGCCCACCGCGCCCACACGCTGATCCCAGGAGCCTCCGTAAGGCATGAGCACGGGGCCACCACTGTCACCCTGGATGGCCGCGATGTGAGCGGCGTTCTGCTGAACACCGCGAATGGTCGAGAAGTATCCGTGGCCGTCGTCGATATAGACGCTCATCGCAGTGACCTTGACGTTGCAGTTCACGCCAGAGTTTCCACCGCTCGTACAGATTCGATCATTCAGGCCGACAGTGAAGACGTTCAGTACGCTTTTGGAGAATCCGCTTCCGTTGTTCCATTCATTGTCGAAGGTGCGCCCAGCGCCCGTGCCGCTGAGGACGTTGAGCGCCGCATCGGCGGTCGTCGCGATCACCACTCCGTATGACGCCCAGCCACCCCGCGCCGTGTAGCCGCCCGAGCCGGGGTTGCAGTGCCTCGCAGTGGTGGCGTGATTCGCGCTGGCGTACCGCGCGGCGAAACCCGAGGAGCACAAGCCGTGACTCGACTTCATGTAGCCGCCGGCATAGAAGGGGCTGGAATCATCCCACCGGGTCGCGATGGCCAGGTCCACTCGATGGTCGATGACGATCGAGACGGGGGCGCCGGCGATCTCGCTCAGACGGCGGACAATGTCGTCTGGCGATCCGCTCAGGCTCGTCAGCTCGCCTTCGACCTGGATGGTCGACGACTCGGCCTGGACTCCCACCACGGACGATAGGGCGAAGCCAGCGGCCGCGCGCTCCCCCGACCGGTCGAAAATACGAGCGGAGGTCGAATTGATGGCGGACAAGGGTTGGGGGCGCTGTTCGACGGACGCCTCGATACCGAGAGAACTCGCATGATCGAGCGCAGCCGCCTTCAGCGGATCGTCTCCGAACCAAAGGAGGCGGGTGGCGAGGTGGGCAGCGTCGTTGACCTGATCGATGTAGCCACTCTGCTCGACCCCGGGCTGCTCCAGGATCCAGCCCTTGAATTCCCCCAGAATGCGCTGGTTGTCGATGAACTCCTGGCCGACCTCTGCGATGAAGTCGTTCGTCGGGTCGACACCAGGTCGGACGACTGGATCGCCAGAAGCATGAGACGGCAAGCCCAAGCCCGTCACACCCCAGCTCAGAACGAGAGCCGTGAGGACGATGCCGGCCATCCGAGTTCTCGTGCCCAATGCCACTCACTTCTCGTGTCGGTCGCTGAGAGGCCTTACCGTACGTGATTATTCCTCATGATGCAATAGGGCGGGGCGAGTGGCCGACTCGCAGGCGAGCGCCGCAGGCGGGAGGCCGCCGGGCGCGGAGGCGGCCACCTGGAGGAGCGGCGCCAAGGAGAGGTTCGCGGTCGTGGCGCCGACGGACGGGGGGTCCGGCGAAGGTGAGGAGGGTGAGGTCGGCCGTCGTGGCCCAGACGACGAGGTAGCCCTCTGTCTCGATTTCGTCTTCAGTGTCGGAGGACGTGCCGGCGCCAGGGCCGATGACGCCAGTCAAGAACCAGACCGCGTTGTCGGGATCGGGCGAAGCCGTGAGCGAGGAGACGGCGTCGGGACCGCCCGGGAGCGGATTGTCGATAGTGGCGTTCACCGCGGCGACGATGGCCGGGGACGCGGCTTGGCACGGGGGCGTGGAGGCCGAGGCGCCGTCTGGCCAGGGCCGCGGATCGGTGGCAGGGGTGAAGGAGCCGGCCGCTGCCGTCGGATCAGCGGCGGAGGTGGAGGTGGCGGGGGGCGGCGGCCGCGCATCCGCTCAGCAGAAGGAGGGGGGCGAGGGCCGCCGCCGCGAGCGCAGCGGCGGCCGACACCATGCGACCACCCATGGCAGAACCGTAGCGGATGCGTTCAGGCTTCGTACAGCGCCAGATCAGAAATCAGTAGTGAATCAGAACTACTGAACCCGGAACTACTGAGTCAGAAGTCGGTGTGGCCGAGATCGGGCGCCGCCACGAAGGTCGCGGTGGGGGCCGCCGCGTGCAGCTCGAGCACGACGAGCGTGTTGCCCGTCGGCCGGAGCACGGGTGCCGGCACGATCAGCGTGTGCTGCGGCCCGCGCGACCAGTAGCGGCCGAGGTTGAAGCCGTTCACCCAGACCGCTCCCTTGCCCCAGTCGCGGGTGTCGAGGTACAGGTCTGCGCCGGGGTCGACGTCGAACGTCGCGTAGCCGAAGGCGGGGCCCGCGAGAGGCCCGGTGAGAGCATGGGCGACCGGCGAGGCGACGGAAGCGGTGGTCGCCGCGAGCGCGTCCGCCACCGCCGCGAGGTCGTCGAGGGCGAGGGGCAGCACCGTCCAGCGGTGCAGCGGCTCGCCGTTCAGGCAGGCCGGGCCGATCAGGCCCTTGGGCTCGCCGATGCGGGGGCCGTAGTCGACGCGGCCCTGGTCCTCCACGAGGATGTCGAGGGTTCCGCGCGCGCCGGCCGGCAGCGCGATGCGGTGGTCGTGGTGGTCGCGGGCGAGCACGCCGAGGGTGACGCCGTTCAGGCGCACGATGGCACGGTCACGCACCTCGCCGAGCTCGAGCACAGACGGAAGCGCAGGCACGGGCACCGCCGACGCCGAGGCAGAGGCCGAGGCCGCGGACACCGTCGTGTCGATCTCCGTCCGATACAGCGCGAACCCGCGGAACAGCCCGAGCGCGTCCATGGTCGGCAGCGCATCCGACGCCACCCACTCCCCCAGCAGATTCGTCACGGCATCGAGCGGCAGCGCCGCGGTGAGCGGCACCCGGAACGCGGGGGCCGACGGCGCCACGGAGGGCCGAGCATCCGGAATCGCCGCGTTGTACTTCGCCAGCACCTCCCGGAACGCCCAGTACTTGGCCGTCGGGAACCCCGCCTCGTCGAGCGGGGCGTCGTAGTCGTAGCTCGTGACGATCGGCTGGTAGACGCCCTTGTCGTTGGCGCCGTTGGTGAAGCCGAAGTTGGTGCCGCCGTGGAACATGTAGATGTTCACCGAGGCGCCGAGCGCCAGCAGCTCGTCGAGGTCGGCGGCCGACTGCGCGGTGGAGGTCGTGTGGTGGTGGGCGCCCCAGAAGTCGAACCAGCCGTCCCAGAACTCCGAGCACATCAGCGGCCCGGTGGGCTGGTGCTCGCGCAGGGTGGCGAGGCGCTCGGCCGAGCGCGAGCCGAACGAGCCGGTCTTGTGCAGGCTCGGCAGGCTGCCGTTCGCGAGCATCTCGTCGGTGGGCTGGTCGACCGTGGTGAAGGGCACGGTCAGGCCGATGCCGCGGTTCATGGCGACGAGCTTCTCGAGGTACACCGGGTCGGAACCGTACGCGCCGTACTCGTTCTCGATCTGCACCAGGATGATCGGCCCGCCGTTGTCGATCTGCCGGGGCACGAGCACGGGCGCCAGCTGCTCGAGGTAGCGCTGAACGGCGGCGAGGTACTGCGACTCGTCCCGGCGCACGCCGACCGTGCCGCTCGTGAACAGCCAGGACGGCAGGCCGCCGTTGTCCCACTCGGCGCAGATGTAGGGCCCGGGGCGCACGATCGCGTGCATCCCCTCGGCGGCGACGTCGTCGAGGAAGCGGCCGAGGTCGAGCCCGCCGCTCAGGTCGAACTCGTCCTCGTGCGGCGCGTGGGCGTTCCAGGCGACGTAGGTCTCGATCGTGTTCAGGCCCATCTCGCGCGCCTTGCGGATGCGGTCGCGCCACAGATCGGGGTGCACCCGGAAGTAGTGCAGCGCTCCCGAGAGGATGCGCACCGGCTCCCCGTCGAGCTCGAACTGCTCGGCGCCGATGGCGAAGCGCGAGGCGGGGGTGGACTCAGACATCGAGCTTCTCCTCAGAGATCGGGGCGCCCGAGGGCGCGAGCACCACGACCGACCACGACAGGGCCGGCAGGGTGGCGGTGAGCAGGGCGCCGTCGAGGCTCACCCCGCGAAGGTCGGTCATCCCGACGGGCTGGGCGCCGGCGTCGTTGACGGTGTGGCGATCGCCGCCGGGAGGCGTGCAGAGCGTCTCGGCGCTCACCAGCTGCAGAGCGGATGCGCGGCCCGTCGACCCGGCGCCGCCCACGACGTGGCCCAGGGCCACCTCGAGCGCGACCTCCTGATCGAGCGAGCGGTTCGTCACGAACAGCACGATCCCGCCGTCGTCCCGCACGGTCGCGACGGCGTCGACGAGCGGCGCCTCCCCGTGCACGGCGGTGCGGATGCTCGGCACCTCCACCACGGGCGCGACGACCCGCCCGTACGCGAGTGCCGCCGCACGCTGGAACGGGAAGAACGTGCTCTGCCGCCACGCGGGCCCGCCCGGCTCCGAGCGGATGGGCGCGATCACGTTCACCAGCTGCGCCAGGTTCGCCATGGTCACGCGGTCGCTGTGGCGCAGGAGCGAGACGAGCAGGGAGCCGACGACCACCGCATCCGTCACCGAGTACGCGTCCTCGATCAGGCGCGGATGCTCGGGCCAGTCGCCGTTCATCACCACCGGCTTGTCGATCTCGTTCCAGCGCCGCTGGTACCAGACGTTCCACTCGTCGACGCTGATGCCGACCGGATGCTCGGATCCCGGCCCCGCGCCCGCCTCGTCGATGATCGCGGCGACCTGCTCGATGTAGCGGTCGAGGGCGGTGCCCGAGGCGAGGAAGCTGGCGGCGTCGCCGTCGGACTCCTCGTAGTAGGCGTGCAAGGAGAGGTGGTCGACGAGCCCGACGGTGTGGCGCAGCACGGTGCGCTCCCACTCGCCGAAGGTCGGCATCTCGGCGTTGGAGGATCCGGCCGCGACGAGCTCGACCCCGGGGTCGACAAACTTCATCAGCCGGGCGGTCTCGGCGGCGAGCCGGCCGTACTCGTCGGCCGTCTTGTGGCCGATCTGCCAGGGGCCGTCGACCTCGTTGCCGAGACACCAGAGGCGGATGCCGAAGGGCTCCTCGGCCCCGTTCGTGCGCCGGCGCTCGGCGAGTGCGGTGCCGGCCGGATGGTTCGCGTACTCGAGCACGTCGGCGGCCTCGGCGATGCCGCGGGTGCCGAGGTTGACGGCGTACATCAGCTCGAGGCGGGCCTCACGGGCCCAGTCGGCGAACTCGTGCAGGCCGACCTGGTTGGTCTCGACGCTGTGCCAGGCGGCGTCGAGCCGCACCGGGCGGGTCTCGCGCGGGCCGACGCCGTCCTCCCAGCGGTAGCCCGAGACGAAGTTGCCGCCGGGGTAGCGCACGGTGGTGGCGCCGAGCTCCTGCACGAGGGCGAGCACGTCGGCGCGGAAGCCGTCCGGCCGCGCATCCGGGTGGGTGGGCTCGTAGATGCCCTCGTAGACGCTTCGGCCCATGTGCTCGACGAAGGTGCCGAAGAGCCGCCGGGGGACGGCGCCGATCGACGTGCCCGGGTCGATCGAGAGTCGGGCGGAGAGCATCCGGAGCCTTTCTGGGTCGCTGTCTGGTGGAGCGCTTTCTCGGAACAGAAGGAGCGCGGCGGCCGGGGTCGCCGACCGCCGCGCTCCGAGGGACTACTTGACGGTGAAGCCCTGCTGGTTGCCGTAGTCGACCAGCTGGTCCTGCCAGGTCGACAGGCCCTCGTTCAGGTCGCCCTTGTTCTCGTAGGCCTGGCCGACGGTGTCACCGAAGATGCTGTTGGCGTACACCTGGTAGGGCAGGTAGTGCCAGCCGGTGGGCACGTTCTTCGACGCGTCGACGAGCACCTCGTTGATGGCCTGGCCGCCGAAGTACTCGGGGGTCTGGGCGAGGAACTCGGGCGACTCGAGGTCGGCCGTGGTGGCGGGGAAGCCACCCGAGGCGAGGAACACCTTGATCGACTCGGGGTCGGAGTTCAGCCACTTCAGGAAGCCGGCCGCGAGGGCCTGGTTCTTCGACTGCTTCAGCACGACCTGGCCGCCGCCGCCGTTCTCGGCGGTCACCGGGGTGCCGTCGTAGGTCGGCATGGGGGCCACGCGCCAGTCACCGGAGGCGTCGGCCACCGAGGACTCGAGCACGCCGGGCATCCACGCACCGGTCAGCAGCGTCGCGATGCTGCCGTCGCCGAGGCCCTTGTACCACTCGTCGCCCCAGCTCGGGGTGCTGGAGAGCAGGCCGCCCTCGTTGAGCTTGTTCCAGGTGTCGGCCCACTTCTTCGAGCCGTCGTCCTGCAGGTCGACCGAGACGTCGGTGCCCTCGGCGGTGAACGGCTTGCCGCCGGCCTGCCAGATCATGCTGGTGGCGAAGCCGGGGTCTCCCGTGTCGGAGGTGATGTACTTCGACGGGTCGGCCGTGTGCAGCTTCTCGGCCGCGGCGACGTACTCGTCGTAGGTCGTCGGCACGGCGATGCCGTACTGGTCGAAGACCGTCTTGTTGTAGAACATGGCCATGGGGCCCGAGTCCTGGGGCAGGCCGTAGATCTTGCCGTCGAAGGAGACCGAGCTCCACGGGCCGCCGCTGTACTGGTCTTCCAGGTCGCCGAAGCCGTAGGAGCTCAGGTCGACCAGGGAGTCGGAGAGCGCGAACTGCGGGATGGCGTAGTACTCGACCTGGGCCACGTCGGGGGCGCCGGAGCCCGCGGTGATCGCGTTCTGCAGCTTGGTGTACTCGTCGGTGTTGGTGCCGGCGTTGACGAGCTTGACGTCGACGTTCGGGTAGGCCTTCTCGAACGCGGCGACCTGGGCCTCGCCCGAGGGGGTCCAGCTCCAGTAGGTCAGGGTTCCGCCCTTCTCGAGCGCGGCCTCGATGTCGTCGGACGAGCCGCCGCCGCTCGAGGAGCTGCCGCCGGAGGCGCAGGCCGCGAGCGAGAGCCCGAGGGCGAAGGTGGTTGCTGTGGCGAGGGCGACACGGCGCAGTGTCGACCTCCGGGACGTGATCTTCATCGGGGGTTCCTTTCGAACTTCTTCGTTGTGGAGGGGTGCTAGGGGTGATCGTGCGTCATTGCTTGACGCTTCCGGCGCTCAGGCCCGACTGCCAGAAGCGCTGGAGGAACAGGAAGGCGATCACGATCGGCACGATGGTGAGGAGCGCACCGGTGATCACCAGGTTGTAGATCGGCTGGGCCGCGACGCCGCTGGCCTGCGCGCTCCACTGGCTGAGGCCCACGGTGAGCGGGTACCAGGTGGGCTCGGAGAGCATGATCAGCGGGAGGAAGTAGTTGTTCCAGGTCGCGACGATGGCGAACAGCAGCACCGTCACGATGCCGGGCGAGAGCAGCCGCAGCGAGATGGTGAAGAAGGTGCGGATCTCGCTCGCCCCGTCCATCCGTGCCGCCTCGAGGATCTCGGTGGGCACCGCGTCGACCGCGAAGTTCCAGATCAGGTAGAGACCGAACGGGCTGATCAGCGAGGGCAGGATGACCGCCCACGGCGTGTTGGTGATGCCCAGCTGGCTGAACATCAGGAACGTGGGCACCGCCAGGGCCGTGCCGGGGATGGCGACGGCACCCAGCACCACGGCGAACACCGCGCGCCGGCCGGGGAAGTTGTACTTGGCCAGGCCGTAGCCGGCCACCGTCGCGAGGAAGGTCGCCCCGCCGGCGCCGACGACGACATACAGGAGCGTGTTGCCGAACCACTGCACGAAGATGCCGTCGCGGTAGGTGACGGTCTCGACGATGTTCTGCCAGAGGTTGAAGTCGCTGCCGAACCAGAGGCCGAAGCTCGAGAACAGGTCGCCCTGGTCCTTGGTGGCGTTCAGCACGAGCCAGAGGAGAGGGACGATCGAGTAGATGACGACGATCGCCATGACGATCGTGAGCACGATCGACTTGCGCTGACGCGGGGCCTTGCTCGGGCGCACGTAGTTCGGGCGGCGGGATCTCTTGACGGTTTCGGTGACGGCGCTCAACTCAGCGCACCTCCTGACGGGAACCGCGCAGCTGCACGATGTAGGCGATGACGGCGGTGATGATGCCCATCACGATCGCGACGGTGGCGGAGTAGTTGAACTGCTGACCGGCGAACGAGAGGTTGTAGGCGTACATGTTCGGCGTGAAGTAGCTCGAGATGACGTTCGGCGCGAGGTTCTGCAGCAGGTTCGGCTCGTTGAAGAGCTGGAAGCTGCCGATGATCGAGAACACGGTGGCGATGACGATCGAGCCGCGGAGAGCGGGGAGCTTGATGCCCGAGATGATGCGGAACTGGCCGGCGCCGTCGAGCTCGGCCGCCTCGTACAGCTCACCCGGGATGACCTTCAGCGCCGCGTAGAAGATGAGCATGTTGTAGCCCATGAACTCCCAGGTGACGATGTTGCCGATCGAGGCCAGCACCCACTGCGAGCTGAACGGCTGCAGCAGCTCGAAGCCGACGAGGTCGTTGATCGAGCCGGAGAGGCCGAACTGGTTGCCGTACATGAAGCCCCAGATCAGGGCGGCGACGACACCGGGAACGGCGTAGGGCAGGAAGATCGCGATGCGGAAGAAGCTCGACCCGTGCAGCCGGGCGCTGTCGACGGCGAGCGCCACGAACAGCGACAGGGCCAGCATGATCGGCACCTGGATGACGAGGAAGAGCGTCACGCGGAAGAGCGACTCCCAGAACTTGGCGTCCTGGAACAGCTGCACGTAGTTGCCGAGACCCACGAAGCCGGAACCGCCGACGAGCTGCTGGCGGAACAGCGACAGCACGATCGCGTAGACCACCGGGGCGACCAGCACCGCGAGGAACACGATCATGAACGGGGCGACGAAACCCCACCCGCGCCAATCGCGTCGGGCCCGCCGCAGAGGGCGGGGTGTGACTGCTGTCGCCGACGTCATCGTCCACTTCCTTCGATGGGGGAGTTGCGCTCGTTCTGCTCGGGTTGGACGCATGTTTGCGTCAACATGAACGGCACGAGCATAACATGTTGACGTAACCATGCAAGCGCCGACGGGGATCGATGCGCTTGGCACCTGTCTTGAGGGGAATTCGTGACCGACACGCTGAAGTCCGGCCAGCGCCGGCCGCCGTCGATGGCCGACGTCGCCCAGCACGCCGGCGTCTCCTCGCAGACCGTCTCCCGCGTCTCCAACGGCCTCACCAACGTCGACGAGTCGACCCGCGAGCGGGTGCTCGCCTCGATGCAGGCCCTCGGCTACCGCCCGAACGGGGCAGCCCGCGCCCTCAAGCGCGGCCGCTTCAACAGCATCGGCGTGATCATGTTCACGCTCGCGACCTTCGGCAACATGCGCACCCTCGACGCCATCGCCACCGAGGCCGCCAAGGCCGACTACTCGGTCACGCTCATCCCGCTCGCCGACCAGACCCTCGGCGCGGTCTCCGGCGCCTACCGCCGGCTGAACGACCAGGCGGTCGACGGTGTGGTCATCGTCTTCGAGGCCCACCTGATTGACCGCGGCGAGATCGCCCTACCGCCGGGCCTGCCGGTGGTGGTCATCGACTCCAACGCGGGCTCCGGATACGCGGTGGTCGACAACGACCAGCTCGAGGGCGCGCGGCTCGCCACCCAGCACCTCCTCGACCTCGGCCACCGCCAGGTGCATCACATCGCGGGGCCGACCACCTCCTTCTCGGCGATGCACCGGGTGGACTCGTGGCGGTCGACGCTGCGTGCATCCGGAATCGAACCGCCGTCGGTGCACCACGGCGACTGGTCGACCGAGTCGGGGTACCAGATCACTCTCGCGCTGGCTGCCGACCCCACCGTGACCGCGATCTTCGCCGCGAACGACCAGATGGCGCTCGGCGCGATGCGGGCGCTGCACCAGCTCGGGCGCGACATCCCGAACGACGTGAGCGTCGTGGGGTACGACGACATGGAGGAGGCGCACTCGTTCTGGCCGCCGCTCACGACGGTGCGGCAGGACTTCCACTCGGTGGGGCGGCTGGCGATGGAGCGGCTGTTCGAGCAGATCGCGGCCGGGGGGCATTCGTCGTCGGGCGGGGTGACGACGGTGCCGACGGAGCTCGTGGTGCGGGAGTCGACGGGGGCGGCGCGGGGGGTCCCGGGGTCGTAGCCGGGCCGGGCACGGCCGGGCAGCCTCAGTCCGGGGCGTCGATGTCATCGACGAAGCACCGGCCGTCGTCGCAGCTGCTCCGCCTGAGGGTCGGCGAGCACGCGGTGGCGCGGTTATGGCTAGTTTTGAGGTGGCCGGTCCGTGGAGGGCCGAGCTCGGGGCAGCACGTACCCGGCGCTGCAACGGCAGCGGAGGCGATCAGGGAGGAGGCCGATGAGCACGCAGAACGGTTCGGTGACGATGCAGGACGTCGCCGCCCTCGCGAAGGTCTCGGTGAAGACCGTGTCGAACGTGCTGTCCGGCTACGAGCACGTCTCAGCCAAGATGCGCGCGCGGGTGATGGCCGCGGTCACCGAGCTGAACTACGAGATCAACGTCTCGGCACGCAATCTGCGCACCGGCCGCACCCAGGTGCTCGGCCTCGCCGTGCCCGAGCTCAGCCAGGCCTACTTCGCCGAACTGGCCGACGCGGTCATCCGGGCCGCCAAGGAGCGCAACTACACCGTGCTGATCGAGCAGACCACGACCGGTGGTCCCGACGAGATCTCGACGGTGAGCGCCATGCGGCGGCATGCGATCGACGGAGTGATCTTCAGCCCCTTCGCGCCCGAGTCGGGCGATCTGTCCCGGCTCGACCTCGAGTTCCCGGTCGTGGTGCTCGGCGACCGTGACGCGGTGAGCCCCGCCGACCACATCACGATGTCGAACGTCGCGGCGGTCAAGGCGGCGACCGACCATTTGATCGAGTCGGGCCGCTCCCGCATCGCCGTGATCGGATCGGACCCGCACGATCCCGTCGGCACCGCCGCACTGCGATTCCGCGGCTACGCCGAGTCGCTGCGAGAGCACGGCCGCGACGTGGCGAGCGACCTCGTCTGCTCGGTGCAGCTCTGGCACCGAGCCGACGGAGCGGCCGCGGTCGAACGACTGCTCGAGCGCGGCGTCGAGTTCGACGGGCTGGTCTGCTTCAACGACGCACTGGCGCTCGGGGCGATGGCCCGGCTGCAGCAGCTCGGCCGACGGGTGCCCGAGGACGTCGCCGTGGTCGGCTTCGACGACATCGAGGATTCGCGCTTCTCGACGCCCAGCCTGACCACCGTCTCGCCGGGGCGGGAGGAGATCGCGCGCCTGGCGGTCGACACCCTGGTGCGCCGGATCGAGCATCCCGGTCAGCGCGACGTCCCGGTCGACCTGGCCGTGGGCTACGAGCTGGTGGTGCGCGGGTCCAGTGCGCCTCTCGCGGCCGCAGCCGCATCCTCGAGCTGAACCCGAGCCGGAGGCCACTTGACGCCCCGACCGCGATCGGTTACCGTCATTTTTACATCGATGTAAATTTCATCGGATCCCGATACCACCGCTCCGCAACAAAGTCGTCGGAGCAGATAGCAGGTGCACAGTGAAGAAGCTGATGATCGCGGCAGCCGCGATCGCCCTCGCCACCGCAGGGCTCTCCGGATGCTCGGCCTCCGGCTCCGAGACCGCAGCCTCCGGTCCGGTCGAGCTCACGTTCTGGCACGGGTACACCGAGGCCGACGGCGACGTGCTCGACTCCATCGTCGACGACTTCAACGCCTCGCAGGACGACGTGAAGATCAGCACCGAGACCAAGACCTGGGCGGTCATCGACGACACCCTGCTGCCCGCGCTGTCGTCGGACAGCGGCCCGCAGCTGGTCGCCATGCCCGCCGAGCGCCTTCCGGTGTACGCGTCGAAGAACGCGCTCGTCGACCTCGACGACTTCTACGCCTCCGACTCCAGCAACACGGCCGAACTCAATCCCGAAGCCGTGGCCATGGAGACCGTCGACGGCGTGAAGTACGGAGTGCCCACCGGGTTCGTGCCGCTCAGCGTCTTCTACAACAAGGCCCTGCTCGACGCCGCCGGGGTGACCACCTTCCCGACCACCTGGGACGAGTGGGTGGACGCGGCCAAGAAGACCACCATCGACCAGGACGGCGACGGCACGCCCGAGCAGTACGGACTGGTGCTGCCCGACCACGGGACGGTGGGCAACGGCCTCTGGGCCAGCCTCTTCGAGGGCAACGGCGGTTCCATCACCAGCGAGGACGGCACGGAGGCCACGATCGACTCGCCCGAGAACGTCGAGACCCTCGAGTACTGGTCGTCGGCCATCAACGACGACAAGATCTCGCCCACCGGTGTCGACGGCATCGGAGCCGACAACCTCTTCACCGCCGGAAAGGCCGCGATGCACGTCGGCGGGCCCTGGATGGCCTTCGTCTCGAAGGACGCCGGCATCGACTACGGCATCGCACCCATCCCGGCTGGCCCCGAGGCGCAGGTGGCCTCGGCCATCGGCGTGTCCATGGCCGTGACCGCGCAGGCCGACGAGGCCGAGCAGAAGGCGGCCGAGAAGTTCCTCGCCTACTTCAACGACAAGGCGACCGCGACCGAGTGGTCGCTCGGCTCCGGATGGCCGTCGCTGCGCACCGACGTGACCGCCGCCGATGTGGCGTCCAACCCCATCGTGGCCACCCTCACCGAGATCGCTCCCTATAGCCGGGCACTGCTGCCCGGCGTCGTCCAGAGCACCGACGTGCTGACCGCGGTCGACGAGGCCACGCAGAAGGCCGTGGCCGGCGGTGATCCCGCCGAGCTGCTGACTGCGGCCCAGTCCGAGATCGACGGCGCGCTGAGCAAGTAGCGCGCGGCCGGGCACCCGCTCCCCCACACGGCGCGGGTGCCCGGCGGCTCCTCCCGCACCCCCGCGCGCGCCGCCATCGGCTCGAGAAAGCAGAGCACCATGACCACAACGACGTCGAGACCCGGCCGGCGCTACCGCCCGCCGGCCCAGCTCGGCGGGCGCGGCCCCGTCGGCGCGACCTTCCGGCGCCGGCTGACGATCGTCGGCTTCCTCGCTCCCGCCCTCGTCATCCTCGGGGTGTTCGTCGGCTGGCCGATGATCTCCGCGCTCCGGCTCTCCTTCACCGACGCGAGCGGCTTCGGCCAGGAGGAGTGGGTGGGACTCGACAACTACGTGCGCGTCTTCACGGACTCCGACATCGTTCGGTCGATCGGCAACACCGCGCTCTACGCCGTGCTGTTCACGCCGGTGGCGATCGTGGTGGCCCTCGTACTGGCGCTGCTGATCAACAGTCCGCGTCTGCCGTTCCGCGGCTTCTTCCGCACCACGCTCTTCCTGCCCTTCATCGTGTCGCTCGCGGTTGCGGCCTTCGCCTGGTCGTACCTCCTCGACCCGCAGATCGGTCTGCTCAACTACTGGCTCCAGGCCGTGGGCGTGCGGATCGGCAACGTGCTGCAGGACCCGGTGCTCGCCATGCCGACAGTCGTACTCGTCGCCGTGTGGAAGAGCTTCGGCTTCTACATGGTCATCTTCCTGGCCGGCCTGCAGGAGATACCGGCGAGCCTCTACGAGGCCGCGCAGCTCGACGGCGCCAACGGCTGGAAGCGGTTCACGAACGTGACCTTCCCGATGCTCGGCAACACCATGGCCTTCGTGGGGATCGTGGCCCTGATCGCGGCGCTGCAGGCCTTCGATCAGATCTACGTGCTCACCGGCGGCGGCCCGTACCGCAGCACCCAGACCATCGTGATGGAGATCTACAGCTCGGGCTTCAAGGACCTCGAACTCGGCTTCGCCTCGGCCCTGTCCTACGTGCTGCTCATCGCGACACTGCTGCTCAGCCTGGTGCAGTTCCTGTTCTTCGGTCGCCGCGCGGAGTCGGCCTCGTGAGCGCCGCCGTGTCGGCTGTCCGGCCGGTGGAGCGGGATGCGGTGCGCGTCCGGGCCCGGCGACGTGAGCGGGTCATCCGCTGGTCGTTCTTCGCCGCCTTCCTCGTGGTGACGATCGCCATCATGCTGCCGGTGATCATCATCGTGCTCACCGCCTTCAAGCCGGTCTCGGAGGTGAACGCGTACCCGCCGACGCTGCTGCCCACGAGCTGGACGCTGGACAACTTCGCGACGATCTTCTCCGACCTGCCGTTCCACCGGCTGATCGGCAACAGCGTGGTGTTCGCCGGTGGTGTGACGGTGTTCGCGCTGGCGTTCGACTCCCTCGCCGCCTACGCCCTGGCGCGGCTGGACTTCCGGGGCAACCGCGTGCTGCTCGTCGTGATCATCGCCAGCCTGATGATCCCGTTCCAGGCCACGCTCATCCCGATCTACCAGCTCGTCTCCGATCTGGGCTGGGTGAACACCTTCCTCGGGTTGATCGTGCCGCGGGCGGCCGACGCGTTCGGCATCTTCTTCCTGCGCCAGTTCTTCGTCTCGCTCCCGCGGGACCTCGACAACGCGGCGCGGATCGACGGGGCGTCGGAGTGGCGCATCTTCCGCAGCATCGTGCTCCCGAACGCCGTGCCGGCCCTGCTGACCCTCGCGATCTTCACCTTCGTGAACAACTGGAACGACCTGCTCTGGCCGCTGGTGTTCACCACCGACTCCGAGATGGGGACCATCACCTCGGGACTGACGCTGCTCACCGGCCCCGGCGGCATCATCCCCCAGGGAGTGATGATGGCGGGCTCGCTCATCGCCGTGCTGCCACTCGCCGTCATGTTCCTGCTCGTGCAGTGACGCTTCATCGAGAGCGTCGCGAGCACGGGTCTGAAGTGACCGGCTCCCCCACTCGCACGACAAGAAACGAGCATCCATGAACTGGTTCGACGACGGCCGGCTGCACTTCGCGCTGGGCATCGAGGACACCTTCGTGCCGCAGTCCCGCCCCGGAGAGCGGGCGATCGACGAGTACGAACTGACCGAGCACTACCAGCAGTACCGCGCCGATCTCGGTCTGGCCAAAGGGGTGGGCGCCGAGATGGTGCGGTGGGGCGTGCCCTGGTACCGCGTCGCCCCGCAGGCCGGGGCGTGGGACTGGTCGTGGGTCGACCGCGTGATGGACCGCTTCGCCGAACTGGAGCTGCGGCCGCTCGTGGATCTGCTGCACTACGGCACTCCCCTCTGGCTGGAACAGCAGTTCGCGCATCCTGACTACGCACAGCACGTCACGGAGTACGGAGCCCGTTTCGCCGAACGCTACGGCCACGTCGCCACCGACTACACGCCCGTCAACGAGCCGACGATCCACGCCCTGTTCTCCGGCGAGTACGCGTACTGGCCGCCGTACCTGTCGGGAGAAGCCGGCTTCACCCGCATCGCGGAGGCGCTCGCCCGAGGATTCGTCGGCACCCAGCGCGCGATCGCGGAGGTGCTCGGCGACCGGGCGACCTTCCTGCACGTCGACGCGGGCATGCGCTACACGGGCGCCGTCGACGCCGCCGAGCACGTCGAGACGGTGACCCGTCTGCGCGAGCAGTCCTTCCTCGTCGAGGATCTCGTCACCGGCCGCGTCGACGTCCGTCACCCCCTGCTCCGCCAGCTCTCACGGGGCGGGATGTCGGACGCCTCGCTGTCGTGGTTCAGCGAGAACCGGGTGCAGCCCGACGTGATGGGGGTGAACTACTACCCGAGGCATTCCACGGAGGTCTTCGAGGCGGGGGTGCATCACGGCGGAGGATTCGCCGACCCGCGTCCCTACCACGACGCCGGCACCGAAGGCCTCGCCGAGGTGCTGCTCGCCTACGCCGCACGCTACGGCGCCCCCGTGATGCTGAGCGAGACCTGCGTCACCGGAACGCCGGCAGAGCGCATCCGCTGGATGGACGAGTCGCTGGCCGAGATCGGACGACTGCGCCGGCAGGGCCTCGCCGTCGTCGGGTACACCTGGTGGCCGTTGTTCGACATGTACGAGTGGACCTATCGGCACAGCGACGCGCCCCGCGCCGATCACCTCCTCACCATGGGCCTGTTCGACCTCGTCGAGCAGTCCGACGGCACCCTCGCGCGCCGTCGCAACGCCGTCGCTGACCGCTTCGAGCTGCACGCCACCACCTCCACCGCCCTCCAGACCTCCCTCGCCTGACCGGACCCTTGATCAGATCGGACCCTCCAATGCTCGACGCCCGCCTCTCGCTCGACCCGCGCTCGCCGATCGGGACCATCGACCGACGGCTCTTCGGCTCGTTCATCGAGCACCTCGGCCGGGCCGTCTACGACGGCATCCACGAGCCCTCCCACCCCACCGCCGACGGGAACGGATTCCGCCAGGACGTGATCGAACTCGTCAAGGAGCTCGGCGTCTCGACCATCCGCTACCCCGGCGGCAACTTCGTCTCCGGCTTCCGCTGGGAGGACAGCGTCGGACCGGTCGCCGAGCGGCCCCGCCGCCTCGACCTCGCCTGGCACTCCACCGAGACCAACGAGGTCGGCCTGCACGAGTTCTCGGACTGGCTCGAGGCGGTGGGCAGTGAGCTGATGCTCGCCGTGAACCTCGGGACCCGGGGCACCGCGGAGGCGCTGGAACTGCTCGAGTACACCAACCTCGCCTCCGGAACGGCCCGCGCCGACGCCCGCCGCGCGAACGGACGGGAGAAGCCGTTCGACGTGCGCATGTGGTGCCTGGGCAACGAGATGGACGGTCCCTGGCAGCTCGGCCACTCCTCCGCCGAGGACTACGGCAAGAAGGCCGCCATGACGGCGAGCGCGATGCGGTCGTTCGACCCGGACCTGCAGCTCGTGGTCTGCGGATCGTCGAGCTCCTCGATGCCCACCTTCGGCGAGTGGGAGCGGGTGGTGCTCTCGCACTGCTACGACGACGTCGACTACATCTCCTGCCACGCCTATTACGAGGAGAAGGGCGACCGCGCGAGCTTCCTGGCGTCGGGGGTCGACATGGACCGCTTCATCGACGCGGTCGTCGCCACCGCCGACCACGTCAAGGCGGTGCGAGGCAGCAGCAGGGCCATCGACCTCTCCTTCGACGAGTGGAACATCTGGTACAACGAGAAGTTCGAGACGGTCGACAAGATCACCGGCGTCGACAACTGGCCGGTCGCCCCCCGGCTCCTCGAGGACGAGTACACCGTCACCGACGCCGTGGTCTTCGGAAGCCTGATGATCTCGCTGCTGAAGCACGCCGACCGGGTGACCAGCGCCTCCCTCGCCCAGCTCGTGAACGTGATCGCGCCGATCATGACCGAGCCGGGCGGGCCGGCCTGGCGGCAGACCACGTTCTTCCCCTTCGCCGAGACCTCGGCTCACGCACGCGGCGTCGCCGTCGACGTGACGCTCGACGCGCCCGGCTACGACACCGCCCGCTACGGCACCGTGCCCGTGGTCGACGCGGTCGCGAGCTACGACGCGGCGGCCGGTCGGGCGGCGGTCTTCCTCGTGAACCGGTCTCAGGATGCGCCACTGCGGGTGTCCGTTCAGCTCGCGTCGGCCCTCGGCGCCATCACGGCGGCCGACGCGGTCGTGCTGCACGACGACGATCCGACGGCGTCGAACACGCTCGCTCACCCCGATCGGGTCTCGTTGAAGGGTCTCGAGGTGCAGGTGGACGGGTCGAGCATCGTGCTCGAACTGCCTCCAGTGTCGTGGGCTCGGGTGAGCGTGGGGGTGGCGGGTTAGGTAGGCAGCTCTGGCGAACCCCGCCGCCTGGAGACCCGACCCCGTTGGTGGTGGATGCTCGCCTTCCCGGTCCTGGTGCTCGTCCAGATCGTCATCATGCTGTCGATCACTCCGTGGGCCGCGTGGGATCCGGCGCTCGTCCTCCTGATCCTCGGCGTCAACGTCCTCGTCGGAGTCGGCGAGGAACTGTACTTCCGCGGGATCCTCCGGGCGAGCATCCGCTCTCATCACGGAGAGACACTGACCCTCGTCGCGACGTCGCTCCTGTTCGGTGCGGGACATGCGCTCGGCAGCCTCATGGCCGGGCTGCCCGTCGCGTTCATCGCGATCCAGATCGGCGGCACGGCGCTGATGGGCGCTGTACTCTACGGCGCCTTCCGCGCCACAGGACGGTTGTGGGTGGCCATAGCGCTGCACGCCCTCAGCGACTTCGCGCTCCGGATCTCCAGCGGCGACCTCGCATCGGCCTCCGCGCACGATCTCGAGCCGCCAGCCGCCACGGGGTTCATCGAGTTCGCCCTGTGGGTGCTCGCGCTGGTGCTCCTGATCAGCTGCATTCGTCAGGATCTGCGCGCGCGGCGCGAGAGTCGATCGAGAGCCCCCACACCCTCTACGGCGGTCTAGCGCGGTTCGAACCGTCGAAGCGACGGATGGTGCTTCCGGATGCTCTTCAGCACGAGCGCGACCGCGAGCCTCCCGACAGTCAGCTCTATCTCCCCGTCAGCAGCAGCACGAGAAAACCCGCGAGCACCACCGGCAGCACCACGAACACCAGCACCCGACGGAGCGCGCGCGGGCGCGGGCGCCCCGTCGCACCGCTGCTGCCCACGTGGTACCCGGCCAGCACGATCAGCGGTCCACCCACGAGACCGAGGAACGTCGCGGCGCCTGGCGCTGCACCCAACTGACCGACGGTGGCGACGAATCCGAGGGCCCCGAGCAGAGCAAGCACGAAGCCCAGCGGCCTCGCCACGACGAGCCACCACGGGCGTACCTCGGAATTGCTCACCTGGAATGTCCCCCGTCGCCCTTATTCAAGCCGAGTGATCGCCTGTCCGCCAGGCAGAGAGCAACCCCGGGGTCGGTGGGGCGCTTCAGGCTGGCTTCAGCGCCGGGTCGGCAGTGTGGGGGTGTTCGCACGCAGTGCGTGTCCACTCGCTTCACGAAGGAGAACCCCATGCAGAAGAAGACGAAGATCATCGGCGGAGCGGCCCTGGCGGCTGTGCTCGTGCTCGGCGGAACCGGGATCGCGTATGCCGCGACCGACGGGTTCGAGGGGTCCGACGCGCTGACCGGCGGCGACCTCGACCGCGCGGCGACGGTGGCCTCCGAGGAGATCGGCGGCGGGTCGGTGACCTCGGCCGAGCGCGACGACGACGGGTACGAGCTCGAGCTGAAGGGCGACGACGGGCGGTACTACGAGGTCGAGCTGGACGGGGCGTTCGGCGTGGTGTCGAGCAGCGCGGATGACCGGGTGGGCGACACCGGGTCGAGCAGCAGCGGCAGCGGCTCGGGCGAAAGCGGCGAGAGCGGCACGGGCGGGACGGGCGGCCCGGCGGATGGCGGCGATGACGAGGGTGCCGGCGCGGGTGCGGGCAGCGCATCCGTCGACCCCGACGACCTGCAGGGCGAGGAGCTCGAGAAGGCCTCGGCCGCCGCGATCGCCGAGGCCGGCGGCGGCACCGTGACCGACGCCGAGACGAGCGACGACGCCGACCACGCCTACGACGTCGAGGTGCGACTGGATGACGGCACCGAGGTCGACATCGACCTCGACGCCTCGTTCGGGGTCGTGCGCACCGAGAAGTAGGGGCGAGACCCAGGGCGGGCCGGCGATGTCGGCCCGCCCTTGTAGCGTTGACGGAGCGGAGGGAGACCGGATGCGCATCCTCGTGATCGACGACGAGCTGAACCTGCTGCGCGCCGTCGAGACCGGGCTCGAGGCCGAGGGCTTCGCCGTCGACACCGCCACGAACGGCACCGACGGGTTGTGGCTCGCGCGCGAGAACGACTACGCCGCCATCGTGCTCGACCTCATGCTGCCGGGCATGAGCGGGTTCCGCATCTGCGCCGAGCTGCGGCAGGCCGGCGACTGGACGCCCGTGATCATGCTCACCGCGAAAGACGGCGACCTCGACCAGGTCGAGGCGCTCGACACCGGGGCCGACGACTACCTCACCAAGCCGTTCTCGTTCCAGGTGCTGGTGGCGCGGCTGCGGGCGCTGATCCGGCGCGGGGGCGCCGAGCGGCCGACCGTGCTGACCGTGGGCGATCTCGCGCTCGACCCGGCGACCAAGCGGGTCACCCGCGGCGACGTGCCGATCGAGCTGACGACGCGGGAGTTCAGCGTGCTCGAGTTCCTCGTGTCGCGGGCGGGTGCCGTCGTGTCGAAGCGCGAGGTGCTCGGGGCGGTGTGGGACTTCGACTTCGAGGGCGATCCGAACATCGTCGAGGTGTACGTGCGGCACCTGCGCAACAAGGTCGACCGGCCGTTCGGGCGGGCGTCGATCGAGACGATGCGGGGGTCGGGGTACCGGGTGGTCGACGATGGGTGAGGGCCGCCGCTTCCGCTCGGTGCGGGCGCGCATCACGGTGATCACGACGCTCGTGGTGGCGGTGTCGGCGGGGCTCGGCGGGGCGGGGTTCGCGTTCGTGCTGTCGCAGAGTCTGCTCGACCAGGCGACCACCGCCGCCGAGCTCGAGCTCGACCGGTTCGAGGCCGCGGTCGACGCCGGCGGGCCCGGCGCACTCACCGAGCACGACGGGTACGCCCAGGTGGTGCGCGACGGGGTGGTGCTGGGGGCCTCCGACCAACTCGAGGATGCGCCGCCGCTCGTCACGGCCGGCGGCGGCGACGACGACGGCGATGCCGGCGACCTCACTGGCCGCGTGGTCACCGTGCCGGGTGACGACGATCGGCTCGTGGTGGCGGCGAAGGAGGTCGACGACGGACTGCTCGTCGCCGGCGTCGACGACGGGCCGCGCGCCGAGGCCGTCGGCACGACCGTCGTGCTGCTGCTCGTCGCCGTGCCGCTGCTCGTCGCCGCCATGGCCCTCGTGACCTGGCTCGCCGTGGGGAGGGCGCTGCGGCCGGTCGAGCGCATCCGTCTGGACACCGAGCAGGTCACCGCCGCCGACCTCGGCCGCCGCATCGCCACCCCCGGATCGGGCGACGAGATCGACCGCCTCGCCCAGACCATGAACCGCATGCTCGAGCGCCTCGACGAGAGCCAGCGCCGGCAGCGCCGCTTCGTGTCCGACGCCTCGCACGAGCTGCGCTCCCCCATCAGCGCCCTGCGCCAGAACGCCGAGGTCGCGCTCGCCTACCCCGACCGCCTGCCGGTCGAGCGCCTCGGCCGCACGGTCGCCGAGGAGTCCGCCCGCATGGCCGAGCTCGTCGACGGCCTGCTGCTGCTGGCGCGGGCCGACGAGCGGGGCCTGGTTCCGGATGCGCGCGACGTCGACCTCGACGACCTCGCCCTCGCCGAGGCGCGGAGGCTCCGCACGCTCGCTCCCCACCTCACGATCGACGCGGCCGGCGTCTCGGCGACACGCGTGCGCGGCGACACCCGGATGCTCGAGCGAGCCCTCCGCAACCTGGGCGACAACGCGGCGCGGCACGCCCGCGGGCGCATCGCGATCTCGTGCACCGTCCTCGACGGCGCCGCCCTGCTCACCGTGGACGACGACGGACCGGGCATCCCGCCCGCCGAGCGCGACCGCGTGTTCGAGCGCTTCGTGCGGCTCGACGACTCCCGCGCGCGCGACAGCGGCGGATCGGGGCTCGGCCTGCCGATCGTCGCCTCGATCGCGGCGGCGCACGGAGGCACGGCCACCGCCGCGGCCTCGCCCCTCGGCGGTGCCCGCCTCGAGCTCCGCCTCCCGCCCGCCTGACCCGGCCCGTCTGACCCCATGCGTCTGACCCCACGCGGCCATCGACCCGTCGCAAACCGCCCTCTCGATGCGCTGAGAGTGCGATTTGCGACGGTTCGGCGGGAGAAGGGCCCGGCCCACCTGGACTCCGGGGCGGAAGACGCGAATAGGTGGGATGCGGCACACCAGGGCGCTTCGCGCACGCCTGGGCGGCGCCGCCGCTCCAGAGGGCTCGGTGACGCGGACGCGTGCCCGAAGCCATCGCCCGAGAGACGGATGCGGCGCACCGGGGTGGTGCGCCGCATCCGGCTGGGTGAGGACCGATTCAGGCCGGATGGGCGGGACCGGTCCAGGCCGACTGGTGGGACCGGTCCAGGCCGGATGAGCGGGACCGGTCCAGGCCGGGTGGGCGGGGCCGGTCCAGGCCGGGCGGGCCGGCGTGGACGGAGTCAGGCGCGGCGGTGGCGGCGGAGGCCGAGGGCCAGGCCGCCGAGGAGCAGCGCCAGGAGGCCTCCCGCCACGAGCGGCAGCGGCTCCGCGCCGGTCGAGGCGAGGCCGCCGGAGCCCGAGCCGCCGCTCCCGGCCGAGCCGGATCTCGTGCCGCCCGAACCCGCACCACCGGAGCCGGAGCCACCCGAGCCGTCACCGGGAGCACCGGGAGTCCCAGGCGAACCCGGAGTGCCCGGGGTGCCGGGGTCGCCGGGCGTGCCCGGGTCGCCCGGCGTGACCGGCGGGACGACCGCCGCCGCGATGGCGACGGCTGCCGAATCCGTGGTCCCCGCGCGGTACCCGTCCGCGCCCGCGGTCACGCGCGCCGAGACGGCGTGCTCGGCATCGTCCGCGACCGGCGTGTAGCCGGGCGACGTGGCTCCCGCGATCGGAGCCCCGTCGCGCATCCACTGCACCGAAGCGGCAGCGGCAGCAGCCGCCGGGTCGGTCGTCACGACGACCGAGAGCGGCGAGCCCACGCGGTACGCCCCGTCCACCTGCGTGCCCGAGACCACCGCCGACACCGCGACCGCCCGGTCGAAGCGCACCGTGTAGCTCGTGACGCTCACGCCGTCGGGTGCCGTGACGGTCACGGTCGCGACCGCGCCGTTCGCATCCGTCGCCGGGTCGATGGCCACCGTGGCGTCGGTGTCAACGGCGAACGCCTGCAGCACCGGGATCCGCGACCCCGACGACGGCACCGTGTACGCGGTGGTCGCCGGGTCGAAGCCCTCGATCGCGACGCCGTCGACCGCCAGTCGCGCGAGCTGCGACACCGTCGAGACGCCGGCTGAGGTGGCGTAGATCTCCACCTCCGACACGATCATGTGCGTGTTCGGTTTAGCCGTGAGCGTCGCCCGCACCGCCGAGGCCTGCACTCCGCCGAGGGCGACGTCGACCACGGGAGCGGTTCCGTCGGGCGAGACGACGGCGGTCGGAGCATCCGGAGCCGCCACCCAGTCCCCCGCGGGAGTGCGGTACTCGACGGTCAGCGAGGTCGGCCAGGTCTCGGAGGTCCCGTCCTTCCAGAAGCGCAGCGTGACGCTGTCGACCGTCTTGACCGAGCCGAGGTCATAGCTCAGCGTGTCGGATTCACGCTTCGAGCTGCTCACCCAGTTCGACCAGCCCTTGTCGTCGAGCACCCGGTTGCGGGTGGCGTCGACGCTGTAACCCGGCTCGGTGAAGGTGGCCGAGGCGGTCGTCGCCGCATCCGGGGCCACGTTCGACGAGCCCGGCACGGTCACGATCACCGAGAGCGTCGCGGGCAGCGCCGGCGCGCCCGGGTCGTTCGAGACCGCTTCGCCCGGCACCGTCACCACGCCGGCCGACATCAGATCGGCAGAGGTGACGCCGGAGAAGTCCCAGGTCACGGCGGCATCGTAGCTCGTGGAGCTCGCCCCGATGCGCGCGGGCACGGTGGCCGGCGCCGCGTCGATCACGCTCTGCAGCTCGACCCCCTCGTAGGTGGTCAGCGAGACCGGGTCGGTCGACGTGAAGCCGCCGACCTCGACGGTGACGGATGCGCTGTCGAACGCCGTGCCGAACGCGTCCGTTCCCGAACCGGTCACCGTGACGGTGCCGGGGGTGCTCCAGTCCAGGCCCTCGGTGTTCCAGGAGACGGGCACCGCGATGCCGGCGCCCGAGCCGTAGATCGGGGTGACCGTCGCGGGCAGCACCGGGGCGACCCCCGCGACCGTGTTCACCGTGATCGGCTCGAAGCCCTGCAGCGCCGTGTCGCGGAAGCCCCAGGCCTGGTTGGCGCCGTTGTTCGACTGGTAGACGTTCACCGGGGCGCCCTCGTCGGTCGACTGCCCGGGCACCTCCAGCGCCGTCGCGGTCTGGGCGTTGACCAGGGACCAGCTCGCGCCGGTCGAGGTGGTGAGGATCCACTGGCTCGACCGGTCGGCCGCCGCCTGCTCGGGCGTCTGGTCACGCAGCACGACACCGTCGGACGTTGCCGCGAGCACCTGGCCGTTCGCGCCGCGGAGCACGTAGCGCTCGGAGTTGCTGACGCCGTCGGTGAGCTTGTCGACCGTCCAGAGCTGGCCGGCCGCGTTCTCGGCGGTGGTGGCGGTGATCACCGCACCGGGCGCCTCGCCGGTGGCCACAGCACCGTTCGGCGTCAGTGCCTTCCCGCTCTGCGTGCCGACGATCTGGTAGGCCGAACCGTCCTCGAGCGGGATCGCCGTGTCGGCCACCCCGCTGACGCCCGAGACCACGAACGTCGACACCGAGCGGGCGGGCACCGTGACGTGACCGTCTTCGCGGTCGCGTCAACCGGCACCGCCGTGCCCTCGACGAGGGCGTTCGCCGTCACGTCGTCGGCGGGCGACTCGGTGGTGACGATCGGGGTGAGGGTGGCTCCGGGAGCGATGGTGCCGAACTCCGACAGGTCGACCGTGACCGCGCGGTCGCCGGTCGACGGGTTCGCGTGCACCAGGGTGACCCCGCTGCCGTCGGCCTTCAGGGCAGTGGTGGTCTGCGCATCCGTCGAGGGGATGATGTGGTCACCGGGGCGGATGTAGTGCGTGAAGTTGCGGATCGTGTTGTACTTCGCGTTCGTCTCGACCTTGCAGCTCGGGTCGGCGTCGCCGTCGGCGAGGCGCCGCACGCTGTCGCCGTCGGCGTTGCAGTCGAAGTCGATCTGCACGCTGCCCCAGTTGAGCTTCTCGACCTTCTCCATGTTGTAGGCGTCCTCGACCGGCTGCCAGAGCACCCAGGCACTCGGCTCGAGCTCGCGCAGGTCGTCGGTGATGCGGGCGGCGACACCCAGGCCGTTGGCGATGTTGGTCTGGTTGTTGACGCCGGAGCCGTCCCAGTCGCCCTCGATCTCGCTCATCCAGAGCGGCTTGCCGGCCGCCTTGGCGATGTCGCGGGCGTAGGGGCGGCCGCCGGTGCCGTAGGTGTGCACGTTCAGCTGGTCGACCTCGGCCTTGGCCTCGTCGCTCCAGGTGTTCCAGTTGGTGGCGAACAGGCCGGGGTTCGTCTCGTCCATGGCCGAGATCACGGCGTCGGTGGTCGTGGTGTCCTCGGCGAGCTCGGCGGCGAGGGCCTTGATGACCTGGTCCTGAACCTCGGGGCCGATGTGGGCGCCCTCCTGACCGCCTTGCTTGGGCCATCCGGTCGACTCGTCGATGTTCGTGCCCCAGTAGTTCGTGTTGGGCTCGTTGAAGGGGTCGACGGTGTCGAAGCGGATGCCCTCCTGCTCCTCCACGGACTGCACCACCGTCTTCAGGTAGGCCACGTAGTCACCGATCGCCTCGGGCTTCAGCTGCTCGGCGCTCGAGTCGAAGCCGCCGGAGACGAAGCCGCTCTCGGTCATGAAGTAGGGCGGGGAGTTGTTGAAGGCCTCCCACTTGGTGATGCGGCTCTTCAGCTGCTCGACCCACCAGCGCTGGGTCTCGTCGGCGGTGAAGTCGTAGGACGCCGGGTCGTCGGGGTTCCAGGCTGCGGCGTAGCGGTCGCGGTCGGCGTAGTCGGAGGTGATCGGGCCGTCGGCGTCGCTCGCGTCGAGGTCGGGGTTCCACCAGCCGTCGACCGCTGCGCCCTGGCGGAGGTAGGGAGGGACGTCGGAGGCGTTGCCACCGCCGATGTTGTAGCGGGCGATGTTGAGGTTCAGGCCGTCTTCGCCGAAGACCTTGTCGAAGAGGTCCTGGCGGACGTCGGCGGGGTAGTCGCCGGTGGCGTTGGCGAACCAGACGAGGCTGGTGCCCCAGCCCTCGAAGGCCTGGTTCTGGTAGGCGGGGTTGGGGGTGATGGTGAGGGGGGTTGGGGCTGCTTCCTGTGGTGCTGCGGCTGCCGGGGCTCCTGGGCTTGAGGGCGAGGCGGAGGCCGCGGCCCCGCCGCCGAGCGCCGAGGCGCCGAGCAGCAGAGCGATCGACCCCGCCACGGCGGCCGTGCGGGCGCGTGACGACGATGTCATGGAAATCCTTCGTTGGAGAGCCTGTTTGCGTGAACATTGTGACACCCCCCGTTGTGGTCACGCAAACATTTCCGCCACATCCGTCGTGCTGGTTCGTCACGCGGCCGCACCCAAGCCCACCTGCGGCCGCCACCGCGGACCCTCGGCCCCCGTGCGCGCGACCGCCACCGCGGCCCCTTGCCTCCGTGCGTGTGCCGCTGCCACAGTGGGGACGGCAGCCGCCGCTGCCTCGGACTCGGGTGGGGACGTGACTCAGACGCTGACGGGCACCATCGACCCGCGCACCGGACGGCGGGCGGGCGCGTCGATCGGGCTGTATCTCCTGCTCGCGGTGGCCGGGCTCGTGGTGGTGACGCCGGCGCTCCTGGCACTACCGGATCCCGAGTCGACGACCTGGATCAGCCTCGGCCTCAGCACGCTGGCGCTGGGCGCGGCCGGTCTCGTGCTGCTGCCCCGGTCACGCCTCCGCGTCGCGACCGTGCTCCTATCGCTCGTGATGGGCGCGTCATTCGGTGCCGGCGGTGCGTCGGCGCTGAACCAGGTCGCCTTGGACCTCCGGATGGACGAGCAGCTGACGAGGCCCTTCGCCGAGGAGATCGTGCTGCTGATCGGGGCGATCTCGGCGCTGCTGGTGGTGCGGAACCGGCTGCGCGGGCCGCTGGACGGACTGGTCATCGGCTTCGGCGTCGGCACCGGGCTCGCCGTGATGCAGATCGTCCTCTCCTCTGCCGGACCGCCCGAGGCGGCATCGGTCGGGGTGGTCGCAATCTGGCAGGTGCTCTCGGGTCTCGCGACCCAGGCGGTGCCCGGTGCAATCCTCGGCGCGACCATCGCCTACGTCCTGGTCGCGCGCGGTCGTCGCTGGGACGTCGTGATCGCCGGGCTCGCCGCGCCACTCGTGCTGCGCCTCGGCTGGGAGGCGTCGCTGCTCGTCCTCTCCGGCCGTCGGGCGGTGCCGGTGGTGGTGCTGCTGATCGCGGTCGCCATCGCGCTCCTGCTAATCACCCGTCGGGTCGCCACGCGGTTCGAGGCGCGGGAGGCAGCCTCCGTCAGGCCGGCGGCTCGAGGGTGAGCCAGCGTTCGTCGATGGTGTAGCCGAGGGTGTGGGCCGCGGCGAGGCTCGCCGTGTTCTCGGTGGCGCCGCCGGTGCGGAAACGGCGGTGGCCGTCCGCGAGCAGGGCGAGCACGGAGGCCGCCTTCACCGCCGAGCCGAGACCGCGGCCGCGCCAGCCGCGGGCTACCACCGTGAAGTCGGTCTCGACGGCCTCGACGCCGGGGTCGACCGGTTCAGGGTCGACGGGTGAGACGGATGCTCGGGCGGCGGCCGGCTCGACGGTGAACGTCATGGCGAGCAGCGAGGGGGCGGCGGCGGTCGCGGCGTCGGTGGGGAAGGCGCCCCAGGCGCGGCGGCCGGCGGCGGGGCGGGCGGTCGTGGGGGTGAGGGGGTCGTGGCGGGTGGCCGGGCCTCCGGGGTAGTCGGCGAGGGTGGCGCGGTCGAGGGCGAGGGCGGCGTCCGCATCGGCGGGGGTGAGTTCCCGGATGCGCGCGAGCGGCGACACTCGGGCCACGAGGCGCTCGAGGCGGGCGACGACGGCCGCCTCGTCGGCGACGGGCACCCGGAGTTCGGCGGCCCACGAGGACGCGACGGCGGTCCAACCGGCGCGGACGAGGTCGGCGGTGGCGGGAGCATCCGCTCGCACCGTCACCGCGTCACGCTGCACGACCGAGGTGGGCGGCCCGACCGACGGCACGACCGGGGTAGGCGGGACGCCGGTCACAGTGCGGGGAAGGAGCCCCAGAAGAAGCCCGAGAGCCAGATGGGGGCGGTCGAGACGATCGTGGTCACGACCGCGGTGATGAGCAGCGCGATCAGGGGGACGATGACCGCCAGCAGCACGCCGAGCGAGATGCCCGCCTGGGCCGCGCGCACGCCGGGGCGGTCGGTGACGTCGGTCTCGTTGTCGGCGATGAGGCGCGTGAGCTCGTCGGACTCCGGCGCGGGGCCGGGGAGCGGGGCGGGGGTGCTGCCGGGGTGGGACATGGTCGTCCCATCCTACGGACGACGCCCCCGACACGCCCGTCGCCGGGCCGGAGCCCGCACCCGGGCGAGGCCGGAGTCCGCTCCGAGTCAGGCCCAAGCCGGGCAGACCGGAGCCGGGCACGCCGCCGCCCGGGCGCGCGCCCCCGACGAGGCCGCGGTGCAAGGGCGGCGAGCGCCGGCGCCCAGCGACGCTCAGCGCGCCAGCGCCCCCATCCACTCCTCCACCGCGGCGGGCGTCCGCGGCAGCCCCGCCGAGAGCAGGATGGACGAGGTCTCGGTGACGACGAGGTCGTCCTCGATCCGGATGCCCAGCCCCCGCAGCTCGGCCGGCACCGTCAGGTCACCCGGCTGGAAGTACAGCCCCGGCTCGACCGTGAGCGTGTGGCCCGCCGCGAGCACTCCGCCGAGGTACGTCTCGTGGGGGGCGTGGTTGCAGTCGTGCACGTCCATGCCGAGCATGTGCCCCGCGCGCGAGATGCTCCAGCGGCGGTGGTACGACGCCGAGGGCGCCATCGCCTCGTCGACCGAGCAGCGGATCAGCCCCAGCTCGATCAGCCCCTCCGTCAGCGAGCGCCCGCACGCGTCCTGGTAGTCCTGGAAGCGCACGCCCGCCCGCAGCGCGTCGATGCCCGCCTGCTGCGCGCGCAGCACGATCGAGTAGACGTCGCGCTGCAGCGGGGTGAAGGTTCCGCTGACCGGCAGGGTGCGGGTGATGTCGGCGGCGTAGAGGGACGGCAGCTCGACGCCCAGGTCCATCAGCACGAGGTCGCCGTCGACGAGCGGGCCGGTGTTGCGGGTGTAGTGCAGCGTGGTCGCGTGGGATCCGGCGGCGACGATCGAGCCGTACGCCGGCCCCTCCCCCTCGACGAGGGCGCGGCGCGCGAAGGTGCCTTCGAGGTAGCGCTCGCCTCGGGGCTCGGCACGCGCATCCTGCCAGGCTTCGAGGCAGTCGTCGAAGCCGCGGGCCGTGCCGTCGACGGCGAGCTGCAGCTGCCCGATCTCCCAGTCGTTCTTGATCAGGCGCAGCTCGTCGAGCGCCGCCTTGAGGGCGAAATGCGGCGAGAAGGCGGTGCCGCAGGTCTGCCGCACGAGCTCGTCGACGCTCTCGTCGAGCGTGGGCAGCACCCGGATGCGCCGGGCCCGCCGCGCCGCCCGTTCGAAGTCGCGGGTGAAGTCGGTCAGCGGCCGGGTCTCGATGCCGAGCGCCGCCTGCGTCTCGGCGAGCGTCGGACGCGGCCCCACCCAGAGGTCGCCGAGCGCGTCGTTCTGCCAGAACTCGTCGCCGTCGCGGCCCGACGGGGCGCGCAGGTAGAGGATCGACCCCGCCTCGCCACCCGTCGTGTCGACGACCAGCACGCTCTCGGCCACGTCGTTGCCGGTCAGCCAGACGTGATCGGTGCCCGGTCGGAAGCGGTGGTCGCTGTCGTTCGAGCGCACCCGCGGCAGCCCCGCGGGGATGATCAGCAGCTCGGCCGGCAGCGCCTGCGCCAGCCGCGACCGCCGCTCGGCCGTGTAGGCGATCACGGGGTCGTCGGGGTCGATCACCGGCTCGGGGTCGGCCCATCCGGCGGTCATGAACGCGCCGTCGCCGGGCAGCGGGCTGCGGTTCACGGCCCGCGGCATGGTCCACAGAGCGGATGCCGCCGGCACGCCCGCGGTCGGCTCCGCAGGCGGTGCCGCGTCCCCGGTCTCCGGCTCCGCCCCGGCGTCGCGCTTCGCGGAGGAGGTCGTGCGCGGGGTCATGCGGCGGTCCGCTCCAGGGCGGCGGGCACGTCGTCGAGCCAGGTGGCCCGGTCGGCCTCCGCCGGCGCGAGCGGCAATCGGCCGAGGCCGTCGGGCAGCGGGATCGCCGCGAGCAGCGCCCGCGTGTAGGGGTGCAGCGGGTTCTGCCAGACGGTCTCGGTGTCGCCCGACTCCACGACCCGGCCGCGGTACATCACGAGCACGCGGTCGGCGATGCGCCGCACCACCGAGAGGTCGTGCGAGATGAACAGCATCCCGGCGCCGGCCTCGACGCTCAAGGAGCGCATCAGCGCGGCGACGCTCGTCTGGGTCGAGGCGTCGAGGGCCGAGATGGGCTCGTCGGCGACGAGCATCCGCGGCCGGGCGGCCAGCGCCCGGGCGATGGCGATGCGCTGCTTCTGTCCGCCCGAGAACTCGTGCGGGAAGCGGGTCAGCATCGCCGGGTCGAGCCCGACGCGGCGCAGCCAGTCGGCGGGGTCGGAGCCCTCGTCGCCGCGGGCGAGCGCGGCGCGCACGCCGTCGCCGAGCTGATCGCCGATGCGGCGGCGGGGGTTGAGCGAGGAGTTCGGGTCCTGGAAGACCATCTGCATCCCCGTCATCGCGGGGCTGCGGCGGCGGAGGCCGAGCGGCGGCACGTCGACGCCGTTCAGGCGCACGTCGCCCGCCCGGCGCTTCTCGATGCCGACGACGGCGCGCGCGAGGCTCGACTTGCCGCAGCCGCTCTCGCCGACGAGCGCGACGACCTCCCCGGCCGCGACCCGGAAGCCGACCCCGTCCACGGCCCGCAACGCCGGCCGTCGCCCGTACTCCACGACGATGCCCTCGGCCTCGAGAACCGTTCCGGCGCTCATCGCGCTCCCCCTTCGACGTCGTCCGCATCATCGACCGCAGAACCGGCGACCGCAGCGCCACCCGCCGAGGCGCCACCCGCAGAGCCGGCCTCGTGCCCCTCGACCAGCTCCTCCACGAGCACCTCCGGGCTCTCCTCGAAGCTCGACCCCGGCAGCGCCGCGAGCAGCGAGCGCGTGTAGGCGTCCTGCGGCGCGGTGAACAGCTGCTCCCGCGGCGCCGACTCCACGACGAGCCCCTGACGCATCACCGTCACCTCGTCGGCGACGGCGCTCATCACGCCCAGATCATGGGTGACGAGCAGGATGCTCAGCCCCCCGTCATCGACCAGCTCCCGCAGCAGCTGGAGCACTCCGGCCTGCACGGTCACGTCGAGCGCGGTGGTCGGCTCGTCGGCCAGCAGCACGGTGGGGTCGCAGGCGAGAGCCACCGCGATCGCGATGCGCTGACGCTGACCGCCGGAGAACTGGTGGGGGTAGCGGGAGAGGGCGGCCCGCGCATCCGGAACCCGCACCCGCTCGAGCAGCGCCTCGGCCTTCGACCGCGCCGCGGTCTTGGAGAGGCCGAGGTGGTGGCGCAGGTGGTCGGTGAGCTGACGGCCGACGGTGAGCTGGGGGTGCAGGCTCGTCGACGGGTCCTGGAAGACCATCGCGACCCGGCGCCCGCGCACCGCGCCGAGCACCTGCCGCGAGGCGCCGACGAGCTCGATGTCGGAACCGTCGGCCGGAGAATCCGAGGCCAGCCGGATGCTCCCGCTCGCCGTCATCGACCCGGGCAGCAGCCCGAGCACGGCCAGCGCCGTCATCGTCTTGCCCGACCCCGATTCCCCGGCCAGCCCGTGGATACCGCCGCGCGTGAGCGCCAGGTCGATCCCGTCGACGATGGCATGCGTGCGGGTGCGGATGCGCAGCCCGCTGATGGTGAGTGCGTCGGTCACAGCGTGGTGCCTCCCCCGCGGATGGTCTGCGACTTCGGATCGAGGGCGTCGCGCAGGGCGTCGCCGACGAAGTTGAACGCGATCACGACGGTGAGGATGGCAAGTCCCGGGAAGACCCCGATCCACCACGCGTCGAAGTTCTGGATCGCATCCGACACCATCGACCCCCACTCGGCGGTCGGCGGCTTCGCCCCGAGCCCGAGGAACGACAGGCCCGACAGCAGCAGGATGGCCGTGCCGATGTCGAGGCTCGCGAGCACCAGCACGGGCCCGACGATGTTCGGCGCGATGTCACGGCCGAGCGACCGCAGCGGCGAGAAGCCGAGCAGCTGCCCCGACACGACGTAGTTCGAGGAGCGCAGCCCGAGCACGAGACCGCGGGTGAGACGGGCGTAGGCCGGCCACGACACGATCAGCGCCGCGAGCACCGCGTTCAGCAGCGAGGCGCCGAGAGCGGCCGCGATGACCATGGCCAGGATGACCGTGGGGAACGCCATCACCAGGTCGGTGACGCGCATCGCCACCTCGTCGACCGCGCGGCCGAAGAACCCGGCGACGGCCCCGACGATCGCGCCGATCAGCACCGACATGACGACCAGCAGCAGGGCCAGCGGGATGGTGACGCGCGCACCCCAGATCACGCGGGAGAACACGTCGCGGCCGAGCGCGTCGGTGCCCATCAGGGTGCCCTCGCCGGGCGCCTGGAGGATCGGCAGGTCCTGCGCGAGCGGGTCGTGCGGGGCGATCACGGGGGCGAGCAGGGCGACGAGGATCCAGAGGATCCCGACGGCGGCGCCCAGGAGGCCGAGCGGCGCCGACCAGCGACCGAGCCGGAGGCGCGGGCGACGCCAGCGCGGGCCGGCGGCGGAGACTGGGTCGAGCATCCCGGCGCCGACACCGTCGCGGGGGCCGGCCGGGGCACCGTCGCGCGGGTCGGGGCGGGTGGTTCGCGCATCCGTCACGAGGCCAGCCTCACTCTCGGGTCGAGCACGCCGTAGAGCAGGTCGACGATCAGGTTCACCAGCAGGTACATCACGCCGATCAGGAGGCCCACGCCCATGATGCCGGGCAGATCGAGGTGCGAGGCGGCCTGGTAGGCGTACGAGCCGATGCCCGGCCAGGCGAAGATCGCCTCGACCAGCACGGTGCCGCTGAGCAGGCTGCCGAAGGCGAGACCCACGACGGTGAGAATCGGGATGCTCGCCCCCCGCAGCACGTACGAGAAGATCACCGTGCGGGTCGGCAGACCCTTGGCGCGGGCGGCGCGAACGTAGTCCTGGTCGAGGATCTCCAGCACCGCCGTGCGCACGAACCGGGTCAGCAGGCCCACGGTGTAGAGGGTCAGCACGAGCACCGGGAGGAACAGGTGCGAGGCCGCGTCGAGGAAGGTGTCGAGCTGACCGGCCAGCAGGGCATCCACCGTGTAGAGGCCCGTCACCGTGGGCGGCGTCGTGAAGTCGCTGCTCAGCCGGCCGGAGCCCGGGGCGATGTGCAGCTGGAAGTAGAAGACGTAGTAGAGCACCAGCGCGAGCCAGAACGTCGGCACGCTGAGGCCGGCCAGCGACACCACGCGGAGCACGTGGTCGGAGGCCTTGCCGCGGCGGTAGGCGGCGATGGTGCCGAGCACCACGCCGATGATCACGCTGAGCACGATGGCGCCGAGCGCGATCTCGAGCGTGGCCGGCAGGGCCTTCGCCAGGTCGTCGACCACGGGGTTGTGCGTGGTGGTCGAGACGCCGAGGTCGCCCTGCAGCAGGTTGCCGAGGTAGGTGAAGTACTGCACCACGAGCGGCTGGTCGAGACCGTAGGTGGCGCGGAACTGGGCGACGATCGCGGGGTCCTCCGCGGCGCGCTGGCCGAGGGCCGCGGCGACCGGGTCGCCCGGCACGAGGTTCGTCAGCACGAAGGTGACGAGGGTCACGCCCACCACGAGCAGCAGCGAGGTGAGCACGCGGCGCAGCGCGTAGCGGAGGAACGGGTGGGCCGCCCGGCCACCGCGCGAACGCGGTGACCGGACGGCCTTCGTGCTGGTGGACACGAGCTACTTCGCGGCGAGGGCCGCGATGTCGATGGTCCACACGGCGTTGTAGACGACGCCCGTCACGTCCTTCGCGGCAGCGATGTTGTTGCCGGGCTGGAGCAGCGGGATGAAGGGGCCGTCGGCGTTCAGCGCGGTCTGCAGCTCCTCGAAGCGCGACTGGCGCTCCTCGTCGGAGCCGCCGGCGGCCGCGGCGTCGGCCAGCGTCGAGATCGCGGGGTTCGCGCCCTCGGCCCAGCCGGAGCGGAGACCGACGACGTTGCCCGGGGTGAACACGAGGTAGTCGCTCGGGTCGGGGTAGTCGGGGCCCCAGTACCAGAGGCCCATGGTCTCGGTGCCGTTGCGGTAGGCGTCGAGCTCGGTGGCGACGGGGGCCGGGGCGAGCTCGACCGTGATGCCGGCGTCCTTCAGCTGCGACTGGATGCGCTGGGCGATCGTCGGGAAGTCGATGCCGTTCAGGCTGATGTCGCTCGGGAAGTTGAGCGTCACCGACTCTCCGGCGTAGCCGCTCTTCGCGAGGTCGGCCTTGGCGGCGTCGAGGTCCTGCGTCAGCGCTCCGCTCTCGGGGAGGGCACCGAGCAGCATGCTCGGCACGACGCCGGAGGCCTGCGCGGTGCCGGTGCCGGCGATCGAGACGAGGTCGTCGTAGTCGATCGCCTCCTTGACGGCCTTCACGAAGTCGGGGTTCGAGGTGATCGCCGAGACGCTCGGGTTCTGGTTGAGCAGCAGGAAGATCACGTTCGCCGAGGGGTCGCTGGTGACCTCGACCGAGTCGCCGAGCGCCTCGGCCTGGGTGCCCGAGAGGTCGAGCGCCACGTCGGCGCTGCCGCCCTCGACGTTGATCTTCTGAGTGGCGCCCTCGACGTTCTGGATGACCACGCGGCCGTAGCCGGGGGCGTCGCCGTCGTAGTTCTCGTTCGCGGTCAGCACGACCTGCGAGGCGAGGTCGAGGGTGTCGAGCACGTACGGGCCCGAGCCGGCGGAGGTGGTGTTGAGGAACTTCTCGGCGGTGTCGGTCTCGTCGGTGGTGCCGCCGTTCTCCTTCACGACCTTGGAGTTCAGGATGCCGAGGGCCGGGTTCGCGAGGATCGCCGGGAGGGCGGGCGTCGGGGTCTCGGTGGTCAGCACGACCGTCTTGTCGTCCTGCTTCGTGACGGTGACGCCGTCGAGCAGGAACGAGGGGTTGCCCTTCAGGCCGATCACGCGCTGCAGCGAGAAGACCACGTCGTCGGCGGTCATCGCGGTGCCGTCGGAGAAGGTGTGCTCGCCGGTCAGGGTCAGCGTGAAGGTCTTGGCGTCGTCGGACTGCTCGAGGCTCGCGAGGCCGTCGACGACCTTGGAGACGTCGCCGCCCTCGAAGGTGAGGAGGGTCTCGTAGAGCGCCTTGTCGACCAGCTGGCCGGTGGGCTCGTACATGCGGCCCGGGTCGGCCGTCTTGAGGTCGAACGCCTTGTTGATGGTGAGCGTCTGGGTGCCGCTGTCGGCGGTGTCGGTGCGGCCCGAGGAGCAGCCCGCGACGAGGAGGGTGAGCGAGACCGCTGCTGCGGCGATCGCGACTCGCGTCGGGGTGGAGCGCGTTGTGCGTGTGGTGCGGAAAACCATGGAGGCCTCCTGGGAATGGGTCGGCTGGACGGTGTTGGGAAACTGTGGCACAAATCGACGCAGTCCTTTTTCCCAGAGGCACTATCGTGGACGAAATGCCGCCGTCGGCGGGTGAGGAGTCGGATATGTCGATCACCGATCAGGCCGTGACCCCGGCCGCTGGACAAAGCGCAGGGGGTCTCGACGAGGTCAATCTGCGCATCCTCGCCATCCTGCGGGAGAACGGGCGCATCTCGATGTCGGCGCTCGCGGAGCGGGTCAACGTCTCGCGGGCGAGCGTCTACAACCGGGTCGAACAGCTCACGGCATCCGGAGTGATCACCGGGTTCTCGGCGCAGGTCGACCCGGGCAAGGTGGGGCTCGACGTCTGCGCGCTGGTGTTCGTGACGGTGCATCCGCAGTCGTGGCACCGGTTCCGGGAGGGCATCCTGCAGATGCCCGACGTCGAGTACTGCTGCATCACGACCGGTGAGCACGACGCGATGCTGCTGGTGCGCTCGCTCGACATCGGGGGCGTGCACGACTTCGTGACCGGCGTCGTGGCCGCGCGACCCGAGGTGAAGTCGGTGGTGTCCGTGGTGGTGCTCGACGAGGTCGTGCGGAAGGCCTATCTGCTGCCCTCGGACGTCCCCGACCGCTCGGGATCGACGAATCGGCTGGGGATGACGCGGTTCACGACCGCGGGGAACGGGCGGGACGCGGCGCGCTGAGGCGCTCGCGCGGTCAGACCTCGACGCAGATGCTGACGTGGTCGACGCCGTCGATCTCGAAGTCCTCGACGAGCCGCACGCGGCCCTCGGCGTCGAGCTCGACCCGGCTGCCGCCGGTGCCGCTGACGACGGTGACGCCGTCGAGCATCTGGTGCACGAACGACACCTGCAGAGCATCCCCGGTGCGCGTGCCGACGAAGCGGCCGAAGGTCACGGTGTCGCCGTCGTAATCGCCCCAGATCACGCCGTCGCGCTCGAAGTAGTGGAACCGCGACGGCGACGCGGGGTCGACCGCGCTGTTGGTCGAGGACTCCATCACGAACTCGCGGCCGTCGAGACTGGGGGCGGTGGGGGCTTTGTTCACGTCAAGGAGTATGCACGACGACGGGTGTCGTCCTGATGCGTCGCGCATATCGTCGAATCCTTCAGGCAGCGGCCGCGCCGATCTGGACGAATCCATCCTGGCGAGGCCGGGACCCGTGCGATTCGTCTCAGAGCGCCTCGACCAGCTCGGCCAGCGGGCGGTCGGGAGTGCCGAAGCGGTGGGCCGTGATCGAGACCGCCTGCTCGCGGAGGAACGGCAGCAGCTCGAGGCGTCCGGCCTCGGTCACGGGGCCGCTCCAGAGGGCGACGTCCGGGCGTCCGGCGGTGGCGGCCACGACCTCGTCGGCGGGGGTGCCGATCAGACGGATGCGCGCCGGCGCCTGCCCGGCGAGGGACGCCGCCCACCGGGCATCCGTCTCGACCTGCACCGTCAGCGTCAGCCCGTCCGGCAGGCCCTCGAGCAGCGCGGCGAGCTCGGGGTCGGCGACGCTGACCGTGGCCGCGTCGCCGCTCCGCAGCGCCGCTGCGACGACGCGCAGCACCTCGACCGCCGGAGCCGCCGAGCCCGCCCGCACCACCGTGCCGCCCGCCGGACGGTAGCGGAAGACGTTGTGCTCGGCGGCGACCTGGGAGACGTCGACGGCGGCGCCGAAGCGGTCGCTCCAGACGCGGGCGTCGCTTTGCGCGGCGCGGGTCAGGGACGCCAGGGCGTCATCGCCCACGAGGGGGGAGTGACGGGCGGCGGCCAGGAGGGCGGTGACGGCGGGGAGGAGGACGGGAGCATCCGGAACCGCGGTGGCGGCCGGCGCCTCGGCTCGAGCCGGACCGGAGGCTGCGACCGAACCCGCGGCGGGCGCCGCCGGCAGCCACGACCCCAGGTTCACCAGGTAGTTCGGCCCGCCGGCCTTGGCGCCCGCGCCGACGGACGACTTCTTCCAGCCGCCGAAGGGCTGGCGCTCGACGATGGCGCCCGTGATGCCGCGGTTGACGTAGAGGTTGCCGGCCTCGATGCGGTCGAGCCAGGTCGAGATCTCACCGCGGTCGAGCGAGTGCAGACCGGAGGTGAGGCCGTAGTCGACCTCGTTGACGATGTCGATGGCCTCCTCCAGCGTGGCCGCGGTCATGATGCCGAGGATCGGGCCGAAGTACTCGGTGCGGTGGAACGCCGAGCCTCGCGCGACGCCGTCGCGGAGGCCCGGGCTCCAGAGGCGGGCGTCGTCGCTGCTGAGCGCGCGCGGGCGGATCAGCCACGACTCCCCCGCGCCGAGCGTCGTGAGCCCCTCGCGGAGCTTCGGGCCGGGTGCCTCGATCAGCGGACCCATGCGGGTCGATGCGACGTGGGGCAGGCCGACGGGCAGCGAGGAGATCGCATCCATCAGCTGCGAGCGGAAGCGCGGCGAGGACGCCACCGAGCCCACCAGCACCACGAGCGACGCGGCCGAGCACTTCTGGCCGGCGTGGCCGAACGCGGAGGCGACGACGTCCTTGACGGCGAGGTCGAGGTCGGCCGACGGAGTGACGATGATCGCGTTCTTCCCGCTCGTCTCGGCCAGGAGGGGCAACGAAGGGCGGAACGAGCGGAACAGCTCGGCCGTCTCGAACGCGCCGGTCAGGATGACGCGGTCGACGGCGGGGTGCGAGACCAGCTGACGGCCGAGCGTCTCCTCGTCGACGTCGACGAGCCGCAGCACGTCGGTGGGCACCCCGGCGGCCCAGAGCGCCTCGGCGACGAGTGCGCCCGAGCGGGCGGAGAGGCCCGCGGGCTTGAACAGCACGGGCGACCCGGCGGCGAGCGCCGCCAGCGCCGAACCGGCCGGGATGGCGACGGGGAAGTTCCACGGCGGGGTGACCAGCGTCAGGCGGGCGGGCACGAACGTCGCACCCTCGACGTCCTCGAGCTCGAGGCCGCGCTCGGCGTAGTAGTGGGCGAAGTCGACGGCCTCCGAGACCTCGGGGTCGGCCTGGTCGATGGTCTTGCCGGCCTCGGCGGCCATCACCTCGATCAGCTCGGCCCGGCGCTCCTCGAGCACGTCGCCGGCGCGGTGCAGGATGGCGCCGCGCTCGGCGGCCCCCAGCTCCGCCCACGCGCGCCCGGCTTGAACGGTCGCGGCGACGATGCGCTCGAGCTCGGCCTCGGTCTCGACGCGCGCGGCCGCGACGGTGTCGACGCCGAGCGTGCTGCCCTCGATGCGCGCGAGGATCCCGTCGGCCCACACGCGATTGGCGGCCACCGACGGGTCGGTGTCGGGCGTGCTGACGAAGCGGCCGGGCGCCGATCGACCCACCTCCGCGAAGCGGTCCGCCACCCGGCGGGCCGCCGGCACCGCGGTGTCGAGGGCCTCGAGCGAGGCGGTGAAGCGGCTGCGCTCGCGCTCGAACAGCTCGGGCCGGTCGTTCAGCTCGAACACGGCCGACATGAAGTTCTCCTGCGACGCACCCTCCTCGAGGCGCCGGATCAGGTACGCGATCGCCACGTCGAACTCCTTCGGCGACACCACCGGCGTGTAGAGCAGCAGCGAGCCGACCTCGCGCTTGACCGCCTCGGCCTGGCCCTGCGCCATGCCGAGCAGCATCTCGAACTCGAGGCCGTCGCGCACGCCGCGGCGGCCGGCGACGATCCAGGCGTAGGCGAGGTCGAAGAGGTTGTGGCCCGCGACGCCGAGCCGCACGTTGCCGATGCGGTCGGGGTGCAGCGCGTAGTCGAGCACGCGCTTGTAGTTGGTGTCGGAGTCCTGCTTCGTGCCCCAGGTGGCGAGCGGCCAGCCGTGCAGCGAGGCCTCGACCTGCTCCATCGGCAGGTTCGCGCCCTTCACCAGGCGCACCTTGACGCCGGCGCCGCCGTGGGCCCGGCGCTTCGCCGCCCACTCCTGCAGGCGCATCATCGCGGCGAGCGCGTCGGGCAGATAGGCCTGCAGCACGATGCCGGCCTCGAGCTGCCGGAACTCGGGCCGGTCGAGCAGACGCATGAAGACCTCGAGGGTGAGGTCGAGATCCTTGTACTCCTCCATGTCGAGGTTGATGAACTTCGCGGGCCGTCCGCTCTTCAACGGCTTCGCGGCCTCGGCGAAGAGCGGGATGAGCTTCGCCACCACATCGGCGACCGAGTCCTCGAAGGCCCAGGGCGCGTGCGGAGCGACCGTCGACGAGACCTTGATCGAGACGTAGTCGACGTCGTCGCGGCCGAGCAGCCGGACCGTGCCACCGAGCCGTCGCCCCGCCTCCTGCTCGCCCAGCACGGCCTCGCCGAGGAGGTTCACGTTCAGGCGCGTGCCCGGCTTTCGGATCTTCGCGATCGCCGGCCCGAGCTTGGTGTCCGTGGCGTCGATCACGAGGTGGCCGACCATCTGCCGCAGCACACGGCGCGCGATCGGCACCACGACGCCGGGCAGCACCGGTGCCATCACCCCGCCGAGGCGCACGGCGGCGCGGAGCGGCAGCGGAAGGAACGCGGGCACGTCGGGGGCGATCCGGGCGAGCGTGGCGGCGGCGACCTTGAGGTCCTCCGGGCGCACGACGCCGTCGACGAAGCCGACCGTGAAGTCGAGGCCCTTGGGGTCGGCGAGCACGCCGGCCAGGCGGGTGGCCGAGACGTCGGACTCGTGGCTCGCGGCCTCGCTCAGCCAGCGGCGCACCAGCGCGACGACCTCGTCGGTTAGGGCGGCGGTGTCGGTGCTCGTCCCCGGGCGGGGGGCGGTGGCGTCGGTCGTGGCGGCTCCGGTCACAGCGGCATCGGTCGTGGTGCGGGGCGCATCCGTCAGATCGGTCATGCAGCAATGCTCCGTCACGGCAAGCCTCAGCAAAAGCGATGGTTCCTGATGCATATGCGTAAGCTGAGGTGAACAGAGAAGAGTCCGGATGCTCGACGTGCGCAAACTCGTGCTGCTGCGCGAACTGGCGATCCGCGGCACCATCGCGGCCGTCGCCGAAGCGCTCAGCTTCAGCCCCTCGGCCGTGTCGCAGCAGCTGAGCGCCCTCGAACGCGAGGCGGGCGTGCCCCTGTTCCGCCGCACCGGACGACGCCTGCAGCTCACTCCCCAGGCCGAGGTGCTGGTCGCGTCCGCCGCCGAGCTGCTCGACACGCTCGAGCGCGCCGACGTCGCGCTGCAGTCCTCGCTCGAGACCGTCAGCGGCACCCTGCGGGTCGCGGTGTTCCAGTCGGCGGCGCTCACCCTGATGCCCCCGGCCCTGCGATCGATGACCGACGAGCATCCGAACGTGCGCATCGAGATGGCGCAGCGCGAGCCCGGCCAGGCGCTGCACGACACCTGGGCGCGGGAGTTCGACCTCGTGGTCGGCGAGGAGTACCCGGCGCACTCGGCCCCGTGGCTCAGCGGTCTCGAGCGGCACGACCTCACCAGCGACGCGGTCGAGCTGGCGCTGCCGGGCGAGGCGGCCAGCCCGCATCCGCTGGCCTCGATGCAGGATGCCCGCACCATGCCCTGGGTGATGGAACCTCGGGGCACCGCGAGCCGCCACTTCGCCGAGCAGCTCTGCCGGGTCGCGGGCTTCGAACCGGACGTGCGGTACGAGACCGCCGACCTGCAGACGCAGATCCGGCTGATCGAGACGGGCAACGCCGTGGCGTTCATGCCCGAGCTCGTCTGGGCGGGACGGCCGACGACCTGCCGGCTGGTCACGCCGCCGGGCGCGCCGCGGCGCACGATCTTCACGGCGCACCGGGCCTCGGCGAGCGGATCCGCGGCGATCAGTGCGCTGCGGGCGGCCCTCGAGGCCTCGGCGGCCTCGTGGCGGGCGACGACCTCGGGATAACTTGCACAGCCGTGTGCAAGTTAGTAGAATCGGGGGCGTGACCACCACTCTCTCCCCCCGCGCTCCGCGGCGCGACGCCCTCGAGAACCGCGAGGCCATCGTGCTCGCCGCCTCGGTCGTCTTCCGCCGCGACCCCGAGGCGTCGCTCGACGCCGTCGCCGCCGAGGCCGGGCTCTCGCGCCGCGCCCTCTACGGCCACTTCTCCTCCCGTGACGAACTGCTCGCCGAGCTGCTCACGCGCGGCGGCGCCCGCATCTCCGAGGCGCTGGCCGACGTGCACCACGACGACCCGCGCATCCACCTCGCCCTGATCGGCGCCGCCATCTGGGCCGAGGTGCAGCAGGTGCGTGTGCTCGCGCAGCTCGCGGTGCACGGCCCGCTCGAGCAGACGGTGGCGTCGGCCCTGTCGCCGGTGCGCGCATCCGTTCGCCGGGCCACCAGCGCCGGTGTGGCGCAGGGATACTTCCGGGAGAGCGTGCCGGTCGAGTCCCTCGCGCAGCTGATCGAGGATGCAGCGATCGGCGTGCTCGACGTCGCCGTGCGCACCGACCTCGACGAGGCCGAGGGGCGGCGGCTCGTGATGACCGTGGGGCTGTCGGTCGCGGGGCTGTCGTGGCGGGAGGCGGATGCGCTGGTGGAGTCGATCCCGGCGTCGCTGCTCGCGGCGTGGAGTGCCGGGGATGCCGACTCCTCTGACGCTTCTCACGCCTCCGCGGCTTCCGACGAAGGGGACCGGGCATGAAGATCGTGGCACAGGGCGTGAGCAAGGGACACGCGGGCATCCCGCTTCCGCAGCGCGACGTGACGTTCGTGACCGGGCGGGTCACCGTCGCCGAGGCCGAGGTCGGCGACCAGCCGACCGTGCTCTCGCTCATCCTGAGCGGGCGGATGACGCCCGACAGCGGCTCGGTCACGCTCGACGGCGTGGACGACTCGGCGCGCATCCGGGAACTCGTCGCCCTCGTCGACGCCCCCGACGTGAGCGAGCCCGCCGCCGACCTGCAGCTGCGCGACGTCGTGCGCGAGGAACTCATGTTCTCGGATCGCGCCGCCTCGCGCGCGGCCGTCGCCCAGGTGCTGGCCGACGCCGGCGCCGGCGACTTCGCGACCGTGCGGGTGGGGGACGTGCCCGCGGGGCTGCGCATCCGGCTGATGGTGGAGCTGGCGGCGTTCCGGCGCGGGGTGCGCGGGCTCGTGCTCGCCTCGCCCGACCGACACGGCGGCGACCCGCACGAGTGGCTCGACATCGCCGACGACCTGGCGGCCCGCGACTTCGCTGTGCTCGTGGTCTGCGGCGCCCCCTCGGCGCAGCTCGTGCGCCCCCTCCTCGAGGCCCGCGAGGCGGCCGCCGCCCGCGCCGCCGTCGAGGCCTCAGCTGCTCAGGCGTCGGCCACCGCGACCGTGCCGCCCGCGCATCCGGCCACCCCACCCGCGCCCGCCGCCGCGCCGGCGCCCACCACTGAACTCACCGACACCGAACCGGAGTCACACGCGTGAAGACCTACCACCTCGTCGCCACCGAGCTGAAGCGGCTCACCGCGACCGGCATGGCGAAGCTCGCCCTCGTCGCGCTGATGCTCGTGCCCGTGCTCTACGCCGGCCTCTACCTCTGGGCCAACAACGACCCCTACGGCAACCTCAAGGACGTGCCCGTCGCGCTCGTCGTCGAGGACACCGGCGCCACCGTCGACGGCGAACCCGTCGACTACGGCCAGCAGGTCGAGGACCAGCTGCTCGAGGACGAGTCCGTCGGCTGGATCGTCACCGACGCCGACACCGCCGAGCAGGGCGTGCGCGACGGCACCTTCGACTTCATCCTCACGCTCGGCCCCGACTTCTCGACCGCACTCACGAGCGCCGAGGGCGACGCGCCGACCCAGGCCGTCGTCGAGCTCACCACGAACGACACGAACAGCTTCCTCGCCACCACCATCGCCGGCCAGGTCGCCGAGAAGGTGCGCGCCAGCATCACCGAGCAGGTCGGCAAGGAGGCGGCGCTCAAGCTCCTCGACGGTTTCGCCACCGTGCGCGAGAACCTGACGACCGCCGTCGACGGCGCCGACCAGCTCGCCGACGGCACCGCGACCGCCAGCGACGGCGGCCAGCAGCTCGCCTCGGGCGCGGGCACCGCCAACATCGGCGCCCTCACGCTCGCCGACGGGCTGCAGCAGCTCCAGGCCGGCTCGGCCGCGCTGCCCGACCAGGCGAACCAGCTGAACGACGGCGCCCAGCAGCTCTCGACCGGGCTGCAGCAGCTGCAGGCCGGCTCGGCCACCCTGCCCGACGACACGGCGCGCCTGAACGACGGCGCGCAGCAGGTCGCGGCGGGCAACGCCCAGCTCGCGACCACCGCCTCGGGTCTCGCGACCCAGGTTCAGGATGCGGTGAACCAGGCTGCAGCCGTGCGCACCGACGCCGAGGCGGCCATCGCCGCCAGCGCCCTCACGCCCGAGCAGAAGCAGGCGCTCCTCGCCGACATCGCGCAGATCGCCACCGCCGTGGACGACGGCAACACCAAGGTGCAGGCCGCCAACACCCAGATCGGCGAGCTCGCCGCCGGAAGCGCGGCCGTCGCCGCCGGCACGCAGCAGCTGGCCGACTCGGCTCCGCAGCTCTCCGGCGGCATCGCGACCGCCGCATCCGGAGCCTCGCAGCTCGCCACCGGAACCCAGCAGCTCGCTGACGCCGCCCCCACGCTGACGAACGGCATCGCCTCGGCGGCGGCCGGCGCGTCCCAGCTCGCGGGCGGAGTGACGCAACTCGCCCAGGGCTCGCTCGACCTCGCGGGCGGTCTCGGCACCCTCGACAGCGGGGCGGACGAGCTGCGCGACGGCCTCGCATCCGGACTCGACGACGTGCCGAACCAGACCGCCGACCAGCGCGAGACCGCGGCCCAGACCATCTCCGACCCGGTCGCGGTCGACAGCGACGCGGTCACGAAGGCGAGCAACTACGGGGCCGGCATGGCGCCGTTCTTCATCAGCCTCGCGGCCTGGATCGGCATCTACGCGCTGTTCCTGATCGTGAAGCCGCTGTCACGGCGCGCGCTCACCGCGATGAAGAAGCCCTTCACGGCGACCACCGCCGGCTGGGCCGCGCCCGCCCTGCTCGGCGCGGTGCAGATGATCGCGGTGTTCGGCATCATCACGCTCGCGCTCGGCTACCAGGTCGAGCACCCGTGGGGGATGCTCGGCTTCATGGTGCTCACCTCGGCGACGTTCGCGACGATCATCCTGGCCCTGAACATCCTGCTCGGCAGTGTCGGGCAGTTCCTCGGGCTGGTGCTGATGGTGCTGCAGCTGGTGACCGCGGGCGGCACGTTCCCGTGGCAGACGCTGCCCGGGCCGCTGCAGGTGCTGCACCAGGTGCTGCCGATGAGTCACGCGGTCGACGGGATCCGGCAGCTGATGTACGGGGGCGACGTGTCGCTCGCGGGGGCCGACGCGGGGGCGCTGTTCTTCTGGCTGGTCGGGGCGCTCCTCGTCTCGTACCTCGGGGCGCGGCGCATCACGCGGCACCGCACCCTGCGCGACCTCCGCCCCTCGCTCATCGGCTGAGCCCGCGCGCGACCCTAGGCGACCGTGAGGGTGCGGGTGTGCCAGCCCGAGGCTCCGTCGGGGGCAGGGGGCGCCTCGTCGGAGGTCTGGGTGTAGCCCGAGCGGTCGGTCGCGCGCACCGAGACGGTGTGGTCGCCGGGGGTGGCGTCCCACTCGTAGACCCACTGCACCCAGGTGTCGATGCCGGCGGTGTCGGCGAGCCGCGCATCTGCCCAGGGGCCATCGTCGACGCGCACCTCGACCTTCTCGATACCGGTGTGCTGAGCCCAGGCGACGCCCGCGATCGGCACCGTGCCGGCCACGATCGAGGCACCGACGCGCGGCACGTCGATGCGCGACTCGGTCTTGACCGGGCCGAGGGCCGACCAGCCGCGGGGCGTCCAGTAGCCCTCCGACTCGTCGAAGGTCGTGAGCTGCAGCTCGGTCACCCACTTCGTCGCCGAGACGTAGCCGTAGAGGCCGGCGACTACGACGCGCACGGGGAAGCCGTGCTCGACGGGAAGGGGTTCGCCGTTCATGCCCACGGCGAGGATGCCGACGCGATCCGGGTCCTGCAGCACCTCGAGCGGGGTGCCCGCGGTGAAGCCGTCGATGCTGCGGCTGAGCACCATGTCGGCGCCCGGCAGCGGCTTCGCGCGGGCCAGCAGCTCGCGGATCGGGTAGCCGAGCCAGAGCGCGTTGCCGATCAGGCCGCCGCCGACCTCGTTCGAGACGCAGGCCAGGGTGACCGGATGCTCCTCCAGCGGCAGCGCGACGAGATCGTTCCACGACAGCTCGATCTCCTCCTCGACCATGCCGGTGATCTTCAGCGACCACGTGCTCGCATCGACGCTCGGCACCTGGAGGGCGGTGTCGATGCGGTAGAACTCGTCGTTCGGGGTGATGTAGGAGGCGAGGCCGTCGAGGCCGAGCTCGGCCCCGGCCGGGGCGGCGGGCGCGGGGGTCGCGGCGGCGGGGAGGGTGATGGCCTCGCGGGCGGCGGTCACGGCGGAAGCCGCGGCGTTCATGCTGCGGGCGACCACTCCGGCGACGACGGCGCCGACCGCGGTCACGCCCGTCGCGACGAGGAACCGCCGCCGATCGACGCGGCCCGCCGCTTGTGCGGTCGGGGCTGCGGCAGCGGGGGCCGGGGTTCGGGCGGTGGAGGCCTGCCAGGCGCGGAGGCGTTGGGCGAGCATCCGGAGCAGGAGGGCACCGGCGATCATGCCCACGACGGTCGGCAGGCCCGAGAGCGGGCCCGCGCCCGAGCGGGTGGTGACCGCGAGTACCGCGACGCCCGAGACGAGCACCAGGAGGGCGACGCCGAACGGGGTGCGACGCCATTCGAGCAGGCCGGCGAGAGCCGCGAGCACCGCGACGACCACGCCGAGGATCGTCAGCAGCGCTGCCTTGTCACCGGTGCCGAAGAGCTGGATGACCAGGTCCTTCACGCCGGGTGGGGCGAGGTCGATGACGAGGGATCCGACCGCGAAGAGCGGGCTCGTCGATGCCCCGGCGAACACCGCGATCACCTCGGCGATCGCGAGCACGGCGGCGGCCGAGGCGAGGCCCGCGGCGGCGGCCCAGAGTTTCCAGCGCATGCCTCATCTTCGTAGCCGAGGCTGGGGGTGGGCCGTGCGCGGCCGACGCGGCGCGGCGTGGTCGGCAGCGACCGGGCCGGCGGATGCGCGAGAGCTGCCCCGCGCAGTCAGCCGCGGCGGGCTCGGAGCCGCCGCACGAGGGCCGCGATCGCGCGCCACCCCACGAGGAACACGCCCAGCACGATCGCCGTCACGATGACGAAGCTCAGCTGCACGCCCTGGCCGCTCGCGACGCGGAGCAGCATGCCGAGAACCACCGCCGCCAGCCACACCACGACACCGGTCGGCCACACGGCGAGCGGGCGGCGCCAGCCGAGCGAGGCGGTCCAGCCGACCGCCGCTCCCACGACGAAGGGCCAGGCGGTGACGGCGAAACCGGAGAGGGCGTCACCCTCGTCGTGGCTGCGGCGCCCGATCGCCACGAACAGCAGCACCAGCGCGAGGTCGACGACGGCCGCGAGCACGACGACACGAGCGGATGCGCGGCGAGCGGCCGAGGGCGACGAAGAGTTCACCGCTCGATCCTAGATCGCGCGCCACCCGTCCGACCGCGCCGAACGGGAGACGACCCGACGTGCACGGCACCGACGGACGAGCGGCACAGACGCACGACACAGACGCACGAGCGGCACCGACGCGCACGACCCAGACGGGCCCGGCGCCGGCGGGTGAGCGGCACCCGAAGTGGGGCGGGGCCCGGGCGGCGCGGCGCGCATCCGGATACCGTGGCCCGCATGAGCAGCCACGCGAACGGATGGACCGAAGTCGGCGACGGAGTCTTCGTGCGGCGGTACGAGCCGGTCGACGTGTCGGTGGGGGCGATCGTCGGGCCGACCGGCGTGACCATCGTCGACACGCGGAACAGCCCTGAGGAGGGCGACGAGATCCTGCGGGACGTCGTCGCCGAGTTCCGGCGCCCGGTGGTCGCGGCGATCAACACGCACGCCCACTACGACCACACCTTCGGCAACGAACGCTTCGCGGCGCACGGGGTCGGCATCTACGGGCACGTGCTCGTGCCGCGGCACTTCGAGCAGCACGAGGCCCCGCGGCTCGCGGCCGTGCAGGCCGACCCGTCGCGCGAGCCCGACAAGAGCTGGGCCGGCGTGCACCTCACTCCGCCGACGGTGCTCGTCGACGCGCCGTTCACCATCGACCCGGGCGAGCGGATGATCGAGCTGCTGCCGATCGAGCCGGGCCACACCGACACCGACCTCGCGGTCCATGTGCCGGATGCGGGGGTCTGGTTCCTGGGGGACGTTCTCGAGGAGTCGGGGGCGCCCATGTTCGGCTCGGGATCGTTCCCGCTGGGGTGGCCGGCGGCGCTGCGCTCGGTGCTCGGGCGCGTCGGAGCCGACGAGGCGATCGTGCCGGGGCACGGCGCCGTGGTCGACCGGGCGTTCGGCGAGCGGCAGGCGGACCAGCTCGAGGCGGTGGCGGCGTTCATCCGCTCGTCCTACGCCGGCAGCGGTGCCGATTCCGGGTCGGCAGCACTCCCGGCCGAGCTGCTCGCACTCTGGCCCGAGTCGTCGCTGCGCTCGGCCCTCCGGGCAGGCTACGCCGCCCTCGCGGCCGAGCGCTGAGGCGCGGCCCTCAGCTCGCCGAGAACTCGCCGGCGACGATGGCGTCGGCGTACTTCCGCACATCCGGCCCGGGCTCGTAGTCGATGAACCGGTCCTTGAGGTGGCGGTTCAGCTCGGCGTACACCTCGTCGGAAGTGGCGTCGGCGTGGGATGCCGCGACGGCCTGAACGGCCTCGCGGAGCACGGTGTCGGCGTCGTCGAGGATCTTCGCGCGAGCCTCGTCGTTCCAGCGGATCTCTGATTGCTCCATGCCCCTCACGCTATGCCGGTCGCGCGAACCCGCAAGGGGCCGGGGCCAGGGCCGGCGCTCAGCGGCCAGGGGTGGCGCCCCGCCGCCGGCTGCACGAGACTGAAGCGGTGACCCACACCGATATCACCGTGCTGAACTACACCGTGAACGCCGACGTCTACGCCCGCTACGGCGCCGACTTCGACACCGAGGCGGTGAACGACGAGATCCTGCGGATCGTCAACGCCGAGGCGCCGGCGGGCGTCACCGTGCACCGCAACGGCAAGGTCGTCGCCGAGGACGACGCGATCGACGCCGCCCGCTCCTTCGACTGGGCGGGCCTGCTGAAGCGCATCGACCTCGACACGATCCTCGCCGAGCACGGCCGCTGACGCTCCGCGCTCGCCCGCCCCGCCGCGCCCCGCCCCGGCCCCCGGCCGCCCGCCGCTGAGTCGCGGCAATGCGTCGCACTTCGCCGCGACTCAGCCCGAAACGCGACCGTTTGCCGCGACTCACGCGACGGCGGGGGCGTGGGCGCGGGCAAGAGCCGCGACTCAGCCGCGCGCGAGCAGCTCGAGCGTGTCGATGACGCGGTTCGAGAAGCCCCACTCGTTGTCGTACCAGGCCACCACCTTGACGTGCCGCCCGTCGACGCGCGTCAGCTTCGAGTCGAAGATCGACGAGGCCGGGTTGCCCGTGATGTCCGACGACACCAGTTCGTCGTCGCTGTACTCCAGGATGCCCGCCAGCGCCCCCGCGGCCGCCGACCGGTAGGCGTCCAGCACGTCCGCGCGCGTCACGTCCCGCGTCACCGTCGCGTTCAGCTCCACGATCGACCCCACGGGCACCGGCACCCGGATCGAGTCCCCCGACAGCTTCCCGTCCAACTGCGGCAGCACGAGCCCGATGGCCTTCGCCGCCCCGGTGGTCGTCGGCACGATGTTCACGGCGGCGGCCCGAGCGCGGCGCGGGTCGCGGTGCGGGGCGTCCTGCAGGTTCTGCTCCTGCGTGTACGCGTGCACGGTGGTCATGAAGGCGTGCTCGATGCCGGCGAGCTCGTCGAGCACCGCGGCGAGCGGCGCGAGGGCGTTCGTGGTGCAGGACGCGTTCGACACGATCCGGTGCCGCTCCTGGTCGTAGGCGTCGGTGTTCACGCCGAGCGCGAGCGTCACGTCCGCGCCGTCCGACGGCGCGCTGACGAGCACCTTCCTGGCGCCCGCGTCGAGGTGGGCGCGGGCGGCCTCGGCCGAGGTGAAGCGGCCGGTCGACTCGAGCACGAGGTCGACGCCGAGCTCCGCCCAGGGCAGCTGCGCCGGGTCGCGTTCGGCCAGCACCTCGATGCGCCGGCCGTCGACGACGAGCGTCGTGCCCTCCACCGAGACGGGGTGGCCGAGGCGGCCCGCGGTGGTGTCGAAGGCGAGCAGCCGGGCCAGCGCGGCCGGTTCGGTGAGGTCGTTCACGGCGACGACCTCGAGGGTCGAGTCGCGCTCGAGCAGGGCGCGCAGGGCGTTGCGGCCGATCCGTCCGAAGCCGTTGATGGCGATGCGTGTCATGGGGGTTCCTTTCGTCTCACGAAGCGAGGTCTCCAGGCTCACCGAGCCCCCGGATGCCCGCCAGCGGCCCTCCGGACACCGTCCGCAAGGATCCCGCCACCCACACGCCGCACCCGCCGCGCCGTACCTGCGCGCGTGGCACCTGGATCCCGCCGCAGGCGCGCTGCCCACCTGGACGATCCCCACCCGCGCGCTCGTGGCGCCTCAGTCCCGCCGCCCAGCACACTGGGCGCTGCCCATCCGCGCGACCCGCGCGCGCGGATGGGCAGCCGCGCCGCGTCGCGGCTCACTCGCCGCGGGAGAACGTGCGGCGGTAGTCGCTCGGCGTCGTGCCCAGGATGCGCTGGAAGTGCATCCTGAGGTTCGCCCCCGTGCCGAGCCCGACGTCGGCCGCGATCTGCTCGACGCCGAGCGTCGAGCGCTCGAGCAGCTCCCGCGCCACGTCGATGCGCGCCCGCAGCACCCACTGCATCGGCGTGTAGCCGGTGTCGTCGGCGAAGCGCCGCGAGAAGGTGCGGGGCGAGACGGCCGCGTGGCGGGCGAGCTCGGTGAGCCCGAGCGGTTCGCCGAGGTGCCGCAGCGCCCACTCGCGGGTCGCGGCGAAGCGCTCCCCGAGCGGCTCCGGAACGCTCCGCGGCACGTACTGCGCCTGACCGCCGCTCCGGTACGGCGCCGCGACGAGCCGCCGCGCCGCGTGGTTCGACGCGGCCACGCCGAGGTCGCCGCGCAGCACGTGCAGGCAGAGGTCGAGCCCCGAGGCGGCCCCCGCCGAGGTCAGCACCGCGCCCTCGTCGACGAAGAGCACGTTCTCGTCGACCTCGGTCGCCGGATACCGCGCCGCCAGCGCCCGCGTGTAGTGCCAGTGCGTGGTCGCCCGTCGCCCGTCGAGCAACCCGGTCGCGGCGAGCGCGAACGCCCCCGTCGAGATCGCCGCGAGCCGCGCGCCGCGCGAGTGCGCCGCCCGCAGCGCCTCGACGACGACGGGCGGCGGATCCTCGCGATCGGGGTGCCGGTACCCCGGGATGAACACGATCTCCGCCCACTCCAGCGCCTCGAGCCCGTGGGCGACGTGCCACGACAGCCCGTCGCCGCCGGTCACGAGCCCGGGCGCCGCCCCGCACACCCGCACCTCGTACGGCATGCTCGCGCGCGTCGTGAACACCTGCGCCGGGATGCCGACGTCCAGCGGCTTCGCACCGTCCAGCACCAGCACGGCGACGCGGTGCAGCGCGGGGGCGGGGTGACGAGCGGATGCGCACACGGCACCCAGGCTACGGCGACCCCCCGCGCATCCGCCGCATCGCACCGCGGCCGCCCCAACCTCCGGTGCACCGCGAAACCCGCCCTTCACCGGGAACCGCCGCCGCACTGTGAACCTCAGCCACATCGTGGGTGAAGCGATGGTCGCTTGTGCGCCGGGGCCCGCGCCGCGAGGCTGGCCCCATGCCCCTGCGCGATCGCCTCCTCGCCGCCCTCGTCGCCGTGCTCTGGGGGGTCAACTTCGTGGCGATCCACTTCTCGCTGGAGCACTTCCCGCCGTTCTTCCTAGTGGCGCTGCGGTTCCTGGTGCTGGCGATCCCGACGGTGCTGTTCGTGAAGTGGCCCGGCGTGAAGGTGCGGTGGCTGCTCGGGTACGGGCTGGGGTTCGGCATCCTGCAGTTCGCGTTCCTATACGCGGGGATGTCGGCCGGCATGCCGCCCGGGCTGGCCTCGCTCGTGCTGCAGGCCTCGGCGCCCTTCACGGTGGTGCTGGCCGCGCTGTGGCTTCGGGAGCGGCTGACCGTGGTGCAGGGGGTGGGCATCCTGATCGCCGTCGCCGGGCTCGGCGTGATCGCGGCCGAGCGGGCGGGCGTCTCGGCGCTGCTGCCGGTGGTGCTGACGCTGTTCGGCGCGCTCGGCTGGGCGTTCGGCAACATCTGCAGCCGCCAGGCGAAGCCGGTCAGCCCGCTCGGGCTCACGATGTGGATGTCGGTCGTGCCGCCCGTGCCCCTGCTCATCCTGTCGCTGCTGGTCGAGGGGCCGGCGCGCATCGGCGAGTCGCTCGCCACCGCGTTCACGCCCTCGGCGCTGCCCGCTCTCATCGGGCTGGCGTACACGGTGCTGCTCGGCACGGTCGTCGGATCGGGCATCTGGGTGACGCTGATGAAGCGCAACCCGTCGAGCCGCGTCGCGCCGTTCTCGATGCTGGTGCCGGTGGCGGGGTTCACGAGCGCGTGGCTGATCCTCGGGGAGGTGCCGAACGCGGGCGACCTCGTGGGCGGCGCGATCGTGATCGCGGGCGTGCTGATCGCGACGGTGCCCTGGCGCGGCCGCCGCCCGCCCCGCGGGCTCGCCGACGGTGGCAACCAATCGCTGCCCGAAACCAGCGACGCGGATGCTCGGCCGATCACCGCGGGCGACCCCACCGTCTCGGCCGCCGCGCCCGCGCCCTCGCGCCCCTCCGCCGTCGGCACGGGAGGAGAATCCGGGCGATAGCCCGTATACGCGCCCATCGGCCCGATTCTCCTCCCGTACCGACCGTCAGAAGGGGTGGTGCTGCACGATCCAGGCGTGCATCGCGACCGCCGCGGCCGCCGAGGCGTTGATCGAGCGGGTCGAGCCGAACTGGGAGATCTCGACCACCGCATCCGCCGCCGCCAGCGCCTCCGGCGAGAGGCCGGGGCCTTCCTGGCCGAACAGAAGCAGGCACCGCGCCGGGAAGTCGAACGTCTCGATGATGACGCTGCCCGGTACGTTGTCGATCGCGATGATCGGCAGCGACTCGGCGGCGCAGTACGCGACCAGCGCCGCGACGTCGGGGTGGTTCTGCACGTGCTGGTAGCGGTCGGTCACCATCGCGCCGCGCTTGTTCCAGCGGCGGCGGCCCACGATGTGCACCGTCTCGGCCGCGAAGGCGTTGGCGCTGCGCACGATCGAGCCGATGTTGAGGTCGTGCTGCCAGTTCTCGATCGCCACGTGGAAGGGGTGCCGGGTGCGGTCGAGTTCGGCGACGATCGCGTCCATCCGCCAGTAGCGGAAGCGGTCGACGACGTTCCGGGTGTCCCCGCGCTCGAGCAGCTCGGGGTCGTACCAGGGCTCGGTCGGCCGCTCGCCGATCCAGGGGCCGACGCCGCCGGCGCTGAGCTCGTGGCTCGGTCCGGGGCCGGGCTGGTCGTGGCCAGGCTCCGCCGGGGTGGGCTTGTCGTGTCCGGGCTCGGCCGTCGGGGGCTCGGCGCGCCACAGGCCGGGCGGGGTGGGGTGGTCGGCGGATGCTCGTCCCAGCTCGTTCCCGCGCGCATCCGTCACCCGCCCAGGCTACCGGCGATGATGGAGGGTGCCCCCGCACGCGGACCGGCACCCGCGACACCCGCGCGCAGGCCGGCGCGGCGACCCCCGCACCCACCACCCGAGGAGCCCGATGAACCGCCCCGTCACCCGCTGGAGCCGCGTCGCCGTGGTGAGCGTGCTCGCCGCCGTCGTGGTCGGCGTCTTCGTGCTCGCGTTCACCTGGCCGTCGGTCACGTCGACCGTGCACGCGGTGCCCGTGGTCGTCACGGGCGAGGGCCCGGCCGCCGAGGCGCTCGCGCAGCAGCTCGACACCGTGGCGTCGGCTACGTTCGACGTCAGCCGGGCCTCCTCGAGGGACGACGCCGTCGCGATGATCGAGAGCCGCGAGGTGCTCGGCGCGGTCGTCGCCGACGAGTCGGTGCCCGAGGTGCTCACGGCCTCGGCGAACGGCGTCGCGGCGAGCCAGGTCTTCACGCAGCTCGCCGCGCAGCTCCAGGGCGTCTTCGCGCAGCAGCTCGAGGCGCAGGGCGTCGCGGCCGATGCCGTGCCCACGATCGCGGTCACCGACGTGGTGCCGTTGGCGTCGACGGATGCGCGGGGGTCCGGCCTCACGGCCCTCGCCTTCCCCCTGGTCATCGGCGGCATGATCGGCGGCATCGCGGTCTCGCTGCTGGTCGCCGGAGTCTGGCGCCGGCTCGTGGCCGTGCTCGCCTACGGGGTCGCGGTCGGGGTGGTCGTGGTGGCGATCGGGCAGGGGTGGTTCGGCATCCTGCAGGGGAACCCCGTGCTGAACGGGCTCGCCGTGGGGGCCGCGGTGATCTCGATCAGCGCCTTCATCGTGGGCATGACCTCGCTGATCGGCCCGCCCGGCATCGCGGTCGGCGCGGTGCTCGCGATGCTCGTCGGCAACCCGATCTCGGGGGCCGCGCAGCCGGTGCAGTTCCTGCCCGCGCCGTGGGGTGCGGTGGGGCAGTTCCTGCCGCCGGGCGCGGGCGCGACGCTGCTTCGCGATCTGTCCTACTTCCCGGCCGCGCCGACGTGGGCCGCGTGGCTGGTGCTGGCGGGCTGGATCGTGCTGGGCGTGCTGCTCATGACCCTCGGGCACTTCCGCCGCCGGGCCGTGCTGCCGCGGCACGACGGCCTCGAGGCCGAGGGCGGCCGAGCATCCGACCCGATGCCGGCCGAGGGCAGCTAGAAGCAACTAGAGGCGGCTAGTGGCGGCTAGAGGCGGCTACAGCCAGCGATTGCGCTTGAAGACGAGGTAGAGCCCCACGCCCATCCCCACCATCGCGAGAAGCGCCAGCGGGTAGCCGAAGACCCAGTGCAGCTCGGGCATGTGGTCGAAGTTCATGCCGTAGACGGTGCCGATCAGGCTCGGCGCGAACAGGATGGCCGCCCACGCCGAGATCTTCTTCACCTCGTCGCCCTGCTGGATGCTCGTCTCCGACAGCTTCCGGGTGTCGTCGGCGAGCGCGAGGCTCGCCTCGGAGATGCGCCGCATCTCGTCGTTCTGACGCTGCGTGGTGAGCGTCGAGTGAACGGTGAGCGCGTTCTGCAGCGTGGCCCGGAAGGCGTCGCCGTGCCCCGCGACCGCCAGCACGTGGTCGAGCACGTCGCGCAGCCCCCGCTGCACCTCGAGGTCGACCGCGTACTTGTCGGCCCCGCGCAGCAGCGCCTCGAGCATGGTGATCAGCGGATGCACGGCCCGCTGGAAATCCATCACCTCACCCAGGAGGTCGTAGATGCGCCGCGACACGTCGGGGTCGCCGCCGAACAGCTGCTTCTCGATCTCGTCGATGTCGTTCTGCAGCCCGCGCACCACCGGCGAGTACTCGTCGACCACTTCGTCGAGGATCGCGTAGAGCACCGCCTCGGGCCCGAGCGCCAGCAGTTCGGGGTTGCCCTCGAGCCGGTGCCGCACCGCGGCGAGGTTCGGCGACTCGGCGTGCCGCACGGTGACCACGAAGCCGGGGCCGATGAAGACGTGCACCTCGCCGAACTCGACCTCCTCGCTCGCGTCGACGTAACGGGCCGGCCGCAGCACCACGAACAGGGTCTCGCCGTAGCGCTCGAGCTTGGCTCGCTGGTGTCCGGTGAGGGCGTCCTCGACGGCGAGGTGGTGCAGGTCGAACTCGGTCTCGAGCGAGTGCACCTCGGCCTCGTCGGGGCGGTAGAGCCCGATCCAGGCCATGCCGCCGTCCTGCCGCATCAGCGCGTAGGTGTCGTCGAGGCTCTGGGGGGTGCGGGCGCGTCGGCCGGCGACGTAGACCGCGTTGTCGATCAGGGGCATGGGGGCGAGCGTACGTCGGGCAGGTGAACGCGCGGTGACCGGGCGGATGCTCGGCGGCGCTCGCCGCGGACGCCCATCCCGCGCATCCGCTCGCCCCGCCCGCGTGGGCGGGGTCGCCGACCGCGGTGGGCCGGGTCGCGCATCCGTCGCGCCCGCGGTTGCCCGTGTCGGGGGTGCGTGCGAGGGTGTCGGTAGTCACGACCCGCGAGACCTGGAGGTGCGATGCCCGGATGGGACGGCGAGCGCTACGCCGAGGTCGCCACCCTGCAGCACGAGCTCGGGCGGCGGTTCGCCGAGGCGTTGACGCCGGTCGCGGGTTCCGGCGGGCGGGCGGCCCGGGTGGTCGACGCGGGGTGCGGCGACGGGGTCGTGACGCGGATGATCGCCGCGCTGCCGTGGGTCGGTGAGGTCGTGGGGTTCGACCCGTCGCCGCTGATGGTGTCGACGGCCTCGTCGTCGGGGGTTCCGGGGGTCGTGTTCGAGGCCGGAGACGTCACCACGTTCGTCGCCGAGGAACCGTTCGACCTCGCCGTCTCGCTGAACGCGCTGCACTGGGTGCGCGACTCGGGGGCCGCGTTGACGCACCTGCGCGATGCGCTCCGGCCCGGCGGGAGGCTCGTGGCGCAGTTCGTCTCGGAGGGCGCGCGGCCCTCGCTCGAGGACGTCGCCCAGCGCGTGGCGACCGGGCCGGCGTGGGCGTCGCACTTCGCCGGCGTCGACCCGCCGCACGTGCACCGAACGGCTGAGGAGTGGCGGGCGCTCGCGGGCGGCACCGGACTCACGGTCTCGGGTGCAGAGGTCAGCGACCTCGCGTGGGACTTCGGCACCGCGGCGGCGTTCGAGGCGTGGTGCACGGTGGGCTTCACGGCGTGGACGGAGCACCTCCCGGCCGATGCCCACGGCGCCTTCGTGCGCGAGGTGACGGCGGCCTACGCCGAGGTGGCCGGGTCCGACCACGTGTTCCGCTTCCAGCAGCTGCGCCTGGAGGCCGCGCGCGCCTGACCCGCGCCCGGCCCGCGTTTCGCGCCACGGCCGGGTCGCGCAAACGGCCCTTCGTGGCTGCGCGGAGGGCCCTTTGCGCTACCCCGGCTGCGCTCAGCCCGCGCCCGTGATGGTGAGCACGATGAGCACCACGTTGAGGGCGACGATGAGGGCGGCGACGGTCCACGCGGCGACCCGCACGGGCATCCGGTCGACGAAGCCGCCCATCACGCGCCGATCGCCGGTGAGACGGATGAGCGGGATCAACGCGAACGGGATGCCCACCGACAGCAGCACCTGACTGAGCACCAGCGCCCAGGTCGGGTCGATGCCGGCCGCCAGCACCGCGAGCGCCGGGATCAGCGTCACCACGCGGCGCACCAGGATCGGCACCCGGATCGTCAGCAGTCCCTTCATGATCACCGAGCCCGCATAGGCGCCGACGCTCGTCGACGCGAGGCCCGAGGCGAGCAGGCCGATGGCGAAGATCGTCGCGATCACGGGCCCGAGCGCGGCGCGGATGGCGTCGTAGGCGCCCGGGATCGTGTCGGTTCCGGCGACGCCGCGGAGGCTCGCGGCCGCCAGCAGCAGCATGGCGATGTTGACGATGCCGGCGAGCAGCAGCGCGATCAGCACGTCGGTGCGGGTGGCGCGGAGGAGGGTGCGCAGCCGCGAGACGTCGGCGCCGTGCGGGCGGGGGTCGCCGGGCGGGTGCGGGCGGGAGGCGTCCGCGCCCGGCGCTGCGGGGGTGGCGGGCGGGCGGGGGTCGGCAGCCTCGCCGGACGGGGCGGCTTCGGTGCGGGCGGACGGGCGCGCGGGACGAGCATCCTGAGCAGTGAAGTCGGTGCGCTCGGCGACCCGCGCCCACTCGGCGTGGTGACGGTCGCGGGCGAGGGCCGAGTGGAGGTAGATCGCGTGCGGCATGACCGTGGCGCCGAGCATGCTGGCGGCGAGCAGCACCGTCGCGGTGCCCTCGAAGCGCGGCACCAGGCCGGCCGCGGCGTCGGACCAGCTGACGGGGGAGACGACGGTGCCGGCGAGGAATCCGACGGCGATGACCGCGAGCATGCCGATGATCACGAACTCGAAGGTGCGCTGCCGCCGCGCCGACTGCACGAGCAGCAACACCATCGACACCACGCCGACGATCAGCCCGCCGAGCACGAGCGGCAGCCCGAACAGCAGGTTCAGCGCGATCGCCCCACCGATCACCTCGGCGATGTCGGTCGCGGCGGCCACCAGCTCGGCCTGCAGCCAGTACGCGCGCCGGGGCCAGCGACGGATGCGCGCCCCCACGTGCTCGGGCAGCGTGCGCCCGGTGACGATGCCGAGCTTCGCGGACTGGTACTGGATCAGCATCGCCATCAGGTTCGCCAGCACCAGCACCCACACGAGCAGGTAGCCGAACTGCGCGCCCGAGGTGAGGTTCGCGGCGACGTTGCCGGGGTCGACGTAGGCGATCGAGGCGACGAACGCGGGGCCGAGCATGGCCAGGGGGTGCCACCAGCGGGGGCGGGGGGCGGATGCGCGGGGCGCCGTCTCGGGCGTCGCTGCCCGCTCAGCCTCGTGCACATTTTTAGGCATGCCGAAAAATTAGCACGTCAAGCCCCCCGCGCCCAGGGCTTGCGGCACGCCACACTGAGGGGATGACCGACGACGCCTCCGCCCCGCCCCTCTTCTGGGCCGGTTCGTACACCGCCGAGTTCCCGGGGCGCGGCCTCGGTCTGACGCCGCTCACGCGCGACGACTCGGGCGGGCTCGCGGTGGCCGGGGCCGCCCACACGACGGCGTCGCCGAGCTTCGCGGTCGCGCATCCGTCGCTCGCCGTGCTCTACACCGCCGACGAGAGCCGCTCGACGGTGTCGGCGTTCGCGGTGTCGGGTTCGGTGCTGACCGGTCTCGGCTCGCAGCCGGCCGGGCCCGCCGTGTGCCACGTCGCGGTCTCGGACGGCTTCGTGGCGGCGACGTGCTGGGGTGACGGGCGCGTGCTGATCTACCCGCTCGATCCGGCCGGGCGGCTCGGTGCGCCGGTGCTCGCAGCGCCCGCCGTCGACCCGCACGCCGACTCGCGCCCGCCCGTCGACGAGCACACCGACGAGGCGCCCCGCAGCCAGGCGCACATGACGCTCGTGCTCGACCCGCTGCCCGACGGCTCCCGGATGCTCGCCACCACCGACCTCGGCTACGACCTGGTGCGCTTCTGGGCGTGGACGCCGCCCGCCGTAGGCGCCGGCACCGACACCGATACCGCTGGGTCGCTCGCGTCGCTCGGCGAGGTGGTGCTGCCGCTCGGATCCGGCCCGCGGCACCTCGTGCGCACCCCCGACGGCCGCCTGCTCGTGGTGACCGAGTACTCGGTCGAGGTCGCGGTGCTGGATCCGTCCTCCTCGCACGACCCGGCCGCGCCCGCTGACCCCGCGCCGGTCGCCCCCTACCGCCTGGCGCAGATGGTGACCGTTCTCGCCGACGGCCCCGCGCCCGGCGACAGCGGCGCCGAGATCGCCCTCTCGCCCGACGCGCGGCACCTCTACGTCGGCGTGCGCGGCAGCGACCTGCTGGCCACCCTCGAGCTCGACGGCCCGACCCTCCGCCCGGTCGCCCAGGTGCCGAGCGGCGGACGCACCCCCCGCCACCACCTCGTCGATGCCGACCGCCTGCACATCGCCCACCAGGACTCCGACGAGCTCACCACCCACGCCCTCTCCCCGGAGGGTCTCCCCACCCACATCGTCGCCCGCCTCCCCCTCGGCTCCCCCACCGTGCTTGCGGCCTCACCCGCTCGCGCCTAGCATCGAGGTCTACCTCGTCGCGGGCCGCGACGTCGGTGCGGCCACCACACCGGCCGACCGGACGGCTCGCGGACACGGGGGCTCCCCGCACGGAAGATCGGCTCTTGCGCAACGTCACCGGTACTGCGTCCACGACGCAGCAGCTGCCCTCGCACTGACGCCGCCCGCCCCCGCCCGCTGACCGGGTGGGCCCGCGCTCCCGCCCCTCCGGCCGGAGCCCGGTCGTCGTCGTGCGCCGACACGACCACCGGGAGCGCCATGCCCAAGCCGTCCAGCACCCTCAGCACACCGTCCATCGTCCTCACCGACTGCTCCTTCGCCTGGCCCGACGGATCCGTCGTGCTCGATCACGTCAGCGCCGCCTTCGGGCGCCGGCGCACCGGCCTCGTCGGCGCCAACGGCGCCGGGAAGTCCACGCTGGTGAGGCTCATCACCGGCGACCTCGAGCCGACCCGAGGCACCGTCTCGACGAGCGGAGCCGTCGACCTCCTGCCCCAGCGCTTCGTGCGGGGGCCGGACGACACCGTCGCCGATCTGCTCGGCGTGCGGGAACGTCTCGACGCCCTGCAGGCCGTCCTGGCGGGCGACACCGATCCGCGGCACCTCGACGCCCTCCAGGACGACTGGGACGTCGACACCCGGGCGGTCGCCGCGCTCGGCGAAGCGGGCCTCGACCTGACCGCCGACGAGCTGCGGCGACCGATCGCGACCCTCTCCGGCGGGCAGGCGGTGCTCGCGGCCGTCACGGGCGTCCGGCTGCGCGGTCGCCCCATCGCGGTGCTCGACGAGCCCACGAACAACCTCGACCGCCGCTCCCGCGGGATCCTGCTCGATCTCGTGGACCGGTGGCCCGGCGTCCTCGTCGTCGTGAGCCACGACCGCGAGCTCCTCGAGCACGTCGACGAGGTCGCCGAGCTGCGGGACGGTTCCCTGCGCACCTTCGGCGGCACCTGGTCGGCCTTCGAGGAACGCCTCGACGTCGAGCACGCGGCCGCGGAGCGCGACCTGCGCGCCGCCGAACAGGTGCTCCGCTTGGAGCGCCGACGGCGGGTGGAGGCCGAGACCACGATCGCCCGGCGCGCGAAGGCGGGCGAGAGATCGGCCGGGTCGATGCCGAAGATCCTCGCCAACACGCGACGCAACCGCGCCGAAGGGACGGCCGGGAAGCTCAGGTCGGGTCACGCCGACGCCGAGGCGCGCGCCCGGGAGCAGGTCGATGCCGCCTCGGGGCGGGTGCGGCACGACGACGACGTGAAGATCGATCTCCCCAATCCGGGGGTGCCCGCCGCGCGGCGGCTCGCGGAGTTCACCGTCCGGGGTCGGGCCACGGTGCTCCAGGGTCCGGAACGCCTCGCGATCGTCGGCGCGAACGGCACGGGCAAGACCACGCTGCTCGCGCAGCTCGTCGGCGCGGACGCAGCCCGCCCGCATCCCCTTCCCGCCACGGGCGCGGTGGCGTTCACGGACCGCATCGGGTGGCTGCCCCAGCACCGCGAGGATCGGCTCGACGACGACCGCACCGTGCTCGAGCACATCGCCCTCGACGCGCCGACCGCCTCCCCGCGCGAGCTGAGAGACGCACTGGCCCGCCTGCTGATTCGGGGCGAGGTCGTCAACCGGCCGACCGGATCGCTGTCGGGCGGGGAGCGGTTCCGGGTCGCCCTGGCCGGTCTCGTCCTCGCCCGCCCCGCGCCCGAGCTGCTCGTGCTCGACGAGCCGACGAACGACCTCGACCTGGCGACGACCGACCACCTCGTCACCGTGCTCCGCGCCTGGCGGGGCGGCCTGGTCGTCGTGAGCCACGACGAGCTGTTCCTCGACCGCCTGGCCCTGGATGCGCGGCTGATGCTCGACGCACCGACACCGTGAGCCGCCGTCGGCCCGCGCCGGTCCTGTCCTGGCCGGGGCGGGGCGGGAACATTCGCTATCGTGACCGGTAACGTCGATGCGAACGAGGAGGCCGCGATGTCCGAGCCACGGCCCGCCCCCCAACGCGCCGCCACGATCTACGACGTCGCCCGCATGGCCGGCGTCTCGCACCAGACGGTCGCCCGCTTCCTCACCGGCACGGGGGGCATCCGACCGGCGAACAAGGTGCGGGTCGAGCAGGCGCTCGCCGAGCTGAACTACCGCCCCAACCGCACCGCCCGCTCGCTCGCCACGAACCGCACCTTCCGCCTCGGCGCCCTCGGCTACGAGCTCTCGGGAACCGGCCCCAGCAAGACGATGCAGGGAGCGAGCGAAGCCGCCCGCCGCGCGGGATACAGTCTCGACATCGTCAGCCTCGATCCCATGAAGGACACCGAGCTCGACGAGGCCCTCGACGTGCTCAACAACCGCGATCTCGAGGGCGTCCTCGCCACCGCGCCCACCGACGCGGTCAGCGCAGCGCTCGACGCCCTCGATCTCGGCGTGCCGATCGTGGTCGACCGGGGTTCCGATCTCGAGGCGATGATCGCGAGCGAGACCGCCGACGGTGCCCTGCCCGACGTCGGCCCCTTCGCCGCCGTCCGGCACCTGATCGACCTCGGCCACACCCGCATCGCCCACCTCGCAGGCCCCGCCGACTGGATCTCGGCCCGCAGCCGCATCGCCGCCTACGAGCGCACCCTCCGCCACCACGGTCTCGAGCCGCTGCGGCTCGTCGCCGGAGACTGGTCCTCGCGCTCGGGCTACCTCGCCGCCCCGGACGTGCTCGCTCTGCAGCCCACCGCCGTCTTCGCGTCGAACGACCGCATGGCCCTCGGGCTGATGAAGCGGATGCACGAGCAGGGCATCCGCATCCCCGCCGACATCAGCGTGGTCGGCTTCGACGACCTCGCGGAGGCCGAGTTCTTCCACCCCTCCCTCACCACGGTGCGCCAGGACTTCGACGCGATGGGCCGCGCCGCCGCCGAGACCCTGATCTCCATGATCGAACATCCCGACGAGCTGCCGCACGTTCCCTACCCCGTGCCCGAGCTCGTCGTGCGCGAGTCGACCGGCCCCGCCCCCGGCACCCCGGCCTGATCCCGGGCCGACCCCGGCCGGCTCGGTCGAGGCCCGGCCCGCCCGGCGCCGTCGAGCATCCGGATGCCCGCCGGTCAGAATTTCGTTACCGGTCACGTTTTTTCGTCGAAAGCCTTGCGAGGCCGAGTGCGCGCCCCGTACGCTGACCGTCATCCGCTAAACGTGACCGGTAACGTTTTGGCGGATCCACCGCCCGCAGTGCAGCGGGCCAGACCAAAGGGACCGACTTCGATGATGAAACCCGCCGCGCGCATCCGCGCCCTCTCACTCGCCACCCTCGCCGTGGGGGCCCTCCTCCTGGCCGGCTGCTCCGCCCCCGGAACCGACGACGCCGCATCCACCCCCGACGGCCCGATCACCCTCGAGTACTGGTCGTGGGCGCCGAACATCGAGAAGATCGTCGACGTCTGGAACCAGGCGAACCCCGACATCCAGGTCAATGTCAACACCTCGGTGGCGTCGACCGAGATCGTCGCCAAGCTGGCCGCCGCCAAGCAGGCCGGAAGCCTTCCCGACGTCTCGAACACGACCTATGAGAACCTGCCGAACCTCGTCACGAGCGAGATCGCCTCCGACGTCACCGACATCATGGGCGACCGCGAGGCCAAGACCGCAGCGCCGGCCTGGAACCTGACCACCTTCGGTGATGCGAACTACGCCGTGCCCCAGGGCACCGCGCCCATGTTCCTCTACTACCGCGCCGACATCTTCGAGCAGTACGGGCTCACCGCGCCCACGACCTGGGACGAGTACGCGGCGACCGCCGCCGCCCTGCACGCCGCCGACCCGGCCAAGTACCTCGCCACCTTCCCCGCGAACGACGCCCAGCTCTTCGCAGCGCTCAGCCAGCAGGCCGGCGCCGAGTGGTGGTCGCAGGACGACGGCGACTGGAGCGTCGGCATCGACGACCCCGCGTCGCAGAAGGTCGCCGACTACTGGCAGGGTCTGGTCGCCGACGGCTCGATCGCGACGTTCAAGACCAACACCCCCGAGTGGCAGGCGGCCCTCGCCGACGGCACCCTGGCCAGCTGGCTCGGCGCCGTCTGGACCCCGCCCATCCTGCATAACAACGCCCCCGACACCGTCGGCAAGTGGGCCGCCGTGCCGCTGCCGCAGTGGACGCCGAACGACCCGAGCTCGGGCGTGCTCGGCGGCAGCGGCACCATCGTCACCACCGGGGCGAAGCACCCCGAGCAGGCCAAGCAGTTCGCGCTCTGGCTGAACACCTCGATGGACGCCCTGAAGGCCTACGTCACGTTCGCCAGTATCTGGCCGGCCACCCTCGAGGGCCGCGAGCTGCCCGAGCTGCAGAAGCCGCCGGCGCTGATGCCCGAGCAGACCGACTTCTACGCCACCGCCGCCGAGATCGACGACATCACCGCCGACGTCACCTGGGGGCCGAACGTCTCGGTCGCCTACGACGCGTTCACCAATGCTTTCAGCACCGCGGTGAACTCGGGCGGCAGCTTCAGCGACGCCCTGTCGACGGTTCAGGATGCGGTGGTCGCCGACATGGACAAGGCGGGCTACGACGTGTCCGAAGCCCGATGACCACGTCCACCTCGACCGCCCTCCCGGCGGTGCGGGCGGCGGCCGAGACCGCCGTCGCCCGCCCGGCCGGAGGTCGGCGGCGCGGCTCCACCCCGCGGCTCGCGCCCTGGCTCTTCGTCGGGCCGGCCGTGCTGCTCGCCTTCGGACTGCTGCTCGTCCCACTCCTCTACACGGTGTGGCTCAGCTTCCGCGGCACCCGGGTCAGCGGCTCCGGCCTGGGAACCCGGCAGGAGGTCTTCGTCGGCCTCGACAACTACCTCGCGAGCATCGACAACCCCGAGCTCTGGGCGGGCTTCGGCCGCATGCTGGTCTACGGCGTGATCTCGGTGCCGGTCACGACGATCCTCGCGCTCGTCTTCGCGCTGCTGCTCGACAACCTGTCGACCCGGTTCGGCCGGTTCTCCCGCATCGCGATCTTCATCCCGTACGCGGTTCCCGGGGTGATCGCGGCCCTGATGTGGGGGTTCCTCTACCTCCCGGGAGTCAGCCCCATCACAGCGGTCTTCGAGGCCGCCGGGCTCTCCGCCCCGCAGTTCCTGGGGGCCGAGATGATCTTCGGCTCGGTGGCGAACATCGCCATCTGGGGCTCGGTCGGCTTCAACATGGTCATCCTCTACACCTCGCTCCGGGGGCTCCCATCGGAGATCTACGACGCCGCCCGCATCGACGGGTGCAGCGAGGTGCAGCTGGCCCTGCGCATCAAGCTGCCGCTGATCGTGCCCGGCGTCATCATGACCGGACTGTTCTCGATCATCGGCGCTCTCCAGGTGTTCAGCGAACCCAACACCCTCCTCACCCTCACCACCACCATCAGCTCCGACTGGGTGCCGATGATGCTCATCTACCGCGACGCGTTCGTCACCAACGACCTGTTCGCCGCCTCGGCCACCTCCGTGATCGTGACGCTCGTCACCCTCGCGGCCTCGGTGGGCCTGCTGCGGTTCCTGCAGGGCCGCGCGTTCGGGGAGGACTGACCATGACCGCCGTCCGCACCACCGGCGCCCGGCCCCGGGCGTCCGCCCGCCCGAGTGTCACCCGCCCCCGCGCCGCGTTCTGGCCCACCTTCGTGCTCCTGATCGGTGCCGCCTACTCGCTGCTGCCCGTGCTGTGGCTGTTCACCGCCGCCACGAAGAGCTCGGGCGAGCTGTTCACCACGTTCTCGCTCTGGCCGAGCTTCACCGGCGGCTTCGCCGAGAACTTCCAGGCCCTGATCACCACCCGCGACGGAGCGTTCTGGCAGTGGTGCGTGAACAGCCTGATCTTCGCGGGTGGCGGGGCGCTGCTCGGTACCGCTGTGTCGGCGCTGGCGGGCTACGGGCTCGCGAAGTACCGATTCCGGGGCAAGAAGCTGGTGTTCAACTTCCTGCTGATCGGGGTGCTCATCCCGGGCGTCATCCTCGCCATCCCGCAGTACCTGCTGCTGTCGACGATCGGCATCGCCGGAAGCTACTGGTCGGTGCTGCTGCCGTGCATGATCAGCCCGTTCAGCATCTACCTCTGCCGCATCTACGCCTCGGCCGTCGTGTCCGACGAGATGCTCGAGGCAGGACGGCTCGACGGCGCCGGAGAGTGGCGACTGTTCCGCTCGGTCGCCGTGTACCCGATGGTGCCCGGGCTGATCACCGTCTTCCTGCTGCAGTTCGTGGGCATCTGGAACAACTTCCTGCTGCCCTACATCATGCTGTCGCGCAGTGAGATGTACCCGCTCACCGTCGGCTTCTTCTCGCTGATGAGCCAGGGCAACGACCAGCCGAACACCTACAACGTCGTGATCATGGGCTGTCTCGTCTCGATCGTGCCGCTGATCGCGCTGTTCCTGTTCCTGCAGCGGTACTGGCGGCTCGACCTCGTCAGCGGCTCGCTCAAGGGCTGACAGCTTCTCTTCGCCCGCCCTTCCACTCAACCCCGTTCATCCCGTTCCCCTCAGAAAGCGAATCATGACCGACACCCTGCCGAACGGCGCCTGGCCCGTGATGCTCACCCCCTTCAACGACGACCGCTCGATCGCCTGGGACGAGGTCGACCAGCTCACCGACTGGCTGATCGACAACGGATCGGCTGGCATCTTCACCGTCGCTCTCTCGGGCGAGATGTACGACCTCACCGAGGAGGAGCGGCTCGACCTGGCCCGCCGCGTCGTCGCCCGCACAGCCGGCCGCGTGCCGGTGATCGCCTCGTCCGTGTCATCGGGCGACGCGGACGAGCAGGCGCGCTCGGCCGGCGCGATGGCAGCCACGGGAGTGGATGCGGTGGTGCTGATCTCCTCCCTCGTGGCCGGCCTCGACGAGACCGACGCCATCTGGGAGGAGCGCGTGCAGCACATCCTCGACGAGAACCCCGGTGTCGATTTCGGGATCTACGAATGCCCGCTGCCCTACAAGCGTCTGCCGTCGATCGAGCTCGTGCGGTGGATGGCGGAGTCCGGGCGCTTCGTGTTCTACAAGGACACCAGCCACTCCGTCGACACCCTGCGCGCCCGGATCGACGTGATGAGGGGCACCCGGCTGAAGATGTACAACGCGCAGATCTCCTCGCTGACCGACTCGCTGCGGGCGGGCGGTGCCGGCCTGAGCGGGTACGCGGCGAACATCCACCCGGAGTCGGTGTCGTGGCTCTGCGAGCACTTCGACGACGCGCCCGCCGATCAGGTGCTGACCGTGCAGCGGCTGCTCACCGTGGCCGAGCACGTGATCAACTCGCGCTACCCGAGCTCGGCGAAGTACTACCTGAGCCACAGCTCGAAACTGCGGATCCTCCCGGTGAGCCGGTGGAAGCCCGAGGGCATCGGTGCGCACGAGGGGGCACCGCTGGTGGAGTTCGCGCGCTACTTCGACAGCCTCGGGCTGCCGAATGCTGCGCGGGTGGCCGGGGCGCGGTGAGCGCGGCCGTCGTCGCCGCGTACTGTGCTCAACCCGCGGATGCCCGTGCCGACCACGGCCGGGCATCCGTGTTCGCGCGCCGGCTGCTCGACGAGACCGGCGCGGCCGGCCTCGAGGTGCCGTGGGGGAGCGACTACGTCGCCGACCCTCCGCGCCTCGAGGCGGAGCTCGGGCTCGGGCTAGCCGGGACGCACGTGCTCACGCTCGTGCCCGCGACGATGCAGCGCGGGGCGGACTTCGGCATCGCCTCGCTCGACCCGCGGTGCCGGGCGGCGGCCCTCGCGCTGGCCCGAGACGCGCGCGATGCGATCTCGCGGATCGTGGAACGGGCCGGCCCCGGCTCGGTCGCCGCGGTGCACCTGCCCTCGGCCCCGCGTGCGGATCCCGCACGCCTGCCCGCGCACCGTCACGCCCTAGTCGAGTCGCTGAGCGAGATCGCATCGTGGGACTGGCACGGGGCGCGGGTGATGCTCGAGCACTGCGACAGCATCACGAGCGTGCGACCGCAGAAGGGCTTCCTGCCGCTGCAGCTCGAGCTCGCGGCACTGACGACGGCGACCGGCCCGACCCCATTGGGGATCGCGATCAACTGGGGGCGCTCCGCCGTCGAGACGCAGAGGCCCGACGGCCCCCTGCTGCACCTCGCCGCGGCGGTCGCGTCGGGACTGCCCGTCGGCCTCGGCATCTCGGGCGCCGGCCCATCGGCCACCCCGCTCGGCGGCGCCTGGTCGGACAGCCACCTCCCGGTGCTCACCCCCGCCTCGGCCGCAGCGGGCTTCGGCGCGAGCCTGCTCACCCCCGCCCGCCTCGCCGCCTTCTGCGCGGCGGCCCCGCCGTCCGCCCTCACCACCCTCACCACCCTCACCACCCTCAAGGTCGCCTCCCCCGCCGCCGACCCCGTCGCCCTCGTCGCCGACTCCTTCGCGGCTGCCGCATCCGCCTCGGCCGTTTCGTTTGTTTCAGTTGTGTGAGATGATGACGTTGTGTCGATTTCTGCAGCGCGGGGCGACCCCGCGTCCGAGCACGTCGCCCGCCGAGCCCTCGATCGGGTTCGGGCGGTGGCTTCCGGCACGACGTCCCGCGGCAGCATCCGGCTCGTCATCGACGGCGACAGTGACCCGGTGGAGATCCCGACCGCGCTGGAGGCGCTCGTGATGGAGGCACTTGAAGGCCTCGCCGCCGGCCGGCGCATGCGCGTGCTCGAGGCCGATGACGAGCTGACCACCACCCAGGCCGCCGAACTCCTCAACGTCTCGCGACCTCATCTGGTGAAGCTCTTGGAGAGCGGCGCCGTCCGGTACCGCCTCGTCGGTTCCCACCGCCGCGTCGACCTCGCGTCCCTCCTCGACTTCAGAGCCACCGAGACGGCGAAGTCGCACACCGCCGCCGATGAGCTCGTCCGACTGGGGCAGGAGATGGGCCTCGACCGGTGACGGTGTGCGCCCTCCTCGACGCGAACGTCCTCTACCCCTCACTCCTTCGAGACCTGCTGATCCGTGTCGCCATCGAGGGCGGGCTGCGCGCCCGTTGGTCGGAGCAGATCCTCGACGAGACCTTCCGAAGCCTCGCCGCCAACCGGCCCGACCTCCCCGCCGAGCATTTCGATCGAACGCGGCTGCTCATGAACTCCGCCGTGAGCGACGCCTGCGACGACGTCCTCGCCCGCTGCTTCGACCACGACCCGGGGATGGTCTGGAAGGTGGTCGGGAAGGTCGCCCGCGCGGCGCGGCTGCCGGTCCTCGACGAGCACGGCGTGATCGACCGGATGCGAGCGACCGGGCTTCCCGCGACCGCCGCTCGTCTGGCGGAATTCGCGTGAGGTGATCGGTTCATTCGGTGCGGTTTGCGGATGGGGGTGGCACACGGGGGACGCGGGGGCGGGGCGGGGTCTGGCATGATCGCGCCATGCTGATCTCGACGATGAACGATGTGCCCGGCCGCCAGATCACCGGCGTGCTGGGCGAGGTGACCGGGCTGACCGTGCGGTCGCGCAACGCGGGCGTGCAGTTCGGCGCCGGACTGAAGGCGCTCGTCGGCGGCGAGCTCGCCGGCCTGACGAAGCAGCTCATGCAGAGCCGCGAGGAGGCGAAGCAGCGCCTGATCGAGGCCGCCACCGCCCTCGGCGCCGACGCCGTGATCGCCATGCGTTTCGACGCGAGCGAGGTCGGGCAGAACGCGCAGGAGGTCGTGGCGTACGGCACGGCCGTCACTCTGGCCTGACGAGCCACTCGACGGGTACGGCGGGGCCGTCACGCTGGCCTGACGGCGTCGCGCGGGCGGGCATCCGCTCACCTCGCCGAACTAGGCTGACCGGGTGACCGCACCGCTGAACGCCGCCGCCCTCGAGTTCGTGACCGTGCGCCATCTCGCCACGCTCACGACGCTGCTGCCCGACGGGTTCCCGCACGTGGTGCCCGTGGGCTTCACGTTCGAGCCACGGGCCGCCGCGGCAGCCGGAGCAGAGGCCGAGGCGGGGCAGGGCGAAGCCATCGGCACCGTGCGCATCATCACGAACGGGCCGTCGCAGAAGGTGCTGAACGTGCGCCGCGACGGCCGCGCCAGCGTCTGCCAGGTCGACGGCGCCCGCTGGATCACCCTCGCCGGCACCGCCCGCATCCTCGACGAGCCCGACGCGGTCGCCGACGCCGTCGAGCGCTATGCCGGCCGCTACCGCCAACCCCGCGAGAACCCGCAGCGCGTGGTCATCGCCATCGATGTCGAGCGCGTGATGCAGTCGGGGCTCCTGTCCGATTAGCGCGGCGGATGCTCGCCGCGCCGCCCGGGCCGCCGAGCTCCTTCCCCCGGCGAACGAGGGCGGCTACCGTGATGCCGTGCCCGAAACCCGAATCCGCCGCACCGTCGCGGCCCTTCTCGCCCTGCCCCTCGTCGTCGGATCCCTGGCGCTCGGCGCCCAGGCGGCTTCGGCGGACGACGCCGGGCGGGCATCCGTCGCCGACCCCGTGCAGTACGTCGCCCTCGGCGACTCGTACTCGGCGGGCTTCGGGCTCGAGCCGTTCAGCGACGAGCCGGCGGCGGGGTGCTACCAGGCGGTGGCGAACTACCCGCACCTGATCGCCGATGCCCTCGGGCTGGCGCTGACCGACCGGACGTGCAGCGGGGCGGTGACGGCGAACATCCGGGACACGCCGCAGACGACCATCACCGGCGCCGGGGTCGCGCCCGTGCAGTCGGACGCCCTCAGCGCCGACACCGACGTCGTCACCGTGACCATCGGCGGCAACGACCTCGGCTTCTCGACGGTCGCCACCTCGTGCCTCGCGCAGTCGGCCCAGGGGCCGCTGTTCGCCGTCGACCTGCCGAACTGCCGGGCGCTCTACGTTCAGGGCTCGGGTGAGTTCGAGGTGGACACGCTGAAGGCGAAGCTCGACGGCACGGTCGCGCCGGCGCTCGCCCAGACCTTCGCGCTGATCGCCGCGAAGGCGCCGAACGCGCGGGTCGTGGTGGTCGGGTATCCGTCGATCGCGCCCGACGTCTCGAACGTTCCCGGCGGCGGATGCTTCACGCCGCTGATCACCGGCAGCGGCACCTTCCCGTCGAACGCGTTCCCGTTCACCGACGTCGACACCGGGTATCTGCACGAGACCGAGGCGCGGCTGGATGCGGCGATCCGCACGGCGGCCGAAGGGGCCGGGGCCAGCTACGTCTCGACGCTCGCCGCGACCGAGAGCCACTCGGCGTGCTCGACGAGCGATCCCTACATCAACGGAGTGACGCTGACGACCGGGGTCGGGTCGCCGTCGGGCGTCGAGGGGCTGTCGGTGAAGCTCGGGGTGCTGCACCCGAATGCCGCGGGAGTCGGCTTCCTCGCGACCGAGGTGGGGGCGGCCGTCGCGGAGGCGATCGCGCCGACGGAGCCGTCGCCGTCGCCCTCGCCCACGCCCACGCCGGCTTCTCCGGCGCCGGCCTCGCCCGCCGCCCCCTCCGCCCCGGCGCCTTCGGGCCCGGAGGCGGGCGCCGACGCCGTGCATCCCGCCCTCGCGGCGACGGGGAACGATCCCCTGCCACTGGCGCTCGCCGCCCTCGCGGTGCTCGCCGCAGGCGCCCTCGCGGCAGCCGCCGCCACCCGTCGCCCCCACCCCGCGCGTCCCCGCCCCTAGCCCGGCGCACAGGCGACCGGACCCGCGGCGGCCGTTCCGGCGCGCGGGCGGTCGGGTCAGGCCCCCGCGACCCCTTCGAGCAGCCCCCGCACCCGGTGCGGCATCGCCTCCACGAGCGACAGCGCCGTGTTCGTGCGCATCACCCCGTCGATGCGCAGCATCCGGCTGGTGAGGCTGTGCAGGTGCTGCGGGTCGCGGGCGACGACCTTCGCGAGCAGGTCGGCGTCGCCCGTCGTGGCGTGCATCTCCACGATCTCGGGGATCTCCGCCAGGCTCGCCATCGCCGCACTGTCCGACGCCTGGCTGATCGCGATCCAGACGAAGGCCACCAGCGGGTAGCCGAGCGCCGACGGCGCGACGCGCTTGCTGAAGGAGCCGAGGGCGCCGCTGTCCGACATGCGCCGCAGCCGCGCGTGCACGGTGTTGCGCGCGACGCCGAGGGTCTGGGCGAGGTGCAGCACCGTCGCGTCCGGGTTCTCGTCGAGAGCGAGCAGGATGCGGGCGTCGAGGTCGTCGAGCAGGTTCACGATGGTCATTCTGTCACTTCAGCGTCTTAAATCGCGCAGGATGCTCAACAGAGGCCGTGCCGTTTGCGCCGCTGCGCATCCGCTCTCAGACTCGTCTCATGCCCGAGACCCCTGCCCGCGCCCCGCGCCCGCGCGACGCCGTGCTCGCCCTGCCCGCCTACATCGCCGGACGCCGCGCCGAGCACGAGCTCACCGCCGCCCTCGCCTCGAACGAGAGCCACCACGCACCGCTGCCCGCGGTTCTGGAGGTGCTGGCGCACTCGAGCGCGGCGGTGAACCGCTATCCCGACACCGCGTCGACGGCACTGCGCGAGCGGCTCGCCGAGCTGTTCGACGTCACCGTCGAGGAGACGGTTGTGGGGGCGGGGAGCACGGGCGTGCTGCAGCAGATCATCGCGTCGCTCTGCGACCCGGGCGACGAGGTCGTGTTCGCGTGGCGGTCGTTCGAGGCGTATCCGATCCTCGCGCGGCTGGCCGGCGCCGTGCCGGTCGCGGTGCCGCTGCGGGCCGACGAGGCGCACGCCCTCGAGGCGATGGCCGACGCCGTGACGCCGCGCACGCGGGTCGTGCTGCTCTGCACGCCGAACAACCCGACCGGCGTGCCGCTCGACGCCGCCGAGCTCGACGCCTTCCTCGCCCGCGTGCCGAGCGACGTGCTCGTGGTGATCGACGAGGCGTACATCGAGTACTCGGGCGCCGGCGCTGTCGATTCGGTGGCGCTGTTCCGGCGGCATCCGAACATCTGCATCCTGCGCACGTTCTCGAAGGCCTACGGACTGGCCGGGTTGCGGGTCGGCTACGCGATCGCCGCGCCCGCCGTGGCCGACGGCCTGCGTCGCACGGGGCTGCCCTTCGCCGTGAGCGCCCTCGCGCAGCGCGCCGCCCTCGCCTCGCTCGAGCCCGCGGCGGCCGGCGAGATGCGCAGCCGGGTCGCCGAGGTCGTGGCCGAGCGCTCGCGCCTCACCGCGGCCCTCCGCGCGCAGGGCTGGGTGGTGCCCGACAGCAGCGCGAACTTCGTCTGGCTCCGGATGCCCGACGCCGACCGCGAGGCCCTCGTCGACCTGCTGGCGGCGAACCACATCCTCGTGCGGGGGTATCCCGGCGACGGAGTGCGCATCTCGATCGCCGACGCGGCGGCGACGGATCGCGTGGTGGCGGTGCTGGCCGGGGTGACCCCGCCCGCGGGCTCCGGGGCGACGGATGCTCGGCCGACCGCTCCCGTCACCGCGGCTGCCGCGCTGCCCGCCTCGGAGGTGTTCGCGTGACCTCGGTCGATCGTGCCGGCCGAGCATCCGCCCCTCTCGGCGACCCTTCGGACCTGGCGAACCCCGCCAGCCCGAAACCCTCGAGGAACCCGTTGCGGCACTCGTTCGCCGAGGACGTGCTCGGGGTGCTGACCGGGACGTTCACCGCCTCGCTCGGCGTCTTCCTGCTGAAGTCGAGCGGGGCCGTCACCGGCGGGACGGCGGGCCTCGCGCTGCTGCTCAGCTACGTCGTGCCGCTGCCGTTCGGGGTGGTGTTCTTCGTGCTGAACATCCCCTTCTTCGGGCTCGCGCTGTGGATGAAGGGCCTCACCTTCACCCTCCGCTCCATCGCGAGCGTCGCCCTGCTGTCGGCGTTCTCGCTGCTGAACCCGCTCGCGATCGTCGTCGACCGGCTTGACCCGGTGTACGGGGTGCTGGCCGGGAACCTCTTGGCGGGCATCGGGCTGCTCGTGCTGTTCCGGCACCGGTCGAGCCTCGGTGGCTTCACGATCCTCGCGCTGATCGCGCAGGAGAAGTTCGGCTGGCGGGCGGGCTACGTGCAGATGGCGCTCGACGTCGCGGTCGTGGTCTGCGCCTTCGCAGTCGTGCCGCCGCTCACCGTCCTCCTCTCGGCGGCGGGCGCCGTGCTGCTCAACCTCGTGCTCGCGCTGAACCACCGCCCGGGCCGCTACACCGGCGCCTGAGCATTCCTCTTGTCTTTGCGGAATGGGGGCGCTAGAGTCGTTGTGCTCGCTCCTGCTGGGAGGTCGAGAAGTAAAAGCCGGAATCCCCGTCCTTTGACGGGACCCGGCTTTCGCGCTGTCTAGAGCTCGATCGGGATGATCGAGACCCGGTCCCTCAGATCGTCGAGCGCGTCGGACATCCGGTGATCGCCAGCGAGATGTCCTCCCACCAGCCCCAGCACGAGGTCCGCTGCCCAGACCATCGGCTCGGTACTCGGGAGCCGATGCTCCAGGCGGAGGCTCGAATCGATGACCCGTCGACCGCGCAGGTGCTCGATGGTCTGATCGTCCTTCCGCATGAGGCTGTTCGATCGGGCTTCCAGGGAGACCTGAGCCACCTCCTGCTGCTGCAGCTCCCACGCGAGCCGCTCGAGACAGATCGATCTGGCGCGCTCCTGCTTTCGCGGGTCCATCGGCGCTGCGATGACGACGACGAACTGCGCGCGGAAGCCGGTGAGCACGTCGATGGCTCGACGGCGGTGGCGGGGATCGAGCTCGCGCCAATGCAGCTTGACGCCGGTGGTGCGGAGCCGGGTGAGCTCGGCGCGGTAGGGATCGCAGAGGCGGGGGTCGGTCAGCAGCCCGCCCAGGAGGTAGGAAGGGCGGGGGACGCCCACGGTTCGCATGCTCTCGTCGATCCAGGCGTGAAGGATCGGATGAGGCATCCGGCGATGGTGCCAGGGCGGCCGGGCGCGTGGACGGCCCGGCGGGGATCTGTGGATAAATCCGTCAGAGGGCGAGCACGTTGAGGGCCACCGCAAGGGTGCCGAGGGCTGCGCCCGCTAGGGCGATGGCGGTGGCCGCGAGCGCTGGCGTCAGCAGCGGGCTGAGGTCGGATAGGTGGCCGGATGCGGCGGGCACGTGGGTGGCGACAGCGAAGGCGGTGGCTGCTGCGTCGGCGTCGGCGACCGCGTCGGTGGTGCTAATGGTGGTGGGCGCGTTTGGGTCGGCGGGGGTGGGGGTGAGGGAGGACTGGGCCGCGCGGAGGGTGGCGTGGGGCGGGCGGGGGTGGCCGGTGGCGTCGGTGACCGCGAAGTGGCCCGCGGTGAACTCGACGTAGCCGGCGAACTCGTCGGACAGGGTCGCTACCCAGAGCTTGGTCTCGGGCGACGTCCAAGTGAGGGCCGGCGCGACGGGGGCGAGGACGGGAGCGGCGGTGGGCGAGGCTGTCATGGGAAGTCCTTTCGGAGGCATGGCTCCAGACTTCCGCGTGGGAGCGAGCGGTGGATCGTCCTGAGGGACCGGGTCGGCTACCGCATCCGCGGTACCCAGGTGCTACAGGTGGGAGCGGCCGCGCAGGTGAGCGGCGCCCAGGACCGGCAGCGACCGCGCGAGGTCAGCGGCGGCCGAAGAGGCCGCGGCGGGGGCGCGGGGCGGCGGGGGCGGCGGGTGCGCGGTAGAAGGGCGCCACCCCGTGCAGCAGGTGCCGCGACCCCGGCGCCGCGTAGAGCACGTCGACGGGCGCCGCCGTCGAGAAGGTCGCGAGCGCCCGCCCGAGGTCCGCCGCCAGCGAGGAGCGCAGCGACGGCGGCCCCACGACGACGAGCAGGTAGCTCGAGTCCGACGGCGGCGTCACCGTCCACCCGAGCACCGCCTCCGAGACGTCCGGATGCCCCGCGAACACCGCGGCGAGCGCGTCGGTCATGCCCGGCGGCACCTGCGCCGGCTCCCCCACGAGCACTCGCGTTCCGGCCGGAACCTCCCGCGGTGTCAGCGCCGCAGCCCCGTCGAGCAGCTGTCCGATCTCGCCCGGCAGGAACTCCTTGCCGTACGGCGAGTGCGGGTTCAGCACGAGCGTCGCCCCGCGCGTCATCTCCCAGAGCGCCCGGCACGGCATCCCGAGGAACGCCCGCTCGAACCCCGGCACGACCTCGAGCGTCTCGCGCAGCCGCGCCTCCGAGGTGTAGAACGGCTGCACTGAGCGCCCGTCGGGCCCGCGCAGATCGGCCAGGTTCACGGTGCGATCGTCGGATGCCCGTCCCGGCACGATCACCGTGCTCTCCAGCAGCGCCTCCACGAACGCCGGCGCGGCACCCCGATCGGCGGCCGCAGCCTGCAGCAGCTCTTCCAGAGACGACGAGGCCGACGAAGGCGACGGAGATGCAGCGCTCATCCCCCGAGCGTATCCCCGAGCATCCGCTCGCTAGGCTTGACGCATCATGAGCCAGGACACGGCCACCGAGAACTACCTCAAGGCCATCTACGCCCACACCGAGTGGCAGCCCGTGCCGATCAGCCCCTCGGTGCTGGCCGGGCGGCTCGGCGTCGCGCCGTCGTCGGTGACCGAGATGGTGAAGAAGCTGGCGGCGGGCGGGATGCTCACCCACGTGCCCTACGGACCGCTCACCCTCACGGCCGAGGGCCGGCTCCGCGCGATGGGCGTGGTGCGCCGGCACCGCCTGATCGAGACCTGGCTCGTGCGCGAGATGGGCTTCGGCTGGGACGAGGTGCACGACGAGGCCGAGGTGCTCGAGCACGCGATCAGCGAGCGGCTGCTCGACGCGATCGACGAGCGGCTCGGGCATCCGGTGCAGGACCCGCACGGCGACCCGATCCCCACGGCGGGCGGCACGGTGCCGAGCTTCGACGCGCTGCTGCTCGCCGACGCGCCCGAGGGCCACGAGGGACGGGTCGTGCGGATCAGCGACCGCGACCCGGCGCTGCTGCGCTCGCTCGCGGCCGAGGGCATCGGGCCGGGCACGGCGGTGCGGGTGGCGACGGGCCCGACGGTCACCCTCCACCGACTCGAGGGTGAGAGCGACGCGAAGGCGCCGACCGGAACCGAGGTCCCGTCCGACGCCCTCGACGCCATCTGGCTGACGGCGTAGCAACCGCCGCAGCACGCAGAGCGAGAACTACCCCTCCACCTCCCGCAGGTGCCGGTACTTCCCCTTGAAGTACAGCAGCGGGTCGTGCTTGTGCCACGACGCCGGGCTCATCTCGTTCACCCGCCCGATCACGATCAGGTGGTCGCCCGCCTCGTGCTCGGCCCAGATGTCGCAGTCGAGCCACATCAGGGTGTCGGCGATCACCGGGTTGCCCGAGGCGGCGGGCGACCAGTCGATGCCCGCCCACTTGTCGGTGCCCGAGCGCGCGAACTGGTTCGAGACCGTGTGCTGGTGGTGCGAGAGCACGTTCACCGAGAAGCGGCCGGTCGAGCGGATGCGCGGGTAGGTCGTCGACGTCGTCATCACGCTGAACGACACCAGCGGGGGCTCGGTCGAGACCGAGTAGAACGACTGGCAGGTGAAGCCGACGGGGGCGCCGTCCTCGATGCCGCCGATGATGGTGATGCCCGAGGCGTAGTGCCCGAGCGTGTCCCGGAACACCCGGGGATCGATGGCCGCCGGGGCGACGCCCGGGGCGCGGTCTGGTGCGATGGTCATGTTGTCCGTCTCCTTGCGGTCACGCAACCGGTGCGGAGTGAGAAGCGGCGGCGCCGGCCACCACGGCCAGCCGCGCGAGGTTCCGCGCGTACTCCGCCGCGGCCTGCGAGACGATCTCGTCGAGATGGTCCATCTGGCCGGCGACGAAGTAGAACCCGCGCCCCGGAACGACCGCACCCAGCTCGACGAGCAGCGGTGCGAGGTTCACGGTCGGCCCCATGGCGTGGGTGAGGTCTCCCCCGGTATGCACCGGGATCGCCGTCACCCCCGCGAGGCCGTTCGCGGGATAGCGGTCCAGGAACGCCTTGAGGAGCCCCGTGTAGCTCGCCTTGTAGGTGGGCGACGCGAACACGGCCAGGTCGCTCGCGGCGACCCGCTCGTTCAGGGCGGCCATCGTGTCGGAGGGCCACGCGAAGATCTCGCCCGTGTGATCGGCGAGGTCGATGATCTCGAGCTCGTACGATCCCGGCACGAGCAGCTTCTCGACCAGGGTCTCGGCGACCTTGAGCGTGCGCGACTTCGGCTTCGGGTTGCCGACGACGATGGTGACCTTCAGTGCCATTGCTTCTCACTTCATACCGATTGACAGGAAATGAGGGAGCGGTGCAGCGAGCCGCAGCGCGAGACATCGCATCCCTCAACACTCCACCGAGGTCTTGTGGCTCGGTGGGCCCGCAACGGCTTACGTTGCCCTTCCAGTATCGGCGCCCGAGGTTTCGGGCGTATTTCGCCAGTCACAATCCGTCAGAGAGCGGATGCGCATCCGCTCGTCAGGCCGGCGCCGACGGTGGCGCAGCCGCTCCCCCGCCGCGCGTTCTGGCGCGGAGGAAGTGGCGCAACCGATCCTTCGCGGTGCCGAAACACCGGTGCAACGACGGCAGGACAGACTGACTCCGCTCGCACCACCTGCACCATTCCCGTGCCTCCGCCCTGCCGGAGCGCCCTTCGACAGATGGAGACGCCATGCCCCGATCCGTTCCCCGCCTCGCCTCAGCCGTCGGCCTCGTCGCCGTGACGGCGCTGGCCCTCAGCGCCTGCAGCTCCGGCAGCTCGGCCGAGGAGTCCGGCGGGTCCACCCCGGCGGCCGCCGTGGGCGACGTCGACCTGTCGGGCGTCTGCCCCGCGACTGTCGTCATCCAGACCGGCTGGAACCCGGAGGCCGAGCACGGCCACCTCTACGAGCTGCTCGGACCCGACCCGGTGATCGACGCGACCGCCAAGTCGGTCTCGGGCCCGCTCTACTCGGCGGGCGAGTACACCGGCGTCGACGTCGAGATCCGCGCGGGCGGGCCGGCGACCGGGTTCCAGCCGGTGTCGAGCCTGATGTACACCGACCCCGACATCCTGCTCGGCTACGTCTCGACCGACGAGTCGATCGCGCAGTCGGCCGACATGCCCACCACCGCGGTGTTCGCCTCGCACGACATCAGCCCGCTGATGATCATGTGGGACCCGGAGACCTATCCCGACGTGAAGACGGTGCCCGAGCTGGTGGAGTCGGGGGCGATCATCCGCTACTTCGCCGACACCGCCTACATGCAGTACCTGACCTCGGCGGGCGTCATCCCGGCCGGCCAGACGGATGCCTCGTACGACGGCACCCCGGCGAACTTCGTGGCCGCCGACGGCAAGGACGCGCAGCAGGGCTACGCTTCGGCAGAGCCCTACGTGTACGAGAACGAGGTGGAGAACTGGATGAAGCCCGTGGCCTACCAGCTCATCGACGACCTCGGCTTCCGCCCCTACCAGGACCCGGTGGTCGCGCGCTCCGCCGACGTCACCGAGCAGGCCGACTGCCTGAAGGCGATCGTGCCCGTGCTGCAGCAGGCGGAGGTCGACTACTTCGCCGACCCGGCTGAGGCGAACTCGCTCATCCTCGACCTGGCCGAGCAGTACGACACCGGCTGGGTCTACACCCAGGGCGTGGCCGACTACGCGGTGCAGACGATGATCGAGGACGGCATCTCGGGCAACGGCGACAACGACACCCTCGGTGACTTCGACGAGGCCCGAGTGCAGGACCTGATGGACAAGGTGATCCCCGTCTACGAGACGCAGGGCGTCACCCCCGCCGAGGGACTCACCCCGGCCGACCTCGTGACCAACGAGTTCATCGACACGACGATCGGGATGACCGACTGAACGACCGCACTCCCGGCCCCCTCGCGGGGCGCCCGCTGGGCATGAACGCGCAGGCGATCCTCGTCTGCGCGTTCATCGCGTCGGCGCAGATGACCTGGGGCGTCATCGTGCCGGCGCTTCCGCTGCTGGTCGAGCGCTTCGGCATCGGCACGGGCAGCATCGGCCTGCTGATCGCGGCGTTCGCCATCGGGCGGGTGATCGCGAACGTGCCGGCGGGGCTCGCGCTCCGGCGCGTGCCGCCGCGGCGCTTCCTGCAGATCGTCTCGGTGCTGCTCGCCCTGGTGACCGCGGTGACCGGGCTGCTGCCGAGCGAGCCGCTGCTGCTCGCCGCCCGGCTGGTGGCCGGGGTGCTCGGCGGGGCCGCCGTGACGATCGGCTTCTCGGTGCTCGTGGCGGGGGCGCCGCCCGAGCGCCGCGGCCGCACGATGTCGACCGCGACCGTGGTGATGATGAGCGGATCCGCCGTCGGCGCGCTGCTCGGCGGCGCCGCGGTGACGGTGCTCGGGGTGGCGGGGGCGTTCGGGGTGGCGGTCGTGCCGCTCGTCGCGTGCCTCGTCGTCGACCTCGCGCGGCCGGCAGCGCACTACTGGGCGGCCTTCGCGCCGAAGAGCGTGGAGCGGGGTGACGACGACGCGACGACGGATGCTCGCGCCGCGGCCCCCCGCCCCCGCCGCCGTCTCCCCACCGGCGCCGGCGCGCTCGTCGTGGGTCTCGTGGCGGTCTCCTTCGCCACCTTCCTGGCCCGCTTCGCCGGCGAGCAGGGGCTGATCCCGGTGCTCGCCTACGACACCGGCGGACTCACGCCGCTGACCCTCGGCGTCGCGATGGCCGCCGGAACCGTGATCAGCATCGCCGCCCTGCCGGTGGTCGGCCGGCTCGTCGACCGCGGCGCCCGGCTGAGCGTGCTGCTGCCCTCGGCGCTCGTGGGCGCGGGGGCCCTGATGCTCTTCCCGGTCGTCACCGCGCCGCTCGCCTTCGGCGCCGTGATCGTCGTCTACTACGTCTCGACCAGCGTCGCCGGCGTGGTGCCGAACGTCGTCACCGGGGAGCGCTTCGAACCCGCGGCCGCCGGCGCGGTGGTGGGGCTCACCCGCACGGCCGGCGACATCGGCGCGGCGGTGGGCCCGCTCGCGGTGTTCGCGCTCGCGGATGCGGCGGGCGCCCTCGCGGCGGTCTCGGTCATCGCCGCGGTGCTCGTCGCGGCTCTCGCGCTGCTCGCACCGGCGGTGGCCCGCCGCCCCGGCACGGCTTAGCGGCGGCATCGCGGCCGGCGCAGCGCGCCCGCAGGCGTTGCGCCGCCCTTATAGGTCGCCGCGCGACGGCTCCAACGCGATCCGCACCTGATCGGAGCGCTGCCGCCCGTGGTAGATCATCACCACGGTGCCGCCCGGCTCCCGCACGGTCGTCTCGATGAACAGCAGCGGCGTGCCCACCTCGGTCGCGAGCAGCTCGGCGGCCGAGAGGTCGGCCGAGATTGCGCTGATCTGCCGGTCGGCCGTCAAGCGCTCGTGCCCGAACCGGCTCTCGATGATCTCGAACACGTCGTCGTTCGCGTCGCCCTGCCCGAACTCGTCGCCCGGCCGCAGCGGCAGGTAGTAGGTGCGCAGCGAACCGGGGCGCCCCTTGTAGAGGATGACCCGCTCGAACACGGCCATCCGGTCGACCGTCTCGTCGAACAGAGCCGCCATCGGCGTGGGCACCGCGGTGGTCTCGCGCCAGCCGATCAGCACGTAGTCGTGCTCGAGGGGTGGTGGGTCGATCTTCAGCTGATCCAGCAGCCGGTCGGTGCGCCAGGTCAGCGGGCGCGGGTTCGCGTAGGTGCCCTGGCCCGCGGTGCGGCCGATGGTGTTCTCCTGCACGAGCATCTGCATCGCGATGCGGGCCGTGTTGCGGGTGCACGAGAACTCGCGGGCGATCTCCTCGTCGCTCGGCAGCCGCTCCCCGTCGGTGGCGCCCGAGAGCACGAAAGCGGAGACGAGGTCGCGCAGGCGCCGTGCCTCGTCCTGCCGTCGGTGCTGGCCGAGGTCGAGGATCTTGGCCTCGGTGAAGCTGCGCCGCCGCGGCGGTCCGGCGGGGCGGCCGGCGCCGGACGGCGTCCGCCCGTCGGGGCCGGTCGGGTTCTCGGGGCTCACGGTCTCAGACTCTCACGCGAAGGCGGGCACCCCGAGGGTGTCGCGGAGGGTCGTGCCGTCGTAGCGCGTGCGGAACCGTCCACGCCGCTGCAGCTCGGGCACGAGCAGCCCCACCACGTCGATCAGGTCGCGGGGCGTGACCTGCGGGTGCGCGACCATGAATCCGCCGCGGCTGCCGGTGGCCTCGTACGACTCCTCGAGGTAGTCGGCGACCTCGGCCGCGCTCCCGGCGACCGTGTGCTCGTAGCCGGTGGCGACCTTCCAGAGCGAGTCGAAGAACTCCTCGCGGCTCAGCTCGGTGTCGGCGCCGTGCTCGTTCACCAGGTCGCGGAAGCCCATCGGGCTCGCCTGCTTCGCGATCACCTCGGCGGTGAGCTCGGTGAGCGTGAAACGGGCCGGCAGCTTGGCGAAGTCGTAGCCGGTGTTGTTGGCGAACTGCGCGGCGGCGGCCTCGGGCGGCAGGAGGTCGGCGAGCTGCTGCTTGCGGCGGAGGGCGTCGTCGGTGGTCTCGCCGACGATCAGCTGCAGGTCCCAGAGGATGCCGACCCGCGACGGGTCGCGCCCCTCGACGAGCAGCGCCTCGTCGAGCGCGGCGCGGTGCTTCGCCCGGTCGGCGTTGTCGAAGGCGCCGCCGAACACGACGTCGGCGAAGGTCGACGAGGCGCGGATGCCCCGCGGCGATCCTCCCGCCTGGATCAGCACAGGCGCCTGCTGCGGGCTCGGCACCGAGTTCAGCGGGCCCTTCACCTGGAAGAACTCGCCCGCGTGGTCGATCGGCCGGATGCGCCCCGGCTCGGCGACCATCCCCGTCTCCTTGTCCCAGACGAAGGCGTCCCGGTCGACGCTCCGCCAGAGCTCCTGGCAGACGGTGACGAACTCCTCCATCCGGCGGTAGCGGGCGTCGTGGTCCATCAGCGCGTCGAAACCGTAGTTGGCCGCATCCGCTCCCCGGCTGGAGGCCACCACGTTGAACGCCATGCGACCCTGGGTGACGAGGTCGAGCGAGTTCAGCAGCCGGGCGACGTAGAACGGATGCATGAAGGTCGACGAGTAGGTCAGTCCGAAGCCGATGTGCTGCGTCTGCTGCGCGAGGGCCGCGATGAACGGGCTCATGTCCTGCCGCGGGTAGCCGATGCCCCACTCCACGGCCGCGTCGATCGAGTCGCCGTAGGTGGAGGGGATGCCGGAGCCGTCGCCGAAGAACACCATGTCGAGGCAGCCGCGCTCGGCGGCGAGCAGCAGCTCGGTGTACATCCGGAGGTCGGGAAAGGTGCGGCCCTCCCACGAGCCGGGCAGCCGCCAGCGGCCCTGGTGGTGCGAGAACGAGAGGTCGAGGGCGAGGCTCATCTGGTAGGGCACGGGCGGTCAGCCTTTCGTCGGCAGGTGGTCGAGCAGCGGCATGACCTCGGTGCCGAAGCGGTCGAGGCCCTCCTCGAAGTCGTCGAAGGTGAGCATGGTGCCGGCCGTGCCGGGCACCGCCGCGATGGCGTTGAGGTGGTCGGCGACGGTCTGCGGTGATCCGACCAGGGCGCGTCCGCCGTAGAACGGGGAGACGTCGGCGCGGTGGCTCGCGGCCACCGCCGCGCTGGAGCCGTCGGTGCTGGTGTCGTTGGAGTACTCGCGCACCATCCCCTCCACCGCACCCCGGTCGACCCCGCGCTGGTAGAGCTCGACCTTGCGGGCCGCATCGGCATCCGTGTCGCCCATCACGACGAGGGTCGTGGCGAAGGAGCCGGGCGTGCGCCCGAGGCTCTCGCTCTCGGACGCGAGGTGGGCGTTCGAGGCGGCCACCTCCTCGGCGCTCTGGCCCGAGCCGAAGTGGTAGTCGGCGTACTCAGCGACGAAGCGGCGACCGCGCGGCGAGGACCCGGCCGAGATGAGGTCGATGTGCCCGACGGGGGTCGGCAGCACCTCGCAGTCCTCGATGTCGAAGTACTGACCGTGGAAGGTGACGCGGCCGGTCTCCCACGCGGTGAGCAGGATCTGGGTGAACTCGCTGAGGTAGTCGTAGCGGTAGCCGTAGTAGTCGTCTCCGCGCCAGGCGCCCATCTGGGCGTACTCGCTGCGGTTCCAGCCGGCCACGAGGTTGATGCCGAATCGGCCACCCGAGACCTCGTCGATCAGCTGTGCCATCTTCGCCACCACGATCGGGTTGTAGCTGAGCGGGGAGACGGTGGCGTAGAGCTTGATCGTGCTGGTGATCGGGGCGAGCGACGCCATCAGGGTCATCGGGTCGATGGTGTGGTTCCAGTGCTGGGTCTCGCCGCCGTAGCCGCGGTACTTCAGCATCGCGAGGGCGAAGTCGAGACCGTAGTGCTCGGCCTTCTCGACGATGCTCCGCTGCAGGGCGAAGGTCGGCTCGTACTGCGGGGAGGTGGTCGAGAGGATCCAGCCGTTGTTGCCGACGGGGAGGAAGACGCCGTAGCTGACCATGGTGGTGCTCCTGTTCTGCGGTGCTGACGGACTGGCTAGTGGGTGTCGAAGATCGTCTGGTACTCGGCCACCGCGGCGCGGATCGCGTCGAGCTCGGCCGGCGTCGGCGCCTCCGGGTCGGCGGGCAGCGGCAGCGCTCCGAACTTCAGCAGGCACGCCATCAGCAGGATGCGGGCCTTCGGCGCCGAGAGGTTGCTGCCCCGGATGAACAGGCCGCCGATCGTCGACTGCCCGAACGCGTAGCCGCCTCCGCCGCGGCCGACCGCCACCACGGGCATCCCGCGGAAGACGCCCTTCAGCAGCGCCGCCCGCATGGACTCGTAGACGCCGCCGTAAGGAGCCGAGCCCTCGGCCACCAGGCCGGAGAGCGGGTGGTCGCGCAGGTTCTTCTCGATCCGGGCGAGGATCTCGACCTCGCTGTCGGCGCTGTCGCTGAAGTCGTCCTGCCCGTAGTTGACGTAGCGGGCGATGGTCACCTTGGGCATCGCCTCGGGACGGAGGTGCCCGGCTTCGTCGCGGGTCACGACGGCGTCGCCGTTCAGGCCGGGCACGGCATCCGGGAGCCGGTCGAGGCGGAGCGCCGAGGTGAAGGTGTGGCGGGCGACCGGCACGAAGGAGAGCACCGGGTCCTCGACCGTGTTGCCCACGATGCCGCCGTGGCCGCCGTAGGCGATGTAGCCGCCGGGACGGGCATCCGCCTTCTGCACCTCGCGGCTGGTGAAGACCTGCCCGTTCTGGATCATGACGGCGCCCACGCGGTCGTCGCCCTGCTCGTCGGCCCAGACGCCCGAGGCGATGTAGTTGACCGACTGCACGAGGTTGTGGTCGCCGTCGTTGCCGAAGACGCCGTGGCCGTACTGCGAGCAGTTGCCGATCAGGGGGCGGCGGGTGGGGATGACGAGATTCAGCCAGTAGACCGTCTCCTCGGTGGTGGGGCTGCCCTCGAGCCAGATGGCGCCGTCGTAGTCGCCGTCCGTCAGGGTGTCGTAGACGATGTTAGTCAGCGCGGCCAGGGTCGGCAGCGCGGGCTCCTGGCGCATCGGCATGTAGGGGAAGAAGTCCTCGCCGAGCACCTCGGGCGGCAGGTCGCCGTGCTCGCTGCCGAGCAGCGCGGAGTCGGTGCGCTCGGCCGCCGGCTGCCCCTTCGTGTAGCCACCCGAGGGCGCCGCCCGCACGAAGTCGAAGTCGGCCACGCCGCTCATCAGGTTGTTGCCGCCGTAGCCGTCGAGGCCGAAGCGGTCGATCTCGGCCACGATGCGGGAGGCGTCGGGGTAGAACAGCTGCCGGGCGGTGCCGTCGTCGTCGAACGGGCCGTCCCAGGGCTCGCCGTTCGCCTGCGTGGCGGCGTAGGGCAGCGGGAACGGGCCCTTCGCGGGGTCGAGGGTGACCTCGTAGACGGGCGTCCAGCCATCGCGCTCGTCGGCGCTGAACTCGCCCGACGCCGGGTCGACCCAGCCGTCGACCGGGCCGTACAGCTCCTGAGCGTCTTTTTCGAGCGGATGCGCGGAGAAGGCTTTCACGTACGCGGTCACCGGCGCGGCCAGCTGCTGGGCGCGCAGCGACTCGGGCAGGCTCTCGTCGGCGCCGGCGAGCCCGCGCGCCTGGCGCACCGACTGGCTCGTGCGCAACGCTGCACTGTTCTGGATGGTGGCGCGGGGCCCCGAGAAGATCACCACGGAGGCTCGGGAGGCGGGTGAGAAGGTCACGCTCGAAGAGTAGGACGCGCCTGTTTCACCCGCGTTGCGGCCGTGTGTTGGCCGCGCTTCGCCACCCTGGGCCGGCGGCGCGGCGCGGGATCACGCGGGCGCGCCCGCCCCTCGGACGGGCTGCGCCGGTCGCGCGGCCGACGCCCGGGTGCGCCCCGGGTCAGGCCCGGGCGGGCACGGCGGCCGTCGTGCGGCCGCGGTGTGCGAGGTCGCGGAGCCGCGCGACGAGAGCGAGACGGGAGGCCTCGGTGTCGACGTCGAAGAGCAGCAGCTCGGGCAGGGACGTCGCGAAGTAGTCGACGGCGTCCTTCTCGCGCTCGAGCGTCGCGGCGCGCTCCTTGAGCGTCATCCAGACATGCTCGGCCTCGGCGCGCTCCCCGAGGCGCAGGTGGGCGACGCCGACCCAGTAGTCGGCGGGTTCCGCCGGCCGCGGAGCGACCGCCAGCGCCCCCGCGCCGTCACGGGCCCGTCGCCAGGCGGACTCCGCCTGCTCGGTCTCCCCGGCGAGCTCGAGCGCATCACCGAGGAGCACGAAGCGCTCGGCCAGGCTGTCGGCCGGATGACGCCCCTCCCCCAGGTTGGCGGGGACGGCGACGCCCGCGTGCAGGAGTTCGGCGGCCTCGCGCGGCTGCTGCTCGAGCATCCGGCGCGCCACCTCGATCGTGGCGGCGTCGTACACGGCGATCACCCGGCCCTCGCCGCCTTCGAACGGCCGGAAGGTGCGGGACGCGAGGATGTCGAGTGCCTCGTCGGGGCGGCCGGTGGCGACGAGCAGCTCGAGATGGTTCACCGTGAGGTCGTCGCGTCGGAGCACGACGGGGAGGCCGTGGCGCGCGAGCGCCTGCAGCCGCTCCGCGGGACCGACGCCCCGGATGCGCGCCAGCACGTCGCGCTCGAAGACGAGCCGCGGGTCGTCGGGGCTGAGCTCGAGAGCCCGCGCGAGGAGCTCGTCGGCCGCATCGCCGGAGCCGCCCGTGTTGACGGTCGCGATCGCCGCGTTCCGCCAGGCCACCGGGTCGGTGCTGCCGAGTGCGACGGCGTCGCGCAGGGCGGCCAGGGCGTCCTCGGTGCGTCCGGCGTCGAGCAGCCACGACCCGAGCAGGGCCGGCGCGACGGGATCGCCGGCGTCGGCCGCGATGGCGGCGAGGAGGGCGTCGTACTCGTCGAGTCCGAAGGGGAAGGCGAGGGCGGAGTCGGCGGCGCGCGCGGCGCGGCGCTCGGCGGCGGCGCGCTCCGGCTCGCCGAGGGCCTCCCACCAGGTCGCCCGGAGGTAGTGCGCGACGGGAACGGGGTTGCCGAAGGCGTGGCCGCGAGCTGCCCGCGCGCCCCCGTCTGATCCGGCGAGTCCGTCGGTCGCGGCGAGCGCCGTGCGCCACTGCCCGCGGCGGGCCAGGTCGACGCCCACCGTCAGGACGGTCTTCGGGTCGGCGAACCCGGCGACCTCGCCCTGCTCCAGGCCGGACAGCACCGCGGCGACCGCGTCCAGAGGATCGGACGCCCGGCGGGCGGCGAGCGCAGAGGCGGCCTCGGCGTCACGGCCGAGGCCGCGCAGGGCGAGGATCGCCAGGTGCGCCGCATCGGGGTTCGCCCGGTCGTGCGCCTCTGCCGAGCGCGCGTGCCGCAGAGCATCCGCCCCCCGCCCCTCGCGGAGCGCGATGCGGGACAGCGCGAGCTCGGAGGGCAGCGCCCAGGCCGCGTCCCATCCCGCCTTGCCGAGGTGCACGGCGGCGGCTCCGAGCTCACCCTGCCGCTCCAGCACGAGGCCCAGCCGGTAGCTCGCCTCGCCGCTCGCGGGATTGAGGTTGCGGCGGGTGAGGCGCTCGAGGGCGCGCTCGAGGTGCGAGCTCGCGGCCTCGTACTCGCCGCGACGGTAGGCGACGGCGCCGAGGGCGATCGACGCCCGGGAGTCGCCGGGATCGCGCCGCAGCACCTCCTCGAAGTAGGGCACCGCCGACCGCGTCGGGTGCCGGTTCTGCTGCAGGTGCACGCCCGTGAGGTAGAGCTCGTCGACGCCGTCGATCTGCTCGGGCAGCGGCGGCTCGGTGGCCGCCCACGGCTCCGGCCGGTCGTCGGCAGCAGCATCGGTGTCGGCCAGGGCCGACGTGAACGCGATCAGCTCCTCGTCGCCGCTCAGCACCCGCACCGTCAGGGCCCCTCCCTCGCCTGCGGCCGGGTGCACGACGAGGAAAGGCTCCCCGGGCTGCACCGTGATCGTCCACTCGGCGACGACCGCGGGCTCGCTCTGGTCGGCGCCCTCCGCCGCGCGCTCGAGCACCACCCGCGCGTCGACGAGCCGCACCGCACTCGCTACGCCGACCCTCACCTCGGTGCCGCCGGCGTCCAGCCGCACGGCGAGGTCCTTCGTCGCCTGGTGCGCGGGGCCGATCTCCTGGATCGGGAACCAGTACTGGCTGAAGCTCCGCGTCTCCCCGGGAGCGAGGTAGCTGAAGTCGGGCTGGTTGTCGGTGAACACCCCGGCCATCAGCTCGACGTAGGGCCCGTCGGAGTCGGTCAGCTGCGCGTCCCAGGCGTGGCCGATCGGCCCGTCGCCCCAGGTCCACTGCTTCTTGCCCGGCGAGATCGAGCGGTCGGCCCAGTGCACGAAGCCGGCGCGCTCGCGGTGGTCGTAACCGCCGAAGAAGCCCTGCTCGGTGTCGGTGACCATGTACGAGGTCGGCACGGGGATGTTCCCGTAGAAGTCGATCCGGTCCGCATCCGGATGCGCGGCATCCGCCAGCGCCGGGTAGTCGACCCCGTAGTAGGGCCGATCGGCGCGCGGGAAGGCGGTGATCGCGCGCCGGGCGTGATCGGCCACGTAGCGCACGTCGGTGGGGAAGAACGACTGGTAGTCGTCGTGCGACCGGGCGGCGACGTTGGCCCACCAGAGGAAGGTCTGCGGCTCGTCCGTGCGGTTGTGCAGGCGCGCCGCGACCTCGATCGCGGCGCTGTCGCCCCGCAGCCGTACGCCGTGGTCGCCGCGCATCCGCTGCAGGGGGTCGAGGTCGCTGTGCCACACCGTCACGTCGCCCGGACCGGCGCGCTCGATGCTCGTCTCCACCGGGAGGAAGGTGGCCGGGCGGTGATGCTGCGGCCAGTTGAACTCGACGCCGCCCGAGATCCACGGGCCGGCGAGGCCCACGAGGGCAGGCTTGATGACGTTGTTGCGGTAGAAGAAGTCGTAGCCGCGGGTCTTGTCGTAGCCGATGTGGATGCGGCCGCCGATCTCGGGCAGCAGCATCAGCCGCACCCAGCGGTTCTCGAGGTGGATGGCCCGCCACCGCCGCGGGGTCTTCTCGGCGGCGATGCTGTCGACGAAGGGGATCGGGTACACCTTGCCGCTGGACCCCTGGTAGACCCGCCGGTCGAGGAAGAGCGGGTAGCGGTCGGGCTCGCCCGGCTCGTAGCTGTCGATCTCGATCTCGCTCGTCCAGCAGGCGACCCCGCCCTGGTCGATGAGGGCCTGCTGCTCGGGGGGCGCGTCGGGCAGGTCGATCAGACTGAGGGCGGCGTCGGCATTCGTCACAGCGTCGAGGCTAGAGATCGCGGGCGGGTGCGCGCCATAGTGTGCTCCTCGGTGAACCTGGACAAATCGCTGACAGGGTTGTCTAGACTGGCGCCCGTGCTGATTCGAGACGGATTCCCCGGACAGCGTCTGCGGGTGCTGCCGAGGCCCCGGGTCGCCGAGGCGCTGTCGACGCCGATCACCGGGCGGATGCTCGTGACCGACGCCGGCCACTTCCCCCACGCCGCGGCGCACGGCCGCGATCGGCCTCGTGGCGCGGAGGAGGTGGTGGTCATCCTGTGCACCGGCGGAGCCGGCCACCTCGAGGTGCGCGGCGAGGAGCACCCGATGGCACCGGGTGAGGTCGCCGTCATCCCGCGGGGCGAGCCCCACCGCTACTGCGCCGATCCCCGCGACCCATGGACGATCTGGTGGATGCACGTGACCGGCGCCGACGCCGACGACCTCGTCACCGCCATCACGCAGCCCTCGAACGACTTCTCACCGGTGATGCAGGTGCACGATCCCTATGCCGCGAAGGCGGCCCTGGAGCACGCACTGGTCTCCCTCGAGCGGGACGAGACGCTGGCGAGCCTGTTCGCCGCGTCCGGCGCCGCCTGGGGACTGCTCGCCCAGCTCGCGGCCGACCGGGCGCGAGGCGCGAAGGAGACCGGCGACCCGATCCTCGCGGCGCAGGACTACCTGCGGGAGCATCTCGAGACCACGACGAGCGTCGCGGAGCTCGCGACCATCGCGGGGCTCAGCGTCTCGCACTTCTCGGCCCGGTTCCGGCTGGCCTCCGGGATGGGGGTCGTGGAGTACCACAAGCGCCTCCGCAGCGCCCGGGCCCGCGAGCTGCTGATCACCACCGAGGCCACGGTGGCCGACATCGCCCGCGCGGTGGGCTACGAGGACCCGTTCTACTTCTCCCGGCAGTTCCGTGCGATCAACGGCACCAGCCCGAGCAGCTACCGGCTGTCCTTCCGCGACCGCTCACAGCCGCAGGACACGGGGGACGCGGCCGTCGACCAAGAGCCTCACGGGCCCGCGCAGCCCGGTTGACGCAGGGCGTGCGGGCGAGCATCCTAAACTGGAGGCCCGGCTCCAGATCGCGGGGTCGAGCCGTCCGAATGAAGGGGTCGCGCGATTGTCAGCGGAACTTCTCGCGCTGGGAGAGTTCCTCCGCGCACGTCGCAACGTCACCCAGCCCGAGGACGCCGGGCTCGTCCGGGAACCGCGACGGCGGGTTCCCGGACTCCGCCGCGACGAGGTCGCGCGTCTCGCCGGCATCAGCGAGCAGTACTACCTGCGGCTGGAGCAGGGGCGGAACATCCGGCCCTCCGACCAGGTGCTCAACACGCTGGCCCGCGCGCTGCGACTGGACGCGGATGCCCGGCAGTACATGTTCCGGGTCGCCAGCGGTGACCTGCCGAACCCCGAGCCCCCCGCCGCCGAGTCCGCCGACCGCATCGCGCACGTGCTGAGGCAGTGGACCCACACCCCCGCCTACGTCTCCGACAGCAACCGCGACATCGTCGCCTCCAACCCGCTGGCGACCAACTTCGGCCACGGCGGCCTCGCGACCGGGTCGAACGTCGTGGTCGACCTGTTCAACGAGCGGATGAAGCGGACCCTCGTCGAGTGGGAGCCGATGGTCAGGTCCTCCGTCGCCGGGCTGCGCCGGGACGCGAATCCGTTCTCGCCGCGCCTGACCGAGCTGGTCGAGCAGCTCTCCGCCGCCGACGAGGACTTCGTGCGGCTCTGGGCGCGGTACGACGTCTCGGGCCCGGAGGACGCGCACATCCACATGGTCGTCGAGAACGTGGGGACGATGGAGATCGACGTGCAGAACTTCGCGGTGCGCAGCATGCCCGGCTATCTCCTGACCGTGCTCTCGGCACCGCCGCAGAGTCTCACGGCGGCGGTCTTCGCCAGCATGGCGGCCGCTCTCGACCCGGCGGTGCGCTAGAGGGCCGGCCAGCCCCGGAGCGGCCCGCGGACCCCGCGCCCGGTGAGGGCGTTCACCCGGAGGAACGCGAGCACCTCGAAGGCGCGCGTGCCCCTCGCCACCGGCCAGACCGTCATGAAGAACCCGCCCGGCACCTCCAGCACCTGCCACGGGAACTCGACCAGCTCGCCGTCGCCGACCACGAGGAGGATCGTCCCCTGGGACATCGGCCGCGCATCGTGCTGGGCCCACAGCCGCCGGAACGCCGCGCTGGTCGTCGACAGCTCGCCCACGACCTCCTGGAACCGCGGATTGCCGGGGTCGCCGTGGAACCTCAACGCCGCCACCGCCCGGCGGGCGATGTCGTGGATGCGCTCCTCGTCGACCTTCGCGAACGCCGCCAGGGCGAGATTGCCGTCGAACAGCTCGACGCTCGGGATCAGGACGTCGGCCATCTCGTTGATCGCGACGACGTCGAGATTGCTGTCCTCGACGAACGCCGGCACGTCCGACCAGGTGTTCAGCAGCGACAGCACCGCCTCGCTCACCGGCGTCGGCTCCCGGCGCTGCGGCGTCGGCGAGAAGCCCGGCCGGGCGATCCGGTAGAAGTAGCTCCGCTCGAGGGGATCGAGGCACAGCGCCTCGGCCAGGCTGTTCAGCACCTGGTGGGACACCTGATGGTTCTGGCCCTGCTCGAGGCGGATGTAATAGTCGCGGCTGATGCCGGCGAGGCTCGCCAACTCCTCCCGCCGCAGGCCGGGCACCCGCCGGCCGTCGTCGACGAGCCCGAACGACGCCGGATCCAGCTGCGATCGGCGGGCACGCAGGTACTGCGCGAGAACCGAGGACCGGGCAGTCATGACGGGATCACTCCGATCGGAGAGGGGACCCGCTCACGGTATCTCGGCGGCCGGCGCCGGATCAGAGCCCCAGGAGGGACACCTTCCCGGTCTGCTGCCCTCAGCGCACCTGTTCTGCCGTGAACTGCAGACGCGGATGCGCGTACGACTCCTGCGCCTCGATCAGCTGCAGCTCGCGCCGCCCCGAGCGGTGGGTGGCCTCGATCAGGTCGAAGACGCTCGACACCGTGCGCTCGAGCGCCGTCGCGGCCGATCCGGTCTCGCGGTAGTGGGCGGTGAAGAGGGCCGCCGTGACGTCACCCGAGCCGTTGGCCTTGAACGGGAGCAGGGGAGTCTGCACGATCCAGGCGCCGGCATCGTCGACCACGAGCATCTCGATCGTGTCGGGGGCACGGTCGGGGCGCTCCACGCTCGTGACGAGCACCGTCGAGGGCCCCATCGCGCGGGCGAGGTCGGCCGACGCCAGGGTCGACTCGAGCGAGCCGGGCTCGGTGCCGGTGAGGTAGCCGAGCTCGAACTGGTTCGGGGTGATGATGTCGGCCACGGGCACGACCCGGTCGCGCAGCAGCTCGGGAATCTCGGGGGCCACGAAGCAGCCCGACTTGGCGTTGCCCATCACGGGGTCGCAGGCGTAGACCGCCGACGGGTTCGCGGCCTTCACGCGCTGCACCGCGTCGACGATGACGTCGCCGATGCCGACGCCGCCCTGGTAGCCCGAGAGCACCACGTCGATCTCGGGCAGCACGCCGCGCTCCTCGATGCCCAGGATGACGTCGTGCACGTCCTCGGGTGAGATCAGCGGCCCGCGCCAGGCGCCGTACCCGGTGTGGTTGGAGAAGTTCACCGTGTACACGGGCAGCACCTCCACCCCGATGCGCTGCAGGGGGAACACGGCCGCGGAGTTGCCGACGTGCCCGTAGGCCACGGCCGACTGAATCGAGAGGATCTTCACCCCTCCATCCTCCGCCCTCCCCGCCCCTCCCGTCACCCCCGACGGTTCCTGTCGCCCAGCCGCTTGTCGAGGGTCTCGCGCAGGAGGACGGTGCGAGCATCCGGCCGCTTGCGCGGTTCGTCGAGCAGGCGGGCGATCGGCGAGACACCGAGCAGCACGAGGCCGAGCGTCAGCGTGATCTGGCCGAGCAGGTCGACCACCGCGAGTGCGAAGAACGGCGGCAGCCCGTCGGGCGACGTGATCAGATTGCCGAGCTCTGTGCCGAACAGCCGCAGGGCGATGCCGATCAGCGTGAGCACGAGGCCCGTGACGAACATTCCGCGGGCGCTGAGACGTGGTGGCATGACAGCTCCTTCTCCCCGGCACCGACCCTAGTCGCGGGGAGCGGCGTAGACGCGGAGGAACGCGGGCGTCAGCGGAGGGTCGCCAGCGAGGCGAGGGTCGCCTCGAGGGCCGTGGCCGCCGCCGCGAGGTCGGCCGCGGTGGTGGCCGGGGTGAAGGTGAAGCGCACGGCGGTCTGGGCGACGGCCGAGTCGAGGCCGAGGGCGAGCAGCACGGGCGAGGGGTCGTCGCCGCCGGCTGCGCAGGCCGAGCCGCTCGAGACGATCACGCCGCGCTCCTCGAGGCCGAGCAGCACGGCCTCGCCGCTCGTGCCCGGGAAGCAGAACGACGCCACCGAGGGCAGGCGGGCATCCGGATGCCCGGTCAGCACCGCCCCGTCGACCCGCCGCAGCACCTCGGCGATGAAGTCGTCGCGCAGGGCAGTGGTGTGCAGCGCGGCCGACGCCCGGGCCGGCTCGGCGAGCGTGATCGCCCGGGCGAGGCCGACAGCGAAGGCCACGTTCTCGGTGCCGGAGCGGCGGCCGCGCTCCTGTCCGCCGCCGTGCAGCACGGGCTCGAGCGGGTGACGTCCGCGCACCGCCACCGCGCCGATGCCCTTGGGCGCGCCGAGCTTGTGGCCCGAGATGCTCACGGCGTCGGCGCCGAGCACGTCGAGGCGGAGGTCGAGCCAGCCTGCTGCCTGCACCGCATCCGTGTGGAACGGCACACCGCGCTCGTGGGCGACCGCGGCCAGCTCGGCCACCGGCTGCACCGTGCCGATCTCGTTGTTCGCGAGCATCACGGTGGCGAGCGTGGTGTCGGGCCGCAGGGCGTCGGCGAACGCAGCGGGGTCGACGAGGCCGGTGCCGTCGACGGGCACGACCGTGACATCGAAGCCGTGCAGGCGGCGCAGGTGGTCGACCGATTCGACGACCGCCGGATGCTCGACCGCACTCAGCACGACGTGCCGACCCCGAGGGCCGCCGAGCGCCAGCCCCTTCACCGCGAGGTTGGCGCCCTCGGTGCCGCCCGAGGTGAAGACGACCTCCGCCGGACGGCAGCCGAACCACTCGGCGACCGTCCGCCGCGCTTCGGCGAGAGCGCGCGCGGCGGCATCGCCCAGCGCGTGGTGGCTGGAAGGGTTGCCGAACTCGCCCGTCAGGTGGGGCCACATGGCCTCGAGCACCTCGCGGCGCACGGGCGTGGTGGCGGCGGCGTCGAGGTGGATCACGGCCGCGCCGCGGGTGGGGCGGGCGGGGAGGAAGTGGCCTCGGCAGCGAAGGCGGGGGCGGCCGCCGGGCCCCCGGGGCGCGCATCCGGCAACCCGATGTCGAGGCCGAGGTCGAGGGCCCGCACCGAGTGCGTGAGGGCACCGACCGAGATGAGGTCGACGCCGGTGCGGGCGATCGCGCCGACGGTGCCGAGGGTCACCCCGCCGCTCGCGTCGACGAGGGCGCGGCCCCCGACGAGGGCGACCCCCGCGCGCAGCTCGTCGAGCGTGAAGTTGTCGAGCAGGATCGTGTCGACCCCGCCCGCGAGCACCGGCTCGATCTGGTCGAGCCGGTCGACCTCGACCTCGAGGTGCGTGGTGTGCGAGATCTGCGCCCGCACCGCCCGGATCGCCGCAGTCACGTCACCCCCGTGCTGCTGCGCCAGCACGGCGAGGTGGTTGTCCTTCGCGAGCACCGCGTCCGACAGCGAGAAGCGGTGGTTGTGCCCGCCGCCCGCCCGCACCGCCGCGCGCTCGAGGGCTCGCAGGCCCGGCGTGGTCTTGCGCGTGTCGACGATCCGCGCACCGGTGCCCGCGACCGCGGCGACGTAGCGGGAGGTCTCGGTGGCGATGGCGCTCATCCGCTGAACGAGGTTGAGCGCGACCCGCTCCGCCCGCAGGATGCCGCGGGCCGGCCCCTCGACCGTCGCCAGCACGGTGCCCGTCTCGAAGCGCTCCCCGTCGCCGACGAGCAGGGCCGAGCGGATGCGCGGGTCGACCAGTCGCATCGTCGCCTCCCACACGGCGCCTCCGCTGAACACCCCGGGCTCCCGGGCCTCGAGGCGCGCCGACGCCCATGCCTCCTCGGGAATGAGCAGCTCGGAGGTGAGGTCACCCCAGGGCGCGTCCTCGGCGAGAGCGCGGGTGACGACGTCGTCGATGATCTGGGTGGTGAGCATCAGGCGCTGACCTCTTCTCTGCTTCGGGTTCGGGCGACGGCGTCGGTCGACGTGCCGGGTCGGGCTGCGAGATCGGGCGAGGTCAGCGGGAAGTCGGCTCGCGCGTGGGCCCCGCGGGACTCCTCGCGGGCGAGCGCCGCCCCCACCACCACTCGGGCGAGCTGCAGCAGATTGGCGGTCTCGAGCCGCTCGACGTCGGCGGTGCCGGACGTGTCGATGCCCCACGAGTCGAGCGTGCGCTGGGCCTCGAGCAGGCCGTCCGCCGTTCGGAGGAGGCCCGCGTTCCGCCACATCAGGGTCTGGAGCTCGGCGCGGGTGGGTTCGTGGGAGCCCGTGGTGGGGCGAGCATCCGGCACGATCGACCGACCGGGAGTGCTCATGCCGTTCGGGGCATGCAGCTCCGCGCGGAGGGCGTCTGCCGCCCGATGGGCGAACACCAGACCCTCGAGCAGGGAGTTCGAGGCGAGGCGGTTCGCGCCGTGGACCCCGGTGCACGCGACCTCGCCGACGGCGAAGAGACCGGGAAGGGAGGTGCGCCCGTCGAGGTCGGTGGCGACGCCGCCCATCCAGTAGTGGGCGGCGGGTGCGACGGGCACGGGCTCGCGGGTCCAGTCGTAGCCGGCCGCGCGGCAGGCCGCGGTGACCGTCGGGAACCGCGCCTCGAGGTCGTCGACGCCGGTCGCGTCGAGCAGCACCGGGGCGCCCGTCGCGAGCATCTCGGTGGCGATGGCCCGGGCCACGACGTCCCGCGGGGCGAGCTCGGCGAGCGGATGCGCGCCCAGCAGGAACCGCTCGCCGGCGGCATTCCGCAGCACCGCACCGTCGCCCCGCACGGCCTCCGACACGAGCGGCGAGCCGGGCACCGCGAGCGCCGTGGGGTGGAACTGCACGAACTCGGCATCCGCGAGCACGGCTCCGGCCCGAAGCGCGGCCGCCGCCCCGTCGCCGGTCGCGACCGCCGGGTTCGTCGTGAACGGGTACAGCTGCCCGGCACCCCCGCTCGCGAGCACGACGGCATCGGCCCGCAGCTCCTCGATCCGGCCCGCGCGGAGCACACGCACCGCCGTCACCCGGCCGCCCTCGGAGCCGGCTTCGGTGAGGAGATCGAGGAGCATGGTGCGCTCCCGCAGCTCGGCCGTCGACTCACGAACGGCGGCCACCAGGGCCGTCTCGATCGCCGAACCGGTCGCGTCGCCGCCCGCGTGCAGGATGCGCCGCCGGGAGTGAGCGCCTTCGAGCCCGGCGTCGAAGGCACCGTCGGCATGACCGCCGGACCGGTCGAAGGCGACGCCCCACTCGATCAGGTCGCGGATGCGCGCCGGCCCCTCCGCGCAGAGCACCCGCACCGCCTCGGGGTCGCACAGCCCGGCGCCGGCCGCGAGGGTGTCGGCGACGTGCGAGGAGACCGAGTCCCCAGGCATCACCGCCGCCGCGATCCCGCCCTGGGCGTACCGCGTGCTGCCGTCGTCGACGGCAGCCTTCGTGACGACCACGACGTCGGCGACGTTCACGAGCCCGAGCGCCGCGACGAGCCCGGCGATGCCGCTGCCCACCACGATCACCCGCGGCCGGCGGGAGCGCTGCGCCGAAGGGGAGGCCGTCGTCATGGCCGGGCCGCGAGCATCCGCTCGAGGGCGACCCGCGCCGGCTCGGCCACCGACGCCGGCACCGAGATCTGGTTCAGCACGACCCCGTCGACGAGCGACTCGAGCACCCACGCGAGGTAGCCCGGGTGGATGCGGTACATCGTCGAGCACGGGCAGATCACGTCGTCGAGGCAGAAGATCGTGTGCTGCGGGTACTGGTTCGCCAGCCGCTGCACGAGGTTGATCTCGGTGCCGATGGCGAAGGTCGAGCCGGCGGGGGCGGCGGCGATGGCCTTGACGATGTAGTCGGTCGATCCGGCGCCGTCGGCCGCGTCGACCACCGGCATCGGGCACTCGGGATGCACGATCACCTGCACGTCGGGGTGCGTCGCCCGCGCGCGCTCGATCTGGGCGACGGTGAAGCGCTTGTGCACCGAGCAGAACCCGTTCCAGAGGATGACCCGCGCGTCCATCAGCGCGGACGCGGTCGAACCGCCGAGGGGCTTCCGCGGGTTCCACAGCGGCATCCGCTCGACGGGCACGCCCATCGCCTTGGCGGTGTTGCGCCCGAGGTGCTGGTCGGGGAAGAAGAGCACGCGCTGCCCCCGCTCGAACGCCCACTCCAGCACGGTCGCCGCGTTCGACGAGGTGCAGACGATGCCGCCGTTCCGCCCGCAGAAGCCCTTCAGATCGGCCGACGAGTTCATGTAGGTGACCGGGATGATCGGCACGCGACCCGATGCGTCGGGCTCGGTTCCGTACACGGAGGCCAGCTGCGACCACGCCTCCTCGACCGAGTCGATGTCGGCCATGTCGGCCATCGAGCAGCCCGCGGCCAGGTTCGGCAGGATGACCGCCTGCGACGGCTGCGCCAGGATGTCGGCGGTCTCGGCCATGAAGTGCACGCCGCAGAAGACGATGGCGCGGGCATCCGGCCTCGTCTTCGCGGCGTTCGCCAGCTGGAACGAGTCGCCCACGAAGTCGGCGTACTGCACCACCTCGTCGCGCTGGTAGAAGTGGCCGAGCACGACGACGCTGTCGCCGAGCGTCTCTTTGGCACGACGGATGCGCGTGTCGAGCTCGCTCTTCGAGGCCGTCGTGTACTCCTCGGGGAGCACACCCTGCCGGGGCGCCTCGGCAGGGAGCGGGTCGGCCATCGAGGCGCCGGGGCCGTAGGAGGGGGTCTGCAGGTCGAAGACCCAGGGGCCCTCGGCGAGCTCGGGGGCGCAGACGGTGCCGGAGCGGTCGGCGGCCGGGGGCGCCGCCGTTCCCGCCGCGATCAGCTGGATCTCGTCGTCGACGGACAGGAGGCGTGCGGTCATGGTCGCGGCTTTCTCGGGAGGCGGTCGAGCGGCCCGCGGTCGACGGGCGCGACCGAGGTGTTGTAGCGGTAGAGGCGCGGCGGCCGGTAGCTCGTGCCGAGCACCCGTTTGCCGGTGGGCACGACCGAGTTCGACGACTCGATCTGCCGGCGGAAGTTCGCCGGGTCGAGCGAGCGCCCGAGCACCGCCTCGTGCACCTCGCGCAGCTCGGCGAGGGTGAAGGTGTCGCCGAGGAAGGCGTGCGCGATACGGCTGTACTCGACCTTGTTGCGCAGGCGCCAGAGGGCGTACTCGATGATGACGTCGTGGTCGAAGGCGAGGTCGGGCAGGTCGTCGACCGAGAACCAGCTCACGTTCTCGGGGTTGGCGCCGGCGCTCGTGGCGACCTCGTCGGAGCTCACCAGCGCCCAGTACACGATCGAGACCACGCGGTCCTTCGCACCCTCGGGCGAGCGGTCGAGGGTGCCGAAGGCGTAGAGCTGCTCGAGGTAGCCAGGCTCCAGCGCGGTGGTGGCGCCGAGGGTGCGGGCCGCGGCGTCCTCGAGGTCCTCGTCGATCATCAGCGGGCCGCCCGGCAGTGCCCAATCACCCTCGTAGGGCGGGCGGATGCGCCGCACCAGAGGCAGCCACAGCCCCGCCGGGGCGTCGGGCTGGTCGGGCCTTAGCGCGAAGATGACCGTCGACACGGCCAGCTCGATGGCTCCCGGATGCTCGCCCATTTCGTCTCTCCGCCCTGCGACCTCGACCGGCCGCCCTAAAGGTAGCCCCGACTATAACCCTTAAGGTCACCGCAACCCAAACCCGAGTCTCGCCGGGGCGGCTGAGGGGTGGTCGCAGGGCCTCCCTCGGCGGCGGGCGTCGGCGTAGCGTCGGCGGCATGAGCATTCCGAACTTCACCCTGAACAACGGCGTCGAGATCCCCGCGATCGGGCTCGGCGTCTACCAGAGCGCGCCCGAGGAGACGGCCGCGGCCGTCGAGACCGCGCTGCGCACCGGGTACCGGCACATCGACACCGCGGCGGCGTACCGCAACGAGCGCGAGGTGGGCGAGGGCATCCGTCGTTCAGGGGTCGATCGCGACGAGGTCTTCATCGAGACGAAGGTCTGGGTGAGCGACTTCGGCTACGACGAGACGCTGCACGCGTTCGAGAAGGCGACCGGCAAGCTGGGCTTCGACACGCTCGACCTGCTCATCCTGCACCAGCCCGCGCCGGGTCGGTTCGCTCGCACGGTCGGGGCCTACAAGGCCCTCGAGACGCTGCTCGGCGACGGGCGCGTGCGCTCGATCGGCGTCAGCAACTTCACGCCGGCGCACCTCGACCGGCTGCTCGCCGAGACCGCGGTGGTGCCCGCGGTGAACCAGGTCGAGCTGCACCCGTACTTCGCCCAGTCCGCCCTGCAAGAAGCGGATGCCCGGCTGGGCGTCCTGACCCAGGCCTGGTCCCCGATCGGCGGCATCACCTTCTATCCCGGGTGGGGTGAGCAGCGCGTCAGCGTGATGGAGGACGAGACGATCGCCGCGATCGCCGCCGCCCACGGGAAGAGCCCGGCGCAGGTGATGCTGCGGTGGCACGTGCAGGAGGGCCGCTCGGCGATCCCGAAGTCGACCAACCCCGCCCGGATCGCGTCGAACTTCGACGTCTTCGACTTCGAGCTGAGTGCCGACGAGCTCGCGCGCATCGACGCGCTCGACACGGGCCGACGCAGCGGGCCCGACCCCGACGTGGAGCGGCCCGAGATGTTCGACCTGCCGATCACGGAGGCCTGAGCCGGCGTCACCGCGCCGGCGGCGACGCCGACGTGCGCGTCAGTGCGCCGGGAGGTCCCAGGACTCGGCGAACTCCGCGGGGGTGGTGGTCTCGAGCTGGAGCAGGATGCGGTCGTGCAGATCGGCCAGCTCACTGACGTCGTTCGCCGCGACGCGACGCAGTTCGACGCCGTCGCTCCTGATGCTCAGCTCCGACACGGCGGGCGCCATCCCGCTGCCGTCGAGCAGCCCGGCGACGATCGTGCCACCCCACCGCGCCGCTCGCCGCAGCGGCCCGCCGTCTCGATCGACCATCACGACGTCGTACACCTCAGCAGCCGCGCGCTCGTCCATGCCCCCAGCCTGCCAGATGGACAGGGGTCAGCCGCAGCCCTCGGGCTTCAGACACGTTCCGATCGGGAACGGCAGGGGTTCCCTCGTCCACGCCGGCGGAGTGGGTGGGGCGAGCGGGGCCGACGGGTCGAGCGGGCCGGTGTAGTCGGACGAGCCGCTGGACGAGGAAGAGGCAGCGGCAGCCGCCTCGGCCGCGAGGCGCGCCTGCTCCTCGAGGTAGGCGGCCTGGGAGGTCTGCGCCGCGCGGGCCTGCTGCACGAGCTCGAGCAGGAGCCGCGGGGTGTCGGCGGTGGGGGCCGCCGTCTGCACGGGCTGGATCGCCGTGAAGACCGCGTCGCGGAGGGGCTGCTCGGCCTGGGCCGCGTCGACGTTCACGATCTGGCCGGCAGTGGTGACGACGCCGTCGCGCACCGCGCCGACCGCCGCGAGCAGTTCGGCCGTGTGGGCCGCGAGCAGCGCCTCGTCGACCGGAGGGGTGGCCTGCGAGGCGGCCGGGCCGCCGGCCATCGACAGCTGGACGACCTGGATGTCGGCGTCGAGTCGGTCGGCGGCCGCGAGCAGGGCGGTGCGCGCGTCTCCGGGGGCGAAGCCGTCCGTGCCGGCCACGAGGTCGCGGGCCGCCTGCACGAGCTGCGGCGCCTCGGGGTCGAGGGGCACCACCTGCTCGATGGGCCGCGGGGAGGGGGAGGACGACGGGGAGGAGACCGGGGCGGCGACGGGAGCGGCGGCCGCGCATCCGCTCACCCCACCGAGCAGCGCGACCGACAGCAGGGCGACCGCGACGGCGGAGGGGAGGCGAGGCACAGCTCATGGTAGGCCCGACCGGGCCCGATGCTCAGGCGGGCCCGCTAGCCTGGGCGTGACGACGAAGGAAGGACGAGCATGCCCCGCCGCGACGAGATCGAATGCTGGCTCACCGACATGGACGGCGTGCTCGTGCACGAGAACCACCCCATCCCCGGTGCCGCCGAGCTGCTGCAGCAGTGGCGCGACCAGGGCAAGCCCTACCTGGTGCTCACGAACAACTCCATCTTCACGCCGCGCGACCTGAGCGCACGGCTGCGCTCGAGCGGCCTCGAGGTGCCCGAGGAGTTCATCTGGACGAGCGCGCTCGCCACCGCCACCTTCCTCGCCGACCAGATGCCGGGCGGCAGCGCCTTCGTCATCGGCGAGGCCGGCATCACCACGGCCCTGCACGAGGCCGGCTTCATCATGACCGAGACCGCGCCCGACTACGTGGTCGTGGGCGAGACCCGCAACTACTCCTTCGAGGCGATCACGAAGGCCATCCGCCTGATCGGCAACGGCTCGCGCTTCATCGTCACGAACCCCGACGCCACCGGCCCGAGCACCGAGGGTCCGCTCCCCGCCACCGGCGCGATCGCCGCCCTGATCACCAAGGCCACCGGCAAGGAGCCGTACATCGTCGGCAAGCCGAACCCGATGATGTTCCGCTCGGCGATGAACCGCATCGGCGCGCACTCCGAGAACACGGGCATGATCGGCGACCGCATGGACACCGACGTGGTCGCCGGCATCGAGGCCGGCCTGCACACCATCCTCGTGATGACCGGCATCAGCGACGAGCGCGAGATCGCGAAGTACCCGTTCCGCCCCGACGAGGTGCTCGACTCGGTCGCCGACCTGCTCGTCACCGAGCCCTTCGAGACCGAGCTCTAGGCGGTGGCGGCCCGACTCCCTCAGCTCCTGGGCACGGCGCTCGTCGCCGGTGCGCTGCTGGCGTCGATGAGCGGATGCGCGCCCGGCGGTGACGTCGTCTTCACCAAGACCCCCAGTCCGACGGCGGTGCCGAGCGTCGCGGCGCCCACTGCGCCGCCCGAGCCGGCGCCGACGGTGGCCGCTCCCGAGGCGCCGGCGGTGCCGTCCGGGCTTGCCCTCGTCGTGGTGCTGCCGGGGGACGGGAATGCCGGCGCCGAGCAGGCCGACGCCGTGCGCCAGGCCGTCACCGGGCTCGCGACCGCCAACGCGGCATCCGTCACCCTTCTCGACCTCGCGGTCTCGGCGAACGCCGGCACCCTCTACGAGCGGGCGCTCGACTCCGACCCCGACGTCGTGGTGACGGTCGGGCCGACCGGCCTCGACGCGCTGCAGCAGGTGGCGGCGGCCCAGCCCGGGCGGCAGTTCCTCGTGGTGGGCGCGCAGCCCCTCGCGCCGGCGCCGAACATCACCGCGGTCGTCTGGCCGGGCTCCGACGCCGAGCCCGTCGCCCCCGACCTCGGGGCGCGGGTCGCGGCGGCGGTCACGGCCGGCACCTCGGAGATCGCGGCCGAGCGCACGGGCCTCGTCATCGCCCTGCCCTAGGCGCCCAGCCCTAGGCGGCCGGAACCGGCTCCGAGCGGGCGAGCGGCAGGAGCCTCAGCTCAGGTGGAGGGCGTCGATGTCGAGGGGGACGGCCTGGTCGTCACCCACGGGGATCGGTGCGGCCACGACGACGCGGCCGCCCGCGGCGAGCTCGCCGATCTGCGCGTGCAGCCGCTGCACCAGCGCGTCGTCGACGATCTCGTCGTACGGGCTCTCCTCGGTGTCGGCCACCATCTGGCTCGCCGGGCCGAGCAGGAGCGTCGACCGCCCGATCGCCCCGTCGTCGAGCCGGGTCGGGATCTCGACGGTCTCCGCCGTCTGCGCCTGGGCGAGGGCCCGGGCGAGGTCGAGCAGCGCCTCGGCGATGGCGGTGCCCGTCAGGACGGAATCGCCCACGTAGTGAATTCTGTCCATACCCCAACCATGGGCCCGGAAACGCGATCCCGCAGGGACTGTCCTACGGACGTCGAGTGTGCATGGGGCCGACAGTCCAGCCGCGCGGCCGATCGCTACGCGATGCGGATGAGCTTCTTGTTCACGAACTCCTCCACCGCGAAGCGCCCCATCTCACGGCCCGAACCCGAGCGCTTGACGCCGCCGAAGGGCAGCTCCGCCGCGTCGCCCAGAACGAGGTTCACCCACACCATACCGGCGTCGATGCGGTCGGCGACGCGCAGCGCCTGCTCCTCGTCGGTGGTGTAGACGTAGGAGCCGAGGCCGAACGGGGTGTCGTTCGCGAGCGCGATCGCCTCCTCCTCCGACGAGACGCGGTAGAGCGCGGCGACGGGGCCGAAGAACTCCTCGCGGTACGCGTCCATCGTCGGGGTCACGTCGGCGAGCACGGCGGGCGGGAAGAAGTTGCCGCTGCGCTCGCCCTTGGCCAGCACGGTGGCTCCCTGCGAGATCGCCCGGCCGAGCTGCTCCTCGAGGCGGTCGGCCGCGGCGGTCGAGGAGAGCGGGCCGAGCAGGGTGCCGTCGGCGAACGGATCGGCGGGCTGGGCATCCGTGAACACCGAGGTGAACTTCGCCGCGAACTCCTCGTAGAGATCGTCGATCACGATGAAGCGCTTGGCGGCGTTGCAGGACTGGCCGTTGTTGTCCAGACGCGCGTTCGCCGCGTCCTGCACGGCGGCGTCGAGGTCGGCGGTCGAGAGCAGGATGAACGGGTCGGAACCGCCGAGCTCGAGCACGACCTTCTTGAGGTTCTGGCCCGCGAGCTGGGCCACCGCGGCGCCCGCCCGCTCGGAGCCGGTGACCGAGACGCCCTGCACCCGCGGGTCGGCGATCACGGTCGCGATCTGCTCGTTCGTGGCGTAGATGTTCACGTAGACACTGTCGTGCGCGCCCAGCTCGGCCTCGGCGTCATCGAAGATCTGCGCGATGGCGGCGGCCGACTCGGGGCACTGCGGCGCGTGCTTCAGCAGGATGGTGTTGCCCGCCACGATGTTCGGGCCGGCGAACCGCGCCACCTGGTAGTACGGGAAGTTCCACGGCATGATGCCGAGCAGCACCCCGAGGCCCGCGCGGCGGATGAAGGCCTGCCCCGTGCCGTCGCTCAGCTCGATCTTCTCGTCGGCCAGGAACTCCTCGGCGTGGTCGGCGTAGTACTGGTAGATCGCCGCGGCGAACTCCACCTCGCCCACGGCCTGGTCGAGCGGCTTGCCCATCTCGCGCACGATGATCTCGGCCAGCGCGTCCTTGCGCTCCTCGTGCAGCGCGGCGACCCGGGCGATCAGGGCGGCCCGGTCGGCGACGGATGCGCGGCGTGACCAGTCCTCGAACGCCGACGACGCGGCGCCGACGGCCTCCTGCAGCTCGGCATCGGTGATGGTCGGGTACTCGCGGAGGGTCTCCCCGGTGGCCGGGTTGACGACGGCGTACTGGCTCATGCTGATGCTCCTTCGGTGACGGTGGTGGTGTCGGTGCTCGAGGTGTCGGTGCTCGAGGTGGCGGTGCTCGAGGTGGCGCTGGTCGCGGAGGCCGCGGCGATCTCGTCCAGGATCTCCCGGGCGAGCCGCCGCCCCACGCGGATCGCGCCGTCGACGTGCTGGTACCCCTCGGCCGCGAGGTCGCTCGACCCGAACCGGATCGGCCCCACGGGATCGAGCTGCAGCGCCCCGTAGCGGGTCAGCCCGCCGAGGTCGAAGCTCGCGGCGTAGGCCCCCTGCGTCCACTCCTCGGCGGCCCAGTCGCTCTCGTAGTACACGACCGGTTCGAGCGCCTTCGGGCCGTAGTACGCGGCGAGGGAGTCGAGGATCGCGCGGCGGCGGTCGACGGCCGAGAGCTGCAGCAGCGCATCCGCCTTCTGATCGCTGACGAAGCCCACCAGGGTGCCCCGCGTCTCGCCGTGGTTGGAGTTGTCGTAGGCCTCGTGCACCAGCTGGTACGGGCTGAAGGCGGTGCCCGAGAGGCCGTCCTCGCGCCAGAACGGGGTCTCGTAGGAGGCGTGCACCTTGATCACGAGGCCGAGCGACTGGTGCTGCTGCAGCTGCTGGCGCAGGCGCGGCAGCGGCGGCACGTAGTCGATGCGGTCGTAGAGGTTCGGCGGTACGGCGACGATCACGTGGCGGGCGGCGACGGTCAGCGCATCCGTCGACACGGTGACACCGCCGTCGGCCCACTCGACGGTGCGCACCGGATGCCCGAGCCGCACGTCGTCGCCGAGACCCTCCGCGAGGCGCAGCGGCACCTGCTGCAGCCCGCCGACGACCCGCTTGTCGAGGATGAAGTCGGCGTCGACCAGGTGGCTGAAGCTTCCCGCGGAGGCCGCCATCAGGAGCGCCTGCAGCAGGGAGAAGGAGTGCGCCGGCTTCGTGAGCATGGCGTCGGCGATGAACAGGGCGATGTTCTCGACGGCCTCGGAGTCGTCGCTCTCGGCCTCGAGCCACGCGCGGAAGGTGATGCGGTCGAACTCGGCGGCGCGCGGGTGCTCCCAGGGGGCGGCCGGGTCGGTCTGGGCGACGAGCTCGTCGAGCAGGGCGATCAGGCGCTCGAGCTCGGCCTGCGTCGCGTCGGAGGCGGGGAAGATGTCGCCCGTGAACCGCGCCGCGACGCCGCCGGGGCCGATGTAGACGCTCTCGCCGTCGCGGTAGCGCTCGTAGGTGGGCAGGCCGAGCGTCTCGAGGGTGTCGATCAGCGCGGTCTGGTCGGGCGAGACCCACTGGCCGCCGAGCTCGTACATCTGGCCGTCGATCTCGTCGGTGTGCAGGCGCCCGCCGACGCGGTCGCGGGCCTCGAGCACGACGACCGACAGGCCCGCCCTCTTCAGCTCGGTGGCGGCGGTGAGGCCGGTGGCGCCCGCCCCCACGACGACGACGTCTCGGTTCAGGTGCAGCATCACAACTCTTTCCGCAGTGTTTATGGTGTCAGAATGACGAATCAGTAACCATGGTGTCACTGGACCGTGGAAAACGATAGTCGGCGGGGGCGAAAGGCGGATCATGAGCGCTGAGGTGCTGTTCGAGAACGGGTCGGTCTTCACCGCGGGGATGCAGCGCAGCCGGCCGGGCTCGGTGCTCGTGCGCGACGGGGTGATCGTGGCGGTCGGCGAGGCCGGGGAGGTGCGGTCGCGGGCCGGGGGCGGCGGCCGGGCCGTGACGCGGGTCGACGTGGGCGGGGGGCTGGTGGTGCCCGGGTTCCAGGATGCGCACGTGCATCCGCTGCCCGCGGGGATCGAGATGCTGCAGTGCGACCTGTCGGAGGCGGTGTCGGCGGCGCACGCGCTGGAACTCGTCGGGGCCTATGCGGCGGCGCACCCGGTGCCGGCGAGCCGCGGCTCGTCGGGCGGCGGTGCGGACGGCGGCTCGGCGGGCGGCGGCTCGTCGGATGCGGCCGCGTGGATCCTCGGCGGCGGCTGGACGATGGACCACTTCGCCGGCGGTGCTCCGACCCGCGAGGCGCTCGACGCCGTCACCGGCGGCAGGCCCGCCGTGCTGCTCAGCCGCGACCACCACAGCGCCTGGGTGAACTCGGCGGCGCTCGCCCGGGCGGGCATCACCGCCTCGACCCCCGACCCGGCCGACGGACGGCTCGAGCGCGCGGCCGACGGAACTCCCTCGGGCACGCTGCACGAGGGCGCGATGACCCTGCTCGACGGCGTGAAGCCGGTTCCGGATGCGGCGCTCGCGCGGGCCGGCCTGCTCGCCGCCCAGACGCACCTGCTCTCGTTCGGCATCACCGGCTGGCAGGACGCGCTCGTGGGCGAGGGGCTCGGCTTCATCGACGCCTTCCCCGTCTACCGCTCGGCCCTGGAGGCGGGCGAGCTGCGCGCCCGGGTGACCGCCGCGCTCTGGTGGGAGCGGTCGGAGGACGCCTCCCAGATCGACCGCCTGGCCGCGCGCCGCGACGAGGCGGAGGCGCTCGGGCAGCCCTCCCTGTTCCTCGCCGACACCGTGAAGATGATGCTCGACGGCATCGTCGAGAACCAGACGGCGTCGATCCACGGGCACTACGGGGTGCACCCGCCGTCCTCGGGCATCGACTTCATCGACCCGGCGGCGCTCGGCGGGTACGTCGCGGCGCTCGACGCGCGGGGGCTGTCGGTGCACTTCCACGCGCTGGGCGATCGCGCGGTGACCCAGGCTCTGGATGCGCTGCAGGGGCTGGGCGCCAGCGGGGGCCGCGCATCCGCTCGCCGTCACCAGCTGGCGCACCTGCAGCTCGTCGACCCGGCCGACATCGACCGCTTCGCGGCGGTCGGGGCGATCGCGAACCTGCAGGCGTTCTGGGCGCGCACCGACGAGCAGCTGCGGGACCTGTGCCTGCCGATCCTGCCGGCGGACGCGCTGTCGCGCACCTATCCGTTCGGGCGGCTGGCGCGGGCGGGGGCGGCGCTCGCGTTCGGCAGCGACTGGCCGGTGTCGACGGCCGACCCGCTGGCGGCCATCCACGTGGCGGTGAACCGCACCGGATTCGATGCGGCACCCGAGCCGCTCGGCGGCACGGTGGACGCCCTCGACCTCGCGACCGCCCTCACCGGCTACACGGCCGGCAGCGCGCACGCGAACGGCCGCGGCACCACCACGGGCCGTCTCGCGCCCGGCTACCTCGCCGACCTCGCGATCGTCGACCGCGACCTCTTCGACCTACCCCCGGATGCCCTCGCCGACGCCCGGGTCACGGCCACCTACCTCGCGGGCGCCCCCGCCTGACGCTGAGTCGCGGCAAACTGCTGCCCCCAACGCCGAGTCGCGGCAAACTGCTCCCCCCCGACGCTAAGTCGCGGCAAAACGCGACACTTCGGCGCGACTCAGCCGAGCGGGGGCAGGATGGGGGGATGAGCTACGTCGCTGACGCTGACCGGTACGAGTCCTTTCCCTATCGCCGCGTGGGGCGGAGCGGGCTGAAGCTGCCCGCGGTGTCGCTGGGGCTGTGGCAGAACTTCGGCGACGACAAGCCGATCGAGACGCAGCGGGCGATCCTGCAGCGGGCGTTCGACACCGGGGTCACGCACTTCGACCTCGCGAACAACTACGGCCCGCCCTACGGCAGCGCCGAGACGAACTTCGGGCGGATCTTCGCCGAGGACTTCGCCGCGCACCGCGACGAGATCGTGCTGTCGACGAAGGCCGGCTACGACATGTGGCCCGGCCCGTACGGCGACCACGGCTCGCGCAAGTACCTGCTCGCCTCGCTCGACCAGTCGCTCGCGCGGATGGGCGTGGACTACGTCGACGTGTTCTACTCCCACCGCGCCGACCCCGAGACCCCGCTCGAGGAGACGATGGGCGCGCTGCACACGGCGGTGCAGTCGGGGCGCGCGCTGTACGCGGGCATCTCGAGCTACTCGCCCGAGCGCACGCGGGAGGCGGCGCGCATCCTGAGCGATCTCGGCACGCCGCTGCTGATCCACCAGCCCTCGTACTCGATGTTCAACCGCTGGATCGAGGACGGCCTGCTCGACACGCTCGGCGAGCTCGGCGTGGGCTGCATCGCGTTCTCGCCGCTCGCGCAGGGGCTGCTCACCGACCGCTACCTGAACGGCGTGCCCGACGATTCGCGGGCGGCCCGCGAGGGCTCGATGTCGACGCGGATGCTCGGAGAGGACACTCTGGCCCGCGTGCGCGGCCTGAACGAGATCGCGTCGGGGCGCGGGCAGACGCTGGCGCAGCTGGCGCTGTCGTGGGCGCTGCGGGACGAGCGGGTGACGAGCGTGCTGATCGGGGCGTCGTCGGTGGGGCAGCTCGACGACAACCTCGCGGCGGTGCAGAACCTCGCGTTCTCGGCGGAGGAGCTGGCAGCGATCGACGAGTTCGCGGGGGATCGGGACATCGACCTGTGGGCGGCGTCGTCGCGGGTGGAGTAGCGCGGGTGGAGTAGCGCGGGTCGGCGGCGCGGTTGCCGCCGCAGGGCGTGCTGGGGTCGGCGGGCCGCGGGCGTGCTGGGCTCGGCGGGTCGCAGGCGCGGTGGGCACGGCGGGCCGCGGGCGTGCTGGGCTCGACGGGCCGCGCCGGTCAGAGGGCCGTGCGGTCGGCGTCGCGGCGAGGCACGAGGGGCAGCGCCGCGAGGGGCGCGAGCGCGACCAGCGCGAAGGCGAACGGGTAGCCGACGAGCGCGATCAGTGCGCCGACCCCCGGGCCGACGGCCGAGGCGGCCAGGAACTGGCCCGTGTTCTGCACGCCGAGCGCCCGCCCCGCCCACGCGGGGCCCGCGGCCTCGGCCACCGAGGTGAAGGCGAGACCGTTGTCGGCCACGCTGACCGTGGTGGCCAGCACGAAGACGATCGCCGCCGCGACCGTCAGCTGCAGTCCGCCGAGCACGGCCATCGCGGCGAGCAGCGCGATCCCGGCGAGGCAGACGGCGCGCAGCACGCGCACGCGGCTGCCGACCCGGTCGCTCAGGGCGCCGATCGCGATGCGGCCGCCGGCTCCCACGAACTGCGACACCGACACCACGAGCCCGGCGACGAGCGGTGCGACGCCGAGCCCGGCCACCAGCCAGAGCAGTCCGAACGTCGAGAGGGTGAACTGCGGCAGCACCAGCAGCACCGACACCGCGTGGATGCGCACCAAGAACCGATCGCGCCGGTAGGGGTTCGCCGGCTGCTCCCGCCCGGCTGCGAGGGCGGCGGGCGCCGGGGCGGGGCGGTCGCTGAGCGCACCGGCCGGGGCGGCGGGCGCGGCGGCGGCCGCGGTGGCGGGGCCCGACGCAGGGGCGGCCGGGGCGGCGGCCGTCGCGGCGGCAGCGCTGCCGGCGGCGGGCGCGGCGGCGGGCGCCGGGCGGGGCGGGTTGCGGATGCCCAGGGCGCAGCCCACCGCCAGGAGCGCCGTGGCGACCGCCGCCAGCGCGAGCGGCGCCCCGAAGCCCGCGGTCGCGGCGAGCGGAGGCACCACGAGTGCCGCGACGGCGGTGCCGAGCGGCTGCGCCATCTGGCGGATCCCCATCGCGAGCCCGCGCCGCTCCCGCGGGAACCAGCCCACGACGACCCGGCCGCTCGCCGAGTTGGTGCTCGCCGACGCCGCCCCGCCCAGCACGAGGAAGAGCACGAGCAGTCCGGGTGCCTCCAGTGCACCGGGCGCCGAAGCCGCCCACGCTGCCAGCGCGGCGAGCACGGCGGTGAGCGCGAGCCCGCCGGCGATCACGCCGCGCTCCCCGAGGCGGTCGGCGAGCGCACCCCACGCCACCAGCGTGAGCACCATGCCGATCGTCGGGGCCGCTGCGAGCCATCCGGCGGTGGTCAGGGCGACGCCTTGCTCGACGTGCAGATACGGGATCAGGAAGGCCGGGGCGCTGACGAGGAACGTGCCGGCCGATTGCCCGGCGAGCCCGAGGCCGAGCATCCGCCAGGCACCGGAGGGCACCGCGGCGCGCGGCGTTCGGACTGGCTGGGGCGGGGACATGGACGACTCCGTTCGAGTGGGGTACCGTGATGGTATACCAAGCGGCGAGGAGCGAGGCGACATGGCGGACGAGCGGCGGAGCCCGTACGGGGTGCTGCGGGCGGGCATCCTGAACCTGGATCAGGTGCCGGGCGAGCGACTGAGCGAACGCGGGCTCGAGGGTCTGTTGGGGGCGTCGCGCACGCCGATCCGGGCGGCGCTGATGCGGCTCGAGGCCGAGGGGCTCGTGCGACGGGAGGGGCGCGCGTGGCAGGTGACGCCGATCGACCTCACGGAGGTGCGGGCGGTCGCCGAGTACCGCGAGGCCGTCGAGGGTGCGATCGCCGTGCTGGCCGCGACCCGCGCCACCGCCGACGAACTCGAGGCGCTGGCCGAGCTCGCCCGCAGCGCGGGCCGAGACGCCGGCAACGCCGCTGACGGAGGCGGGGGCGCCGACGGTGAGGGCGCCGACGACGCCGCTGACCGAGGCGAGGGCCCCGACGGTGGGGGCGCCGGCAACCGCGGCGAGGGCGGCAGCGAGCAGGGCGACGACGAGGAAGCCGGCGTGCGTGCCGGCGACGCGTTCCACCTCGCGCTCGCCGGACTCAGCGGCAACCCGTTCCTCGTGCAGGCGATGCGCGACGTGCTCACGCGGCTCAGCCGCACGCGCTGGCTCGACGTGCGCACCGCCGAGTCGCGCGCCTCCGCCCGTCGGGAGCACCTCGCGATCGTCGAGGCGCTGGCCGCCCGCGACGGCGAGCGCGCCCGCGAGCTCGTCGTGGCGCACGGTCGGGGCACGCGCGACCGCATCCTCGCGCACCTCAGCGACGAGCGGCGACGGATGCGCGGCCGCGGCATCGCGATCGTAGAGACCACCCCGACCTGACCCCGGCGCGAGACGTAGGGGCCACCCCGCCGGTCTCACGCACCGCAAATTACCCATCACCCATCGTGACACCGCCTGACACCAGATTGGTGTTGACGTGACACTACAGTGGTGTCACACTGGTGACATGGACATCGGACAGTACGTCACCGAACTGCAGCGTCAGCTCGCCGACACCGCCGAGAACGGTTCGGACGAGACCCGGGCCGTCGCGGAACGGATCGCCGCCGGGCTCGACGCGGCGACGCGGATCGTGCTGCTCGACGCCCTGTCGGCCGCCGCCGGCGAGATCACGCGCGACCTCGCCCCCGGATCGGTCGACCTGCGTCTCCGCGGCCGCGAGGTCGAGTTCGTCGTCACCGCGCCCAGCGCCGAGGCCGAGCCCGACGAGCAGCCGGGTGCGGCGGTCGATCTCAACGACGCCAGCACCTCCCGCACCACGCTCCGCCTGCCCGACGCCCTGAAGGCCCAGGTCGACGACGCGGCGGCGGCCGACGGCCTGTCGGTCAACACCTGGCTGGTGCGGGCGATCGCCTCGGCCCTCCAGCCCAAGCAGCGCCGCTCGGCGCAGCGCAGCCTCCGCACCGGCGACAACTTCGCCGGCTGGGCGCGATAAACCCACCGCACCCACCCCACAAACCGCCCCGCCCCGCCCCGGTCGCCGCCTAAGCGGCATCCGCCTCACCACAGCCGTACCCACGCGGTCGGCCAGACCGCCGTCCCGGCCACCCGCCACCGCCGAGCCCCGCCCCGCCCACCGCGGGGTCGATCGGTCGCGCCATCCCTCACTCCCCCACGCCCAGAAAGGGTCGCTCCAGCATGCCTTCCTTCGACACCCCCTCCCCCATCGACCTCGCGATCGACCTGCCCGTCGGGGCGATCGACGTGGTCGCCTCCGACCGCGCCGACACCGTCGTGACGGTCACCCCCACCAATCCCGCCAAGGCCGTCGACCGGCGCGGCGCCGAGGAGACGCGGGTCGACTTCGACGGTACCCGCCTCACGATCACCGGCCCGAAGCCCCGCCTCAGCTGGATCGGCCCCACCGAATCGGTCGACCTCCGCGTCGAACTCCCGGCGGGTTCACGCCTGACCGCCGAGATCGCAGTCGGCGGCGTGAGCAGTTCGGGCCGGCTCGGCGCCACCCGGGTCAAGAGCTCCACCGGCTGGGTCGAGCTCGACACCACCGGCGACCTCTGGGCGCGTGCCGGGCACGGCAACGTCACGGTCGCCGCCGCGCACGGCTCGGCCGAGATCATCGCCGACCACGGGCAGATCCGGCTCGGGTCGGTGAGCGGGGACACCGTACTCAAGGCCTCGCACGGCACCGTCACGATCGGCGAATCCGGCGGCGACGTCGACGCGAAGCTCTCCTACGGCGACCTCGAGGTCACCCGGGCGCTCGCCTCGGTGACCGGCCGCACCGCCTACGGGAGCGTGCTGCTGCACGAGGTGTCGAGCGGCTCGATCCAGATCGACAGCGGCTACGGGCAGCTGACGGTCGGGGTTCGGCCGGGCATCCCGGCCTGGCTCGACCTCGCCTCGAAGGAGGGTCACGTGCGCAACGAGCTCGAGGGCGACCACGCCCCCGCGGCCGGAGAGCAGACCGTCGCGGTGCGCGCCCGCACCCAGTTCGGCGACATCACCATCCGGAGGGCCCGATGAACCGGCCGGCCGCCTCCGCATCGCGAGGTCCCGCCACCGCAGCGAGCACCTCCGCAGCGATCACCGCCGCAGCGAGCACCGCCACCGCACCCGCCATCGAGGTGCGCGGCCTCCGCAAGTCCTACGGCGAGCAGCTCGTGCTCGACGACATCGACCTCGCGGTGGCGCCCGGCACCGTCACCGCCCTGCTCGGCCCGAACGGCGCGGGCAAGACGACGGCCGTGCACATCCTCTCGACCCTGGTGCGACCGGATGCCGGTTCCGCCTCGGTCGCGGGCCACGACGTCGTGCGGGCCACGGCCGCGGTGCGCGCATCCATCGGTCTGACCGGCCAGTTCTCGGCAGTGGACACCCTGCTCACCGGCGAGGAGAACCTGCTGCTGATGGGCCGCCTGCGCCACCTCGGCCGCCGCGCCGCGAAGGCCCGCGCCGCCGAGCTGCTCGAGCGCTTCGACCTCGTCGAGGCCGCCCGCAAGCCGCTCGCCACCTACTCGGGCGGCATGCAGCGGAGGCTCGACCTCGCGATGACCCTCGTCGAGCGGCCCGCCGTGATCTTCCTCGACGAGCCGACGACCGGTCTCGACCCGCGCAGCCGCCGCACGCTCTGGGGCATCGTGCGCGAGCTCGTCGCCGAGGGCACGACCGTGCTGCTCACCACGCAGTACCTCGACGAGGCCGACGCCCTGGCCGACCGCATCGCGGTGCTCGACGGCGGCCGCATCGTCGCCGAGGGCACGCCCGAGGAGCTGAAGCGGCTCGTGCCCGGCGGTCACCTCCGGCTGCGATTCGCGGATGCTCCCGCCCACGACTCAGCCGCGGCCCTGCTCCCCGGCGCCACGCGCGACGACGCGTCCCTCGTGCTGACCGTTCCGAGCGACGGCGGCACGGGCACCCTCCGCACCGTGCTCGACCGCCTCGACGCGGCCGGACTCGCGGTGGACGACCTGAGCATCCACACCCCCGACCTCGACGACGTGTTCTTCGCGCTGACCGGCGCCGGAACCACCAGCCCCGCCCCCACGACGGCCGACGCCGCCACCGCCGCCGCCACCGCCACCGCCACCGCCACGACGGCCGATGCCGCCACCGCCACGAAGGGACCCGCATCATGACCGCCACCGCCACCACCCGGCGGGCCGCATCCGGCCCCGCATCCGGCCCCGCATCCGGCCCCGGCCGCTCCCACGTGGTCGCCGACGCGGTCACCATGCTCGACCGCACGATGCTGCACATGGTGCGCTACCCCGGTCTGTCGATCTTCACGATCATCGGCCCGGTCGTCATCCTGCTGCTGTTCGTGTTCGTGCTCGGCGGCACCCTCGGCGCGGGTCTGCCCGGAGTCGACCCGGCGGCCGGGCGGGAGGCCTACCTCGCCTACGTGCTGCCGGGCATCCTGGCCATCACCATCGCGGGCACGGCCGGCGGCACCGCCACCACCGTCTCGATGGACATGACCCAGGGCATCACCGCCCGCTTCCGCACCATGGCGGTCGCGCGCGCCTCGGTGCTCGCGGGGCACGTGCTCGGCAACACGATCCAGGCGCTGATCGCCGTGGCCCTCGTGCTCGGGGTGGGGCTCGCGATCGGCTTCCGGCCGACGGCCGGGCCGCTGGAGTGGCTGGCCGTCGCGGGGGTGCTCGCTCTCACGGCGTTCGCGATCAACTGGCTCGGCGTCGCGATGGGGATGCAGGCGAAGTCGGTCGAGACAGCGAGCAACCTGCCGCTCGTGCTGACCTTCCTGCCCTTCCTCGGCAGCGGCTTCGTGCCCGCCGAGTCGATGCCGGGCTGGCTGCAGGGCTTCGCGGCCTACCAGCCGTTCACGCCGATCATCGAGACCCTGCGCGGGCTGCTGCTCGGCACGCCGCTCGGCTGGAACCCGGTGCTCGCGGTCGGCTGGTGCCTCGTGCTCGCCGTGGGCGGGTACGTGTGGTCGCGCATCCTGTACGAGCGCCGCTCGGTTCGCTGAACGGCGGCCGCCCGCTGCACGACGGCCCCGGATGCCCGCCCGAGCGGTGGGCGTCCGGGGCCGTTCGGCGTGCCGGCGTCAGGCGCTGTCGCGGATGGCGAGCGCGAACGCCCGCACGTGCATCCGGAGCCCTTCGATGCGCTGCAGCCGCGCCGCGTCGCGATCGAAGCCCGGATAGGCGAGCGGCGGCAGCTTGCGAACATTGGCCGAGCACTGGAACTCGTCGCAGACGAGCGCGCCGACCGTGTCGCCGTTGCGCCCGGCCCGCCCGCCGCGCTTGGCGCCGAAGAACACGACGTCGTTCGGCAACGTGACGTCGTCGCACCAGGAGCACTGCGGCCGGCTGCGGGCCGAGGCCTCGGCCTGCCGCAGCAGCACGCCGACGGGGTCGCCGTCGACGTCGGCCACGACGTAGCCGAGCTGGGGCTGCCGGCGGTCGCGCCAGCCGAGGTAGTCGAGGTCGTCCCAGCGGAGCTCGGCGAGGGCACCCGGGCCGCCGGCCGCGCCGGGCAGCACGATGCCGGCCCGCTCGCGCTGGGAGGTGTTGACGAAGGAGGCGCGCAGCTGCGCCTCGGTGAAGGGGGTCATGGTCATCCTGTTCCAGTCGCCCGGGCACGCGGCCGCGGGCTGGTCTCGTTCAGGGCGCGGCGGGAGGCCGCGCCCGGCGGCACCGGGGTGCCGAAGGTGCGCGAGAGGGAACGGCTCTATCTGCCGCCGGCCGAGCGGCCGACGACCTCCTGCCGGCCCGAGGCCGTGAGAGGTGCCCGCGAAGGGCGTGAGATGAGCGGATGCACGACGAGCAGTTTACGCCTGCACCGACGTCACACGGCCGTCCACTTCTCGTTCGGGCCGAGGGCGGGCGCCGTGGCGCAGCCGGCACGGACAGGAGCACGGCGGTAGCCGTCGCGCAGCACGGTGATCACGGAGGCGACGACCGCGACGGCCGCCAGGACGAGGAGCACGAAGAAGAATGTCATGGCAGTAACGCTATGGAAGGGGCAGTCCCGCCACGAGTGGCAGGACTGCCCCAGTCCGTGCATTTACTGCCAATCGGTCAGTCGGTCGACAGCGCCAGCGCGAACCCGGCCCCCGGCAGGCTCACCGTGGTGGGCCCGTCGATCGACTGCGTGGCGACCAGCGCCCCGCTGCCGTCGTAGACGCTCAGGGTCTGCGCGATGCCGGTCGTGCCGACCACCGCATCCTGAGCCGAGGCGAGCGAGTTCTGCACCAGCGCCGCCGAGCCGCCACCGGCGCCCGAGGCACTGAGGCTCGACACGGTCGGCCGCACGAGCAGCGCGTCGACCTTCGTCTCGCCGCCGATCCCGCGCACGGTCAGAGCCGAGGTGCCCGCCGGCACGAGCCGGTCGAGCGCCACCGGCAGCAGGGCGCCGGGGACGGCGGTGATGCCCTGCGGCCCCACCTCGGCCTTCACCGTGCCGAGCGGCTTGTTCCCCGCCTTCCACTGCGACTTGGGCGTCGGGGTGGTGCCGCCCTTCTCGACCTGCCACAGCACCGGCTCCACGATGCGGGCCGCCGCCTGACCCGAGGCCGGCGCTGGCAGTGCGATGCTCGCCGTCTGCCCCTTCGCCACCGCGAGGTACGAGCCGCTCCACGAGGACTCCCCCGTCCAGCTCGACTCCGGGGTCACGACCGTGCCGCCCGATCCGGCGGTCTCGGCCTCGACAACGGTGAGCCCGTCGCGGGCCTCGAGCGTGCTGAGCGAGGTCGCCAGCGCCGCGACGTCGGGATGGGCATCCAGCGCCAGCATCGACAGCAGCCCGTGGATCGTCGACTCGGCGCCCGAGTTGCGGTTGATCGACCCGTCGGGCTGGATACCGTCGTAGGTCACCCCCGTCGCCGGGTCGTACATCGGCTCGGCCGCGGGGTTGAGCCCGAAGAACCAGGCCGCCTGCACTCCCGCGAGGTCGGCGAGGCCCGGCAGGCCGGCCGCGTCGGCCGTCGCGAGCAGGTTCTGCACGCGCGAGTCGGCGCCGTACGCGATCTGCACCCGCTCGGTGAGCGAGGGGTACCAGCCGTTGTCGGGCCCGCCCGCGGTCAGCAGCGTCGGCGCGAACTGGGCGCTCTCGACGATCGCGGGCGCCCGAAGGCTCTCGTCGTCCAGGGCGACGGATGCGCGCGCCAGGGCTCCCGCCATCTGCGACGACCAGGCGTGCCACATCGACCGCGACTCCGCCCAGGGCAGTGCCGCACCGTAGGGCCACGACTGGGCGGCGTCCCCGCTCGAACCCGCCCCGCCGGAGCCGCGTGCCGCCTCCCCCGAGGCACCTGCGGTGATGCCGGCGTACGCCGCGACGCCCTCGGCGAGCTTCGCCGTGCTGTCGCGCACGGCCTCGTCGTCGGGAGCGGCCTCGATGTAGGCCGAGAGTCCGAGCACGGCCTCGGCCGTGGCATCCGCCCCGTTCACGATCAGCCAGGCCGGCACCTCGACGCCGTCGGCCTGCTCGTACTCGCCGTAGCGATCGAGCACCTCGCGGTCGACCGCGGCGACACCGAGCTGCAGGCGCTGCTGCAGGAAGGCCGCGAACGCCGGGTCGCTGTCGCGGAAGGCCGCGTAGCCCTCCCCGAGGGCCCAGAGCGAGCGGGCCAGCCAGTAGCTCTCCTCGGAATCGCTCGGGTCGGGCAGCTCGACCGGCTCGGCGCTCGGGTTGAGCGCGCCGTCGGGCTGCATCCAGAGCACGACGTTGCCGGCGTCGGGGCCCGTCGTGGTCTGGAAGTAGGCGAGCGCGCGCAGTACCTCGTAGGCCTTCTCGCGACTGGCCTCGTCACCCGTCTGCTGCCAGTGCCGCAGGTAGACCACGGCGGCGCGGGAGACGTCGTCGCTGTTGAAGGCACCCTGGCCGTAGTCGCCCGTGGCGGGGTCGAGGGGCCCACCACCGACGCGCTCGAAGGTGCCGCCGTCGCGGGCGTCGGCGTAGGTCCAGGGCAGCGTGAGCGACGGGTCGGCGTCGAGCCGGTAGCTCGTGTGCCCCTCGACCGCGGCCGGGCTCACCTCGTCGAGCAGGAAGTCGAGGTGCGCGGTGTTGGTCAGCGCACCCGGCGGGCTCCCGGCGGCCGGGGTGCCGGGAGCCGCCGACGCGGGGGCCGCGACGGCCGCACCCCCCGCCACCAGCGCCAGGGCCGCCAGGGCGGCCGTCGTTCGTCTCGTTCTCAGCGTGATCGTCATCGAATGCGCCTTCCAGTGAGGGGGGGTGGGTCGGTCTAGGTGTGCAGCAGCCGGGCGACGCCGATCTTCGAGTCGGCCATGCCGTAGAAGACGAAGTGCTGCCCGTCGATCTCCTCGATCGCGGTGGGGAAGACGACATTCGGCACGATGCCGCTGCGCTCCTCCTCGGTCTCGGGCGCCAGCAGCGGCACGGCCGTGCGGGCGATCACTCTCGAGGGGTCGTCGCCGTCGAGCAGGATGGCGCCGGCGGCGTAGTTCACCTTCTGCTGCTGCGCGAAGGCGTTGTCGATCACGCCGGTGACACCGTGGTGGATGAGCAGCCAGCCCTCGGGCACCCGGAGGGGTGCCGGCCCGCCGCCGATCTTCACCTCCTCGAAGTCGAACTCGGGGCCCGCGAGGAAGCGGTGCCGCGTCCAGCGGGTGAGCTCGGCGAGGTCGCGCTCGACGGCCTCCACAGGCACGTAGCTGATCCAGATACTCTGCCGCGCATCCGTCACCCCCGCCGGAAGGCGCACGCCCTCGCCGGGCCGCGTCTCGCCGAGGTCCCACATGGGGCGGTGCAGCACCGCGTACGACGGGGTGCCGTCGGGGGCGGTGACGGGCTCGGGGAAGAACACCGTGTCCTTGTTGTGGAACAGGCCGAGGTCGATGTCGAGGGCGTCGTCGTAGGCGAAGGTGACGGGGCCGAGGCGGCGCCATTCGCGCAGGTCGTCCGACACGGCGATCGCGGTGCGCGGGCCGAGCGGACCGTAGGCGACGTAGGTCATGACGTGCAGGCCGAGCGCCGGGACGAAGGTCACCCGCGGGTCCTCGACGCCGGCGTTGTTCGCGCCGCGTTCGAAGCCGCGGTCGGGGGCCAGCACGACCCCCTCGCGCTCGACGCCGGCCGGCACCCCGTCGTCGGAGATGACGACGCGGGCGAGGCCGACCCGCGAGACATTGCCGGTGGCGACGAGCCGGGGCAGCAGGTACAGGGCGCCCGAGGCGTCGTGGCCGGAGCCGGGGTTCAGCACCCCCTCGGCCTCCAGCTCGTTGCCGGGCTCCGGCTCCATCACGATGCCGGCGCGCTCGAGGCGGTAGGGGACGTTCGTCGAGGTGGTGGTGGGCATGGTCATCCTTTCACTCCGGATCCGAGTTCGTTCGACACGAAGTAGCGCTGGAACACGATGAACAGCACGACCACCGGGGCCGCGAGCACCACCGCGCCGGCGAGGATCGCGCCGAAGGGGTTGTCGGTCGACGCTGCGACCGTGGAGATGTAGTTGGCGAGGGACACGGCGAGCGGCTGCAGCGACGCGTCCTTGGTGATGAGGAACGGCCAGAGGAACTCGTTCCAGGGGCCGATGAAGGTGAGCAGCACGGCGGTCACCAGCGCGGGCCGCACGAGCGGCAGCGCCACGCTCCAGAGCAGGCGCAGCTCGCCCGCCCCGTCGATCCGGGCCGCCTCGAACAGCTCCTTCGGCAGCTGCAGGAAGTACTGCCGGAAGATGATCACCGCGGTGGAGTTGATGGCGAACGGCAGGATCATGCCGAGGTGCGTGTCGGCGAGACCGTAGTCCCGGGCGATCAGCACGTACAGCGGGATCTGCAGCAGCTGGAACGGGATGACCTGCACCAGCAGCACCAGTGCGAACGTGGCCTTGCGACCCCGCCACTCCAGCATCGCGAGGGCGTAGCCGACGAGCACCCCGAACACCACGGTGCACAGCAGCACGCCGCCGGTGAAGATGCCCGAGTTGACCAGCCCGCTGACGAGATCGATCCGCTCGTTGACGTTCACGAAGTTGTCGAACGAGAGGTTCGACGGGTTCGGGAACGCCCCGGCGAGCGTGGGGTCGGGCTTGGTCTGCAGCGCCCCGACCACCATGTAGTAGAAGGGGAACAGGAACACCACGGCGCCGAGCGCGAGCACGACCCCGCGCAGCACCGTCTGGAAGCGGCTCATGCCGCCGACCCTCGCCCGACGGGTGGCGGGTGCCTTCTGGACAGTCGTCATGACTCCCTCTCCCCGACGAAGCGGTTCTGGATGAACGCGATCACGAGCACCCCGAGCACCAGCACGATGCCGATGGCCGAGGCCACGTCGGGCTGGCCCTGCTGGATGCCCAGCTGGTACATCATCAGCACCGGCGACGCCGAGGCGCCGTTCGGTCCGCCGCCCGCGGTGAGCAGGTACGGCTCGGTGAACAGGTTGGCGCCGGTGACGGTGGAGATCAGCAGCACCAGCAGGGTCGCCGGCCGCACGCCCGGCACGGTGACCGAGAAGAACTGCCGGATCTTGCCGCCGCCGTCCATCTCGGCCGATTCGTACAGCTCCTTAGGAACGTTCTGCAGCGCGGCGAGGTACAGCAGGATGTAGAACCCCAGCTGCTTCCACGTCACGTACAGGGCGATGATCGGCATCGCCAGCTTGTCGTTGATCAGCCACGACGGGTCGGGTGCCAGCGGGCCGAGCATGCTGTTCACCAGCCCGTTGCCGTTGAACAGGAACAGCCACACCGCCACCACCGCGACGCTCGCCGTGACGTAGGGAACGTAGTAGCTGACCCGCAGGAAGGTGCGGGCGTGCACCACCTTGTTCAGCGCCGTCGCGAGCAGCAGCGCCAGCACCACGGTCAGCGGCACGTTGATGATCAGGAAGACACCGACGTTGCCGAACGAGCGGATGACCGCGGGGTTCGAGAAGGCGGCGACGTAGTTGTCCAGCCCCACGAAGGGACGGGCCGGTTCCGCGCCGGGGGCGGCGAAGAAGAAGTCGTGGAACGAGATCCACACCGCGTAGACGATGGGGAAGGCGAACACGACCATCACGAACGCCAGGTACGGCGAGCTGAACAGCAGGCCGAGCGGCTGCCGGCCGAGGATGCGCTTCATCAGCGCCTCCTACGGCTGGGTGGCGAGAGTATCGACGCTGGCGGCCGCGTCGTCGAGGGCGGTCTTCACGTCGCCCTCGCCGAAGATGACCGCCTTGCTCCACGCGTCGCGGAAGGTCTGCATCATCTGCACCGTGTTCGGTCCGGCCGGCACCTCGACGGTGCGGCTGGCCTGGTCGCCGAAGGCCACGTAGGCCGGGTTGGCGGCGAAGTAGTCGGCGTAGACGGTCGGCAGGTCCTGACGGAGCGGCATCTGGCCGGTCGCCTCGAGGAACTGGCCGTCCTGCTCCTGGCTGGTCGCGAACTTCAGCACCTCCCAGGCGGTGCCCTTGTTCTCGCAGGCCGAGAACAGGCCGATGTTCTTGGCGTCGCTGAAGGTCCAGGTCTCATCCGCCGGGGTGCCCTCGGGGGTCGGCACCGGGACTGAACCGAAGTTCACGCCCTCGTAGACCGAGATCGCCCACGGTCCGACGATGGCCATCGCGGCCTGGGCGTCGGCGAAGGAGTCGCCCTGGTACTGCTCCTGGCCCGAGAGGCCCTGGTCGTAGAGGTCGCGCCAGAACTGGGCCACCTCGTAGCCGGCGTCGTCGGCGAAGGTGGCCTTGCCGTCCTCGACGAGCTGGGTGCCGCCGGTCGCCGCCGCGTAGAGCGGGTAGAAGTCGAACTGCATCTGGAAGAACTCGCTCGTGGGAGCCGGCTGGATCGCGTACGGGGCGACCCCCGCATCCACCAGCTTCTTCGAGGTCGCCAGGAAGTCGTCGTAGGTCGACAGCGGCGGGTTCTCGGCGTCGATGCCGGCCTTCGCGAAGAGGTCCTTGTTGTAGAAGATGACCACGGGGTTCGACTTCCAGGGGAACTGGAAGTAGTCGCCGTCGGCGTTCTGGTACTGCTTCGCGAGGTCGCCGGACCGCTCCTCGATGTAGGAGGAGCCGTCGGGGAAGTCGGAGAGGTTCACCAGCCCGCCCTGCTTCTCGAACTGGCCGACCGCGCTCGGCGCGGTGTTCAGCACGAGGCACGGGGCGTTGCCGGCGGTGATGGCGGCGCCGATCACCTCTTCGCTCGACTTGCCGGCGGGGATCTCCTGGGCGGTGACCTCCTCGTCGGGATGCTCGGCGTTCCACGCCTCGACCATCTGCTTGCCCCAGCCGACCTCGGCCTCGTTGTTGGAGTACCAGATGGTGATCGGACCGGTGGCGGTCAGGTCGTCGGACGAGGCGCTTCCGCCTCCGCCGCCCGAGCAGGCGGTTAGGGCGAGGCCCGCCGCCACGGTCGCCGCGAGGGCGATGGTGCGGCGCGGGGTGATCCTCCTCGGCACTGAGGGGTTCTTCACGATGTGCTCCTTTCGGTGGCGGCGTCGTCGCCGCGATTCGGTGGGCCCCGGAGGGCGGTTCAGTGGGTGCTCGGCACGGGGCCGGAGGGGGCGGGCACGGGGCCCGTGGGGCTCGGCACGGAGCTGGTGGAGGCGCGCACGACGAGCCGCGCCGGAGGCAGGGCGACGTCGCCGGCCGAGCCGGTGGCGACGAGCTGCAGCAGCGTGCGCGCGGCCTGCTCGCCCCAGACGAGCGGGTCGGAGCGCACCGAGGTGACGGAGGGGAAGACGTAGCGGGCGAGCTCGGAGTCGTCGAAGCCGGCGACCGAGAGGTCGCGCGGCACCCGCAGCCCGCGCTCGTGCGCTATGCCGATGCCGGCGATGGCCATCGGGTCGTTGCCGAACACGATCGCGGTGGGCGGGTCGGCGAGGTCGAGCAGCCGCTCGGTGGCGGCGGCGCCCTCGGCCGCCGTGAAGTCGGTCTCGACGACGATCGGCGCCGGGCAGCCCGCCTCGGCCAGCGTGCCGGCGAAGGCGGCGTCGCGGCGGGTCGCGTGCATCATGCGGCGCGGGCCGATGACGTGGGCGATGCGGCGGTGGCCGAGCTCCGCGAGGTGGCGGGCGAGCTCCACCACGCCCGGGGTGTCGTCGAGCACGACGGAGGGGAACGGATGCGCGGTGCCGCCCGACCCGTCGGCCGACGTCGAGGCGCCGGCCCGTGCATCCGGATCACCCAGGGTCACGGCCGGCATGCCGAGCGACTGCAGCAGCGGGATGCGGGGATCGTCGTGCCGCAGATCGGTGAGGAACATGCCGTCGACGCGGGCGTCGGAGGTGAAGGTGCGGTACACCGTCTCCTCGTGGGCGTCGTCGCCGACCACGCTCAGCACGAGCGCCCGGCCCTCGGCCGAGAGCACGCGCTCGACGCCGGCGATGAACGAGGGGAAGAACGGGTCGGCACCGAGGATCTCGGGGTCGCGGGCGATCACGAGGCCCAGGGCGTACGAGGTGCGGGTCGAGAGCGAGCGGGCGCTGAGGCTCGGCCGGTAGTCGAGCTCGCGGGCGACGTCGAGGATGCGGTCGCGGGTGTCGGGCGAGACGCCGGGACGGTCGTTGAGGGCGAACGAGACGAGGCCCTTGCTGACCCCTGCGGCTCGGGCGACATCGGTGATCGTGGCCTTGCGCTTCATCGTCCACCTCCTCGTGGTCGCCTCGACCGGTTTCGCTTCGAGCGCGATTGAACCGGTTTAGCTCGAAACTATACCGGTTTAGTCACCCCCGCAAGAGGGTCAGCACCCGAAATACCACCGCCGACACGGCGCGCACAGGCTGGGAGAATCCCCGATGGCGTGATAGGAGGCTCGGATATGATCGACCGCTGACCCCCGCACCACACCGAAGGACAGCCGCGTGAACGAGACCGACCGACGCCCCCGGCGCCCGAGTTCCGGCCCCGTGCGGCACGGCCGGCTGCGCAGCTCCTCCCCCGTCGCGACGGCCCTGAAGGGCCTCGCCGTGGTCGCGGCCGTCGCGCTCGTGAGCGTCGGCACCATCACCGCCTACGCGGTGAGCAGCGTCGCCACGCAGTTCACCTCCAACGCCGTCGACATCAGCAACGGCGAGGCGGCTCCGGCTCCGCCGCCCCTGCTCTCGGCCTTCGAGGGCGGCTTCAACATGCTGGTCATCGGCACCGACAACGACCCGAACCAGGGCGACAGCTTCGGCGAGCGCGACGCCACGCTGAACGACGTCAACATCCTGCTGCACGTCTCTGCCGACCACAAGAACGCCGTGGTCGTCAGCTTCCCGCGCGACCTGGTGATCTCGCACCCCGACTGCCAGGACCCGGAGACGGGCGAGACCTTCGACGCGATGAGCGCCCAGCCGCTGAACGACGCCTACGCGCGCGGCGGCATCGCCTGCGTCGCGAACACGGTCTCGAACCTCACGGGGCTCTCGATCCAGTACGCCGCCGCGACGTCCTTCGACGGCGTGATCGAAATGACCAACGCCGTCGGCGGCGTGCCCGTCTGCCTGACGGCCCCCATTTTCGACTCGGACTCCGGGCTCGACCTGCCGGCCGGTACCAGCGTGATCGAGGGCCAGATGGCGCTCGCCTTCCTGCGCAACCGGCACGGGGTCGGCGACGGCAGCGACCTCTCGCGCATCGGCTCGCAACAGCAGTACCTGTCCTCGCTCATGCGCACCATGAAGAGCGCCGACACCCTGAGCGACCTCGGCAAGCTCTACGGGCTCGCCCAGGCCGCCGCCTCGAACATCAAGCCCTCGCAGTCGCTCGCGAGCCCCGACGCCATGGTGTCGCTCGCGCTCACGCTGAAGGACGTCGACCTCAACAACATCGTCTTCGTGCAGTACCCCTCCGAGGAGGACCCTGACGACGTGAACAAGGTCGTACCGGCGCAGTACCTCGCCGACGCCATGTTCGCGAAGATCGTCGCCGACCAGCCGTTCACGCTGGGCGCCGACTCGACCACGACGGGATCGACCGTGGTCGAGGACCCGGCGGCCCCCGTCGAGCCGGCGCCCGACGCGACCGCCGCTCCCGACGCCACCGCGGCCCCCACCACCGACCCCACGGCCCCCGAGGTCATCGAGGGCCTGAAGGGGCAGACGGCCGCGCAGCAGACCTGCGCGAACCCGAACGACAACTGAGCTCGCGTCGTCGGCCGTGCGCCAGGGCGGATGACGGCAGTGCCCCGGTGCGACGTCCGGCACCATCGATCTCAGACCGGGGTACCACCGCGATGAGCCCGTGGTCCGATGAGCGGATGCACGGGCCTGCGTAGCGTCGAAGCATGACGACTTCGACCTCCACCCCCGACCAGACCACCTCCACGCAGACCACCGCGGTCATCCCCCTCGACGAGGCGGAGACCACCGGATCCGGTGCCACCGGCTCCGGTGCTCCCGCCTACTCGGCCGCGGCCGGCGGCTACGCCGGTGCCGGGCCGGCCACCGGGAACGGCGCGCCCGCCTTCCCCGGCCAGCCCGTCGCGGTGCAGCCGGCATCCGTTCTGCCCGCCCAGGCGCGCACCAACGTGCTGGGCATCATCACTCTCGTGCTCGGCGTGCTCGGCTTCGGCCTCGTGCCAGTGATCACCGGGCACATCGCGCTGAACCAGATCAAGCGCACCGGCGAGGACGGACGCGGGCTGACGCTCGCCGGCCTCATCCTGGGCTACGTGACGCTGGCCGGCTGGCTCCTCGTGGCGTTCTTCTGGGTCGCGGTCGCCGGCCTCGCCGTGATCGGTGCGGCCGCGGGCAGCGGCTACGGGTACGGCTACTAGGCCGTCGGGCGCGGGCCGAGCCCGCGCCCCCTTCGACCGGGGCGGGGGAGCTGAGTCGGGTCAGACTCCTCCGCCCCCACCTCCTCCACCGCCGCCACCCGACGAACCACCGCCGCCCGAAAAGCCGCTCGAGCTGCTCGACGAGCTGCCCGAGTAGGCCGAGGCCGACGTGGAGCTGAGCGACGACATGCTCGACGCGAACAGCGCCGCGTTGAAGGTGCTGCTGCCGCCGTACCACTCGGGCTGGCTGCCGAGGCTCTCGTAGTAGGTGCCGAGCACCTTCGCCCACTCGGTCTCGAGGTTCAGCAGCACCGCGTAGGGCAGCAGCTTCTCGTAGAGCTTCACGACCTGGCCCCAGTCGGGCGCGTCGACGCCGGTGCGCAGGGCGCCCTCGGGGCTCTGCAGCACGCGGAACCGCTCCTCCTCGGCCCACTTCACGTACATCTCGATGCCGGCGATGTAGTCGCGCAGCTCGGCGCCCTTCTGCGTGAGGGGCGTGCGGAACGCGACGATGCCGGTGAACACCATCAGCACGAACAGCAGCGCGACCAGGAGGAACGGCAGGCCGCCGCCGAGCCCCGCCTCCCCCGTGACGATGCCGGCCACGAAGCCCACCGCCGCGAGCACGATGGCCGCGATCAGCAGGAGCGAACCGATTCCGGTCACGCTCCGGCCGAGATAGCCCTCGGTGCGGGCGCGCTTGCGGGTCTGCTGGAGCAGGGCGTAGATCGCCTTGGCGAGCTCCGCGTCCTTCTTCTTCAGCTCGCGCCAGCTGCCGGGCGCGAGACCCGGGCCGAACAGGGCCGCCGCCAGCTCGCGCTCGTGCGGGTTCAGGCTGTCGGCCGACTTCAGCTGCAGCCAGTACTGCGTCGAGGGGCCGAACAGTCCCGGCTCGCTCTGCTCGACGATCTGCAGAACCCGGCGCACGGCGTAGTCGACGAACGAGGCGGCAGCCGCCCGGTTCGTGCGCTTGGTGACGACGGAGGCGATCAGCAGGTCCTCGCCGCGCGGCGGCGTGTACTCGGGCACGATCACCGGGCGACCCTTCGCGTCGCGGAGGCGCGTCACCCGGTGGACCAGGGCGGCGATGGCCGTGGCGATCGCGAGCACCACCGCGACGAGCTGGATCCAGCCCGACGGCGCCGAGAGGTAGCCGGTCTCGCGCTCGGTGAAGGTGTGGGGCGCGAAGGCGATGCCGATCGTGACGTTCTCGCCGGCGGCGAGGTTCTGGGTGTCGGTGGTGAAGACGGCCGCACCCTCGGCGAGGGCCTCGTCGATCCCGATGGGGCCGTCGCTCGCGGTGCCGCTGCCCATGTCGGCGCTGTCGGTGCCTTCTGCCGTGCCGCTGCCGCGATCCCGGTTGGTGCTGCCGCCAGTTCCGGTGCCGAACTCGGCGGTCGGGTCGCCCTGCGCCTCGACGATCTCGCACGCGGTGGTCGAGCCCTCCTCGCCGACGAAGCAGCCGGTGTCGCCGGTCAGCGCATCGACGAGCTCGGGGGCGACGACGGTCGTGGTGCGGTGCTCGGCGAAGGGCTGCTTCCACAGGGTGCCGTTGGTGTCCCAGTAGAACTCGTCGTCGTCGGTGTTCGCGAAGTACGCCGTGACGTCGCGCTGCGTGTACGTGAGCACGTACGTCTGCTCGCCGTGCACGTAGTCGTCGCCGGCGATGGTGACGACGAGGTTCTCGTCGTCGTCCTCGGTCTCGTACTCGCGTGGGGCGCCGTCGCCGTCGGTCACCGAGACCAGCTCGAGGTCGGTCGGATGCCCCTGGTAGACCCGCGGGATCGCCCGCTGGATTCCCCGGTTCTGATCGCTCTCGGGGAACCGCGCCACGAACGTCTCGGTGGTGCGAAGCGTCGAGTGGCCGGCGTCGTCGATGCCGAGGTCGTAGCGGGCGTCGAAGGAGTCGAACGCGAAGTCGTTGACGTCACGGGGCACAGCGGCGAGAGCAGGCGCGGCGGCGAGAGCAGGCGCGGCGGCGAGAGCAGGCGCGGCGGCGGGGGCGGCGAGCGCCGGCGCGGGCTGGGCCGCGGGCAGGGCGGCGGCGGCCGCGGGGGTGGCCGCCAGGGCGGGGGCCGTGACGAGCAGGAGGGCGGCGAGCATCCGGAACCGGGCGAGCGTCTGCATGCGCCCAGCCTACCCGCGCCGAGCAATCCTCAGCGGGCGGGTTCGGCGACGGATCGGACGGTCAGGGCGCCAGCGACCCGGTCAGCGGCGCACCCGACGCCGTGCTGAAGAAGCACTGGAAGACGCGATCGCCGGCATCCCACGCCCCGGCCGTCATGGGGTAGGAGGCCTGCCAGCGCAGATCGGCGACGTCAGGCGCGGCCGCGGCGTTCAGCGCGGTCGGGGCGGTGCAGAGCAGGTTCAGCCGCGACGCCAGCGCAGCCTCGCCCGGGTAGGGCGTGCCGGCGGCCTCGGGGAAGAGCCCGCGCAGGGTGAGCTGCGCCGGATGCCCGGCGGCGCAGTCGACCACGGTGAACGTCTCGGCCCAGGGCGAGGCGAAGGCGCCGAGGCACTCTCCGCCGAAGAGCTCGGTGAACGGATGCTCGCCGGGCGACGCCGGAGCGGTAGGCGCGGGCGGCAGGGCACCGACGCCCGGGTCGGGCTGAGCATCCGGCGCCCCGCTCGTGCTCGGCGCAGCCGTCTCGCTCGCGACCGCCGTCTCGCTCGGCACGGCCGTCGCGGCTTCGCCCGCCCCCACGCCGGCGCCGCTCGTCGCGTCTGCGCCCTCATCGCCCGCCCCGCCGCCCTGCGCGCCGCCCCGCCCGGCCTGCAGCCCGAGCACGAACAGCCCCACGACCAGCACCGCCGCGAGCAGCACCCCGCCCACCACCATCAGGCGGGTGCGGCGGCTGGTCGTCGGCGCCACGGCCTACTCCAGCCCGAGGTCGCTCAGGCCGATCGCGTAGTGGTACGGGTAGCCGGCCTCTTCGATGCGCTCGCCGGCGCCGGTGTTGCGGTCGACGACCACGGCGACACCCGCGATGATCGCGCCGGCCTTCTCGAGGGCGGTGATGGCGGCGAGCGGCGAACCGCCGGTGGTCGAGGTGTCCTCGAGCACGATCACGCGCTTGCCGGCGACGTCGGGGCCCTCGACCTGGCGGCCGCGGCCGTGGTCCTTCGGCTCCTTGCGCACGACGAAGGCGTCGTACTCGAGGCCGCGCAGGGCGCCCTGGTGCAGCACGGCCGAGGCGATCGGGTCGGCGCCCATCGTCAGCCCGCCGACGGCGGCCACGTCGTGGATCGGCGCGATCAGGTCGAGCATCACCTGCCCGATCAGCGGGGCGACCCGGTGGTCGAGCGACACCTTGCGCAGGTCGACGTAGTAGCTCGCCTTCTTGCCGCTGGTGAGGGTGAAGTCGCCGTGGAACACGGCATCGGCCTTGATGTACTCGATGAGTCTGCTGCGCGCGTCGGTCACCCGCCCAGCCTACCGAGCCTCGCCCGGTCTCTCTCCGTCGCCGGTTCCTCGAGGGGGCCCGCTCTCGGCACGCTTGCGGGAGCGCCCGAGCACCAGGAGTGCACCGGCGATCCCGGCGAGCGCCAGCACCGCGCCGCCGAGCCCGATCGCGTTCCACCAGAACATGTCCATAGCGGCTACCCCCAGCTCTCGGTCGCGACCCCGTCCGAGAGCGTCACCGCGAGGAAGAAGGTCGAGTTGTACGGGGCTCCGCACATCTGCGCCGAGACGTCGAGACGGCCGATGTCGTGCGCAGGGATGCCGAGGGAGACCAACGACGACGAGCACGCGCCCCCGATCTGCCAGCCGGCCCCGTAGACGTTCGTCACGTCATCCGTCGCGACGTTGTAGGACGCCTTGAAGCTCAACTGGATGAGGCCCACCCACGTGTCCACGGAGCAGTCGTTCCGCATGTCGCCATCGACGCTGCAGCTGTTCGGGCTGCTGTCGGCGTCACGGAGGGCCGATTCCGTTCGGGGCTGCTCGACGCGTGTGACGCTGACCGATCCGTCGGCGTAGTGGGCGACCGTCTCGCGGAACCCGTCGACCACACCGGTCTCGACCCTCGCCGGAAGGGACTCGTTGGAGAACGAGTCCCAGCGGCCGCCGGCAACGTAGCGCTCGATCAACCGGTCGCGGGTATCGCCATCCACACCGTGCGCGGCGAGGAAGTCGTCTGCGGCCTCGAGTTGGGCGGACAGCTGAGCCGCGGGCGGCGCTGCTGTAGCCGCTGTGGCCGGCACCGTCGCCGCGACGGCGGCGAGGAGCGCAACGGACAGCAGGGGGACGAAGAGCTTCATGATGTTCACATCCGTTCGTGATCAAGGCTCCCCACCCGCCTTCATCATGCCCCCCATACAGGGGGGGTGTAAAGAGTGACTTTTAATCACTAGTTCACCACCCGCCGCTGAGCGTCATCGCGCACGGAGCGCTGCCACGGTTCAGGTGGGGCTCACGCCGGGTCGGCTGCGCGCGCGGACTCGAGGAGGGTGCGGAGGGAGAGCGGCGGATGCCCGGTGAGGCGCTCGACGTCGGGGGTCGTGCGGGCCAGTTCGCCGGTGGCGATCGCGGTGTACGTGCTGACCCAGGCGTCGACCTGCCACGGCGGCGCCCCGTACGAGGCACGGGAGGCGTAGGCCTCGTCGATCGTCTCGTCGTGGAAGACGACGGGGCCGCGGCCGCCGAGCTCCGAGACGAGACCGGCGACCTCGGCGAGGGTGAGCGCCTCGGGGCCGGTGAGCTCGTAGACCGCGCCGACGTGGGGCGAGGCCGGCCCGTCGCGCAGCACGTCGCGCAGCACCGCCACCGCCGAGTCGGCCACGTCGGCCCGTGCCACCGCGGCGACCCGCCCGTCCCGCGCCGGCCCGCGGATGACGCCGTCCTCCCCCGCCAGGTACGGCAGGAAGTCGGCGTAGAAGTTGTCGCGCAGCGCCGTGAAGCCGAGGCCGGACGCGCGCAGCAGCTCCTCGGTGGCGAAGTGGTCCCGCCCGAGGGTGAACACCGCGTCGGGCGCCGCCCCGAAGAACGAGGTGTAGACGAGGTGACGAACTCCGGATGCCCGTGCCGCCTCGATGAAGGCGGCGTGCTCCGCGACCCGGTCCGCACTCTCGGCGGCCGAGACCATGAACGCCAGCTCGACCCCCTTGAGCGCACGCCGCACCGCGTCCGTGTCGCGGTAGGACGCCTCGGCGACCTCCACCGGGGCGCCGCCCTCGAACCGCGGCGCCCGGGAGGCGTCGCGCACGACGAGGCGCAGCGGGATGCCCGCGGCGTGCAGCTGCTCGGCGACGCGTCCGCCGACGGCGCCGGTCGCGCCCGTGACGGCGACGGGAGTGGAAGAGGTCATGCCCTAATCCTCCGCCCCGGGAGCCCGCCCCGGCGCCAGCGCGGCCGTGGGGCGCAGAGACTCGAGCGAGCGCAGCTCCTCGAGGGCGGCGTCCCGGCGCCAGCGCGCGGCCGCCCGGCGCCACCAGCCCGCCGCGTCGAGCTCGCGCTGTGCGTCGCGCAGGCGCACCTCGGCGGCGATCAGCAGCGCCTCGTGTTCGAGGGCAGCCCTCTCGGCGGCGCTCGGCTCGTAGAGGGTGCCGCCGTGGTCCTCGGTGGCGACCGCGATCCAGGCGGCCGCGACGAGCGTGACCACGCTGGTCAGCCGGAACCAGAGCAGCAGGGCGATGAAGACCACGAAGGTCGACAGGAGGGGGTTGCGGCTCGCCCCGCCGAGCAGGGTGCTGCCGAGGAGCTGCAGGCCGAGCAGGGCGGCTCCGCCGAGGAGGGTGCCGCCGAGCATCCGTCGCAGTGTCAGTCGGGCGTCGGCCAGGAAGCGGAAGAGCACGCCGAGGGCCGCCGCGTCGATGAGGTACACGACCAGCAGGCTGACGACGGCGACCAGTGGGCGCGACCAGTCGCGGAAGCCCATGCCGAGGAAGGAGGTGAACCAGTCCAGCGCCGAGGTGCTCACGACGCTGAGGAACGCCGCCGCGAACAGCACGAGCCCGATCACGAGGGAGACGACGAAGTCGCGCGCCTTCAGCAGGAGGTAGGAGCGCGAGTCGCGGGGCATGCCGAAGATGGTGCGCACGGCGATGCGGGAGTAGGTGATCCAGCCGATGGCCGTCCAGATCAGCACCGGCAGGGCGAGCACGCCGGTGATGGTGAGGAGCGACGTGCTCGAGGTGGCGATCATCGACAGGTCGGCGGGCGAGATGATGCCCTTCTCGCCGATCAGGCGGGGCACGTAGGTGTTGATCAAGACGACGAGCGCATCCATCGTCTCGGGCGACTGCACCAGCCAGATGCCGGCGCCCGCGAAGACGAGGTAGACCGCGGCGAACACGGCGAACAGGGCCTGGTAGCTCATGCCCGAGGAGAGCAGGAAGCCGTTGCCCGCGAGGAAGCGGCGCCAGACGCGGGTGGGGAAGAGCGCGAGGGTCTGCTGGGTGACGCTGGTGACGCGTTCGAGGGGCTGCTCGAAGCGCTGCTCGAGGCGGGCGCGCAGGGTCTCGTCGTCACCCCGGCCGGCCATGCCGCCAGCCTAGTGACCGGCGGCCTCTGCATCGCACGGACGGTAGCGTGGAGGCATGCGTGTTGCGACCTGGAACGTGAACTCGATCCGAGCCCGAGTGGGCCGCGTCGTCGACTGGCTGGTGCGCGAGGACGTCGACGTGCTCGCCATGCAGGAGATCAAGTGTAAGGAGTCGCAGTTCCCGTTCGAGGCCTTCCAGGAGGCGGGCTACGACGTGGTGCTGCACGGCCTGAACCAGTGGAACGGCGTCGCCTTCGCGAGCCGGCTGCCGATGGAGGACGTGGCGAACACCTTCACGGGCATGCCCGGGTTCGGCAAGGAGCTCGCCGACGGTTCGCTGCCGCAGGAGGCGCGGGCGCTCGGTGTGACGGTCGACGGCGTGCGCCTGTGGAGCCTCTACGTGCCCAACGGCCGCGCCCTCGGCGACCCGCACTACGAGTACAAGCTGACCTGGCTCCGCGAGCTGGCAGTGCAGACGGCCTCCTGGATGTCGGCGCACCCGACGCAGCCGCTCGCCCTGATGGGCGACTGGAACATCGCGCCCCTCGACAGCGATGTCTGGGACATCGGCGTCTTCGCCGAGTCGACCCACGTCTCCGCCCCCGAGCGCGCCGCCTTCGCCGAGTTCGAGCGCATCGGCCTCGCCGACGTCGTGCGCCCGCTGGTGCCCACGGGCTACACCTACTGGGACTACAAGCAGCTGCGCTTCCCGCGCAACGAGGGCATGCGCATCGACTTCGTGATGGGCTCGCAGCCCTTCGCCGACCTGGTGACGGATGCGCGGATCGACCGCAACGAGCGGAAGGGCGATGCGCCCTCCGACCACGTGCCCGTCGTGGTCGATCTCGACCTCGACCTCTCGGCCGAGCTGGCGACCGACGACGACGACCGCCCGATGATCTTCGGGTGACGCTGATCTTCGGGTGACGCTGCTCTTCGGCTGACTCCTCCTCCACCGGCTGCGTGCCGGCTTCGTCTTTCCCCAGCGGCACCAGGGCGTCGTCCGGGGCGTGTATAGATGGAGCCATGAGTTCACCCACGGTCGGCGCCGGTTCGCCGCTGGTGCCCGGGCAGCCGTGGCCCGACGCCCCGCCGCCCCCGAGCCGGCTGCGGCGGTGGCTCACCGACGGCCTGCAGGACACCGCGGGCCGGCACCCGGGGCCCGGCGCCTCCAAGCCCGAGAAGACGCACTCGTGGTGGCGCGTGATGTGCCTGACCGGCGTCGACTACTTCTCGACGCTCGGCTACCAGCCCGCGATCGCCGCGCTCGCGGCCGGGCTGCTCAGCCCGATCGCCACGATCGTGCTGGTGCTGGTGACCCTGCTCGGCGCTCTGCCGGTCTATCGGCGGGTGGCCCGCGAGAGCTTCAAGGGCGAGGGCTCGATCGCCATGCTCGAGCGGCTGCTGCCCTGGTGGGGCGGCAAGCTCGTGGTGCTGGTGCTGCTCGGCTTCGCCGCCACCGACTTCATGATCACGATCACCCTCTCGGCGGCGGATGCCTCGGCGCACGCCATCGAGAACCCCTTCGCCCCCTCGTGGTTCGAGGGCAACGAGGTGCTGCTCACCCTCGTTTTGGTGCTCGCCCTGGCCGTGGTGTTCCTGCGCGGCTTCAAGGAGGCGATCAACATCGCCGTGGTGCTGGTGGCGGCGTTCCTGCTGCTGAACGCCGTTGTCATCGTGGTGTCGCTCGTGCACGTCGCCGAGAACACGGTGGTGATCGGCAACTGGTGGACGGCGCTCACCGCCCAGCACGGCAACCCGCTCGTCATGGTGGGTATCGCGCTGATCGCGTTCCCGAAACTCGCGCTCGGGCTCTCGGGCTTCGAGACCGGTGTGGCCGTGATGCCGCAGATCGACGGCGCCCCGGGTGACACGCCCCAGAAGCCGGTCGCGCGCATCCGTGGGGCGAAGCGGCTGCTCACGACGGCGGCCATCACGATGTCGGCGTTCCTCATCACCTCGTCGATCGTGACGACCCTGCTGATCCCGCAGAAGGACTTCGAGTCGGGCGGGCCGGCCAACGGGCGGGCCCTCGCGTACCTCGCGCACCAGTTCCTGGGCGACGGGTTCGGCACGGTCTACGACGTCGCGACGATCGCGATCCTCTGGTTCGCCGGCGCCTCGGCCCTCGCCGGGCTGCTGAACCTCGTACCCCGCTACCTGCCGCGCTACGGCATGGCCCCGCACTGGGCCGCCGCCGTGCGCCCGCTCGTACTCGTGTTCGCGGCGATCGCCGTGGTCATCACCCTCGTCTTCCAGGCCGACGTCGACGCGCAGGCGGGCGCCTACGCCACGGGCGTGCTGGTGCTGATCACCTCGGCCTCGGTGGCCGTGACGCTCTCGGCCGCCCGCAAGAAGCAGCGCGCGGCGGCCATCGGCTTCGGCGCCATCGCGGTCGTCTTCCTCTACACGACCATCGCCAACATCATCGAGCGGCCCGACGGCGTGCGCATCGCGGGCCTGTTCATCCTCGGAATCATCGTGGTCTCGATCGTGTCGCGCGTGCACCGCTCGTTCCAGCTGCGGGCGACCTCGGTGACCCTCGACGCGATGGCGCTCGACTTCGTGCTGAGCGACGCCGACGAGTACGACTCGATCCGCATCATCGCGAACGAGCCCGACGACGGCTCGGCCGAGGAATACCGCCAGAAGATCAGCGAGGAGCGGCGCGACAGCGGCATCCCGATGCGCTCGCCGGTGATCTTCCTCGAGGTCTACCCCTCCGACTCCTCCGACTTCGAGGAAGACCTGCTGGTGCGCGGCGAGGCCGTGCACGGCTACCGGGTGCTCCGTGTGACGAGCGGCAACATCCCCAACACGATCGCCACGGTGCTGCTCGAGATCCGCGATCTCACGGGCGTCGTGCCCGGCATCTACTTCGAGTGGACCGAGGGCAGCCCCATCTCCAACATGTTCAAGTACCTCGTCACGGGCACGGGCGAGGTCGCTCCGGTGACCCGCGAGGTGCTGCGCCGGGCCGAGCACGATCGGCGCCACCGGCCCGAGGTGCACGTCAGCTGAGGCCGGGTCGGGGTTCCGGATGCTCGGGGTGCGGGCTCGCGCATCCGGAAGCTTTAAGGCACACCGGGTGTTGAATGGAGCATGTCCACGAAGACTCTGACCATTGACAACCACGACGAGACGGTCGCCGACGGCATCGTCCTGATCGACTTCTGGGCCGACTGGTGCGGCCCCTGCAAGCAGTTCGCCCCCGTCTTCGAGAAGGCGTCCGAGGCGAACAGCGACATCACCTTCGCGAAGGTCGACACCGAAGACCAGCAGCAGCTGGCCGCGAGCTACGGCATCACCTCGATCCCGACGCTGGTCGGCTACCGCGACGGCATCCCGATCTTCGCGCAGCCCGGCGCCCTGCCCGGCCAGGTGCTCGACGACGTGATCGCCCAGGTGCGCGCGCTCGACATGGAGGCCGTGAAGAAGGACTACGCCGAGGCCGTCGCCAAGCAGCAGGCCGGTGAGCAGCCGGTCGGCGAGTAGTTCGGCGACCAGCTCGCACGACGAAGGGCCCCTACCTCGCGGTGGGGGCCCTTCGTGTGTTCAGGATGCGCGGGCCGCGCGTTCGCGAGCGGCGCGCGCGACCTCGTGCGGCTCTACGCGGCCTGCTGCTCGGCGTCGACGGCGTCGAGCGACGCGGCGAAGGCGTTGACGAACTCCTCGAGCTGGGCGACGATCTCGGCGTCGTCCTTCGGGTGGGTCTCGGCGAAGCGCACGACCGAGTTGGGCACCGAGAGGGTGGGCTCGATGACCTTCGCGCCGGCGATGCCGAGCGCCTTGCGGGCCTCGTCCTGGGCCCAGACGCCGCCGTACTGGCCGAACGCGGTGCCGATCACGGCGACGGGCTTGCCGACGATGGCGCCGGTGCCGAAGGGGCGCGACGACCAGTCGATGGCGTTCTTGAGGTTCGCGGGCATCGTGCCGTTGTGCTCGGGAGTGACGACGATCACGGCGTCGGCGGCGCCGACGGCCTCGCGGAAGGCGACGACCGAGGCGGGGAGCTCGCCCTCGACGTCGATGTCCTCGTTGTAGAGCGGGAGGTCGCGGTGCTGGTCGGAGATGGCCAGGTTGATGCCCTCGGGGGCGAGATCGATGGCGGCCTCGGCCAGCTGGCGATTGGTGGAGGCGGCACGAAGGCTGCCGACGAGGACGAGGACGGACTTCTGGGTCATGGTGTCTCCTGCGGTGAGTAGGGCGGGCCGGTGCCCGCGGACAAGGGGTTCAACCGGACTCCGGTCCGTTTATTCCCGGATGCCCCGTGCTACAGTCCGGGCATGGATCAGATCGGCGCACCACCCGGTCCGCTGACCCCGACGGTGGGGCTCCGTGCACCCGAGCGATCGGATGCGGCCCGCAACCGGGAGCTGCTGCTCACGACGGCCCGCCGGTTGATCGACGGCGAGGGCATCGAGTCTCTGACCATGGACGGGCTGGCCGCCGCGTGCGGCGTGGGCAAGGGCACGATCTTCCGCCGCTTCGGCTCCCGGGCGGGCCTCTTCCAGGCGCTGCTCGACGAGTCGGAGAAGCAGTTCCAGGCCGGTTTCCTGAGCGGTCCGCCGCCGCTCGGCCCCGGGGCGCCGCCGATCGAGCGGCTCGTGGCGTTCGGCCGGGCGCAGCTCGCGACGGCGGCGCGCCAGGTGCCGCTGCTGCGCGCCGCCGAGCGTCCGGCGGCCGAGCGCCACGCGGTGCCGGCGCGGCGGCTGGCCTCGACGCACATCCGGGGGCTGCTCACGCAGGCCGGGGTGGAGGGCGACCTGCCGGCGCTGGCCTTCGACCTGCTCGCGATCCTCGACGCGGTGGTCTGGCTTCCCGACGGCGACCTCGAGCGCATGCTGCCCCGGCTCGCGGACTCGTGGGAGCACATCGTGCGCCGCCTGGCCTGAGCGCCACCCGCGCAGGTGCAGACTGGCCCCATGGCATACTCCGCCTCCTCCGCTCCCACCTCGACCCTCGACGGATGGGTGCGCACCCCCTTCACGGCGGCCGGCGCGACCCACGACTGCTACCAGAAGGGCGCAGGGCCCGGCGTCGTGCTCATCCCCGAGCTCCCCGGCATGACGCCCGAGGTGCTCGGCCTCGCCCAGCACCTCGTCGACGAGGGGTTCACCGTGGTGGTGCCGTCGCCGTTCGGGGTGCCGGAACGGGCATCCTCACCCGGCTACGTGCTGAGCACGGTGGCGCGGATCTGCGTCAGCGCCGAGTTCCGGGCCTTCGCGGTCGACGCCAAGCGCCCGATCACGGCCTGGCTGCGCGCGGTCGCGGCGGACCTCGCCGGCCGCACCCCCGCATCCGGGGTCGGCGTGATCGGCATGTGCTTCACCGGCGGCTTCGCCCTCGCCACGGCCGTCGACGACAGCGTGCTCGCCTCGGTGGTCAGCCAGCCGGCGGCGCCGTTCCCGCTCGGGCGGGCGCGGCAGGCCGACCCCTCGATGTCGCGCGCCGAGCTCGACCGTGTGGCCGAACGCTCTCGCGAGACGCCGTTCTGCGCGATGGGCCTCCGCTTCTCCGAGGACCGCAACGCGCCCCGCGCCCGCTTCGACACCCTGGCGGCGGCGCTCGGCGACCGCTTCGAGGTGATCGAGCTCGATTCCTCACCCGGTAACCCGGGCGGCTTCTCGAAGACGGCCCACTCGGTGCTGACGAGTGAGGTGCGCGAGGAGCCCGGGCACCCGGCCCTGGAGGCCCGGGAACGCGTGGTGCGCTTCCTCCGCGACCAGCTGCTCTAACCCGGCAGCACCCACGCCGCGGCGTCGGCGGGCAGCATCCCGTCGATCACCGGGCCCGAGGCGAACAGCACCTCGCCCGCGGGCAGCGGCACGGCCTCGTCGCCCATGGCGACCGCCACCACGACGCCGCCCGAGCGTCGGCACAGCACGAGACCGCCGGGCCCCGCGCTCCACCGTGCGCCCTCCCCGACGCCGAAGACCCCGGAGGCCAGCAGGGCGTTCCGCCGCTCCGTCGCCGCCCGGAACAGCTGGAGCACCGAGCCCGGATCGGCCTCCTGCACCTCGACCGCGAGGTCGCCCCACGCGGCCGGCGCGGGCAGCCAGGGCGCGGCCGATGACGATATCGGCGAGACCGGCGAGAACCCGTGTGCCCCGCCCGGCGAGCGCGTCCACGGCAGCGGAACCCGCGCGCCGTCGCGGCTGACCCCACCGTGATGCCACATCGGGTCGGCCCGCTCGGCGAGCGGCACGTCGACCTCGGGCAGACCGAGCTCCTGGCCCTGGTACACGTAGGCCGACCCGGGCAGGCCGAGCAGCGCCACGAGGGCGGCCCGGGCCCGGGCGGCACCGCGCTCGCCTCCGCCGAAGCGGGTCGCGGCGCGCACGAGGTCGTGGTTCTCCAGCGCCCAGCTCGGATCGCCGCCGATCGTGGCGCGCGCCTCGTCGAGCGCGGTCCCCGCGGCGACCCAGTCGCCCGCGTTCCAGCCCAGGCGCGCGAACGCGAAGGCGAAGGTCTGGTGCAGCTCGTCGGAGCGCGTGTACCGCGCCGCCCGATCGGGCTCGAGGTTGACCTCCCCCACCAGCAAGCGGGCCGGCGAATAGCTCTCGGCGAGCCGGCGCCAGCGGCGGTAGACCTCGTGCACGGGCTCCTGGTCCATCGCGAGCGGGTTCGAGCGCAGTCCGTCGATCACGGTGGGCACGGTCGCCGAGTCGGGCAGGCCCTCCGCCTTGAACAGTCCGTGCGCCACGTCGATCCGGATGCCGTCGACGCCCCGGTCGAACCAGAACCGCAGCACGCCGTCGAAGTACTCGGCGACCGCCGGGTTCTGCCAGTTCCAGTCGGGCTGAGCCGGCGAGAACAGGTGCAGGTACCACTCGGTGTCGGTGTCCGACTCCGGATGCGCGCGATGCCAGGCCGGGCCGCCGAAGACGCTCACCCAGTTGTTGGGCGCCTCGTCGCCGCGGGCGCCGCCACCCGGCCGGAAGTGGAACAGCGCCCGCTCGGGCGATCCCGGATCGGCGGCCAGGGCATCCTGGAACAGCGGGTTCGCCACCGAGGTGTGGTTCGGCACGATGTCGACCAGCACCCGGAGGCCGTGCCCGTGGGCCGCCTCGAGCAGCTCGTCGAGATCGTCGAGGGTGCCGAACAGCGGATCGACGTCGCAGTAGTCGCTGATGTCGTAGCCCTGGTCGACCTGGGGCGAGCGCTGGAACGGAGTGAGCCAGAGACCCTGCACCCCGAGGGACGCCAGGTAGGGCATCCGCTCGATGATGCCGCGCAGGTCACCGACCCCGTCGCCGTCGGCGTCGCCGAACGACCGGGGATAGACCTCGTAGATGAGCGCCGTCTGCCACCAGTCCGTCACTTCGTCGCACCCGAGGTGAGGCCGTCGACGATGCGACGCTGAAAGATGAGCACGACGATCATCAGCGGGATCGTCACGACGACGCCGGCCGCCATCTGGGCGCCGAACGGTGCCTGGAAGTCGCTCGCGCCGGTGAACTTCGAGATGGCGACGGTGGCGGTCTGGATGGCCGGGTCGTTGGCCATCGAGAGCGCGATGATGAACTCGTTCCAGCTGTGGATGAAGGTGAGGATGGCGGTGGTGAAGACGCCGGGCGCCGCGAGCGGCAGCAGGATCTTGGTGAACGCCTGCCACTTGGTGCAGCCGTCGATCATGGCCGCCTGCTCGAGGTCGTAGGGCAGCTGGCGCATGAAGGTCGTCAGGTTCCAGACCGCGAGCGGGATGGCGAACGACAGGCTCGGCACGATCATCGCCTGGTAGGTGTTGATCCAGCCGATGTCGGTGAACAGGCGCAGCAGCGGCACCACCACGGCGATGCCCGGGAACATCGAGGTCGCGATGATCACGAACAGGATGACCGACTTGAACCGGAACTTCAGCCGCGCGATGGCGTAGGCGGCGAAGATGCCGAGCACCAGGGCGAGGATCGTCGTGGTGCCGGCCACGATGAGGCTGTTCAGGAGCGAGCGGCCGAAGTCGTTCGAGGAGTCGAACACCTGCAGGTAGCTCTCGATCGACCAGGTGGTCGGCAGCAGGGAGGTCTCGAAGATGTCGTTCGTCGTGCGCAGGCTCGACACGATCATCCAGTAGAACGGCGCAAGGCAGTAGACGGCCACGATGGCGATGCCCACCCAGCGGGTGATGGCGGCCCCGAGACCGCGGGTGCGGCGTCGCTTCGGATTCGGCGAAGAGTAGCGGCCCGCGATGAGGTCGCGTTCGGCGAGGGCGGTCATCCGTTCGCCTCCTTTCTGAGGCGCATGGCCTTGCGGGCGAGCTTCTCGGTCTTCTTGTCGGAGTCGCCCACGACGTCGGCGCCGAGGACGCGGATGAACACGAACGCGATCAGCCCCACGTAGATCAACAGGATCACCGCGAACGCGGAGGCGGTGCCGTACTGCAGCTGGTTCGACTCGTCCCAGGCGAGGATCGAGAGCGTCTCGACCGAGCTCTTGCGCGGGCCGATCATGACGAACGGCAGATCGAACATCCGGAGCGCGTCGAGCAGGCGGAACAGCACGGCGACCAGAAGTGCCGGGCGCACGAGCGGCAGGGTTATCTGCCAGAACTGCTTCCAGGCGCTGGCACCGTCGAGCTTGGCGGCCTCGTAGACCTCCTCGGGGATGAGCTGCATGCCGGCGAGCACGAGCAGCCCGATGAACGGCGCGGTCTTCCAGACCTCGGCGATGATCACGGCAACCTGCGAGGCGAAGCCTTCGGCCGTCCAGAGGATCTGCTGGTTCAGAAGGTCGTTCGCGATGCCGTTCGACTGGAAGATCCAGCGCCAGAGCAGGCCCGAGACGGCGGTGGGGATGGCCCAGGGGATGAGGATCGCGGCGCGCAGGAAGGCCCGCCCCTTGAACGCGCGGTTCATCGCCACCGCGAAGGCCACGCCGATGATCGTCTCGAGGCCGACGGAGACGAAGGTGAAGAAGGTGGTGTTCCAGAGCGCGTTGAAGAACCGCGCCGAGTCGCCGCCGGTGAAGATGTCGAAGTAGTTGCCGAGGCCGACGAAGTTCTCGCCCTCGACCACGAAGCCGTTCGCGTCGAGGCCCGACTGCGCGGCGAACATGGACTGGTAGACGGCCGAGACCAGCGGATACGCGATCACCAGCGCCAGCACGATGAAGGTCGGCGACAGCAGCAGCGTCGCCATCCCGCCCTCGCGCGGGGCGCGGTCGGCCTTGGCCTTCCGGCCGGGGCCCGGGGCCGGGGGCCGCTGGGCGGCCCCCGGTGTGCGGCTGACTGTGGTGGTCATCAGCCGTTGGTGATCTCGGTGAGCTCGTCCTGCAGGTCGGAGAGCGCGGTCTCCGGGTCCTTGTCACCCGTGAGGGCGGCGTAGATCTCGTCCTGGATCGCGGCCGTCGTCGCGCCGTACTGCACGACGGTGGGGCGGGGCTTCGCGTTCTCGAGCGAGGTCAGCAGGGTGGGCAGGTAGGGGTAGTTCGCGGTCACGGCCGGGTCCTCGAAGAACTCCGAGAACACCGGAGCCCGCGAGCTGAGGGCGAGGCGCTTCTCCTCCTGCTCCTTGCTGGTGAAGAAGGTGATGAAGTCGAGCGCGGTCGCCTTGTTCTCGGCGAACGACGAGATCGCGATGTTGCGTCCGCCGAGGGTCGAGACGCCCGGTCCGTCCTCGCCGGGGATGGCGCTGACGCCGAACGTGCCGGCCACCGAGCTGGAGCCGTCCGTCGCCGACATCGACTTGTAGATGTACGGCCAGTTGCGGAGGAAGACGAGCTTGCCGTCCTGGAACGCCTGGCGGCCCTGCTCCTCCTGGAAGGTGATGGCGTCCTTCGGGATCATGCCGCTCTCGAAGCCGTCGACCAGGAACTGCAGGGCGGTGAGCGCCTCGGGCGTGTCGACGGTGGGCGTGCCCTCGTCGTCGAACACGGAACCGCCGGCCGAGTTCACGGCCTCGCTGAAGTTCACGGTGAGGCCCTCGTTCTTGTCGAACTGACCCGCGTAGCACGACATGCCGGCGGCCTCCGGCAATGCCGTCACGGCGTCGCAGGCCGTCTGCAGCTCGGCCCAGGTCTGGGGCGGCTCGGTCACGCCGGCGGCGGTGAGCAGGTCGGTGCGCGAGTAGAGCAGGGCGCCGTCGGTGTAGTACGGAGCCGAGTAGAGGGTGTCGCGGTAGCTCGCGGCCTCCACGGTGGCGGGGATCTCCTCGTCGAGCGGCAGCGCGTCCTCGGGCAGGGGGGTGATCCAGCGGTTGGCGGCGAACTCGCTCGTCCACACCACGTCGAGGTTGAGCACCGAGTAGCTCGAGCCCTCGACCTGCGCGTTCTGCACCATCTGCTGGCGCTGCTGGTCGGCGTCGAGCGGGAGCTCGACCCACTCGACCTGCTCGTCGGGGTGGGCGGCGTTCCACTCGTCGATCGTGCCCTGAGCGGCGCCCGAGGCGTCGGGGCTCGACACGTACTGGATCGGACCGCGGCCCTCGAGCTCGGCCTCGGCGGCGGGCGTGCTGCCGCCCGACGAGCCGGAGCCCGAGCAGGCCGAGAGGCCGATCGCGGCGGTGGCGGCGAGGGCGAGGCCGACGACGAGTCGTCGATCACGGCGTCGTTGCATCATGATTTTCTCCTTCTGGGGGTGTTCAGGTTCAGGGGGTGGTGGTCGGGGTGACCGAGGTGGCCGCGTTCACCGGGGTGGGCGGGGTGGCCGCGTTCACCGGGGTGCTCTGGTCGAGCCGCGTTCGACGAGGCGGTGCGGCAGCAGGCGGGCGCCCGTGTCGCCGGGGGCGAGCAGCTTCTCGACGGCGAGCTCGCCCATCCGCTCGAGGGGCTGCGCCACGGTGCTGAGGGCCGGATGCACGTGCTGCGACGTCCTCGTGTTGTCGAAGCCGAGCACCGAGATCTCGTCGGGCACCCGGCGTCCGATCCGCTGCAGCTCGTTCACGACCGCGGCCCCCATCTCGTCGCTCAGGGCGAAGACCGCGGTGAGACGCGGATCACGCGAGAGCAGGCGGCCGAGGGCGGGCGGTGCGGAGTCGTAGAGCGAGTTCCCGTGCTCGATCAGCGGAACGAGCCCGGCCTCGACCATGGCGCGCTGGTAGCCGCGCACCCGCACGGTGTTCACCAGCACCGAGGCAGGGTCACCGGCGAGCAGGGCGATGCGGCGGTGACCGAGCGCGATCAGGTGCCGCGTTCCGTCGTAGGCGGCGGCCTCGTCGTCGATGGCGAGGCTGGAGAAGCGGTGGCCGTCGCGGATGGCGACCGACATCAGCGGCACGGTCGACCCGAGCACGCGGCGCATGTCAGGGGTGACGGCGGCCGAGATGAGGATGACGCCGGCCGCGCGATAGGTGCGCAACGTTCGCAGGTAGCTCGGCGCGAAAGTCGAGCCGGGGCCCGTCCGGCCGAGGATGACGGAGTGGCCGCGCAGTCGGGCCGCCGCCTCCACCCCGCTCATGATCTCGGAGGAGAGCGCATCGGAGACGACGGGCGCGAGCACCCCGATCACCGCGGTCTGCTTGGTCTTGAGGCTGCGGGCGAGGGTGTCCGGCTCGTAGCGCAGCTGCTCGATCGCCCGCTCGACCTTCTGCTGGGTGACGCTGGAGTACCCGACGAGCCCGTTCACGACCCGCGAGACGGTGGCGGGCGACACCCCGGCCAGGCGGGCGACGTCGCGGATCGTCGTCATGCGCCCCTCCTTCGGGTCGTTCGGCTGCGGGTGCACGGGCTATCACGCAATCGATTACGTACCCGTCGAGCAACGAGGCTAAACACCGCTCTCCGGGCCACGCAAACGTTTACGAAACAGGCGGCGACGGATGCTCGGAGCCGCCTCCGGGCCGAGCGGGCGGCCTGGTTCGTGATGGACTGGGAGGTATGCGCAATCGGGTCGTGTTCACCACCGGGGTCTCGGGATCGGGCAAATCGACGATCGGCGTGCTGCTCGCCGACCGGCTCGGCTGGGCCTTCGTCGACGCCGACGACCTGCACCCGGCGGCCAACGTCGAGAAGATGGCCGCGGGCATCCCGCTGACCGACGACGACCGCTGGCCGTGGCTCCGCACGGTCGGGGCGGCCGCGGCCTCGGTCGTCGAGCGAGCGGATGCGGACGGCACCGAGGGCACGTCCGGCGAGCCCGCCGGCGTCGTCGTCGCGTGCTCGGCGCTGCGCCGCGTCTACCGTGACGTGCTGCGCGAGGCGGACCCGGGTGCGGTGTTCGTGCAGCTCGTCGGATCGGCCGAGCTGATCGGCGATCGGCTGCGCGCCCGGCAGCACCACTTCATGCCCGCGACGCTGCTCGGCTCGCAGCTCGCGACGCTCGAGCCGCTCGGGGCCGACGAGGCGGGCCTCGCCGTGGTCGTCTCGGCGGGGCCGGAGACCGTGGTCGCAGAGATCATCTCAGGTCTCGCGCTGAGCTAGGGCCGCCGGCCGCTACCTGGATTCGTCCGGCAGGCGGCGACGCGACACCCGCGGCATGACGACCCACAGCGCCAGCACGATCACGAGCACCACTGCGCCGATGACGATCCCCGCTGCGCGCCCGAGCACGAAGTCGAAGATCAGCAGCGCCGTTCCCGCGAGCGTGATCGCGACGCCGATCATCGTGAACTGCAGGATGTGGTCGGTCAGTTGCACGACTCGGTCCTTGGCGCGCATCCGGAACAGGGCGCGGTGCAGGCTCACCGGGGCGAGCCCGAAGACGGTGGAGAGGATGGACGCGACGACCAGGCAGAGGTAGACGATGCGCTGGTAGTCGTCGAGGTCCTCGAAGCGGGACTGGAAGGCGGCGGCGAGCAGGAAGCCCGTGAGGATCTGCGTGCCGGTCTGGATGACCCGCAGCTCCTGCAGCATCTCGTTCCAGTTGCGATCGAGGCGCTCGTTCTCGCTCTCGTCGCGCCCGTCGCCCGGGCTCGCGTCGACATCGGTCATGGAATGTATCTACCACGGCGCGACTGCGCCGTCACGACCGAGACGGGAGCGGCACCAGTTCTACGTCGCGCAGCCGGCCGTCGTCGGCCACCGCGGTCATCATCGTGCAGACGGGTTGGCGCCGCCGGTCGGTCGGCGAGCCGGGGTTCAGCAGGCGCATCCCGCCGGGCGCGGTGCTGTCCCACGGGATGTGGCTGTGCCCGAACACCAGCACGTCCGTCTCGGGGAACGCCTGCTCCATCCGCACCTCGCGCCGATCGCGCGAGCCCGTCTCGTGGATCATCGCGAAACGCAGCCCCTCGAGCTCCACCCGTGCGATCTCGGGCAGCCGCGCCCGCAGCCCCGTCCCGTCGTTGTTGCCCCACACGCCCACCAGTCGCGCCGCTCGCCCCGACAGCGCGTCGAGCGTCGCCTCGTCGACCCAGTCCCCCGCGTGGAACACCACGTCGGCCTCGTCGACCGCCCGCCAGACCTGCTCGGGCAGCGCCTTCGCGCGCTTGGGCAGATGGGTGTCGGCGAGCAGCAGCAGTCGCGTGGGCATGGGTCCATCGTGGCCCGGGTCGGACGCTGCCCCTAGGCTCGGGGGCAGGTTCGACGGCGGGAGGTCGGGTGGATCCGCTCGAGCAGGCGGCGGGGCAGCTCTACGGCGAGGCCCCCTCGGGGTTCATCGCCGCGCGCAACGCTCTCGCGGCGGAGGCCAAGGCGGCGGGTGACCGGGAGCTCGCAGCGGGCATCCGTTCACTGGCGAAGCCCTCGGTCGCGGCCTGGGCCGTCAACGCGCTGGTGCGACACCGGCCGGGCGAGGTGCAGCCGCTGCTCGAGCTGGGCGAGCGGATGCGCGACGCCACCGACTCGGGCGACCGCGACGCCGTGCGGCAGCTCGGCCGCGAACGGCAGCAGCTGCTCGCGGCAGCGGCGTCATCGGCGCGGGCCCTCGGCGACGAGCTCGGGGTGCCGGTCTCGGACGCCGCGGCCGTCGAGGTGCAGCAGACGCTTCAGGCGGCCGTCGTCGACCCGGCGGCGACGGCGGCCGTGCGGAGCGGGCTGCTCGTGCGGACGTTCTCGAGCACGGGGGTCGACCCGGTGGAGCTCGACGGCGCGGTCGCGCTGGCCGAGGCGGGGGCGGTCGAGCCCGCGACAGCACCGTCGACCGCGACCAGGCCTCGGGCAGTGGGACGGCAGGCCACCGAGAAGAAGCCGCCCGTGAAGGCCGCCCCCGAAGAATCGCGCGAACAGGTGCGCGAGCGCGCGGCCGCCGAGCGCGCGTCGCGGGCCATCGCCGCCGCGAAGCGCGAGGCCGAGGAGGCACGCCAGGACGCCGAGGACGCCCAGGCCGAGCTCGCGACGACGGAGCTGCGCATCCGCGAGAACCGGGCGCGGCACGAGCAGCTCGCCGAGGAGCAGCAGGAACTGCGCGAACGTCTCGACGCGGTGCAGGGCGAGCTCACCGACACCAACGTCACGGCCGCCCGCCTCCGCAAGGAGCGTGCCTCCGCCGTGCGGGCAGCCGAGGCGGCCGAACGCCTGGCGTCCCGTGCACGCACCCGCCTCGCCTCGCTCACCGCCGACGACGACCGCGACGACTGACCCCGCGCGATCAGGCCAGCAGCGCCGCCACCGCCACGAGCAGCGGCACCGAGCCGATCGTCGTGACGAGAACCGTGTCCCGCGCCAGCACGACGCCCCGCTGATACCGCGCCGCGAAGTTGTAGATGTTCTGCGCCGTCGGCAGCGACGCCAGCGCCACCACCTCGAACACCTGGTGCGCCGGCAGGTGGAACGCGAATTGCGCCAGGAGATATGCCGTCAGCGGCATGACCACGAGCTTCACCGCGCTGGCGACCATGATCGCCGCCCGTCCCGACCCCGGAGCGAGCGGCTTTTGCCCCACGAGCGACATCCCGAACGCGATCAGCACCAGCGGAACCGCCGCCCCGCCGATCAGCTCGAACGGCGCCAGCACCGGTGCCGGCAGCTCGACCCCGAAGAGCGCGAGCAGCAGCCCGATCAGCGACGCGATGATCATCGGGTTTCGCACCGGCTGCGAGAGGATCGACCCGACCGAGGCCTTCCCCCGCGTCGCGATGTCGAGCACGGTCAGCGTCACGGGGGCCAGCACGATCAGCTGAAGGAGCAGCAGCGGCGCCACCAGCTGAGCACTGCCGAGCACGTAGATCGCCACCGGCAGCCCGATGTTGTTCGCGTTGACGTAGCCCGACGAGGCCATCCCCACGGCCGTCTCGGCGACCGGCTGGCGGAACCAGATCCGCGAGGCGAGCAGGTACACCGAGGCCGACACCACCACGCTGATCAGCGTCACGAGCAGCGGCGCCGAGAACACGGTGGCCGGATGCGAACGCGACAGCACGGTGAACAGCAGGGCGGGGGTCGCCACGAAGAAGGCGATCCGGTTGAGCACGAGACGGGCATCCTGAGGCAGGATGCCGAGCCGCTGCACCCCGTAGCCCACCGCGATGACGAACCCGATGATGCCGAACCCGGTCAGGACCCCCAGCATGCCCGCCGCCTCAGCGCGCGATCGCGTCGGTCATCGCGCGGGCGAGGAACGGCTCGAGCGTGAACGCGAAGGTGCGGGTGAGGTGGTCGACGTCGCGGTAGACATTGGCGCCGCCGACGACGGCGGGGCACTCCTCGGCGGTGCAGTAGGTGTCGCTGAAGTCGAGGAGCGTGACGTCCTGGCCGTCGGCGACGGCGGTGGATGCGGCCATCGCGATCGGGTCGAAGGCCGCGAGACCGTCCTCCCGCGGCGTCGTGCAGAGCGAGGCGTCCTCGGTGCGCAGGCACTTGTTCGGGTCGTCGTCCCACGAGGGGTTGTCGACCACGGTCACGACGGGGGTGCCGGCGTCGAGCACGGGGGTCCAGGCCTCGCCGTAGCCGGCGGCCGCGACCGTCTCGTCGTCGGAGGTGCCCGGTACGTTCCGGTCGGTGAGCGCGGCCGTGAAGATCGCGTCGAAGGGCTCGTGCGAGGTCAGTGCCGCGGTGAGGGAGGAGCGCCAGGAGTCGCACGAGGCGGCGAAGGCGTCACGGGCGGCCAGCGGGGTCGTGGTCCACGGGCATCCGCCCTTCAGGTACGTCGTGAGGTGCCAGCCGTTCGTCTCGGCCATCTGGATGAACGGGTCCATCAGGGCGTAGGCGTGGCTGTCGCCGATCAGCGCGATCTGGGGCGCGTCGGCGTCGTCGCTGCCGAACTGGCAGTCGCGCACGGTGGCGTCGTTGAGGGTCGAGAGACAGTCGGGATGCTCGGGGCGGTCGGCGTTGCCGAAGCCGGGGCTCGGGATGATCAGGCCGTCGAGCTCGGGGTTCGCGCAGACCGGGTCGATCGGCGCGAGGCCGTCGGTGGGGCCGGAGGCGGCACCGAAGCACTCCGGCGGATCGGCCAGCGTCTGTGCGAGCTGCGTGGCCTCGGCGTCGTACTTCGGCTGCTGCACCGCCCAGGCTCCGGTGACGAAGAGCGTCGACACGGCCATCGCCGCCACCACGCCGATCAGCGTCGTGCGCGGGCGGCGGGTGGTGAAGAAGCGCCAGCCGCGGGCCGGGTCCTCGATGAAGCGCTTGGTGAGCCAGGCCAGCACGAAGCAGAACAGGAACAGCGCGATGCGGTTGTAGATGCTGAGGCCCCAGCCCGGGATGTACGGGGCGATCACGATCAGCGGCCAGTGCCAGAGGTAGAGCGAGTACGAGATGTCGCCGATGAAGCTCACCGGGCGCCAGCTCAGCACGCGACCGGCGTCCCACGGCTTCTCGCGGTGGTGCGCCACGATGATCGCCGCGGTGCCGAGCACGGGCAGCGCCGCCATGTACCCCGGGAAGGGCGTCGCCGCCGTGAAGAAGTAGCCGCAGCCGAGCACCACGGCGATGCCGCCCCAGCCCAGGATGTTCGACTGCCACGCCCGCGTCGGCCGCAGCCTCGGCAGCAGGGCGAGGGCGCCGCCCACCGCGAACTCCCACACCCGCGTGTAGGTGACGAAGTAGGCGGCCGCGGGGTCGGTGGCCGTCACGAAGACCGAGAGCGCGAAGCTGCCGAGGCCGACGATCGCGAGCACGGCCATCAGGCCGACCCACTTGCGGCGCTTCAGCACCTTCACCGCGAAGACCGAGGCGCCGAGCATCAGCACGGGCCAGAACAGGTAGAACTGCTCCTCGAGCGAGAGCGACCAGTAGTGCTGCACGAGGCTCGCCTCGTTGGCTGCCGCCAAGTAATCCACAGAGTTGAGGGCGAGGACCCAGTTCTCCACATAGAACGTCGAGGCGAGGATCTCGCGCACGTTCTCGGTCAGACTCGACAGCGGCATGATGAACAGCGTCGCGAGGCTCGCGAAGACGAGCACCGTGATGGCGGCCGGAAGGAGGCGACGGGCCCGCTTGGCGTAGAACGACGGCAGGGCGATGCGATCGGTGCGCTCGAGCTGCCGGGCGAGCTGCTGCGTGATGAGGAAGCCCGAGATCACGAAGAAGACGTCGACGCCGATGTACCCGCCGGTGAGGCGGCCGGGCCAGAAGTGGTAGACCACCACGAGCAGCACGGCGATGGCGCGCAGGCCCTGGATGTGCGGGAGGAAGTGGTCGGGTCGCTCGGCCGCGGCGCGGTGTCTCGCCGGGGGCGCGGCCGTGTGCTTCTCCATCGGGTCTCATGGTACCCGGGGCGTCACGGGGTTCCTGAGCGCGCCGCGGTCGGGGCGGTGCAGTGTCGTTTCAGGCGTTCGGTGGTTCCTTGCGTGCATCCGCGGCTCTGGCGCAGGTAATCGCCGCCGCTGTCAAAGAAGAGCGGATGCTCGGCGCCTAGGCTCGGGAGAACGACCGATTGGAGGTTCCACCATGTCCGCACGCCCCGTCTCCGCCGTCAGCGCCCACCACCGCACAGCCGAGTCCATCATCGGAGAACCCGAGGTCGTGGAGGACGCCTCCCTCACCACCGACCTCGCCCAGCTGCCGGCCTGGCTGAACCTCAAGGCCGCCGTCGCCGCCCTGCAGCCGCTGCAGGTGAAGGACGGATCGGTTCCCGACCCGGTCGACCACCCCGCCGCGCGCTCGCACGTCGAGACGATCGTCGACGCCGTCGCCGAGCTGGCCCCGCTCTTCCCGCACGACGCCGCCTACCTCGAGGCCGTGCGCGAGGACTTCGCGCGCTGGGTCTCCTCGGGCTTCGCGGTGCCCGACTTCCTCGCCTCGCTCGTCGCCTTCGCGCCCGCCTCGCACCGGGCCGACGGGGTACGCCACCTCGTGGTCTTCCCGATGTACACGCAGAACGGCAGCACCGACCGGCACGTCGAGGCGGTGCTGATCGAGGTGCTCTGGCCGTCGTTCATCGCCGAGCTCGAGGCCGGCGAGTACTCGAACGCGCTGTTCCTGCCCATCCGCTTCCTCGACTTCACGGCGGGCTACGACACGAACTCGGCGGTGCTCTTCCCCGAGTCGGTGGCGACGTCGAGCATCCCGGCCTACACCTGGGGCGGCATCTTCGCCGACCGGGAGGCCGCGCGGTTCCGGCGCGTGGTGCGGGCGGCGGCCGAGGTCACCCGGCTCGAGCTGCCCGCCGACGCGGCGCGCCTGCTCGACGACCAGGAGCTCACCGAGCGCACCTTCGTGATGTGGGACCTGATCCACGACCGCACCCACATGCGCGGCGACCTGCCGTTCGACCCGTTCATGATCAAGCAGCGGATGCCCTTCTTCCTGTACTCGCTCGAGGAGCTGCGGTGCGACCTCACCGCGTTCCGCGAGGCGGTGAAGATCGAGCGGCGCCTGGCTTCGTCGACCGTCGCCCTGTCGGACGGGGACGCGACGCTGCTCGAGCACGCGAAGCTCGTGCAGTACGCGGTGCTGTTCGATCGCATCTTCCGCTTCGCGATCACCGGCTCGCGCGTGCGCAACTACGACGGCCTCGGCGGGCAGCTGCTGTTCGCCTGGCTGCACCAGCGCGGCGTGCTGCACTGGACCGACACCCGCCTCACCATCGACTGGCCCGAGGTCGCCGACGCCGTGACCGCGCTCGGCGACGCGATCGACGAGCTCTACTGGCGCTCGATCGACCGCCCGAAGGCGGCCCACTGGCTGGCCGCCTACGAACTGATCACCGCGACCGTCACGCCGAACCCGGCCTCGGTCTGGGCCGAGGGTCCGAAGGCGCTGCCGCTCGACGGGCCGCCGCGCGGGCTGACCGACGCGGTGCTCGACGACGAGTTCCCGCTGTCGATGTTCTACGAGGCCCTCGAGAAGAAGATGCGCGACGTCATCTCCTCGACGGAGGGCATCACGGCCCGCGACTGACCCCGCCCCCCTGACCCACCTCCTCGCGAGGTGGGCGCTCGGGCGCGGAACAGGACGGGGAGTGCAGCGGTGCGGGAGGATGAGGGCATGAGCGAGACAGTGGCTGGGCCCGGGGTCACGGGCCGGCGGGTCGTGGTGACCGGGGCGAGCAGCGAGTCGGGCGTCGCCGTGTGTGCGGCCCTCGTCGAGGCGGGGGCCGAGGTGGTCGCGGTCGGGTCGAACCCCGCGAAGATCTCCGCCGTCGCCGATCGCGTGCCGGGCATCCGCACCGAGGTCGCCGACCTCAGCGACCCGGCCGCAGTCACGGCGCTGACCGACCGTCTCGGCGCACCCGTCGACGGGCTGATCCACCTCGTGGGCGGCTGGGTCGGCGGCGCGGGCATCGCGGGGCAGAGCGACGAGGGCTGGGCGGCGATGGAGCGGTCGTTCCGCACCCTGCGCAACGTCCTGAGGTCGTTCTACCCGGCACTCGCGGAGTCGCCGGCCGGGCGCACCGCCTTCGTGTCCTCGGTGTCGGTCGACGCGCCCACCGCCTCCGGGGCCGACTACACCGCCGCGAAGGCCGCCTCCGAGTCGTGGATGCGCTCGGTCGCCCAGGGCTTCGCGAAGAACGCCCCCGACGCCGCGGCGGTCATCTTCGCCGTACGATCACTGGTCGACGAGCGGATGCGCGCCGCATCGCCCGAGAAGACCTTCGCCGGGGCGACCGACGTCGGCACCCTCGCCGAGGCGGTCGTCGAGCTGTGGAACGGGACCGCGGGCGAGCTGAACGGACGGCGGCTGGTGCTGCAGTAGCAGCAGCCGCGCATCCGCTCTGCTGGTTCTTCGGACGGAGCTACTTCTTCTTGACGTTGGTCACGGCGTCGGCCGAGTGGTCGGCCTTGTCGCTCTTGGCCTTCTTGTCGGCGCGCTTCTCTTTGAGGGATCGGGCGGCCGGTTTGGCCACCGCCTTGCGCTGGGTCTTCTCGGCCATGTTCGTTACCTCCATCGCGGGCCACGGGCGGCTCGGTACCCGAAGGGTAGTGCCCCGGGCGGCCCGCCCCGACCGCCCAGGCGTATTGCCAGCAACCCGCCGCCGCTGGCCGCGTGCGGCTGAGTCGCGCCTAACTGCTGCCGTAGCGGCTGAGTCGCGCCAAAACGCGACACATTGGCGCGACTCAGCGGACGCCCTACTTGCGCGACCGAGGCTACTGGGCCGCGTAGCCGCCGTCGACGAGGTGGTAGCTGCCCGAGACGAACGACGCGGCGTCGCTGACGAGGAAGGTCACGAGGGCGGCGACCTCCTCCGAGGTGCCCAGGCGGCCGAGCGCGTGCTTCGCGGCGAGCGCCTGCTGCGCCTCGGCCGAGAGGTTCGCGTCGACGAGCGGCGTGTGGATGAAGCCGGGCCCGACCGCGTTGACGCGCACGTTCTGCGCGCCGTACTCGAGGGCTGCGTTCTTCGTCAGGCCGACCAGGCCGTGCTTCGCGGTGACGTAGGCCGACGACATCGGGATGCCCACCGAACCGAGCACCGACGCCATGTTCACGATCGCGCCGCCGCCGTTCTTCGCCATCGCGGGCAGCTGCGCCTTGAGGCCGTAGAAGACAGCGTTGAGGTTGATCTCGATCACCTTGCGCCAGCTGTCGAGCGAGTAGTCGCCGACGGTGGCGGCCTCCCCGCCGATGCCGGCGTTGTTCACCGCGATGCCGAGCGGAGCGAGCTTCTCGGCGGCCACGACGCTCGCCTCGGCGAACTCGGGGTCGCTGACGTCGCCCACCAGCACCTCGGCGGTGCCGCCCGCAGCGCGGATCTCGTCGACGACCTTCTGGGCCGGCTCCTCGCGCACGTCGCTGACGAGCACGGCGGCTCCGTTCCTCGCGAGTTCGAGCGCGACCGCGCGGCCGATGCCCGAGCCCGCTCCCGTCACGATCGCGGATCGTCCGGCGACGTCGTATGCAGCCATGATTCTCTTCTTTCTGTGTCTGTGGTGTCGTTATATCCAACGTTTGTCGGATAATTCTATTCCCCTTAGGCTTCGAACGGAGGATCGATGGATGCACGTCACAGACGCAGCCGGGCCAAGCTCGCGGATGCGGTGCTGCGCCTGGCCTCGGAGCGCCCGATCGACGAGGTCACAGCGTCCGAGATCGCGGCGGCCGCCGGGGTGAACCGCTCGACCTTCTACGCCCACGCCGCCTCGCCGCTCGCGCTGCTGGAGAGCGTGCTGCGCGAGGAGCTCGACGCTCTGCGCGATCGCCACCTCGCCTCGGTGCCTGAGGCCTCGGTGCCGCGCGCCGCCGCCGCGGAGGCCGTGACCGCGGTGACGCTCGCCGTGCTGGAGAACATCGAGTCGCACGCGCCGATCTACGAGCGGGGGCTGCTGGCCGATGCCGGCGGCGGTCACCGCGGCGAGACCAGCCTCCGCCCCATGCTGGCGGCCCACTTCGAGGAGTCGAGTCGGCAGCTTCTCGCCCAGCACGCCCTCTTCGCCAGCGACGAGGAGGAGGCGGCCGACCCGCTGCTCGCCGCCATGGTCGGCCCCTTCGTCGCCAACGGCAGCGTGGGCGCGATCGCCGCCTGGCTCGAGCAGCCCGAACCGCGCGACCCGGAGGCCTTCCTCCGCAGCTACCGCCGCCTCGTCCCGCCCTGGTTCCCCCTCGCCCCCCACTGACCGCCGCCGGTTCGCGTGGTGGCTCCTGCACCGTCTGCTCGTCGTGCCCGGCTCTCCACATCCGCCGCGCGAGGGATGGGGTCGTGGCCGCCGCTCGCTAGCGTGGAGGCATGAGTTCAGCACCCGACGACTGGCAGCGGCCGCCACCCGGCGCCGCCGGCTACCGGCGCGACGCCATCGCGGCGGCCGGGCTGGCCGGGGCGACGTTCCTCAGCTGGCTGCTGTTCTCGAGCGCGATGACCGCTCAGTCGCACGCGCCCTGGTGGGGCGGCGCGATCTTCTCGGTGCTCGTCGCGGGCTCGCTGGCGTTCCGGCGGCGGTGGCCCGAGATCGTGGCGCTCGTGGTCGCCGTCACCTTCGTGGTGGGGCAGTACTCGGGCATCTGGGAACAGCTGTTCAACAACATCTGCCTGTTCATCGCCCTCTACACGGTGGGCGCGTGGGGCCGCAACCGAACGCTGGCGACGGCGCTGCGCATCCTGATCAGTGTCGGCATGCTGCTCTGGCTGGCCGGCGTGCTGATCTTCCAGGCGCTGAACCCCGACACGACCCCCGACGTCTCGCGCGACGGCCCGCTGTCGCAGTTCGCCGCGATCGGGCTGATCCAGATCATCACGAATCTGCTGTACTTCGGCGGCGCCTACGTCTTCGGCAACGCCGCCTGGGCCTCGGCCCGGCAGCGCGAGGCCCTCGAGCAGCGCACCCTCGAGCTCGAGCGGGAGCGCGAGGTCAGCAGCCGCCAGGCCGTCGAGCTCGAGCGCTCGCGCATCGCGCGTGAGCTGCACGACGTCGTGGCGCACCACGTCTCGGTGATGGGCCTCCAGGCGGGTGCCGCGCGCCGCGTGCTCGAACGCGGCCCGGCAGGTGCCGCCGTCGACCCGCGGGCGGTTCAGGCGCTGTCGGTGATCGAGGAGAACGGCCGCGAGGCGGTCGATGAACTGCAGCGGATGCTCGGTGCCCTCCGCGAGCGCGGCGACGACCCCTCGACCACTGCCTCCACCCGCGGCATCGCGCAGCTCGACGAGCTCGTCGACGAGGCCCGCGCGTCGGGGCTGCCCGTGACCTTCTCCACCGTCGGAGCCGAGCGGCCCGTGCCCACGGCCATCGGCCTCACCGTCTACCGCCTGGCCCAGGAGTCGCTCACGAACGTGCGGAAGCACGCCGGCCCCCGCGCCACGGCCGACGTGCGCCTGCGCTTCCTGGCCGACGCGGTCGAGCTCGAGGTCAGCGACACGGGCGTCGGTGCGGGAGCGGCATCACCCGTCGAGGGCGGCGGCGGGGCTCATCTCGGGCAGATCGGCATGCGCGAGCGCGTGGCGGCGGCCGGCGGCGCACTCGAGCTCGGCCCCAAGCCCCGCGGCGGCTACCGGGTGCGGGCCCGGCTCCCCCTCAGCCTCGCAGTGAAGGAGACCGCATGACCGCCCCGATCCGCGTGCTGCTGGCCGACGACCAGGACCTGGTGCGGGTCGGCCTCCGCATCATCCTGGAGTCCGAGGACGGCATCGAGGTCGTGGGCGAGGCCCGGAACGGCCGCGAAGCCGTGACGCTCGGCCGCGAGCTCACGCCCGACGTCATCTGCATGGACGTGCAGATGCCCGAGCTCGACGGGCTGGAGGCCACGAGGCAGCTGATCGCCCACGGCACGGCGGCGGGCATCCTGATTCTCACGACCTTCGACCGCGACGACTACCTGTTCGCGGCACTCGAGGCCGGTGCGAGCGGGTTCGTGCTGAAGAACTCCTCGCCCGAGAGCCTCGTCGACGCGGTGCAGGTGGTGGCGCGCGGCGACGCCCTGCTCTCACCCGACGTCACCCGGCGCGTGATCGAGAGCTTCGCCCGCCGCCCGGGTGCCCCCGCGCCGGCGCCCCCCGGAGAAGCACCACCCACCGCAGACGAAACGCCCACCGGACGAACAGCGAGCGCCGAAGAAGCAGCGCCCCCGCCCACCCTCACCCCCGCCCCCGAGCTCGGCGCCCTCACCGACCGCGAGCGCGAGGTGCTGGGCCTGCTCGCCGCCGGCCGCTCGAACGCCGAGATCGCCCGCGAGCTCTACCTCGGCGAGGCCACGGTGAAGACCCACGTCTCCAAGATCCTGCAGAAGCTGGGCCTCCGCGACCGCATCCAGGCCGTCGTCTTCGCCTACGAGACGGGGGTCGCCGTACCCGGCCGGCCCTGAGGTAAACAGCGCCGAAGCGAAAACAGTGCGCAAACTGCAACTCCGGCGTACGTTCTGTCTCGCCGCCGGCGTCGCTCGCATCTGCATCCGCATCCGCCCGCAGAACGTCCGGCCTGACGGAGGTGAACTGTGGCTGCGAAGACAGATGCTGCGGGAGGAACGCCCGCATCGAAGAGCGTCAGGAGCCTGGTCCCGGCCAGGATGGACCGCCTGCCGTGGACGAGGTTCCACTGGATGGTCGTGTTCGGTCTCGGGGTCTCCTGGATCCTCGACGGCCTCGAGATCCAGATCATCGCCTCGAACGGCTTCCAGGAGACGCTCGGCATGGACTCGTCCCAGGTGGGCCTCGCCGGAACCATCTACCTCGTGGGTCAGGTGGTCGGAGCCCTCGTCTTCGGGCGCTTGAGTGACAAGTGGGGCCGCAAGAAGCTCTTCATCATCACGCTCGCGATCTACCTCGTCGGATCGGCACTCGCCGGCCTCAGCCCGAACATGGAGTTCCTGTTCGCGATGCGCTTCGTCGCCGGTCTCGGCATCGGCGGCGAGTACGCGGCGATCAACTCGGCGATCGACGAGCTCATCCCGAGCCACTACCGCGGCCGCGTCGACATCGCGATCAACGGCACCTACTGGGGCGGCGCCGCCCTCGGCTCGGTGGCCAACCTGTTCTTCCTGAACCCCGACAACTTCGCCGAGAACATCGGCTGGCGGCTGGCGTTCTTCATCGGCCCGGTGGTCGGTCTGATCATGATCTACATGCGCCGGCACATCCCCGAGAGCCCGCGCTGGCTGATGACGCACGGCAAGGAGGACGTCGCCGAGAAGACCGTCGACGACATCGAGGCCCAGGTCGAGAAATCGACGGGAAAGAAGCTCGACCCGGTGCCCGAGGACCAGTCCATCGAGGTCACCCCGCTCGACCGCATCCCGTTCAAGAAGATCGCCAGCGTGCTCATCCGCGACTACCCCAATCGCACGGTCGTGGGCCTGACGATGATGATCACGCAGTCGTTCCTCTACAACGCGATCTTCTTCACCTACGCCCTGGCGCTGCAGAACTTCTACGGTGTCGAGAACGACGCGGTGCAGTACTTCTTCTTCCCCTTCGCCATCGGCAACCTGCTCGGTCCGCTCGTGCTCGGCCACCTGTTCGACACCTGGGGCCGGCGCAAGATGATCCTGCTCACCTACGGGCTGGCCGGCATCATCCTGACGATCTCCGGCTTCCTGTTCCAGGCCGACGTGCTGAACGCCACCACGCAGACCATCTTCTGGTGCGTGTCGTTCTTCTTCGCCAGCGCCGGGGCCTCGTCGGCCTACCTGACCGTCAGCGAGCTGTTCCCGCTCGAGATGCGCTCGCAGGTGATCTCGTACTTCTTCTCGATCGGCCAGATCGTCGGGGCCATCGCCCCCGTGCTGTTCGGCACCCTGATCGGCGACGGCTCCGACCGCGGCCCCATCTCGATCGGCTACATCGGAGCCGGCATCGTGATGCTCATCGGCGGCGTCGTCGCGTTCATCTTCGGGGTGAACGCCGAGCGCAAACCGCTCGAGGCCATCACGAGTCCGCTCTCCGCCGTCAACCCCGGCAAGGTGAAGGTCGAGGGCGAGCGCACCACCCGCGAGCGCGCGGCCCGCACCTAGCGCCGGCCAGGGCTGTCGCACGAGGGCGGGGTGGGTTCAGGATGCCCGCCCCGCCCTCCGCCGTGCGGCGGACCCTTTCGCGCCGAGACCCGTCTCGCGGCTGATCCGCCGCCGCGCATCCGCTCGTTAGCGTGAAGGCAGCGCGGCATCTCGCGGCGCGGGAGCGGAGGGCAGCATGCTCGAGATCGAGAACGTGAGCCGGTCGTTCGGCCAGAACCGGGTGCTCGACGGCGTGAGCTTCACGGTCGGCGACGGGCGCATGACCGGCTTCGTCGGCGGCAACGGGGCCGGCAAGACCACGACGATGCGGATCATCCTCGGGGTGCTCGCGAGCGACACGGGCACCGTCACCCTCGACGGCACGCGGCTCACGCCCGCCGATCGCGCCCTGTTCGGCTACATGCCCGAGGAGCGCGGGCTGTACCCCAAGATGAAGGTCGCCGAGCAGATCGTCTACCTCGGGCGGCTGCACGGCATGACGTCGGCTGCGGCCGCCGCCAGCACGGCCGATCTGCTCGACCGCCTCGGCCTCGGCGACCGCGCGAACGCCACCGTCGAGAGCCTCTCCCTCGGAAACCAGCAGCGCGCCCAGATCGCCGCCGCCCTCGTGCACGACCCCAGCGTGCTCGTGCTCGACGAGCCCTTCTCGGGTCTCGACCCGATGGCCGTCGAGACCGTGCAGTCGGTTCTCACCGAGCACGCGGCCACCGGGGTGCCCGTGCTGTTCTCCTCGCACCAGCTCGACATCGTGGAGCGCATCTGCGACGACCTCGTGGTGATCGCGGGCGGCACGATCCGCGCGCAGGGTTCCCGGGAGGAGCTGCGGTCGCAGCACTCCGAGGCCCGCTACGAGATCGACCTGACGCACGACGCCGGCTGGGTGCGCGAGATGCCCGGGGTGCGCGTGGTCGAGCTCGACGGCGACTACGCCGTGTTCGAGGTCGAGCGCGGGGCCCCGGGCCAGTCCAGCGTGCCCGGCCAGTCGAGCCAGCCCGGCCAGGATGCGGCCCAGGCCGTGCTGCGGCGCGCCCTCGAGACCGGCCCGGTGCGCCGCTTCGCCCCTGTTCTGCCCACCCTGTCCCAGATCTTCAAGGAGGTCGTGCGATGAGCGCCGACGCCCGCACCGCCCGCCCTACCCGCACTCCGCGCCCCGCTCGTCCCGCCGCCCTGTCGGCCGTTCAGGGCACACGCCTCGTCGCAGCCCGCGAGATCTCGATGCGGCTGCGCAGCAAGGCGTTCCTGATCTCGACCGGCATCCTGCTCGTCGTCGTGCTCGGATCGATCGTCGCGAGCGGCATCTTCGCCGCGAACGCCGGGGCGCCGAAGGTCGCGGTCGTGCCGCAGACCGCCCCACTCGTGTCCGGCCTCGACGACCGCCTCGACATCACCCAGGCCGCAACGGTCGCGGATGCCGAGCAGCTCGTGCGCGACGGCGACGTCGAGGCGGCGATCGTGCTGCCCGGCACCGTGGAGGGAGCGACCCCGGCGCCCACGGCGACCGGCACCACCGGCACGCCCGGAGGCCCCGAGGCCGCCTACGAGGTGCTCGCCCTGAGCGACACCCCCACCGGCGTGGTCTCGCTGCTCAGCCTCGCGCCCCCCGTGCAGCTGCTCGAACCGGGCGACTCCGACGGCTTCCTCGCCTACGTCGTCGGCATCGCGTTCGGCATCGTGTTCTTCATGGCCGCCGTCACCTTCGGCTCGACGATCGCGCAGAGCGTCGTCGAGGAGAAGCAGACCCGGGTCGTCGAGATTTTGTTGTCGACGATCAACGCCCGCGAACTGCTGGCCGGCAAGGTGATCGGGAACAGCGTGCTCGCCTTCGGCCAGACGGCCCTGATCGGCCTCGCCGCCGTGCTCGGACTCGCGATCACCGGCCAGTCCGGCCTGCTCGGCCTCCTCGGCCCCGCGATCGCGTGGTTCGTGGTGTTCTTCGTCTTCGGCTTCGTGCTGATCGCGGCGCTCTACTCGGCGAGCGCCGCCCTCGTCTCCCGCCAGGAGGACGTCGGCTCGGTCACCTCGCCCGTCACCACGCTGGTGATGCTGCCGTACTTCCTCGTCATCTTCTTCAACTCGAACGAGGCGGTGATGGCCGTGATGTCCTACGTGCCCTTCTCGGCGCCGATCGGCATGCCGCTGCGGCTCTTCCTCGGCGACGCCGAGTGGTGGGAGCCGCTCGTCTCGCTCGTCATCCTGCTGGCGACCACCGCGGTCGTCGTGGTGATCGGCTCGCGCATCTACGCGAACTCGCTGCTCCGCACGGGCCCGCGCGTGAAGCTGGCCGACGCCCTCAAGGGCTGACGTTCAGCCCGAGCGGAGCAGCTCCAGGCGGGCGGCACCGGCCTCGAGGCCGTTCTCCGCGGCGAGTGCCTCGCTCACCCGCCGGGCAGCACCCGGCTCGTCCGTGACGAGGCCGTCGACCCCGGCGCGGGCGAGGGCGTCCATGGCGGCGGGGTCGTCGACGGTCCAGGCGTAGACCTCGTCGCCGGCCGCGTCGGCCTCGCCGATCAGGGCCGGGGTGAGCGAGGCCTGCTCGATCACGTAGAAGTCGCAGTCGCACGGCGGAAGCTGCCCGGCCATCATCGAGACCGTGAGGCCGACCCGCCGCTCGGGATGCCGTTCAGCCAGAACCTCCACCACCCCGGGGTCGAGGGAGTGCAACATCGTGTCGCCACCGGCCCCGGCGGCCTCGAGGTCGGCGTCGAGCCGATCGAGCACGTCGGACGTCTCGTGCCCGGTGACCTTGAGCTCGACGAGCAGATCGACACCGAGCTGCTCGGCGCGGGCGGCATAGCCGCGCAGCGTCGGAATGTGGTCGCGGTGCCCCTTCATGCCCACCACCGTCGCCGTGGCCTCGGCCGTCGTCAGCTCGAAGAGGTTCGCGTCGACCCCGGCGAGCGTGAAGAGATTGGTGTCATGGCTCGCGACGAGGCCGCCGTCTCCGGTCTGCTGCACGTCGACCTCGACGTAGTCCGGCCGGAGCCGCGCAGCTGCCTCGAGCCCGGCGATCGTGTTCTCGGGCCCTCCGGCGTCGTACCCGCGGTGCGCGATGACGAGCGGATGCGCGCCCCCACCACCCATGGCCGCGCCGGCCTCGCCCTGGCACGGGTCATGGCACGTCGTGGCCATGGCGCCTGTCGCGGTCGCCGTGGCGATCACGAGCGTCACCCCGAGGACCGCGGCGGCGCGCCGCGACGGCACGGAGCGGGCCGGGCGGGCGGGCGCGATCGTCAGTCCGTCGATCATGCGCACCCGCGCCACGAGCGTCAGCGCCAACGCCTGGGCTCCCACGATCGAGACCACCGCGACGAGCACGCGCGCCGCGCCCACGAGGAGCGGGTCGTCCGCGGTCGACGCGCTCGCCGGCGCCGCGTCGACCGCCCAGCCCGCGAGCACGATCACGCCCTGGCCCAGGGCTGCGGTCACGACGACCACCGCCGTCGGCACCAGCGCGAACCCGGCCCCGCCGGAGCCCGTCGCCCGCAGGCTGGAGCGCAGTGCGCCGGCCGGCCGGCATCCGCTCACCACCGTGTACGCCAGGGCGAGCCCCGCGCGGAACACCACCACGATGAGCACCCCCGCCGTGCCGCACGAGAGCAGCACCCCCGGCACCGTCTTCACGAACTCCCGCGAGACGAACGGCGGCGGCGCGAACGCGCCCGTCAGGGGCGAGAGCAACTCGACGCCGGACAGCGGCGCGAGCAGCGCCAGGTGCAGCGCCACGAGGAGACCGGCGGGGGTGACGAGGGCGGCGAGCATCCGGATGACCGATCGGAGCGTCGCCCGCGCCGAGAACCGGTGCCCGCCGAGCTGCCGATCGGCCAGCACGAGGGCGAGGCCGGCCCAGGCGAGGGTGGCGGTGACGGCGATCGCCGCGACCAGGGCGAGCAGCGCGACGGACGCCGGGGACACCAGCAGGGCGCTGACGCTGCGGTCGGTCAGCGTCCGGAGCCCGGCCACGGCGAGGGCTTCCTCGAACAGCGCCTCGATCGCGGGGCCGACCACGAGCCGCACCGTCGTGAGCCCGATCGCGAGCAGGGCCCACGCGCGCCACGGTGTCTGCCGGACGGCTCGGAGCACCATCGCGGCCAGGACGGGCGGGGTGCCGAGTCGTTCCGGGTCCGTCTCAGCTCTGTCGCGCATCCGCCCCACGGTAGGCAGACCGGCCGCGCCGCCCAACCGGGTTGCGCGCGCGGGTGAAGAGTGCTGCGGCTAGCCGGCAGCCGCCAGGCGCGCTTCCCTCGCCGCAACGGCCGCCCGCACCAGTTCCTCCTCGCCGAGGAGCGGCGTGAAGCCCAGCAGCTCGCGCGCCCGGGCGTTCGAGGTGCGGTAGCTCGGTGCACTGACGGGGAGCGTCACGTCGACAGTGGAGAGGCCCGCAGCCGCCGCCAGGCGTCGGGCGAACGCGCCGAGGTCGGTCGGTGCATCCGGACCCAGCCCGATCACCTCGTGCCCGGTGGTCGACGCCTCGAGCGCCAGCACCACTCCTCGTGCGAGGTCCGCCGTGGCCAGGATGCCCATCTGCACCGGCTCGCCGTCGGCCCTCGACGCCACGAGAAGTGTCGAGTCGTCGTCGGCGAACGGCTCGAGAACATCGGCGACCTCGTGATGCCCGGCTGCGCGCTCCCTCGGGAGGCGCCGGCTGGCGAAGAACCGCGGGCCCGAGAAGAACGAGTCGGGGTCGAGCAGCTCCGCCGGATCCTGCGTGTGCGAGAACCGCAGCACCACCGTCGCCCAGCCGTTCGCCCGGCCGGCGAACGCGGTGATCTCCTCGGCCAGCACCTTGCTCAAGCCGTACCAGGTGACGGGGAGCCGCGGATGCTGCTCGTCGAGCGGCTGGTACACCGGCGCGTTCTCGGGATACACCTCCCCGGTGCTGGCGAGCACGAATCGGCGGACGGACGACCCGTCCAGCGCCCGGACGAGTCGCTGCGTGGCGGTCGCGTTCGCGTCGTACACGCGTGACGCGTCCTCCGGTCGCCACGACATGAACGCCCCCAGATGGGCGACCGCCTCGACGTCGGTCAGCCGCGGATCCTGCGGCGGCAGCTCGGCGAGGTCACCGACGAGGTAGTCGACCCCGGGCACGGGGGTCGCGGGTGCCACGAGGTCGAGGCCTAGCACATGATGCCCGCGTTCGACGAGCAACGCCGCCACTGCCCGTCCGACACGCCCCGAGGCGCCCGTCACGGCGATCCTGCTCATCAGGCCTCCGATCGCAGCGGCAGCTTCGCGGTCTCCCGGGCCCGAAGCACAACCACGAGGCTGACGGCCGCAGCCGCCATCACGTAGAAGGCGGGCGCGAACGAGTTGCCGGTGGCGCCGATCAGGAAGGTGGCCAGCAGTGGCGTGATGCCGCCGAACACCGCCACCGAGAGGTTGTAGGCGATCGCCATCGAGCCGTAGCGGATGTTCGTGGGGAACAGCTCGGCCATGGCGGCGCTCGATGCGCCGTCGTAGGCGGCCATGAAGATGCCGAGGAGGATCATCGCGACCGTGGCGCCGAGGAAGTTGCCCCCGCCCATCAGCATGAGGGCCGGATAGGTGAGGAGGATGAAGCCCGCGCAACCGGCGATCATCACGGGCTTCCGGCCGATGCGGTCGCTGAGCAGCCCCATGAACGGCACGAGCACGGCGATCACCAGGAGACCGATCACGGTCGCCGCGTAGCTCAGCGGCTGCGAGAATCCGAGTGTGGTCTGCAGGTACGACGGCATGAACGTCTGCAGGATCCAGTGCCCCACCGCCTTGATCACGACGAAGCCCACACAGAACAGCAGTGCGCGCCACGAGGTGCGCAGCGACGTGCGAAGCGGCGACTTGGCAACCTCGCCCTTCTGCTTCACGGCCTGGAACTCGGGGGTGTCCTCGAGCTTCAGGCGCAGGTAGACCCCCACCAGACCGAGCGGCAGGGCGAGCAGGAACAGCACTCGCCAGCCCCACTCGTTCAGCGCGTCGGATCCGAGGGTGGCGGTGAAGAGCAGCACGAGCCCGGCCCCGACCACGAAGGCGGCGAAGCCGAACACGTCGACGAAGCTCGTCACGAAGCCACGTCGGTTCGAGGGCGCGTACTCGGCGAGCAGAGTGGTGGCGCCCGAACTCTCGCCACCGGCGGCGAAGCCCTGCACGAGTCGCACGAGCACCAGCAGGAGCGGAGCCCAGATGCCGATCATGCCGTAGGTCGGCAGGAGCCCCATCACCACGGTCGCTCCCGAGGTGACGAGGATGACCGTCGCCAGCGTGGACTTGCGGCCGACGCGATCGCCGAGCGAGCCCCAGAACAGGCCCCCCAGCGGGCGCATCACGAAGCCGGCGCCGAACACGGCGAAGGCGGAGAGAAGAGCTGCTTGAGGATCGCCCTGCTGGAAGAAGTTGAGGCTGATCACCGTCGCGAGCGTGCCGTAGAGGCCGAAGTCGAACCACTCGACGAAGTGGCCGGTGCCGGCGGCAAGGATGACCTTGCGGACCCGGCGGGCCCGCGAGGCGTCGTCGAGCGGTGCCGGGTCGGCGACCGCGACCGGGCTTGAGGAATCTGTCATGCGTGTCTCCCACGTCATTGTCGGGGTTGGAGCGGCTGATCACCACTGATTGCGAGCACGTTACCACTGAGCGGTACATAAGCACCACTGGGTGATACAGTCGCTTTCACCATGCAGAAGCGAACCATCTCTAGCGACATCGTCGTCGTGGGCGGAGGACTGGCCGGTGTATCGGCCGCCGTCGCCGCGGCACGGCTGGGCGCATCCGTCTCCCTGATCAGCAACAGGCCCGTCCTCGGCGGCAACTCCTCGAGCGAGGTGCGCGTCTGGGTGGTCGGTGCCACCGCCCACGGGCACCAGCGCTTCGCCCGCGAGACGGGCATCATGGGTGAGCTGTTCCTCGAGAACCAGTACCGCAACGCCGAGGGCAACCCCTACTACTGGGATCAGGTGGTGCTCGATCTCGTGCGCGCGGAACCGAACCTCACCCTGCACCTGAACACCGACGTGCGTGAGATCCGGATGCACGAACCCGCCGGCACCGAGGAGGCCGCCGCCATCGCGTCCGTCACGGGCTGGACCATGGGCAGCGAGATCGAGACCACCTTCGAGGCCCCGATCTTCCTCGACTGCACCGGCGACGGACTCGTGGGCCACCTCGCCGGAGCCCCGTACCGCATCGGCCGCGAGGCCCGCCACGAGCACGGCGAGAGCTGGGCGCCCGAGGAGGCGGACGGCGAGCTGCTCGGCAATTCGATCTTCTTCTACACGAAGGACACCGGTCGGCCGTCGAAGTACGTCGCGCCCAGCATCGCGAAGGACATCGCGGCCACACCGATCCTGCGCAACCGGGTCATCCGCACGGGCGACAACGGCTGCGACTACTGGTGGATCGAATGGGGCGGCGAGCTCGACACCGTCTCCGACAACGAACGGATCCGCGACGAACTGTGGTCGGTGGTCTTCGGCATCTGGGACCACGTGAAGAACTCGGGCGACTTCGACGCCGACACGCTCAGCCTGGAGTGGGTGGGTTCCGTGCCCGGCAAGCGCGAGTACCGACGGTTCGTGGGTGACTACACCCTCACTCAGAACGACATCGTCGAGCAGCGGGAGTTCGACGACGCGGTCGCGTTCGGCGGCTGGTCGATCGACCTGCACCCGGTGCAGGGCGTGTACTCCGAGACGGCGGGTGCCGAGCAGCGCCACCCGGCCGGCACCTACGGCATCCCGTACCGCTCGCTCTACTCCGCCACGGTGCCGAACCTGCTGTTCGCCGGCCGCGACATCTCGGCCTCGCACATCGCCTTCGGGTCGACACGGGTGATGGCCACGTGCTCCACGCTCGGCCAGGCGGCCGGCACCGGGGCGGCGCTCGCGGTGTCCCTCGGCGTGACGCCCCGCGAACTCGGCACGCACCACCTCGACCGCCTGCGGCAGACCCTGGCCCGGGAGGACGCCCCGGTCGTGGGTCTTCGCGCCGAGGACCCCGACGACCTCGCACCGTCGGCGGTGATCACGGCCTCGAACGCACTGACCACGCTCGGCGCCTCGTCGGAAGCAGGCTTCGAGCCCTACCCCCTCACGCGAGACGTGGGACTGCTGCTGCCCGTCGACCCCGCCCTCGACTCCGTGACCTTCGAGCTCGACAGCGAGCACGACACCGAGGTGACCATGGAGCTCTGGGGCACCGGGCGACCGCAGAACTACGTCCCCCTCGACCACGTGCTCACCCGCACCGTGCCGGTCGCCGCGGGATCGGGCACGGCCACCGCCCGATTCGACTGGCACCCCTCGACACCGCAGAACGCGGTGATCGTGCTGCGCGCAGCACCCGGCGTCTCGGCCCGCATGGTCGGCGAGCGCCCCTACGGCGTGCTCGCCCTCGAGCACCGGCTCGCCGGCGACCTGCCCTTCGACGAGCACATCCCGGAGGCAGCGGGCGACCCCGTGCTCGACTGGGTCGCCCGTGGGCTCCGCCACCGCGGCTTCGCGTTCTCAGCGACTCCGGCCACGCACGCGTATCGGCCGGAACGGATCACCGACGGCCTGCAACGCCCCTACGGTGGGCCCCACCTCTGGGCGACGCCGTCGACGGCCCCCGGACTGGCGTCGCCGGAGCACGTGCAGCTCTCGTGGGCGCATCCGGTGACCATCGCCTCGGTGCGGCTCGTGTTCAACGACGACGTCGACGAGGACCTGATCAACCTGCACCACCACCGCACCGACTTCGACGTGGTCCCCGAGCTCGTCACCGACTACCGGCTCGAGGCCTGCGTCGACGGCGTCTGGCAGACGCTCGCCGAGGTGACGGGCAATCGGCAGCGTCACCGGGTGCACCACGTCGGCCCGGTGACGACGGATGCGCTGCGGCTCGTCTGCCTCGCGACGGGAGGAGCGCCGTATGCCTCGGTGAGTGCCGTGAAGGCCTACCCCATCGCCGTCGGCCGGGAGCGATAGAGTTCCCGACATGGCCGGAGAGGTGCAGCAGGGGATCGGACGGGCGGCCGCCGTGCTGACCGCTCTCGGCGACGCGAAGTCGGGGGCGCTGCGGGCGAGCGACATCGCGCGCGCGATCGGCCTCGGGGCATCGACCACCGCCCGGCTCCTGGCCTCGCTCGAGGAGCTCGGCTACGTGAGGCGCGAACGGGACACCCAGCTCTATGCGATCGGCACGGCCATCCTGTCGCTGGGATCACAGGCCCTGAACCACAACCCGGTGCACCGGGAGTCGCGAGCGGCGGCCGAAGCGCTGGCCCAGCGCACGGGTCTCAGCGTGAACGTCGGAGTCCTCGACGGAACGAGCCTGGTCTACCTGTGCCACTTCGAGGGAGCGCTCGCACCCAAGTCGCACACCATGGTCGGTATGCGGCAGCCGCTCCATGCCTCGGGGCTCGGGAAGTGCCTGCTGCTCGATCTCGACGAGGCCGGGCGACGGGCTCTGCTCGGCGACGAACTCGAGCGGTACACCGTGCACACGCTCGTCGACCACGCCGCCTTGACCGCCGCTCTCGCCGAGTCGGCCGAACGCGGGTACTGCACCGAGAACCAGGAGCTGGCTCTCGGACGGCTGTCGATCGCGGCGCCGGTTCGAGACGCCGACGGGCGGGTCGTGGCGGGCATCTCGGTCTCGGGCCGGCTGTCGGTGGTGCGCGAACTCGACCACGAGCAATTGGCCGAGCAGCTGATCGAGACGGCCGACCGCATCAGCGTCGGGCTCGGCATGATCTCGGCTGTGCCCACCGCCGCGCGCTGAGCGCTCAGGGCCGGATGCGCGGCTGCCCGCTCCCGAGGGGCGGCGGCCGCGCATCCGCTCGGCTAGCGCTGCCCGCGGTACAGGCGCAGCAGCACGATCACCGAGACCCACACGATCGCGAGGGTCGCGAGGCCCAGCAGGCCGATGTAGAACATCTCGAGCCAGAAGTACGGATCCGGCTCCGTCTCGGTCATCATCATGCTCAGGAACCTACGCCTCCGGCGCCCGGCCGGACACCCCCTCGCGCCGACCCGTCTGCGTCGACCGCCCGTCGGCGGATGGCAGAATCGATGGGTGACCGAGACTCTGCACGATCTGGACCACCGCGGCTTCGCATCCGACAACTACGCCGGGGCGCACCCCGAGGTGCTCGAGGCCATCGCCCGGGCCAACGGCGGTCACCAGGTCGCCTACGGCGAGGACGTCTACACCGCCGAGCTGCAGAAGGTCATCAAGGGCCACTTCGGCGCGCAGGCCGAAGCCTTCCCGGTGTTCAACGGCACCGGCGCCAACGTCGTCGGGCTGCAGTCGATGCTGCCCCGCTGGGGTGCGGTGGTGTGCTCGACGACCGCGCACATCCACACCGACGAGAACGCCGCCCCCGAGCGCGTCGCCGGCCTGAAGCTGCTCACCGTGCCGACGCCCGACGGCAAGCTCACGCCCGAGCTGATCGACGTCGAGGCCTGGGGCTGGGGCGACGAGCACCGCGCGCAGCCGCTCACCGTCTCGATCACGCAGACCACCGAGCTCGGCACGGCCTACACGCCCGACGAGATCGCCGCGATCAGCTCGCACGCGCATTCGCTCGGCATGACAGTGCACCTCGACGGCTCGCGCATCTCGAACGCGGCCGCGTCGCTGGGCGTGCCCCTCCGTTCGTTCACGAGCGACGCCGGGGTCGACGTGCTGTCGCTCGGCGGCACCAAGAACGGGCTGCTGTACGGCGAGGCGGTGGTGGTGCTGAATCCGGATGCGGTGGCCGGCATCCCCTTCCTTCGCAAGCTCGACATGCAGCTCACCTCGAAGATGCGCTTCGTGTCGGCGCAGCTGATCGCGCTCTACGGCTCCGACCTCTGGCTGCGCTCGGCCTCGCACGCCAACGCCATGGCGGCGCGGCTGCGGGCCGCCGTCGTCGACCTGCCGGGCGTCACGCTCACGCAGGAGACCCAGTCGAACGCCGTCTTCGCGATCGTGCCGCCCGGGGTGGCCGACGCGGTGCGCGCGTCGTACCGGTTCTACGACTGGAACGCCGCGGCCGGCGAGGTGCGGTGGATGTGCGCCTTCGACACCACCGAGGCCGACGTCGACGGGTTCGCGGCGGCGCTCAGGTCAGCGCTGGCCGTTCAGTCGTCGTAGACCGAGTCGGGCGTGCATCCGGGCGGCTCGGAGTTGCCGCTGAGGGTGAACTCGCCGCAGGTCATGAATCGCGCCTGGTTCGCGCCGAGCAGGAACGACGCCACCGCCACGAAGGCGACGACGCCGATCACGACGGCGCGGCGTCTCGGTGACACCTGGTCGCCGAACTCGGGCCAGATGATGCGCGCGAGCACCCAGACCGTCGTCGGAACCGCGAGCACCGCGACCAACGCGCCCAGCACGGCGACGATGAGCGTCGCCACGTCCTCGGCATCGGGCTGAACCACGAAGTTCGCCACCAGGTAGAGGCTCGGGGCGAGCAGCGCGGCCGCGCGCCACCACCGCCGACGACTGCGGCCGAAGAACACCACCACGAAGAACGCGCCGGTCGCGGCCGCCCAGATCGTCAGCAGCTGGTCGAAGAAGAAGTCGCCCCAGGCGCCGAGCGTGAAGGCGGGCCACCAGACGGCGGCGCACATGCCCACGACGATCACGCCGGCGATGCGGGCGGCCGTGGTGTCGTCGCGGTCGTGGCGCTTGCCCAGGGGGGTTCCGGATGCTCGTGACTCGGTCACGGGCCCACCGTAGCATCGCGCCCCACCACGTGGTGCCCGCCTTGCGGGGTACCCCCTGGGGGTATATCGTGGATGCCATGCCCGAGCACCAGCACTCTTCCGCGCCCCAGCACGACATGGGCGATCACGCCGCCCACGATCAGGCCGCCGTCGACGCCACTCACGATCACGGCGCCCATGACCACGGTGCCCACGGTGCCCACGATCACGCTGGCCACGATCACGGCTCGCACGACCACGCAGAGCACGGCGGCCACGACCACGGTGGGCACGACCACTCCAGCCACGACCACGCGGGCCACGGCGGGCACGGGGGCCACGGCGGCCACGACCACTCCGGCCACGTCGCCATGTTCCGTCGCCTGTTCTGGGTGATGCTCGTCGTCGCCGTGCCGGTGGTCGCCTTCAGCAGCATGTTCGCGATGATCCTCGGCTACGAGCTGCCCGCCGACGGCCCCACGACCTTCATCTCCCCGATCCTCGGCACCGTCATGTTCGTCATCGGCGGCCGGCCCTTCCTCACCGGCGGCGTCGACGAACTGCGCGCCAAGCAGCCCGGCATGATGCTGCTGATCGCCCTCGCGATCACCGTCGCGTTCCTCGCCAGCTGGGGAGCCACGCTCGGCCTCCTCGACCACCAGCTCGACTTCTGGTGGGAGCTCGCGCTCCTCATCGTGATCATGCTCCTCGGCCACTGGATCGAGATGCGCTCCCTCGCCCAGACCACCTCCGCCCTCGACTCCCTCGCGGCCCTCCTCCCCGACGAGGCCGAGCGCGTCGACCCCGGCAGCCCCACCGGCTCCATCACCGTCGCCCCCGCCGACCTCGTCGTCGGCGACCTCGTGATCGTGCGCCCCGGCGGCCGCGTCCCCGCCGACGGCGAGATCACCGAGGGCACCGCGGATCTCGACGAGTCCATGATCACCGGCGAGTCCAAACCCGTCACCCGCGGCCCCGGCGCGCACGTCGTCGCCGGAACCGTCGCCACCGACACCTCCCTGCGCATCCGCGTCACCGCCGTCGGCGACGACACCGCCCTGGCCGGCATCCAGCGTCTGGTCACCGAGGCGCAGAACTCGAGCTCCCGCGCCCAGCGCATCGCCGACGTCGCCGCCGGCTGGCTGTTCTGGTTCGCCCTCGGCTCCGCGATCATCACCGCCGTCGTCTGGACGCTCGTCGGCAGCCCCGACGACGCCGTCATCCGCACCATCACCGTGCTCGTGATCGCCTGCCCGCACGCTCTCGGCCTCGCCATCCCGCTGGTCGTCTCGATCGCCACCGAACGCGCCGCGAAGGCGGGCATCCTCGTCAAGGACCGCCTCGCCCTCGAGACCATGCGCACCGTCGACACCGTGCTCTTCGACAAGACGGGCACCCTCACCAAGGGCGCCCACGTCGTCACCTCGATCACCCCGGCCCCCGGTTCCGCCGAGGCCGACGTCCTGGCCCTTGCGGCCGCCGCCGAGTCCGACAGCGAGCATCCTCTCGCCCGAGCGATCGTCGAAGCGGGCCGGATGCGCGGCCTCACCCTCCCGCCCGCCACCGCCTTCACCTCCTCCCCCGCCGTCGGCGTCTCGGCCCGCATCACCGACACCGCGGGCCACACCGCGACCGTGCACGTGGGCGGCCCCCGCCTGCTCGAGGAGCACGCCGCGCATCCGCTCGCATCATTCGCCGGGGGCGTCGAGGCCACCAGCGACACCGTGCTGCACGTACTGCGCGACCACGAGGTGATCGGGCGGATCACCCTCGCCGACGAGATCCGCCCCGAGTCGCGCAGCGCGGTCGACGAGCTGCGCCGACAGGGCGTTGAGGTGGTCATGATCACCGGTGACGCCGACCCGGTCGCGCAGGCCGTCGCCGCCGAGCTCGGAATCACCCGCGTCTTCGCCGGAGTGCGCCCCGAGGACAAGGCGGCCAAGGTCGCCGAGCTGCAGGCCGAGGGACGCACGGTCGCGATGGTCGGCGACGGCGTCAACGACGCCCCCGCGCTGGCCCGGGCCGACGTCGGCATCGCGATCGGCGCCGGAACCGACGTCGCCATCGCCTCCGCAGGGGTCATCCTCGCGAGCGACGACCCACGGTCGGTGCTGTCGGTCATCCGCCTCTCGAAGGCCGGCTACCGCAAAATGACTCAGAACCTCTGGTGGGCGGCGGGCTACAACCTGCTGTCGGTGCCGCTGGCTGCCGGAGTGCTGGCGCCCGTCGGCTTCATCCTGCCGATGTCGGTCGGCGCGATCCTGATGTCGCTCTCGACGATCATCGTGGCCCTCAACGCGCAGCTCCTCCGCCGGCTCGACCTCCGGCCGGCTCCCCTCCCCGCGGCGAGCGCCCCCACCACGGCGCCCGCCGACCAGACTTCGACGAGAATCGACGCATGAGCACGTCGCCCGCATCCCCGCACTCCACCGAGGTCGAGACCACGACCGGGGCCGCCCTCGTACCGACCACACCGCTGGCCGCGCCGCCTGTCACGCCCAGCCGCACGCCGGGCCCCGGTCCGGTCGACCTGATCCACGAGCATCACGGCTACATCGCCGACAAGACCGCCTATCTCAAGCGCCTCAAGCGCATCGAGGGCCAGGCGCGCGGCCTGCAGAACATGGTGGACGACGAGAAGTACTGCATCGACATCCTCACCCAGATCTCGGCGATGACGAGCGCCCTCGAGTCGGTGGCGCTGGGCCTCCTCAACGACCACCTGAACCACTGCGTCGTCGAGGCCGTCGCCGAGGGCGGCCCGGTCGCCGAGCAGAAGCTCAAGGAGGCCACCGACGCCATCGCGCGGCTCGTCCGCTCCTAGGCCCGTGCCGATACCGCGGTCGCCGCGCGGGGCCCGCACGCGCATCCGGAACCCCACTTCAGGCTGGCTTCAGCCGCCGTCAATAGAGTGAAGGCATGAGCCTGGCGCACGCCGACCCACTGACCCTCACCTCGAACCTCACCGCCGCCGACTCCGGCAGCGCGAGTCTCGGACCGATCGGCGACTGGGTGGTGGGCCTGATGGAGACGCTGGGCGCCCCCGGTGCCGGCCTGGCCGTGGCGATCGAGAACCTGTTCCCGCCGATCCCGAGCGAGGTCATCCTGCCGCTCGCGGGCTTCGCGGCCAGCCAAGGCGACCTGAACGTCGTGGCGGCGATCATCTTCACCACCCTCGGCTCGCTTCTCGGCGCCCTCGCCCTCTACGGCCTCGGCGCCTGGCTCGGCCGCGACCGCATGCGCACGATCGCCCGCCACATCCCCCTCGTCGACGTGGATGACGTCGACCGCACCGAGGCCTGGTTCCAGCGCCACGGCCCGAAGGCAGTGTTCTTCGGCCGGATGCTGCCGCTGTTCCGCAGCTTCATCTCCATCCCGGCGGGCATCGAGCGGATGCACCTGCTCAAGTTCGCCCTGCTCACCACCGCCGGCTCGCTGATCTGGAACACCGTGTTCATCCTCGCGGGGTTCTGGCTGGGCGAGCAGTGGCACGTGGTGGAGCGGTACGCGGAGATCCTGCAGTACGTGGTGATCGCGGTCGTCGCGGCGGCCGTCATCTGGTTCGTGGTGAAGCGCATACGCAAACACCGCGCGGGCCGCACCGACGGCCCCATCTAGCTCTGATTTGACGCTCGATCCGGCCCGCCCTCTCGCTACCTTGCAGCGGGAATAGGGCGAGCGGATGCCGCGTTCCACTCCTCATCCGGACTGAAGTCCGGTTACGACCGCACGACGAGGTGCGGCACTTCCCACCTCGACGAACGGACACCACCATGACCCTCACCGACACCGCCCCCCGCCCCGCCTTCGACCGCGCCGCCTCGACCAGCGCGCCGATCCTCCCGACGCTCGCCGACCGCTGGAGCCCCCGCTCCTTTGACGCCGCGAAGCCGATCGACGAGACCGTGCTGACCGCCGCGCTCGAGGCTGCCCGCTGGGCCCCCTCGGCCGCGAACTCGCAGCCCGCCCGCTTCATCGTCGCCCGCCGCGGCACCCCCGAGTTCGACGCGGTCGCCTCGAGCCTCCTGGGCTTCAACTCCGTCTGGGCCGGCTCGGCCGCCGTGCTCATCGTCGCGGTCGCGGAAGTCGTCGACGCCGAGGGCAAGCCCCGCCGCTGGGCCGAGTACGACCTCGGCCAGGCCATGGCGCACCTCTCCGTCCAGGCCCACCACGACGGCCTGCACGTGCACCAGATGGGCGGCTTCGACGTCGCGGCCCTCACCGAGGCCTTCAGCCTCCCCGCCTCCCTCGTGCCCCTCACCATCACGGCCCTCGGCCACCTCGCCTCGGCCGACGCCCTCCCCGACGACGCCCTCCGCGCCCGCGAAACGGCCCCCCGCACCCGCCTCCCCCTCGCCGACCTCCTCCTCCCCACCCCCTGACCCCACGAGGGCATACCGGCTGAGCGTTGCGATGCGTCAGACCTTCCTGAACCTCGGCAGATCGAGTCAGTGACTCAACAAGTAGTCAGTGTTTCAACTTGTTTATTGAGAACGACGGAACCGCCGATCAGACGAACGAAGTAGACGCCGGTAGCAACTATGGCCGCACCGGTGACTTCCGGCACACAGTCCTTCCGAGCTAGATAAAGGGGGAGCTGCTGCGTCCCGGCCAGGACGCCCCCCGCGAGTGCGTCAGCGAAATCTCCTCCGCTTGCAACGAAGCCAAAGCCGGTCAACCCAAAGGTATCTCGATTGAGAGAGGCCGCCACGGCAAATCGATCGGCCCCACCAACTCGCGTTGTTTTGACTATCGAAGAGATAGCGGCTTCAAGGGAGGGCGATATCGCTGATGGCCCTCCGACCACTACTGCCTCTACCCCCGGCCGCTTCGCGAGGCTGGTCAAGCTAGTCCGTTCCGCCGGAGTCAGTTCGCTCGCCTTGCCGTCGACAAGCAGAGTGACTCCATTCTGCTTCGCTGCAACAGAGGTAGCGCCAAGCGCATCTGGGAAATCTCGGCCGGTCGCGATGTAAATCCTCTGAGCGGGCGCGCCCGACAGGGGGCTTGACGCGAGCGCACGAGAAACGGCATATCGGTCGGGTCCGCCAATGCGTTCGGGCTTGACTCCGGTCACATCTTCGATTGATCGGGCCACTGCTTCCGATACCGCAGCGGCACCGCCGAGGATTATTACCCTCTTGGGCCGAAGTTCCTTGAGCGCACGACGTGTCGGATCGGGCAAGTTGTCTTGACGGGTAAGGAGCATTGGCGCCGACAGCCGAGCAGCAACTGGGCCGCCCGCCAGGGCATCCGCAAATGTCTCTCCACTGGCGACAAAAAGGATCTCGGCTCCTGCCGCGTGACCTTCTCGAGCGACGGCGCTCGCCGTCTCGTACCGGTCTGCTCCGGCGATCCGAGCGGTCGATGTTGATAGGAGGACATCGACCCGCACTAGCTTCCCGCCTTGTCGCTCAACAGCCCAGAAATACCGGCCCTCCGTCACCGCGGTCCCCGCGAGGTCAGCGGCTGAAGTGGGCACAATGACCTCGCCTAGCGACCCAAAGGTCTGCGAGGACGTCCAGCCGATGGAATTAGTTCCGGCATCTGCGAACCACACCTGATCACCTCGCGTGAAACCAGCGGTTCCGGCGAGGCGGCTTCGACCGCTAAGACGTTCTACTGCACGTGGAGGGGCCTCCGCGAGCAGGCCTGTTGCTCTGAGGGGACTGAACGCGTTGACCCCATTCGGCTCATTCACTGAATCCGCGAAGGAGACCATGTCCCCTGCCTGACCGAATGGTCTCACGCCCTCACCCCGGCCGCCGGCACGCCAGACTGTGTCAGCGCTTGGATCGGTGACCCAGATCCCGGCGGTGGTGGACCGGATGTCCGAGGGGGAGACGGAGCCGGGGAGGGGGAACTCCTCGACGGCGCCGGTGGCGCGGGTGATGCGGCCGAAGCCGTGGTTGTTCGATTCGGTGAAGTAGACGTGGGCGCCGGAGGCTTCGACCGCGGAGGGGAAGGCGTTGGCCGTGGGGAGGCGGATCTCCGAGACGGTGCCCGCCGCGTCGACGTGGGCAATGGCGTTGGACGCGTATTCGGAGGCCCAGACGCCGCCGTCGGCGTCGGTGGTGAGGTTGGTGGGGCCGCCCGTGAGCTGGTGGGTCGCGAGGACGGCGCCGTCGCGGCTGACGCGGAGGATCTGCTTGTCGTTGAAGACCGAGACCCAGACGGATCCGTCGGGGCCGGCGGCGACGTCGTTGGGGGCGCCGAGGGGGTTCGGGAGGGCGAACTCGACGAGGTGGGCGCCGGGGTCGATGATGTTGCGCTCGGTGAGGGAGGGATCAGGGGTGGTGGAGGGTGGCGGCACAACCTCGGCGTTTGCCGGAGTGGGAGTGACCGCGGCGCCGAGTCCGACGCCGGCGAGGAGCAGGCTCCCTGTGACGAGCGTCAGCGATCGACGTTGAAGGATGCTGAGCATGAGAGGGCCCTCCCGCGGGCCGGGGTCGGCCCATCCCATCAAGAGTGGGTGCGGGAGGGCCAGGAGGGCCCCGAGTAGTTTCTACTCAGCCACGAGATCGGGTTCGGGCTACTCCACGAGGGCGTCGGAGGGCGCAACCGTGAGGGCGTCGCCCGAGGGGGCGACGTCGACGCGCACCGTGTCCCCGTCCCGCACCGCGCCCGACAGCAGCGCCCGCGCGAGACGGTCGTCGATCTCGTGCTGCATCAGCCGCCGCAGCGGCCGAGCCCCGTAGATCGGGTCGTAGCCGTGCGAGGCCAGCCAGGTACGCGCATCCGGAGTCACCGCAAGCGACAGCCGCCGCGACGCCAGCCGGCGCGAGAGCCGGTCGACGTAGAGCGAGACGATCTGGGCCAGGTCGTCGGCCGAGAGGGCCGAGAACACGACGATGTCGTCGAGCCGGTTGACGAACTCGGGCTTGAAGGTGGCGCGCACCGCGTCGAGCACCAGCGAGCGGGCCGAGGACGGCGAGAGCGACGGGTCGACGAGGTACTGCGAGCCCAGGTTCGACGTGAGGATGAGGATCGTGTTGCGGAAGTCGACCGTGCGGCCCTGACCATCCGTCAGCCGGCCGTCGTCGAGCACCTGCAGCAGCACGTCGAAGACCTCGGGGTGGGCCTTCTCGACCTCGTCCATCAGGATGACCGAGTAGGGCCGGCGGCGCACCGCCTCGGTCAGCTGGCCACCCTGCTCGTAGCCGATGTAGCCGGGAGGGGCGCCGAGCAGCCGGGCGACCGAGTGCTTCTCGCCGTACTCCGACATGTCGATGCGCACCAGCGCCTTCTCGTCGTCGAACAGGAACTCGGCGAGCGCCTTGGCGAGCTCGGTCTTGCCGACGCCGGTGGGGCCGAGGAAGAGGAACGACCCGGTGGGGCGGTCTTCGTCGGCGATGCCCGCGCGGGAGCGGCGCACCGCATCCGCCACCGCGCCGACGGCCTCGCGCTGGCCGATCAGCCGGCGGCCGAGCTCGGTCTCGAGCTTCAGCAGGCGCTCGGTCTCGCCCTGGGTGAGGCGATCGACCGGGATGCCCGTCCACGCCGCGATGACCGCGGCGATGTCGTCGGAGCCGACCTGGTCGTTCACCATGCGCTCGGCACCGTCGGCGCCGAAGCCCGCCGTCTCGGCGTCTTCCGCCGAGGCTAGGGAGCGCTCGAGCACCGGGATCTCGCCGTACAGCAGCCGCGACGCGCGCTCGAGGTCGCCCTCGCGCTGCGCCTTCTCGGCGCGCATGCGGGCGGCGTCGAGCTTCTCCTTGAGCTCGCCGACCCGGTTGAGGGCGGCGCGCTCGCGATCCCAGCGCTCCTGCAGCCCGGCGAGCTCGGCCGAGCGGGTCGCCAGGGTGGCGCGCAGGGCGGCGAGGCGCTCCTGTGAGGCCTCGTCCTTCTCCTTCTTCAGCGCGAGCTCTTCCAGGCGAAGGCGGTCGACCGAGCGGCGCAGCTCGTCGATCTCGACGGGAGCCGAGTCGATCTCCATGCGCAGCCGCGAGGCGGCCTCGTCGATCAGGTCGATGGCCTTGTCGGGCAGCTGACGGCCCGGGATGTAGCGGTTCGACAGCGCGGCCGCGGCGACGAGGGCGGAGTCGGCGATCGAGACCTTGTGGTGCGCCTCGTAGCGCTCCTTCAGGCCGCGGAGGATCGCGATGGTGTCCTCCACCGACGGCTCACCCACGAAGACCTGCTGGAAGCGACGCTCCATGGCGGCGTCCTTCTCGACGAACTCGCGGTACTCGTCGAGCGTGGTGGCGCCGATCAGACGCAGCTCGCCGCGCGCGAGCATCGGCTTCAGCATGTTCGAGGCGGCGACGGAGCCCTCTCCGCCACCGGCGCCCATGAGGGTATGCAGCTCGTCGATGAAGGTGATGATCTGGCCGTCGGCGTCGTTGATCTCCTTCAGGACGGCCTTGAGGCGCTCCTCGAACTCGCCGCGGTACTTGGCTCCGGCCACGAGGGCCGCGAGGTCGAGCGAGACGAGCTGCTTGCCCTTCAGCGAGTCGGCGACGTCGCCGGCCACGATGCGCTGGGCGAGGCCCTCGACGACGGCGGTCTTTCCGACGCCGGGCTCGCCGATGAGCACGGGGTTGTTCTTGGTGCGACGGGTCAGCACCTGGCTGACGCGGCGGATCTCGGCGTCACGGCCGATCACGGGGTCGAGCTTGCCGCTCGCGGCGATCTCGGTCAGGTTGACGCCGTACTGCTCGAGTGCGCTCTGGCGCTCGTCGCCGTTCGGGGTTCCCTGGTTCGTTGCCATTCGGTGTGGTTCTCCTGCTGTATCTCAAAGACTTGAGTCGGGTTGACTCAACTTATCAGAACGTTCGGGCGGCCACCAGCATTCCCGCGGAGTTCGGCTGTTGTCCATTCCACCGTGGTAAGAACAGGAACGTGCGCGTTCTCTCCCCCTCGGTGCGATTCCTGCTCGGCCTCGCCGGGTCGATCGCCATCGCCCTCGGCTCGTTCGGGGTGGGCTGGATCGGCCCCGACTCGACGCTGCACGACTGGGCCGCGCTGGAGTTCATCCGCAACTCGCGCGGGGGTGTCACGATCGCCGGGCTGCTGGTGGTGCTCGGCGCCCTGATGCTGCTGGTCGCGTGGATCGCGCTCGGCCTCTCCCTGCTCGAACGGCGGAACGGCAGCGGCAGCGGCAGCGGCAGCAGCAGCAGCAGCAGAAGCACCACCGCCGCCCGCCGCACCTCCCTCAACGAGGTCGTGGCCTCCGCCGCCGCCTGGGGCGCCCCCCTGCTCGTCTCGCTCCCCCTGTTCAGCCGCGACATGTTCGCCTACGTCGGCCAGGGCCGCCTGATGGCCGCGGGCCTCAACCCCTACACCTCCGGCATGGCCGCCCTGCCCGGCTGGTACGGCATCGGCGTCGACCCGCTCTGGGCCGACACGAGCACCCCCTACGGCCCCGTCTTCGTCTGGCTCGAGCGTGTGGTCGTGCAGTCGACGGATGCGCTTCCCACCGAACTGGCCGTCTTCGCCTTCCGCCTGCTGGCCGCTGCCGGCCTCGCGATGCTGGCGTACTACGCCTGGCGGATCGCGCGCCTCCGCGGCCTGAACGAGGCCGGCGTGCTGTGGATCGTGGCGGCCAGCCCCCTCGTCATCATGAACTTCGTGGCGGCCGGCCACAACGACTCGATCATGCTCGCCTTCATCGTCGGAGGCGTCTACTACGCCCTCCGCGACCGCCCGCTGCTCGGCACCGTGTTCATCGCGGTCGCGATCGGGGTGAAGCCGATCGCGCTGATCGCGCTGCCGATCATCGGGCTGATCTGGGCCGGTTCGGCCGCGGGGTGGGGCGCCATCGTCCGCCGCTGGGCCGCGGTCGCCGGAATCGCGCTGGGCGGCCTGGCACTGGTCGGCTGGAGCCTGGGCATCGGCATGGGCTGGCTGGGAGCGCTCGCCACGCCCGTGAGCATCTCGTCGTGGTACGCCCCCGCGAGCATCCTGGGCATCGGTGTCGGCGGTCTGTTCCAGGGCATCGGTCTCGACGGCGGTCTCGCGCAGGAGATCGTGAAGCTCGCCCTGCTGGGGGCCGGATGCACGCTGGCCGCGTACCTCGTGATCGCCCGGCGCCGCCTCGAGCCGCTCACCCTGCTGCTCGGCGTGTTCGCGGCGATCGTGCTCGCGTCGCCGGTGATCCACCCCTGGTACGGGCTGTGGCTGCTGACGCTGCTCGCCCTGACCGGCGCCGAGCGCCTCTGGAGCATGCGCACCGTCGTGTACTCGACCGTGTTCTTCATGCTGATCGGTCTGACCGAGCCGCTCGACCTCATCCCGCGGCTCGAGACCGACACGCGCATCCCGGTGATCATCATCGGCGTGGCGCTCGTGGGGGCCACCGCGGTGCTGATCGGCAGCGAGCTGCTCGTGCGGCGACGCCGTGCGGTGCTCGGGTTCCGGATGCCCGAGCTGGCCTAGCCCGGCCGGCCGCCCCCGCGCGGCCGCTCGGCCCCGCGCGGCCGTTCTGCGCCGTCGCGGCGCCCGTGGTAAGACATACTGTGCTCTCCGCCCACCACCGCCTCCGTCTCGCGATCGGGCTCGTGGGGTCGCTGATGATCCTTGCAAGCTCCTCCGTCGGGGGCTGGCTGGCTCCGGGATCGGGGCTCTGGGACGTCGAGCTCATGGCCGTGCTCCGCAACAGCCGCGGGGCCGTGTACGTCGCCGCGATGCTCGTGGTCGGCGGGGTGCTGATGCTGATGTTCGCCTGGCTGTCGCTGGGGCTGTCGCTGCGGCGGCGCGGAGTCAGCGACGGCAGCGACGCGAACGGCGACGGCCGCGACTCCGACGCCCACGCGGACGGCCGCCTGCGCCGCGTCGTCACCTCGATCGCCGTCTGGGCCACCCCGCTCCTGTTCGCCCTGCCGCTGTTCAGCCGCGACAGCTACGCCTACATCGGCCAGGGCCGCCTGCTCGCCTCGGGCCTCGACCCCTACGCGCACGTGATGGCCGATCTGCCGAACTGGTACGAAACCGGCGTCGACTACAAGTGGTCGACCACGGTCACGCCCTACGGCCCCGTCTTCGTCTGGCTGCAGAACATCGTGGTTCGGGCCACGGATTCGCTGCCGCTCGAGGTGACGCTCCTCGCCACCCGGCTCGTGGCCGTCGCAGGCCTCGCCCTGCTGATCCACTACGCCTGGCGCATCGCCCGCCTGCGCGGCTACGACGAGGCCGCCGTGGTCTGGGCCGTCGGTGCGAGCCCGCTGGTGCTGATGGACTTCGTCGTCTCCGCCCACAACGACGCCCTGATGATCGGGCTGATTGTGGCAGGCACGTACCACGCGCTGCAGCGGCGGCCCCTGCTCGCCGCGGTGCTCATCGGACTGGCCATCGGGGTTAAGCCGATCGCGGTGGTCGCGCTGCCGGTGATCGGCATCATCTGGGCGAGCCGCCGGGCCGACTTCGGCTGGCCCCGCCTGATCGCCTGCTGGGCCGCCGTCTCCGCCGTCGCCGTCGGCGGGGTCGTCGCGTTCGGCGTCGGCATCGGATCGGGCCTCGGCTGGGCGATCGGCCTCGGCACCCCGCTCGAACTCGGCTCGTTCTACTCGCCGTCGCGCATCCTCTCGCTCGCCGCCCGCGACCTGGCGAACGGCGCCGGCCTCGACGGGGCGCTCGCGCAGCGCGTGGTGGTCTGGGCGTTCCTGGCGGCCGGATGCGCGATCGTGGCGTTCCTCGTCACCGTGAAGCGGCGCAGCGACCCGCTCTGGCTGCTCGTCGGCAGCTTCGCCGCGATCGCCCTCTGCGCACCGCTCCTGCACCCCTGGTACGCCCTCTGGGTGCTCAGCCTGCTGGGGGTCGCGGGCATCCGCCGGCCGTGGCAGCTGCGCGTGCTCGTCTACGCCACGGCGTTCTTCGCGATGGTCGGCATCTACGGCGAGCAGCTCGACATGATCGACCGCATCCGGGCCGATCCGGGCATCCCGACCCTCTACGGCTGGGTCGGGGTGATCGGCTCGGCCGTGCTGCTGGTGATCTTCGAGCTGGCCCTGCGCCGGGCACGGCGACGGATGCCCGCCGGCACGCCCCCCGAGGTGCCGATGCTCGCGACCGTCCCGGCCCGCGCCTCGGCCACCGGCCGCGCCCGGCCCGCCGACGCCCCCGTCAGCGCTTCGTCGACACCATCACCGTGAACTTGGCGTTGCGCGCCACCTGACGTGTCTCGCCGACGGCGCGCTGCAGGGCGGCGCGGTAGGAGAGGTGGGAGTTGAAGACCGTCCACAGCTCGCCGCCCGGGGCGAGCACGCGGCCCGCCGCCTGGAACAGCTTCAGCGCGATGCCCGCGTGCACGGTCGAGCCCTGGTGGAACGGCGGGTTCAGCAGCACGAGCTCCGCACTGCCGTCGTCCAAGGTGCTGAGGGCGTCGTCGCGCACGACCTCCACGTTCTCGACGTCGTTGGCCGCCATGGTCGCGCGGGCCGACTCGACGGCCGCCGCCGACTGGTCGGTCGCGAACACGGTGAGCTCGGGGCGGGCGCGCGCGAGATAGGCGCTCAGCACCCCGGTGCCGCAGCCGAGATCGACGGCGGTGCGCGCATCCGCCCGCATCTCGCCGAGGTGCTCGAGCAGGAAGCGGGTGCCGATGTCGATCTTCGTGCCGGCGAAGGCGCCGCCGGTGGCGCAGACCCAGAGGCCGGGGGCGGGCTCGGCGTGGAACTCGCGGCGCATCGCCACGGGCTCGGCGTGCGGATGCGGCTCCGACGCCACGAGCACCCGCGACTTCTGGCGGGCGAGAGTCGCGGTGACGCGCCCGAACGAGCGCTCGAGCACCTCGTTCATCGCGGGGGTCATGTGCTTGAGGCGGCCGCCGGCGTAGACGACGACCTCGGGGTCGGCCCAGGCCGCGATCGCGTGCGCCAGCTCGTCGAGCTCGGCGAGCGAGCGGGGCAGCTGCATCAGCACCACCCGGGCGCCCGCGAGTAGCTCGGGGCCGAGGGGCAGGTTCTCGAAGCGGTCACCGAGATCGCGATCGGATGCGCGGCGCGCGTTCTCGGCGAGGGCGAGCTCCCCGGCCCGCGAGTCCTGGTGCACGCGGACGCTGCGCAGGTCGAGCACCGCCGCCGCCCCCAGCGTCAGGGCGCCGTAGGAGTCGCCGATCACGACGACCCGGCCCACGTCAGCGGTCTTCCCGTCAGCGGTCTTCCCGTCAGCGGTCTTCCCGTCAGCGGTCTTCGCGCCCGTCGCGGCGGCCTTCGTCGTCGTCGTTGCCGCAGCCTTCGCGGCCTTCGCCTCGACCTCGAGCGCGCCGAGCGCCTCGTCGAGGATCAACCGGTCGCTCGCGTCGGCGGCGAACAGGTTGTCGGCCTCGACGTCGGGATGTCGGCGGAGGGCGTCGAACGAGAACTCTGGCACGCCTCAACGTTACGGGGTGCGCCCCTCCACCCCCGAACCCTCCGTCGGCTCAATGTCGGCGAACGCCACCGCGAACAGCACGGAGATCGCCGTCGACAGCAGCACCCCTGTCGCGGAGACCAGCACCACCGCCGTCACCGCGATGTCGTCGACGTACTCGCCCGACCAGATCACGAGGGCCGAGAACATCCCGATCATCACCGCGACCCACCCGGCGACCACCGTCAGCACCGCCACGAGCACGGTCGACAGCGCGAGCGACCACGACACGACCGACCGGGCCCGCCGCAGCCCGCCCCGCCGCAGCAGCGCCGTGCCGGCGAACCACGCCCCGCTCAGCACCACGACGGCGAGCGCCAGCACGAGCCAGCCGCCGACGCTCTGCTCGGCCTCGTCCCACCCGCCGATGCTCCACCAGCTGAAGCCTGCGACCAGCACGGCGAGTGCGCACCCGTCGATGAGCCCGGCGAGCGCGGCCGCGCCCACCTGCGCCCGGTCGACAGACCGTCGCCGGCCCGTCCGCTGCGGCGAAGGAGTCGTCATCCCCCCAGCTTCGGGCCACCCGCCTCACTCGTCAATGAGTAATCGTCAGCAGAAGACGTGAGCCCAAGGTGTGTTGGTCGACAGCGAGCGAGGGTGAGAAAAGGCGCTGGTCAGAGCTCGACGTCGGGGCGCGGGGTCCATACGACGAGCTCGGTGCGGCGCTGGGTGCGGGTGCCGTGCTTGAGCGAGATGACCTCGCCCTCGACGCCGGCCGCGAAGACGCGTCGGCCGGGGCGGTTGAGGAGCTCGTCGGCGAGCGCGCCCTCGAGCTCGCGCACGCGAGCCCCGAGCTGGGCGACCTGGTTCTCGAGCTGCAGGATGCGCGCGATGCCCTCGAGGGAGACGCCCTCCGACGACAGCCGGGCGATCTCGCGCAGCTGCACGACGTCGCGCATCGAGTAGCGGCGGGACTTGCCCGCCGTGCGGGTGGGACGAACGAGCCCCAGGCGGTCGTACTGGCGCAGCGTCTGCGGGTGCATGCCCGCGAGCTCGGCCGCGACCGCGATGGCGAACAGCGGCGAGTTCTCGTCGACCCCGTCCATCTCGCCCTCCGTTCTGTTCTGAATTCCGTTTCGTGCTGAATGAGTGAAATGCGAGAAGCCCCGGCCGCTCCTGATGAGCGGCCGGGGCCGTTCGCTACTCCCGCGCCTTCTCGAGCAGCTCGACGCGCGGGTTCTCGGGCGGCTCCACCGCGTGGAACGCCTCGAGCGCCTCGCGCTGGGCCGGCGACAGGTGCGACGGCACCGCCACCTGCACCACCGCGAGCAGGTCGCCGGTGCCCTTCGAGGTCGAGACCCCGCGGCCCTTCACCCGCAGCACGCGCCCCGAGGGGGTGCCCGCCGCGACCTTGAGCTTGACGGGGGCACCGCCCAGCGTCGGCACCTCGATGGTGGCGCCGAGCGTCGCCTCGACGAACGTGACCGGCACGTTCACCCTGAGGTTCAGCCCGTCGCGCTCGAAGACCGGGTGCTTCCGCACCGAGACAGTGAGCACGATGTCGCCGGGCTCCCCGCCGTCGGGCGAGGGCTCGCCCTTGCCGCGGAGCTTGATCTTCTGCTGGTCGGACACGCCCGCCGGGATCTTCACCGTGATCGGCTTGCCATCGGCTGTCTGCAGCTTGATGGTGTCGCCCTTGACCGCGGTGACGAAGTCGATGGTCGTGCGCGCCGTGACATCGCGACCCCGGGTGGGGCCGTAGGCGCCGCCGAAGCCGGCGCGCCCGCCGCCCCGCCCGAACATGCCGCCGAGGATGTCGTCGAAACCGCCCGGAGCCTGCTGGTAGCTGTAGCTCTGCCCGCGGGCACCGCCACCGCCCTGACCGAACATGCCGCCGAAGACGTCTTCGAAGCCTCCGGCCTGGCCGCCGCCGCCCGCCGTGAAGCGAGCGCCCGAGCCCATGGCCCGGATCTGGTCGTACTCCTTGCGCTGCTCCGCGTCGGAGAGCACCGAGTAGGCCTCGCTGATCTCCTTGAACCGGGACTCGGCCGCGGCGTCGCCCTGGTTCGAGTCGGGGTGGTACTGCCGGGCCAGCTTGCGATAGGCCTTCTTCAGCTCGGCGTCGGAGATGTCTTTCGACACCCCGAGCACCTTGTAGAAGTCCTTGTCGAACCAGTCCTGGCTAGCCATTGGGCACCGCCACCACGACCTTGGCGGCGCGCAGCAGCGTTGACCCGAGGTAGTAGCCCGACTCCACCACGTCGGCGACGGTCGGAGCCGTCACGTCGTCGGTGGGCTGCTGGAAGATCGCCTCGTGGATCTGGGGGTCGAACTCCTCGCCCGCGGTCGCGAAGGGCTTGAGGCCCACGCGCTCGACGGCCGAGCGGAGCTTGCTGGCGATCGCGGTGAACGGACCGCCCTCCTCGAGGTCGCCGTGCTTCGCAGCCCGGTCGAGGTCGTCGAGGACGGGCAGCAGCACCTTCACGACGTCGCCGACGGCGCGCTCGCGATCGCTGTCGCGGTTCGCCTCGGTGCGCTTGCGGTAGTTGGCGTACTCCGCGGTCACCCGCTGCAGGTCGGCCAGCCGCTCGGCGGCCAGCTCGTCGGCCGAGCTCTGCCCCGAGAGGAACGAGAGGTCGGCGTCGGAGAGCGAGGTCTCCACATCTGGTCCTTCAGCCTGGATAGGTCCTTCTCCCTGGGGGAAGGCCGAGCCGGGGGTCTCCTCCTCGGAGGCCCCCGACTCGTCAGCAGGCTGACGACCGTTCTGGTTGTCGTCAGTCATGGATTACTTGCCCTTCGGCTCGTCTTCGTCTTCGACGACCTCGGCGTCGACCACGTCGTCGTCGTTGTTCGACGTCGACTCGGTCGGCTCCCCCTGCTCGCCGGCAGGCGCCGAGGCGTCGGCCTGTGCAGAAGCATAGATGGCCTGGCCGAGCTTCTGCTGGCTCTCGGTGAGCTTGTCGAACGCCGTCTTCACGGCCCCGTCGTCCTCACCCGCGAGCGCGGTCTTCAGGGCGTCGACATCGGCCTGCACGTCGTTCTTCACGTCGTCGGGCAGCTTGTCGGCGTTGTCCTTGATGAGCTTGTCGGTCGAGTACGCGAGCGTCTCGGCCTGGTTGCGCACCTCGGCGGCCTCGCGGCGCGCCTTGTCTTCGGCGGCGTGCTCCTCGGCCTCGCGCACCATGCGCTCGATGTCCTCCTTGGGCAGCGACGAGCCGCCCGTGATGGTCATCGACTGCTCCTTGCCGGTGCCCTTGTCCTTCGCCGAGACGTGCACGATGCCGTTCGCGTCGATGTCGAAGGTGACCTCCACCTGCGGGATGCCGCGGGGGGCCGGGGCGATGCCGGTGAGCTCGAAGGTGCCCAGGTTCTTGTTGTCGCGGGTGAACTCGCGCTCGCCCTGGAAGACCTGGATGGCGACCGACGGCTGGTTGTCGTCGGCGGTCGTGAAGGTCTCGCTGCGCTTGGTCGGGATGGCCGTGTTGCGCTCGATGAGCTTCGTCATGATGCCGCCCTTGGTCTCGATGCCGAGGGACAGCGGGGTGACATCGATGAGCAGCACGTCCTTGCGCTCACCCTTCAGCACACCGGCCTGCAGGGCGGCGCCGACGGCGACGACCTCATCGGGGTTGACGCCCTTGTTGGGGTCCTTGCCACCGGTGAGCTTCTTGACGAGCTCTACCACGGCGGGCATACGGGTCGATCCACCGACGAGCACCACGTGGGCGATGTCGTTGACCGACACGCCGGCCTCGGCGATCACGTCGCGGAAGGGCTTCTCGGTGCGGGCGAGCAGGTCGCTCGTCAGCTCCTCGAACTTGGCGCGGGTGAGGGTGGCGTCGAGGTTGGCGGGGCCGTTCTCGGTGAGCGAGAGGTAGGGCAGCGTGATGCTGGCCGACATGCCGGAGGAGAGCTCCTTCTTGGCCTGCTCCGCGGCCTCCTTGAGGCGCTGCAGGGCGATCTTGTCCTTCGAGACGTCGACGCCCGTGGTGTCCTTGAACTGCTTGATCAGGTACTCGACGACCCGCTGGTCCCAGTCGTCGCCGCCGAGGCGGTTGTCGCCCGAGGTCGAGCGCACCTGGATGGTCGAGAAGTCGTCGTCCTTGCCCACTTCGAGCAGCGACACGTCGAACGTTCCGCCACCGAGGTCGAAGACGAGGATGAGCTCGTCCTCCTTGCCCTTGTCGAGGCCGTAGGCCAGGGCGGCCGCGGTGGGCTCGTTGATGATGCGCAGCACGTTCAGGCCCGCGATCTCGCCGGCCTCCTTCGTGGCCTGGCGCTCCGAGTCGTTGAAGTACGCGGGCACGGTGATGACCGCGTCGGTCACGGTGTCGCCCAGGTACGACTCGGCGTCGCGCTTGAGCTTGCCCAGGATGCGGGCCGAGATCTCCTGCGGCGTGAGCTTCTTGCCGTCGATGTCGGCCTTCCAGTCGGTGCCGATGTGGCGCTTCACGCTGGAGATGGTGCGGTCGACGTTGGTGACGGCCTGGCGCTTCGCGGTCTCACCGACGAGCACCTCCCCGTCCTTGGCGAACGCGACGACGGAGGGCGTGGTGCGGAAGCCCTCCGCGTTGGCGATGACGGTGGGCTCTCCACCTTCGAGCACGGCGACCACCGAGTTGGTGGTACCGAGGTCGATTCCTACTGCACGAGCCATGTGGCTGTTCTCCTTCTGTCGGTAGTGCTGAATACTGAAAGCCTGTGAGGCTTGAGCCTCGTGTGCTCAAGTTTTCCACCCGCGCCATCCGGCGTCAAGTCCAGGTGTCAAAACTTGAGTGCATACGACTCAACTCTCAGTGGTCCTTCAGTATTCCCCGGCGTCAGGCTGCCGGGCCGGCGATCAGGGTGACGTCCACGGTGCCGCTGGTTCCGGATGCGGTGGTCACCGCGAGCGACACCGTCTCGCCGGGCTCCATCCCGCCGAGCACCGCGGTCAGCTCCTCGGCCGAGGCCACCGCCGTGCCGTTCACCGCGGTGATGACGTCGCCGGCAGCGAGTCCCGCGGTCGCCGCGGGAGCGCCCTCGATCACCGAGGCGACGCCGGCTCCGGCACTCGCGCCCGCGTCGGCCACGCCGATGCCGAGGAAGCCCGGGTAGCCGATCTCGACGGTGGCGGTGTCGGCACCGGCCTCGATCTGGGCGACGATGTCGAGCGCATCCTCGATCGGGATCGCGAAGCCGGTGATGTCGGCCGTTCCCGAGGAGGCGGCGGTGTCGATGCCCACGACCTCGCCGTCGGCGTCGAGCAGCGGGCCCCCGGAGTCGCCCGAGACGATGTCGGCGTCGATCCGGATCAGCCCGTCGAGCGTCTCGCCCGAGATGCCGTACTCGCTCTGCGTGGTGATGGTCTGCTCGAGTGCCGCGACGGTGCCGGCGGCGGCCACGAGGTCACCCGTGCCCTGGGCGTTGCCGACGGCCGTGACCGCGTCGCCCGCCGCCAGGGTGCCGGAGGTGTCGAGCGCGGCCGTGGTGAGGCCGCTCGCGCCGTCGAGCTGCAGCACGGCGATGTCGTGGGTCTTGTCGGTGCCGACGACCGTGGCGGAGTAGCTCTCACCCGTCAGCTCGTCGGTGACCCGGATGCTCGTCGAGCCCTCGATCACGTGGTTGTTCGTGAGGATCATGCCGTCGGAGGTCAGCACGATGCCGGTGCCGGCCGACTGGGCGCCCTGGTAGCCAAGGTCGGAGACGATGGTCACGACGCCGGCGGTCTGCGCGGCGGAGGCGGCGACCGCGGAGGTCGGGGTGCCGGTGGAGGCGCCCGAGGACGAGCCCGTCCCGCGGCCGTACGGCGACGGGTAGCCGGAGCCCGGCAGCTGCGTCGACGGCAGCTCGACGACGGTCGACGACGTGCCCGTCTGGGTGGAGGCGGCGGTCGCGGCGGCGAGCCCAGAGGCATACGAGGCGCCGCCCACGATGAGCAGTGTGGCGGCACCGAAGGCGGTGAGGCTCGAGACGATGGCGACGCGTCCGCGCCGGCTCCGCCGCCGGGCGGCGCGGTTCGGAAGAGAAGGGGCGGGCTGCGCGAAGTGCACGGGCCCGTCCGGGGTGTGGGCGATGAGCTGGGGCGGGAGATCACGGGGGTCGGTGTCGGTCATGCCTCCATTTCACGGCGGCCGCCCGAAGGCCGGCTTCGGCCCGGCTAAGAGCTCCCTATGACGGGCGGGCGGCGCGAGCATCCTGAGCCGTTTCACGCCACCTGCTGTTCACCGCCCGGCAGTACGGTAGGCGCATGACCGACGGCGCTCCCCTGACGACCACGTCCCCCGCCGCGGTGCGGCCCCAGCGCCGGCACGTGCTCGCCTGGGGCCTGTGGGACTGGGGCTCGGCCTCGTTCAACGCCGTGATCACGACCTTCGTGTTCACCGTCTACCTCACCAGCGACGCGTTCGGCGGCGAGACCGCGGTCTCGGCCCAGCTCGGCATCGCCATGACGATCGCGGGCGTGCTCGTGGCCCTGCTCGCGCCCATCACGGGCCAGCGCAGCGACCGGCGCGGGCGGCGCAAGCTCTGGCTCGCGGTCAACACCTACATCGTGGTGCTGCTGTCGGCGCTGATGTTCTTCGTCGCGCCCGACGCCTCGCTGCTCTGGCTCGGGCTCATCCTGCTCGCGGTCGGAACGATCTTCTTCGAGTTCGCCTCGGTGAACTACAACGCGATGCTCTCGCAGGTGTCGACGCCCGCGACCGTCGGCAAGGTCTCGGGCCTGGGCTGGGGGCTCGGCTATGTCGGCGGCATCGTGCTGCTGCTGTTCGTCTACTTCGGCTTCATCGAGCCGATCGGCGGCTCGGCCCTGTTCGGCGTGCCCTCGACCGACGGTCTCCCGGTGCGGGTGACGGTGCTCGTCTCGGCGATCTGGTTCGGCGTCTTCGCGCTGCCGGTGCTGCTGACGGTTCCCGAGAACCGGCCGGTGACGGATGCTCGCGACGCCCTGCCCCGCGTGGGCATCGTCGAGTCGTACCGCATCCTGTTCCGGCACATCCGCACGCTCTATCGCGAAGACCGGCAGACCGCGTACTTCCTGATCGCGAGCGCCGTCTTCCGCGACGGGCTGACGGGCGTGTTCACCTTCGGCGGGGTGCTCGCCGCGGGATCGTTCGGGTTCACCTCGGGCCAGGTGATCATCTTCGCCATCGCGGCGAACGTGGTGGCCGGGGTGTCGACGATCCTCGTGGGGCTCCTCGACGACCGCTTCGGGCCGAAGCCCGTCATCGTCACGGCGCTGGTGGGGCTGATCGTCTGCGCGGCCTTCGTGTTCGCGCTGCACGAGGGCGGGCAGATCGTGTTCTGGACCTTCGGGCTCGCCCTCTGCGCCTTCGTGGGGCCGGCGCAGTCGGCGAGCCGCTCGTTCCTGTCGCGGCGCATCCCCAAGGGCCGGGAGGGCGAGCTCTTCGGGCTCTACGCGACCACCGGCCGGGCGGCGTCGTTCCTGGCGCCGGCGATGTTCACGCTGTTCATCGGCATCGGCGCCGCGGTGAGCCCGGCGGGCGCGAACGTGCAGTACTGGGGCATCGTGGGCATCGCGCTGGTGCTGCTCGCGGGGCTGCTCCTGCTCATCCCGGTGCGCTCCCGCACGCGCTAGCCGCGGTCAGGCGGCCGTCGGCCGTTGTCAGGCCAACGGCCGTTGTCAGGCCGTCGGCCGTTGTCAGGCCGCCGGGAGGGTGCCGAGCCAGAGGCCGAGGGTCGCGACCGCGACCGACGCCACGAGCATCCCGAGCCCGTTGGCGAGCGCGGCGCCCGGGCGGCGCAGCTGCAGCAGCCGGACCGTCTCGAAGCTCGCGGTGCTGAACGTCGTGTAGCCGCCGAGCAGCCCCGTGCCGAGCACGACGAGCCACTGCTCCGACACCAGCTGCCCGAGCGCGAGCCCCGTCAGAAGCCCCAGCAGGAACGACCCCGTCACGTTGATGATCGTCACCCCGACGGGATAGCTCGAGCGGATGCGCGCCCGTACCACCCCGTCCACGACGAAGCGCAGTGCCGCGCCGACACCCCCGGCCGCCGCCACGGCGAGGAACAGCAGCGGCGTCACCGCGGGTCTCCCGACGCGTCGGAGTCGACGGGCATCCGGTCGCGGCCCTCGGGAGAGCCGAGCGCCGCCCCGAGCGCGATGCCGGCCCAGCTGGCCAGCGCACCGAGCACGACGGTGGCGAGGCCGTAGCCGAATGCCAGCGCGACACCGCCCGAGGTGAGCAGCACCGCGCTGTCGGAGGAGAGCGCGCTGTAGGTGGTGAAGCCGCCGAGCACGCCGGTGCCGAGGAGCAGGCGGAGCGTGCGCCGTCGCCCCGTGTCGGGGCCGTGGGCGGTGAGGGCCTGCAGCAGCATCCCGAGCACGAAGGCGCCCACGATGTTGATGCCGAAGACCGCCACGGGGAACCCGCCGACCGGATGCACGAGCAGCGCGATCCCGGCGCGCAGCGCCGTGCCCACCGCTCCCCCGGCGGCCACGAGGGCCACCGGCCCGGCCCGGAGGTGGTCGGCCCGTCGCGCTCTCGTCACGCGCTCAGGCTACTCCGGCCTCCGCGCCGGACCGGTCGTCCCGGCCGCCCGGCTCAGGCGCTGGGGCGCCGCCTCAGCACGACCGCCAGCACCACGACGACCGCGAGCAGCAGGAGCACGGCCGCACCGACACCGACGAGCACGAGCGGCACCGCCGAGGCGCCGTCGGCCGCAGCTGGCGCAGGCGTCGCCGAGGCGGTGGCCGATGAGGTGGGCGCGGCAGGCGCGGCGGTGGCCGTCGCGCTCGGTGCCTCACCCGGCGTGACCGGCGTCGGCGCCGGCGCCGCGGCCACCGGCCCCTGGTAGTCGAAGGCGTACTCCCCCGACACCGGATGTCCGTCGGAGGAGACCGTCTGCCAGATCACCGTGTACGAGCCGACGGTGGTCGGCGCGACCGCGATGCCGAGCGTGCTGTCGACGATCGATACCTCCCCGCTGGAGACCGTCGCCCCGGCCGGGTCGTTCACCTCGATGGCGATCCCCGCCCCGAGCTCGGTCAGCGGCGGCTCGTTGAAGGTGAGCGACACCTCCGTCAGCGCCTCGCTCACCGTCGTGTCGGCGGCCGGCGTGGTCGACACGAGGAAGTCGTGAGCGGATGCGGCCGAGCCGCCCGCCACGAGACCCGCCAGGCCGAGCCCGGTCGCGAGCACCCCGGCCACCAGACCACGGAGCACGCGCCGGCGCGTCCCGGCGCCCGCCGGGCGCCGGTCGTCCCCGCGCGTCATCGGCCGGCCGTCCCGGCTCCGGCACCCGGACGGCGGCGCACGAGAGCCACCGCGGCCAGCACCAGGGCGCCGGCACCGAGCACGAAGCCGCCGATGCCGAAGCCGAGGCCGAGGGCCCCGAGGTCATCCGATCCCGACCCGGACGCGGTCGCATCCGATCCCGAACCCGCCGTCACCGGCGCCATCCCCGCGTGCTCGTCCGCCGGCGGAGCGTCATTCACGTACAGCACGGGCGCCGGGTGCTCGGGCTCCGATCCGTCGTCACCGAGCGACTCGTCCCAGTCCACGACCGACCCGTCCGAGTAGCCCTGGTGGGCGGGCAGCGCGATCGACCCGGTGTCGGGCACCGGCCCGACCGAGATCGGGAAGAGCTGGAACTCCCCGTCCCCGATGCCCTCGCCGGTCGCGGTCCAGGTCACCGACACCGGGGCCTCGGTGATGGTGGCGTCGCCGACCTCGATCGGCTCGGGTAGCGCGGCCTCCGTGACCTGGGCGGTCCACCCGGGCACGGGCTGGTAGCTGACGCTGGTGAAAGGGGTGCCGGTCGGCAGGTCGACGGTCAGCGAGGTGGTGCTCGCCGTGGCCGACTCGTTCGGCACCTTGAAGGTGAGGGTGGTGTAGCCGCCGGGGCTCGCCTGGCCGGGGTCGACGCGCACGTGCGCGCTCGCCGAGAGGGGTGCCGCGATCGCGAGGGCGAGGGCGGCGAGACCCGAGAGGGTCGCGATTCCGGTCGTGCGGGCACGCCGGGAAGAGGTCTGAGAGGTCATGGTTCCGATTTCGTTCGAAGGAGAGGGGTCGCGAGAGCGCGCGCACCGGCCCTTCGGAACTCGCGACGAGCTCAGAACGACGGATGCGCGGCGAACCCCTTCGGCGGCCCTCGATGCCCCAGGCTTCCGAGCGCGAGCATCCACTCGGTCAGGGCGGGCCCCACGGCGACGCTGAACTGTCGCAGCCGGTGGACCGGGGGTGAATTCTCGGTGACCGCCGCGTGCAGCACGACGGCGAGACGCGCGAGGGTCGCCGTCGCCACCCGTCCGGCGAGCACCCGCACGGGCTGCCAGATCCGGTGCCGGGCGAGCGCGAGAAGCCGCCGGGCCGCGAGCTCGCCGCGGGCCAGCACGAGCACCGTGAGCACCGCCGCGACCGCGTGCGAGACCCACATCCAGCCGGAGTCGTGGGCGTGCGCGGGGGTGGCGGCGAGGGAGCTCTGCAGAGCATCCGGAACCAGGGTCGACACCGCGCGGCCGTGGTGGTGTGCGGTCGCGACGGCGAGGCCGGAGCCCGTGCCGCTGCCGACCCCGAAGAGCAGGTGGAACGCGAACTGGCTGATCAGCACGGCGATGGCGAGACGGGGAACCGAGAGCCGCCTGCCCGCGAGGCCGACGCAGACGAGGGCGGCGAATGCCGCGGCGAGCGCCGCCCCGGCCTGACCGGGCGCTCCTCCCCCGGCCGCGACGTGCGAGAGGGCGGCGAGGAAGAGGGCGATCGCGGCGGCGGCGAGACCGCGTGCGGCCCTCGTCGTCCTGCTCGTCATCCGCTCGCCTCTCCCGCGTGCGCGAGAGGCGCCGCACCCTCGATCTTAAGTCGCGAAACGAACCGGCTCGGCACCGGCTTGACTTAACTTCTGACAGACGAGAAGTTAGACGAACTAGATACATGGCGTTAAAGCCGGCGGATGTCAACCCCCCATGTCCCCATTAGGGGGCACAGACAGAGGCGGGCTAACCTGCCGATACGACCGGGATGAACGCACTGCACCGCACGGCTCGGGTGCAGTCGCAGTGCAAGCGAAGTAGTCGAAGTAGATACGGAGATGAAGATGTCACGCTCAACAGTCACGACCGCACCGGAGATCGACGAGGCCGAGCCGCAGGCACGGCTGAGCGACATCCGAGGCGCTTCCGAAGACCCCGTGAAGGACTACCTGCGCCAGATCGGGCGCACCGCCCTTCTCACCGCCGAGGACGAGGTCGACCTCGGCCGTCGCATCGAGGTCGGCGTCATCGCCGACGCGAAGCTGGCCGAGAACCCGGTCATCGACGCCACCCTGAAGCGCGAGCTGCAGTACCTGGCCCGCGACGGCCAGGCCGCCAAGCGCCAGCTGATCCAGGCGAACCTCCGCCTCGTGGTCTCGATCGCCAAGCGCTACCTCGAGCGCGGCCTCCCCTTCCTCGACCTGATCCAGGAGGGCAACATCGGCCTCGTGCGGGCCGTCGAGAAGTTCGACTACCAGGCCGGCTTCAAGTTCTCGACCTACGGCTCCTGGTGGATCAAGCAGTCCATCAACCGTGCCCTCGCCGACAGCGGCCGCATCATCCGCATCCCGGTGCACACCTCGGAGAAGATCTCCTCGATCACCCGCATGCAGCGCCGGCTGATGATCGAGCTGGGCCGCGAGCCCTCCATCGACGAGGTGGCCGCCGCGGTCGACCTGCCCCCCACCAAGGTGCAGGAGCTGATCCGCCACGGTCGCGACACCGTCTCGATCCACACCCCCGTCGGAGACGACGACGCCGAGCTCGGCGACCTGATCGAGGACACGACCCAGGCCCAGCCGTTCGATGCCGCCGCGGCCTCGCTGCAGCACCACGACCTCTCGGTCGCGCTGGCCACCCTGCCTCCTCGCGAGGCCCGGGTCGTCTGCATGCGCTTCGGTCTCGACGGGGAGGACCCCATGTCGTTCGACCAGATCGGCGACGTGCTCGGCGTCTCGCGCGAGCGCGCCCGCCAGATCCAGCGCCGTGCGCTCGGCATGCTGCGCGACGAGGCACTGCACGACTACCTGATCGCCTGACGACCCCGGCCGACCTCCCGGTCGCATCTCCACTGACGCCCGTTCCCTTCCCGGGGGCGGGCGTCAGCCGTGTCCGGGCGGTTCGGGGCCAGACTGGAGGCAATGACCTCTCACGACGCCCGAGCCGCCCGACCGTCCCTCGATCTCGTGCGGGTGCGGGGCGCCCGCGAGCACAATCTGCAGAACGTCGACGTCGACCTTCCCCGTGACGCCCTTGTGGCCTTCACCGGCGTCTCGGGGTCGGGCAAGAGCTCGCTCGCCTTCGGCACGCTCTACGCCGAGGCCCAGCGCCGCTACTTCGAGTCGGTCGCCCCCTACGCCCGCCGCCTGATCGACCAGGTCGGCGTGGCCGACGTCGACTCGATCGACGGGCTCCCGCCGGCCGTCGCCCTGCCGCAGCAGCGCTCGGGAGGCAGCGCGCGCTCGACCGTCGGCAGCGCCACCACCATCTCCAGCGTGGTGCGCATGCTCTTCTCCCGGGTGGGCACCTATCCGCCCGGCGCGCCGATGCTCTTCGCCGAGGACTTCTCGCCCAACACCGTGCAGGGCGCCTGCCCCACCTGCCACGGCATCGGCCGGGCGTTCGACGTGCCGCTGGAGCTGATGGTGCCCGACGACTCGCTGAGCATCCGTGACGGCGCCCTGGCCGCCTGGCCCACCGCCTGGCACGGCAAGCAGCTGCGCGACAGCCTGATCTCGCTCGGCTACGACGTCGACGTGCCGTGGCGGGAGCTCTCGGAGGAGCAGCGCGACTGGGCACTGTTCACCGACGAGTCGCCGCAGGTGCCGATCTTCACCGACCGCTCGCCGGCCGAGGTGCGCAAAGCGGTCGCGGCCGGCCGCTCGCCGCGGTACATGAGCACCTTCCTCGGCGTGCGGCGCTACGTGCTCGACACCTTCGCGAACTCCAAGAGCGCCCGGATGCGCGAGCGCGCGTCGACGTTCATGAGGAGCGTGCTCTGCCCGAGCTGCGGCGGGCGGCGGCTGAAGCCCGAGGCCCTGGCCGTGACCTTCGAGGGCCGTGCCATCACGGACGTCGCGGCGATGCCGCTCGACGAGGTGGCGCAGCTGATGGGCGTCGCGCTGGCGCCCGGGTGGGAGCCGCTGGGTGCCGGACCGCTGGCGCCCGAGAAGCGCCTCGCCGCCCAGCGGCTGGTGGGCGAGCTGCTCGCCCGGCTCTCCCCCATCACCGACCTCGGCCTCGGCTACCTCTCGCTCGACCGCACCACGATCACCCTCTCCTCCGGCGAGCTCCAGCGGATGCGACTGGCCACCCAGGTGCTCTCGCAGCTGTTCGGCGTCGTGTTCGTGCTCGACGAGCCCTCGGCCGGGCTGCATCCGGCCGACACGACCGCCCTGCTCGGCATCCTGCGCCGGCTGCGCGACAGCGGGAACACCGTGTTCTTCGTCGAGCACTCGCTCGACGTCATCCGCGAGGCCGACTGGATCGTCGACATCGGCCCGGGTGCCGGAGTGACGGGTGGACGGGTCGTCTACTCGGGCCAGCTCGAGGGCCTGCGGGGCGCCGAGGAGTCGGTCACGCGCCGCTACCTCTTCGCCGAGCACGGCGGCGCCGCCGGAACGCCGGCCCGGGAATCCGCCGCTCGCGACACCGGCACCCGGATGTCATTCAGCGACGTGACCCGCAACAACATCGAGGGGCTGTCGGTGTCGTTCCCGCTGGGCTGCCTGACCGCGGTCACCGGCGTCTCGGGGTCGGGCAAGTCGACGCTCGTGAACCAGGCGGTGCCCGAGCTGCTGCGCGCGAGCCTGGCCAGCGAGGTCGACGAGCGGGACGGCGGCGCCGGCGGCGGCGGCGAGACGACGGTCGAGGATCCGCCCGCCGACGCGCTGCTGCTCACCCCGTTGCCCGTGGCCACCGCGGGGCGCGCCTCCGGACCGGCAGAGCGGCTGCGGCGGATCGTGCAGGTCAGCCAGAAGCCGATCGGCCGGACGCCGCGATCGAACGTGGCGACGTACACGGGGCTGTTCGACCGCATCCGCTCGCTCTTCGCGGCGACCCCCGAGGCGAAGAAGCGCCGGTACGCCGCGAGCCGCTTCTCGTTCAACCTGCCGAGCGGCCGGTGCCCGACGTGCAAGGGCGAGGGCACGATGGAGGTCGAGCTGCTGTTCCTGCCGACCGTGCACGCGCCCTGCAGCACCTGCCACGGCGCCCGGTACAACAGCGAGACGCTCGAGATCCGGTTCGAGGGCGCGACCATCGCCGAGGTGCTCGGGCTCAGCGTCGCCCGGGCCCGCGAGCTGTTCGCCGGCGACCCCGAAGCGGTGCGACACCTGGATGCCCTGCTCGACGTCGGGCTCGGCTACGTCGCCCTCGGGCAGCCGGCCACCGAGCTCTCGGGCGGTGAGGCGCAGCGGGTGAAGCTCGCCTCCGAGCTCCGCCGGGTGCAGCGCGGCGACACGCTGTACTTGCTCGACGAGCCGACCTCGGGCCTGCACCCGGCCGACACCGACCGCCTGCTGGAGCATCTGCAGCGGCTGGTCGACGGCGGCAACACCGTGATCATGGTGGAGCACGACATGCGGGTGGTGGCGCAGGCCGACTGGGTGATCGACCTGGGCCCGGGCGCCGGAGACGCCGGCGGCCGCGTGATGGCCGAGGGCACCCCGCGCGAGGTCGCCCGCGCCGAGCAGAGCGTCACGGCGCCCTTCCTGGCGGCCGCGCTCCCCGCCGACTGACCGGCCCCGACCCTGCGGCAGGGCAGGAGGCAGGCGGCAGGCGGCTCAGCCGACGTGCCCGCGACTCCGCCCGACCGCGCGCACCACGAGCCGGCCGAGCAGCCCCACCGCCACCACCGCGGCGCCCGCGACCACCGAGGACACGGGCAGCGTCACCACGAGCACCGCGCAGCCCACCGCGCCGAGCACCTGGAGGGCGCGCGGGTACCGCCGCGCATCCGGAGCCTGGGTGAACGCCGCCGCGTTCGTCACGAAGTAGTAGAGCAGCACCCCGAACGACGAGAAGCCGATCGCCCCGCGCAGGTCGAGGGTCAGCACGATCAGCACCACCACCGCGCCCAGCACGAGCTCGGCGCGCCGGGGCACCCGGTAGAGCGGATGCACGGCAGCCAGCCCCCGCGGCAGATCGCCCTCCCTGGCCATCGCCAGCGCGGTGCGGCCCACGCCCGCCACCAGCGCGAGCAGCGCCCCGAGGCACGCGAGCGCGGCGCCGACCCGCACGACCGGTGCCGCCCAGTCCCACCCGTTCGCGCGCACCACAGCCACGAGCGGATCCACCGACGACGCCAGCCCCACCGGCCCGAGGGCACCCAGGGCGACCGCCGCGATCACGGCGTAGAGCACGAGCGCGATGCCGAAGGCGACGGCGATCGCGCGCGGGATGGTGCGGGCGGGGTTCCGCACCTCCTCCCCCAGAGTCGCGATACGGGCGTACCCCGCGAAGGCGAAGAAGAGCAGGCCGGCGCCCTGCAGCACGCCGTAGGCATCGGTAACGACGGCGACGGATGCACCGGCCGACGCTCCCGCTCCGCCCGACGTCGCACCGCCGACCAGCGCCGGCACCGCCGACACGGCCACGAGCACCAGCACGGCCAGCACCGCGACCACGAGCACCCGCGCCAGCCGCGCGGTGCGGGTGATGCCGAAGGAGTTGACCGCGACCAGCGCCACCACGGCGAGCGCCGCCACCGGCCGCTGCCACGCGGGCGGAACGGCGTAGGCCGCGAAGGCGAGCGCCATGGCCGCGCAGCTCGCGGTCTTGCCGATCACGAAGCACCAGCCGGCGGCGAAGCCCCACCACTCCCCCAGCCGCTCGCGTCCGTAGACGTAGGTGCCGCCGGCCGACGGGTACTGGGCGGCGAGCTGGGCGGACGAGCTCGCGTTGGCGTACGCGACGACCGCGGCCACCAGCAGCGCGACGAGCAGCAGCGACCCGGCGGCGCCCGCGGCGGGGGCGAGCGCCGAGAAGATGCCGGCGCCGATCATCGCGGCGAGCCCGATCACGACGGCGTCGCCGAGCCCCAGCCGCCGGGCGAGGGGTGCGGCGGCGTCGGGCGCGGAGGGCGCTGAGGTGCTCACGCCGGCACCCTACCCGTCCCCCGTGAACGGGTGGCGGAAGCCGGTCTCAGAGGCGCGGCACCGGCACGAGCCCCGCGATGATCGAGTGGCCGCGCGCCGAGAAGTGGATGCCGTCCGCATCCACGTCGGGCCGCAGCAGCGAGGGCTGCAGCGGATCCCGCAGCGCGTAGTCCGCGTCGATCACCCGGTCGATGCCGGGCGGCACGAGCCCGAGCCACGCGTTCCAGTCGAGCCGCGTCCGCTCCTCGGCGGGGCCGAGATCGCGCGGCGGCTCCGTCAGGGCGTACACCCGCGCATCCGGCCACGTGCGCTTCACCGTGGCCACGATCGCCGACCAGTCGCGCTGGATGTCGGCCAGCGGGCGGCCGTGCGCGATGTCGTTCGACGCCGTCCAGATCGTCACGACGTCGGGGTCGAGCTCGCCGTACTCCTGCCACTTCGCCGATCCGGGGGCGAACACGGGCGTCTGCGCCCCTGGCGAGGCGAAGGTGACCGCGGCCGCGTCGTTCGACAGGGCCCACTGCTGCGGCCACGCGGTGGCCTGACCCCGAGTGGGCGAGGCGGCCTCGTCGTAGCTGCCCGGCGCGTTCAGCGAGTGGCCGATGCTCACCAGCACCGGCACGTCGGGGTCGACCTGGTACTCGATCCAGATGTCGAAGTAGCCGAGCGACACCGCCTGCCCGACCGGGCCGGCCGCCGCGAAGCGCTGCGACGCCCCGCCGGTGTCGAGCCACGAGACGCCCGGGGTCGTCGCGAGCGTGGCGCCGGCCGGCGTGCTGAACCCCAGGGCCAGCAGGTAGCTCGTGTGGGCGTCGAGCTCGAAGCGGTCGGGCTCGATCCAGTCGGTGACGATGCCCTCCGCCGCCAGGTTGACCGTGCCCGAGACCCCGACGGGCGTCCCGTCGAACTGGCCGGTGAGCCCGGTGACGGATGCTCCACCCGCCCCGATGGGCGCGGCCAGCTGCTCGCCCACCGCCATGCCCGTGATCGTGACGGGGTCGGTGAACACCTCCTCCGTGTTGAACTGCCAGTTGCGGAGGTGGATGCGGAACGCCCCCGCGTCGGCGCCGAGCTCGAACGGCAGGCGCATGCTCGCGTCCAGCCGGGCCGACGGACTCGGCACCGCCCGATCGATGGTGTGGCCGAAGCTGTAGTCGACCGTGCGCTCGGGGCTGCCGGCCTGGCGCTGCAGGGTGAGCCCCGACGGTCCGGGCCCCTCGGCGGCGAGCGTCGGCTCAGGAGCCGGCTCGGAGGCGACCGCCCAGACCGAGACCCCTGTGGCCACCAGGGCGAGTGCCGCGCTGGCGGCGGCGATGCCGATCAGCAGCCGGGGCCGGCGCTCGGCCGCACCGCGCACGCGCAGACGGGCGGCGCCGATCCGGTCGCGTGCGGGCCTGCGTTCCATCACAGAAGTGTAGGCAGACCTCCGGGGGTGCTACGGACGCAGCACCCAGGTCCAGATCAGCAGCATGGTCACCACGAAACCGCTGAGGAAGTTGAACCAGAGGAAGCGCTTCCACCCCTTGTTGGCGGTCTCCGCATCCTCGTCACGCACCGACCAGTAGGGCACGACGCTCAGCGCGTAGGGCAGCGCGAGCACCGCGGCGATCGGGCCCGGCCACTCCGAGGCGAGCAGCAGAAGCCCGGCCAGCACGTAGCAGGCGAACGCGAAGCGCACGGTCGCGCGCCCGCCGATGACGGTCGCGATCGAGGAGATGCCGCCCTCGCGGTCGGCCACGATGTCCTGCACCGCCCCGAAGGCGTGGCTCGCGACGCCCCAGAGGAAGAAGGCGCCGAGCACCGCCCAGAGCGCCGGGGTGAACACCGCCCCCGCCAGCACCAGGCCGTAGACCAGCGGGCTGACGAAGTGCGTCGACGAGGTGAGCGAGTCGAGGAAGGGGCGCTCCTTGAAGCGCAGCCCCTTCATGCTGTACGCGATCACGGCGAAGACGCTGACCGCGAGCACCAGCCACGACAGCGGCGACCCGACCGCGACGAGATAGACGAGGAACGGGATGTTCGTGATCGCCACGGCCCAGAGCGTGACCTTGTGCAGCGACCGGTCGAGCACCGCGCCCTCGACCCCGCCCTTCCGCGGGTTCCGCAGGTCGGACTCGTAGTCGAACACGTCGTTGATGCCGTACATCGCGAGGTTGTACGGGACGAGGAAGTAGATCGTGCCGAGCACGAACACGAGGTCGATCTCGCGCGTGGTCATCAGGTAACCCGCCGCGAACGGGAAGGCCGTGTTCACCCACGACAGCGGGCGCGACGAGACCAGCAGCTGCCGGATCATGCGCGGCTCCTGGCGCCGAGCAGCAGCCAGAGCGAGGGCAGCAGCACCGCCGCGGCGAGCGCGTAGGCGAAGTCCTCCAGCGGCGCGATGCCGATGAACGCACCCGAGATGCGTCCCTCGTCGTAACCCACGAGGCCGATCGCGATCATCACGTTGTCGAACAGCGCCGTGAGCACGAGCAGCAGGCCGGCCGTGAGACCGAACACGCCCAGAAGGCCCCGGCGGGCATCCGGATGCGCGCGCCGCACGACCACGGCGGCGAGCACCGCCACGACCGCCACCACGCCGAGGAACACGGCGTTCAGGGCCCAGTAGGTCATGACGCCCTCCGCCGCTCGAGAAGGAGCTGCGCGCCCCGGAACACGTTCATCGTCAGGTAGCAGAGCAGGGTGAGGAAGAACAGCTCCTCGACCGGCAGCTCGGGCGCCACCTGCAGCCCGGTCATGAACGACGTCTCGCCGCGGAAGAAGATGCCGAGGCCGATGCCGAACAGGTCCCACACGACGAAGAACAGCACGCCGACCACGAGCACGATCGCGGCCCGGCCGGGCCGGTCGAAGAAGAACAGCCGGAACCGCCGGTCGAGCACGACCATGCCGGTGAGCGACACCAGCAGGGCGGCGAGGTACAGGATGCCCATGCCGGGCGCGCCCTAGAGCGCGAGCGGCTCGGGCAGAGCCGTCGTCGTGGTGTCGCCGTGCAGGCGCTTCAGCACCAGCTCGGCGCTGATCAGGCACATCGGCAGGCCGATGCCGGGCGTCGTCGACCCGCCGGCGTAGTAGAGGCCGTCGACCTTGGTGCTGACGTTGCGCGAGCGGAACATGGCGCTCTGGCGCAGTGTGTGCGCGGGGCCGAGGGCGGTGCCGCGCCAGGCGTTGAGGGTCTCGAGGAAGTCGGCCGGACCGATGGTGCGGCGCACGACCACGCGCTCGGCGAGGTCGGGAACGCCCGCCCAGGTGGCGATCTGCTCGATCACGGTGTCGGCGAGCTGCTCGATGCGGGGGTCGCCGGCGCCGTCGACACCGCCCTTGCCGATCGACGGGTCGGGCGGCAGCGGCACCAGCACGAAGAGGTTCTCGTGGCCCTCGGGCGCGACGCCGGGGTCGGTGGCGCTGGGCTTGCAGACGTAGAGCGAGGCCGGGTCGGGCACCTCGAGGTCGTCGAAGATCTTGCTGAAGTTCGACTTCCAGTCCTTCGTGAAGAACAGGGTGTGGTGCTCGAGCTCGGGCAGCTCGCCCTTGACGCCGAGCAGCACGAGCAGGGCACTGGGGCCCGCGGTGCGCTTCTCCCAGTACGACTCGGGGTAGGTCTGCAGCTCGGGCAGCAGCATGCTCGTCTCGGTGTGCCAGAGGTCGGCGGTCGAGACCACGATGTCGGCCTCGAGCGAGTGGGCGCGGCCCTCCCGGTCGGTGTAGTGCACGCCGCCGACGTGCGGGCGCCCCGCGGCGGGGGTCTTCTCCTCGACGTCGCCCTCGCGGTCGGGCTCGCCGCCCGGCTCCTCGCCGGCCAGCAGGCGGGCGAGCTGATCGCGGTCGATCACGTCGGTGTCATACATGGTCGTCTCGTAGTCGAAGGCGTCGACCGGCTGGGGCACGTCGGCCGCTGCACCGTCGACCGCGGTGACGATTCGCTTCACGTCGGCACCCGTGACGATCTCGACGCCCTCGGCGCGGGCGATCCGCTCGATCGCCGCGATCACCGTGGTGATGCCGCCCTGCGGGTAGAGCACCCCCTCGTCGAGGTCGAGGTGGCTCATCAGGTGGTACATGCTCGGAGCGGCATACGGCGAGCTGCCGAGGAAGACGGCCGGGTAGCCGAGCACCTGCACGAGCCGCGGGTCCTTCACGGTGCGGCCCGCGAAGGAGTTCAGCGGCTCGGTCAGCAGCCGCAGCAGACGCGGCAGACGCTTCAGCACCGGCTTGGCGGTGAACACCGGCCCGAGCTTCTCGAAGGTCGAGTAGAGGAAGTACTCCTTGGCCAGTTCGTAGGTCTGCTGGGCCGAGTCGAGGTAGCCGGCCATCCGCACCCCGGAGCCCGGCTCCAGCGACTCGAAGAGGTCGAGGTTCTTGGCACGATCGGCCTGCAGGTCGATCGGCTGCTCCTCGCCCTCGAAGTACACGCGGTAGCCCGGGTCGAGCTTGACCAGCTCGAGCTCGGCCTCGGCCGTGGTGCCGAAGAGCTTGAAGAAGTGGTCGAACACCTCGGGCATCAGGTACCAGGAGGGGCCGGTCTCGAAGTGGAAGCCGTCCTTCTCCCAGGTGCCCGCCCGGCCGCCGAGCTCGTCGTTCTTCTCGAGCAGGGTCACCGTGTAGCCGTCGCGCGCCAGCAGGGCGGCGCTCGCGAGTCCGCTGATGCCGCCGCCGATCACGAGTGCTGTCTTCGCCGTCACGTGGTCGTGTCTCCCTCGGTGGCCACAGGGGCCGTGGTGGTCGTGTCCCGCTCGCGGGGCAGCCGCCCCACCGCCGCCGCCAGCGCGAGCCGCGCCTTGACCGGGTTCGGCACCCGGATGCGCGAGGTCGCGAGCACCGGGGCAGGCGTCGCGCGCAGCCGGTCGGTGAGCTCCTCGAACAGGCTCTGGGCGAGCGCCACCGCTCGGCGGCTGCTCGTCGGCAGACCGGGCAGGCTCGCTCGCGCGATGCGCAGGTCGTCGTCGATGTCGGCGATGATGCGGATCTTCTCGGCCTCCGTGAACGTGGTCACGTCGATCCCCGGGAAGTAGCTGCGACCGAGCGCGCCGAAGTCCGCCGCGAGGTCGCGCAGGAAGTTGATCTTCTGGAACGCCGCCCCGAGGTGCCGTCCGCCATCGACGAGCACCGCGTGCTGGGCCGGAGTCACCTGTTCGCCACGCAGGAAGGCTGCGAGGCACATCAGGCCCACCACCTCGGCGGAGCCGTAGACGTAGTCGGCGAACGATTCGGGCGTGTGCCGGCTGGCCGAGATGTCGGCCCGCATCGAGCGGAAGAAGGGCGTGGTGAGCTCGTCGCCGAAGCCGGTGCGGCGGGCGGTGAGCACGAAGGCGTGCACGACGAGGTTGGTGCTGTAGCCGCAGAGCAGCGCGCTGCAGGTCTCGCGCTCGAGGGCGTCGAGCCGCTCGGTGATCTCGGCGGTGCTGAGCTCGGCCGAGGCGGCGACCCCGTCGACGACCTCGTCGGCGAGGCGCACGAGGGCGTAGATGTTCTCGATGTCCTGGCGCACGGTCGGAGCGAGCAGGCGCGAGGCCAGCCCGAAGGACGTGGAATACCGCCGGATGACGACCGACGCGGTCTCCATCGCGACCTGGTCGTAGAGGCTCGGCCCGGTCATGGCCTCAGCGTACCCGCCCCAGCACCGAGGCGACCACGGGCTGGAACTCCTGGCGGACGGCCTCGGGAAGGGCGTCGGTGACGAGGGCCTCCCAGGCCCGGTTGGCGAAGTCGCGGGCGAGAGCCTCGGCGAACCGGCGCGATCCGCCCTCCTCCAGCACCGAGCGGATGCGGTCGGCGCCTTCGGGGGTCAGCTCGGGCGAGCCGAAGAGCGTCTCGACCGCGGCCCAGCCCGGCTGCGTCACCGCGTGGGCGAGCAGCACCGTGCGCTTGCCTTCGCGCAGATCGCCCATCGTGGTCTTGCCGGTGTCGCCCTCGTCGCCGAAGACGCCGAGCAGGTCGTCGACGATCTGGTAGGCGATGCCGATGCTGCGGCCGTACTGTCCGAGGGCGTCGACCGCCTCCCCCGAGGCCCCGGCCAGCACGGCACCCGCCTGCAGCGGACCCTCGAAGGAGTAGCCCGCCGTCTTCAGCCGCTCCATGTCGACGATCTCGTCGACCGTCGGCGGCTCGGCACGGATGGAGAAGTCGACGTCGTAGAGCTCGCCGGCGGCCGAGACGAACATCGCCTCGTCGAAGATGTCGTGCAGCCGGGTGCGCACGACGCCCTCCGCGCCGGAGCGGTCGAGCATCCGGTAGCTGTTGAAGAGCGCGAGGTCTCCCGCGATCACCGCGACCGACATGCCGCGGTGCTCGGCGATCGGCAGCGGGATGCCCGCGGTGGTGGCGATGTCGCGGTAGCTGCCCGAGACGTTGGGGTTGCCGCGGCGCACGAAGTCGCGGTCGATCACGTCGTCGTGCACGATCAGCGCGGTGTGCAGCAGCTCGAACGCCGCCCCGACGTGGGCCGCCGCGTCGAGGTCGGTGCCGCCGAGCGCCTCGTAGGCCGCCATCACCATGCGCGGCCGGAACAGCTTGCCGCCCGAGGCGTTGCGCTCGAGGGTCTGCCAGAGGGCGGCGTATGGCGCTCCCAGCGCCCGGGCGCGATAGTGGGAGTCGCTGAAGAACGACGTCAGAACCCGTTCGACGTGCTGCTGCCGGCGTTCCGACACCGCGACCAGATCGTGCGTGTCCACGGTTCGACTTTACATGGCTGTCTTGTAATAAAGGAGAATAGCTAAATGACCCTAGTGAACGAACAGGTCGTGCTGCTCTCCGACGACGGGGCCGCGATCGGAGTGGCCGACAAGAGTGCGGTGCACACCGAGAGCACGCCGCTGCACCTCGCCTTCTCCTGCCACGTCTTCGACGACGAGGGGCGCATCCTGGTGACCCGGCGGGCGCTCGGCAAGCTGACCTGGCCGGGCGTCTGGACGAACTCGTTCTGCGGTCACCCCGCACCGGGCGAGTCGATGACGGATGCGGTGGTGCGGCGGGCCGAGAAGGAGCTCGGTCTCGAGATCACGGCCCTCGAGCTCGCGCTGCCCGATTTCCGCTACCTGGCCATCGACGCCTCGGGCATCGTGGAGAACGAGATCTGCCCGGTGTTCACGGCGCGTGCCGCCTCGCCGCTCCGGCCGAACCCGGACGAGGTGGCCGAGTGGCACTGGGCCGACGCCGCCGAGCTCGGCACCGCGGTGGCGCTCACCCCGTGGGCGTTCAGCCCCTGGCTCACCCTGCAGCTGCCGCAGCTGCAGTCCCTGCCCACGCACTGAGCAGGCGGCGCCGGAACGCCCCCGGCCTGGGGGTCCCGCCGCTCCCCCGCGGCCCTGGGCGCTGTGGGAAGCTGGTCGCATGGACGCCCACGAGATCCGCAACTCCTACCTCGCCTTCCTCGAGACGAACGGGCACACGGTGATCGAGCGGGCCCCGCTCGTGCCCCGGGGTGACACCAGCACGCTCTTCAACGGCAGCGGCATGCAGTCCCTGCTGCCGTACCTGCTCGGCGAGCCGCATCCGGCGGGCAACCGCCTCGTCGACTCCCAGCCCTGCGTGCGCGCCCAGGACATCGACGACGTCGGCGACAACCGGCACACCACCTTCTTCGAGATGCTCGGCAACTGGTCGCTCGGCGACTACTTCAAAGAGACTCAGATCCGGCAGTTCTACGCGTTCCTGACGGAGATCGTGGGCCTTGACCCCGAGAACATCTACGTCACCTGCTTCATCGGCGACCAGGCAAACGGCATCCCGCGCGACGACGAGGCCGCGTCGATCTGGGCGCAGGTCTTCGCCGAGAAGGGCGTCTCGAACGGAATCGCCGAGATCGGCTCGCAGGCCGACGGCGACGCCCGCGGCGTGAAGCCCGGCGAGCGCATCTTCTTCTACGACGGCGGCGAGAACTGGTGGTCGCGCGGCGGCTCGCTCGAGGCGACGCCCATCGGCGACCCCTGCGGCCCCGACAGCGAGGTCTTCTACGACTTCGGCGCCGACAAGCAGGACCCCTCCTACGGCCTCGCCCACCCGGCGAGCGACGGCGGCCAGTTCATGGAGATCGGCAACCAGGTCTTCATGCAGTACCAGCGGCTGGCCGACGGCTCCTTCGAGGAGCTCGCGAAGCGCAACGTCGACTTCGGCGGCGGGTTGGAGCGCATCGCGGCGGCCTCGCTCGGCTCGGACGACGTGTTCCGCATCTCGCTGCTCTGGCCGATCGTGCAAAAGCTCGAAGAGCTCACCGGCCGCTCCTACGACGACGAGACGGCCGCGATGCGCATCATCGCCGACCACCTGCGCGGGGCGACCTTCCTCGCGGTCGACGGCGTGCGCCCCTCGAACAAGGAGCAGGGCTACGTGATGCGCCGGCTGCTGCGCCGCGCCATCCGCCTCGCCCTGTCGCTCGGCCTGAGCGAGAACTTCTTCGGCGAGATCGTGCCGGTCATCGCCGACCTCTACGCGGCCGACTACCCCGAGGTCGCGGCCTCCCGCGACGAGGTCGTGGCCGTGCTGGTCAAGGAGGAGAACGCCTTCCGCCGCACGCTGGAGGGCGGACTCGCCGCGCTCGCGCTCTACGAGGGCCAGACACTGACCGGCACCGAGGTGTTCCGGCTCTCCGACACCCACGGCTTCCCGAAGGAGCTCTCGGTCGAGGAGGCGCGACGCCTCGGCATCGACGTCGCCGAGGACTGGGAGGCCAGCTTCGCCGAGGCGCTCGAGGAGCAGCGGGCGCGCTCGCGCGGAGCGACCCGCCTCGGGGCGGCCGGCCTGCCGGGCGGCGCCGGGAAGTAGGGCCCTACTCCCCCGCCGACCCCTGGGTCAGGGTGGAGACGTCGGTGCGGTGGAAGTTCAGGTGCGAGCGCGAGGCCGTCGGCCCGCGCTGCCCCTGGTAGCGCGAGCTGTACTCGGTCGAGCCGTAGGGGCGCTCGGCCGGGCTCGAGAGCTGGAAGAAGCACAGCTGACCGATCTTCATGCCCAGCCAGAGCTTGATCGGCAGCGTCGCCACGTTGCTCAGCTCGAGGGTGACGTGACCCGAGAAGCCGGGGTCGATGAAGCCCGCGGTGGAGTGGGTCAGGAGGCCCAGTCGACCGAGCGAGCTCTTGCCCTCGAGGCGCGCCGCCAGGTCGTCGGGCAGGCTGACGCGCTCGTAGGTCGCGCCGAGCACGAACTCCCCCGGGTGCAGGATGAACGGCTCGTCGGGCTTCGCCTCGATCAGGCGGGTCAGCTCGGGCTGGTCGGCCGCGGGGTCGATGAAGGGGTACTTGTGGTTGTCGAACAGCCGGAAGTACCGGTCGAGCCGCACGTCGACCGAGGAGGGCTGCACCATGGCCGGATCGAAGGGCTCGAGGCTGACCCGGTTCTCGCGGATCTGGGTTCGGATGTCGCGGTCGGAGAGGAGCACGCAGTCAGTGTATAGACTTGACGCGTTCGCCCGCCGTGGCGGATGCGCGGATGTAGTTCAATGGCAGAACTTCAGCTTCCCAAGCTGATAGCGCGGGTTCGATTCCCGTCATCCGCTCCGAACGGAGCATCATTGCTCCATGGCACTCCCCCTCCGCACCATCGCCCGCGTGGCCCTCGGCTCGGCTCTCGTCTTCGCCGGCACCAGCCACCTCACCTTCGCCCGCCGCGACTTCCAGGCCCAGGTGCCCGAGTTCGTGCCGGTCGACACCGACACCGTCGTGCTCGCCTCGGGTGTCGCCGAGATCGCCCTGGGCGCCGCCCTGGTCGCGCTCCCCGGGCACAAGAAGGCCGTCGGCACCGTCGCGGCCCTCTTCTTCACGGCGATCTTCCCCGGCAACGTCTCCCAGTGGCTGCACGGCCGCAGCGCCTTCGGCCTCGACACCGACCGCCGGCGCGCGGTGCGGCTGGCCTTCCAGCCGGTGCTGGTGGCGTGGGCTCTCTGGTCGACGCGCACCCCGCGCTAGATTGGGCCCGTGGCCCAACGTGTACTGCTCGACGTCGACACCGGCGTCGATGACGCCCTCGCCGTGCTCTTCGCGGTCGCGCATCCCGACATCGAGCTCGTCGGCATCACCTGCGTCGCGGGCAACACCTCGCTCGAGAACGTGGTCGCCAACACGCTGACCGTGCTCGACATCGCCGGCGCTCCCGACATCCCGGTCGCCGCCGGGGCGATCCGGCCCCTGATCGAGCCGCCCCGGGCCTCGCACGTGCACGGCACCGACGGTCTCGGCGACCTGGGTCTGCCCGTCTCCGAGCGGGTTCCGGATGCGCGGCACGCCGTCGATCTCGCCCGCGACCTCCTGCTCGCCTCCGATCATCCCGTCACGATCGTCGCGCTCGCCCCGCAGACGAACCTCGCCCTGCTGCTCCGCCTGCACCCGGAGGTCGCCCCGAAGATCGAGCGCATCCTCTTCATGGGCGGGTCCGCCTCGGGCGGCAACGCGACCGCGGTGGCGGAGTTCAACGTCTGGCACGACCCGGAGGCGGCCGCCGTGGTGCTCGACTCGGGCGTGCCCACGTTCATGTACGGGCTCGACGTGTTCAACCAGGTGACGATCGACGAGCCGGCCGCGCGGCTCCTGCTCGGATCGGAGTCCGCGTCGGAGCGGCTGGCCGGTGCGCTGCTGCACTTCCAGATGGCCGACCCGGAGTCGGACGAGGCCGGGGACCCGGCCGCGTTCGGCGGTCACATCGGCGACGCGGGAGCGCTCTGCGCGCTGGTCGATCCGGGGGCCCTCCGGGTGGAGCGCCATCCGGTTCGGGTGGAGCTCGGCGGGGAGAGCCGGGGCCAGACCGTCGTCGACCGGCGCCGGCGGGTGGGGGAGGACACGGTGCACGCCGGGGGAGCGTCGGCCGCGCATCCGGTCGATGTCGCCCTCGATGTCGACGTGGCGCGCTTCGCCGGTTTGTTCCTCGAGACGATCAGCCGGTTGCCGTGAGGACCACGCCCGTGCCCGGGGTCGAGGCGGTCAGCGAGGACGAGTTCCGCGCCGAGAAGACGGGGGAGGGCCTGCCCCCTCTCGCGCCGGTGCGGGACTGGCTGCACGTGCTGCCCCAGGCGCTCGGATCGACCCATTCGCCCCGCTACACGCTGAGCTACCTCGTGCTCGACGACACGGGCGGGGTGCACGTCATCGACCCCGGCTGGGACTCCGAGGAGAACCGGGCCCGCCTCGAGAGCGCCCTCCACGCGCTCGGCCGATCCGTCGCCGACGTGCGCAGCACCGTCTCGACCCACCTGCACCGCGACCACCTGGGCCTCGCCGAGCACCTGCGGGAGCGCACCGGTGCCCGCATCGTGCTGCACGAGCGCGAGCAGGCCGCCATCGCGCGCCTCGCCGATGCCCGAGATCGGCAGACCCCGGGTGCGGCGACCGCCCGTCTGATCAGCTGGGGTGTGCCGAGCGCCCGGCGCGAGGAGCTCGAGCCGATGTCGATCGAGGTGACCGCCGCGCGGTCCAGCGCCGACGGGCTGCTCTCCGACGGCGACGTGCTCGACGTCCCTGGCCGGCGGCTCGAGGTGCTCGACACCCCCGGTCATACGCCCGGACACATCGCGCTCGTCGAGCGCGACGAGCGGCTGGTCTTCACCGGCGACCATCTGCTGCCGGCGATCTTCGGGGGCATCGGGCTCGGCGGACCGGCCGAGGACGCGATCGGCGACCACCTGGCTTCGCTCGACCGGCTCGAGCAGCTGGAGCCCGGAGAGTCGTATGCCTCGGACGGCATGTATCAGGTGCTGCCCGGCCACGGCTTCCGATTCACCGGGCTCGGTGCCCGAGTGCGCGAGACGCGCGAGCACCATCTCGCCCGCTCGGCGGAGATCGCGGCGCTGCTGGAGCAGAGCCCGGGTGCCACCGTCTGGACGGTCGCCGAGGGCGTCCGCTGGTCGGCCGGCTGGCAGAACCTCCGCCCGTTCCACCGCTTCTCGGCGCTGGCGCAGACGGCCATGCACGTGAACCACCTGCGCCTCGCCGACGAGAAGGGGGTCGGCTGATGCCGGAGTTCGTCGACATCCCCTCGCCCGGCTGGCCGCTGCAGTTCGGCGAGAGCGGGCGACCCGCCGTCGTGATCGTGCACGACGCCTACGGCCGACTGCCGTATCTCGAGGCCTACGCCCGCGCCCTCGCCGGGCAGGGCTTCTTCGTGGTGGTGCCCGACCTGTTCGACGGGGTCGCCACGACCGAGCCCGACGGGGCGGCCGAGCTCGAGGCGCGACTCGACCCGGGCTTCGCCCTGGCGACGCTCGACGACGCCGTGGCGCTGGCCCGAACCCCGGAGGGTGCCGCGGAGGGCAGCCCCGCCCGGGTCGGACTGATCGGGCTCGGGCTCGGCGGTCGCTACGCCCTGCGGCTCGCCCAGCGCGGGGTGGCGGATGCGGTGGTCGCCTACTACGCACTGCTCGGCGACGACGAGGGCGGGGTCATCCCCGCGCCCGTGCTGCTGCACCGCGCCGAGGACACCGCGTGGGCCGGAGGCGCCGACGTCGACGGCTTCGTCAGCCGCTTGAAGGAGCACGGCACCCCGGTCACCCAGCACAGCTACGCCGGAACCACGGCCGGTTTCGCGAACGCCACGGTGCTGCCGCTCGTCGACCGCAACGCCGCCGCGCTGGCCTTCGCGCGCAGCACCTATTTCCTGCAGGCGCAGCTCCTGGACTAGCGTTCGGGACCATGACCGCATTCGCACCCGAGGTCGTCGAGGCGATCCTCCGCCACATGAACGGCGACCACAGCGACGACAACCTGCTGATCGCCCGCGCCTTCGTCGACCCGTCAGCGGAGTCGGCCGAGATGGCCGGGCTGGACGGGGACGGCGGGGTGTGGGACGTCACCACCGCCCGGGGGGTGCATCGCGCATCCGTCGCCTGGCCGGCCGGGGCGATCACCGAGCGCGGGGAGGTGCGGCGGGAGATCGTGGCGCTTTACGACGAGGCGTGCGCGGTGCTGGGTATCGAACCGCGCCCGCATTCATGACGAACTCGGAGACATTCCGGCCGTTCCCTCCGCTACAGTTAGGGCAACCTAACCTCCGACGGCTTGGACTGAACGCATGGCTGCAGTGATCCCCTTCTCGCAGGCGCTCCGCGAGCGCACCTGGACCGGACATTCCGACAGCGAGGGCGCCGGCTTCATGACGGATCTGATGAGCGGCAAGGGCTCGCGCGACGACTACATCGCGCTGGTGGCGCAGCACTTCTTCATCTACGAGTCGCTCGAGGCGGCCGCCGACCGGATGAAGAACGACCCCGTGGCGGCGGCGTTCATCTCGCCGAAGCTCACCCGGCTGCCCGCGATCGTCGAAGACCTGCGGTTCCTGATCGGCGACGACTGGCGCGAGCAGATCGTGCCGCTGCCCACCACTGCCCGCTACGTGCGGCGCATCGACGAGGTCGCGGCCACCTGGAACGGCGGCTTCATCGCCCACCACTACACGCGCTACCTCGGTGACCTCTCGGGCGGGCAGATCATCCGCACCCTGATGCAGCGCCAGTTCGGCTTCGAGACCAACGGCGTGGGCTTCTACCTCTTCGGCGACATCGCGAAGCCGAAGGAGTTCAAGGAGACCTACCGCACCCAGCTCGACGCGGTCAACTGGGACGCGGCGGAGCGGGAGCGGGTGATCGACGAGGTGCTCGTCGCCTACCGCTTCAACACCGAGCTGTTCCTCGACCTGGCTCAGGCCAAGGCCGCGCAGGTCGCCTAGGCGGTCGCCGCCCTGGCCCCCGCGGGAAGGGCCGGCTGGGAGGCGATGACCACGACATCGCGCGAACGCTGACGCGACGCCGCCACGAGGCTGAGGGCGAGACCGATCAGGCCGAACACGGCGAGCGCCATGGCGGCCCCGAGAACGGCGTCGAGGGAGCCGCCCGAGAGCAGGGCCTGGAGCCCCGTGATGGCGTTGGTCAGCGGCAGCAGCGACGCGAGCCCGGTGTAGAGCGACGAGCTCAACCCGGCCGGGACGATCACGGCCGCGGCGGCGACCTGCACCGCGAGCAGGGCGATCGAGAGCACCCGTCCGGTCTGGCCGAGCAGGGCGATCAGCCCCTGGTGCAGGGTGACGAACACGAGCGACATCAGCAGCGAGAACAGGATGCCACCGGCCAGCCGGGCCGGATCGACCCCGACGGCGAACAGCACCACGGCCACGACAGCGGCCTGCACCAGACCGAGCAGCGCGGCCGGGGCCAGCGCGGCCACGACAACCCGGAACGTCGAAGCCGTGGAGTCGAGAGCCCGGCGCGTGAACGGCGCCAGCAGGAGGTAGACGGCGAACGCGCCCAGCCAGAGCGCCAGCGGGATGACCACGGCGGCGATCGCGGCAGCGGGGGAGGGCGCCCCGCCCACGCTGGTCTGCGCGGTCAGGATGGGCTGCGTGACCACGGTCGCCAGCTGCGTCTGCTGGTCGGCGGTGTACGCCGGGATCTGGTCGGACCCCTCCTGCAGCTTGGTCGCGAGCTCCTGCGGGGCGGCGCTGAGCTGGTGCAGGCTGCCGCCGAGGTCGGAGGCGCCCTTGGCGGCGTCGCGGAGGCCACCCGTCAGCGTCACCATGCCGACGGCGAGCTTGCCCGCCCCGTCCGAGGCCAGGGCGAGATTGTCGGTCAGCTCCGGCACCTTGGCGGCGAACTGCGTCTGCGCCGCACTGAGTTCGGTCGTGAAGCCGTCGAGCGCCGTGACGCCGAGCGTGTCGAGACCGAGGCCGAGGGTGACGGTGAAGGACGCCACGCGGATGCCGGCGGCCTCGTCCTTCAGCGCGGTGAGCCGATCCTGGATCTCAGTCGGGGTGAGGGTGGGCACCTCGTCGCTGAGCGCCTGGATGCCCGCTTCCAGCGTCTTCTGGCGATCGTCGATCGCGAGGCTCGCCAGACTCTCCTGACCGAGGCGGTCCTTCAGCACCGTCATCGCCGAGGAGATCCCCGAGGACGCGGCAGCGAAGTCGTCCGCCGCCACCGGGAGCACGGCCGCTCCGGTGGAGAGCGCACTCAGACCGGTCGCCAGGCCCTGGACGCCCGTGGTGAGCGGCGCCGCTCCCTCGTCGACCGCCTTCGTGAGCCCGCCGGCGAGCTGATCGGCACCGGTGCCCGCCTGGTCGACGTAGCCTGCAATCTGGGTCGCCCCGCCCGCGGCCTGGGAGAGGCTGGTGCGCACCCCGCCGAAGGCCTCCAGCGACTTGGTGACGTAGCCCGAGGTGATCTGGCGGGAGACGGCGGCCTGGAGGTCGGTCGAGAGAGCGTCCGCGAGCAGCTGGGTGGCGTAGCTGCTGCCGGCGTCGGTCTGCACCTGCAGCGTCGACTGCACCGGGTTCGCGGTGCCGACCGACTGGAACGAGGCGCTGAAGTCTGAGGGGATCGTCACGACGGCGGCGAAGTCCCCGGATGCCAGGCCCGCCGAGGCGGTCTTCGCGTCGGTGAGGGTCCAGCTGAAGCCCGTGCCCGAGGTGCCGTCGGTGAGGTCGGTGGTCAGCAGCTTGCTGAACACGGCCTTCGACGTCGTCCCGTCCGCGGCCGTGACGTCGACGTACTCGTCCTCGTTCACCAGGGCGGCGGGCAGCAGGGGGGCGGTGCTCGAGGGGGAGTCGGCGGCGCTCGGCCCCGCCTCGGCTCCGGCCGGGCTCTGGAACGCGCTCACGGCCACGCCCGCGATCAGCAGCGGCGTGAGGACGGCGAGCCCGATGGCGATGCGGCGTCCGAGTGGGGAGACGGGCGCGGTGTCACCGCGGCGCACGAGGGATCGGAGGCTCGTCATGCGGTCACTTCTTCTCGAGGGGTGCTGTCGGTGGGGGAGGCCGGGGCGTCGTCGGTGGTGTCGGCCGGTGCGGTTTCGAGTGCCGCCGGTGCTGCCGGCGCGGCGAGCTCCTTCGCGGGCAGGTGCGCCGTCAGCTCGAGCCCCGGGGGAGCGGGGGAGAGGGCGAGCACCCGCACGGTCCGGCCGCTCAGCTCCAGCCGGGCGCCGTGGTGCGCCACGGCGAGGGTCGCGGCGAGCGGCAGGGCGTCGTGCAGCACGGCGAGCGCCCGCTGCAGCAGCGGGGTCGGGATGCCGGTGGCGTCGATCGCGACGAGCCGCGCCCGGGTGGTGGTCGCCACCGCGAGGCTCCGCAACCACTGCTCCGCGATGGGAGCTCCCCAGAGTTCGTCGAGCTCGATCCCGAGCTCGTGCTCGAGCCGGGCGAGCACGCCGGGGGCTCCGGACGGCAGCGCACCGGCCGAGTCCCCGAGCGACGCGTCGACGGGGCGCTGCACCAGCACCGAGCTCCGCCGCAGGGCCGCCGCGTGGAACGGCAGCGGCTGGTCGAGCACCCGCAGGTGCCCGCCCCGCAGCTCCTGCCGCCCGGCGAACGCGGCGACCACGGCCTCGGGGTGCGTCGACGACGCCCCCGTCACGAGCACGAGCTCGCCCGCCTCGGCGCGCAGCTCGAACGGCGCGGCCTCCGCGCCCACCACGACGGCTCCCGCGGCGGCGACGGCGAACGGCCGCCCCGCCTCGTCGAGCGGCCGCCACTCGGTGGCGGAGAGCAGCTCGCGCACGCCCTCACCCTCGAGGTCGACGTTCGGCAGGATGCGCCCGAGCCACGCGGGCAGCGCCCAGCCCCAGCGGCCCAGCAGGATCATCACCGCGGGGATGAACGTCATCCGCACCAGGAAGGCGTCGATGAAGACACCGGCCGCGAGGCCCAGCGCGATCGGCTGCAGCACCGCTCCGCCGCCGGGCACGAACGAGGCGAACACCGCGAACATGATCAGCGCCGCAGCGGTCACGACGCGCGCGGCGCCGATGAAGCCGTGCCGCACCGCGGTGTGCGGGTCGCCCGTCTTGACGAACTCCTCGCGCATCCGGGACACCAGGAAGACCTGGTAGTCCATCGCCAGGCCGAACAGCACGGCCATCAGGAGGATCGGGAAGAAGCTGATCACGGGCCCGACCTTGGCCACGCCGAGCACGTCGGCCAGCCACCCCCACTCGAACACCGCGGTGACGATGCCGAACGACGCGAACACCGACAGCAGGTAGCCGACGGTCGCCGTCACGGGCACGGCGAGCGAGCGGAACACGATGGTGAGCAGGATGATGCACAGCCCCACCACGACGATGCCGTAGGGCACCAGCGCGCTCTGCAGCCGCTCGGAGACGTCTATGCCGAGGGCGGTCTGCCCCGTCACCTGGTAGCCGAAGCCGTTCGCCTTCTCGAACGCCGGCTCGCTCGAGCGGATGCTCTGCACCAGGTTCTGGGTGGCAGTGCTGTCGGGCGCCGAATCGGGCGTGATCGAGACGATGAGCATGTCGGCCGTGGCGTTCGGCACCACCTGGCTCACCGACTGGACGTCGGCGAGGCCGCCGAACCGGTCCCCGAACGCGGTGATGGCGTCGCCGAGGTCGGCCGCGCCCACGGTCGAGACGTCGGCGGTCACGAGCAGCGGCCCGTTGAAGCCGGGACCGAAGCCCTCGTCGAGCAGGTCGTAGCCGGTGCGCGAGACCGAGCCCTCGGGGTTGTAGCCCGCATCCGGGAGCGTCAGGCGCATCGAGCCGACGGGCAGTGCGACGATCACGAGACCGATCACCACGACCGCGACGGTGATCACCGGCTTGGCCGTGACGATCGCCACCCAGCGGGCGCCGAGGGTGCGGTGCGTGCCCTCGGCCGCCAGCTCCCGCTTGGCCGAGCGCGAGGTCGGCTTCGGCACCAGCGTGCGGCCGAACAGGCCCAGGATGGCCGGCAGCAGCGTGAGGGCCACGAGAACCGCCACGACCACGGCCACCGCGGCGCCGAGACCCATCACGGTGAGGAACGGGATCTGCACGACCGCGAGGCCGAGGAGCGCGATCACGACGGTGAGGCCGGCGAAGACCACCGCGCTGCCGGCCGTGGAGGTCGCGACGGCCGCCGACTCCTTCGGATCCATGCCGCGGATGAGCTGGGCCCGGTGCCGCGAGACGATGAACAGGGCGTAGTCGATGCCCACCGCGAGGCCGAGCATGGTCGCGAGCAGCGGAGCGGTCGAGGAGACGTCGGCGAACGCCGTCGACAGCACGATCAGCGAGTACGCGACGACCACCCCGATCACGGCGGTGACGAGGGGCATCCCGGCGGCGAGCAGCGAGCCGAAGGTGATCAGCAGCACGACGAAGGCCACGGCGAGGCCGATCAGCTCGGTGTCGGCGGCGGCCGTGCTGACATCGGTGAGGCCGGAGTACGCGACGGTCATCCCACCCGTCGCAGCCGTCTCGGCGGCGGCCTTCAGCGCGGTCGCATCGGCCGCGGTGAAGTCGGAGCTCGCCACCGTCAGCTGCACCGTGCTGAAGGCGAGGCGGCCCGAGTAGTCACCGGAGTCGGAGACCTGGCCCGTCACGTTCTCGTCGAAGGGACCGCTCACCCCGACCACGTCGGGGGACGCCTTCATCGCCTCGTCGGCCGCCGCGATCTGCGACTCGAAGTCCTGGATGCTCGACCCCTCCGGCACCTCGAAGATGACGCGCACCGAGCCGCCCGCGGCCTGGGGGAAGCGCTGGTCGAGCATGTCGATCGCCTGCTGCGACTCGGTGCCCGGGATCTCGAACGCGGAGGCGAACGACTTCTGCAGCAGCTGCCCGCCGCCGACGATGAGCACGAGCAGAACGATCCAGCCCACGATGACGACGATGCTCCGCCGTGCGGCGAACCGGCCGATGCGATACAGCACAGTTGCCATGGTGAACCCCCTCGCCGCAAGGCTATCGGCGCTCCCTCGCCCGCGCGGGGCCGCACCCGCCCCAGTAAGGGGGGGCCGACCACGAGCCCCGCCCCCGCGTCAGCGCAGATGGCCCTTCAGCTTGTCCATCGTCGCCGCGCTGATCGCCGCCGGGCCGCCGAGCACGACGATGCGCGACGGCCTTAGGCGGTCGAGCTCGTCGACGGTGGCCTGGGGGAGCGAGTCCCGTCTGGCCAGCAGCACGGGAGCCCAGGTCGTGACCGCGGCCGGCGACCCGGCCAGGGCGTCGGGGAAGGTCTCGCCCGAGGCGATGAAGACCGTGTCGGTGCGCACCACGGGGAAGGACTCGTGCGAGATGGCAGCGGAGACCGCGAAGCGGTCGGCCCCCGACAGCCGGCTCGTCGGCGCGATCAGGCGCAGTTCCGACTCGGCCTCTCCCGACACGGCCGCCTGCCCCCCGAGCAGCACGATGCGATCGGGCTTCAGTCGCCTGAGCTCGGCCGTGACCGCGGCGGGAACCCCGTCCCTCCTCGTGAGCAGCATCGGGGCCCCGTCGAGGCCGGCCGCTGCTCCGCCCGCCAGCGCATCGGGGAAGGCGGCACCGGACGCGACGAAGGCGACCGTCGGATGCTCTGCGAACGTCTCGGCCGAGACCGCCGCCGAGACCTCGAACCGATCGGCGCCCCCGATCCGATCGACCTTCGGGGCGAAGGCCTTCAGCGCTGCGAGCACTCCGTCGGAGACCGCGAGACTCCCCCCGAGCACGACGATCCTCGCCGGCCGCAGCCGGCGGAGTTCGGCGGCGACGACGGCCGGCACGTCGTCAGGGGCCACGAGGAGCACCGGTCCGCCGTCTGCGGCGGCAGCAGCCCCTCCCGACAGAGCATCGGGAAAGGCCGCCCCGGAGGCGATGTATGCCACGGGCACACCGGGCGCGAAGGTCTGCCGCGACACCTCGGCCGCCGTGCCGTAGCGGTCGGCGCCGCCCTGTCGCTCGATCGTCGACGTGCGGGAGCGTCCCGAGGCGACGACGGCGATCGACCCGGTGGGCCAGCTCAGCACGTAGGCCGTCGACGTCGATTCGTCCACGGCGACGGCCGACGGGCGCGGCCCTGTTCCATATCGCCCGCCCTGCTCCAGGATCGTCAGCACCCGGCCCGCCGTCGCGTCGATCACGCTGACGGTCTCGCCCTCGAGGTTCATGACGTAGACCAGCTGCGACGAGGAGTCGATCGCGATCGACATCGGGCCCGATCCGACAGGAACGGTGCCCACCGCGACGTCACGCGCGGTGTCGATGATCGAGACCGTTTGGGTTGTGTAGTCGGCGGTGTAGGCGCGATGCCGTATCGCATCGACGGCTATGTCACGGGGGAAGCCCCCGATGCCCGCGGTGATCGTCGATGACGCCTTGCCGGAGAGCGTGTCGAACACGGACACCGTGCCCGCACCGGAATCGATGACGTAGCCCTTGTGCAGCCCCGGATCGATCGCCAGGTCGGACGCGTCCGCGGTCACCCCGCCGAATTCGTCGATCGCTCCGATCACCTGCAGCGACACCGTGTCGACCACCGAGATGAAATCGGCGGCCAGGTTCAGGACGTAGGCGCGATGAGCGATGGGATCGACCGCCACGTGGTGGGCACGCAGGGTCTGACCCGGCTGCGCGAGCTCGATCCGCTCGATCACCGCATTGCTCGTCACGTCGATGACGGTCACCGTGTCGTCGCTCTCGTCGGCCACGAACACCCGCCCGATGCTCGAGTCGATCCCGATTCCCGAGGGATACCTGCCGGGACTGCCCTCCGGTCCCGTCGCGATGGACGTCGTGAAGCGCCGGCTCGTCGTGTCGAACACCGAGACGCCGTTCACCCCGTCGCCGGTCAGGTACAGCTGACGGCTGACCGGGTCGACGGCGAGCTCGTCACCTGCCTTCGGCCCGTGCGGCACCGTGATGGTGTCGCGCACGAACGGCACGGCACCGAGGCTCACGGCACCGAGGCTCACGACACCGGGGCTCTCGGCCGCCGCACCCGGTGCGGCGCCGGCGGCCAGCAACGCGGCCACCAGCACGATCACGATTCGAGGGCGTACGGTCATGGACCCACACTACCCGAGGATTCCTCAGAGAGGAAGAAGATCAGGCGCGGGCGGCGGCCGCCTCGTCGCGGCGGCGCCGCATGAAGGCCTGCACGGCCGGGTCGACGATGATGTCGGAGGGGCGGAGCGGCCGGCTGAGGTAGAGGCCCTCGAGCGAGGTGAGCCGCGAGAGCGCCACATAGGTCTGGCCGGGGCTGAACACGCGGGCCCCTAGGTCGACCACGGCCTCGTCGTACGTCTGCCCCTGCGACTTGTGGATGGTGACCGCCCAGGCCAGGCGCAGCGGGAACTGGGTGAACTCGCCGATCACCTCCTTGCTGAGCTTCTTCGACTCGGGAGCGTAGGAGTAGCGGTGCTTCTCCCAGGCCACCGGGTCGACCTCGTGCACCTCGCCGTCGACCTCGACCCACACCGTCGAGGAGATCTTCGTCACGGTGCCCACCGTGCCGTTGACCCAGCGCTGATCGGCGTCGTTGCGGAGGAACATCACCTGCGCGCCCACCTTGAGCTCGAGGTTCAGGTCGGCCGGGTAGGCGCGACCCCCGAAGTCGCCGCTGATCTCGGCCTTGGCGCTGAGCACCCGGCCGGGCAGCCGGCCGAGGGCCGTCTGGTTGATGCGGTTGACCGCGTCATTGCGGGTCGCCAGGGTGATGGCGGTGTCGGGCGCGGGGGAGCGGGCGCCCGTGGCGTTCAGCACGTCGGCGATCTCCTTCGTGACCATGCCGAAGCGCACCGCGTTCAGCATGTGCTTGAACTCGTCGTCGTGCTGGCGGTGGATCTCGGTCAGCTCGACGATCTCGAGCTCCGTCTCTTCCCACACCTTGGCGTCGAAGAACCACATCGAGCGGTAGTGGTCGGCGAAGTAGGCGCGCTCCTCGCCGTCTCCCGGCACGGGGGCCAGCTGGTAGGGGTCGCCGAACAGCACGACCTGCACCCCGCCGAACGGCTCCGCCTTGCGGCCCCGCGCCTGCCGGAGCGAGCGGTCCATCGCATCCATCAGGTCGGCGTTGACCATCGACACCTCGTCGATCACGAGGGTGTCGATGGTGTTGAGGAGCTTGCGCACCTCGGCGTTCTGCTCGATCTCGCTGTCGGCGATGACGCCGATCGGCAGCCGGAAGAGCGAGTGGATGGTCTGACCGCCCACGTTCAGGGCGGCGACGCCCGTGGGGGCCGAGATGACGAGCTGCTTCTCGGTGTTCCACGAGAGGTGGTTCAGCAGGGTCGACTTGCCGGTACCGGCCCGGCCGGTGACGAAGACGTGCTTGCGGGTGCCCTCGATCAGCTCGAACACGCGCTGCTGCTCGGCGGAGAGAGTGGGCCTGGCCATCCCTCCAATCTACCCGCCGCCCGGAGCGGTCTCCCGGCTCCCGCCTAAACTGTGCACATGGATGCGGGAGGTGTGGACAGGCGCGAGGCCCTGCACCGATCGATCGTGATCTGGGTGGGCCTGTTCGTGCTCACGATCGCCGCCCTCGTGTCGGCCGTGGGCATCCTGAACCGCGAGCTGTTCAGTGCCAGCACCTTCGTGCGGCTCTACCTCGAGGCCCTCGCCGAGCACGACGTGCCCGGCGCCCTCGCGACCCCCGGCGTCAAGCTCACGAGCGGCGACGAGGCCGGCACCGGCGAGGCGGCTCTGGTGACCCCGGATGCGCTCGGCGGCATCACGGGCATCAGCGAGGTCAGCGACACCGAGATCATCCCCGGTCGCCACCGCATCGTCTACTCCTACACGCTGACCGGCACCGGCGAGCAGCAGGTCGAGGGCCAGACCGAGTTCGACGTGGTGCAGACGGGCACGAGCTGGCTGGTCTTCCCCGAGTGGGAGTTCCTGCGCTCGCCCACCGCCCGGGCCGAGGTCACCGTCTCGCACGCGAGCACCTTCACCGCCGGCACGGTGCAGGTGTCGGCCGGCGACGCGGGCGCGTTCCGGGCCAATCGCAGCTACGACCTGCTGGTGCCGAGTCTGACGGTGCTCGGCCACACCTCGCACTACCTCGGCGCCTACCCGTCCAAGCTCGTCGCGACCAGCACCGGCAGCTCGGTCAGCGCCATCGTCGACGTGCAGCCCACCACGCGCTTCCTCGACGAGGTGCAGACGACGGTGCACGACTTCCTGGCCGACTGCGCCACCGAGACGCTCCTCTATCCTCCGGGCTGCCCGTTCGGGCTGGAGGTCGACGACCGCATCGTCTCCGAGCCCGACTGGTCGATCGAGACCTTCCCCGCGCTGACGATCATCGCCGGGCAGGACAGCTGGGTGGTACCGACGGCGTCGGGCAGCGCGCACGTGCGGGTGGACATCCGCTCGCTCTTCGACGGCACGGTCACCACGATCGACCGCTCGATCCCCTACGACGTGACCTTCGCGCTGGGCATCGAGCCCGACGGCGCGATCCAGTTCGCGCCGCGCGGCTGACATTCGGGCGTCTAGCGCGCCGTGTCCTTCTCGGCGAGGCGCTCGAGCATCGCGTTGTACTCACCGAGCTCGGCCTCGTTCGTGCGGTCGGCGTTGCGGTCGCGTCGCTTCGTCTCCTTCTTGTCGACGCGGCTCCACTGGATCGCGACGATCAGGGCGAGCGTGAAGGTCGGGATCTCGCCGATGCTCCAGGCGATGCCGCCGCCGTTCTGCTGGTCCTGCAGCGCGCTCGGGCCCCAGTCGCGGCCGGTGGCGCCGAACCAGTCGGCGAGCAGCAGCCCCGTGCCCTCCATCAGGGCGAGCCCGAAGAAGGCGTGGAACGCCATCGTGCCGAGCAGGAGCAGCAGCCGGAACGGGTACGGCAGCTTGTACGGCACCGGGTCGACGCCGATCAGGGCCTGCACGAAGAGGTAGCCGACGATCAGGAAGTGCACGATCATCCACTCGTGACCGAAGTGGTTCTCGGTCGCCCAGCGGAACAGCGGCGTGTAGTAGAAGGTGACGAGGCTGGTGGCGAAGAGCACGCCCGCCACGACCGGGTTCGCGATCACCGTGGCGACCTTGGAGTGCACCGCGAGCAGCACCCACTCGCGGACGCCCCGGCTGCCGTCGCCGCGCTTCTTCACGGCCCGCAGCACGAGCGTGACGGGCGCAGCGGGCACGAGCAGCAGCGGCACCATCATGCTGAGCGTCATGTGACCGAACATGTGCGCGCTGAAGAGGAACTTCTCGTAGACGTTGAGGCCGCCGTTGGTGACGTAGAAGAGCAGCAGGATGCCCGCGATCCAGAGCACGGTGCGATACCAGGGCCACCGGTCGCCGCGGCGGCGCAGGCGCAGCACCCCGGCGACGTAGAAGAAGATCGCGAAGGCGCAGACGAGCACCCAGATCAGGTCGAAGTTCCACTGGGTGAGGAAGTTGCCGACCGTCAGCTCGGGGGGCAGCTTCTCGCCGGTGAGGATCTGCGCGGCGGTCTGGGTCTCGGGCACCTCCTGCGGCACCGGGGTGGCGGTGCGGGCGAGGGCGGCGGCGAAGCCGGTGGCGATGCCCATGAAGCCGAGCTCGGCGACGACGAGCCACCAGAAGTGCCGGCGCCGCTCGGTCGTGCCGAGCTTGCCGATGACGTAGCGGCGGTGCAGGGCCCCGATCAGACCGAGGGCGAGCAGCGCGCCCACCTTGACCAGCACCAGGATGCCGTAGGGCGTGAGCAGCCGGTCGAGCGAGCCGACCCGCAGCTCGGCGCTGACGTAGCCGGAGGCCGCGACCACGACGAAGCAGACGATCGCCACCGTCGAGTAGCGGGCGACGACGTCGACGAGCACCGGCGTGGTCAGCTGCCGGCTGAGCAGCACGATGACCACGAGCCCGCCGAGCCAGGCCGCGGCGAAGACGAGGTGCAGGCCGAGCGCGGTGATGGCGGCGTCGTGGCCGTCGACACCCGCGGCGTGTCCCTGCTGGGCCATGGGCACCAGGCAGACGACGGCGACCAGGCCGACGAACACGAGCGCGGTGTGGTTGCGCACGGCGAAGCACAGCACGGTGACGACCGCGCCGAGCAGCGTGGTCTGCAGCCAGGCCTGACCGAGCTCGATCTGGGTGAGGAACTGCCCGAGACCCTGGCTGAACGCGTCGTCGAAGCTGAGGGCGCGAGCGGTGACGCTGAGGTAGCTGAAGAAGCCCGTGAGCGCCGCCGCCACGGTGAACAGGCCGGCGGATGCGGCGGCCACGTCGAGGGCACGACTCCAGGCCGGGCTCGAGGGCGGGATGGCGAAGACCACCAGGCCGATGGCACCGATCATGCCGGCGGCCGAGATGTTGACGAGCGTCGAGGTGATCGGCAGCCCGAACCGCACGACGGGCCCGGGATCCTCGAGCAGCTGCGGTGCGGCGCCACCGCCGATGGCGAGGGCGATCAGGAGGGCCGCGAAGGCCGCCACCACCAGAACGGCGGGGCCTGACACGCGGACGACTCTCAGCACCCATCCACTGTACGCGCGTCGGCCTGGGCCTTTGCCGGAACGGCCGGAACGGAGTCGACGGAGTAAACGGAGGCAGCAGCCGAGACGCCGGGTGCGTTAACAGCGGAAGGGCGGCGGCCGAAGCCGTCGCCCTTCTGAGCTGGTGGTGAAGCGACTACTTGGCAGCAGCCTTCAGCTTCGAACCGGCCGAGATCTTGACCGAGTGACCGGCCGGGATCTCGATGGTGGCGCCGGTCTGCGGGTTGCGGCCGGTGCGAGCGGCGCGCGAGGTGCGCTCGACGGCGAGCCAGCCCGGGATCGTGACCTTGGTGCCCGAGGCGACCGAGTCGGCCAGCGTCGAGAAGAGAGCGTCGAGCACCTCGTTGACGGAAGCCTGCGTCTGGCCGGAAGCGGCGGCGACGGCTGCGACGAGCTCGGTCTTGTTGAGTGACTTGTCAGCCATTTAAGGTGTCCTCCTCGGACCTCTTCGCTACCTGGGTAGCTCTTTCAGTGGAACGGTCCCGGCCACAGGGCCAGTTCGGTTGGTCGGTACGACCGTGGGTAATTTACCAGCTGGACTTCGTAATGCCCGGCAATTCGCCCCGGTGCGCCATGTCGCGGAAGCGGACACGGCTGATTCCGAACTTGCTGAGGTTTCCGCGGGGGCGGCCGTCGACGGCGTCGCGGTTGCGCACGCGGATCGGCGACGCGTTGCGCGGCAGCTTCTGCAGGCCGAGGCGGGCGGTCTCGCGCTCCTCGTCGGTGGAGGTCGGGCTGACCAGGGCCTTCTTCAGCTCGAGGCGCTTCGCGGCGTACCGCTCCACGATGACCTTGCGCTGCTCGTTCTTGGCGATCTTGCTCTTCTTAGCCATGTGTTTACCGCTCCTCTCGGAAGTCGACGTGCTTACGGATGACCGGGTCGTACTTCTTCAGCACGAGACGGTCGGGGTCGTTGCGACGGTTCTTCTTGGTCACGTAGGTGTAACCGGTGCCCGCCGTCGAGCGGAGCTTGATGATGGGACGGACGTCCTGCTGCTTTGCCATTAGATCTTCTCCCCACGAGCGAGGAGGTCCTTGACGACCGACTCGATTCCACGAGCATCGATGACCTTGATGCCCTTCGCCGACAGGGTCAGCGTGACGTTACGGCGAAGCGAAGGCACGTAGTACTTCTTCTTCTGCACGTTCGGGTCGAAGCGGCGATTGGTGCGCCGGTGCGAGTGCGAGATGTTGTGACCGAAGCCGGGAACGGCTCCTGTCACCTGGCAGACTGCTGCCATTGCTTCCTCCATTTGGTTACCGTGAGACGACCGTCTCACCCAAGATGACTTGTCGACAGGCCCGCCTCGTGACGGCCCCGCAGAGGGCGGAGGATTCCACCCAACCTCGCTAGCTTACACCATCGCCCGACGGGCGCCGAGAGCGGTCAGGGGGTGGGCACGCAGGCCGAGCAGAAGCCGAAGATGTCGACGACATGCTCGGGGCGGCTGAAGCCGTGCAGCGTGGCCGTCTTCTGCGCCCACGACTCGACCTCGTCGGCCTCGATCTCGACCGTGAGACCGCAGCTGCGGCAGATCAGGTGGTGGTGGTGCGCGAGCGAGCAGGCGCGGTAGAGCGCCTCACCCTCTGGCGACTGCAGCGAGTCGGCCTCGCCCTCCTGGGCGAGATCGGAGAGGGCGCGGTAGACGGTCGCCAGACCGATCTGCGAGCCCGAGTTCTTCAGGGAGGAGTGCAGGCTCTGCGCGCTGACGAAGCCCATCTGGGTTCCCAGGGCGCTCCGCACCGCCTCGCGCTGCCAGGTGTTCCTCTTCACTGCATCACCGTCCTCGTGTTCAACGGTACCCGCCCCGACAGGCCCCGACGTCGTCGCCGCCAGGACACCAGGCGGCAGATCAGGTAGATCGCGAACGAGATGGTGGTCACGTAGGGGCTGATCGGCACCGAGGCGCCGAGCGCGAGCATGATCCCGCCGACGAGCGACAGCACGGCGAACAGCGTGCTGAGCAGCGGCACGACGACGGGCGACGACGAGAGCCGCAGCGCGGCGGCGGCGGGTGTGACGAGGATCGAGAGCACCAGCAGCGAGCCGACGATCTGCACCGAGACCGCGACGGCGAGCCCGAGCAGCAGCATGAACACGATCGACAGTCCGCGCACGGGCACGCCTCGGGCGGAGGCGACGTCGGCGTCGGCGCTGGCGAAGGTGAGCGGCCGCCAGACGAGCAGCAACCCGAGCACCACGACGATCGAGATGGCGATCAGCGAGTTCAGCCGCGGGTCGTCGACGGCGACGATCTGCCCGGTCAGCAGCCCGAACTTGTTCGCCGATCTGCCGGGGTAGAGCGAGAGGCAGAGGATGCCGAGCCCCAGCCCGAACGGCATCAGCACCGCGATGATCGAGTTGCGGTCGCGCGCCCGCGAGCCGAGCAGCCCGATGATCAGCGAGGCGATCAGCGAACCGATGATCGAGCCCTCCACCACCCCGATGCCGAACAGCAGCCCGGCCGCGGCGCCGGCGAACGAGAGCTCGCTGATGCCGTGCACCGCGAACGCCATGTCGCGCGACATCACGAAGACGCCGATCAGGCCGCCCACGACGCCGAGCACCGCGCCCGCGATGATCGAGTTGCGCAGCAGTACCACGAGCTCGCCGTAGTTCGCGAAGTTGAAGACCTCCGACCAGATGTCGCCGTTCACGGCAGCCCTCCGAGGAGCCCGGGGGAGGGCCGGTGGTCGTGGTCGTCGTGGTGCGCGAGCTGGTCGTCCGGATGCCCGTGGGCCCCGTCGGGCGTGCCGACGACGATCACCCGTCCGTGCGTGCGGATCACGTCGACCCGCGAGCCGTAGAGCTCGCTCAGCACCTCCGAGCGCAGAACCTCCTCCGGCGTCCCGATCCGGAAGCCGCCGCCGGCAAGGTACAGCACCCGGTCGACCATGTCGAGGATCGGGTTGATGTCGTGGGTGACGAAGAGCACTCCGAAGTCGCGCTCCCGCCGTTGCCGGTCGATCAGCTCGCTGACGGCGCGCTGGTGGGTGAGGTCGAGCGAGAGCAGGGGCTCGTCGCAGAGCAGCAGCCGGGGTTCCCCGGCGAGCGCCTGGCCGATGCGCACCCGCTGCTGCTCGCCGCCCGAGAGGGTGCCCACGCCGACGTTCGCGTAGTCGGTGGCGCCGACGGCCTCCAGCAGGGCGTCGACCTCGCGGCGACGGGCCGCGGAGGGAAGGGGCACGCCCCAGCGGTGACCGGAGAGGCCGAGGGCCACGAGGTCGCGGGCGCGCAGCGGGGTGCCGTCGTCGGCGAGCTTCTGCTGCGGCACGTAGCCGATTCGACGGTCGCCGCGCCGGCCGGGAGACCCGAGGAACGACACCGACCCGCCGCTCAGCCGCTGCTGTCCGAGGATGACCTTCAGCAGGCTCGACTTGCCCGAGCCGTTCGACCCGAGCACGGCGATGAACTCGCCCGGCTGCACGTCGAGGTCGAGCCCCGACCAGAGGGTGCGGGGCCCGAACGCGAGGCTCGCGTCGCGCAGGGTCAGCACCGGGTCGGTCACCTTGACACCCTACTGCCGTGGGCGCGGGGGCCCGCCGTTGGGCACCCGGCCGACCGGCGCCAGGCCGAGCGGCGCCTAGCCGAGGGCGTCGGACACCGCCTTCAGGTTCGCCGTCATCCACTCGACGTAGTCGACGCCGTCGGGGAGGGTCTCGGTGACCGGCACCGCCGGGATGCCGTTCTTCTCCGCGGCCTCGAGCACCGCATCCGTCTGCGGGCCGCCGGTCTGCTCGTTGTAGACCAGCACGTCGATGCTCTTGTCGTCGAACAGCGCGAGGGTCTCGTTCAGCACCAGCGGCGGCACGTCGGTGTCCTCCTCGATGGCCTCGCTGAACTCGTCGGGCGTCTTGTTCGTCAGGCCTGCCGCGTCGAGCAGGTACAGCGGCACCGGCTCGGTGATGGCGACGCCGGCGCCCTCGTGCGCCGAGGCGATGTCGGCCTCGCCGCTCTCGAGTGTGGCGAGCTGCTGCTTGAGCTCCTCGCCGTTGGCCGAGAAGGCGGATGCGCTGCCCTCGTCGAGCGCACTCAGCTCGCTCACCAGCTGATCGACCAGCTTCTGCATCGTGGGGAAGTCGTACCAGAGGTGCTCGTTGAACTCGCCCTCGGCCGGCTCGGTGTCGTAGCCCGAGATGTCGGTGACGTTCAGCACGGTGGCGGCGGAGTTGTCGGCGGCCGAAAGCATCGTGTCGACGAAGTCGTCGTAGCCGCCGCCGTTCTCGATCACGAGCTGCGCCTTGGAGAGCGAGAGCTGGTTCTGGCCGTCGGCCTGGTACTCGTGCGGATCCTTGTCGGGGCTGTCGATGATCGAGGTCACCGTGGCGGCGTCGCCGGCCACGGCCTCGGCGATGCTGCCGTAGACGTTGGTGGAGGCGACGATGCTGATGCCGTCGGAGGACGTGGCGGTGGTGTCGGCCGACGAGCCGGACGAGCATCCGGCCAGGCCGAGGGCGAGCACCGCGGAGGACGCGAGGACAGGGAGGAGTCGGGAGGTCACAGCCCCACACTATTGATAGTGATTATCAATAGCAAATCAGCCGGGCGGTGCAGTGCCTCGGCTCAGTCGAGCAGCAGCGCGGGCTCCTCGAGGATCGAGGCCACGTCGGCCACGAACCGGCTCGCCACGTCGCCGTCGACCACGCGGTGGTCGAAGCTCGCGCCCACGGTGGTGACGAAGCGCGGGCGCACCTCGCCGTCGACGACCCAGGGGCGCTGCTTGATGGTGCCGAGGGCCACGATGCCGACCTCGCCGGGGTTCAGGATGGGGGTGCCCGTGTCCATGCCGAAGACGCCGATGTTGGTGATGGTGATGGTGCCGTCGGCCATGTCGGCGGGGGAGGTGCGGCCCTCCCGCGCGGTCAGCGTGAGCTGCTCGAGCGACTCGGCGAGGGTGCGCATCGACATGTCCTGCGCATCCTTGATGTTCGGCACGATCAGGCCGCGCGGCGTGGCAGCGGCGATGCCGAGGTTCACGTAGTTGCGCACGATGATCTCCTTCTCGGTGAACGCCGAGTTGACCATGGGGTTGCGCTGCACCGCCCAGATGATGGCCTTCGCCATGATCAGGAGCGGGGAGATCTTGACGCCCGTGAAGTCGGCCGAGGCCTTCAGCCGCTTGACGTAGTCCATCGTGCGGGTGGCGTCGACGTCGACGAAGAGGCTCACGTGCGGGGCGGTGAACGCACTCGCGACCATCGCCTTCGCGATCTGCTTGCGCATGCCCTTGACGGGGATGCGCTCCTCCCGCTCGGGCGCCCACTGGGGTGTCTCGATGTTGTGGAACACCTTCGCCTGCTCGGCGTGCCGCACGACGTCGTCGCGCGTGATGTCGCCGATCAGCCCGGTGGGGGTGACCTCGTTGAGGTCGACCCCGAGGTCCTTCGCGAGCTTCCGGATGGGCGGCTTCGCGATCACGGGGAGCCCCGGGATGGGCTGCTGCACCCGGGCGACCCGCTCGGCCGGACGGGTGCCCTCACGGGTCTCGCCGATGGCCGGGATGGCGCTCGTGCTGCGGCGCGAGGAGCGGCGGCTGGCGACGTGGCCCTTGATGCCGTAGCCGACGAGCACCGCTCCGGGCTTCTCCTCCGCGCCCGGTCGCTCGGCGGTGGCCGTGCGCTCGGCGGTGGCCACCATCGACTCGGTCTCGGTGAGGTCGGCCGAGGGCACCACGCGGATGGGGGCGGGCGGAGCATCCTGAATCGGCGCCGCCGAGCCCGGCGCCGCCGAACCCGTGGGGGCCGCGGCACCCGACGACACCGTGATGATGGGCGTGCCGACCTCGACGGTGGTGCCCTCCTCGACCAGCACGCTCTCGACCGTGCCCGCGAACGGGGACGGCAGCTCGACGAGCGACTTGGCGGTCTCGATCTCGACGATCACCTGGTTCACCGTGACGGTGTCGCCGGGGGCGACCTTCCACGAGACGATCTCGGCCTCGGTGAGGCCCTCGCCGACATCGGGGAGGTTGAACTGCGACGACATGGGTTCTCCTGACGTACCTGGTCGGATGCGGATGGCCTAGTAGGCCATCACGCGGTCGACGGCTTCCATGACGCGGTCGGCGTCGGGCAGGAAGACGGTCTCGAGCTTCGCGGGCGGGAAGGGGGTGTCGAAGCCCGCCACCCGCAGCACGGGGGCCTGCAGCGAGTAGAAGGCGCGCTCGGCGACGGTCGCGGCGATCTCGGAGCCGACGCTGACGAAGCCCGAGGCCTCCTGCGCCACGACGAGGCGGCCGGTCTTGGTGACCGAGTCGATGATCGGCCCGTAGTCGATCGGGCTGATGGAGCGCAGGTCGATCACCTCGAGGCTGATGCCCTCGGCGTCGGCGATCTCGGCGGCCTGCATCAGCACGCTGACCATGGCGCCGTGGGCGAGCACGGTCACGTCGGTGCCGACGCGCACGACCCGGCTGGCGTGCAGCGGGGCGGCCGATCCGGTGAAGTCGACCGGGCCCTTGGGCCAGTAGCGGCTCTTCGGCTCGAAGAACATCACCGGGTCGTTGAAGCGGATCGCCTCCTGCATCATCCAGTAGGCGTCGTTCGGGGTGGAGGGGCTCACCACGCGGAGGCCGGCGGTGTGCGCGAAGTACGCCTCGGGGCTCTCCTGGTGGTGCTCGACGGCGCCGATGTGCCCGCCGTAGGGCACCCGGATGACCACGGGCATGGAGAACGCGCCGCCGCCGCGGTTGGTCAGCTTGGCGAGCTGGCTGGTGATCTGGTCGAAGCCCGGCCAGATGAAGCCGTCGAACTGGATCTCGCAGACCGGGCGGTAGCCGCGCATCGCGAGGCCGATCGCCGTGCCGATGATGCCCGACTCGGCCAGCGGGGTGTCGACGACGCGATCGGCGCCGAACTGCGCCTGGAGGCCCTCGGTGACGCGGAAGACACCGCCGAGACGGCCGATGTCCTCGCCCATCAGCAGCACCTTGGGGTCGTCGGCGAGCGCCTTGGCGAGGCCGAGGTTCAGCGCCTTCGCCATCGGCAGCTCCTGCACCTCGGGGGCGATGGAGGCGGTCGTCGGGTTCGACGGGTTCACGGTGGTCATGCCTGCTCCTCCTGGAACGACGCCTCGTAGCGCTCGAGCCACAGCTTCTGCTCGGTCATCACCGGATGCGGCTCCGAGTACACGTGGTCGAACATGGTGCCGATCGGCGGGGCCTCGAGCACCAGCGTGCGGGCGCGGATGTCGGCCGCGTAGTCGTCGGCCTCGGCCTTCACGCCGTCGAAGAAGGCGTCGCCCTCGCCGAGCCCGCGCAGGTACTTCTCGAAGCGCACGATCGGGTCGCGCTTCACCCAGAACTCCTGCTCGGCGTTCTCGCGGTACTTCGTGGGGTCGTCGGAGGTGGTGTGGGCCCCTATGCGGTAGGTCAGCGCCTCGATGAACTGCGGGCCGCCGCCGCCGCGGGCGTCGTCGAGCGCCTTCGCGGTGACCGCGTAGCTCGCGAGCACGTCGTTGCCGTCGATCTGCACGCTCGGCACGCCGAAGCCGCGGGAGCGGAGGTACAGCGGCACGCGCGACTGCACGCTGACCGGCACCGAGATGGCCCACTGGTTGTTCTGCAGGAAGAACACGTTCGGCGTCTGGCTCGAGGCCGAGAACACGAAGGCCTCGCTGACGTCGCCCTGGGAGGTGGCGCCGTCGCCGAAGTAGCAGAGCACGGCGGCGTCGACCTCGGGGTCGCCGGTGCCGACCAGCCCGTCGCGCTGCAGGCCCATGGCGTAGCCGGTGGCGTGCAGCGAGTGCGAGCCGATCACCAGGCAGTAGCCGTGGAAGTTGCCGTTGGTGGGGTCGGTCGGGTCCCAGCCGCCGTGGGTGTTGCCGCGCAGGAGCTCGACGATGGCGAGCATGTCGATGCCCCGCACCAGGCCGACCGCGTGCTCCCGGTAGCTCGGGAAGAGGTGGTCCTGCGGGCGGGCGGCGAAGGCCGAGCCCACCTGGGCGCCCTCCTGGCCGTGGCTCGGCACCCAGAGCGCCATCTGGCCCTGCCGCTGCAGGTTGGTGGCCTCGCCGTCGAAACGGCGCACCACGACCATCTTCCGGTAGAACTCCTGCAGGTCTGTCTCGCTCAGGCGATCGAGGTAGGAGCGGTACTCCTCGGCCGACTCGGTCGGGGCGAACTCGCCCTCGACCGAGAGGAACTGCACCGTCGGGGTCTCGGTCATCGGAGGATCCTCGCTATCTCGTCGGCGGCGGAGAGCACGTTCTGCACGCTCTCCTCCTCGCCGATCGTCAGTCGGACGCCGTCGGGCAGGTAGCCCCGGGCGATGATGCCGTGCCGGCGGAACACCTCGAGCACCTCGGGGGTGCGCTCGCCCACCGGGAACCAGACGAAGTTGCCGTTCGGCTTCGGGATGCCCGTCCAGCCCTGCTCGAGCAGGGCCTCGTAGACGGCGTCGCGCCGCACGGCGATGTTCGCGACCCGCTCGCGGAGCTCGTCGCCGCGGTCGAGCGAGGCGAGGGCGGCCACCTGGGCGTGGTCGGTGAGGCTCAGCGGCACGATCGTGGTGCGGGCCGGCGCGAGCACGTCGGCGCGGCCGATGCCGTAGCCGATGCGGAGACCGGCGAGCCCGTAGGCCTTGGAGAAGGTGCGCAGCACGACGAGGTTCGGGTACCGCCGCACCAGCGCCCGGCCGTTCACCGCCTCCGGATCGGTGACGAACTCGGCGTAGGCCTCGTCGAGGATGACCAGGAGATCGGAGGGCACCTTCGCCATGAAGGCCTCGAACTCGGCCTTGGTCACGATGCTCGACGTGGGGTTGTTGGGGCTGCAGACGAGCACGAGGCGCGTGCGATCCGTGATCGCGGCGGCCATCGCGTCGAGGTCGTGGCGGTGGTCGGGCGTGTTCGGCACCGGCATCGCGGTGGCCCCGGGGAGCACCGTCATCCACGGGTAGACCTCGAAGGAGCGCCAGGAGAAGACGACCTCGTCGCCGTGGCCGGCGGCGGCCATCGTGAACTGCATCAGCAGCGCCACCGATCCGGCGGCGACGATCACCTCGTCGGGATCGACCCCCCACTCCTCGGCCAGGCGAGCCGTGATCTCGGGGGCGGCGGCGTTCGGGTAGCGGTGCAGCTGCCGGGTCGCACGGTCGACGGCCTCGAGCACACCGGGCAGCGGGTCGTACGGGTTCTCGTTCGACGACAGCTTGAACCCGGTCGGCGCGGCCTGGCCCTGCCGGTACGCGGGCAGCGCGAGGATCTCGGGGCGCATCCTCACCGGAACGGCGGGGGCTGCTTCGGAGCCGGAGGTCATCCGTCCAGTGTAGTTCTCGGTCTCATCCCGCCTCGGGAATATGCTCGGGGCGGTACTCGCGCGCGAGCATCGCGTAGACGAGGGTGTCCGTCCACTCGCCCTTGAAGTGCTCGTCCTCGACGAAGAGGGCCTCCCGGCGCATGCCCAGCCGCTCCAGCAGGGCAGCGGATGCGCGGTTCCGGGCATCGAGGCGGGCGATCACGCGGTGCAGCCCGAACCGGGCGAAAGCCAGCTCGAGAACGGCCCGCGCGGCCTCGGTGGCGTAGCCGTGCCCTTCGGCATCCCGGGCGATGGCGTAGCCGAGCTCGCCCCGGGCATCCGCCTCGCTGTCGAACTTGAGCAGCACCTCGCCGATCACCCGGCCGCCCTCGCTCAGCCCGACGTCGTCGCGCAGCTGGATCGCGAGCACCAGCCACTGCCCCTCCTCGGTCACCGCGCCCTGACGGGTGCGGGACTCGAGCGCCGCCTCGGTCTGCTCGCGCGTGCGCACGGGCCACGGGATGTAGCGCACCACCTCGGGGTCGGAGTGGTACCTCAGCAGGTCGTCGAGGTCGCTCCCGCGATGGGGGCGCAGGGCGAGGCGGGCGGTCAGGATCGGGTACTCCGGCTGCCAGGGCAGGTTCACCATGCCTCGACTCTGCACCACCTGGCCGTTCCGCGCGACGGGCCGTTCTGGGATAGTGGGGGTCATGCGCAGATTCCTGGTCTCCCTGGTCGTCAACGCGATCGCCCTGTGGCTCACCACCCTCATCGTCGCCGGCGTCAAGATCGACCCGATCGGCGACGGCGGCACCGTCGAGCTCATCGTCAGCTACCTCCTGGTGGCGCTGGTCTTCGGCATCGTGAACGGCATCATCGGCAGCATCATCCGGGTCGTGGCGTTCCCGCTCTACATCCTCACCCTCGGCATCATCTCGTTCTTCGTGAACGCGCTGCTGCTCTGGCTCACCTCGGTGTTCACCGGACTGTTCGGCTTCGGTCTCACCCTCGCCGGCTTCTGGTGGACGGTGCTCGGCGCCCTGGTGCTGGCCATCCTCTCGGCCATCATCGGCGCGATCCTCCGGCCCCTCGCGGGCCGCCGCGACCGCCGATGAGAGACTAAGGGCATGTCCCGCGAGCCCGACGATCCCCCCGAGGCCGCCTTCCGCATCTGCATGGTCTGCACCGGCAACATCTGCCGCTCCCCGATGGCCGAGATCGTGCTGCGCGACCTCGTCGAGAAGGCCGGGCTCTCCGGCCGTGTCGTCGTGAGCTCGGCCGGCACGGGGGAGTGGCACGTCGGCGAGCACGCCGACCCGCGCACGATCGCTTCGCTCGAGAGCCGCGGCTACGACGGCAGCACCCACCGCGCCCGCCAGTTCGAGCCCGCCTGGTTCGACTCGCTCGACCTCGTGGTGGCGCTCGACCGCAGCCACGAGCGGGTGCTGCGCTCCTGGGCCCGCACCGAGGAGGACCGGCAGAAGGTGCGCCTGCTGCTCTCCTTCGACGCCGACTACGCCGGGCGCACCGACGTCCCCGACCCCTACTACTCCGACGCCGCCCTGTTCGACTCGGTGCTCGCGATGATCGAGCACGCCGACCGGGCGCTGTTCCGGCAGCTCGAGCCCGCGTTCCGGCAGCCGGCCGCATCCTGAACCCCGCCCTCCACACCGAAAGTCCCCGCCCCGCCATGCCTCCTCTGCCCCCTCAGCCGATCAGCCCCCTCGACGGCCGCTACCGCCCCGCCGTCACCGAGCTCGGCGAGTTCCTCTCCGAAGCCGGCCTGAACCGCGCGCGTGTGCGGGTCGAGATCGATTGGCTGCTCTTCCTCACCGAGCACCGGATGTTCGGGGCGACGCCGCTCGAGCCCCAGCTCGCCACGGAGTTGCGCGCCGTCGTCGACGACTTCGGGCAGGCCGACATCGACCGCATCGCCGAGCTCGAGGCGACCACGCGGCACGACGTCAAGGCGGTCGAGTACTTCGTGCGCGAGAAGCTCGCGGCGCTGGAGCTGAACGACATCGCCGAGCTCACCCACTTCGGCTGCACCAGCGAGGACATCAACAACCTCAGCTACGCCCTGACCATCCGCGACGCCGTCGAGGGCGTCTGGCTTCCCGCCTTCGAGCGCGTGATCGCCGAACTCCGTCGCCAGGCCGTCGAGTACCGCGACGAGCCGATGCTCGCGCACACCCACGGCCAGCCCGCGACGCCCACCACCATGGGCAAGGAGCTCGCGGTCACCGTGCACCGGCTCGAGCGCGTGAAGGCGCAGATCGAGGACACCGAGTTCCTCGGCAAGTTCAGCGGCGCCACCGGAACGTTCGCCGCCGACCTGGTGGCCGACCCCACCGCCGACTGGCAGCGCATCTCGCGCGAGTTCGTCACCTCGCTCGGCCTCGTCTGGAACCCCCTGACCACCCAGATCGAGTCGCACGACTGGCAGGCCGAGCTCTACAACCGGATCAGCCACGCCAACCGCATCCTGCACAACCTCTGCACCGATGTCTGGACCTACATCTCCATCGGCTACTTCACCCAGATCCCGGTCGCGGGCGCCACGGGCTCCTCGACCATGCCGCACAAGGTGAACCCGATCCGCTTCGAGAACGCCGAGGCGAACCTCGAGCTCTCCAGCGCGCTGCTCGACTCGCTCGCGGCGACCCTCGTGACCTCACGGCTGCAGCGCGACCTCACCGACAGCACCACCCAGCGGAACATCGGCGTCGCCCTCGGGCACTCGCTGCTGGCGCTCGACAACATCCTCGGCGGCCTCGGTCAGATCTCGCTCAACCGGGACGCGCTGGCCCGCGATCTCGACGAGAACTGGGAGGTGCTCGGCGAGGCGATCCAGACCGTCGTGCGCGCCGAGATCACCGAGGGGCGATCGCAGATCAGCGACCCCTACGCCCTGCTCAAGGAGCTGACCCGCGGGCGGCGGATCGGGCAGGCCGAGCTGGTGGCCTTCGTCGAGGGGCTCGACATCGGGGCCGAGGCCAAGGCTCGGCTCGTGGCACTCACCCCGGCGGGCTACACGGGGCTGGCGTCGGCGCTGGTCGACCACATCCTCGACTAGGGCTGTGGTTGCGGCTTCGGCTGCGCCTGCGCGGATGCCTCGTGGCCGGATGGCCTCGTGCCTAGTGACCGGCCGGGCCCTGCGGCTCGTCGTCGTCGATCTCGTGCTGCTCGCGGTCGTTCGGCTTGATCGAGAGCGAAAGCATCGCCATCACGACGAGCACGACGATGAAGGCGACCCCGAAGAAGATGCCCGCCAGCAGGAACTCGCGCGACACCATCAGCACCACCAGCCCGACGAAGGCCGAGAGGATGGCGGACAGGACGATCAGCTCGGCCGGCTTCAGCCGGTCGCGCCTCGTTGGTTGGTTCACGATGCCCTTCTGGTGGGTTCAGGCCCGGTCGCGGCGACGGGTGCGGTGGTTCCCCAGCGCAGCGAGAGGCCGCCGATCACGAGGAACAGGCCGATGACGGCGGAGTAGGCCCCGAGCATCCCGACCGCGAAGACGGGGTCGGTGGGGAAGAAGATCAGCACGAGGGCGAAGACCACGGTGAGCCCGCCGACGACGGCCCAGTCGCGGCCGGCCGGGTTCTTGCCGGCCTTCAGGCCCGCGTAGAGCTCGAGGAAGCCGCCGATGGCCGAGTTCATGGTGGCGCAGAACAGCAGGAAGCCGAGGCCGCCGGCGTTGAAGCCGAGGGCCAGGGCGCCGAAGAGCACGCTGGCGACGCCCTGCACGAGGAAGACCACCCGGGTCGACCTCACCTCGATCGTGCGCCACGACAGCACGGCGACGATGAGCCCCGAGACGATCGCGAGCACGCCGTAGGCGAAGAGGCCCACTTGCGCCGAGTGGTTCGGGCTGAAGGTGATGACGAGCGCGGTCACGATGAACGGGATCGCCCGGGCCACGGGCACGCCCCAGTAGGGCGACCGCTCGGTGCTGCGGCGGGTCTCGGTCACTCCGGATGCCTCGTTTCGACGGTAGGGATGCCTCCAGTCTATTTCGCCCCGGCTGAGTGCCGGTCGTGCCCGGCGTGCCGGGCACGGGCGGCCCCGCCTGCAGGCGCGGCACCCGCGCTGGACGCGGCTCCGGCTGCGGGCTTCGACGGCCACCAGAACCGGTCGCCGGTCAGGAAGACGAGCGCCGGCACGAGCACCGTTCGCACCACGAGGGTGTCCAGGAGCACGCCGATGCAGACGATCACACCGATCTGGGTCAGCGCGACCACGGGCAGCACGCCGAGCACCGCGAAGACGGCGGCGAGCAGGATGCCCGCACTGGTGATCACGCCGCCGGTGCTGCTGAGCGCCCGCACCATGCCCTCCCGGGTGCCGTGCCGCACGGCCTCCTCCCGGGCTCGCGTGGTGAGGAAGATGTTGTAGTCCACACCGAGCGCCACCAGGAAGAGGAAGGCGAACAGAACCACGTTGGAGTCGAACGCCGGGAACCCGAGCACGTTCTGGAACAGCACGTTCGAGGCGCCGAGGCTCGCGAAGAAGGTGGCCAGCACGCTCGCGATCAGCAGCACCGGAGCCACCAGCGAGCGCAGCAGCAGGGCGAGGATGACGAAGACGATCGCCAGGATCAGCGGGATGATCAGCGCCTGGTCGGCTTCGGAGGCCGTGTTCGTGTCGAGCGCGGTCGCGTCGTTCCCGCCGACGAGGGTGTCGGCGAGCTCGCCTCCGGCGTCGGCGTAAGCGCTGCGGAGGGCGATGATCGTCGCGAAGGCCTCGTCACTCTCCGGCTCGGCGTCGAGAGTCACGTCGAGGCGGGTCACGCCCGCGGCGCTCTCGCCGGGACGCACCGACTCGACGCCGGCCACGCCCTCGGCGAGCGTGCTCGCGTCGGTGACCACCGCATCCGGGGTCAGCACGACCGTCTGACCGGTCAGGCCCGCGTTGAACGACTCGTCGATCACGGCCTGGGCCTTCACCGAGTCGGGCTCGCCGATCAGCTGGTCGGTCTGCGAGAGTCCGACCTGCACGCCGATCAGCCCGAGCGAGAGCGCGACGATGGCGAGCACGGCGACGATCGCCACGACGGCGGGTCGCTTCGCCACCGCGCGGCCGAGGCGCATCCAGACGCCGGGCTTCCGCGGGTGGGCCACGGCGTCGGTCTCGCTCTGCACGCGGGGGACGAACGGCCAGAACAGGCCGCGGCCGCAGACGACGAGGGCCGCCGGCAGCACGAGCAGCGCGAACAGGATGGCGATGGCCACGCCGACCGCGCAGGCGAAGCCCAGGGCGCGGTTGCCGGAGAGCTGGGCGAGCAGCAGGGTGAGCAGGCTGAGCGCCACGGTTCCGCCGCTCGCCGCGATGGCGGGGCCCGCGCTCCGCCAGGCGGTCAGCATGGCGGTGTGCCGGTTCTCGACCCGGGTGAGCTCCTCGCGGTAGCGGGCGACGAGCAGCAGGGCGTAGTTCGTTCCGGCGCCGAACACCAGCACCGAGAGGATGCCCCCGATCGACGCGTCGATGGTGATGCCCAGAGGCTCGGCCAGAGCGGTCACCACGACGCGGGCGAGCCCGTCGGCGAGACCGACGACGGCGAGCGGGACGATCCAGAGCACCGGGCTGCGGTAGGTGACGATGAGCAGGAACGCGACCACCAGCACGGTCACGAGCAGCAGGCGGAAGTCGGCTCCGGCGAAGGCGTTGGAGATGTCGGCCTGGAAGCCGACGGGGCCGGTGAGCAGGGCGGTGAGGCCGTCCACGCCCGGATCGGCGTCGGCGCGCAGCTCGTCGGCGATCGCCCCGACGTCGGCGTCGGCATCCGCTTCGAGGGGGACGGCCACCAGCGCCGCGGTGCCGTCGTCGCTGAACTGGGGCACGACCGCCTGCGGGGCGAGGGAGCCCTCGGCGAGCCGACCGGCCGCCTCGGTGATCGCGGTGCGGTCGGCGTCGGTCAGCGCGTCGCCGCCCCGCGAGTAGACCACGATGCCCGCCGTGGTGTCGGCGTCGGGGAACTGTTCGAGCAGCGCGGAGACCTTCGCGGCCTCGCTCGACTCGGGCAGTCCGGAGGGTGGGAAGGCGTCGCTCTCGCCCTGGGGGAGCAGGGCGAACAGCAGCGCCACGGCGACCGCGGTCAGGGCCAGCGTGACCCAGGCCGTGCCCCGGCCGCTGACGAATCGGGCGATGGCGCGCATTGTCCTCTCCTCGTCGACGTGCAAGATCCTTGGTTGCTAAGCAGCTTAGCTACATATGGGTTTAGCATGTCAGTCATGACTGATGCCCGCAACTCCTCGAGCACCACCCCGTGGTCGCGCGACGAGCTGCCCGACAGCGGCATGCCCGCCGTCTCCCCGATCTCGCAGCAGCTCCGCGACGTCGACGCCCTCTCGCGGGCCTTCGAACGCCGCCTGGGCACCGTGCTGACGGTGAACCAGACCGACCTGACGGCGATGGAGCACCTCATCCAGGACGGGCCGCTCACGCCGAGCGAGCTCGCCACGCGCCTCAAGGTCTCGACGGCGGCCTCGACCCTCGTGGTCGACCGCCTCGTCGCGCTGGGCCATGCCGAGCGCCACCCGCACGAGCGCGACCGCCGCAAGATCGTGGTCGTGCCGGCCCGCGCCTCGGTCGACCGCACGGTGCAGGAGCTCCTCCCCGTCATCCTCGGCATCGCCGCCATCGTCGACGAGATGCCCGAGGCCGACCGCGAGGTCGTCTCGACGTTCCTCGACCGCGTCGCTTCCGTCTACCGGGCGGCCGTCGCCGCCCCGTAGGCTCCCCGCGACGGTCTCAGCGCCCGGAGTGCCGTGCGCCCTCCACACCCTCCGCGCCCTCGGCGCCCTCTTGCGGACATGTCCGCTTGCGGGCGTCGGTGGCGCCTCCTCGGCTCGGCGTGCCCGCATAGCGTGGTGAGGTGACCCGATACGAACCGAACCCGCTGAGCCCCTCCGGCCCCACTCGCCGCGCCGTGCTGCACAGCGCCTGGGCCGCCCCCGTGGTGCTCGCCGCCGTGGCGGCCCCCGCGGCCGCCGCCTCCACGCCCGCCCCGAAGCCGACGCTGTACGTGTCGTTCAGCGGCTCCGGCAACTCGGGCTTCGTCTTCGTCGAACTCCTGGGCGCCGACGGCAAGCCGCTCCAGCAGTCGTTCGACATCGAGGGCAAGCCCCGCGGCACCGACGCCTGGGTCACCGTCTTCCGCCCCTCGACCCGCGCCGACGGAACCTTCTCGTCCACGATCCCCTCGGGCATCACCCAGGACTACTCGGCCGTCCGTATCGTCGCGACCGTGCCCGGCTACCCCACCCTCGTCTCGCAGGAGCAGCAGCTCCCCTTCTCCTGAGCCCCCCGGAGCTCGACTGGGAGGCCCTCCGCGTCAGCCGCGGGTGATCGCCCTGGCTGCGTCGAGCATCCGCTGGGCATGGAGCACCAGACGCGCCGCCTCGCCATAGCTCGGCAGCCGATCGCCGTACGACTGGGCCGACTTCGCCACCAGGAGGGCATCGAGATGTTTGGCGACGGCAGCGCTCGAGGCTGAGCGAAGCGCGTCGAGGGCATCACGGTGCGACTCGGACGCGATCTTGTAGCCGAGCACCGATCCGCAGATGGCGTCGCTCGCCGCGATGCCGGCACTGACGGCGATCTCACCTGCGTGCTTCCACTCGTGAGCACTGCTCCCGCCGAGTTGCAGCTCTGCGGAGGAAGTCCGTGTCTCTGCGTCCTTCAGTCGGATGCGTACGGCGGCGGCGTCCATCGTCTGGCGGCGCGGACTGATCCGTGGGGTCACGCTGAGAGTCGCGCCTGCTGAGAAATCAGCGGAGCACCGTGAAGCAGGTGCCCGTCTTCGATGACGTTGACCACGAGGGGGTCGTCGTCATCCAAGCGCTGGGCCAGCTCCGCCCGTCGGAGGTGCAGCACCTGCGCCTCGCTGCCCGTCACGTGCTCGACATGGTCTGCGAGCCGGTAGGTGAATTCCGCCTCGAGCTCGTCGTCAATGGAATCGGGGAAGACCACGAAGAGGTCGATGTCCGAGTCGAGGGTGGATTCGCGGCGCGCCACTGACCCGAAGAGGAGCACCGTGAGGTCGGCAGGTGCGTTCGCCAGGCAGAACTGCACGATGCTGTCGAGAGCTCGCTCCCGCGCGCCCAAAGCCAGATCCACGACCGGCCAGAGCACGTGATCACGATTCGCCCGATAGATGATGGCGGGAGGGCGCGACTCCGGAAGGACCAGGCCCAGGTGAACGAAGGCGGCGAGTGCACGATGAACGCTGGACGTGGATCCCACTCCGGCGAGCACATGGAGCTGGCGGCCGGAGAAGCCGGCGTCGGACTTCGCGAGCACTCTCAGCACGGCGGCCTCGACCGGAGAGGTCAGGCCGTCCAGCGGCTCAGTGAGATTCATGTGACGATTCTGGCACGGTCGTCACGAAAATGGAACGGTGTGGGCTAGGCCGGGGGCATGTCCGCGAAGCGGGAGAAGTGGCCGTGGAAGCCGACCGTGATGGTGGCGGTGGGGCCGTTGCGGTGCTTGGCGACGATGAAGTCGGCCTCGCCGGCGCGGGGGTTGTCTTTCTCGTAAGCGCCCTCGCGGTGCAGCAGGATGACCATGTCGGCGTCCTGTTCGAGGGAGCCCGACTCGCGGAGGTCGGAGATGGCCGGCTTCTTGTCGGCGCGCTGCTCGGGCCCACGGTTGAGCTGGGAGAGCGCGATGACCGGCACCTGCAGCTCCTTGGCCATCAGCTTCAGGGCCCGGGAGAACTCCGAGACCTCCTGCTGGCGGCTCTCGACCTTCTTGCCGCTCGTCATGAGCTGCAGGTAGTCGATGACGACGAGCTTCAGGCCGACCTTCTGCTTCAGCCGGCGGCACTTCGCGCGGATCTCGACGAGGGTCATGTTGGGGCTGTCGTCGATGTAGAACGGCGCGTCGTTGATGCGGCCGCGGGTGGAGGCCAGCGTCGTCCAGTCCCGGCCCTCGATGCGGCCCTTGCGCATGCTCTGCAGGGGAACGGAGGCCTCGGCCGAGAGCAGCCGCATGGCGATCTCGGAGCGGCCCATCTCGAGCGAGAAGAAGATCGACGGCATGTCGTTCTTGATCGAGGCGGCGCGGCAGAAGTCGAGCGCGAGCGTCGACTTGCCGAGCGCGGGGCGGGCGGCGACGATGATCATCTGGCCCGGGTGGAAGCCGTTGGTGAGGTTGTCGAGGTCGGCGAAGCCGGTGGGCACACCGGTCATCGAGCCGTCTTTGCCGGCGGCCGCCTCGATCTCGTCGATGGCCGCGGTGACCGCCACGGTGAGCGGCACGTAGTCTTCGGCCTCGACGCCGCCGTTGACCGCGTAGACCTCGGCCTGGGCGTTGTTGACGAGGTCGGTGACCTCGCCCTCGCTGGCGTAGCCCATCTGCACGATGCGGGTGCCGGCCTCGACGAGCCGGCGCAGCACGGCCTTCTCGGAGACGATCTGGGCGTAGTAGCCGGCGTTGGCGGCCGTGGGCACCAGGCCGGTGAGCGTGTGCAGGTAGTCGGCTCCGCCGGCCCGGCTCAGCTCGCCGCTCTTGGTGAGCTCGTCGGTGACCGCGATGACGTCGGTGGGCTCGCCGTGCGAGTAGAGATTGAGGATCGCATCGAAGATGACCTCGTGCTTGGGGATGTAGAAGTCGACGGCCCGCATGACCTCGACCACGTCGGCCACGGCGTCCTTCGACAGCAGCATGCCGCCGAGCGCGCTCTGCTCGGCGAGCAGGTCGTGCGGCGGGGTGCGGTCGCCGGCGCGGGGTGCGCCCTGGCGCTCTTCACCCGCGAGACCGAGATGGGCGATCGACAAGGTCTGCTCCGCTTCTGCCGCCGGGGCGGCTCTGTTCACTTCTAGCGCTCACCACCGACATCGGCGGTGGTGAGGGGCGCCGGCCCAGACTACGAACGGGCACTGTCCACAATCAAACCGGCCTGTGGATAACTCTGTGGAGGATCTGCGCGAAACGCCGACGCCTGTGTGCACAAGGTGTGCACTTCCCTGTGGACAGTCCGAGCATCCTGAATAGTAAAAGCAGCTTTACCAGGACTTTCGACATTCCACAGAGTGTGGGTTCGCAGATCCTTCGACCGATACTTGAACCTTCTCCGACACGCCGGTTCCTGTGTACAGATCTGGGGAGAATCCGGGCATGGAAAAGGGGTGTCCGAGCCCGAAAGCTCGTGACACCCCTTCTCGGGTACGGCTACTTGGCCGCGACCACCTGGAGCGAGATCGTCGCCGAGAGGTCGTCGCGCAGACGCACGGTCGCCTCGTGGTTGCCGGTCGCCTTGATGGCGTTCGGGATCTCGATCTTGCGCTTGTCGAGCGAGCCGATGCCGGCCTCCTGCACCGCGTCGGCGATGTCGGAGGTCTTCACCGAGCCGAACAGACGTCCGCCCTGGCCCGCCTTGACGGTGAGCTTGACGACGGCGTTCTCGAGCGACTGCTTGAGGTGCTGCGCCTCTTCGATGGTGGCGAGCTCGCGAGCGGAGCGGGCAGCCTTGATCTGCTCGACCTGCTTCTCGCCGCCACGGCTCCACGACACCGCGAAGCCCTTGGGGATGAGGTAGTTACGGGCGAAGCCGTTCTTGACCTCGACGACGTCGCCGGCAGAACCGAGACCGGTCACCTCGTGGGTGAGAATGAGTTTCGACATGCTGCTGCTCCTTAACGGCCTGAGCCGGCGTAGGGCAGAAGTGCCATCTCGCGGGCGTTCTTGACGGCACGGGCGATGAGGCGCTGCTCCTGGACGGAGACTCCCGTGATACGGCGGGCGCGGATCTTTCCACGCTCCGAGATGAACTTGCGAAGGGTCGCGACGTCTTTGTAGTCGATGACTCCGACGCGGATGGACTTCGCCGGGGCCGCGTTCTTCGCGCCCTTGGCGCCGCGGAGCGGCTTGCGGCGGTCGCCGCTTGACTTTCCAGCCATGGTTGATTCCTGTTCTGAAAGAAGAGAAGTTTAGAAGGGGGTGTCGTCGGCGTAGCTGCCGGGCGTGTTCCAGACGTCGTTCCCGCCGCCTCCGTTGGAGGAGGTCGAGGGGGCGCTGGCTGCCCAGGGCTCCTCGACGGCCGACTGGCCGCCGCGCTGACCGCCACCGTTGAAGCTCCCGCCGCCGCCACCGGCACCGCCGCTGGAGGCACGGGTCACCTGAGCGGTGGCGTAGCGGAGCGAGGGACCGATCTCGTCGACCTCGAGCTCGATCGAGGTGCGCTTCTCGCCCTCTTTCGTCTCGTAGGAGCGCTGACGCAGGCGACCGGTCGCGACGACGCGGCTGCCCTTCGTGAGCGACCCGGCGACGTGCTCGGCGAACTCACGCCAGACCGACGCCCGGAGGAACAGCGCTTCGCCGTCCTTCCAGTCGTTCGACGCACGGTCGAAGGTGCGAGGCGTCGAGGCGATCGTGAAGTTCGCGACCGCGAGCCCGTTCTGCGTGTAGCGCAGCTCAGGATCGGCGGTGAGGTTGCCCACCACGGTGATGACGGTTTCGCCGGCCATGGCGGACTACTCGCCGGCCTCGGCCTTGACAGCGGGCTTCGCGGGAGCGGCAGCCTTGCGGGCGGCCTTCTCTGCAGCCAGCTTCGACGCGGCGGCGACCTGGGCCATGCCCTCTTCGGCCCGCAGCACCTTGGTGCGCATGACGGCCTCGGACAGCTTCAGCTGACGGTCGAGCTCCTTGGTCGCGTCGGCCGACGCGGTCAGGTTGACGACGGCGTAGATGCCTTCGGACTTCTTGTTGATCTCGTAGGCCAGGCGACGGCGGCCCCAGATGTCGACCTTGTCCACGGTGCCACCATCCGTGCGGATGACGTTGAGGAACTTGTCGAGGCTCGGTGCCACGGTGCGCTCGTCGATCTCGGGATCGAGGATGACCATGAGTTCGTACTGATGCGTCACAAACCCACCTCCTTCGGACTAGAACGGCCACAGAATCTCTGTGACAGGAGGGTTATGCATCTGTCTCGCACCCGCGTGGAGAGTTCCACTGGGCGCAGGACAACTTCCACACCCTACCAGAAGCACCCATCCGAGCGCTCCTGTGTCAGGGTCGGACGGTGGAAGAAAAGCGCCGCATCGCCCTGGTCTCGCTGCACACCTCCCCGCTCGACGCCCCGGGCACGGGCGACGCGGGCGGCATGAACGTGGTGGTCGTCGGTCTCGCCGACGCCCTCACCGCGGCCGGCCACGAGGTCGAGCTGCTGACCCGGGCCCGCTCGGCCGCCGAGACCGAGGGCAGAACGGCCGGGGGCACCCTCGTGCGCTTCCTCGAGGCGGGGCCCCGCGCATCCGTCGCCAAGGGCGAGCTGCCGGCGCATCTCGGCGAGTTCGGCCGACGGATGCGCGAGCTCGAGCCCTTCGACCTCGTGCACTCCCACTACTGGCTCTCGGGCGCCGCCGCCCTGCCGGTCGCGCAGGAATGGGGCGTGCCGCACGTGCAGAGCCTGCACACGGTCGCCGCGCTGAAGAACGCCCACCTGGCGCCGGGTGACAGCCCCGAACCGGCGTCGCGCGTCGCAGCAGAGCGGATGCTCGTGCACGCCTCCGAGCTCACCCTCGCCCTGAGCGCCGCCGAGCGCGCGGCCGTGCTCGACGCCTACGCTCCGCCCGGCGAGCGGGTGCGCCTGCTCGCGCCCGGTGCGGACACCTCCCTCTTCCACCCCGGGACGGCGGCCCCCGCCGCCCGCCCCGCCCTGCTCGTGCTGGCGCGAATCCAGCCGCTGAAGGGCGTCGATCTGGCGGTCGAGGCGCTCGCGCTGCTCCCCGCACCGCGCCCGCGCCTGGTGATCGCGGGCGGAACGAGCCCAGGCCATGACGACTACGCGGCGACGCTGCGGCGACGGGTGCACGAGCTGGGGCTCGACGACGACGTGACCTTCCTGCCGGCGCAGACGAGGTTCGAGGCGGCCGAGCTGCTGCGCGAGGCGACCTTGCTGCTCGTCCCCTCGTTCTCGGAGACCTTCGGGCTGGTCGCGCTGGAAGCCGCGGCGAGCGGTACGCCGGTCGTCACCACGGGCGCCGGGGGACTGGCCGAGTCGGTGGTCGACGGGGTCAGCGGCGTGCACGTCGGCAGTCGCCGGCCCGAGGACTGGGCGTCGGCGCTGGGCCGTCTTCTGTCAGACGACGTGCGGCTCGGGAGGCTCGGGGCGACAGCGCTGCAGCACGGCCGGGCACGGGACTGGGAGGCCGCCGCCACGGAGCTCCTGGGCGAGGTCGATTCGCTCGAGCCCGACCCGACCGCCGTGTTCGGCGAGCGGCCGCTCTTCCTGCACGCCCACCCCGACGACGAGTCGATCTCCACCGGCGGCACACTCGCCGCCCTCGTGGCGGCCGGCCGCCACCCCGTGCTGCTCACCGGCACCCGCGGCGAGCGCGGGGAGGTCGTTCCGGGCGAGTTGCACCACCTCGAGGGCACGCCGGAGCTGGCCCCGCACCGCGAGCAGGAGCTGGCGCGGGCGCTGGACGAGCTCGGGGGAGTGCCGCAGGCCTTCCTCGGCGCGTATTCCGATTCGGGCATGGAGTGGGGGGACGACGGCTTCGCCCGGGCCGCCGACGACGCTCCGGCTGCGGCGCTGAGCCTGGCCCCCCTCGAGACGGTCGTCGACGCCGTGATCGCCGGTGCCGAGAGGCTGGCCGGGGGCGCGCCGACGAGCGTCGTCAGCTACGACGGGCTGGGCGGGTACGGGCATCCGGATCATGTGCGCATGCACGACGCCGCCCGCGAGGTCGCGCGGCACTACGGTGTGTCGTTCTTCGCGATCGTCGAGCCGCGGGTCGACGGCTCGGTGGTCGCCGACGTCGCCGTCCCCCTGAAGGGCGAGTCCCTCCGCCGGAAGGTCGCCGCGATGGCCGCCCACGCGACGCAGCTCACCGTCGCCGGGGATCCGCCGCGCTTCACCCTCAGCGGCGGCCAGACCCACGACGTCGGCGACGTGGAGCGGTACCGGTTCGCCGGCTGAAGGGCGGCCCGGTGCGCTGCGGGGCCCCGCGCATCCGTCACCCAGCTGATCAGGCATAGGATCGTGGAGTTTTGACACAACGGAAAAGGGCTGACGGAATGAGCATCAAGGTCGCGATCGCGGGCGTCGGTAACTGCGCGAACTCTCTGATCCAGGGGGTGACGTACTACAAGGACGCCGACGAGACCGAGTCGGTGCCCGGCCTGATGCACGTGCGCTTCGGTCAGTACCATGTGGGTGACATCGAGTTCGTGGCGGCATTCGACGTCGACGCGGCCAAGGTGGGGGCCGATCTGGCCGACGCCATCTGGGCGAGCGAGAACAACACGCTCAAGTTCGCCGACGTCGCGCCCACCGGTGTGACCGTGCAGCGCGGGCCGACCCTCGACGGGCTCGGCGAGTACTACGTCGAGATGATCGACGAGTCGGAGGCCACGCCCGTCGACGTCGTGGCCGCCCTGCGGGAGTCGGGCGCCGACGTGCTCGTCTGCTACCTGCCCGTGGGCTCGGAGGAGGCCGCGAAGTTCTACGCGCAGGCCGCGCTCGACGCCGGGGTGGGCTTCGTGAACGCCATTCCCGTGTTCATCGCCTCCGACCCCGAGTGGGCCGCGAAGTTCGTCGAGGCGGGGCTGCCGATCGTCGGCGACGACATCAAGAGCCAGGTCGGCGCGACCATCACGCACCGCGTGCTGGCCCGCCTGCTGGAGAGCCGCGGCATCCAGCTCGACCACACGTACCAGCTGAACGTCGGCGGCAACATGGACTTCAAGAACATGCTCGAGCGCCGCCGCCTCAACTCGAAGAAGATCTCGAAGACGCAGTCGGTCACCTCGAACATCGACATCGATCTGCCCGCCGGCGACGTGCACATCGGCCCGAGCGACCATGTGCCGTGGCTCGACGACCGCAAGTTCGCCTTCGTGCGCCTCGAGGGCCACGGCTTCGGCGGCGCCCCGATGAGCCTGGAGTACAAGCTCGAGGTGTGGGACTCGCCCAACTCGGCCGGCGTCATCATCGACGCCGTGCGCGCCGCGAAGGTGGCGCTCGACGCCGGCCTCGGCGGCCCGGTGGAGCCCGCCGCCGCCTACTTCATGAAGTCGCCGCCGGTGCAGATGCCCGACGACGTGGCGCGCACCGAGCTCGAGGCGTTCATCGCGAAGAACACGCCGGCTTCTTAGCGGGAACTGACTGAGCGCAGCTCAGTCAGCACTGGCGTCGCGGGATTGCGATGCAATCCCCTTAGCTCCAGCGTGCCACCACGTCTGCAGCCGCCGGGTGGCCTCCTCCTCGCCGAGGGGGCCCTCGTCGAGCCGCAGCTCGAGCAGGAACGCCCGAGCCTCGCCGACCTCGCGCCCCGGCTTCAGGTTCAGGATGCGCATGATCTGCTCCCCGTCGAGATCCGGTCGCACCGAGTCGATCTCCTCCTGCGCGGCGAGCGTCGCGATGCGGTCCTCGAGGTCGTCGTAGGCGAAGGCCAGCTGATCGGCCTTTCGGCGGTTGCGCGTGGTCACGTCGGCGCGGGTCAGGATGTGCAGGCGCTCGAGCTGGTCGCCCGCATCCCGCACGTAGCGTCGCACGGCGGAGTCGGTCCACGCCCCGTCGGTGTAGCCGAAGAAGCGCAGGTGCAGCTCGATCAGGCGTGACACCGCGGCGATGGTGTCGTTGTCGAAACGCAGCGCCCGCAGCCGCTTGCGTGCCAGCTTCGCCCCGACCACGTCGTGGTGGTGGAACGACACCTGCCCGCCCCGCTCGTTGCGCTTGGTCGCCGGCTTGCCGATGTCGTGCAGCAGCGCCGCGAGGCGCACGACGAGGTCGGGGGAGGAGAGCTTGCCGCGCGACTTCTCGAGGTCGATGGCCTGCTCGAGCACGGTGAGGCTGTGCTGGTAGACGTCCTTGTGGTGATGGTGCTCGTCGCTCTCGAGCTGGAGAGCCGGCACCTCGGGCAGCACGATCTCGGCGAGGCCGCTCTCGACCAGCAGCTCGACGCCACGCCGGGGCGCATCCGTCTTCAGCAGCTTCGAGAGCTCGTCGTTCACCCGCTCGACCGAGACGATGCCGATGGAGTCCTTCATCTCGGTGATCGCGACGGCGGTGTCGACCGCGACGGTGAAGCCGAGCTGCGCGGTGAAGCGGATGGCCCGGAGCATGCGCAGAGGATCGTCGCCGAACGAGACCTCGGGAGCACCCGGGGTGCGGAGCACGCCCGCGATCAGGTCCTCCATGCCGCCCGAGGGGTCGATCAGTGTCAGTGACGGCAGCCGCAGCGCCATCGCGTTCACCGTGAAGTCGCGCCGCAGCAGGTCGCCCTCGAGCGAGTCGCCGAACTCGACCGCGGGCTTCCGGGTCGTGTGGTCGTACTCGTCGGAGCGGTAGGTCGTGATCTCGACGCTCTCGCCGTCGATCCGGGCGGCGATGGTGCCGAAGGCGCGACCGACGTCCCACTGCGCCTGGGAGATGGGGGTCACGATCGCCAGGATCTCGTCGGGACGCGCATCCGTCGTGAAGTCGAGGTCGGTGATCGGCCGGCCGAGGAACGCGTCGCGCACCGGCCCGCCGACTAGGGCGAGCTCGTGCCCGGCGGCGCTGAAGGCGGCGGCGAGCTTCGCCACGGGGCCCTCGCCCGCGAGCGTCGCGAGGAATTCCAGGGACTGCTGAACGGACTGCACCGAGCCATTTTAGCCGCGCGCCCCGCCCGGGCCCGGCGGTTCCCCGATCTCCCAGGCCGATCCTCCTAGAATCGGTCTACGGATGCGGGTGCCCCTGGTGCGCCCGCCACGGCCTATGACATCACCTGCGCGTCGACTGATTCGAGTTGCGCCCGCGATCGCAGCCAGCGCGCTGATCGCCGGTGCCGTGTTCGCGACCCCGTTCGGTGCGGCCGCGACGACACCGCCGCCGACCCCCTCCACCAGCGTCCCGGCGCCGGCGCCCACCACGGCGACCGACGACTCCTCGACGCCGGTGGCGCTCTTCCTGGCCGCGGCCGGCACCGGCGTCGTCGCCCCGGGCGCCGATCTCACGGTGACGGTCGAGGTGACCGGCTCCTCCTCGGGCGGCACGATCTCGCTCGCCCTCGACGACAGCGCCCTGCGCAGCTCCTCGTCGCTCACCAGCTGGCTCGACGGCGGCGAGGGAGGCTCGCTCGTCACGGTAGCCACCGCCCCCGCCCCGACCGGCGGCGGAACCGTGTCCATCACCGTGCCGGCGGTCCAGCTGCCCGCCGGGCTCGGGGGAGCGCACGGGCTGCAGGCGACTCTCGACGGCGCCGGTGCGACCCCGGTCACGGCGCGCGGCACAGTCGTCGTCGACGACGGCATCTCCTCCCGGGCCGACGTCACGGTGATCGCCCCGATCACCTCGGTCGCCAGTGCCACGGGCCTCATCCAGCCTGCCGCACTCGAGGCCTTCACGAACGACACCGGCGTGCTCACCCGTGAGCTCGACTCCGTCATCGGCCGGCCGGTCACGATCGCCGTCGACCCGCGCATCATCGTGTCGATCAGAGCCCTCGGCTCCACCGCCCCCGAGTCGGCCGTCGCCTGGCTGCAGCGGCTCGAGTCGGCGTCGAACCCCGTCATCCCGCTGAGCTACGGCGACTCCGACCTCTCGGGCGAGCGCCAGGCCGGCGCGAGCTCGGCCCTGCAGCCAACCTCCTTCGACTACGCGCTCGACCCGGCCGACTTCACCGACGTCGAGCCGCTGATCGAGCCGACGGCCACGCCGGCCTCCCCCACCCCCACCGCCTCTCCCACTCCGGCCGCCCCCTCGGTGCCGACGCTCGAGCAGCTCACCGACTGGGACTACGCCTCGACGACCATCGCCTGGCCGCGCGCCGGCTCGGTGACCGCGGCCGACCTGCCCTTCTTCGCCGCATCCGGCTACTCGGCCAGCATCATCGACTCGCAGCAGCTCACGCCCGCCTCGGGCGACGCGGGCGAAGCCCTGCAGGCGGTGGCGACCACGGGGTCGCAGACGGTCTTCGCCGCCGACCACGCCGTCTCGCAGGCGGTTCAGGATGCGGTGGCCGCCTCGACCGACACCTCACGCGGCCAGGCGGTCGGCGAGCTCAGCGCAGCACTGGCCCTCGCCGCCGAGACCGGCGGCGGCACCCCGGAGAATCCCACCCCCGTGCTCGCGGTGCTCGACCGGGCCGCGATGAACCTGAACAGCATCGACCAGGTCGTCTCGACCGTCCAGGCGCTGCCGTGGAGCGCCCCGGGGTCGCTCTCGGAGCTGCTGCAGATCGCACCCACCCAGACGGTGTCACTGGTCGACGCCCCGCAGCCCGACGAGCGGGTCACCCGGATCGCCAACCTGCTGCTCGGCGGGCAGCAGATCGACTCCTACTCCTCGGTGCTGTCGAACCCGCAGCTGCTCTCGGGCCGGCACCGCGCCGATCTGCTCACCCTCCTGTCGAACGCCTGGGTCGCCAACGAGGGCGGCTGGAGCGTGGCGACCGATGCGTTCAACGAGGAGACCGCCACGACGCTCACGAGCGTTCAGATCGTCGAGGGCTCGGACATCAACCTGCTGTCGAGCTCGGCGCCGCTGCCCCTCACCATCAGCAACGAGCTTCCCTACCCCGTCTCGGTGATCGTGCACGTCACCGCGTCGAACGGCCGGCTGCTGATCGACCAGAACGACGTCGGCGTGGTGGTGGAGGCGAACTCGCGGAAGAGCGCGCAGATCCCCGTGACGGCGGTGGCGAACGGCTCGGTGGTGCTGAGCTTCCAGCTCACGAGCGCGAGCGGGGTGCTGATCGCGAACCCGTCGCCGGTGGCGGTGAACGTGAGCGCCGACTGGGAGACGTGGGGGACCGTGATCTTCGTCGTGGCGCTGGTGCTGCTGTTCGGGGGCGGGTTGGCGCGGAACATCCTGCGGCGGCGCAAGGAGCGGCGTGCTGCGCCCGACGCGGCTGTTGCGCCTCCTGCGCCTCCTGCGCCTGAGGTGACCTCGTGAGCCCGACCAGCATCGGTCGCGCCAGCGCCTTCCTCGCGTCGGGCACGATCGTCTCCCGCATCATGGGCTTCGTCCGGGCGATCATCCTGGCTCAGACCATCGGCGTGGTCGGCAGTGCGAGCGGTGACGCCTTCGCGATCGCCAATCAGCTGCCCAACAACATCTACGCGATCATCGCGGGCGGCACGCTCTCGGCCGTGCTCGTGCCGCAGATCGTGCGCGCGATGCTGCACCAGGACGGCGGCCGCGGCTACATCAACAAGCTGCTGACCATCTCGATGGTGATCCTCGGCGGAACCACGCTCGTCGCGACACTGCTCGCACCCGTGCTCGTGACGATCTCGGCGCCGGGCTTCACCGGCGAGCAGCGTGCCCTCGCCATCGCCTTCGCGTACTGGTGCCTGCCTCAGATCTTCTTCTACGGCCTCTACACGGTGCTCGGTGAGGTGCTCAACGCCAAGGGCGTCTTCGGGCCGTTCACCTGGGCGCCGGTCGTGAACAACATCGTGTCGATCCTGGGTCTGGTCGCCTTCATGGTGCTCTTCGGCGTCGACCCCGAGGGGGAGCGGCTGGTCACCGACTGGGGGCCCGACAAGATCTCGCTGCTCGCCGGCTCGACGACGGCTGCCGTCGCGGCCCAGGCACTGGTGCTGTTCCTGTTCTGGCGGCGGGCGGGCATCCGGTACCGACCCGACTTCGCCTGGCGCGGCGTGGGCCTCGGTGCCGCCGGCAAGCTCGCGGGCTGGACCTTCGGCATGCTCCTGGTGAGTCAGGCGGCCGGGCTCGTGGAGACCGCGGTCGCGTCGACCGCCTCGGGCGGAGACAACGCGTCGGTGTTCGCCCTGCAGAACGCCTGGCTGATCTTCATGCTGCCGCACTCCCTCATCACCGTCTCGCTGGTGACCGCCTACTTCACGAAGATGAGCGGCCACGCGAACCGCGGTGAGACCGCCGACCTCCGGCGCGACGTCTCCTCGGCCCTTCGGATCACCCTGCTCTTCATGGTGCTCGGGACGATCGTGCTGATCGTCGCGGCATATCCCTTTGCGAGCATATTCACCGAGACCTACCCGCAAGCCGTCGCGATGGGTGACGTGCTGATCGGATTCCTCGTCGGACTGGTGCCGTTCAGCGTGCTGTTCGTGCTGCAGCGGGTGTTCTACTCGCTCAGCGACACGAAGACGCCGTTCTTCCTGCAGGTGCTGCAGGCGTCGATCTTCGTCGTGCTCGTGCTCTCGTGCCTGCTGCTCCCGGATGACCTCGTGGCAGTCGGCATCGCGGTGTCGCTCTCGCTCGCGACGGGCGTGCAGGTCGTCGCCGCCGCCGTGATCATCCGTCGGCGTCTCGGGGGAACCGGGGGAGGGCGGATCGTCCGCAGCTTCGTCCGCTTCCTCGTGGCGGCGATCCCGGCTGCAGCAGCCGGCGTGCTCGTCTACCTCGGCATCCAGTCGCTCTTCGGCATCGAGTTCCTCACCTCGGGCTACCTCACGCCGCTCGTCTCGATGGCGGTCATCGGTCTGGTCATGCTGGGGGTCTACCTGGGCGCATTGGCCCTCGTGCGATCGCCCGAGCTGGCGGATGCCCTGGGCCCCGTCCGGGCTCGGCTGAACCGCTCGCGCTGACCCTTCCGCGCCCTCTCCTGTTCCGGCCCACGGTCGCTCGCGTCAGCCCTCCTGGGAGCCCGCTCAGCGCCCCGCGGCCGCGGAATACCGCGCGGATAGGATGTGTTGTACCGGTCAGCGCCGCACGCCACCGGTGTGCCACGCGACCATCCTCCGAGGAGACAGACCACATGCGCGAGATCATCATCATCGGCTCCGGCCCCGCCGGATTCACGGCTGCGATCTACGCCGCCCGAGCGGGCCTCAAGCCCCTCCTCCTCGCCTCGAGCGTCGAGGCCGGCGGCGAGCTGATGAACACCACCGAGGTCGAGAACTTCCCCGGCTTCCCCGAGGGCATCCAGGGCCCCGAGCTCATGCTGAAGCTGCAGGAGCAGGCCGAGAAGTTCGGCACCGAGGTCGTGCTCGACGACGTCACCGCCGTGCACCTCACCGGCGACGTGAAGTCGGTCGAGACCGGCTACAGCGGCACCTTCGAGGCGCGCTCGCTCATCTTCGCGACCGGATCCGCGTACCGCAAGCTCGGCCTCCACGACGAGGAGCGGCTCTCCGGCCGCGGCGTCTCGTGGTGCGCCACCTGCGACGGCTTCTTCTTCAAGACCAAGACCATCGCGGTCGTCGGTGGCGGCGACTCGGCGATGGAGGAGGCCACCTTCCTCACCCGCTTCGCCGAGAAGGTCTACGTGGTGCACCGCAAGGACAGCCTGCGCGCCTCGAAGATCATGCAGGAGCGCGCCTTCACGAACGACAAGATCGAGTTCGTCTGGAACTCCGAGGTCATCGGAATCTCGGGCGAGAACGCGGTCGACGGCCTGCAGCTGCGCAACACGGTCGACGGCTCCACGTCGGAGCTGCCGGTGCAGGGGCTGTTCGTCGCGATCGGCAACGACCCGCGCGTGCACCTCGTCCACGGTCAGCTCGACCTGACCGCCGAGGGCACCATCGCCGTCGAGGGCCGCTCCTCGCAGACGAACCTGCCCGGCGTCTTCGCCGCCGGTGACGTCATCGACCCGCACTACCGCCAGGCGGTCACCGCTGCGGCGTCCGGAACGGTCGCGGCGCTCGACGCCGAGGCGTTCCTCGCCGCGCTCGACCAGGCCGAGGCCGAGGCGAGCGATCTCGTCACCGCTTCCTAGCATCCGACCCGTGCCTGCCGCCCTCGCGGCCGGCACCCCTCATTTCCGAACCTCACGAAAGAAGGAACCATGTCCAACGCCAAGGCCGTCTCCGACGCCAGCTTCGAGGCCGACGTCATCAACTCCGAGAAGACGATCCTCGTCGACTTCTGGGCCGAGTGGTGCGGCCCCTGTCGCGCCGTCGCCCCGATCCTCGACCAGATCGCCGCGGAGCACGGCGACAAGATCGAGATCGTCAAGCTGAACGTCGACGACAACCCGCAGACCGCCATGAAGTACCAGATCACCTCGATCCCGGCGCTCAAGGTCTACAAGGGCGGCGAGGTCGTGAAGACGATCATCGGCGCCAAGCCGAAGGCGGCCCTCGAGGCCGACCTCGCCGCGTTCATCTGATCGCGTCCCCCCTACTGGGGCGGCTGTAACCAGTTCGTCCCGAGTGGCCCGCCGCGAATACGCGGCGGGCCACTTTTGCATGTCATACGATTGAGATTCGGTCAACGTCGGGATGGACGTCAGTGAAAAGCCAGAACTCCTCACAGCCATCGGGTAACAACCTCGATCCCTGGTACTCCAACTACGCCGCGCGCACCGCCGGCCTCGCCGCCTCCGAGGTGCGAGCCCTGTTCGCCGTGGCCTCCCGGCCCGAGGTGGTGTCGCTCGCCGGAGGCATGCCTGCCGTCTCGGCCCTCCCGCAGGAGCTCATCATCGAATCGATGAACCGGGTCATGCGTGACCAGGGCTCCGTGGCGCTGCAGTACGGCTCAGGTCAGGGCGTGCCGAAGCTGCGGGAGCAGATCTTGGACGTCATGGCCATGGAGGGCATCAAGGCGAGCGCCGACGACGTCGTGGTCACCACCGGGTCGCAGCACGCGCTCGAGCTGGTGTCGAAGCTCTTCCTCGACCCCGGAGACGTGGTGCTCGCCGAAGGGCCGAGCTACGTCACCGCCGTGGTGATCTTCAAGTCGTTCCAGGCGCAGACGCACCACGTCGCCATGGACGAGCACGGCATGATCCCCGAGTCCCTCCGCGAGAACATCGCCCGGCTGCGCGCCGAGGGCAAGACCATCAAGTTCCTCTACACGATCCCGTCCTTCCAGAACCCGGCGGGAGTCACGCTGAGCTGGGAACGGCGACTGGAGATCCTCCAGATCGCGAAGGAGAACAGCATCCTCGTCCTGGAGGACAACCCCTACGGCCTGCTGCACTTCGACACGCCGCCGCCGCCCGCACTCCGCTCGATCGAGCAGGAGGGCGTGATCTACCTCGGCACCTTCTCGAAGACGCTGGCGCCCGGATTCCGCGTGGGCTGGGCGCTCGCACCGCACGCGATCCGCGAGAAGCTGATCCTCGCCAACGAGGCGGCCGTGCTGTCGCCGAGCTCGTTCAGCCAGCTGATCGTGTCGGAGTACCTCGACAACATCGACTGGCGCGCCCAGGTCGACCGCTTCCGCGGCGTCTACAAGGAACGCAAAGAGGCCATGATCGGGGCTTTGAACGACTACCTCCCGAGCCTCTCCTGGACCGATCCGAAGGGTGGCTTCTACGTCTGGCTGACGCTGCCGCCCTACCTCGACTCGAAGCAGATGCTTCCCCGGGCCGTGAAGGAACTCGTCGCCTACACGCCGGGCACCGCGTTCTACGCGGACGGGAACGGCCACAGCAACATCCGCCTCTCGTTCTGCTACCCCACGCCCGAGGCGATCCGCACGGGCATCCGTCGTCTGCAGACCGTCATCAGCGGCGAGACCGACCTGGTCGAGACCTTCTCCAAGACCGGCCCGCTCGGCACCGTCCGCGATCGCAACTTCTCAGCACCGCCCCCGAACCTGAATTGAGCTCATGAGCGAAGCAACCCCCCTCACCGTCGTCGTGCTGGCCGGCGGCATCTCCCACGAGCGCGACGTCTCGCTGCGCTCGGGCCGGCGCGTTGCCGACAGCCTCGCGGAGCGCGGACACACGGTCATCCTGCGCGACCCTGACGCGAGCCTGCTGCAGTTCCTCGACGAGACCCGTCCCGACGTCGTGTGGCCCGCCCTGCACGGTGCCAGCGGCGAGGACGGCGCACTGCGTGCACTGCTCGACGCGCTCGACATCCCTTACGTCGGATCGAGCTCCGACCCCTCGCGTCTGGCCTGGAACAAGCCGACCGCGAAGGTCCTCGTCTCGCGCGCCGGACTGCAGACCCCTCGTTCGATCACCCTCCCGCGCGACACGTTCCGCGAACTCGGAGCCACCGAGGTGCTCGCCCGGGTCTCCGCCTCGCTCGGCACCGACCTCGTGGTCAAGCCCGCCCAGGGCGGCTCGGCCCTCGGCGTCGGCATCATCGACTCGGCCGACGACCTGCCGCGGGCTGTGGTGGATGCCTACACCTACGGCGAGGTCGCTCTGATCGAGCAGCGGGTGCGTGGCGTGGAGGTCTCGGTGGGCATCCTCGACCTGGGGGAGGGGCCGTTCGCTCTCCCCGGCGTCGAGATCGAGCCACGCTTGGGCGTCTACAGCTTCGAGGCCCGCTACAACGCGGGGGAGACGCGCTTCTTCGTGCCGGCCCGTCTCGACGACGAAACCTCGCGCCTCGCGGGCGAGACGGCGCTGAGCATCCACGAGACGATCGGGCTGCGCCACATCTCACGCATCGACCTGATCATCGACGACGCGGGGGTGCCGTGGTTCCTCGAGGCGAACGTGCTGCCGGGGCTCACCGAGACGTCGATGGTGCCGCAGGGCATCCTGGCGACGGGGCGGTCACTCGGCGAGGTCTACAGCAGGCTCAGCGAGGTCGCGATCGCGGAGGCGACTGCAGGGCGCTGACGGATGTTTCACGTGAAACGCTCGTCGCCTTCGGGCGGCGGGCGTTTTTCGTTTAGGCCTACGATCGCGTCCATCTCGGCCGCGAATGGCAGCGCCTGCAGCCACCTCGCGGGCTCAATGCACCCCGGTGCGCACCACTTCTCTGGCGACGGCACCTTCATAGACTGACGAAACCCCAGCTGTGCAGCTCAGCTCAGCCGAGGAACCAAGCTCCTCCTTGGGCTACCCCTCACACCCGGGGGGTGTGCCGCGGGGGGGGTGTGCCCCGCGGCGTAGGTCAGACGAAGTGCGGACCTTTCGGCTTCACCGTGCCGAAACCCTCTTCACCCAGCTCGGAGAGGATGCGGTTCAGATCTTGGATCGTAGCGAAGTCGATCACGATCTGCCCCTTCGATCGCCCCAGACTCACGCGAACACGCGTGTTCAAACGGTCGCCCAGCCGCTCACCGATCTCATCGAGATGTCCACGCTTCTGCCCGGCGGTCGTCTTCGCGCGCGACTGCTTCGGCGCAGAGGACGCCAGCGCCTCCGCCGCCCGCACCGAAAGATCCTCGTTCACGATCTTGTCGGCGAGCTTGTTCATCGCCTCGACATCACCCACGGCGAGAACCGCTCGCGCATGCCCTGCGCTGAGCACTCCCGAGGCCACGCGGTTCTGCACCGCGGCAGGAAGACGCAACAGCCGCAACGTATTGGTGATCTGCGGACGCGACCGGCCGATGCGCTCCGCCAGCTGATCCTGCGTGATGCCGAAGTCCTCGATCATCTGCTGGTAGGCCGAGGCCTCTTCCAATGGATTGAGCTGCGAGCGGTGCAGGTTCTCGAGCAGCGCATCCCGCAGCATGTCCTCATCGGCGGTGTTCTTGACCACCGCGGGGATCGCATCGAGACCAGCTTCCTTCGTCGCCCGCAGACGCCGCTCGCCCATGACGAGCTCGTAGAGCTGCTCTCCGTCACCCTCCCGGGGCAGCTCGCGAACCACGATCGGCTGGAGCACGCCGATCTCCTTGATGGAGTGCACCAGTTCCGCGAGATCAACCGGGTCGAAAACGTTGCGAGGCTGCTTGGGGTTCGGGACGATGGACGCCGGATCGAGCTGCGCCAGACGCGCGCCCGGAACGGCGACGAGCTGCGGAGCATCCGACGCCTCATCGCGCCGGGGAGCGTCGAAGAACACGTCGACCGGCCGCGAACCCTCGACTCTGGGCTCGTCGGTTGGGATCAAGGCGCCGATGCCGCGTCCGAGGCCGGTTCTCTTCTTAGTTGCCACGGTTCGGGGCTCCTCTTTCTGCGATTTCTGCGGCTGCCTCGAGGTACGAGATGGAGCCGGGCGATCCCCGATCGAAGCCGATGACGGTCTGACCGTAGCTCGGCGCCTCGGAGATGCGGACGGAGCGCGGGATGACCGCCGCGAGCGTCTGCTCGGGGAAGTGGGTGCGGACGTCTTCGGCCACCTGGAAGGCGAGGCGAGTGCGTCCGTCGTACATGGTGAGGAGGATAGTCGACACCGCGAGCGTGGGGTTGAGGTGACGCTCGATGAGGCTGATGTTGTTGAGCAGCTGACTCAGGCCCTCGAGTGCGTAGTACTCGCACTGGATGGGGATGAGAACCTCGCGCGCAGCGACGAAGGCGTTGATCGTGAGGAGACCCAGCGACGGCGGGCAGTCGATGAGGACGTAGTGGAACATCTCGCCGGCCTCGGACGTCTCGGCGAGGAACCGGTCGAGCGCGCCTCTGAGCCGCTGCTCGCGCGCGACCATCGGGACCAGCTCGATCTCGGCCCCCGCGAGGTGGATCGTCGCGGGAAGGCAGAAGAGGTTCGGCGATTCTGGGCTCTGCTGGATGATCTCGGACATCGAGCCATCGCGGATGAGGACGTCGTACACGCTCGGCTGGTCACCCCGGTGATCGACGCCCAGGGCGGTAGACGCGTTCCCTTGGGGATCGAGATCGACCACGAGAACCCGCGCGCCTTCGCTGGCCAGAGCTGCCGCGAGGTTCACCGTGGTTGTGGTCTTGCCGACGCCGCCCTTCTGGTTCGCGACCGTCAGGATGCGCGTCTGGGACGGGAGCGGGAACTCGCGCACGGCTAGCGCCCGCTTTCGCTGCGACAGGTTCGCGAGTTCTCGAGCCAGTGGAGTCGACGCATCGAAGGCGGTGGGGTCACTGGTCATGCAAACAAATCCTGTCGGTATGTTTCACGTGAAACATGGGCGAGCGAGAAGCCCGAACGGACGACTTCGATCGTACCGAACATCACTGACAGTGGAGACCAGGCGGGACCACCGGTGGCGTTTGACTACCTGTCTTCGACCCGGGCTTGTGCCGGCATCGAGACCGCGCTGGTTCAGTCCACGAACGTGTGACCGCCTCTGCCGGGCGGTTGCGGGGAGGGTCGTAGAAGTTGGGACCGAGTTGTCAGCTGATCCCGCTGACGTCCGCGACCTCGAGAATGCGGTCGAGTGGGGGGTTCGTCCGATCGAGCAGACCACCGATCGGAACGGGTGTTGGCTGTTGGTGCTAATTCCGCCCATACCGGCCGCTGGACGCGGTGGGGTCGGAAAACGGACACTGCAGAAGATCAGGTGATGGTCTGAATCCACGCAGCCACGAATAGCGCAGAGGCGAAATTCGCCATTGACTGGACCCTCACTCATCCGACGTCTGTAGCAAGCGCGACTACCCCGCAATGTTTCACGTGAAACACTCGTCGTGGCCGACGTGCGCTCGCGCTGGCTGATTAGCAGCATCTCCAGCTATGGCCCCCGTCCGCCCTGGGCCCGCCAATCAGCTCGCCACAGCGGCACCCCGGGCCCGATGGGCGGCGTGTTCTGATGAACGCGGCCGTACTCCTAGGTAGGAGCAGCTGAGTCGCGGCAAAAGGTCGCGAATCGTCTCGAGTCGCGGGAAAGTGCTGCACTTCGGCGCGACTCAGCAGCCCTGCGAAGCGGGAGACGCTTTGCGCGGCAATCGAGACGCAATCAGCAGCTTGGTCCCCGACGAATCCGCGTAGTTCAGTTCGGACGAGGGGCGCAGTCACCGCGACTTGAAGCCGCGAGGACCTGTCAACACCACGCCGCAAGATCATCTGAAGATACGTGCCCACCTGACCAAACCCACCTGCCGACCGCAGATGAGAGTCTGATCGCCGCTGGGATGGGGGGCGGGCTGCGTCAGGGGACGCGGGCGCGGATGACGCGGGTGGTCTCCACACCGACGTCGGCACCGAGCTCCACGACCTCGACATCCGAAAGCTTGTACTTGCGGATCGCCTTTTCGGCTGCGGCGATCTCGGCAGCAGCCGAGGCGCCCTTCATGAGGACGAGTTCGCCGCCCGAGCGGACCAGGGGAGCGGCCATGGGGATCAGCTTGCTGAAGGCGCTGACTGCGCGGGCGGTGAGCTGGTCGAGTTGGCCCTTCGGGTACTCCTGTGCCCGCTCGCGCACGACGGTCACGTTCAAGAGGGCGAGGTTCTGCTTCTGCTCGTTCAGCCAGGCGATGCGGCGCTCCATGGGCTCGATCAGCACGAAGTCCACGTCGGGACGGGCGATTGCGAGGACGATACCCGGGAGGCCGGCGCCGCTTCCGATGTCGCCCACGACGCCAGGGCGGAGGAGGGGAGCGATCACACCGCAGTTGATGATGTGGCGGCTCCACAGGCGGGGGAGTTCCTGCGGGCCGATGAGGCCGAGTTCCTCGCCGCGGGCGACGAGATCGGCGGCGTAGGCGCGAGCGAGCTCGACGCGGTCGCCGAACACGAGGGATGCAGCAGCCGGTTCAGGCTCCGGTTGCGCGAAGGGCGCCGAGGAGTCGTCGAGGTCGGGCTCACCCGCCGACGAGGCAGAGGGCGATGCGGATGAACCCACTGGCTCAACCACGCGATCCACGTTTCACGTGAAACATCAGCCCCGAGAGACGACCGTGTGCCGGTCGCGGCCTTCGCCCTCGGACTCCGAGGTGAGACCACGCGCAGCCACGATGTCATGGACGAGCTTGCGCTCGTAGGACGACATGGGCTCGAGGTGCGCGGCGTCGGAGCCCGCGTCCAGCTGGGCAACGGCGTCGTCGACGAGCTTCTCGAGCTCGCGCTGACGCTGCTCGCGGCTGCCACCGACGTCGAGGATCAGTCGCGAGAACTCGCCCGTCTTGGTCTGGACGGCGAGGCGGGTGAGCTCCTGCAGCGCGGCAACGGTGTCAGGCCGGGACAGGATGCGGAGGTTGCTGTCGCCCGAGGCGTTCACGGAGATGTAGGCGCGGCCGTCGGTGACCTCGATGTCGATGTCGCCGTCGAGGTCGCAGATGTCGAGGAGCTCCTCGATGTAGTCGGCTGCCACGTCGCCTTCGTCGTCCAGGGACGACGCCGAGGGTACGGGGGCACCGGCCGGGGAAGTCGTGTCCGACTGCTCAGCCGAGTCGTGACCGGTGGGAGCGGGCGCCGAGGGCATGGCAGCGAACGCTGCCGCAGCGGCGGGGGAGGGGGCCGTCGGGGCGGCCACAGTGGACGCCGCACCAGCCTCGGCAGGCGCGTCATCCGACGGAATCGAGGAATCCGACGTGCGGGAGCCAACAGCCGATGTGCTCGAAGCGGTCGAATCGGCCGAAGCAGTCGGATGCGCCATGACAGCCGAATCGGCTGCGGCATCCTCGGCGAGCGGCGCGGCCGGCGCGGCCGCGGTCGTGGTCTCGGTCACATCGCTCATTTCTTGTCACCCTGCTTCTTGGCCCGGTTCTTGTTGACGGGCTGCTGTCGTTGCGTGGTCTTGGGGGCCTCGGGGATGGTCTCGATCGCCGGAGCGCCCTTGGTGGGCTCCAGCTTGCCCTTCTTGGCCAGACGGGCCTCACGGGCCTTGGCGGCCTCCGAGCCAGGCGTCGGCATGTTGCGGATCACCAGGAACTGCTGACCCATGGTCCAGAAGTTCGAGGTGAGCCAGTAGAACATGACGCCGAGGGGGAAGGCGACACCCGAGAAGACGAACACCAGCGGGAGGATGTAGAGCAGGATGCGCTGCTGGCGGTACATCGGGCTGGCCTTGGCCTCGGGGGACTGGTTCTTCGCCATGATCTGCAGCTGCGTGTAGAACTGCGAGGCGGTCATCAGCACGACCATCAGGCCGGCGATCAGCATGACCTGCCACGGGCCGCCGGCGTTGAACGAGCCGATGAAGGTGTCGTGCAGGGGAGCGACCCCGAACAGGGTGGCGTCACCGAACTGCTTGCCGAGCCCCGCGTCGAGCGGGCCGACGCCCGCCTGGCCCTTCTGGGCGTTGTTCAGCACCGAGAACAGGCTGAAGAAGATGGGCATCTGGAGCAGCAGCGGCAGACAGGATGCGAGCGGGTTGGTGCCCGTCTTGCGGTAGAGCTCCATGGTCTCGCGCGACATCGCCTCCCGCGAGAACTGATCCTTCTTGCCGCGGTACTTGTCCTGGATCTTCTTCAGCTGCGGCGCGACCTCGAGCATCTTGCGCTGACTCTTGATCTGGCGCACGAAGATGGGGATGAGGGCGGCTCGCACGACCAGCACCAGGCCGACGATCGACAGCACCCAGGTCAGGCCGGCTGCGGGGTCGAGGCCGAAGAACGTCCAGACGTAGTGCCATGCGACCAGGATCAGCTCCACGACCCATTTGATGGGCCAGAGGATCGTATCGATGAACGGGATTTCCATGGGGTGGGGTCAGCCCTTTCCGTGGCTAGCTGGTATGACGAAACCGAACGACGTGAGCCGGTATCTCTGCCGGCGCACGGGCGGCACGTCGTCGACGCCGCCCTTCGCCCAGGGGTGACAGCGAGCGATGCGGTAGACGCCCATCGCCGAACCGACGATGACACCCCGCTGCTGGATGGCCTGGAGAGTGTAGGAGGAGCACGAGGGGTAGTAGCGGCAGACGTCTCCGTACAGCGGAGAGATCACCGCGCGGTAGCCGCGGAGCAGCAGCACCGCCAGATTGCGGGGGAGCAGTACGATCGCCGTCACCACTGACATCATGCGAGTACTGATCCTTTGGTGAGAGAACGCGACAGTTCTTCGAAGAGTACGCCGTAAGGCTGTGACGCAGCTTCGGGCAGAGCGCGCACCACCACGTCGGTGCCGGGTGCCAGAGACGGGAGCAACGCGTAGCTCGCCGCCTTCAGACGGCGACGGACGCGGTTGCGAACCACGGCCACGCCGACGGATTTCGCCACGATGAACCCGAAACGCGCATCCGACGACGAATCATCGGATGCGCGAATGTAGGTGACGGTGCTGGGACCGACGTACTTCTTGCCGCGACGCACGGTGCCGCGATAGTCGGCGCCCTGCGTGATGCGGTTGGGTTTGGCCAGCACCGCGGATCAGAGGCCTACGCGGAGAGTTCGGTGCGACCCTTGCGGCGACGAGCCGAGAGGATCGAGCGACCGGCACGGGTGCGCATGCGCAGACGGAAGCCGTGCACCTTGGCGCGGCGACGGTTGTTCGGCTGGAAGGTTCGCTTGCTCATTTTGATCTCCGGTGGGGCAGGCCTTCAGGGTGAACGCCCGGCTTAAGTAAGAGGTGTGGCTAGAAACCACACAAGTCAACTGATTAAACCTATGGCCTGAAGAGCCCGGGGTCAAACCCAGGCGGCCAAAGGATCAATTATCCACATGCTGTGGACAAAATCTGTGCATGACACGCAGCCCGTCAATACAGCGAACTTGCCCTGCGTCATGGCAGTCATTAGCTTAGATGCCTACAGTTACTAACAGCCGTCCCGGGGGCAGGGCTGACGGCGGGTCGAACGGAACGGTTCGGCGAAGACGAGCGCGTTCGACAGGAGTTCCATTGGCAGACGGTGCCGCTTCGACGGAGGACAACTGGCGAACGGTCCTCCAGGTGCTGTCGTCGGATGAACGGATCACCCCGCAGCTGAAGGGCTTCCTCGGGCTGGTGGTTCCGAAGGGCATCCTGGGCGGTTCCTTCTATCTCGAGGTGCCGAACGACTTCACCCGCGACATGCTCGAGCAGCGGGTGCGCCCCTCTCTCCTCTCGGCGCTCGGCACCCTCGACGACTCCCTCGCCGTCTCGAACTTCTCGGTGGTCGTGAATCCCGACATCGACGACTACGACAGCAGCACCGACAGCAGCGCCCCGGCCGTGGCGCCCGCAGCTCACGACGAGCTCACGAAGCCGGTCGTCACCTCGAGCTACGCCGAGTCGATCCCGCACGCGCAGGAGACCGTCGGCCCGGCCCGCAACAACGACACGCGACTCAACCCCAAGTACAGCTTCGACAACTTCGTCATCGGCGGCTCGAACCGCTTCGCCCATGCGGCGGCGGTGGCCGTGGCCGAGGCGCCGGCCAAGGCCTACAACCCCCTCTTCATCTACGGTGACTCCGGGCTCGGCAAGACGCACCTCCTGCACGCGATCGGCCACTACGCCATCTCCCTCTATCCCGGGGTGCGGGTGCGGTACGTCAGCTCCGAGGAGTTCACGAACGACTTCATCAACTCGATCGCCAACAACCGCGGTGCCGCGTTCCACAGCCGCTACCGCGACATCGATCTGCTGCTGATCGACGACATCCAGTTCCTGCAGGGCAAGGCCGAGACGCAGGAGGCCTTCTTCCACACCTTCAACACCCTGCACGACCACAACAAGCAGGTGGTCATCACCTCCGACCTGCCGCCGAAGCACCTCACCGGCTTCGAAGACCGGATGCGCACCCGCTTCGAGTGGGGCCTGATCACCGACGTGCAGACCCCCGACCTCGAGACCCGCATCGCGATCCTCCGCAAGAAGGCGCAGAGCGAGCGCCTCCGGGTGCCCGACGACATCCTCGAGTTCATGGCGTCGAAGGTGTCCAGCAACGTGCGCGAGTTGGAGGGCACGCTCATCCGCGTCACGGCCTTCGCCAGTCTCAACCGCACGCCGGTCGACATGCAGCTGGTGCAGACCGTGCTGAAAGACCTGATCACGCTCGACGACGACAACGTCATCGCGCCCGTCGACATCATCAATCACACCGCCGAGTACTTCAAACTCTCGGTCGACGACCTCTACGGCTCGAGCCGCTCGCAGGCCATCGCCACGGCCCGCCAGATCGCCATGTACCTCTGCCGCGAGATGACCAGCCTGTCGCTGCCGAAAATCGGCCAGCTCTTCGGCGGTCGCGACCACACCACGGTGATGTACGCCAACAACAAGATCGGCAAGCTGATGACCGAGAAGCGGTCTATCTACAACCAGGTCACCGAGATCTCGAACCGCATCAAGCACAACCAGCGCTACAAGAGCGCCTGAGAGCCGACTGACCGGGTTTTCCACAGATTGTGAAAAGGGTGTGGAGAAACGGCTCCAGGATGTTGAACACCACCCCGATCGTGTGGAATCGTTCTCCGGCCGTTCAATCGACTTCACCCGCTGTCACCATGTCATTCACACGGCGCCAACAAGTCACACCGATGTAGTTCCGCCGGATGTCGAGCTTTAAACAGAGTTATCCACATATCCACAGCGGTTAAGACTATTAAGAATTAATCATTAATGAAAATCACATCCCACAACCTTGTGATTCGAGCCGGTCACGATGCGTCACAGCCGTCGTCTCCGCATGCGGATAACATGAATCCGACCCCAGGTCTCAAATGCCGACAGAGGTGACTGCGTGAAGTTCCAAGTAAACCGAGACGTCTTCAGCGAAGCAGTGTCCTTCGCCGTGAAGCTGCTCCCTCAGCGCACCACGCTGCCCATCCTGAGCGGAGTGCTGATCGAGGCCACCGACGACGGGCTGAAGCTGTCGTCCTTCGACTACGAGGTCTCGGCGCAGACGCAGATCGCCGCCGACATCGAGGAGCCGGGCGTCATCCTGGTCTCGGGCCGGCTGCTCTCCGACATCGCCAATCGGCTGCCGAACGCACCCGTGCGCTTCAACACCGAAGACTCCCGCATCGTCGTCAGCTGCGGCACCGCGCGGTTCACCCTGCTGAGCATGCCGGTCGAGGAGTACCCGACGCTGCCGCAGGTCGGTGCCGAGTCCGGCCTGCTGCCGGCCGAGCAGTTCGCCGCCGCCGTGGCGCAGGTCGCGGTCGCCGCTTCGCGGGACGACGTGACCCCCGTCATCACCGGTGTGCAGCTCGAGGTGAGCGAGAACAGCATCTCGCTCGTGGCCACCGACCGGTACCGCGTGGCCGTGCGCAACATCGACTGGGACTCCAACGACTCCGGCACCACGACCGCCACCGCGCTGGTGCCCGCCCGCACCCTGCAGGAGGTCGGCAAGACCTTCGGCAACGCCGGCACCATCTCGGTCGCGATCACGAACTCCGACGACCGCGAGCTGATCGCCTTCAAGAGCGACAAGAAGACGGTCACCACCCTGCTGATCAAGGGCAACTTCCCGCCCGTGAAGCGTCTGTTCCCCGAGAGCGTCGACAACTACGCGGTGATCAACACCGCCGATCTGATCGAGGCGACCAAGCGCGTGTCGTTGGTGCTCGAGCGCGAGGCCGCGCTCCGGTTCACCTTCACGATCGACGGTGTGACGCTCGAGGCGATCGGCTCCGAGCAGGCCCAGGCCTCCGAGTCGATCGACGCGCTGCTCACGGGCCAGGACACGGTGGTCTCGCTGAAGCCCCAGTTCCTGCTCGACGGGCTGAGCGCGGTGCACTCGGAGTTCGTGCGCATCTCGTTCACGAAGACCGACAACCCCAACAAGCCGGGCCCGGTGCTCATCACGAGCCAGTCGTCGAAGGACCAGCCCGGTTCCGACGACTACAAGTACCTGCTGCAGCCCAACCTGCTGCTGCGCTGATCCACCAACAGCACCGACCCGACCAACAGCACAGACCCGCGGGCATCCACCACACCCCGACACGACTACAGAAGGAGACGGCCATGGAGATCGGCCTCATCGGACTCGGCAAGATGGGCAACAACATGCGTGCCCGCCTCAAGAAGGCCGGCATCGGCGTCGTGGGCTACGACACCAACCCGGCTGTGAGCGACGTCGCCGACCTGGCCGCCCTGGCCGCAGCCCTGCCGGCTCCCCGCATCGTCTGGGTGATGGTTCCGGCCGGCAAGATCACCGACAGCGTGATCGACGACCTGTCGAACGTCCTCGACGAGGGAGACCTCATCATCGACGGCGGCAACTCGAAGTGGACCGAGGACTTCAAGCACTCCGAGCTGCTCAGCCCCAAGGGCATCCAGTTCATGGATGCCGGTGTCTCGGGCGGCGTCTGGGGTCTCGAGAACGGCTACGGCCTGATGGTCGGCGGCACCACGGAAATGGTCGAGCGCGCCATGCCCGTCTTCGACGCGCTGCGCCCCGAGGGCCCCCGCGACGAGGGCTTCGTGCACGTGGGCGAGGTCGGCGCGGGCCACTACGCCAAGATGGTGCACAACGGCATCGAGTACGGCATGATGCAGGCCTACGCCGAGGGCTACGAGCTCCTCGACGCCAAGAAGGACATCATCAAGGACGTCACGGGCACCTTCAAGGCCTGGCAGCGCGGCACCGTCGTGCGCTCCTGGCTGCTCGAGCTCCTGGTGCGCGCCCTCGAGGCCGACCCCGAGTTCGACCAGATCGAGGGCTACGTCGAGGACTCCGGAGAGGGTCGCTGGACCCTCGAGGAGGCCATCGAGAACGCTGTCCCGATGCCCGCGATCAGCGCCGCGATCTTCGCCCGCTTCGTGTCGCGCCAGGACGACTCGCCCTCGATGAAGGCCGTCGCCGCGCTGCGCAACCAGTTCGGCGGGCACGCGGTCAAAGAGCTCGACTGAGCTGACGCCCCCTGGTCGTGATCGTCCGTCATCTGAGCCTCACCGACTTCCGCAACTACCGCACCGCGGATGTGGCGCTGGAGCCGGGTGCGAACCTGTTCGTCGGGCGGAACGGTCAGGGCAAGACGAACCTCGTCGAGTCGCTGGGCTACCTCAGCACGCTCGGCTCGCACCGGGTCTCGAACGATCAGGCCCTCATCCGCGCGGGTGAGGACGCCGCGATCGTCCGGGCCCGGCTCGAGCACGAGGGGCGCGAACTGCTCGTCGAGCTGCAGCTGAACCGCTCCGGTGCGAACCGCGCGCAGGTCAACCGGGCTGCGATCAAGCCGCGGGAGCTCCCGCGGTACATCTCCACCGTGCTGTTCGCGCCGGAGGATCTGGCGCTCGTGCGCGGGGAGCCGTCCACGAGGCGCCGCTTCGTCGATGCACTGCTCGGAGCGAAGGCACCGCGCCTGCTCGGGGTGTTCGCCGACTACGAGCGGGTGCTCAAGCAGCGGAACGCCCTGCTGAAGTCGGCCCGGGCATCCGGTCTGAAGGACGCGAAGCTCAGCACGCTCGAGCTCTGGAACGAGCGACTGGTCGAGCTCGGCTCCGAGATCATGGCCGAACGGATCGCGATCGTCGCCGCGCTGGGGCCCTTCGTGCGAGAGGCGTACCAGGCGGTGGCGGGGTCGGATCAGGAGCCGACACTCGAGGTCGTGATGAGTGTGCTGTCCGAGCATCCGGAGACCGACGACGACGCGGTGGGCGACGCGAGCACGAGCAGCGCGCCGGCGCTCTCACGCGAGCAGCTCGCCGAGGCCTTCCGCGCCGCGCTCGAGAGGGTCGCCCGCGCCGAGCGCGACCGCGGGATCACGCTGGTGGGGCCGCACCGCGACGACGTGCTGTTCCGGCTGAACACGCTGCCGGCCAAGGGCTACGCGAGCCACGGCGAGTCGTGGTCGTTCGCCCTCGCCCTGAAGCTCGCGTGCGCCGAGCTGCTGCGGGCCGACTCCTCGACGGGCGACCCGATCGTCATTCTCGACGACGTGTTCGCCGAGCTCGACCAGCGCCGGCGGGGGCGGCTGGCGGATGCGGTGAAGGACTACGAACAGGTGCTCATCACGGCCGCGGTGTACGACGACGTGCCCGAGGCGCTTACCGCCCACACGGTGCGCATCGAGGCGGGCGCGATCGTGGAGGCCCCGAACGCTCCCGAGGAGCAGGATGCCTGAACCGACGCGGCGCAATCCCGAATCGCAGAACGTCTACCTGCGCCTGAAGACGGCGTTCGGCGACCCCACCTCCCGCGCGGCGCGGTGGCGCGAGAAGAAGACGAGGGCCCGCGGCGACGACGAGGCGAGCGTGCCCTACGGGGTCGGGCGCGATCCGAAGGGCCTCGGTGACGTGATGTCGGGGCTCTCCAGCGAGCTCGGCTGGGGCTCTTCTCTCGCGAAGAGCGACCTCCTGCTCGCCTGGACCGAGATCGCCGGGCCCGAGACCGCCGAGCACAGCCGGCCCATCGGCATCACCGACTCCGTGCTGACGGTGCAGTGCGACTCGACGGCCTGGGCGACGCAGCTCCGGCACATGCGCGTGCTGATCATGACGACGATTGCTCAGCGTTTTCCCGAGGCGGGCATCGAGTCGATCCGCTTCGAAGCCCCCCACGCCCCGTCCTGGAAACGGGGCTCCAGATCGATTCCAGGGCGGGGTCCTCGCGATACCTACGGCTGACGGGGCAAATATGGTCACGCCTGTGGAGAAATCTCCTCTACGGGGCGTCTGACCGCTTTTTCCCATCCCGGGTTTGATAGAATTAAGGGTCGCCTGCCCGGCCGTTGGGCGCGGCACTGAGGAGCCCATTTCCATATGTCTGAATCGGACAAGGTCCACCCCGACAACGAGTACGGCGCCGACCAGATCCAGGTTCTCGAAGGCCTCGAAGCGGTGCGCAAGCGCCCCGGCATGTACATCGGCTCGACAGGGCCTCGAGGTCTGCACCACCTGGTATACGAGATCGTCGACAACTCGGTCGATGAGGCGCTCGCCGGCTACGCCACCCACATCGAAGTGGTCATGCGCAAAGACGGCGGCATCACGGTCACCGACAACGGCCGTGGCATCCCGGTCGACATCCACCCCGTGCAGAAGAAGTCGACCGTCGAGGTCGTCCTCACCATCCTGCACGCCGGTGGCAAGTTCGGCGGTGGCGGCTACGCGGTCTCGGGTGGTCTGCACGGCGTGGGCTCATCCGTCGTGAACGCGCTGTCGAGCGAGCTCGACGTCGAGGTGCGCCGCCAGGGAGCCGTGTACCGGCAGAGCTACAAGATCGGCGTGCCCCAGGCTCCCCTCGAGCAGGGCGAATCCACGACCGAGACCGGCACGCGCATCACCTTCTGGCCGAACGCCGACATCTTCGAGACCGTCGAGTTCGACTACGAGACCCTGCGTGCCCGCTTCCAGCAGATGGCGTTCCTGAACAAGGGCCTCGCCATCAAGCTGACGGATGAGCGGGGTGGCGAGTCCGGGGAGGACGAGGAGACCTCGGTCACCTACCTCTACGAGAACGGCCTGAAGGACTACGTCGAGTACCTCAACCGCTCGAAGAAGGCCGACCTCGTCAACGAGGAGATCATCTCCTTCGAGCAGGAGGACACCGAGCGCAAGATCGCACTCGAGGTGGCGATGCAGTGGACGACGGGCTACACGGAGAGCGTCCACACCTACGCCAACACGATCAACACGCACGAGGGCGGCACCCACGAGGAGGGCTTCCGCGCGGCGCTCACCTCGCTGGTGAACCGCTACGCGCGTGAGAAGAACATCATCAAGGAGAAGGACGACAACCTCTCCGGCGACGACGTGCGCGAGGGCCTCACGGCCGTCATCTCGATCAAGCTCGCCGAGCCGCAGTTCGAGGGCCAGACGAAGACCAAGCTCGGCAACACCGAGGCCAAGGCCTTCGTGCAGAAGGTCGTCGGCACCGAGCTCACCGACTGGTTCGACCGCAACCCCGTGCAGGCGCGCGACATCATCCGCAAGGCCATCCAGGCCTCGCAGGCCCGTCTCGCCGCCCGCAAGGCGCGCGAGCAGACCCGCCGCAAGGGCCTGCTCGAGGGCGGCGGCATGCCCGGCAAGCTGAAGGACTGCTCGAGCCGCGACCCCGCCAAGAGCGAGATCTTCATCGTCGAGGGCGACTCGGCCGGCGGTTCCGCCATCCAGGGCCGCAACCCCGAGACCCAGGCCATCCTGCCTCTCCGCGGCAAGATCCTGAACGTCGAGAAGGCCCGGCTCGACCGCGCGCTGGGAAACAACGAGGTGCAGGCCATGATCACGGCGTTCGGCGCCGGCATCGGCGAGGACTTCAACCCCGAGAAGGCCCGCTACCACAAGATCGTGCTGATGGCCGATGCCGACGTCGACGGCCAGCACATCACGACGCTGCTGCTCACGCTGGTGTTCCGCTACATGCGGCCGCTGATCGAGCTGGGCTACGTCTACCTCGCCATGCCGCCGCTCTACCGCCTGAAGTGGTCGAACTCGCCGCACGAGTACGTCTACTCCGACGCCGAGCGCGACGCGCTGCTGGTCGACGGGCAGGCCGCAGGCAAGCGGATGCCCAAGGAGAACGGCATCCAGCGCTACAAGGGCCTCGGCGAGATGGACTACCGCGAGCTCTGGGACACCACGATGGACCCCGACACGCGCACCCTCCGCCAGATCACCCTCGACGACGCGGCCGCGGCCGACGAGATCTTCTCCACCCTGATGGGCGAAGACGTCGAATCGCGCCGCAACTTCATCCAGAAGAACGCCAAAGACGTCCGCTTCCTGGACATCTGACCGCGCCTGACCGCGCTCCGCTTCTGACCCTTCGATCGAGACTGACACATGACTGACGAAATCATTCCGCCCGCCGGCGATCGCATCGAGCAGGTCGATCTCCAGCTGGAGATGCAGCGCTCCTACCTCGACTACGCGATGAGCGTCATCGTCGGGCGCGCCCTGCCCGACGTGCGCGACGGGCTGAAGCCCGTGCACCGCCGCGTGATCTACGCGATGTACGACGGCGGCTACCGCCCCGACCGCGCGTTCTCGAAGTCGGCCCGCGTGGTCGGCGAGGTGATGGGTCAGTTCCACCCGCACGGCGACACGTCGATCTACGACACCCTGGTACGCCTGATCCAGCCGTGGAGCCTGCGCTACCCGCTCGCGCTCGGCCAGGGCAACTTCGGCTCGCCCGGCAACGACGGCGCCGCCGCCCCCCGGTACACCGAGACGAAGATGGCCCCGCTCGCGCTCGAGATGGTGCGCGACATCCAGGAAGAGACCGTCGACTTCCAGGACAACTACGACGGCCGCACGCTCGAGCCCGTCGTGCTGCCGAGCCGCTTCCCGAACCTGCTGGTCAACGGCTCGGTCGGCATCGCGGTCGGCATGGCCACGAACATCCCGCCGCACAACCTGCGCGAGGTCGCCGCCGGCGCCATCTGGTACCTCGAGAACCCCGAGGCCTCCCGCGAGGAGCTGCTCGAGGCCCTGATGCAGCGCATCAAGGGCCCCGACTTCCCCACCGGCGCGCAGATCCTCGGCGTGAAGGGCATCCACGACGCCTACCGCACCGGCCGCGGCTCCATCACCATGCGCGCCGTCGTGAGCGTCGAGGAGCTGCAGGGCCGCACCTGCCTCGTCGTCACCGAGCTGCCCTACCAGGTCAACCCCGACAACCTGGCCATCAAGATCGCCGACCTCGTGAAGGACGGCCGGCTCTCGGGCATCGCCGACATCCGTGACGAGACCTCGGGCCGCACCGGTCAGCGCCTCGTGATCGTGCTGAAGCGCGACGCGGTGGCCAAGGTCGTGCTGAACAACCTCTACAAGCACACCTCGCTGCAGGAGAACTTCGGCGCCAACATGCTGGCGATCGTCGACGGCATCCCGCGCACCCTCCCGCTCGACGGCTTCATCACCGAGTGGGTCGCGCACCAGATCGACGTCATCGTGCGCCGCACCCGCTTCCGCCTGCGCGAGGCCGAGGCGCGGATGCACATCCTGCGCGGCTACCTCAAGGCGCTCGACGCGCTCGACGAGGTCATCGCACTCATCCGCCGTTCGCCCACGGTCGAGGAGGCCCGCGACGGCCTGATGGAGCTGCTCGACATCGACGAGCTGCAGTCCCGCGCCATCCTCGAGCTGCAGCTGCGCCGCCTGGCCGCCCTCGAGCGCCAGAAGATCCAGGAGGAGGCCGAGGCGCTCCAGCTGAAGATCGACGAGTACAACGTCATCCTCGGCAGCCCGCAGCGTCAGCGCGAGATCATCACCGAGGAGCTCGGTGAGATCGTCGAGAAGTTCGGCGACGACCGGCGCACCGAGATCATGTTCGGCTTCGACGGCGACATGAACATCGAAGACCTCATCCCCGAGGAGGAGATGGTCGTCACCGTCACCCGCGGCGGGTACGTCAAGCGCACGCGCAGCGACAACTACCGCAGCCAGCACCGTGGCGGCAAGGGCGTCAAGGGCGCCCAGTTGCGGGCGGATGACGTGGTCGAGCACTTCTTCGTCACGACGACGCACCACTGGCTGCTGTTCTTCACGAACCGCGGCCGCGTCTACCGCGCCAAGGCGTACGAGCTGCAGGAGGCCGGACGCGACGCCAAGGGGCAGCACGTCGCGAACCTGCTGGCGCTCGCCCCCGACGAGCAGATCACGCAGATCCTCGACATCCGCGACTACCAGACCGCTCAGTACCTGGTGCTCGCCACCAAGGGTGGCCTGCTGAAGAAGACGTCGCTGACCGAGTACGACACGAACCGCTCCGGCGGCATCATCGCGATCAACCTGCGCGACGACGACGAGCTCGTCTCGGCGCTGCTGGTCGACGAGGACAGCGACCTGCTGCTGGTGTCCAAGAAGGGCATGTCGATCCGCTTCACCGCGAGCGACGAGGCGCTGCGTCCGATGGGACGAGCCACCTCCGGGGTCATCGGCATGAAGTTCCGCGGGGAGGACTCGCTGCAGGGTGCCTCCGTGGTCTCCGACGAGGGATTCGTGTTCATCGTCACCGAGGGCGGCTACGCGAAGCGCACCTCGGTCGATGAGTACCGCGTGCAGGGCCGTGGCGGTCTGGGCATCAAGGTGGCCAAGCTGCAGGATGCCCGGGGCGATCTGATCGGCTCCCTGATCGTCGGGGAGGACGACGAGGTCCTTGTGGTTCTTGCCAGTGGCAAGGTGGTACGCTCTGCCGTGGCCGAAGTTCCGGCCAAGGGACGCGACACGATGGGCGTGGTCTTCGCCCGCTTCGCGGACGATGATCGCATCATCGCGGTGGCCAAGAACACCGAACGCAACCTGGAGTCCGAGCTCGAGGCGGGTGCAGAACCCGTGTTGACCGAGGCACTCGGGGAGAGCGCAGACGCCGGGTCTGCGCCTGGAGAGGACGTAACGACGGATGAGTAATCTTGGCGACAAATTCGCGAAGAAAACGGCAAGAGTCGCCAACACCAAGCAGGTCCGGCTGAAGCTGGTCTACATCGACTTCTGGTCGGTGCTGAAGATCTCGTTCCTGCTCGCCATCATCCTCGGCATCGTCACCGTGGTCGCCAGCTTCCTGGTGTGGTCGGTGCTGAACCAGACGGGTGTGTTCGACTCGATCAACACGCTGCTGCAGGACATCGCGGGCGCCGGCAACTTCGACCTGTTCGACTTCGCCTCGCTGCCGCAGGTGATGGGCTTCTCGATCGTCGTGGCCATCCTGAACGTCATCGTCATCACCGCGCTCGGAGCGATCTGGGCCGCGCTGTACAACTTGGCCGTGCGGATCACCGGCGGCATCATGCTGGGCTTCACCAACAAGTGACGCCCGACCGGCCCGATTGTGTGATCGGGCACTGCGTAGGGTAATCTCTACTCTGGTCAAAAAAACGGGGCTATAGCTCAGGCGGTTAGAGCGCTTCGCTGATAACGAAGAGGTCCAAGGTTCAAGTCCTTGTAGCCCCACCCATAGATTCACTCCCCGAACGGGGCCTTAGCTCAGTTGGTAGAGCGCCTGCTTTGCAAGCAGGATGTCGGGAGTTCGATTCTCCCAGGCTCCACTCCGCTTATGGAAGAGGATGCGTACACGCATCCTCTTCGTCGTTAACGGCCGGGTCGAGCAGGCACGGCAACGAAGAAGCCCCCCACCGCGAGGTGAGGGGCTTCTGTCGTCGAGGGGCTGGGGATCAGCTCTCGGGGTTGGTCTCGGGCTCCGGGTCCTCGTCGGCGATCCAGAGCTCGTCGTCGGCGCGGAAGGTCTGCCAGAGGGCGTAGCCGACACCCACGAGGGTGACGACGCCGAGGCTGACGACGAACGCCGTGCCGACCTTCGAGCCACCCGACTTCGGGGCCGACTTCTTGACGGCCTTGCTGGCCTCCTTGACCTTCTTGCCGGCGTCCTTCAGGAACTCGGGGTTCTTCGAGGACTGCAGCACCGCTGCGGCTGAGCCGAGCGTCGAGGCGAGGGCGGGGATGACCTCGGAGGAGAACTGCTTCTTCACGGTCGAGCCCGCCACCTTGACCTCGGCGACCTTGCGGCTCACCGTGGGGGCGACGGAGTCGACGGCGCTCTTGACGCGGGGCTTGACCTGCTCCTCGGTGAGGAAGGACGCCTGCTTGCCGGCCTCACGGATGATCGTGTTGGCACGGTCGAGCACGTCCTGCTGGTCGAGCCACAGTTCTTCTGCCGAACCCTTCAGGCGCTTGAGCGCCTTGCGACGCTTGCGGGAAAGACTCATGGGAAACCTCCATCGGCGAAAGCACGGACATCCTCATCTTGGCACGCTCTGCCCTGACGCAGTAGTTCGCGGCCCTGATCATCCACTCCTCATAGCCTGGGCCTTCACTGGATGCGACGTGCCGATGTGACAGAATCGGACCATGCCCGCACACACTCATGTCGCCACCATCACCACCAACCACGGCCCCATCGTCGTGAATCTGTACGGTCACCACGCCCCCAAGACCGTCAAGAACTTCATCGGCCTCGCCACCGGCGGGCTCGAGTGGACCGACCCGAAGACCGGCAAGCCGACCACGGCGCCCCTCTACGAGAACATCGTCTTCCACCGCATCATCCCCGGCTTCATGATCCAGGGCGGCGACCCGCTCGGCAACGGCACCGGCGGCCCCGGCTTCCGCTTCGACGACGAGATCAACCCCGAGCTCGACTTCACCGAGCCCTACATCCTCGCCATGGCCAACGCCGGGCTGCAGGGCGGCAAGGGCACCAACGGCTCGCAGTTCTTCATCACTGTCGGCCCCACCACCTGGCTGCAGGGCAAGCACACCATCTTCGGCGAGGTCGCCGATGACGCCTCGCGCCGCATCGTCGACAAGCTGGCCGGTGTCGCCACCGACGCCTACGACCGTCCGCTGGACGAGGTCGTGCTCGAGAACGTCACCGTCACCGAGGTCTGACCCCTCCGTCGACGCGACACCCCCGATGACGAGCGCCCCGGTCTCGGCCGACAACTACTGCTACCGCCACCCCGGCCGGCAGAGCTTCGTGCTCTGCCAGCGCTGCGGCCGCACCATCTGCCCCGAGTGCCAGGTGCAGGCGGCGGTGGGAGTGCACTGCGTCGAGTGCGCGCGCCGAGACCGGGCGAGCATCCCCCGCCCGAAGCGCGGCCGAGCGGTCGCCCGCCGGCTGACCGGGGCCGACGCGCCCGTCGTCACCTATTCGCTGATCGCGCTCTGCGTCGTCGTCTTCGGCCTGCAGCTCATCCCCGGGCTCGGAGTCACCAACGCCCTGCTCTTCGCTCCGGCGTACGTGCAGCCCGCCACCGGGGCACCGCTCGAGCCGTGGCGCATGATCACCTCGATCTTCACGCACTCGACCGCTTCGCTCCTGCCGCTGCACATCCTGCTGAACATGTACTCGCTGTTCATCTTCGGCGGGGTGCTCGAACGGATGCTCGGGCGAGGCCGTTTCCTCGCCCTCTACCTCATCGCAGGTCTCGGAGGGTCGGTGGCCGTCGACCTCCTGGGCGATCCGATGCAGGGTACCGTCGGCGCATCCGGAGCGATCTTCGGCCTGATGGGCGCCTTCTTCATCATCAACCGGCATCTCGGGGGCAACAGCATCCAGTTCGTGGTGCTGGTGGTGCTGAACCTCGCCTGGGGCTTCTTCGTGCCGGGCATCTCGTGGCAGGCGCACGTGGGCGGCATCGTCGCCGGCGGGCTCGTCGCGCTGGTGCTCGTGCGCACGCGCAACCGGCGCCAGCGCACCGCTCAGATCGTCGGTGTCGCGGGGATCGCGGTGGCCCTCGTGGCCCTCACCGTGATTCGCGCACTCGTCTGATTGCTAGAACGACTAACAGACTTATCCACACTGTGGAATTCTCCACAGGAGTTTCCACATTGGGGATAATCACACCGGTGTAGTTCAGCGCCACCTGGTGGTCATGATGAAGCCGATGAAGGCGATGCCGAAACCGACCAGGATGTTCCAGCTGCCCAGGTCGGGCACGGGGAACAGGCCCTGGCTCACGTAGAACACGATGATCCACAGCAGGCCGACGATCATGAACCCGAACATGACGGGCTTGAACCAGACCGGGTTGGGGTTCTGGGCCGAATCGTCGGAACTGGTGCGCTGGACGTCGCGGTTGCGACGGGCGAGGTCCTTCGTGGATGCTTTGTCTCGGGCCATGCCGATGATTCTAACGGGGATTCACCCCCCGTTCTCCACCGGTTCTCCACAGGCTGTCGCCTTCGTGGCCGGTGCTCAGCCACAACTCCTAGGATTGTGGGCATGACCGACAGCGTGCAGGGCGAGATCCGGCGCCCCAGGCGGCGCAAGCGCGGCCTGGTCTCCCGCGTCGTCGGGGTGTTCGGCGAACTGCTGATCACGGCCGGCGTGCTGGTGCTGCTCTTCCTCGGCTGGCAGTTCACGCTGAACGGGGTGATGCTGAGCAACCAGCAGGCCTCCGACGCCGACCAGCTGATCGACGGCTGGCAGAGCGGTGACGACGGTGCCTCCCCGGCCCCGGTCGCGCCCGCCGCCGACGGCACCACCGCGACACCCGCCTTCGCCTACGGCGAGCCGCCCGCCGCCGACGCGGCCCCGGGCGACGCCGAGGAGTTCGCGGTCGTCTACGTGCCGCGTTTCGGGTCCGACTTCAAGAAGACCATCGCCGAGGGGGTCGATCCGCGCTCGGTGCTGAACAAGGGCGGCGCCGGCCACTACGCCTCCACCCAGATGCCGGGCGAGGTCGGCAACTTCGCCATCGCCGCGCACCGCGACGGCTGGGGCAGCCCGTTCCTGAAGATCAACGAGCTGCAGCTGGGTGACAAGGTCTACGTCGAGACCCAGGCCGGCTGGTATACGTACACCTTCCGCGGGCTCGAGTACGTCACGCCCTACGGCGTCGGCGTGATCGACCCCGTGCCGCAGGTGCCGAACGCCGCGCCCACCGATCGCATCCTCACCATGACGAGCTGCAACCCGCTCTACGTGGCGAGCGAGCGCATCATCGCATACTCGGTGCTGACCGACTGGACGCCGCGCTCCGTCGGGGCTCCGGCCGAGATCTCGGGATTGGTGGGGGCCTGATGTACGCGACGCTCTGGCGACTCATCCCCGGGCCGGTCTGGCTGCGCATCCTGATCGTGCTCGTGCTGGTCGCGGCGGTGCTCTACCTGCTCGCCTTCTTCGTGTTCCCCTGGGTCGATCAGATGACGGCCCCCGCTCAGGATGTGACGGTGGATCGATGACCCGTGTTCTCGTGATCGACAACTACGACAGCTTCGTCTACACGCTCAACGGCTACCTGCAGCAGCTCGGCGCCGAGACCGAGGTCGTGCGCAACGACTCCTTCGACGCGGCCGACGCCGCCGAGACGATCGCCGGCTATGACGCCGTGCTGGTCTCGCCCGGCCCCGGCAAGCCGTCCGAGGCCGGTGTCTCGATCCCGGTCGTGCTCGCTGCCCTCGACTCCGGCACGCCGCTCCTCGGGGTGTGCCTCGGCCACCAGGCGATCGCCGAGGCCCTCGGGGCGACGGTCACCAACGCCGAGGAGCTGATGCACGGCAAGACCTCGGTCATCCGGCACGACGACGACCCCTTTTACGACGGAGTGCCCGACGGCTTCACGGCCACCCGCTATCACTCGCTCGCCGTCGTCGACGGCACGGTGCCCGACTCGCTCGTCGTGACCTCGCGCACCGACGGCGGCGTCATCATGGGCGTCCGTCACGTCACCGCGCCGGTCTACGGGGTGCAGTTCCACCCCGAGTCGGTGCTGACCGAGGGCGGCTACCGGATGCTCGGCAACTGGCTCGCGACCGCGGGTCTCGCCGAGGCTCCCGAGCGTGCCGCCACGCTCAACCCGCTGCTGCGCGCGGTCTGATCCCGGCGCAGCTCGGAGGGGTGCTCAGGCGCCGCTGCAGTAGAAGATCGTGATCGCCGACTTCTGAGCGGCGTCGCCCTCGCGGATCGACTGGCTCGACACCGGCTGGCTGACGCCGGCGCTCTGCGGGATCGCCGCGCATCCCGGGTCGGGCTGCACCGTGACCTCGAGCTGCAGGCCAGCGAGGGTGGTCTGCGCGTCGGTGTAGGGCTCACCCGTCACATCGGGCACAGAGACCAGCCCGGTGGAGACGACCAGCTCGATGGTGTCGCCGGCGAAGGCGCCGGTGCCGCCGTCGGGATCGGTGCGGATGACGATGTCCGATGCCACGTCGGGCGAGTTCTCCTTGACCGTCTGGCCGACCGAGAAGCCCGCCGTGGTGAGCGCCGTGCTCGCATCCGTCGCCGACTGGCCGCTGACCGTCGGCACCGTGACCGACTGGCGCCCCTGCGAGACCCGCACGTCGATGACCGTGCCGGGGCCGACGATGGTGCCGGCCGGCGGATCGGTGTCGACGACCTGGCCCGCGGGCACCGTGTCGCTGTAGACGTCGTAGCGCGCGGTCACCAGGTCGAGCTGCTGCAGGGTGGCGTCGGCCGCCTCGTAGCTCTGCCCCGTCATGGTGGGGATCTCGCGCGAGGTGGAGGGCAGCGTGTCGGTGGGCGTCAGGGTCAGCACCCAGAACACGATCGCCACGAGGATGACCGCGACCGAGACGACACCCGCCCAGATCCAGACCACGGGGGGCCGGGACTGCGTGCGCACCGAGTACTCGTCGTCTCCGGCGAGCTGGGTGAGCGCGGAGTCGGTGCCCTGGGTGAGGCTCGGCGGCGCTCCGAAAAGAGAGGACTGGAAGTCGTCGGCCGGCACGCGCTTCGACGGGATCTTGCCCGCGCCGGCGATCTGCAGGTCGGTTCGGAACTCGACCGCGTTCTGGAAGCGGGCGAAGCGGTCCTTCGCGAGGGCGTGCAGGGTGACCTGGTCGATGGCCGGCGACACCTGCGGGTTGATCGTCGACGGGGCGACCGGCATCTCGCTGACGTGCTGGTAGGCGACGGCGACCGGGGTCTCGCCCTTGAACGGCGGCTGACCGGTGAGCATCTCGAACAGCACGACGCCGGTCGAGTAGAGGTCGGTGCGGGCGTCGACGGACTCGCCCCGGGCCTGCTCGGGCGAGAAGTACTGCGCCGTGCCGAGGATCGCCGTGGTCTGCGCGACCGTGGCCGAGGAGTCGGAGATGGCGCGGGCGATGCCGAAGTCCATCACCTTGACCTGGCCGCCATGGGTGATCATCACGTTGCCCGGCTTGATGTCGCGGTGCACGACGCCGGCGCGATGCGAGTACTCCAGGGCGGTGAGGATGCCCTCGGTGATGCGGATGGCCTCGGCCGAGTCGACCGGCCCCTCCTTGATCACGTCCTTGAGCAGCTTGCCCTCGACGAACTCCATCACGATGAACGGCACGATGCCCTCGAAGCCGCCGGCCTCGGCCACCCGCTCCTCGCCGGCGTCGAAGACGCGCACGATCGTGGGGTGCGCCATGCGCGACGCGGCCTGCGCCTCCTGGCGGAACCGGGTGCGGAACACCGGGTCGCCGGCGAGCGAGGACTTCAGCAGCTTGATGGCGACCTGCCGGCCGAGCCGCTCGTCGCGCCCCGAGTAGACGTTCGACATGCCGCCGCGCCCGATGAGCTCGCCGATGCGATACCTCCCGGCGAGGAGGCGGGTGTCGTCGGTCACGGCTGGTGCTCCACGGTTCTCGGTCGGACAGGTGTCGAAGTCAGGCTACCGGTCGTGCTCAACCTTCAGGCGTCTCGCTGGGCTTCGGCGTGGGGCCGTCGTCGTCGGAGATGGAGAGGGTGAGTGCCGGCGAGAACCCGGATGCCGAGCCGGAGCAGGTCACCTGGTACTTGATCTCGATCGTCGAGGTCGCGGGACCGGTGGCCGTGAACTCGGCGCTCGTCGCCGTTCCCGGCTCGGCCTGCAGCGTGGCGTTCGTCGCCTGCAGCGTGTAGCCGTCGAGCGTCGTACCCGAGGGGCAGCTGTACGACGACCAGGAGACCGTGAAGTTCTCACCGGGCTCCACGCTGCCGGAGTCGGTGGTCGGAGCCGTCGCCGGGGCGTCGGGCACGATCACGTCGCCGTAGACGGTGAGCTGGATCGTGGTGCCGGGATCGACGTTGCCGACCGGCGTTGCCTGGTAGACGACGTCGACCTGGTCGGCCGAGGGGGCGGCGTTGCCGACCACGCGGCTGGCCGAGAGGCCCATGCCCTCGAGGATGCCCGAGGCGTCGGCGAACGACTTGCCCTTCAGCTCGGCCTCGGAGACGGGGATGCGCGAGTTCGTCGGCGTCGGTGTGGGTGCGGTGGTGGTGGGCGCCGCGGAGGTGGGCGGGGCGCTCGTGGAGGTGGTCGCGGGCACCGCGTTGCCGCCGCCGTTGTTCTGGAACAGCACGGTGACGAGCGTTCCGACGCCGATGACGAGCAGGATGATGATCAGCACGATGAGCGGCCAGGTCCACGGGCTGCGCTTCTTCGGCGCCTCCTCGACCGCGTCGGTCTCGGGGTCGGTGGGGAACAGCAGCGGGTTCGCCACCGCTGCACCGGCGGCACCGGCTCCCGCCGCGGCGAGCACGGTGGTGGCCTGGGTGGCGTCGTTGCTCGTCGGCATGACGGTGGTGGCCGAGGTCGGGGGCAGCGGCTCGTCGCCGAGCACCGCGGGCACGGCCGCCGCCGCCGAGGCGATGTCGCCCCGACGCAGCGCCATGGCGGCACGCGCGAGGGCGCCGGTGGAGGTCGGCCGGTCTTCGGGCTTCTTGGCGATGCAGGAGAGCACGAGGTTGCGCACCGGGGTGGCGATCGTGGTCGGCAGGTCGGGCGGCGTCTCGTTGATCTGCGCCATCGCGATCGCGACCTGCGACTCGCCCGTGAACGGGCGCTTGCCCGCCAGGCACTCGTAGGCCACGATGCCGAGCGAGTAGATGTCGGTGGTGGGGGAGGCCGGCTGACCGCTGGCCTGCTCGGGCGAGAGGTACTGCACCGTGCCCATCACCTGGCCGGTCGCGGTGAGCGGCACTTGGTCTGCGATGCGAGCGATGCCGAAGTCGGTGATCTTCACGCGTCCGTCGGGCGTGATCAGCAGGTTGCCCGGCTTGATGTCGCGGTGCACGAGGCCCGCGGCGTGCGCGGCCTGCAGGGCGAGCGCGGTCTGCGCGACGATGTCGAGCACCCGGTCGGTGGAGAGCACGTGCTCGCGCTCGAGGATGGTGGAGAGCGCCTCGCCGGGCACCAGCTCCATCACGAGGTAGGCGCTGCCCTCCTCCTCGCCGTAGTCGAAGACGTTCGCGATGCCCTCGTGGTTGACGAGCGCGGCGTGCCGGGCCTCGGCGCGGAAGCGCTCGAGGAAGCCCGGGTCGCCCAGGTACTCGTCTTTCAGGATCTTGATCGCGACGGTGCGGCCGATCACGAGGTCGGTCGCCTGCCAGACCTCGCCCATGCCGCCGATCGCGATGCGATTCGACAGCTCGTACCGGCCCCCGAAGGTCACCCCTGCTGTGGGTCTCATTTACTCAGCACCGCCTCTAGTACTCGTTTCGCGATCGGCGCGGCCAATTCGTTGCCTGTGCCCGATTGGCCCAGCCCACCGCCGTCTTCCACGACCACAGCGACGGCGACCCGAGGGTTGTCAGCCGGGGCGAAACCGGTGAACCACAGGGTGTAGGGATCGTCTTCCCCGTTCTCTGCGGTGCCGGTCTTACCAGCCACACTGACGCCGTCTATTCTTGCATTAGTAGCCGCGCCGTTATCGACCGCCTGCACCATCAGCGTCGAAAGTTCCGAAGCTGTTACATCGGTCAGCGGGGTCGAGAATTCCTTCGCCTCGAAGCTCTGTAGCACGCTCAGATCGGGGGCCCGGATCTCGTCGATGAGATCGGGCGTCATGATCGTTCCGCCGTTCGCGACGGCCGCCGAGAGCATCGCGATCTGCAGCGGCGTCGCCACGTCGCTGCCCTGGCCGAAGGCCGAGAGGGCGAGCTGGGCGTCGTCGAGGCCGCGCGGGTACTCGCTGGTCGAGACGTCCATCGGGATGGACAGCTCGCTGCCGAAGCCGAACGCGCTGGCCATGTCGCCGAGCGAGGACTCGCCCATCTCCATGCCGAGCTCGGCCATCGGGATGTTGCAGGAGAGGATGAAGGCGGTCGCGATGGTGACCGTGTCGCCGCCCCCGCAGGTGCCGCCGCCGGCATTCGCCACGGTCGCGTCGCTGCCGGGCAGCGGCAGGCGCGCGAGGTTCGGCTCGGTGTGGTCGACCGGCAGCCCGGTGTTCTGCAGCGCCGCCGAGGTGGTGACGATCTTGAACGTCGAGCCCGGGGGGTTCAGGTCGTTGATGGTCTTGTTGATCAGCGGGTCGCCGGGAGCGGCCAGCAGCTGGTCGTAGCTGTCGAGCACCTGCTGGGTGTCGTGCGCGGCGAGGGCGTTCGGGTCGTAGTCGGGCTTGGAGACCATGGCCAGGATGCGCCCGGTCGACGGCTCGATCGCCACGACGGCGCCCTGGTAGCTGCCGAGCGCGTCGTACGCGGCCTGCTGCACCACCGGGTCGATGGTGAGCTCGACCGAGGCACCCTGCGGGTTCTTGCCGGTGACCAGGCGGTCGAGGTACTCCAGGAACTGCGAGTCGCTCGTGCCGCTGAGGTAGTCGTTCATCGACTGCTCGATCTGGCTGGAGCCCTGGCCGAGCGTGTAGTAGCCGGTGACCGCGCTGTAGAGCGGGCCCTGCGGGTAGCTCCGCTGGTACTTGAACTCGTCGCCCGTCGGCACCGAGACCGCGATCGGCTGGCCGTCGACCAGGATCGGACCGCGCTCGACGTCGTAGCTGGCGTAGATGGTGCGGGCGTTCCGGGCGTCGCTCGCGAGGTTGTCGGCCTGGAAGAACTGGATCAGTGTCGTCGAGACGAGCAGGGCCAGGAACATCACGAACACGACGATGCTCACGCGCTTGAGTTCTCGGGTCACGGGTCTAGATCACCAGCCTCGGCTGATTGCGCACTGTGTCCGACAGGCGGAGCAGCAGCGCGACGATGATCCAGTTGGCCACCAGCGACGATCCGCCGGCCGCGAGGAACGGGGTCGTCAGACCGGTCAGCGGGATCACCCGGGTGACGCCGCCGATCACGATGAAGCACTGCAGCGCCAGCGTGAACGAGAGGCCGACGCCGAGCAGCCGGCCGAAGTCGTCCTGCCCCGCGAAGCTGATGCGGAGGCCGCGCGAGATGAACAGCAGGTAGAGGCCGAAGATCGCGAACAGGCCGGCGAGCCCCAGCTCCTCGCCGAGCGAGGCGATGATGTAGTCGCTCTGCGCCAGCGGGGTGATGTCGGGCCGGCCCTCGCCGAGACCCGTGCCGATCAACCCGCCGTTCGCGAGACCGAACAGGCCCTGCACCAGCTGGTAGCTGCCGCCCTGGGCGTCGTAGCTGGCGGGGTTGAAGGCGTCGAGCCAGTTCGTGAAGCGGTCGTTGACGTAGACGAGCACCTGGCTGGCGATGACGCCGCCCGCGAGGAAGAGCCCGACGCCCAGCACGACCCAGCTCGCGCGGCCCGTGGCGACGTAGATCATCACGACGAACAGTCCGAAGTAGAGCAGCGCCGTTCCGAGGTCGCGCTGGAAGATGATGATCGCCATCGAGAGGGCCCAGAGCACCAGGATGGGGCCGAGGTCGCGGCCGCGCGGGAAGCGGAGGCCGAGCATCCGTCGCCCCACCATCGAGAGGCTGTCGCGACGCGAGACCAGGTAGCCCGCGAAGAAGACGGCCAGGGCGATCTTCGCCACCTCGCCGGGCTGGAACGAGAACGAGCCGACGTGGATCCAGACGCGGGCGCCGTTGATCTCCTGGCCGAGCACCGGCAGCATCGGCAGGAGCAGCAGCACACCGGCGACGAGCCCGGCGACGTAGGTGTAGCGCTGCAGCACCCGGTGGTTGCGGATGACGACGATCACGGCGATCGCGAGGGCCACCGCCACGGCCGTCCAGACCACCTGCCGGAGCGCGGTCGACTCCCAGCCGGTGAGCTTCTCGGCGATGTCGATGCGGTAGATCATCGCGATGCCGATGCCGTTCAGGAGCGACGCGATCGGCAGGATGAAGGGGTCGGCGTTCGTGGCCACCAGGCGCAGCGCGATGTGCATGGCGAACACCAGCACGGCGAGCCCGGCGCCCAGGGTCACGACGGTGAGATCGGCCGAGCCCAGCGCACCGAACTGCACGATCACGACCGCGAAGGCGTTGACCGCGCAGACGAACAGCAGCAGGAACAGCTCGAGGTTGCGCAGCTTCTGCGGCACACGGATGCGCCGGATGCCCTTGCCCGGCGTGGCGGCCGGGGTCGGGGAGACGGGAGCGGTGGGGGCGGCGGACATCAGGGGGTCGATGTCCCGGTCGGGGTGGGTGCGGGGGAGCCGCCCGGCGCGGGAGTCGGCGTGGGCGTCGACGTGGAGGGTGCGCCGCCCTCGTCGGTCGGGGTCGAGGAGTTCAGGCGCTCGACGATCTCACGGGCATCCTGCACCGAGTCGGCGGTGATGGTCTTCTCGACCTGGTTCTGCGCGTAGGGCGTGAGCGCGTCGGACTGGATCTCGGTCTGCTGGTAGACGTGCGAGAGCGAGATCGGCCCGACGCCCTGCTGGATGCCCTGGTAGATCGAGACGTAGCCGTCGGACTCGCCGACGTAGTAGCGCGTCTGCGTCCAGCGGTAGCCGGCCCAGAGACCGGCCGCGACCAGCGCGATCACGAGGATGGCGCCCACCAGCCAGGTGATCTTGCGGCGGCGGCCGCGGCGCCGGTCTTCCTCGATCAGCTCGTCGAGGTAGTCTTCGGAGCCGGGCTCGAAGTGGCTCGGCTCGGTGCTCGCGGGGCCCCGCGGATGCAGCCGGAGGCCCGGGATGCCGGCCAGGTTGGTGGAGCGGGTGGTGCGGCGACCGGTGCGCTGCTCGAAGGCGATGGGCGAGGCCGCCGAGCCGACGATGACCGGCTCGACCTCGGGGGTCTCGAGCGACTGGTGCACGTCGACCACCACGACGGTGACGTTGTCGGGCGCGCCGTGGTCGAGGCTCTCCTTCACCAGGGCGTTCGCGGCGTCGCTCGGCGAGATCTGGTTCTTCAGGATCTTCTCGATGTCGTCGTGCTCGACCACGCCCGAGAGGCCGTCGGAGCAGAGCATCCACCGGTCGCCGGGCCGGGTGTCCATGACCTGCAGGTCGACCTCGGGGGCGGCGTCGACGTCACCGAGCACCCGCATCAGCACCGAGCGGCGCGGGTGGGTCTTGGCCTCCTCGGGCGTGATGCGGCCCGAGTCGACGAGGCGCTGCACGAAGGTGTGGTCGACGGTGATCTGGGTCAGCACGTCGTCGCGCAGGCGGTACACCCGCGAGTCGCCGATGTGGGCGAGTGCGACGCTGTGGCCCACCCGCACGAGGGCACTGAGGGTGGTGCCCATGCCGGTGAGCTCAGGATGCTCGTACACCGTCTCGGTGAGCACGGCGTTCGCGGCGACGATCGCCTCCTGCAGCGCGAACTCGGCATCGACCGCCGAGCCGTACTCGCCGTCGATCTCGGCCAGACGCTGGAGGGCCAGGGCGCTCGCGACGTCGCCCCCCGCGTGCCCGCCCATGCCGTCGGCCACCGCGAAGAGCGTCTCGCCCGCGAACCCGGAGTCCTGGTTGTTGGAGCGGATCTTGCCCACGTGGGACACGGCCGCGCTCACGGTCACGATCGCCACCGGCTACCGCCGCAGTTCGAAGCTCGTGGCGCCGATGCGGATCGGCGTGTTCAGGGGAACGTGGACGGGGGAGGTGACGCGCTGGCCGTCGAGGAAGGTGCCGTTGGTGGAGTCGAGGTCCTGGATGACCCACTCCTCGCCCCAGACCATCAGGCGGGCGTGATGGGTGGAGGTGTAGTCGTCGCGGATGACCACGCTCGAGTCGCTCGAGCGGCCGATGGTGAGCGGCTCGGTGCCGAGCGGGATCTCGCTGCCGTTCTTCGGGCCGGAGGTGATGACGAGGCGGCGCGCGTTGGCCGTGCTGGCGCGGGGCGGGCCGGAGAGCTCGGTGCCGGGGGCCGGGACGAAGGTGGGGACCTTCGGTGCGGGGGGAGCCGGTGTCGCGGGCGTCTGCGGGGCGGGGGCCTGCTGGGCGTTCGAGGACCTGGCCCCGGCGGCGGCGCCGGCTGCACCGGCTCCGGCCGAGGCGGGCGCCGCGTCGCCGCGCAGCTTGCGCACGCGCTGGCCGAACAGGTCGGAGCGCATCGCGTAGACGACGATGAAGATGAACACCCAGAGCAGGGCCAGGAAGGCCAGCTGCAGGATGAGGAGTGTGAGTTCGCTCATGGCCCGCCTACCGCCAGAATCCGCCGGCGTCGGGGGAGCCGTTTCCCGGAGCGCCGCCCGGAGCGCTTCCCGGCGTGCTCCGGGGGGCGGCTGCGCCCGCCGGCCCGGTCTGCGGGACGATGCGGAAGACGATGGTCGTGCGGCCGATCTGGATGACCGAGTCGGGATCGAGGTTGGCGCGCTGGAACGGCCGGCCGTTCAGCTGCGAGCCGTTGGTCGAGCCGAGGTCGCGTGCCTGGGCGTGCTGCCCGTCCCACAGGATCTCGACGTGCTTGCGGGAGGTGCCGGTGTCGTCGATCGTGATGTCGGCGTCGCTCCCGCGCCCCACCACGGTGCGCGCCTTGGTGATCGGGTGGCGGCGGCCCGCGACGTCGAGCACGGGCATCCACCTGACCTCGCTCTGCACGTTGGCCGAGTCGATCTGGATGACACCCGTCGTTAGCTTGGGGTCGTCGACCAGCTCGATCGAGACGCCGCCCGCGAACTGGAAGCCCTGCTGGGAGGCGTGCTGCTGGACGATCTGGTTCAGGTCGTCGAGGAGGGTCGGTCCGATGCCCGTCATGCGCTCGTAGTCGCTGGTGGCGAGGAGCACGCGGAAGCTGTTGGGCGCGAGGATGCGGTCGCGCGAGACGACGGCCGCCTTGGTGTCGAGCTCGCGCTTCAGCGCGGAGGAGATCTCGACCGGCTGGAGCCCCGAGCGGAAGGTCTTCGCGAAGGCGCCGTTGACGGCGCGCTCGAGACCCTTCTCGAAGTTGTCCAGTATTCCCACGTCTCTCCGTTTCCTGTTCTCCCGGCATCGCTCGGCCTCGGGAGGGAGGCGTCGGGGTGTCGTTCGATGCTCCGCGCAGGCGGCGCGGGCTCTTTAAGGCGTGAATGCTACGTCGATGTTACTTGTCTTGGGTGTTAATGCACTCTCAGCGCTTCGCGGACCCGTGGCGGGGCCCTTCCCGCCCGGTTTCGCACCTGCCTCGCGCGCGTGCTAATCTCTCCTAGTTCGCGCGAGTGGCGGAATTGGCAGACGCGCTGGCTTCAGGTGCCAGTGCCCGCAAGGGCGTGGGGGTTCAAGTCCCCCCTCGCGCACGGACGAATGGGATGCCGGTCGGCTGGAGGAGTACCTCCGGGGGCCGGCATTCGTCGTTTCCGGTGGTGGTTTCGGCGTTCTTCGTGGGCTTCGCGGTGTCGCGGGGCGCCGCGCCGCTCAGGGGGCGGCGAGGAAGTCGTCGAGGGCCGTGGTGAGCCGGGCGCGCATCCGCTCGTCGTCGATCGAGGCCGTGCCGTCGCCCGGCTGGGGGCCGTAGTCGCCGAAGGAGGCGTGGTTCGCGCCCTCGATCACGACGAAGCGGGCGTCGGCGGGGAGGTCGGCGCGGGAGGCGTCGATCTTCGCGGGGGTGCTGAGTCCGTCTTCGCTGCCCGAGACGGAGAGGACGGGGATGCCGCTGTCGCTGAGGTCGCCGGCGCAGTAGGAGCCGAGGAGCACGAGGCCCCGGACGTCGGCGTCGGTGGCGTACTGGCAGGCCTTGACGCCGCCGAGGGAGTGGCCGCCGACGTACCAGTCGTCGACGCCCGGCGCGAGGTCGGTGAAGGTGCTGAACGGGCGGAACTCGAAGATCGCGAAGTTGAGGATCGGGCGCACGATCACCACGGTCGTGCCGGCGTCGACGATGCCGCTGAGCTTGTCCGCGTAGGCGAGCGGGTCGACCTTCGCGCCCGCGAGGAAGACGAGGCCGGTGCCGTTCGCGGGGCCGGTCGGGGTCATCACGACGTCGCCGTGGGTCCAGGCGATGTCGACGGCGGGGTCGGCGGCGACCGCCTGCACGGGTTCGAGTTCGGCGGCGTAGGTGGTGTGGGCGTCGACGAGGAAGCCGACGACGACGGCGACGAGGAGGGTCGCGATCGCGAGGGCGACGGGTTTCAGGATGCGGCCGATCGGGCGTCTGGGTCGGGTCGCCATCAGCGGGTTCCCGTCAGCGTGCGTGCATCAGAGCGTGTCATCAGCGGGCGTGTCATCAGCGGGCGTGCATCGTGTCGTAGCGGGCGAGGGCGTCGGCGTCGGTCGCGAGGGTGGCGGCGCGCCGGGCTCCGTCGAGGGCGGCGACGGGGTCGGCCTCGAGGCGGGCGAGCTGCAGCTCGCGCTCGGCGGCCGCGAGGCGGGTGCGGGCATCCGTGCCGACGCCGCCCCGGCGGGAGGAGATGAGCTCGCTCGCCGTGCGGATGTGGCTCTCGGCGATGGCGAGGGCGCCGACGAGGGCCTCGCGCGCCGAGTCCAGGCGCTGCTGGGCGGTGCGCGCGGTCGCGAGGGCGTGGTCGAGCTCGGCGGCCGCGGCGTCGAGGGCATCGATGTCGGCGGCCGGATGCGCGGGGCGGCGGGTCTCGGCCAGGGCGACGGTGTCGCGCATCCGCTTCTCGGCGTCGAGGATGCGCTGGGCGGCGTCGGGGGCGGCGACCTTCTGTCGCAGCTCGTCGGCGTCGCGCAGCCGGGACGCTGCGGCGTCGAGGGCGGAGGCCCGGTCGAGGCGGGCCTGGCGGAGGGCGTCACGCGTGCGGTCGACGGAATCGAGGAGGGCGACGGCCTCGCGGAGGAGCGCCTCGGCGCGCTGCACCTCTTTACCCACGGGGGCGACGGCGGCGGTCTCGAGGCTGTCGTGGGCCTCCGCTCGGGCGGCGTCGGCTGCGTCGAGCGCCTGCCGCGCGCGGTCATCGGCGCCTTCGACCGACTCGAGGGCTGCCGGGTCGTAGGCGTCGTGGAGTTCGGCGAGGGTGGCGGTGGCCAGCGGCACGCGCGCGCGGGCCTCGGCGGTGCGGTCGCCGAGGCGGGCCAGCGTGTCGGGGGCGGCGGTCTCGGTGCGGCGCCGGTCGGTGATCGCGCGGGTCTGCGTGGTGACGAGGGCGAGGGCCGCGTCGCTGAGGGAGAGGATGCGCTTGCTCCAGTCGCGCTGCTCCTGCTCGGTGTCGAGCACGGAGTCGTCGAGGCGCTGCTTGAGGGCGAAGGCCTCGGAGGCGCGCTTCTTCGCGGTGTCGAGCGCCTCGGCGAAGTCGTGCACGGCGGAGTCGCCGAACTCGGCGCGGGCGAACTCGAGCTCGTCGGCGGCGTCGCGGACGGCGTCGTCCATCTGCACGAGCTGGATGTTCGCGCGCTTGATCAGTTCGTCGACCGGGAGGCGGGTGGGGGCGACGGTGCGGCGCTGGGCCTCGGCCGTGCGCTGCCGCGTGCCGCGGCGGCGGAGCACCGTGGAGGCGGCGGCCAGCGTGACGAGGACGGCGCCGAGGATGATCGCGCTCGGGAGCAGGTCGAATCCGTCCATGGGTCCAGCCTACGGAGGGTTCATGGGTGCGGGCCCGCTGCGCCGTGAGTAGTGATTGCTCATAACGCCCTTCGCGCTTTCTGCGGCAGTTTGGGGCCATGTTCTCCCTGCACCGATCTCGTACCGCCGCCGTCTTCGCGGGTGCCCTTCTCGCCGCGGCGATGCTCGGCGGGGCGGTCGCTCCCGCCTCGGCGGCGCCGGGGGATCAGATCTCGGTCTCGCTGCCCGTCCTGACTCCCGACTTCGGGTACGTGAAGCAGGGGAGCGTCATCCCGCGCACGATCGAGCTCCTCAACGACGGCATCGACTCGATCACCATCGATCCGGCGCCGCTCTCGGCGCTCACCTCGCCGTTCGCCCTCACCTCGACCACGATCGTGGGCGGGAACGTGATCGCCCCCGGCCAGCGGCGTACGATCTCGGTCACCCTCACGGCGCCGCCGGCCCCGACGGTCGCGAATCAGGCGGTGACGCTGATGCTCGTGTCGAACGATCGGGTCGGATCGATGCCGCTCACCCTGAACTTCCACTCGGAGTCGCTGACGACCGCCCGGGCGCACTTCGACATCGCGACTCCGGACGGGTCGGCGACGCTCGGGTTCGGGTCGGTGAAGGTCGGCATGGCCGTGACCCGGCGACTGACACTGATGGTCGGTGGCATCGATCCGCTGTCGTTCGGCGAGGGCGAAGTGAAGGTCACCGACAGCAGCGGGGCGACCGTGGGCACGGTGCGGGTGACGGGGTCGTCGTTCGGTGCGGGCACCACGTACCGGCCGATGGAGAGTGCGACCGTCGACCTGACCTTCACCCCGACGGCGGCGGGCACGTTCTCGGGCGCCGTCACCATCACCGGGCGCACGATGAACGGCAACCCGGAGGCGCCGAGCGTCGTCGTGGCACTTCCGTTCACGGCGGCGGCGACCGCGGTGCCGACGCCGACTCCGACGCCCACGCCGACCGCCACCGCGACTCCGACCTCGACCGCGACGCCGACCCCGACCTCCACGTCGACCGCCACGCCGTCCGCATCGGGCGCGCCGGGTGCCGGTGGGTCGGGGTCGGCCGGCATCGGATCCGGCAGCGGTCGGGGCGGCAACACGGGCCCGGGGGTGTCGCTCGCGAGCACCGGTGCGGACCCGATGGTCGCGTCGGGCTTCGGCCTCGTGATGCTCGTCGGTGGGGCCGCGGCGGTGGTGCTGGGCATCCGTCGCCGTCGTCTGCACGGCTGACGACACGCTGCGCGCACGCCGCGACCCGCCCCGGCTCACGACGAGGGGCGGGTCGCCGGCGTGCGGACGGGCTAGAGGAGGGCCGTGCGGAGCTGGTCGACCGAGTGCACGACGCCGATCGCGCCGACCGACTCGGCCGGGGAGCCGTAGCCCCACTCGACCATGATGACCGGCACGCCGTGGGCCGCGGCGCCGATGATGTCGTGCTCGCGGTCGCCGACCATCACGAGGTTCGTCAGGTCGATCGACTGCTCGCGCAGGCGGCGGAGCGCCTCCTCCACGACGTCGGCCTTGGCGCTGCGGGTCTCGTCCTCCGACGAGCCGCAGATCACCTCGAAGCAGTCGGCCACGTCGAGGTGCTCGAGGATGCGCAGCGCCTGCGTCTCCGACTTCGAGGTGGCGATGGCGAGCGGGATGCCCGCGGCATGCAGCGAACGGACGAGGCCGATCATCCCCGGGTACACGCGGGCGTCGTCCTGCGGGCCCTCCGAGGCGGCGAGGCCGCGGTACACCACGAGCGCCTCGCGCGCCTCGGCCTCGGTCATCGACGCCACGTCACGGAACCCGTCGAGGATCGGCGGCCCCACGAACGCCACGAGCTCCGCCGGCAGCGGCACCGGGCGCCCCATCGCCTGAAGGGTGCGCGAGAGCCGGCCGATGATCCCCGGGGCGGAGTCGGTGATGGTTCCGTCGAGGTCGAAGAGGATGCACGACCACGGCTTGGACGGGTTCTGCTGAGTCACCCGCCCAATCCTAGAGTCGCCCCGCGGACGATCGGAGCGGGCCCGCAGCTTCGCCGCCCTAGACTCCCCCTGAAATGGTCGCTTCCCTCGCCCGCCGCGCCCCCGTGGTCATCACGCTGCTCCTGCTCGCCGGGGCGGTCGTCGTGGTCGCCACCGGCGTGCTGCCGTGGCCCGACTTCACCGCGCTGGTCGAGCGCGTCGCCCCCGTGCTCGCCTTCGTCATCGCCATCACGATCGTCGCCGAGCTGGCCAGCGACGCCGGCGTGTTCACCGCGCTTGCCGAACGCATCGCGGGCTGGGGCCGCGGCCGGATCTGGGCGCTCTGGCTGCTCGTGATCGCGCTCGCCGTGGTCAGCACGGCCTTCCTCTCGCTCGACACGACCGCCGTGCTGGTGACCCCCGTGGTCGTGGTGCTGGCGCTGCACGTGGGGGTCTCGCCGATCCCGTTCGCGCTGGCGACCGTGTGGCTGGCGAACACCGCCTCCCTCTTCCTCCCGGTCTCGAACCTGACCAACCTGCTGGCGGCGCGCTCCTTCGAGGGCGGGCCGGTGCAGTTCCTCGGCATCGTGTGGGCGCCGGCGCTGGTCGGCGTGGTCGTGAGCGTCGTCATCCTCTCCGTGGTCTACCGCTCGCGGCTCGTCGGGCGCTACCTCGCCCCTGAGCGCACGCCCATCCGGGATCGCGGCCTACTCGTCTACTCGGCGGTCATCGTCGTGCTGCTGCTGCCGATGCTCGTCTCGGGCCTCGAGGTCGCCTGGGTCGCGGGCGTGGCGGCGGTGCTGCTGCTCGGCGCGTTCCTGCTGCGCCGGCGCGAGGCGATCTCGGTCTCGCTCGTGCCCTGGCAGGCGCTCGGCATCGCGTTCGGGCTGTTCGTGCTGGTCGAGGCCGCGCACGCGCACGGCCTCGAGGACCTGCTCGCCTCCGTCAGCGGCTCGGGCGACGACCCGCTGAGCCTGCTTCACCTCGCCGCGGTCGCGGCGGTCAGTGCCAACGGCATCAACAACCTGCCGGCCTACCTCGTGCTCGAACCGCAGGCCGGCAGCCAGCTGCGCCTGGTCGCCCTGCTGATCGGCGTCAACCTCGGGCCGCTCGTCACGCCGTGGGCATCGCTCGCGACCCTGCTCTGGCACCAGCGCCTCACGGCCCTCGGCGTCACGATCTCGTGGCCGCGCTTCATGGGTCTCGGCCTGATCGCGGTCGTGATCATCGTGCCGCTGGCCACCCTGGCGCTCGCTTTCACCGCCTGAGAAGTCGCTCGTCAGTCGGGTGCAGCGAGCGGATGCCCGAGCCCGACCTTCAGGCCTCGACGAACTCGCGCTTGACGACCTGGCCCAGGGTTCCGGCGTCGAACTGCACGGCGACGAAGTCGGCGGTCGAGACGAGGGCCAGCGCATCCTGAGCCGGCAGGATCATCGCCTGGGCGGCGGCCCGCTGCTCCTCGGGGACGGCGAGTCGCAGCTCGGAGATGGAGGTGAACAGCGGCAGCACCAGCTCACCCGTCGTGGACAGGACCGTGCGCAGCTGAGGGTCGGCCGCATCCGTCGTGCCGGTGATGTCGACCACGAGGCCGCCCGTGCGCATCGCTTTCAGGAGGGCGTCGAGCGTGGTGCGGTTCGGCAGCGCCGCGAAGGTCTCGAGCGCCTTGCGCAGCGGCCGGTTCGAGTACGACTTGGGGAAGGCCGGTCTGCGGGAAGCCACCCCCCAACCCTATCCAGGCCGCTGACTCAGAAGAGGCGGGAGTCGGCGTCGTCGAGGCCGCGCATGGCGTCGTAGTCGAGCGTGACGCAGCGGATGCCGCGGTCGAGCGCGAGCGTGCGCGCCTGCGGCTTGATCTCCTGCGCGGCGAAGACGCCCTGCACGGGCGCGAGGTGCGGGTCGCGGTTCATCAGCTCGAGGTAGCGGGTGAGCTGCTCGACGCCGTCGATGTCGCCGCGGCGCTTGATCTCGACGGCGACGGATGCCCCGGCCGAGTCGCGCGCCAGGATGTCGACGGGGCCGATCGCGGTCATGTACTCGCGTCGCACCAGCGTGTGGCCGTCGCCGAGGAGGTCGATCTGCTCGGCGAGGAGCTTCTGCAGGTGCGCCTCGACGCCGTCCTTGACGAGACCCGGGTCGATACCGAGCTCGTGCGCCGAGTCGTGCTCGATGTCGTAGAGCGAGACGACGAGCACATCGTCGGTCTTCTTCTGCGTCACCTTCCAGAGCTCGGTGATGCCCGCCTCGGCCTGGTCGGCGTCGGGCTCCTGCACGGTGATGCTGCAGGGCGGGCTCATCCAGTTCAGCGGCTTGTAACTGCCGCCGTCGGAGTGCACCAGGATGCTGCCGTCGCTCTTCAGCATCAGCAGCCGCTTCGCGAGCGGGAGGTGGGCGCTGAGGCGGCCGGCGTAGTCGACGGAACAGGTGGCAATGACGAGACGCACCAGTAGAGCGTAACCGCCCGCCCGGCACCCGCCGCCCGCGGTCAGGGGCGGGGAGCGGCCTCGAGAGGTGCGCGCTCACGCGCGGCGGGCGAGGCGAGGCCCGCGAGCACGACGAGCACCAGCACGAGCAGCAGGCCGTTCAGGATGCCGAACTCGTGGCCGAGCAGGCCGATCACCGGCGGGCCCACGAGGAACGCGGTGTAACCGATGATCGCGACCGCGCTGACGCGGGCGGCCGAACGCTGGGGGTCGGGGGTGTCGGCAGCCGCCGACATGCCGACCGGGAAGCCGAGCGACGAGCCGAGCGCCCAGAACGCGGCGCCGACGAAGGCGAGCCAGGGCGCGGGGGCGAAGATGAACAGCAGCAGGCCGAGCACGGCCAGCGCGGCGCTCACCCGCAGCACGGGCACCCGCCCGAAGCGGTCGAGCACCGGACCGCCCGCGACGCGGCCGACCGTCATCGAGACGGTGAAGACGCCGAACGCGATCGCGCCCGTGGTGTTGGACTGGTCGTAGCCGTCGACCATGGCGATGGCGAGCCAGTCGTTCGCCGAGCCCTCGGCGAAGGCCATGCCGAGCATGATCAGGCCGATGGCGAGCAGCCGCACGTCGCGCCACACGCCGAGCGACTCGACGACGCGCTCGCGCAGCGGCTTCTTCGGGGAGTCGTCGAGCTCGGCGGCCTCGACCCCCTTCGGCACGAAGCGGATGGCGACGACCACCGCCACGAGCACCACGACGGCCATCACCGCGAGGTGGGCGATCACGGGCACCGAGAGAGCGGAGGCGAGGGCCCCGATGCCGGCGCCGGCCACGGTTCCGAAGCTGAAGAAGGCGTGCATGAGGGGCATCAGCGTCTTGCCGATCGCGCGCTCGGCGGCAGCGCCCTCGACGTTCATCATCACGTCGACCGCTCCGTTGCCGAAGCCGAAGAACGCGAGGCCGATCGCCACGACGGCGGGGCTGACGAGGGTGTCGGTGCCGAGACCGATGCCGACGAGGCCCACGGAGACGAGACCCAGCACGATCACCATGCCGGCTCGGGCGCCGATGCGCGCCATGATCGGCGGCGCCGCGATGAGCCCGATCACCGAGCCCGCCGACATCGCGAAGATGAGCAGGCCCACCTGCGCGGTGTCGATGCCGAGCTGGTCGCGCACGGCCGGCAGCCGGGCGACCCAGCTCGCGATGGAGACCCCGCTCAGGGCGAAGATGACGAAGATCGCATTGCGCCAGGCGTGCAGCTGACGGAGCGTGAGCGTCGTGGTCGTCATGGGAATCCTCGGTGACTCGGGGTGGGGCCGGGCAATCGTCGTGAAATCGAATCGTTTCGATCGAATCGATTCGACTACAGTATCCAGCATGACCGGCGGATCGCAAGGCGCGCACCGGGCGACCCTGTCGCACGTGGCGCAACGGGCCGGCGTGTCCCGCTCCACGGCCTCGCTCGCCTTCAGCGGTGCCGGTCCGGTCTCACCGGCGACGAAGGAACGGGTGCTCGCCGCGGCGGCCGAGCTGGGCTACGGCGGCCCCGACCCGCGGGCCCGGTCGCTCCGGCAGGGGAGGTCGGGGGTGGTGGGCATCGTGTTCGACGAGAAGCTGCTGCACGCGTTCCGCGACCCGGTCAACGTGCAGACGCTCGACGGCATCGCCGACGGTCTCGGCGTGGACAGCAACGGCCTGCTGCTGCTCACCGAGACGGGGGCGGTGGGGGAGGGCATCCGCTCGGCCGCGGTCGACGCCGCCGTTCTGATGGGCTGCAGCACCGTGCTCGACGACGTCATCGCCGCGCTGGGGCGGCGGGGCATCCCGCTCGTCTCGATCGAGGGCGGGGAGCGGGAGGGCGTGGTCGACATCGGTCTCGACAACGTGAACGCCTCCGAGGAGCTCGCCCGGCACCTGCACGCGCTCGGGCACCGACGGGTGGGCAGCGTGCTGCTCGGCGTCGACCCCGAGCGCGTCTCGCGGCCGGTGGCGCTCGACGAGCTGCCGGCGATCACGGCGCCGGTGACGGCCGACCGGCTGCGGGGTGCGGCCCGGGTCTTCCCCGGGCTGACGGCCTACACGGCAGGCTACAACCTGGTCGAGAACGGCGCCGCGGCGGCCGGTGCACTGCTCGACGTGCCCGCCGGCGAGCGGCCCACCGCGATCCTGGCGCAGAGCGACCTGCTCGCGGTCGGCGTGCTGCGGGCCGCCGAGGAGCGCGGGCTCCGGGTGCCCGACGACCTCTCGGTCACCGGCTTCGACGGCGTGCGGATCGACGGCCTGACCGGCCACGAGCTCACCACGATGCGCCAGCCGGCCGCCGACAAGGGCCGCGCGGCGGGCGAGGCGGTCGCGGCGCTGATCGCCGGCGAGGAGGCCCACTCCCTCCAGTTCGCGTGCGAGCTGCGTCTCGGCGACACGACCGGGCCCGTCCCCGCCTGACCGGGGCTCTGGCACGGCGGGGCGGTGGGGCGCTACTGTCGTGCCAGGTGCCGCCGGGCATCCGCGGGGAGGGGCGGCGCATGGGGGCTGAAGCGGCACGGGACACGGCGAGCCGAGCCGGCGCCACGGCAGCCGGGAACGTCACGGCCGGCACCGCGCCCGCGCGCGGCGGCCTCGTGCTGCTCGCGCTCATCCTCGCCTCGGGCGTCGCCAACCTCAACCTCTCGGTCGCCAACGTCGCCCTGCCCTCGATCGGCCAGGCCTTCGACGCCTCGCAGACCGCGCTCAACCTCGTGGCGGTGGGCTTCTCGCTCGGCCTCGCGGGCTCCGTGCTCTACCTCGGCGCCCTCGGCGACCGCTACGGGCGCAAGCGGATGCTCGTGCTCGGCCTCGCGCTGAGCATCCCCGCGGCACTGATCGCCGCCTACGCGCCCGGCATCGAGGTGCTCTTCCTGGCCCGGGTGTTCGGCGGGGTCGCGGCCGGCATGGCCTACCCGACCACCCTCGCCCTGATCGCCGCGCTCTGGACGGGGCCCAAGCGCATCGCCGCGATCGCCCTCTGGTCGGGTCTCGGCGGCGCCATCTCGGCGCTCGGTCCGCTCGCCTCCGGCTACCTGATCGGCGTCTTCGACTGGAGCGCGGTCTTCCTGATGACCATCCCGCTCGCCGCGGTGACGCTCGTGATCGTGCTGCTGGTGGTGCCCGCGAAGGTGAACGAGGGCACCGATCCGGTCGACAACCTCGGGGGAGTGCTGTCGATCGTGCTGGTGGCCGCGCTGGTGCTGGCGATCAACTTCGCCGCGGTGCCCGGGGCGCAGCTGTTCGCCCTCGGGCTCGGTGCCGTCGCGGTGGTGGCGGGCACCGGCTTCGTGCTGCGGCAGCGGCGGGCCGCGCATCCGCTCTACGACCTGCGCATTGCCGCCCGCCGCACCTTCTGGGTGGCGGCCGTCGGGGGCATCATCGTGTTCGGCTCGCTGATGGGCGCGATGTACGTGGGGCAGCTGTTCCTGCAGAACGTGCTGCAGTACTCGGCGCTCGAGGCGGGGGCGAGCATCCTGCCCGCGGCCCTGCTGATGGTGCTCGCGGCGCCGCTGTCGAGCCGGCTGGTGCTGCGGTTCGGGGCGCGGATGGTGTTCCTGCTGGGCTTCGCGTTCTGCCTGCTCGGGTTCCTCACGATGCTGCTGTTCTGGGACGTCGGGATCAGCTACCTGCCCGTCGGCGTCGGCTACGGCCTGATCGGCATAGGCGTGGGGCTCGCGGGCCCGCCGTCGTCGCGCTCGCTCACCGACTCGGTGCCCGTCGAGCGCGCGGGCATGGCCTCGGGCACCTCCGACCTGCAGCGCGACCTCGGCGGCTCGATCATGCAGTCGGTACTGGGGGCGATCCTCACGGCCGGGTACGCGGCGGCCATCGCGAAGTCGATAGCGGATGCTCCCGCCGACGTGCAGGGCGAGGTGACCTCGAGCGTCGCCGCCCAGCTGCAGAAGTCGTTCGACGGGGCGGTGTCGATCGCGAAGCAGTACCCCGAGTACGCCGACGGCATCGTCGCGGCCGCGCGGCAGTCGTTCCTCGACGGGGCCGACTGGGCCTACGCGACCGGGATGCTCACCATGCTGGTCGGGGCGGTGCTGGTGTTCCTCTACTATCCGCGGCGCGAGCGCGAGCACGAGCTGTTCCGCGAGTACGCGGGCGGTGCAGCGGCCGAACGGGCCGCGGAGCCGGCCGCCGAGCCGCCCGCCGAGCCACCCGTCGGCGGGAACCCGGAGCCGCGCACGGGAGGATAGGGGCATGCTCCTCACCGTGCTCGGCACCGCGACCCCCTACCCGCGACCGGACGACCCCTGCTCGGGCTACCTCCTGCAGGGTGAGCCCGCGGTGGACGGCGGGCGCACGACAGTCTGGATCGACGCCGGCACCGGCACCTTCGCCGAACTGCAGCGCCACATCACGCTCGATCAGCTCGATGCCGTCGTCATCTCGCACCGGCACGCCGACCACTCGGCCGACCTGCTGGTGGCGTACTACGCCCTGCGCTTCTCCGAGCACCGGCCGGGCGGCCCGATCCCTTTGATCGCCCCCGAGGGGATGCTCGAGCGCCTCGCCGCCTACCTCGGCCCGAACTCGGTCGACGAGCTGCCGCGGGTGTTCGAGCACCGGCCGATGAGCGGCTTCGCCGACGCGACGATCGGCAGCCTCTCGCTCTCGTGGGGTCCGGTGCAGCACGGGGTACCGGCGTTCGGGCTCACGGTGGAGGAGGGCGGCCGGCGCTTCGCCTACTCGGGCGACTCGGCACCCTGCCTCTCGCTCGAGGAGATCGGCGAGCGGGCCGACCTCTTCCTCGTGGAGGCCGGCTACGACCGGGTGCCCGACGGCGTGCCGGCGCACCACACCCCCGAGGACGCCGGTCGCACCGCCACGACGGCGGGCGCGGCGCGGCTCGTGCTGACGCATCGCGCCGAGACGCTCACGGGCGACGAGGCGCGGGCCCGCGCATCCGCTCACTTCGACGGGGACATCGACGTGGCGGTGCCGGGGCTCGCGCTGCAGGTCTAGGCCGCCGGGGCCGCACGAGCCCGGCGCCGTGCGTGGCGCAGCTGTGGCGCGTCTACGCCGGCGCTCCCGTCACGATCCACCGTGATCCGCGCGCCCGGAGCCCGAGCGTCAGCGCCCGCGCCCCGATGTAGCCGAAGCCGAACGCGACCCACAGCCAGACCAGCCCCGCGACGCCTGGCGGCCGCACGACGTCGACCACGACCAGCAGCGGCAGGTAGGCCACCAGGGTGAGCAAGCCGGCCAGGGCGAGGTAGCGCGCATCCCCCGCCCCGATCAGCACCCCGTCGAGCACGAACACGAAGCCGGCCAGCGGGATGCCGGCGGCCATCGTCAGCAGCGTCGCCGAGACTGCCTGCTGCACCTCGGGCGACGAGCTGAACACCGGCCCGGCGAACGGCGCCGCCGCCGCAACGAGCACGCCGAGCACCACGCCCGAGCCGACGCCCCACCGGATCAGGCGCCGTGTGACCGCGTGCACCCGGTCGACCTCGTCGGCTCCGAGCGAGTGCCCCACCAGTGCCTGCCCGGCGATCGCCAGCGCATCGAGGATGAACGCCAGCGTCGAGAACACCGTCAGCGCGATCTGGAACGCCGCGAGCTCGGTCACCCCGAGCGACGTGGCCACGACCACCGAGGCCACGAGCGCCGTGCGCAGGCTGGCCGTGCGCAGCAGCAGCCAGCCACCCGCGAGGGCGGCGCCCGACACCCCGTCGAGGCCCGGTCGCAGCGACAGACCGGATGCGCGGGCCGCCCGCACCGCCATCACGACGTAGACGGCGGCCATCCCCCACTGCGCCAGCACGGTGCCGGCGGCCGACCCCGCGATGCCCCAGCCGGCGCCGTAGATCAGCAGCGCGTTCAGGGCGGCGTTGGCGGCGAAGCCCGAGACGGCGACGACGAGCGGGGTGCGGGTGTCCTGCAGGCCGCGGAGCAGTCCGGTGGCGGCGATCACGACGAGCATTCCGGGGAGGCCGATCAGCGAGACCGTCAGATAGGTGGTCGCCTCGGCCGAGACCGCGGCGGTCGAGCCGAACAGCTCCACCAGCGGGCCGGCGAGCGGCCAGGCCACCAGCGCCAGCAGCACGCCGATGCCGAGCGCGAGCCACATGCCGTCGATGCCGGCCTTCACGGCGCCCGGCCGATCGCCCGCCCCGAGCCGCCGGGCCACCGCGGGGGTCGTGGCGTAGGCGAGGAAGATCAGCAGCCCCACCGCGGTCTGCAGCAGGGTGCTCGCCACGCCGAGGCCCGCGAGCTCGGTCTCGCCGAGGTGCCCGACGAGGGCGGTGTCGGTGAGCAGGAAGAGGGGTTCGGCCACGAGCGCGCCGAGCGCGGGCACCGCGAGGCGCAGGATGTCGCGATCGAGGCTCGGCATCCCCTCAGCCTAGATCGGGCCACCGACGCCGGACGGGTTCGGGCCCGCGTCGGCCGGCCACCCCGGATGGGCTCGGGCCCGCGTCGCGCACCGACCCTGGATGGGTGTCAGGGGTGGGTGCGTAGAGTTGCCTCGTGACTGCATCCGGAATCGACCTCACCGAACTCGACCCCACCGTGCGCGCGCAGGACGACCTGTTCCGCCATGTCAACGGCAGGTGGATCGCCCGCACCGCGATCCCCGACGACAAGGCCCGCTACGGCTCGTTCTACGTGCTCGCCGAAGAGGCCGAGAAGGCCGTGCGCACGATCATCGAGGAGTCCACCGACGCCCCGGAGGGCACCGAGGCGCGGAAGTTCGGCGACCTCTACACGAGCTTCATGGACGTGGAGCGCATCGAGGCCCTCGGCGCCGCACCGCTCGAGCCGCAGCTCGCGCTGGTCGACGCCATCGACGACCGCGCCTCGCTCGCGCGCACGCTGGGGCGTCTCGAGCGGCAGGGCGTGCCGGGCATCCTGAGGCTCTTCGTCGACAACGACCCGGGGAACCCCGAGCGCTACCTCGTGTTCGCCGAGCAGGGCGGCATCTCGCTGCCCGACGAGAGCTACTTCCGCGACGAGAAGTTCGCCTCGGTGCGCGAGGCGTACGTCGGCCACATCGAGCGGATGCTCGGGCTCGCCGGTCTCGACGAGGCCCCCCGCCGCGCCCAGCGCGTGTTCGAGCTCGAGACGCTGCTCGCCGCCTCGCACTGGGACAACGTGCGCACCCGCGACGCCCAGGCAACCTACAACCTGCTCAGCTGGAGCGAGCTGCTGTCGCTGCCGGCTGCCTCGTCGTCCGCGTCCGCGTCCTCGTCCGCGACCTCGGGCGCGGAGCTGATCGGTCTCTGGCGCGATGCGCTCGAGGCCCCGGAGGGCGTGTTCGACGAGCTCGTCGTGCGCGAGCCGAGCTTCGTCACCGGCCTCGCGGCCGCTTTCGTCGAGGCGCCGCTGGAGAGCTGGAAGGACTGGCTCGCCTGGAACGTCGTGCACGGCTGGGCGCCCTACCTCTCGGGCGACTTCGTGGAGGAGAACTTCGACTTCTACGCCCGCACGCTCACCGGCACCCCGAGCATCCGGGATCGCTGGAAGCGCGGGGTCTCGCTGGTCGAGGGCTCGATGGGCGAGGCCGTTGGCCGCATCTACGTCGAGAAGCACTTCCCGCCGACGGCGAAGGCGGCGATGGACGTGCTGGTCGCCAACCTGATCGAGGCCTACCGCCAGTCGATCTCGACCCTCGAGTGGATGAGCCCGGCCACGCGCGAGCGCGCCCTCGAGAAGCTGGCCAAGTTCACCCCCAAGATCGGCTTCCCGGCGCGCTGGCGCGACTACTCGGCGCTCTCGATCGACCCCACCGACCTGATCGCGAACGTGCGCGCCACCAGCGAGTTCGAGTTCCAGCGCGAGCTGGGGAAGATCGGCAAGCCGCTCGACCGCGACGAGTGGTTCATGACGCCGCAGACGATCAACGCCTACTACAACCCGGGCTTCAACGAGATCGTGTTCCCGGCGGCCATCCTGCAGCACCCGTTCTTCGACGAGGCCCGGGATGCGGCGGCCAACTACGGCGCCATCGGCGCGGTGATCGGGCACGAGATCGGGCACGGCTTCGACGACCAGGGCTCGCGCTTCGACGGCGACGGGCGGCTCACCGACTGGTGGACCGAGGCTGACCGGGAGGCGTTCGAGAAGCTGACCTCGTCGCTGATCGCGCAGTACGACGCCCTCGCCCCGGCCCAGGTGCCCGACCACCACGTCAACGGCGCGCTGACGATCGGCGAGAACATCGGCGACCTCGGCGGGCTCGGCATCGCCTGGAAGGCCTACCTCATCTCGCTCGACGGCGCCGAACCGCCGGTGATCGACGGGCTGACCGGGGCGCAGCGCTTCTTCCTGTCCTGGGCGCAGGCCTGGCAGCAGAAGTCGCGGGACGAGGAGGTCATCCGGCTGCTGTCGATCGACCCGCACTCGCCGAACGAGTTCCGCTGCAACCAGATCGTGCGCAACATCGACGAGTTCTACGCCGCCTTCGACGTGGCGTCCTCCGACGGACTCTGGTTGGACCCAGCCGACCGTGTCACCATCTGGTGAATGAAGCGGTGAGGAGCAGCTGAGCATGCCGGAGTCGATCCGCCGTCGGGCGCGGGAGGACCGCGACGAGGCCGCGCCCCGCGGGCGCCGCTCCGACGCGATCGAGAACGACGGCGGCATCTTCCGCAAGGGCTTCGCGTCGCTCACCGAGCTCGCGCTCTCGGGCGTGCAGGTGACCGCGTGCGCGGTCGACCTGGGGTCGGGCAAGGTGCTGTTCTCGGTCGACGACCACCTCTCGGTGCCGACGGCGTCGATCGGCAAGGTGCTGCTGCTGATCGAGGTGGCGGCGCGCATCTCGGCGCGGGACGGGGCGGGCACCGGCTCGTCCGGCTCGTCGTTCGACGCCTCGCGGCCGGCGTCGCGACCGCGACCCGTGCGGCCCGGGCCCGGGGCGGAGGCGCTGAGCATCCTGAACCGCACCGCGAACGACGAGATCGGCGACTCGGGCCTCTGGCAGCACCTGCAGGTGCCGGCGCTGCCCGTGAGCGACCTCGCGGCGCTGATCGGGGCGACGAGCGACAATCTCGCCACCAACGTGCTGCTGCGGCGGATCGGGCTCGACACCGTGCGGGCGCGGGCCGAGTCGCTCGGCCTCCGCCGCACCCTGCTGCTCGACATCGTGCGCGAGGAGCGGGGGCCCGACGATGCCCCGCAGCTCTCGGTGGGGTCGGCGCGGGAGCTCGCCATCCTGTTCGGGCGGCTGCACGCGGGCACGGTCGTCGACGAGACGACCTCGCAGCTCGTCCGCGGCTGGCTCAGTCTCGGCACCGACCTGTCGATGGTGGCCGGGGCGTTCGGGCTCGATCCGCTGGCGCACGTCGGGGCCGACCACGGGCTGCGGCTGTTCAACAAAACGGGGACGGATGCGGGCATCCGTTCGGAGGCCGGCGTGATCACCGGGCCGCGGGGCGGGGTCTCGTACGCGGTGACGATGCGGTTCAACGATGCCGAGCTGTCGGGGCGGCTCGCGGTGCTCGAGGCGATGCGGGTGCTGGGCACCGACTTCCTGGAGTACGTGTACTAGGACGAGCGCCGGGTCAGGGCCGGGTCAGCGTCGTCAGCAGGCGCAGGGTCTCGGCGACGGCCGGGATGTGGTCGGCGCCCGGGCGGGTGACGGCGACGAGCATCCGGTGGTCGCCGGCCAGGGTGCGATGGGCCTCGACGCCGGGCGGCAGCGACGACGCCGAGATGGCGAGCTCGGGAAGAAGCGCGACGCCGAGGCCGGCTGCGACCATGCTCATCACGGCGACGAAGTTGTCGGTCTCGAACGAGATGCTCGGCGCGAACCCCGCCCGCGCGCAGGAGTCGAGCAGGTGCCCCCGGCACCGCGGGCACCCCGCGATCCAGTTCTCACCCCGCAGCGCCGCGAGGTCGACGGCGCCGCCGCCACGGGTTCCGGGGTGGCCCGTCGGGGCGAGCAGCAGCACGTCGTCGCGGGCGAGCTCGTGCACCACGAGACCCTCCGCGCTGGCGTCGAAGGGGTCGTGCCGGTCGGCCGGGTGGCGGAACGCGATCGCCAGGTCGCTGACCCCGTCGCGCACTCCAGCGACCGCCTCGGGCGGCTCGGCCTCGAGGTAGGTGACCTGCACGCCGGCGTGGTCGGCCGCCATCGCACCGATCAGCCGCGGCACGATCGTCGACGACGCCGAGGGGAACGCCGCCAGGCGCACGCGCCCCGACCGCAGTCCCGACAGGTCGGACAGCTCGCCCGCGGCCGCGTCGAGGGCGGTCAGCACGGCGTCGGCATGACGGGCGAGCACCTCACCCGCATCCGTCAGCCGGATGCCCCGCCCCGACCGCGTCACCAGCGGCATGCCGATGCGCGCCTCGACCCGCTTCAGCTGCTGGCTCACGGCCGGCTGACTGTAGCCGAGCACGGCGGCGGCCCGCGTGATCGAGCCGTACTCGGCCACGGCGGCGACCACCCGCAGGGTCTGCGAGTCGAGGTCGAAGCTGCCGGGCAGGGGCGCGAGGGTCATGCTCGGGAGCGTAGCGCATCCATAACCTGGCGTGATGACTGCCATGAGCAACCGACCGTAGACCAATGGATGCGCGGCCGCGATGCTGGAGGCATGACCCTCCTCGACGCCGCCCCCGCCCTCTCGGTCACCGAGCTGCAGCAGCACTTCGACGCCCGCCCGGGCTACCTCTCGGCCTGCATGGTCGGCGTGCCGCCGCGGGAGACGGTGGCCGCCCTCCGCGCCGACCTCGACGCCTGGGCCGAGGGGCACCGCGCGCCCGGCGCCTACGGTCTGGCCGTCGAGCGGGCGCGCGCCGCCTACGCGCAGCTGGTGGGTGTGCCCGTCGAGTGGGTGGCCATCGGCTCCCAGGTCTCCGCGACGGCGGGGGTGCTGGCCGCGTCGCTTCCCGAGGGCTCCGAGGTGCTGCTGGTCGAGGGCGACTTCAGCTCGATGGTGTTCCCCTTCCTCGTGCAGCAGCAGCTCGGGCGCATCACGGTGAGGTGCGTTCCGGTCGAGGGGCTGGCCGAGGGCATCCGCTCGTCGACGACACTGGTGGCGTTCTCGCTGGTGCAGTCGGCGACGGGGGAGGTGGCCGACGCCGAGGCGATCGTCGTGGCGGCCGAGCGGCACGGGGCCGCCACGTTCTGCGACACGACGCAGGCCTGCGGGTGGATGCCCGTGGACGCCTCGCGCTTCGACGTGACCGTCTGCCACAGCTACAAGTGGCTCTGCGCACCGCGCGGGGCGTCGCTCACCACCGTGCGGCCCTCGTACCTCGGTCGGGTTCAGCCGCTGCTCGCCGGCTGGTACTCGGGCGACGACGTCTGGGGCTCGTGCTACGGCCCCGCGATGCAGCTGGCTCCGGATGCGCGGCGACTCGACCTCTCGCCCGCCTGGCCCGTGTGGGTCGGCGCGGCCGCGTCGCTCGAGCTCTTCGCGTCGGCCGACCTCTCCGCGGTGCGCGAACACTGCGTGGGCCTCGCGGATGCGCTGCGGGAGCGACTGCGGGCGGCCGGGGTGCAGGCGGTCGGCAGTGCCGGCTCGGCGATCGTGACCTGGCCCGACGCCGACGGCACCGCGATCGCGGCGCTCACGGCGGCCGACGTGGCGGCGTCGGCGCGCTCGGGTCGCTGCCGGGTGGCGTTCCACGTGTGGAACACGGCCGGCGATGTGGAGCGGGTCGCGGCGGCGCTCGGCGCCTGAGCGCTGCTCGCCGGGCGGAGCGGGTGCCCGCCGATCGGCCGGTGCCGGCCGGGTCAGTCGATCAGGCCGAGGGCGGCGAGGCGCGCGAGGGTCTCGGCACCGGCCGGGGGACAGCGCGGGGAGTCGGCGGTGGTGACCCAGTGCACCGCGTCGACCTCGGCCGAGGGCTTCGGCTCGTCGGGCGTCGATCCCGCGAAGAGCTGCATCTCGACGAGGCGTCCGTCGGGCTCGCCGTGGGCCTGCACCGTGACGGTGAAGAGCGGCTCGAGGGCGGCCGGGTCGACCGTGACGTCGACCTCCTCGTGGGCCTCGCGCGCGGCGGCCTCGGCGGCGCTCTCGCCCGGGTCGATCTTGCCGCCCGGCAGGTAGAGCACGTCGCGCGCCCGCGCGGTCACCATGAGCAGCCGCCGCTCGCGGATCAGCACGAGCGCCGCCACCCGGATCGTCGGCAGCGCCCCGCCCTCGGACGCCATCGGGGCCGGGTCAGCCGTCGGCGCGGCGGTAGGACTCGAGCGAGACGGGGGCCGCGTCGAGCGCGGGAGCAGCGGCGGCCGCGCGGGTCGCGGCGGCGGCTCCGAGGCCGAAGAGCGTCTCGACGGCCGCGAAGACCTCGGCCGAGCGGCCCTCGCGAGCGAGCTCGCGGGCGCGCACCGACGGCGAGTGCAGGATGACGCCGACGAGGTGCCGCAGCGCCTTCTGCGTCTCCTCCGAGTCGCCGCGCTCGCGCGAGCGGCCCAGCTCGTCGTCGAGCAGGTCGAACAGGTGCGAGCGCAGGGCGACGACCGCCGGGGTGACCTCGGCCTCGGCCTTGCCCGCCCGGTACTCGGCGGCGGCGCGGTCGACGAGGGCCCGTGCATCCGACTCGGCGTTCAGCTCGTCGAGGGGGGCGTGCAGGCTGATGGTCTCGAGGTCGAGCAGCTCGGCCCCGCCGACGCCCGACACGAGCGGGTCGACGTTGCGGGGCAGGCCGAGGTCGATCACGAGGCGCCGGGTGAAGGCCCCGGGAACCGAGGACGCGGCCTGGAGGTGGGTGGCGTCGAGCACGTAGGTCTCGGCGGTCGAGCAGGTGATCACGACGTCGGCGGTCGCGATGGCGCCGAGGTAGTCGCCGGCCGCGACGGGGGCGATCTGCTGCTTGGCCGCGAACGCGACGGCCCGCCCCGAGGGCGAGTAGACGCGGATGTCGGTGACCCCGCGCTCGCGCAGGTTCGCCAGGGTGACCCGGGCGTACTGACCGGTGCCGACGAGCAGCACGCGGGTCTGGGCCCAGTCGGTGACCCGGCTCTCGGTGAGGTCGAGCGCGAGCCGCACGAGCGAGCGCCCGGCACCGCCGAGGCCCGTCTTCGTCTTGACGTCCCGCGAGGTGTGCGAGGCGCGCTGGAACAGACGCTCCAGGTCGCTCGAGGTGGTGCCCGACAGACGCGCGGTGGTGAGCGCGCGCTTGACCTGGCCGGCGATCTCGTCCTCGCCCACGACGACCGACTCGAGACCGGACGACACGGCGAAGAGGTGGTCGGCGACGCTGTCGCCCGAGAGCACGGTGAGGCTGTCCCGCAGTTCGGCGACGTCGGTTCCGGATGCGCTGCCGAACGTCTCGGCCGCCTCCTCGACCGCGAGCGAGATGCCGGCGGTGAGCGGCTCGTCGATGTCGAGGTAGGCCTCGAAGCGGTTGCACGTCGCGAGCACGACGGCGCCCTGAACGAAGTCACTGTGCTCGACGAGGCCCTTGGCGACGTCAGAGGTGCCGAGCGAGAGCTTCTCGAGGAGGTCGAAGCTCGCGTTGCGATGGTTCGCGGTCAGGCAGATGAGCACCAGATGATTGTACTCCTGCAACGACCGCCCCTTGCCGGGAGCGAGCGGATGCGCATCCGCTCACCCCCGGCCGGGGGCGCCCCGGCGTCAGTCCCAGAGCACGGTGGGGTTCTCGGACGCCATGTCGATCGACGGGCTGCCGAGCGACGGACCGAAGAGCACGTCGCAGGTGCCGGTCGCGCCGTTCTGCGTGCACTGGCCGGAGGTGGAGACCGAGCCGATGTACTCGCCCTGCGCCAGGGTCGGGTTGTCGTAGCTCAGCGTCGGCACCATGCCCTGGATGGTGACGGTGGCGTCGGCCGAGATGCTCCGGGTGATGGTGCCCTCGGTGAGCTGCGTGCCGTCGTCGAGGGTGGCCGGCAGGTCGAGCCCGCAGCCGGCGGCCAGGGTGGTCGAGGCGATGCAGGCGTCGACCGCGGACTGCACGAGCGAGCGGAACTGGCCGAGCGCGGCCTCGCTCAGCCCGGGCTCGATGTCGCCGACGTCGACCGTGCCGAAGGGCTCGGTGGCGGTGACGGTCGTGGTGCCCGAGAGGGTGAAGTTCGGCAGGCTCGTGGCGAGCTCGTAGGTGCCGGGGAAGAGCTGCAGCTCGCTCCCGGTCACCTCCTGGCCGTTCACGGTGAGGCCGAGGCCGTCGAAGCGGTCGACGTTGAGGTAGCTCAGGCCGCCGGTGATCTTCCAGCCGTCTTCGTCGTAGTCGTCGACGCTGTACTCCGCGGTCACCGGGGTGTCGCCGAGCAGGTAGCTGACGGTCACGTCGCCGTAGCCGTTCTCGGTGGTGTCGTCGACGATCTCGACGCCGGTGATGGGGGCGAGCTCGTTCGAGGCGGCGAGCACCTCGTCGGTGAGCAGGGTGTCGTCGTCGGGGGCCTGGCTGATCAGGCCGAGGGCCGTCTCGGCGTCGCCGTCGGAGAGAGCGGAGAAGAAGGTCTCGACGGCTTCGGTGGCGGTGCCGCCCTCGCTGCCGCCCCCGCCGCCGGAGGAGGTGCCCCCGCCTCCGCCGCCGACCAGCAGGCGCGAGACCACGACGGCGATCACGACGATCACGATGATGACGAGCAGCAGGCCGCCGCCCACGATGCCGAGGATGGCGCCCGTGCCGAGCCCCTTCTTGGGCGGCTGGCCCGGCTGACCCGGCTGGTTCGGGTAACCCGGGTGGGGCTGCTGGCCCTGGAAGCTGGGGTCTTGCCACTGCTGCGGAGGAAGCGGCGGCAGGCCGCTGTCGCTCGGTCCGGACGGGGGCGTAGGCGGGGTCTGACTCACGACACCTGTCTACCATCGCGCCCGCGATCGGCCCATGGGTAGTTCTCCCCGCCGGCCCTCGGAGCGAGTCCGTATCATCGGGGGGTGACCCTGCCCGCGACGCATCCCCTCCTCGACGGCCGCACCGCCGCATCCGCACTCGTGACGACCTACCAAGGCCTGCGCGGCGACCGCACCCCCGTCTGGTTCATGCGCCAGGCCGGCCGCTCACTGCCCGAGTACCGCGAGCTGCGGGTGGGCACACGGATGCTCGACGCCTGCCTCGACCCGGCCATGGCCAGCGAGATCACGCTGCAGCCGGTGCGGCGGCACGGTGTCGACGCGGGCATCTTCTTCAGCGACATCGTCATCCCGCTGAAGCTCGCGGGCGTCGACGTCGAGATCGAGCCCGGTCGCGGCCCCGTGCTGGGCAAGCCCGTGCGCACGCTCGCCGACGTCTCGGCCCTCCCCGATCCGGATGGCGCCGACTTCACGGCCATCGAGCAGGGCGTCGCGCTCACGGTCGCCGCGCTCGGCAGCACCCCGCTGATCGGCTTCGCCGGCGCTCCCTTCACCCTGGCGGCCTACCTGGTCGAGGGCGGACCGTCGAAGGACCACATCCGCGCCCGCACGCTGATGCACGCCGACCCCGAGGCCTGGGAGGGCCTGCTCGCCTGGGCCGCCGCGGTGACCGGCCGCTTCCTGCGGGCCCAGCTGCTCGCCGGTGCGAGCGCGGCGCAGCTGTTCGACTCCTGGGTCGGCTCGCTCTCGAAGGCCGACTACGTCGAGCGGGTCGCCCCGTTCTCGAAGCTGGCCCTCGAGCCGATCCGCGACCTCGACGTGCCCGTCGTGCACTTCGGCGTCGGCAGCGGCGAGGTGCTCGCTCCGATGCACGAGGTCGGAGCCGACGTGGTGGGCGTCGACTGGCGGCTGCCGCTCGACGAGGCCTCGCGCAGGCTCGGCGGCGGCGTCACCCTGCAGGGCAACGTCGACCCGGCGCTGCTCGCCGCACCCTGGCCGGTGCTCGAGGCGCACGTGCTCGACGTGCTGCGCCGCGGCCGGAGCGCTCCGGCCCACGTGCTGAACCTCGGGCACGGCGTGCCTCCCGAGACCGACCCCGACGTGCTGACGCGGATCGTCGAGCTCGTGCACGAGCGGGGCGGGGCGGCGGCCGAGGAGTCGCGATGACCGACGTCGGAGGCGGCACGCCCGCCGCGGCCGGCGGACCGGACGTCGACGTGCTCGTCATCGGGGGCGGGGCCGCCGGGCTGGTGACCGCGCTGCAGCTCGCGAAGCTCGGCCACTCGGTGCACGTCGTCGAGGCGCGCGAGCGGCCGGGCGGCTTCGTCTCCGAGCACGAGCTGGCGGGCATCCGCCTCGACTCGGGGGCCGAGAGCTTCGCCACCCGCAAGGGCACGGTGGCGGCGCTGGCCGCCGAGGTGGGGCTCGGCGACGACGTCGTCGCGCCGAACCGCGCCGGCGCGTGGGTGCGCTGGAACGGCGGCACCGCGCCACTGCCGGCAGCGGGCATCCTGGGCATCCCGGGCGTTCCGCTGGCCGACGACGTGCGCCGGGTGATCGGCTGGGGCGGCAGCCTGCGCGCCTACCTCGACCGTCTGATGCCGCTCCTGCGGGTCCGTCCCGAGCACGACCTCGGCGACATCGTGCGCCGCCGGATGGGCCGCCGCGTGCTCGACCGGCTCGTCACCCCGGTGGTCGCGGGCGTGCACTCGGCCGACCCCTCCGACGTCGACGTGCGCACGGTCGCACCAGGCCTCACCCAGGCGATGACGACCCAGGGCTCGCTCTCGGGCGCCGTGATGGCGCTGCGCGAGCAGGCCCCGGCCGGCAGCCAGGTGCAGGGCATCGTCGGCGGCATGCACCGGCTGATCTCCGCGCTCGAGGAGCAGCTCGCCTTCTACGGCGGCACGCTCGAGACGGGCACGCGGGTGGTGTCGCTGCAGCGGTCGGGCGAGGCCGGGCTCGACGACCGGCCGGATGCGCGGCCGCTCTGGAGCGTCGAGCTCGCCCGGGCGACGGCACCCTCAACACCCTCCGCAACCCCGCCGCCGACCTCCGCCGCACCGGCCTCGCCCGTACCCCGCCGCGTCACTGCCCGGGCCCTCGTCGTGGCAGCGGGCTTCCGCCCCGCGCTCACCCTGCTGGCCGACGCCGGAGTCGCCGCACTCCCCGCCGCGACGGCCTGGCCCGAGCCCGCCTCGGTCGCCATCGCCACCCTCGTGGTCGACGACGCCCGGCTCGACGCCCATCCTCGCGGCACGGGCGTTCTCGTGGCACCCGGCACCACCGGCGTCACCGCCAAGGCCCTCACGCACGCCACCGCGAAGTGGGCCTGGCTCGCCGCCCAGCTTCCCCCGCACCGCCACGTGCTGCGCCTGAGCTACGGCCGCGGCGGCGAGACCCTGGTGGAGCCGGAGCTCGCCACCGTGGTCGCCGACGCGTCGACGCTGCTCGGTGTGCCGCTGTCCGTGGCCGACGTCGTGGACTCCGACCTCGTGCGCTGGGACGACTCGCTCGCCTTCGCCACCGTGGGCCACAAGGCGCGGGTCGCGCAGCTGTCGGAGGCCGTGGCGGCCGTGCCGGGCCTGGACGTCGTGGGCGCCTGGGTGTCGGGCACGGGGCTCGCGGCGACCGTCGAGCAGGCGAAGACCACCGCATCCGGGATCGCCGCCGAGCTGCGCGGCCACGCCCGCCTGCCCCGCTAGAGCCGCCGGAGCCGCCGCCGACCGTGCCCATGCGGGTGCGGGACGGGGGGACTACGCTTTGGAGCACCCTGTCCCCGACCCATCGGAGTTCACACATGCGCGGAAAGATCATCTTCGTCGTCGGGCTGGGCACGGGCTACGTGCTCGGCACCAAAGCCGGCCGCGAGCGCTACGAGCAGATCAAGGCGGGAGCCGACAAGGTCTGGAGCACGCCCGCCGTGCAGTCGGGCGTGGCGAAGGTGCAGGAGTTCGCCGGCGCCCGCGTCGACACCGTCAAGGTCGAGCTGTCGAAGAAGGCGCGCAAGGCGCTCGCCGCGTTCATCGGGCGCGAGCCGCTCGACCGCCCCTCGCAGAGCCCCGCCGCCGCCAAGGCCGGGTCGACCGCACCTCGCCCGCCGGCGGCGAAGCCGGTCGAGTCGCCGTCCGCCGGGGCCAGCACGGCCGCCGCGAAGCCGGCCAGCGCCGCCACCGCCAAGCCCGCCGCGAAGAAGCCGGCCACGAAGCCCAGCACCTCCACCACCCAGCCCTCCGACGACTAGACGACCAGAAGGACGCCGATCGTGACCGAAGAACGCGACAAGAAGGCCCGACGCTCGCTCGTCTCGCTGCTGGCCGAGCTGCCCACCCTCATCATCCAGCTGCTGAAGGACGAGCTCGAGAACTTCAAGCGCGAGATCACCGCCAAGCTCGCGAAGCTCGGCATCGGCGTCGGACTGTTCGTCGCGGCCGCCCTGCTGGCGTTCTTCGCCTTCGCCACGCTGATCGCCGCCGCCGTGCTCGGCATCGCCACCGCGCTGCCGGCCTGGCTCTCGGCGCTGATCGTGGGCGTCGCCCTGCTGCTGATCGCGGGCATCCTGGTGCTCGTCGGCGTGCGGTCGCTGAAGAAGGGCCTGCCGCCCGTGCCGGAGCAGACCATCGAGAGCCTGAAGAAAGACGTCAACACGGTGAAGGGGCTCGGCCAGTGAGCGACGCAGCCGTGTCGAAGCCGTCGGCGAATGCCCCCGCCGAGCGCAGCACGCCCGCCCTGCATGCCGACATCCAGAAGACGCGCGACGACCTCCGTTCGACGCTCGATGCGATCGAGTTCAAGCTGAACGTGCCCAAGCAGGCGCGTCACGCGGCGCACCGGTTGAAGAGCCGCTTCAACCGGCTCCGCGCCGAGAATCCCGTCGCGGTCTACGCGGGGATCGGCGGTGCCGTCGTGGTGCTGGCCGGTGTGGCCGTTCTCGGCTTCCGCTCCGCTTCGAAGGGGTAGCGTTGTAGTCGAGGCCCGGGCATCCGCTCGCCCCGGCCCGTCTGAACCGGCTTCGAACCGGTCGTTCGGGCGCGCCACCGCCTCGCGTACCGCCAGCGAAACGAAGAGGGATCATGACTGACCCGACAGTCCGAACCGACGAGACCACCCGCGACGTCGAGGACTCGGAGGAGGTGCCCGCGCTCGGCTACACGCTCTGGGCGGTCTTCCGCCGCAACCCCGAGCGCGCTCTGGTGCTCGACGGCAGCGAGGTTCCGGATGCGGTGGCCGAGCTCGACGGCGCGGTCGCGATGATCGAGGCCGAGGACGTCATGCTCCGCGGCTTCTACGACGTCTCGGGCCTGCGCTCCGACGCCGACGTGATGGTGTGGCTGCACGGCAGCGTTCCCGAGACCCTGCAGTGGGCCCTCCGCCAGCTGCGCCGCACGCAGCTGTTCACCCCGCTGCTGCCGACCTGGAACGCGATGGGCGTGCACCGCGACGCCGAGTTCTCGTCGAACCACCTGCCCGCCTTCATGCGCGGCAAGGAGCCCCGCGGGTGGGTGACGGTCTACCCGTTCGTGCGCTCGTACGACTGGTACATCCTGCCCGAGGAGGAGCGGCGTGCGATGCTCGCCGACCACGGCCGCAAGGGCGGTGCGTTCCGCTCGGTGCTCGCCAACACGGTGGCCTCCTTCGCCCTCGGCGACTACGAGTGGATCCTCGCGCTCGAGGACGACGAGCTCACCAACCTGGTCGACATGATGCGGGCCCTCCGCCAGACCGAGGCGCGGCGGCACGTGCGCGAAGAGGTGCCGTTCTACACGGGCCGGCGCATCGACGCCGCCGAGATCGTCGAGGTGCTCCAGTGACCCTGTCCTCCGAAGCCGCACCGGTGGTGCGCAACGCGAGCCCCGCCGCGGCCGCCGGGGCCGAGCACGTCTCGGAGCCCACGGCGTACGACGCCATCCTGCTCGCCTCCTTCGGCGGGCCGGAGGGGCAGGACGACGTCATCCCCTTCCTCCGCAACGTCACGCGCGGCCGGGGCATCCCCGACGAGCGCCTCGAGGAGGTCGCGCACCACTACCGCGCCTTCGGCGGCGTCAGCCCGATCAATGCGCAGAACCGCTCGCTCAAGGCGGCACTCGAGGCCGAGCTCGCCACCCGCGGCATCGACCTGCCCGTGCTCTGGGGCAACCGCAACTGGGACCCCTACCTCCCCTCGGTGCTGAAAGAAGCGGATGCGCGGGGGCTGCGCACCCTGATCGCCGTCGCCACCAGTGCCTACAGCTCGTACAGCTCGTGCCGCCAGTACCGCGAGGACTTCGCCATGGCGCTCGACGAGACCGGCCTCGCGTCGACCATGACGATCGACAAGGTGCGCCAGTTCTTCGACCACCCCGGATTCGTGCAGCCGTTCATCGACGGCCTCTCGGCGGCGCTCACCGGCATCCGCGAGAAGTTCGACGACATCGACCTGACGACCGAGGTGGAGGTGCTGTTCAGCACGCACTCCATCCCGAGCGCCGACGCCGAGCGCTCCGGGCCGTCGTTCCGCGAGCTCGGGCCCGAGGGCGCGTACGCCGCCCAGCACAAGGCGGTCGCCGAGGTCGTGCTGATGGCGGCGACCTCCGGGCTCGAGGGCCAGCCCGACGTGCCGTGGCAGCTCGTCTACCAGTCCCGCTCGGGCCCGCCCACGCAGCCGTGGCTCGAGCCCGACATCAACGACGCGATCGCCGAGCTGCCCGCCCGCGGCATCCGGGCCGTCGTGATCGTGCCGCTCGGCTTCGTCAGCGACCACATGGAGGTCATGTGGGACCTCGACAACGAGGCGCTGGAGAGCTGCGCCGAGCACGGCCTGTACGGCGTGCGCACGCCGACGCCCGGCGTCGACCCGGCCTACGTCGCCGGTCTCGTCGATCTCGTGATCGAGCGCATCGAGGGCACGCCGGCCGCTGCGCGCCCCCACGTCACCGAGCTCGGCCCGTGGTACGACGTGTGCCGCGCGGGCTGCTGCGAGAACGTGCGGCTCGGCTTCAAGCCGGCCGTCTCGGGCCTCGCTCCCTGAGCCGGGCCGCAGTCGCATCAACAGAGGTATGTAAGGAACAGCAGTCATCGTGAGTAGCAAGCTTCGGGTCGCGACGCGAGGGAGCGCCCTCGCGCGCGCCCAGACGGGCCACGTCGTCGCGGCGCTCGTCGAGGCCACCGGCATCGAGGTCGAGACGGTCATCATCACCTCGGAGGGCGATCGCTCGAAGGAGTCGCTGGCGTCGCTCGGCGGCACCGGCGTCTTCGCCAGCGCGCTGCGCGAAGCGCTCGTCGCCGGCGACTGCGACATGATCGTGCACTCCCTGAAAGACCTGCCGACGGCCCGCTACGACGGGCTCGTGATCGGCGCGGTGCCGCTCCGCGAGGACCCGCGGGACGTGCTCTGCGCCCGCGACGGACTCACCCTCGACGAGCTGCCCGAGGGCGCCCGCGTGGGCACGGGGTCGCCCCGCCGGGTGGCGCAGCTGCTGGCGCTCCGGCCCGACCTCACGGTGGTGGACATCCGCGGAAACGTCGACACCCGGCTCGGTCGCGTGCGCGACGGCGATCTCGACGCCGTGGTGCTGGCGTCAGCGGGGCTCACCAGGCTCGATAGGCTAGACGCAGCATCCGAGATCTTCGCCCTCGACCTCTGGCCGACGGCGCCAGGTCAGGGTGCCCTCGCGATCGAGACCCGAGAGGGAGACAGCATTCCCGAGTTGCTCAGCATCGAACACCCGCCGACGCGCACGGCCGTGCTCGCCGAGCGCTCGGTGCTGGCCGCCCTCGAGGCCGGCTGCGCCGCCCCGATCGGCGCCACGGCCACCGTCTCGGGCGATGAGCTGACGCTCTCGGCCACGGTCTACCAGGCCGACGGGGCCGTCGAGCTCGGCTGCGAGCGGTCGGCGCGGCTGCTCGGAGACGACATCCACGTGGCGTCGCTGCTCGGCGAGGCCGTGGCGCGGCAGCTGCTCGACGACGGCGCGGCCGAGCTCGCACCCGTCGGCCCCGCGGCCGACGGCGGAGCCGACCCCACCACCGCCGCACGCTGGTCGGGCGGCACCGAATGACCGCCTGGGCGCAGCGGCCGCTCGGCGGCTGGCGCATCCTCGTTCCGCGCGGTGGCCCCTGGGGCCACGGTGTCGCGGCCGATCTGCGCGCCGTCGGCGCCAAGCCGATCGTCGCCCCCATGATCAACTTCGCGCCCACCGAAGACGACGAGACGCTGCAGCAGGCGCTGCAGGCGCTCGCGGCCGGGCGTTTCGACTGGCTCACCATGACGAGTGCCACCACGGTCGACGTGCTCACCGCGCACCAGGCCGTCGTGCCGCCGGAGACGCACATCGCGGCGGTCGGCGAGACCACCGCGGCCGCGCTGTCGGCGGCCGGCTACAAGGTCGACCTGGTTCCGCCGGAGGACAACTCGGCGGCCGGCCTGCTGCGGGAGCTCAAGCGCTTCGAGCAGTTCGGGCCTGAGCTCAAGGTGCTGACGCTGCGCAGCGATATCGCGAAGCCGGTGCTCACCGAAGGGCTGATCGCGCGCGGGCACACCGTGGAGTCGGTCGTGGCGTACCGCACGGTCGGTGTCGCCGTCGATCCGCAGATCCGCACCGACGTGGCCGAGGGCTCGATCGACGCGATCTTCGTGACGTCGGGGTCGGTGGCGGAACAGGTGCAGCTGCAGCTCGGCCCGATCCCGTCGTCGACGCTCGTGGCGGCCATCGGCCCGCGCACGGCCGAGGACGCCCGCGCCTACGGGCTGCGGGTCGACGTGATCGCGAAGGGCCGCTCGGCCGAGTCGCTGATCAACGCGGTGATCGAGGTCGCCAAGTCGCGCCGCGCGGCCGACGACGACGACTGACCGTCACCCATCCGCCGTCACCTCTCAGCCGCCACCCCTCCGCCGCCGCCCGCGGTGCGGCGGGTCAGCGCGGCCAGTTCGGACGGAACTGCACGCTGATGCGCGGCCCCACCGCCTGCTTCGTCTTGAGGATGGCGTGCTCGTGGGTGCGCTGGCAGCTGCCGCCCATGACGATCAGGTCGCCGTGGCCCACGGGAAATCGCAGCGTCTCACCCACCGCCCGGCCGTTCACCGGCTTCGGCCGCACCGACAGCGTGCGCGCCGCCCCCACCGAGACGATCGCCACCATGGTGTCGCGGTCGATCGTGCGGCCCACGCGGTCGCCGTGCCAGGCCACACTGTCGCCGCCCGTGCGGTAGAAGCACAACCCGGCCGTCTCGAACACCTGGCCCGGAGGGCGCCCGTAGTGGTCGTTCAGAGCATCCTGCGCCCGCGTCAGCACCAGGTCGGGGTAGAGCGACCCCACCCCGAAGCGCGAGACGAGCCGCGGCACGTCGACCACCCGGTCGTACATCTCGCGCTTGTCGGCCTGCCACGGCACGTCGACCGCGAGCCGCTCGAACAGCGCGTCGGAGTTCGTGACCCAGCCCGGCCGCAGGTCGACCCAGGCCCCGTCGCCGAGCATCGTGCGCTCGACCGTGCCGCCCAGCGGCTCGAGCCCGGGGTCGGCGTCGAGGTCGTCGAAGAGCGAGGTCTGGAAGTCGATGTTCATGCCCCAACCCTACCCACATTCGAACATGTGTTCTAGTGCTGCCGAGCCGATCCCTCTATGCTCGACCCACCGGGAGGTGCCGATGAAGGTCGATCTGAAGAGCGAGCTGGGCGACTACACCGCTGCCCGAGGGCGGTTCGACGTCGTGACGGTGCCCCCGCGCGGGTACCTCATGTTGGATGGCCGCGGCGACCCGAACACGGCGTCGGCGTTCGGCGAGGCGGTGCAGGCGCTTTACCCCGTCGCCTACGGGGTGAAGGCGGCGGCCCGCAGACAGCTCGACCGCGATCACGTGGTGATGCCGCTCGAGGGGCTGTGGTGGTCGGACGACTGGGCCGACTTCACCAGCGCCCGCGACAAGTCCCGCTGGAGCTGGACGCTGATGATCCTGCAGCCCGACTGGATCACCTCCGAGCTCGTCGACACCGCGATGGCGACCGCACGGGCGAAGCGCGCCGAGGGCGAGCACGACGCGCTCGACCGGTTGCGCTTCGAGCAGCTCGACGAGGGGCTGTGCGTGCAGACCCTGCACCTCGGGCCGTTCGACGACGAGGGGCCGGTGCTCGCACGGATGCACGACGAGGTCATCCCGGGCGAGGGCCTCCGGATGCGCGGCCGGCACCACGAGGTCTACCTCAGCGATCGGCGGCGCACCGCGCCCGAGCGGCTCCGGACCATCCTGCGGCAGCCGGTCGAGGCCGTACCGCCGGGCAGCTGAGTGGCCGGATCGTCGGCACCCGGATCGCCCGCGCCCGGCCTCGGCCCAGGTGCGCCGATCTAAGCTGGAGGTCATGAACTCCGGCTCCTTCCCCGAGATCCGACCGCGCCGGCTGCGCGGCACCCCGGCGCTCCGCCGCCTGGTGGCAGAGACCCGCATCGACCCCGCCCAGCTGGTGCTCCCGCTCTTCGTGCGCGACGACGTCGACGCCCCCGTTCCGCTGAACTCCATGCCCGGCGTGCTGCAGCACACCTTCGACAGCCTCCGCGGCGCGGTCGCCGAGGCGGCCGAGGTCGGGCTCGGCGGCGTCATGCTCTTCGGCGTACCCGCCGACGCCGACAAGGACGCGGTCGGCACCGCCGCCACCGACCCCGACGGCGTGCTGAACGCCGCCACCCGCATCGCGGTCGAGGAGGCCGGCGACGCTCTCGTCGTGCAGACCGACCTCTGCCTCGACGAGTTCACCGACCACGGCCACTGCGGCGTGCTGGATGCGCGGGGAGCCGTCGACAACGACGCCACCCTCGTGCGCTACCGCGACATGGCCCTCGAGCAGGCCCGCGCCGGCAGCCACCTGCTCGGCCTCTCCGGCATGATGGACGGCCAGGTCGCCGCCGTGCGCGACGCGCTCGACGGCGAGGGCTTCCAGGACGTCGCGATCCTCGCCTACGCCGCCAAGTACGCCTCGGCGTTCTACGGCCCGTTCCGCGAGGCCGTCGGCTCGACGCTCCGCGGCGACCGCAAGACCTACCAGCTCGATCCGGCGAACCGCCGCGAGGGCCTGCGCGAGGCCGTGCTCGACGTCGAGGAGGGCGCCGACATCGTCATGGTGAAGCCGGCCCTCAGCTACCTCGACCTCGTCGCCGACGTGTCCGCCGCGGTGCCCGTGCCGGTCTGGGCGTACCAGGTGTCGGGGGAGTACGCCATGATCGAGGCGGCGGCCGCCAACGGCTGGATCGATCGGGAGCGGGCGATCCTCGAGTCGCTCACGAGCATCCGTCGAGCCGGCGCCGAGGCCGTGCTCACCTACTGGGCGGTCGAGGTCGCCCGAACCCTGAAGGGCCTGTGATGACGAGCGAGATCGACCTGGGCGGCACCGACACGAGCGGCGAGCACGCGGCCGGCGCGGCGACCGCGGCCGACGCCACGCCAGCCCCGGAGCAGGGCGCCAACGCCCGCGAGTTCGCCCGCGCCCAGCGCTCCATCCCGGGCGGCGTGAACTCGCCCGTCCGGGCCTTCCGCTCCGTCGGCGGCACCCCGCGCTTCATGGTCTCGGCCCGGGGCCCCTACATCACCGACTCCGAGGGCCGCGAGTACGTCGACCTGGTCTGCTCCTGGGGCCCCGCGGTGCTCGGGCACGCGCATCCCGAGGTCGTCAGGGCGGTTCAGGATGCCGCGGCCCGCGGTCTCTCGTTCGGGGCCACCACCCCGCCCGAGACCGACCTCGCCGAGCTCGTGCGGGCCCGCGTCACGGCCGGCGGCGTCGCCCCGATCGAGAAGCTGCGGCTCGTCTCGACCGGCACGGAGGCCACGATGACGGCCATCCGCCTCGCCCGCGGCTTCACCGGCCGCGACGTGCTGATCAAGTTCGCCGGCCACTATCACGGCCACTCCGACCCGCTGCTGGCCGAGGCCGGCTCGGGTCTCGCGACCCTCGCGCTCCCCGCCTCCGCGGGCGTGCCCGCCGCCACCGCCGCGCTCACCATCGTGCTGCCGTACAACGACCTCGACGCCGTGCGCACCGCGTTCGAGGAGTTCGGCCAGCAGATCGCCGCGATCATCGTCGAGGCCGCCCCGGCGAACATGGGCGTCGTACCTCCGGCGCCCGGCTTCAACGCGGCGCTCGCCGCCACCGCCCACGAGCACGGCGCCCTCCTGATCGTCGACGAAGTGCTCACCGGCTTCCGGGTCGGCTCCGCCGGCTGGTGGGGGCTGGAGAACGCTCCCGCTCCCGACGGTGTGGTCGTGCATCCGTACACCCCCGACCTCGTCACCTTCGGCAAGGTCGTCGGCGGCGGTATGCCGCTCGCCGCGCTGGGCGGCCGGGCCGACGTGATGGACCACCTGGCCCCGCTCGGCCCCGTCTACCAGGCCGGCACGCTCTCGGGCAACCCGATCGCCGTCGCCGCGGGCCTCAGCACCCTGCGCCTGGCCGACGCGGCCGTCTACGAGAAGCTCGACGCGGCGTCGCTGATCATCTCCGATGCCGTCTCATCGGCCTTCACCGAGGCCGGCGTCGCGCACAGCCTGCAGCGCGCGGGCAGCCTGTTCAGCTTCACCTTCGGCTCCGACGTCGCCCCGCGCGACTACGCCGACGTGCAGCGCCAGGAGGCGTTCCGCTACGCACCCTTCTTCCACAGCATGCTCGAGGCGGGCGTCTCGCTGCCGCCGTCGGTCTACGAGGCCTGGTTCGTCTCGGCCGCGCACGACGACACCGCGATCGGCCGCATCGTGGATGCTCTGCCCGCCGCAGCCCGGGCGGCCGCCGCCGCGACGCCCGCCTGACGCCCATGACGCTTGCTTCGCCGATGCCGATCACGTCCCCGTTGCCGACGTTTTCTCGAATCGTTACCGCTTACTCGGCAACCAGCCTCCCGCTCGCCGGGTCGCCCACGGCAGGATAGAGGCATGGCCGTTCTCTTCGTCCACACCGATCGTCTCGAGATCCGTCTCACGCGAGCCGAGAAGGTGCTGTCGTTCCGCCGCACCGACATCGTGGTGCCGCTCGACAGCATCCGCTCGGCCGCGCTCACCGACGACCCGTGGGTGTGGGTGCGCGGCATCCGTGCGCCCGGCGCCGCCGTGCCGCTGACGCTCGCGGTCGGCACCTGGAAGTTCCACGACGGCAAGGACTTCCTGCTCGTCAAGGGCACCCGCACCTCGGTGGTCATCGACCTCGAGGGCCAGGAGTTCTCGCGCATCATCGTCACGACGTCGCACTCGATCCAGCTGCTGCGCGCGCTGCGGCTGCCTCCGCTCGAGGGCACCGAGGTCATCCAGTAGCACCGGGCGAGTAGCGCGGGCGAGCAGTACGGGCCGTCAGCGCGGGCGGGCGCCGGACTCAGTTCCCGACGGTCACCACCGTGCGGCCCCGCACCTCTCCCGCGAGGATGCGCTCGGCCACGGCCGGCACGTCCTCGAACGCGACCGTGGTGGTGAGCGAGTCGAGCAGCTCCAGGTCGAGCTCCCCGGCGAGGGCCGCCCAGGCGCGCTCGCGCAGCGCCCGCGGGGCCTCGACCGAGTTGGCGCCGGTGAGCGTGACCGAGCGCAGGATGAACGGCAGCACCGTCGTCGGCAGATCCGAGCCCTGCGCCAGCCCGCACGCCACGACCGTGCCGCCGTACCGGGTCTGGGCGAGCACGTTCGCGAGGGTGTGGCTGCCGACGCTGTCGACGGCGCCCGCCCAGGTGGCCTTCTGCAACGGCCCGCCCTCCTCGGAGAGCGCGGCGCGGTCGATCACGCGGGACGCCCCGAGCCGCCGGAGGTAGTCGCCCTCCGCCTCGGCGCGCCCGCTGGAGGCGACCACCGTGTACCCGCGGCCCGCGAGCAGCGCGATCGCGATCGATCCGACCCCGCCGGCCGCGCCCGTCACGAGCACCTCGCCGTCGCCCGGTTCGACCCCCGCGTCGGCCAGGGCCAGCACGGCGAGCATGCTCGTGAAGCCCGCGGTGCCGACGGCGGCGGCCTGCTCGGGGGTAAGGCCCTCGGGCAGGGGCAGCAGAGCATCCGCCCGCACCCGCGCGTGCTCGGCCAGCCCGCCGTGCCGCGTCTCGCCGAGACCGTCGCCGTTCAGCAGCACCACGTCTCCCACCGAGAAAGCGGATGCGCGCGACGCCGTGACCCGCCCGACCACGTCGATCCCCGGCACGAGGGGGTAGCGGCGCACGATGCCGGGCTTCCCCGTCAGCGCCATGCCGTCCTTGTAGTTGATGCTCGTGGCGAGGACGTCGAGGTCGACGGTTCCGGCGCCGCCCGCGCCCTCGCCGCCCGCACCCTCATCGCCGCCGCTCTCGTCGTCGCCGAAGATCTCGCTCAGGTCGCGGTCGACCAGCTCGGCCGCCGCACCCTTCTCGGTCACCAGGTAGGCACGGGACATGATTCCTCCTCGAATCGAGACGGTCTGAATGGGGCGGACACGGTCAGGAGACGTCGCGCCGCCAGCTCGTGGCGAAGCCGATCAGCGTGGTCACCGCGGCGATGGCGGCGAGCACGAGCCCGCCCTGCCACCACTCCAACGCCACGCCCCCGGTGCCCGACATCGCGGTGTAGATGCTCGAGCCCACGAGCGCGTCGCTCGCCGACCCCGGCAGGAACTGCCCGATCTGCGCCGACCAGTCGGTGATCGTCGACCCCAGCCGCAGCAGCGGCTCGACGAACTGCGTGAATGCCAGCACGATCACGATCGCCGCGACCTGGCTGGGCACCAGGGTGCCGAGCCCGACGCCGATCGCGGCCCAGAGCGCCATGGCGAGCAGCGAGCGGCCGACGAAGGCCCAGGTGTCGGGGTCGCCGAGCAGCGGGTCGATGCCGAAGCCCGCGAGCACGGCCGCCCCGGCACCCATCGAGGCGAGCAGCGCGAGCACCCCGAAGCCGGCGCCGGCGAGGAAGAGCGTGATCAGCTTGCCCGTGAGCACCACGCCCCGGCGCGGGATCGCGAGGAAGGTGGGCGTCAGCGACTGGAAGCGGAACTCGCTCGTGACGGCCAGCGCCCCGAACAGCACCGGGAAGACGTAGCCGACCGAGGTGGCGAAGCTGTAGATGAGCAGCGGGATCTGCGCGTCGGGCAGCACCGGCCCGTTCGTGTTCGTGCCGAGCCCGCCGAAGATCGCGCCGAGGCCTCCCGCGCAGAGGGCGACGTAGCCGACCATGATGAGCGCGAGCACCCACCACAGGCGGGTGCTGGTGATCTTGGTGGTCTCGGAGCGGACCGAGCGGAGGAGGCTCACAGCGACCCCTCCTCTCCGACGAGCGTGAGGAAGCTCTCTTCGAGCCCCGTGCGCTTCTGCGACAATCCGGTCAACGGGATGCCCGCGTCGAACGCCAGCCGCCCGATCTCGCCGGCCTCGGCGTTGTCGACGAGCACCCCCGAGCGCAGGTTGGAGACGGTGTACCCCGCCCCCCGGATGATCTCGGCCAGTCGGTCGCGGTCAGTCGCGTTCACCTGCACCTGCTTCGTGTCGGAGGTGTCGAGGGTCGACAGCTCGCCGCGGTGCACCAGGGTGCCGTGCGAGATGATGACGACCTCGTCGACGGTCTGCGCCACCTCGCTGAGCAGGTGCGAGCTGATCAGCACGGTGCGGCCCTCGGCGGCCATCGCCCGAAGGAGCAGCCGGATCCACTTGATGCCCTCGGGGTCGAGGCCGTTGATCGGCTCGTCGAGCACGAGCACGCCCGGGTCGCCCAGCAGGGCGAAGGCGAGGCCGAGGCGCTGGCGCATGCCGAGCGAGTAGCCGCCCACCCGGCGGTTCGCGTAGCCGGCGAGCCCCACCTTCTCGAGCGCCGCATCCGGAGCCGTCTTCGACAGCCCCGCGGCCTGCGCGTACACGGCCAGGTGGTTGCGGGCCGAGCGGCCGGGGTGGAAGCTCGCGGCTTCGAGCGAGGCGCCCACGGTCGACAGCGGCGAGTCGAGTGCGGCGTAGGCGGTGCCGCCGAAGCTCGCGCTGCCCGAGCTCGGCTGCACCAGACCGAGCAGCATGCGCAGGGAGGTGGTCTTGCCGGCGCCGTTCGGGCCGAGGAAGCCGGTGACCTGCCCGGGCTCGACGGTGAAGGTGAGGTCGGAGACCGCTGCCACCTGCCCGAACTTCTTCGTCAGGCCTGAGAATTCGATGGGTACGCCGGTGGGCATGGATGCCTGTCCTGTCGGTGTCCGGATGGGGAACGCGCGGCCGCCACCGCTCATCCAGCCTAGGGTGGCGGTCGCGGCTTGTCACAGGAATCCCGGGAATCTGAGAGAATCCCAGAGACGAAAGGATGCTGTGGATGGCTCCACGGGACGCCGACGCGGCTGAGCGCGAGCTCGAGGACTCCTCGCTCGCCGAGCACATCCGTCGCCGCACCCTCCGCGCCTCCGTCGGCCTCGTCGTCGACAGCGTGTTCTTCTTCTTCGGCACCGTGTCGATCGGCTGGCTGGCCTTCCTGGTGGTGACCGAGTCGTTCGCCCGCGGTTGGCAGCAGCTGTGGTTCCTGCTGGTGTTCTGGGTGGTCGTGGCGTACCTGCTGCTCCCGCGGGTGCACAGCATCCTGACCCTGTTCTACGTGCCCGACTACTTCATCGGGCGAGCCCGCACCCGCGAGGGGCTGCTCGGAGACCCGGTCAACGTGGCGCTGCGGGGCAATGAGGAGCAGATCCACGAGGCGATGATCCGCGCGGGCTGGCACCGGGCCGACGACATGGGCCTCACCTCGGCGCTCCGCACGGTGCGCGGCACCCTGCTGAACCGCAGCTACCCGGGCGCCCCCGTCTCGCGGCTCTACCTCTTCGGCACCGTGCAGGCCTTCACCTATCAGCAGGAGGTGGAGGGCACCCCCTCCAAGCGCCACCACGTGCGGTTCTGGCGCTGCCCCGCGGGCTGGCTGCTGCCCGGCGGGCACGAGGCCGACTGGCTCGCCGCCGGCACCTACGACCGCAGCATCGGCATCTCCTTCTTCACCCTCCAGGTCACGCACCGCATCGACAAGGAGACCGACAAGGAGCGCGACCACATCGTCTCGACGCTGGTCGAGGGCAATCCCGCGGCGTCGGTCGAGCTCATCCGCAACTTCTCCACCGGCTACCACCACATCAACGGCGGGGGCGACGCGATCGTCACCGACGGCGACCTGCCCGTGGTCGACCTGACGGCGGTGCCGCTGCCCACGTCGGAGGAGGCCGAGAGCGACGGGCTCCCGCACGCCGAGAAGCCGGTGGCGCCGAGCCCTGCCGCGGTGTTCTCGGAGTCGCCGATCGCCGGCACCGGCCGGCCCGCCTCGATCTACCTCGGTGTGCTGCTGATGGCGGCGCGGGTGGTCGCGGCGCTGATCGCCGTGATCGTCGTGGCGTTCTCGATCGGCGACGGGCAGCTCGACTTCCGCACCCTGACCGGAGCGCTGACCCCGGCCGACTCGGCCTACCTGTCGTCGCTGGTGGCGGCCGTGTTCGTGGCGCTGGCGCTCGTGATCAGCGCGCTGTACTCGGTGCTCGCGTTCCTGATCTTCCACGGGCACAACTGGGCGCGCTTCACGGCGATGGGGCTGGGCTCGGCGGCCATCCTGATCACCGCCGTCGACTTCTTCGGCGGCGGGCCGCAGATCACGCTGCAGACGAACCTGGTGGGGCTGTCGTTCGACGTGCTGGTGCTGCTGGCGCTGTCGGGCACGGATGCGCGGCGGTTCTCGCACCGGCGGGCGCTCGAGCGGCGCGAGGCCCGGGCGGCGCGGCGCGGTCGCTAGCGGGCCCGGCGGTGGTCGGGGCTGCGGTCGGTGCTGCTGCGGCTCAGGTGAGCAGCTGGGTGCCCGGCGGCAGCGAGCCGCCCGCGTAGAGCTCGAGGGCGGACTGCTGGAGGGCCGTCAGCGCCACCCGCTGAGGCCAGGGCCCGTACGAGATGCGCGCGATGCCGAGCTCCTCGTAGCGCTTCGGCGAGAGCGACCCGGGAACGCCGATCACGCTCACTCGGCGCTCGCCGATGCCCTCGACGAGCCGCCCGGCGAGCTCCTCGTCGATCAGCCCCGGCACGAACACGCAGGAGGCGCCCGCGTCGAGGTACGCCCGCCCGCGCTCGATGGCGTCGGCCACCGCGTCGTCGAGCGGCCGGTCGCCGCGCAGCAGCAGAGCATCCGTTCTCGCATTGAGCGCGAAGCGCACGCCCTCGGCCTCGGCCGCCTTGACCACCTCGGCGACGTTCTCGACCGACTCGATGTGCGGGCGCATGGCGTCCTCGAGGTTCGCACCCACCACGCCCACGCCGATCGCGCGGCGCACGGTCTCGCCCGGGTCGCCGTAGCCGCTCTCGAGGTCGGCGCTCACCGGCAGCGAGGTCGACAGCGCGATGCGGCCGACGGCCTCGATCATCAGGTCGACGGGGATGCGCTCGCCGTCCTCGTAGCCGTAGGAGGCGGCGATGGCGTGGCTGGCCGTGGCGAGCGCCTTCGTCTGGGGGAGGTCGGCGAGCACGAGCGCGCTCGCGACGTCCCAGACGTTGACGACCGTGAGGATCTCGGGGGCGTGATGCAGGGCGAGCAGCGCGTCGGCGCGGTCGTGCACGAGCTCGTGGCTGGGGTGGGCGACGGTGGGGTCGTAGGCGTCGGCGCTGCCGGCGGCGGAGGTGCGCTGCGGGTCGGTCATGCAGCGAGCATACGGCTCGGGTCGGCCCTCGTCGCAGACCGCCGCTTCGCGCTCGGCCTAGGTAATCGGGCCCGAAGGGAGCAGAGTGGGGAGTGCGGCACCGGCTGCCGCTCGGAAGGGATCGCGATGTCGAACACCGATGAGACTGCCGGACGAGCGGTTCTCGACGCTCTGGTGCGGCTGCGAGCCGCCGAGGAGGAGAAGCGCAAGATCGTCAAGGTGCAGACCGGCCTCAGCGAGAACGACCAGGAGGCGCTCCGCGTGGTCGTCGACGGCGGGGCGAGCGGCGAGCCCGTCGGGCCCGCGCACCTGGCCAAGGCCCTGGAGATCACGGCTGCCTCGATCACGGTCATGCTGGATCGGCTCGAGAAGCGCGGACTGCTGCGCCGTGCCGCCAGCACGACCGACCGCCGTGCCCTGCTGCTCCGGCCGACCGAAGCGGGCATCGCCCTGTCGGCGGCCGCCCACGCGACCAGCACGGCGAGCGACCGGCTCTTCGACACCCTTCCCGCGGAGAACGCGGCGATCATCACGCAGTTCCTCGAGAGACTGAGCGAGACCGTCGCCGAGCCCCTCGCCCCGGCGGCCGTCTAGGCCCAGCCCGAGGGTCGGTCGGGCCCGCTCAGGCGTTCGGGCCTCGGGGCGGTCGGCGGGTGCGCGCCGTGGCCAGGGTGAAGCCCGCCCAGAACGCCAGCGCGGCCAGCCCTAGGGCGACGGCCGCCGCTCCCGCGATCGAGCCCCAGCCGATGACCATCGCGCCGGTCGGGCTGAACACCGTCGCCGACAGGGGCGCGTACGCGAACCAGCCGAACGACGCGGACTGCGGTGTCGAGACGACGATTGCCACGAGCCCGGCCGCCATCACCGCGACGGCGAGCAGCGGGACGAGGACCGTGGTGACGAGACGCCGCATGGCTCCACGCTAGCCTGCGCGGCGGGCCCCCGGCCGATCAGGCGGGGGCCGGCGTCGAGGTGGGGGTGGGCGCAGAGGCGGGGGCGGGCGTCGCGGCGGGGGCGTGCGCCGCGCAGTGCAGCGGAGGGTGCTCGGCGCAGGCGACGAGCTGCTCGCGGCAGGACGGGTCGGCGCAGTTGCGCAGGGTCGACGTGGGGGCCTGGCAGACGGTGCAGCGGGAGATCGGCGCCGGGTCGCGGCCGAAGCTGAGTGAGCCCCGGCCGTCGAAGACGTAGAGGGCGCCCTTCCAGAGGCCCCGGTCGCCGAAGGCCTCGGTGTAGCGCACGATGCCGCCGTCGAGCTGGTACACCTCGCCGAAGCCCCGCGCGGTCATCAGCGCCGACAGCACCTCGCAGCGGATGCCGCCCGTGCAGTACGTCACGACCGGCTTGTCCTTCAGATGGTCGTACTTGCCGCTGTCGAGCTCGGCCACGAAGTCGCGCGTGGTCGCCACCTCGGGCACCACCGCGCCCTCGAACCGGCCGATCGCGGCCTCGAAGGCGTTGCGCCCGTCGAAGAACACGACCTCCTCGCCCGCCGCGCGCTTGGCCTCGACCAGCTCGTGCAGGGCCTCGGGCGCGAGGTGCGTGCCGCCGCCCACCACGCCGCCGGCGTCGACCGTCAACTCCCCGGGGGCGCCAAAGCTCACGATCTCGTCGCGCACCTTCACGCTCAGCCGGGGGAAGTCGGTGCTCGCCCGATACACGGTGTGCCTGGATGCGCGGCCCTCCTCGAGCCCCGTGCCTTCGCTCCACTTCACGTCCAGTCCCGCAAACGGCGCGAACTCCCGCGTCTTCCGCACGTAGCGCTTCACGGCGTCGAGCTCACCGCCGAGCGTTCCGTTGATGCCGTCTTTCGAGATCAGGATGCGCCCCCGCAGGCCGAGCGACTCGGCCAGATCGCGCTGCCACAGCCGCACGGCGTCGGGGTCGGGCACCGGCGCGAAGACGTAGTAGAGGATGATCTTCGGCGCGGGCATCCGCTGATTTTAGTCGTCGGGGCTGGATGGCCGGCCTCTCGGCGCCCCTGGTGCTTGTAGGTCTTCACAGTCGTCAGCGCGAACCGCCGCACGATGTCTACGATCGCTGGGTGCACTTCTTCTTCCGGACGCTCCTCGGCATGCTCAGCGCGCGCTTCCGTTCCCCGCTCGGCATCTGGGACGTCGGGAGCCGGCCGTTCCGGGTGCTGCCGACCGACCTCGACGTGCTGCGTCACATGAACAACGGCGTCTACTTCTCGCTGCTCGACATCGCCCGCCTCGACCTGCTCACCCGGAGCGGGCTGTGGCCCGAGCTGCAGCGGCGCGGGTGGTACCCGGTCGTGGTGGCCGAGACGATGAGCTTCCGGCGCTCGCTCGAGCTGGGGCAGCGGTTCGAGATCGAGACGCGGATGCTCGGGTTCGACGAGCGCTCGCTCTACGTGGAGCAGCGGTTCGTGGTGAAGGGCGAGGTGTATGCGCGGGCGTTCATCCGGGCGCGGTTGCTGAAGCGATCCGGCGGCATCGTGACGGTGCCCGAGGTGATGGAGCTGCCCGGGGTCGGCGCGGCGCCTTCGGACGGGCGTATGCCCTCGTGGATCGCGGGCTGGGCGGCCGGCACCCAGCTGCCCTCGACGAAGGTGCCCGCGCGCAGCGACTGGAGCTGAGTGCAACCCGAGTTGTCGTTGAGCAACCAGGGTTGCTCCTGAGCAACTTCAGTTGCATACTGGCGTCATGGATCTCGAGTCCCCGCTTCGCACGATCGCCTCACCGGTGGAGGCCGAGGTTCTTCGTGTGCTGGCCGGAGCGGATGCCGAATTCAGTGCGCCGGAGGTTCACCGACTCGTCGGGTCAGCCTCGCAGTTCGGCGTTCGCAAGGCTCTAGTGCGTCTGTCCGAGACGGGGCTCGTCCACTCGACGACCCATGGGAACTCCACCTTCTGGAAGGGGAATCGCCGGCACGTCCTCTGGCCCGCGATCGAGGCGGCCGTCGATGCCCGGCGGATGTTCCTCGACCGTCTTCGCAGCGAACTGGCGAAGCGCGACGGGCTCGCGGCCTACCTCTACGGATCGTTCGCCAGACGATCAGCGGGCCCGGAATCGGACATCGACATCCTCATCGTGCATCCGGACGACACCTCGCACGACACGATCGTGGACTTCGCCTTCGATCTCGGGGAGAAGATCTTGGCCTGGACGGGCAACGAGGGACACCTCTACAACGCGACGCGAACGGTCGTCCGGGAGTCGGTCGATGCGGCCGACCCTGTCATCGTGTCGATCCGTCAGGATGCGGTGACCGTGATCGGCCCGGATTTCGAGCAGCTCCTCCGTCAACTCCGGGTAGAAGCGCGCTCGCATGCCTAGAACCACCACCGTGAGTCTGGACAGGGCCGGGGCTCGAGCCCGGCTGAAGGAAGCGCATCTCTACCTCTCGGCCGCTGAACTCCTCGACTCGGGCGGTGCAGCGGAGAACAAGGTCGCGGGGTCCAACGCGATCATGGCCGGTATCGCCGCAGCCGATGCGATCTGCGGCCTCGTGCTGGGCGAGCGCAGTTCCGGTGACGACCATTCCCAGGCCATCGGTCTCATCAGAAAGGCCACGCACCCCTCGACCAAGGCGGCGAACAGCCTGAAGCGCCTTCTCACGCAGAAGACGCCGGTGCAGTACGGCGCCGACGCGATCAGCGCGAGCGAGGCAGCTGACCTGATCCGCTGGGCACGCGACATCGTGCTCGAGGCCGACGAGAAGGACCGCTTCTGAGTCAGGCGGTGGCCTTCCAGTAGCCGTTCAGGGCTACGCGGGTGGCGGGGAGGCCGAGGTCTTTGCGGAGGTGCTGGCGGAGGGGGACGAGGGCGGCGGCCTCGCCCGCGCCGAAGACGAAGGCGTGCTCGTCGAGGGGGCCGAGGCCGCGGAGCGCCGCGAGGAGCTGGCCGGCGCCGTGCTCGCGGAGGAGCCAGAGGATGTCGGCGCGCATCCGGAGCTCGTCGGGGAAGTAGCTGCGGGCGCGGGCGTCGGCGACCTCGAGCAGCACGGAGATCGGCGTTCCGGCGGGCAGCTGCTCGAGCCAGCGGGCGATGGCGGGGAGGGCTGACTCGTCGCCGAGGAGGAGCACCGCGGTCGCGTCGGCGAGGAGGGCCTTCGAGACGCGGGGGCCTCCGACCACGAGGCGGTCGCCCGGGCGGGCGGAGGCGGCCCAGGTGGAGGCGACGCCGGTGCCGTGGAGGAGGATGTCGAGGTCGAGTTCGGCGGGGCGGGCCTCCGTGGCGGGGTGGTCGGTGGTGGCCGGGCGGGCCTCGGTGGCGGGGCGGAAGGCGCGCGGGGTGTAGTCGCGGGCGAGGACGGGGGCGCGGGGGGCTCCGGCATCGGGGTCGGTGCCGGGGAGACGCGGGGTCGGAACCGTGATCTCGCCGGTCGCCGAGTCGGGGAAGAAGACCTTCACGTGGTCGTCGGGACCGGTGGCGGGGAAGCCGTCCAGGTCGGCGCCGGTGAGGGTGACGCGGGCGAAGACGGGGGTGACGCGGGCGACGCCGGCGACCGTGAGGTGGCGGAGGGCGGGGAGGTGATGGGTGGTGGGGCGGTCGAAGGGGGCGGGCATCCGGAATCTGCTTCGGGTCGGTGGTCGCGGGTTGTGGGGCTCTTCGTCGCAGGTGGCGGCTGCTGCCAGGCGGGGTCAGGCGGTGTCGTCGAGCACGGCCATGGCTGCGCTGTGGCCGCCGAGGCCCGAGACGCCGCCGCCGCGACGCGTGCCGGCGCCGCAGAGCAGGATGCGCGCGTGACGGGTCGCGACTCCCCAGCGCTCGGCGGCGGTGCTGCGCGGAGCGTCGTCGGGTAGGAACGGCCAGCTCAATGGCCCGTGGAAGATGTGGCCGCCGGGAAGGCCGAGGGCCCGCTCGAGGTCGGCGGTCGTCTTGGTCTCGATGCAGGGGCGGCCGGCGGCGTCGGTGAGCAGCAGCGGTTCGATCGGTTCGGCGAGCACGCTGTTCAACGAGGCGAGCACGGCGGCCTGCAGCTCGTCGCGGGAGGCGCCGAGGCGGTGCGGGGTGTGCAGGGCGAAGACGGTGAGCGTCTGCGCGCCCTGATCCTGCAGCTCGGGCGCCAGGATGCTCGGATCGGTGAGCGAGTGGCAGTAGATCTCGGCGGGCACGGGGCTGGGGATGCGTCCGGCCTCGGCGTCGCGCACCGCCTGCTCGAGTTGCGACTCGAGTTCGTTGATGTGGAAGGTGCCGCCGAAGGCCGCCTCGGGGGAGACCGAGGTGTCGCGGAGGTGGGGAAGGCGGCGGAGGAGGAGGTTGACCTTGGTCTGGGCGCCCTCGGGTTCGGCGGTGGGCTCTGGCTCGTCGTTCGGTCCGGCCGCCATCAGGTGATCGAGGACCGTGGGGGCCACGTTCGCGAGCACGTATCCGCCGCGCACCTCGACGTGGTCTCCGCCTTCGTCGGCCGTGCTGCGGTAGGCGACCGCGCCGGTCGGCGACACGCTCACCACCTCGGCGCCCGTGCGGAACTCGACACCGGCCTCGCGGGCCACCCGTTCGAGCTCGCCCGTCACCGCGCCCATGCCGCCGACGGGCACGTCCCAGTCGCCGGTTCCGCCGCCGATCACGTGGTAGAGGAAGCAGATGTTCTGCTGCAGCGACGGGTCGTCGAGCGAGGCGAAGGTGCCGATCAGGCCGTCGGTCGCCACGACGCCCCGCACCAGGTCGTTCTCGAAGCGGGCGCGCAGGGTGCGGCCGAGCGGATGCTCGAACAGCTCGGTCCACAGGGCGTCGTCCCCGAGCATCCGCCGCACCTCGGACTCGGTGGGCAGCGGGCCGGTCATCGTCGGCCAGACGGCTGCGGCCACGCGAGCGAGGTCGGCGGTCAGGCCCTTGAAGGCGTCGGCGTCGTGCTCGGCACCGAGGGCGCTGAAGGATGCCCGGGTGGCGGCCGGGTCGTGGTTGTCGATGAGGAGACCGCGGTCGGATCCGGGCTCGGGCGTGTAGGAGGAGTAGCGGCGGCGGATCAGCTCGAGGTCGAGCCCCAGCTCGTCGATGATCGTGCGGGGGAGCAGGCTGACGAGATAGGAGTAGCGGCTCAAGCGCGCGTCCATGCCCTCGAAGGCATACGCCGAGACGGCGGCGCCACCGAGCACGTCGTTCTTCTCGAGCACGCACACGCTTCGGCCGGCTCGGGCCAGGTAGGCGGCCGCGACGAGGCCGTTGTGTCCTCCACCGACGACCACGACGTCGAAGTTCTGCACAGCTGGCATGCCCTGAGCCTAACGGCGGCACCCGCGATCTATCCTCGGAGCATGACCGAGCTGCACTCCCACCCGTCCCAGCCCGCTCCGGGCGAGCCTTCGGACGACGGGGTGGGGTCGGGTGCGAGTGCGAGTGCGGGCGCGGGCGTTGGCGCCGCCTCCGTCGGGAATGCCGAGGCGGCGGGTGCTGTGGGTGCGGCGGGGGGCGACTCTGCCGTGGGCGACTCTGCCGGGGTCGACTCTGCCGGGGTCGACGCGTCGGTGCCGCTGGCCGAGGCCGCGGTGGCGTTGGCCCGGCGGTGGGTCGACGAGAGCGCGGGGGCGCCGGTCGATCCGGCGGCGGCTCGGCTCGCGGGGGTGCTGAAAGATCCCGACGGGCTCGGGTTCACCGTGGGGTTCGTCGACGGGGTGGCCCGGCCCGAAGACCTCGCGGTGGCCGCCAAGAACCTGAAGCGGCTGGCCGAGCGGGTGCCGCACTTCCTCCCGCCGGCGCTCCGGGCGGCGGTCGTCACCGGCGGCGCGGTCGGCGAGGTGCTGCCCCAGGCGGTGGTGCCGGTCGCGCGGCGGGTGCTGCGCGCGATGGTCGGCCACCTGATCGTCGACTCGCGCCCCTCGAAGTTCGGGCCCGCGGTGAAGAAGCTCCGCGAGGCCGGCGACGGGGCCGTGCGTCTGAACATCAACCTCCTCGGCGAGGCCGTGCTCGGAGACCGCGAGGCGGAGAACCGCCTGAACGGCACCAAGAAGCTGCTGCAGCGGCCCGACGTCGACTACGTCTCGGTGAAGGTCTCGTCGGTCGCGGCCCAGCTGTCGATGTGGGCGTTCGACGAGACGGTCGAGCGCGTCGCCCAGACCCTCATCCCGCTCTACCGCATCGCCGCCAAGAAGAGCCCCCTGGGGCTCGAGGCGCCGGGCGAGCATCCGGATCGCACCTTCATCAACCTCGACATGGAGGAGTACCGCGACCTCGATCTGACGATCGCGGTCTTCCAGCGCATCCTCGACGAGCCCGACTACCTCGACCTCGAGGCCGGCATCGTGCTGCAGGCCTACCTGCCGGATGCGCTGCCCGCCCTCCAGCGTCTGCACGAGTGGGCCGCCGAACGCCGCAGCCGCGGTGGGGCGCCCATCAAGGTGCGTGTCGTCAAGGGCGCGAACCTGGCGATGGAGCACGTCGACGCCGTGCTGCACGGCTGGCCCCAGGCCACCTACGACTCGAAGCGGCAGACCGACACCAACTACAAGCGGGTGCTCGACTGGGCCCTCCGCCCCGAGCACGTCGACGCCGTGCGCATCGGCGTGGCCGGCCACAACCTGTTCGACCTGGCCTGGGCCTGGCTGCTCGCCGAGCGGCGCGGGGTGACGGATGCGGTGGACGTCGAGATGCTGCTCGGCATGGCGACCGGCCAGGCCGAGGCCGTGCGCAAGACCGTCGGCTCGCTGCTGCTCTACACGCCGGTGGTCGCACCGAAGGAGTTCGACGTGGCCATCGGGTACCTCGTGCGCCGGCTCGAGGAGAACGCGTCCGACGAGAACTTCATGTCGTCGCTGTTCGAGCTCGCGTCGACGCCGTCGGCCTTCGACAAGGAGCGCGACCGCTTCCTGGCTTCGCTCGCTGCCCTCGAGGCCGAGCTCGAGGTGGAGGATGCGCCGGCCCACGACGGCGATGCGCCACAGCCAGCGGTGGGCGATTCCGATGTGGAGGAGGCGGACAGCGACTTGCAGCCGTCCGACGCCAGCCCGGATGAGGGCGCTTCGGGCGGCGAGCCGGAGCCGTCGGAGCTGGAGCGGGAGGCCAAGGAGGCTTTGCGCGTGGCGCTCGCGGAGCTGGAGGCCGAGCAGGCACGCCAGGTGTCGCTCGCCGAGCTGCGGGCGGAGACGGCCGCGATCGATCTCGACGCCGAGAGCGGCGAGGACGCGTCGGAGTCGGCCGCGGAGATCTCGCCGAGTGGTGGCGGCCCGAGTGCGTCCGGCACGGTCGCAGCAGACGGCCCGGTGGGCGAACGTTCACCGGCTGGTGGGCCGGGGTCCGGGTCGATCGGTGCGGTGGGTGGGGCGGAGTCCGGATCGTACGGCTCGGCTGGTGCCGGGGGATCGGGAGCTGTCGGTTCGGCGGGCCGTGCGGCGGGCGCGGACGTGGGGCCGCGGCGCACGCAGAACCGGCTGACGGGGGATCTGGAGCCGGCGGCGGCGGAGTTCCGGAACACGCCGGACACCGACACGTCGCTCGCGGCGAACCGGGCCTGGGGGGCGCGGATCCTCGCGCGGGTGGCGGGGTCGACGCTCGGGGTCGAGACGATCGAGTCCGCGCGGGTCGACGACGAGGTGCAGCTCGACGGGATCGTCGCCGCCGCGGTCGCCGCCGGGGAACGGTGGGGAGCCCGGAGTGCCGCCGAGCGCGCCCGGTACATCCGTCGGGCCGGCTACGCCCTCGAGGCGAACCGCGACCGTCTGATCGAGGTGATGGCGGCCGAGACGGGCAAGACCATCGATCAGGCCGACCCCGAGGTGAGCGAGGCCATCGACTTCGCCGGGTACTACGCGCACACGGCCCTCGAGCTCGACACCGTCGACGGCGCGGTCTTCGTGCCGTCTCGGCTCACGGTGGTGGTGCCGCCGTGGAACTTCCCGGTCGCCATCCCGGCCGGGGGAGTGCTCGCGGCGCTCGCCGCCGGAAGCGCCGTCATCATCAAGCCGGCCCCGCAGGCGCGGCGGTCGGCGGCGGTGATGGTCGAGGCGCTCTGGGAGTCGGGCATCCCGCGCGAGCTCCTCACGCTGGTCGACGTCGACGAGGGCGACCTCGGTCGGCAGCTGATGTCCGACGAGCGGGTCGACCGGCTCATCCTGACCGGCTCCTACGACACCGCCGCCTTGTTCCGCTCGTGGCGGCCGACCCTCCCGCTGCTCGCCGAGACGAGCGGCAAGAACGCCATCGTGGTGACTCCGAGCGCCGACCTCGACCTCGCCGTCTCCGACCTGGTGTCGAGTGCCTTCGGACACGCGGGGCAGAAGTGCTCGGCCGCGAGCCTCGTCATCCTGGTCGGCTCGGTGGCGCGCTCGGAGCGCTTCCGCCGTCAGCTGATCGATGCGGTGACCTCGCTCAGGGTCGGCTACCCGTCCGACCCCGAGAGCCGGATGGGGCCGCTGATCGAGCCGGCGAGCGGCAAGCTCGCCGAAGCGCTGACGACCCTGGGGTCGGGCGAGCGCTGGCTCGTCGAGCCGAAGCAGCTCGACGGCAGCGGGCGCCTCTGGTCGCCGGGGGTGCGCGAGGGCGTCATGCCGGGCACGGCCTTCCACCTCACCGAGTACTTCGGGCCGGTGCTCGGGATCATGCACGCCACGAGCCTCGAGCAGGCGATCGAGCTGCAGAACGCGGTGCCCTACGGCCTGACCGCGGGGCTGCACTCGCTCGACTCCGACGAGGTGCGGCAGTGGCTCGCGAAGGTCGAGGCGGGCAACCTCTACGTCAACCGCGGCACCACCGGCGCGATCGTGCGCCGACAGCCGTTCGGTGGCTGGAAGAAGTCGTCGGTCGGAGCAGGCGCCAAGGCCGGCGGCCCGAACTACCTCGTGCACCTCGGAACCTGGCGCACCGAGCCAGGCGAGCCGGGTGAGGGGCCGAACCTCGCCGGGCTCTCTCCGGCGGTCGTGCAGCTGCTCGAGTCGGCCACCGCCGGGCTCGACTGGGAGGACTTCGACGCCGCCCGCCGCGGGGCCAAGAGCGACCAGGCCGCCTTAAGCTCGTTCTTCCAGCCGAGCGACCCCTCAGCGCTCGTGGTCGAGCGCAACGTGCTGCGGTACCTGCCGGTGCCCGTCGCGATCCGGCTGTCGGAGGGCCGGCCGCTGCACGAGCTCGTGCGGGTGCTCGCCGCCGCGACGCTCGCCGGGTCGAAGGTGTCGGTCAGTTCGGCGAGCAAGCTGCCGAGGCCGCTCCGGGTGCTGCTGAAGGAGCGGGGCGTGAAGGTCGTCATCGAGAAGGACGCCGCGTGGCTGAAGCGGGCGCCGCAGTTCGTGGGGGAGGTGCCGCGCATCCGTCTGATCGGCGGTGACGCCGGGGCGCTCGCCGTGGCCCTCGACGGCTCGCCCGAGCTCGCGGTGCACGCGGGCGAGGTCACCCGCGCCGGCCGCCTGGAGCTGCTGCCGTTCCTCCGAGAGCAGGCGGTCTCGGCGACGGCCCACCGCTTCGGCAACCCCACCCCGCTCCTCGACGGCATCCTCTAGCCCGCGGCCCGCCGGCTGCACGCCGGCCACCGGGGCACCGGCCACCCGGCCACCCGGGCAGCCGGGGCGCCGGGCAGCCGTGCCGCCAGCCGCCCTTCGGCAAGCCAGAGCCCGCCCCCCCCGCCGCGCCGCGCGGCTTTGCGGGAGGGGGGCAGGGGCGGGGCTCGCAGCTGCGCCTACCCCCGCACGACGACCTCGTCGAAGGCGCCGGACGAGGCCGCCGTGCGCACACCGACCTTGCCGGAGGCGAGGGAGGTGCCCGGGTTGGTCCACGTGATCAGCGGTGACCCGTCGGCCCAGCCCGTGATCGTGCTGCCGCGGACGTCGGCCCGGAGGCTGACGAATTCGCCGGGACGGCTGGCGAAGGGCTGCGAGGCGACGAGTGTCAGCACCCCGGCGACCTTCGTGTAGAGGTCCAGTGTCGAGGCGGCCACGTCCACGCGCAGCATCGCGAAGTTCGACGTGTCGGTGTAGCGCACGAGCACGCCGGCGTTGCCGCCTGCCGTCAGCGGGGTCACGCGCGCCGACACGGTGTAGTCGGTCCACGCCGGGTTGCCGGTACTCGCGATGGCCTCGCCGGCTGTCGCGCTCTGGCGGAGCGCTCCCGGGGTGCCGCCCGCCGCCCAGCTGCCGCTGATCCCCGTCCAGCCGCCGAGCGAGGCCGACTCGAACGTCTCTCCGGAGAGCACTGAGACCGCAGCACCCTCGACGGCCCCGCGGTCGGGCGCCCCCGAATAGAGCTGCCGGCCGGCGAAGTCGAGCCCGCCGTTGTTCGCGACCGTCACCCCGGAGTCGCGTGACGCCGACCCGCTTCCCTGGGTGTAGGCGGCCGCGGCATCCGCGATGCCGGTCGCCCCACCGGGAGCCGTGAACAGCGGGTCGGCGGTCAGACGCTGCGCGTCGGGTGCCACGGAGGCGTTCGCGCCCACGTAGGTGTTGGCCGTGTAGCTGATGCCGCCCCCCGTGCTGTAGCTGCCCGACGCACGATTGAGGAAGATGTTGTTCGTGTAGGCGGCCGTCGAGGTGGGGTTCGGATTGGTCAACGGATTCGTCTGCCCCTGGTCGCGGAAGAAGACGTTGTTGTAGACGGCCAGACTCCCCGCTCCGGACACGATGTGGAAGGCGCCCACCGAGCGGTCGAGGTCGTTCTGCGAGATGTTGTACCGGAAGATGTTGCCCGAGGTGCCGTTCATCGTCAGCAGCACGCCACCCTCGTTGGCGAAGCTGTAGTTGTACTGGTAGACGCTGTTCGTGACGCCGATGTCGAAGTCCCAGGGCTGGCCGTCGCCGTCGATGCGACGGGTGCGCGACGCCTGGTTGTACTGGAAGACGGCGCGGTCGGCGTAGTACGCCCACTGCGCGGCCACGACCGCCACCTGCGGCAGGTAGCCGACCACGGCCGGGTCGGCGGTGGTGTACTTGCCGATGCGGTCGGTGGTGTTGTACTCCACCAGCGGCGCGGTCGCCGCGCGCACGAGGATGCCGTCGCGGTGGATCTGGGAGACCGTGTTGCGCCGCATCACGACGTGCTGGAAGGCGTCGTACTCGTGCGTCCAGTTCGAGTTCGCGAGCAGCGCGTCGGTCATGGTCTGGATGCCCGTGTCGGCCACGTTCGTCACCGTGTTGCCCTGAATCAGCACGTCGTCCCAGGTGCTCTCCGGAGAGGTCGAGGTCACCTGCCGGGCGTGCACGTTGATGCCCCCGGTGCGACGGTCGTTGCCGAACACGTCGTGCACGTAGTTGTTCACGATGTGGATGTGCCGGAACGCGCCGCCCCCGGCCCCCGTTCCGAGCACGAGGATGCCGTTCCGCCGCTTCGAGGTGGCGAACTGGCCGCTCGTGATCTCGAGGTCCTCGACGTGCCAGTACGAGCCGTTGGTGATGCGCACGCCGAATCCCTCGCCGCCCACGGCCGTGTCGTCGAAGTCGATCACCGGGCGGGTGGTGCCGCCGTAGCGGCCCACCGTGGCCGGCTCTGCGGCCGTACCCGAACCCTTCAGGTCGAGGTACTGGCCGTTCCACGTCGATCCCGCTTTGAGCAGGATGCGCGTGCCGGCCGTCGCGGTCAGCGCACTCGCCATCGCCAGCGACTTCCACGGCGCCGAGGTGCTGGTTCCGGCGTTCGCGTCACTCCCCGTGACGGAGTCGATGTAGTAGGTGGTGTCGGCGGCGGCCGCCGGAGCGGCCGGTGCGGCGGCCACCAGGGACCCGGCCACGAGCGCCACTGCCGTGGCCATCGTGGCGATGAACTTCATTGTCCTCACGCGTTCCTCCTTGAATGGGTGTGCGCCCTTCCTAACCGCTAATTCGTATAACTACAAGCGCGCCGCCCCTTGACAGTTATACGTATGAGCGAATAGGTTCGCTGCAACCAGTCGAAGGAGACACCGCGTGCCCCGCAGCAGAACGCCCCGCCAGAGCGACATCGCCCTGCTCGCCGGGGTCTCGCAGGCCACGGTGTCGATGGTGCTGAACGGTCGCGCCGATTCGAACCGCATCCCCGAATCGACTCAGCAGCGCATCCGTGAATCGATGGCCGAGCTGGGCTACGTGCCGAACATCGCCGCCCAGTCGCTGCGGGGTGGCCGCAACGGGCTGATCGGCGTGCACACCTTCGAGCGCGTCTTCCCGGTCTCGCCCGACGACTACTACCACGAGTTCCTCAACGGCATCGAGGAGCAGGCGGTCGCCGAGGGCCTCGACCTGGTGCTCTTCGCCTCGACCCAGCGCCCCGACGGCACACGCACCATCTACGGCAACGGCAGCAACCGGCTGCGGCTCGCCGACGGCGCGATCATGCTCGGTTTCGAGACCAACGACGACGAGCTCACCCGTCTCGTCGACGAGGGCTTCCCCTTCGTCTTCATCGGTCACCGCGACGTGCCGGGCATCGAGATCCCTGCCGTCACGGCCGCCTACGCCGAGGCGATGCGCCCGGTCGCGCAGCTGCTGGCGGATGCGGGTCACCGCATGATCTGCTACCTCGCGACCCCGGTGCGCGGCATCGCGCAGACCGAACGCCTGCAGGGCTTCCGCCGGTTCGCCGACGAGCTCGGGCTCGACGCCGTCGAGGTGCGGGAGCGCGAGGTCGGGCAGATGACCGAGGAGTTCCTCGCCGAGCTGCTCGCTGGAGGAGTCACCGCTGTCGTCGTCGAGACCCACGATCTCGCAGGGGGGCTGAACCGCGTGCTCCGGCAGACCGGAGTCCCGGTGCCCGAACGGCTCTCGGTGATCAGCCTCGACTCCGACCCGCGCGGCGACGAGGTCTTCAGCACCGTGCAGGTGCCCCGCCGCGAGATGGGCCGCCGAGCGGTGCGACTGCTGCTGAGCGTCATCGACGACGCCCTCGATCCCGCCCTGCTCGCGCCCATCGCCTGCGACCCCCCGGGTGCCGAGACGGTCGCGGCCCCCGTGGGCATCCCCGCCTGAGCTGCACCGCGCGCCGCACCCACCCACCGGACAACCCCACCAGACCACCCAGCTAATACGAATAAGGAGTCAACATGGACGTTACTCGCCCCTCTCGCCCGCACCTCAGGGCCCTCGGCCTCGCCACCGTGGCCCTCACCGCCCTCAGCCTCACCGCCTGCTCGGCCAGCGGATCCGGCGATGCCGGCGGCCACACCGAGAAGACGCTCTCGGTCTGGATGCCCGGCACCAACCAGACGGAGATCGACCTCGTCACCGACACCATCGTGCCCGCCTTCGAAGAGGAGACCGGCACCGAGGTCGAGGTGACCTTCGTCGACTGGGCCGACATCTCGACGAAGCTCAACTCGGCCTTCGCCGGAGGCACGGCGCCCGACCTCTTCGGGCACGGCCCGGCGGCGGCGGCGGACTTCGTGGCCAACGACCGCATCCTGAACCTCGACGACTACGTGGCCGAGCTCGACGCCGCCGACCGCGACGACCTCGCGACGGCGCTGGCGGGCGGCACCGTCGACGGCGCGCAGTACCTGATGCCGCTCTCGCTGCAGGGCTACCTCGTGATGTACGACGCCGACGCCTTCACCGCGGCGGGGCTCGATCCGGATGCTCCGCCCACCACCTGGGAGGAGCTGCGCAGCGCGGCCGAGAAGCTCACCGAGCGCGATGCCTCCGGCACCATCACGCGCTCCGGCTTCCTCATGCCGAGCCAGGCCCTCGCGCGTCAGCAGTCGTTCACGACACTGCTGGCCGGCGAGGGAGGAGCGCTGCTCGACGACGCCGGCACGAAGGCCGCCTTCGCCTCGAACGAGGGCGTCTCGGCACTCGACTGGTTCACCGCCCTCTACGCCGGTGACGACGCCGTCTCGGCGAACCTCGGCGAGGACTATCTCAACGCCCCGGCGGCGCAGCAGCCGCTCGTACAGGGCACCGCCGCGATGACCGTGCAGAGCGCGCCGGGCATGACGCAGATCCTCGCGGCGGCACCCGACAAGGACCTCCGGGTGATGCCGGCGCTGAGCTTCGAGGGCGGCGACCCCGCAGCCTTCGGCGGGGCAGGCCCGGGCCTGATGATCAACTCCGACACCGAGAACCCCGACCTGGCCTGGCAGTTCATCGACTACATGCTCTCGCCCGAGGTCAGCACCGAGTACACCGAGGGCACCGGGTCCATCCCCGTGCGCGCCTCGGCCGTCGACAGCGACTACGCCACCGGCAGCCCCGTGATCTCGATGTTCCTCAGCCAGACCGAGCACCTGGTCGCGAACCCGAACGTGGTCGGCTGGACCCAGGTGCGCGACTCGCTCGACAAGGAGCTCGAGCAGGCCCTGAACGAGGCCTCGCCGGCGCAGGACGCGCTCGACCGGGCCGCGGCCGAGGCCGACAAGATCCTCTCGGCGAACGGCTAGGCGGCGGAGCAGCGATGACCACGACCATCATCCCCGCCGGCGCGACGGAACTCGCGCCGGCGGGGGCCGCCCCGCCCGAACCCCGGCCAAGGCGCCGGCGCCGCTGGAACCGCCTGGCCCTCGTCGGCCTGCTGTTCGTGCTGCCGGCCGCCGTCTACGTGGTGATCTTCCAGCTCGTGCCCGTGATCTACGGGCTCGTGCTCTCGTTCACCACCTACAGCCCCCTCAGCCGCTCCGGCCCGGAGTTCACCGGGGTCGACAACTACACCGACCTCCTCGGTGACGCCGAGTTCGGCAACGCGCTGCTGGTCACCGGGCGCTACGTGCTCCAGGTGCTGCCCGTCACGGTGGTCATCGCCCTGGTGCTCGCGCTGCTGGTGAACCGGCCGTTCAAGGGCGTCGGCATCTTCCGCTCGGCGCTCTACGTGCCCCACATCGTCTCGCTCACCGCGGTCAGCATGGTCTGGCTCTGGATGTACTCGCAGACGGGCCTGTTCAACGAGATCCTGACCGGCATCGGCCTGCCGGCCCAGTCGTGGCTGCTCGACTCCGACTCCGCGCTGAACGCCGTGTCGGCGATGCGGGTGTGGAAGGCGCTCGGCAGCAACATGGTGCTGCTGCTCGCGGGCCTGCAGTCCATCCCGAAGGAGCTCTACGAGGCCGCCCGCGTCGACGGCGCCGGACGGTGGAACGCCTTCCGCTACGTCACCCTGCCCGGCCTTCGCCCGATGCTCGTCTACGTCGTGGCGATGGACATCATCTACCTCGCCCAGGGCTTCGCCGAGATCTACGTGCTCACCGGTGGCGGCCCGCTCGGCAGCACGACCACGGTCAACTACCTCATCTACAACGAGGCGTTCCAGTACAACCAGCTCGGCTCGGCCTCGGCGATGGCGTTCGTGCTCTTCGCCCTGATCGTCGGATTCTCGGTGCTGGCTGTGCGCGGCGTCTCGGGAAGGCAGAAATGAGCGCCTCCACCGACACCCGCCGGGCCAGCGCCCTGCGCACCTTCCGCCACGGCGGGCGACGGATGCGCGGGGCGCCAGGCGAGGGCAGGATCGGCTCGATCGTCGTCCTGGTGCTCGTGACGCTCGCGGTGCTGACGCCGTTCGTCTGGGTGATCTCGCTCTCGTTCACGCCGGCCGAGGAGGCGTTCGGATCGGTGTCGCTGATCCCCGCGCATCCGACCCTCGAGAACTACGCCACGGCGTTCGTCGACGCCGACCTCGCGCGGGCCCTGTTCAACTCGGCCGTCGTCGGTGGGGTGACCGTCGCGAGCAACTGCATCCTCGCCGTGCTCGCCGGCTACGCCTTCGCGATGCTCCCGTTCCCCGGGAACAAGGCGCTGTTCTACACACTGATCTCGACGGCCGCGATCCCGATCTCGGTCACGCTGATCCCGCTGTTCCTGATGGCCCGCGGCATCCCGCTGGCCGGCGGGAACGACATCCTGGGGCAGGGCGGCAGCGGTCTGCTCAACACCCTCGCGGGCGTCATCCTGCCCTACGTGGTGATGCCGATGAACATCTTCCTGGCCCGGCAGTTCTTCCTCTCCGCCCCGCTCGAGCTCGGCGAGGCGGCGCGGATGGACGGGGCCGGCGAGCTGCGCATCTTCACCCGGGTCTACCTGCCGCTGGCCAAGCCGCTGGTCGCCGTCGTCGCCATCTTCTCGTTCACCGGGGTGTGGGACGACTTCCTCTGGCCACTCGTCGTGACCAGCTCCGAGGAGATGCAGACGGTGCAGCTCGCCCTCGCGCGATTCCTCGGCAGCGGCAACGTGCAGTACGGCCCGCTGATGGCGGGCACCGTCATCGCGACCATCCCCGTGCTCGTGGTCTTCCTCTTCAATCAGCGCAGCTTCATCTCGGGCCTGGCCGACGGCAGCGTCAAGGGCTGATCGCCCAAGCCCCACCCTCTCCTCCCACGGGCGATCGCCCGGCAGAAAGGACTCTCATGCCCATTCGTCATCTCGAAGCACCGTTCGTCGTGATCGGAGGCGGTCTCGGCGGGCTCGCCGCCGCGATCACGGCCGCTCGTCTGGGGGTGCGCGTGATCCTCACCGAATCCAGTGACTGGCTCGGCGGCCAGCTCACCAGCCAGGGTGTGCCGCCCGACGAGCACGAATGGATCGACCGGCAGCCCATCTCGCCCAGCTACTCCGAGATGCGGGAGCGCATCCGGGACCACTACAGGCGCGAGTACCCGCTCGCCGATGCGATGCGCGCCACGGTCAACCTCAATCCCGGCGACGGCTTCGTGTCGCGGCTGTGCCACGAGCCGCGGGTCGGCCACCTCGCGATCCTCGAGATGATCTCGCCCCTGCAGGCGTCGGGGCTGCTCACGGTGCTCACCGAGCACGAGCCGACCGCCGTGCTGCGGGACGGCGACCGCATCGAATCGGTGCGGCTCGTCGACCGTCGGAGCGGTGACGAGGTGGTGCTGCGCGGCCGTTTCGTCGCCGATGCGACCGAGCTCGGCGACCTGCTCGATCTCGGCGGTCTGGACCACGTCATCGGGGCCGAGGCGAGCTACGACACCGGCGAGCTGCATGCCCCGTTGGTCGCCGACCCGCTCGATCAGCAGGCCATCACCTGGTGCGCGGCGCTCGAGCTGCGGCCGGGTGAGTCGCACGTGATCGACCGCCCGCAGAACTACGAGCACTGGCGCACGGCGGTGCCCTCGTTCTGGCCGGGACCCCAGCTCTCCTGGGTCGACGTCGAACCCATCACCCTCGAGCGACGCGAGCGGCCGATCTTCTTCGGCTCGCCCGAGGACGCCGTCGGCAACGACGACCTCGACCTCTGGCATTACCGCCGCATCCTGTCCCGCCGCGCGATGACTCCGGAGTGGGGCGGCACCGACGTCACCCTGGTGAACTGGCCCCAGATCGACTACTGGGACGCCCCGCTGGTCGATGTCGACGCCGCCGCGAAGGCCGCCGCGCTCGCCGGCGCCCGCGAGCTGACGACCTCGTTCATCTACTGGCTGCAGACCGAGGCTCCGCGCAGCGACGGCGGCACCGGCTACCCCGAACTGCGCCCGCGCGGCGATGTGCTCGGCACCCCGGACGGCCTCGCGAAGGAGGCCTATATTCGGGAGTCCCGCCGCATCCGGGCGCTCTTCACCGTGACCGAGGAGCACATCGGCCGGGAGATGCGCGGCGAGGGCGCCGGCTCGGCCCTGTTCCCCGACAGCGTCGGTATCGGCTTCTACCGCATCGACCTGCACCCCTCGACCTCGGGCCGCAGCTACGTCGACATCGACTGCTACCCCTTCCAGATTCCGCTCGGAGCACTCATTCCGAGGGATGTCACGAACCTGCTCGCGGCGAACAAGAACATCGGAACGACCCACATCACGAACGGGGCGTACCGGCTGCACCCGGTGGAGTGGTCGATCGGCGAGGCGGCTGGGGCGCTCGCGGCCTACTGCCTCGACACGGCGGCCTCGCCCGAGGCGGTGCACGCCGACCGCACCCGTCTGGAGGACTATCAGCAGCTCCTCTCGGGCCGGCTCGGCATCGCCCTCGCCTGGAGCGACGAGATCCGCACCCGAGGGTCGCGCAGCGAGGCGGTCGCGAGCGTGGTCAGGGGGTGATGCCGAGGGCGGCTGCCACGAGCGCCGCCGCCTCCTCCGGCGCGACGCCGAGAGCCGTCGCGCGGTCGGCGTAGGCCCGCGCCGCCGCCTGCATCTCCCGGTGCACCGGCGACCCGGTGGCCGCCACGAACGAGCCGAGCCGCCCCCGCGTCTCGATCAGCGCATCCGTCTCGAGCTCGCGGTAGGCCCGAGCCACGGTGTTCACCGCGACCCCCGTCGAGGCGGCGAGGGTGCGAACGGTCGGCAGCCGCGCCCCCGCGGCGAGGGACCCCGAGACGATGGCGTCCCGGATGCCCGTCCGGAGCTGCTCGAACGGAGGAGTCGCCGCACGGTGGTCGATGGGCAGCGAGAAGTCGGACGGCGTCGCAGCGGGCATCCGCTCACCGCCTGATCAGGTTCGACAGCACGATGGCGCTGCGCGTGTGGTCGACGTTCGGAGCAATGCGCACGCGCTCGAGGGCGTCCTCGAGGCTGGGGATGTCGCGCGAGCGGATGTGCACGATCGCGTCGGCGCTGCCCGTGACCGTGCCGGCGTCGACCACCTCGGGCACCCCCGAGAGGATGCGCTTGAGTTCGGCCGGCGCCACCGTGCCCCGGCAGAACAGCTCGACGTAGGCCTCGGTGACCGTGCCGTCGAGCGCGGGGTTGAGCTGGATGGTGAAGCCGGTGATCACGTTGTCGGCCACGAGCCGGTCGATGCGCCGCTTCACCGCCGAGGCCGAGAGGCCGACGACCTGCCCGATGTCGCCGTAGCCGCTGCGGGAGTTGATCTTGAGGAGGTCGATGATGCGGTGGTCCAGGGCGTCCATGATCGACGAGCCTACGGCAGAATCGTGCGCCAAGCCGCATCACACGCATGAAACGCGAGCTGGATGCGCGGCATCCGTCGGATCGTGCGTGGGACACTGGGAGCGGCGTGCCCCGGTCGGGGCCTCAGGACAGCACGCTGGTCCGCCATCCGCCTCTCGCACTTCACCCTGTAGGAGAACGTATGTCGACGCCCACGCTCGAAGAGACCACCCGCCAGACGCCGGAGGCCCGCACCGCGAGCCCCCGCCACTACCTGATGTGCCGCCCCGACCACTTCACGGTCGCCTACCGCATCAACCCCTGGATGGACCCGGCCGTCCCCACCGACACCTCCCTCGCCGTGCGCCAGTGGCAGACGCTCTACGACACCTACGTCGGGCTCGGCCACACCGTCGAGCTGATCGACCAGATCGAGGGCCTGCCCGACATGGTCTACACCGCGAACGGCGGCTTCGTCATCGACGGCATCGCCTACGGCGCCAGCTTCACGCACGAGCAGCGCCAGCCCGAGGGCCCCGCGTTCATGCGCTGGTTCGAGCAGCGCGGCTACCGCGTCGTCGACCCGCAGAACGTCAACGAGGGCGAGGGCGACTTCCTGCTCGTGGGCTCGCGCATCCTCGCGGGCACCGGCTTCCGCAGCGCCACCCGCAGCCACGAGGAGGTCGCGGAGCTCTTCGGCCGCGAGGTCGTCAGCCTCACGCTGGTCAACCCGAACTTCTACCACCTCGACACCGCCATCTCGGTGCTCGACCCACTCACCGACGACGTCACCGCGAACATCGCCTACCTGCCGAGCGCCTTCGACGACGCCAGCCGCGCGAAGCTCGAGCAGCTGTATCCGGATGCGATCCTGGTCTCCGAGGAGGACGGCTCGGTGCTCGGCCTCAACTCCATCTCCGACGGCCTGAACGTCGTCATCGCCCGTCGCGCCACCGGCTTCGAGAAGCAGCTGCGCGAGCGCGGCTACAACCCGATCGGCGTCGACCTGTCCGAGCTGCTGCTCGGCGGCGGCGGCGTGAAGTGCTGCACGCTGGAGCTGCGCGCATGACCGCCGGCCAGGCCCTCGCCGCCGAGGCCATCCGCCAGGTCGACGAGCACGCCGCCCACAACTACCACCCCCTCCCCATCGTGGTCGCCACCGGCGACGGAGCGTGGGTCACCGACGTCACGGGACGCCGCTACCTCGACTGCCTCGCGGCGTACTCGGCGGTGAACTTCGGGCACGGGCATCCGCTGCTCGTCGACGCCGCCAAGGCGCAGCTCGACCGCGTCACCCTCACCAGCCGAGCGTTCCACTCCGACCGCCTCGGCCCCTTCGTCGAGGAGCTGGCGGCGCTCGCCGGCAAGGACATGGTGCTGCCCATGAACACCGGCGCCGAGGCCGTCGAATCGGGCATCAAGGTCGCCCGCGCCTGGGGCTACCGCGTCAAGGGCGTGGCGGAGGGCCGGGCGACGATCATCGTGGCTGACGGCAACTTCCACGGCCGCACCACCACGATCATCAGCTTCAGCGACGACGCCACCGCCCGCGACGGCTTCGGCCCGTTCACCCCCGGCTTCGTCCGCGTGCCCTACGGCGATGCGGATGCCCTGGCCGCCGCCCTGGCCGCGAATCCCGACACCGTGGCGGTGCTGCTCGAGCCCATCCAGGGCGAGGCCGGCATCATCGTGCCGCCGGCCGAGTACCTGCCGCGGGTGCGCGAGCTCTGCACCGAGCACGAGGTGCTCTTCATCGCCGACGAGATCCAGTCGGGCCTCGGCCGCACCGGCGCCACCTTCGCCTGCGACCTCGTGGGCGTCGTGCCCGACGTGTACCTGCTCGGCAAGGCGCTCGGCGGGGGCATCGTGCCGGTGTCGGCGGTCGTCGCGAACCGCGACGTGCTCGGCGTGCTGCACCCGGGCGAGCACGGCTCGACCTTCGGCGGCAACCCGCTGGCGGCCGCCGTCGGCCTCGCCGTGGTGCGGATGCTCGCGACCGGTGAGTACCAGGAGCGCGCCGCCCGCCTCGGCGAGCACCTGCGCATCCGGCTCGAGGAGCTCGTCGGCCGGGGCGTCGTCACCGTGCGCGGCGCCGGCCTCTGGGCGGGCATCGACATCGACCCCGGGCTGGCCTCGGGCCGCGCGGTCTGCGAGCTGCTGATGGAGCGGGGCGTGCTCGCGAAGGACACGCACGGCTCCACCATCCGCCTCGCGCCGCCGATCGTCGTCGAGCAGAGCGAGCTCGACTGGGCAGTCGACCAGCTGGCCGAGGTGCTCGCGTCGCTGCGGGAGCCGGCGCGGGTCTGACCCCGTGGCCGGGGCCCGGGTTCTGCTGTGAGCAGAAGGGCGGGGCGAGCGGATGCGCGTCCCGCCCCTCACGGCCTAGCCTGACCTCATGCTGCTGCGCCACGCGATCGGGCACGTTCTGAGACGACTGCGTCTGGAGCGCGGGCTGACACTGCGGCGCCTGGCCGAACGCTCGCGCATCTCGCTGCCGTACCTCTCCGAGATCGAGCGCGGCCGCAATGAGGCGTCGTCGGAGATCCTCGCGACCCTGTGCCGCGTGCTCGACGTCTCGGCGGGCGAGCTGCTCACGGCGTCGGCTGCGGTGCTCGCCGAGGACGACGCCCGCAGCACCCGGCCTGTGGCGCCGGTGCTGCGGCTGGATCTGGGGCCCCAACACGCCCTGGCCGGCCCGGCCGTCGAGAGCCCGGGCGCATCCGCTCTGCTGCTCGCGGCCTGAATCGCCCCGCGGGTTCGAGCGTCGCGCGCCAGAGCTCCGCTGGGCCACGATAGGAGCACGCCCGGCCCGCCGGCCGACGACAGGAGACACCGCCATGACCGCACCCCGCCGCGCCCTCGTCGTCATCGACGTGCAGCAGCAGTACTTCGACGGACTGCTCGAGATCCAGTACCCCCCGCACGCCTCCTCCCTGCCGCGGATCGTCGAAGCCGTCGATGCCGCGGTGGCGGCCGGGATCCCGGTCGTGGCCGTGCAGCACAGCTCGGGCGCGGGGGCTCCGGTGTTCGACCCGGGGTCGGCCGAGTTCGTGCTGCGGCCCGAGATCGAGAGCCGCGCATCCGGTGACTGGAAGCTGCTCACGAAGGAGCACTCGTCGGTGTTCGCGGGCACCGACCTCACCGAGTGGCTGCGCGAGCGCGACGTCGACACCGTGACGTTCGTCGGCTACATGACGAACAACTGCGTGCTCGCGTCGGCGGTCGAGGCCGAGTACCTCGGGTTCACCATCGAGGTGCTCGCCGACGCGACGGGCGCGATCCACCTCTCCAACAGCGCGGGGTCGGCGGATGCGCGCACGGTGCACGAGACCCTGATGACCCTGCTCGGCTCGAGCTGGGCGCGCGTCGCGACGACCGAAGCCTGGGCGGCCGCCCTCACCTCCGGCGCCGAACTCCCGGGCAGCGACCTCGGCTCCTCGGCCGCCGCCGGCGCCGCTCGCGCGGGCTCGTAGGGGCCCGCGCCGCCTCGGGGCCCGCGTCAGGCCCGGGGGTCGAGGATGAGCTTGCCGCGCAGGGAGCCGTCGGCGAGGGCGCTCTGCGCCGCGGCCGCCTCCGCCAAGGGGTACACCGCCGCGATCTCGATCTCGAAGCGGCCCTCGGCGATGAGGTCGGCGGCCACGCCGTAGGCCTCGCGGCGCCAGGCCTGCTCCTGGTCGGTGAGGGGGTGCGGGCTGCCGCCCATCCAGGCGCGGATGCCGAGGGCGTCGGCCTTGGCTCCGACCACGATGGTGCCGATGTGCGAGCGGTGCTTCACGACGGCGAACGAGACGTCGAGCGCCTCGTCGGTGCCCGCGGCGTCGAGGACACGGTCGATGCCGTCGGGAGCAGCATCCTGAACCCGTTCGAGGAGGCCCTCGCCGTACTCGACCGCGATCGCGCCGAGCGCCCGGAGGCGGTCGAGGTTGCGGGCGCTCGCCGTGGCGACGACGGTGGCTCCCCAGTCGCGCGCGAACTGGATGGCCGCCTGGCCGACCGCGCCCGAGCCGCCGTGCACGAGCAGCGTCTGACCGGCGTCGACCCCGAGGGAGCGCAGCGCCTGGTACGCGGTGCCGACCGGGATGCCGATGCCGGCGGCCTCGTTCCAGCTCACCGCGGCCGGCTTCGCCACGAGCTGCGCGGCGTCGGCCGGCACATGGGTGCGGTAGGCGCCGGCGGCGTCGCGCACGATCACCTCGTCGCCCACGCTCCACGCGCCGGCTCCGGCGCGGGCCTCGGCGCCGGCACCGGTCTCGGCGATCGAGACGATCACGCCGGCCGCATCCGACCCCGGCACCCGCGGCTCGGTGATCGGCGGGCTCGGCCGCAGTCCCGTCCGCAGCTTCACGTCGATCGGGTTCACGCCGATCGCGCGGGTCTCGACGACGACCCCGCCGGGCGGCGCGGTGGGCGTGGGGACGGTCACGAACTCGAGCACCTCGGGGCCGCCGAGAGTGCGGTACTGGATCTGCTGGGCCATGACGACCATTCTGGACCCGGTGCTCGGGAGCGCCCCCTCTGAATGCACTGCCGCATCCGTCACCGCATGCGAAGCCGCCGCACCGGGCCCGAGCCCCCGCAGCCCGGGTAGAATCGACCCGAAGGCAGGTGATGGATGGCCACGGGCACCGAGACGGGCAGTCGCGTCGACGACGCGTACGAGTGGCTGCTCGCCGAGATCACGGGGTTCCGGCTGCGGTCGGGCTCGCCGCTGTCCGAGAACCGCCTCGCCAACCAGCTCGGCATCAGCCGCACCCCGGTGCGCGAGGCCCTGCAGCGGCTCGAGAAGGAGGGCCTGGTCAAGCGCACCGACAACGCGCGCTTCACGGTCTCCCAGCTCACCGCCACCGAGGTGAACGACGCCTGCGACCTGCTCGAGGTGCTCGACACCTACATCGCCCGCAAGGCCTCCTCGACCCTCACCGACGAGGGAGCCGCTGCCCTCAAGGGCTACGTCGACGACATGTACCGCGCGGCCGCGAACGACGACCGGGCCTCGTGGGCGCTGGCCGACCAGCTCTTCCACCGCAAGGCGAACGCGCTCGCGGGCAACGTGCTCGTGGCCGAGACGGTGCGTGAGACGCGCCGCCGCATCCAGCGCTTCTGGCTGCGCGCGGCCTCGCTGCAGAGCCGGCTGCTCTCCTGCGCCGAGGAGTACGACGAGCTCTACCAGGCCATCGTCGCCCACGACTACGCGGGCATCGAGCCGGCGGTCAAGAAGCACATCGGCCACATGAGAGAGCGGATGCTCGAGATGATCGCCGCGGCCGCCATCCTCCTCGGCGACGACTGAGGGCGCCGCCGCGCATCCGCTCGTTCTCGTTCGTTCTCACTCGTTCTAGCTGCTTCTCGCTCGGTTCGGTCAACCGCGATTGACCGAACCGTGGTAGGCAGGACTCGAGGCTGCTTCGGCCCGTGAGGCCGGACGGCGAGAGGGCGGTTCCATGACGACGCTGAGGTCGGGACGCATCGCCGCGTGGAACGAGAAGTTCATCGTCGAGGAGCGCTACCTCCCGGAGGCCACCCGGCGCCGGCTCTACGTCACGGCCGTCGTGCTGATGGTCGTGGGGGCGATCGCGTTCGTCACCCTGCTCGTCGGCGTGCTGACCCAGACCGGCTTCGAGCGCCTCGACCAGCCCGTCGAGGACTGGTTCGACACCACGGTGCGCGAGTCGACGACCTCGTTCATGATCGTGCTCGCGGTCGCCTTCGGGCCGGTGGCGCTGCCGATCATCATCCTCGTGGTGCTGATCGGCTGGATCGTCGCCGCCCGTCACCTGTGGCGGCCGTTCCTGCTGGCCATCGGCATGGTCACCGGCGTCGTGCTGGCGCAGGTCATCGCGCCGATCGTGCAGCACCCGCGGCCGCCGATCGGCGAGATGCTGTTCGGGCCCGACCGCTCGTTCTCATTCCCCTCGGGGCATGTGCTCGGCACCTGCGACTTCCTGCTGATCACCGCGTACCTGCTGGCGAGCCGGCTGCAGCGCACCTGGTTCACCGTGGCCGCCTTCTCGGTGGCGGTCGTCGCGATCGCGGCGCAGATCGTCAGCCGTCTCTACCTCGGCTACCACTGGATCAGCGACACCACCGCCTCGGTCGCCCTCTCCCTCGTCATCCTCGGCGCGATCATCGCCATCGACACTCACCGCACCGTGCGCATCGCGGGCGAACCCGTCACCGGGCCCGCCTCGCAGCCGCAGCGCGACGGCACCTGACCTGACCCGACCCCTTCCCGAAAGGCATCCCATGAGCACACGAGCCGGTTCCACCGCCCGCCGCGCCGCGTCGAGCGCCGGCAACAGCCGGGCCCTGCAGATCCTCGCCCGCGTCGGCTTCGGCGCCAGCGCGCTGGTGCATCTGCTGCTCGGCTACCTCGCGATCCGCGTCGCCGTGAACCAGGGCGGGGAGTCGTCCGACCAGTCCGGCGCGATGGCCGAGATCACCAAGCTGCCGGGCGGGACGATCGTGATCTGGGTCGTCGTCGTCGGCCTGTTCGCCCTCGGCCTCTGGCTGATCGTGCAGGCCGTGCTCGGCATCGGCTCCACCTCCGACAAGCGCTGGGTGCGCAGCCTCATCCCCGCCGGCAAGGCGGTGGCGTACATCGCGCTCGGGGTGACCGCGCTGACGTTCGCGCAGGGCGGTTCGACGAGCAACAGCGACTCGACGCAGCAGGCGAGCGCGAGCATCCTGTCGCTGCCCGGCGGGCCGTTCCTGCTCGGCATCGTGGGTGTGGGCGCGGCGGCCATCGGCGGCTACTTCGTCTACAAGGGTGTGACGCGCAAGTTCGAGGAGGACCTGCGCATGCCGTCGGGCACGACCGGCAAGGCCGTGCGGGTGCTCGGCGTGGTCGGCTACGTGGCCAAGGGCGTCGCGGTGTTCGTGATGGGCGTGCTGATCGTGGTGGCGGCCGTGACCGTCGACCCGAGCAGCTCGACCGGGCTCGACGGGGCGCTGAAGTCGCTGGCGTCGCTGCCGTTCGGGGTGGTCATCCTGGTGGCTGTGGGCGTGGGGCTGATCGCCTACGGCGTCTACACCTTCGTGCGGGCGCGGTTCGCCCGGCTCTGAGCCTCAGGGCGTGCGGGGGATGATCGCGTGACAGTGTCGCCGATGGGGTGGTACCCGACGTCGTCGGGGGTGGTGCGCTGGTGGGACGGTTCGAGGTGGACCGGGATGCGCATCCGGAGGGGTGTGCCGGGCATCGACTGGGCCACCTCCGAGCAGCCCGGCCTGGCCTGGACGTTCGGCGCCGTCTTCGCCGTGCTGGCGCTGCTGCAGTTCTCCCTCGCGCTCGTGGCGCCCGGGTCGGGGGTGAGCGGCGCGGCCATGCTGCTGCTCGCCGGGCTCTGGCTGGGCATCGCGGCGCAGTCGACGGCTGTGCGGCGGATGCCCGCGCCGGCCGCCGGCCCGTCTGCCGCCGTGGTCGCGCTCGACTCCGTGCATCCGCTCCCCGGGTTCGCCGAGGCTGCGAGCGCCGGCTGGTACCCGGTGGCACCACGCACCTCGCGCTGGTGGACGGGATCGCGCTGGGCGCAGTACACCGCCACCCCCTTCGGCGTGCGGCCCAGCTTCCACGGAGCACGGGCGTGGCGCACCCTGCGCATCCTGATCTGGGTGCTGCTCGGGTTCGGCGTGCTCTCGCTCGTGGTGGGCATCGCCCTGATGGTGGCCGGGGCGACGCCGCCCGACAGTGTGCTGACCGTGGTGGGGGTGCTGCTGCTGATCGCCGGGATCATCATCGGCGGGGCGGGCCTGCTGATGCTCGGGCTGTCGGGACGGCAGCGTCGGGTGCTGCTCCTGCCCGAGGGTGCTCCGATCGGGATGCCGATCGGTTAGGCGCCTCGGCCGTCGAATCCTTCCGGTGCCGAGGCGAGGGCCGCCAAGGCCGCCACGGCCAGCGTGTCGGCCGGCTCGCGGCCGAGCAGCTCGGCCAGATCGGGGCCGGTGCGGCCGAGGAACCCGTGCGCCACCGCGGTGTGGATCGACATCAGCATGGCCGGCTGGAACGGCTTCAGCCCCGCCCCGTCCAGCTGGACGCGCCGCTCGGCCAGCCCGATGTCGCTCAGCGTCGCACCCAGACGCTCGGCGACCTGGCGCGCCGTGATCGGCTGCCCGACGAGATCGTAGCTCCGTCCGGCGTGCGCCCCGGGTGCCGTCGCGACGATCGCGGCGGCCTCCGCGAGGTCGTCGCGCGTCACGGCGGCCAGGGCTCCGCCGCCGAACGCCGACGTGAGCTCTGGCCCCGACCACGGCAGCAGCGAGCCGAACAGCTCGGCGTACAGACCGTTGCGGAGGATCGTCCACGACAGCGTGCTCCGGCACAGCCGCCGCTCCGTCCACCGGTGCGCCAGCGCGAAGGCGAGATGATCGCCGTCGCCCGCGAGGCTCGTGTAGACGACGTGGGTCACGCCGTCGCGCTCGGCGGCGGCGATCACCGCCTCATGGCGGGCGATCACGACATCGTCCTCCGCCTCGCCGGCCGAGACGAGCACGAGGGTGTCGACGCCGGTCAGCGACAGGCCGGCCGGGTCGTCGAAGTCCAGGATGCGCGTGCCGTCCGCGCCGCTGCGGCTGCTCCCGATCGCCGGGGCGCCGCGGCCGGTGAGGTGCGACAGGATCGCGCGGCCGAGCTGTCCGGTACTGCCGGTGACGAGGATCATGGTCATGCCTTCCGTGCTTCTCTTCGGTAACTAGGCTGATCGTGTCCCAGCCGACCGGCACCCCACAAGAAGGCACTCTCATGTCACTCACGCACACGGAGGTAACCGCCGAGCTCGAGCCGTGCGGCGCCGAGGGTCACGCCGACTGCGGCATCCGCGACGTGCTCGACCGCATCGGCGACACCTGGTCGGTGCTCGTCGTCGTCGAGCTGGCCTCGGGCCCCCGCCGCTTCAGCGAGCTGCAGCGCGCCATCGACGGGGTCTCCCAGCGGATGCTCACCCTCACCCTGCGCCGGCTCGAACGTGACGGTCTGCTCTCCCGCTCGGTGCACGCGAGCATCCCCCCGCAGGTGACGTACACGCTCACCGGCCCGGGCCGCAGCCTCACGCACCTCGTCAAGGCGCTCGCCGACTGGTCGCTCGCCCACCGCCCCCTCATCGCGGACGCCCGCGCCGCCTACGACGCCGCCCACCCCGCCCACGCCATCCGCTGACCGCCCCGTCCCATCCCCGCCCACTTCGCTCGAACGCGACCGCCCGGACGGACGGAACCGTGCATCACATCAAGCTCGACCGCGAGACCACCCGAGAGCACGCAGCCCGCGCGACCGCCGTGCTCGCCGCCGTGCTCAAAACGCCCAGCTGACCCGCCAAAAACTGACACAAATCGGCTGCGGAAGGTCCGGGTCCTCCCAGATTTTCCGCGCCCCCATGTTGTTGATCGAGCGGAGTACTGGCGGGTCGGCGGGTGTTGGGATACTCGACTTATGGCCAGCTACCTCCAAAATCTGCTTCTCGAGCTCGACGCGATCGAGGAGCAGTATGTGGCAATCGCCGGCTCGACTCCGATTCGGAATGTGAACCCGAACAGGGGCGGGTATGACAGCGTCATTTTCGTCGGCGCCCAGGTGTGGGACTGGACCCCGTCAACCGCTCCCGAGGAGGTTGCGCGCACCCAGTGCCTGAGCGCGTTCTCCGACTGGATCACTCGCTAAGGCCTCCTGTTCCCCGATCCTCTGCCTCGGGTGAAGTCCGCCCTTCGCGAGTCCACGAAACACATCGAGCTGTGGTTGCGACGAATGGGTCGGGATCACTCGATCTCGCCCGACCAGGCGAAGAACGGCCGCCAGGCTCGCGAAGACATCGAGGCGCTGCGCTCGTTGGCCGATCTTCTACCGGCAGATGAATGGACTCAGCGGCTCGTGCCGGACACGAATGCGCTGATCGATAACCCCGATCTGTCGATCTACACCGACCAGGTGGGTGGCCGGTACCTCGTGCACGTAATGCCGATCGTGATGCGCGAACTCGACGATCTGAAACGTTCCGGGAGAACCGAAGAACTTCGGAACGCAGCGAAACGCGCCGACCGCCGGCTGAAGGGCTACCGCACCAACGGGGATGTTCGGGCAGCTGCTCGAGTGGCTGGCGACACCCACGTGCGCTTCGAGCACGCCGACCCGCAGAGCGATGATCTGCCCTCGTGGCTGGATCTGGACGTTCCGGACGATCGCCTGATCGCCGCCGTGCTCTTGCTGCAGTCGGAACACCCGGGATCAGTTGTGACCGTGGTGACCGGAGACCTCAACCTGCAGACCAAGCTCGCCGCGATCGGGCTCCCGTTCCTCGAGCAGGACTGAATGGATGGCTCGAGCACACCCGACCCGAGCACGACCCCGGCTCCCAACGACGAACCCGAGGACAGCCGGCCCGAATGAGCGACCATCATGCGCTGGCGTGACCGGCAACTAGCGGCGTCGGAGTTGCACACGTCCCCAGATCGGCCCGCGACACCCCTTCCCGTCGCTGGAGTGAAAATCTCCCTCAAGTCGTGATGACAACGGTCCCGGCCGCCAAGTGAAACCCGCTCTTGCGGGACTGGGGTATGGCGCATCGCATCGCATCGCATTGTGTCTTGCACGGCGCATAGCATCGGGGCTTCGCACTATCTGGTGTCGCATCGCAATCGGCGATCCGCTCTTTTTGGGATCGGATTTCGAGCGATGTGGTTCTATCTACCCATGACGATGAAACTGGGTGCCGCTACGCCGGCAGAAACACGAGAGGAAATGACCCGCCTCTCTGCGCGCGGCTACACGCAGATCCGGCACATCCTCGTGCAACTACCGGACCGCGATCTCCCGCGCCCTTCGACCATCGCCACGATGATGAGCACCCGGAAGCATCGAGCCCTGCTGCTCTACATTCTCCTCCTGACGTGCTGGCCATGGCTCGAGAAGCAGTGGACCCCGTTGCAGGCCAGCGTGTGGATTCGGGCACTCACCGCCAAGGGGGCACCGACCTGGTCCGCGTCGACCCTGTCGCGTGCTTGGGCAGATCTCATCGAGCTCGGCCTCGTCGAGAAGGATCGCGAGAACCGCCTCATCCGGATCGTGCCTCGACGAGAAGACGGCGGTGGCGCGTACGAACCCCCGGGCGGGCGCCGCGATCGGTGGAACGCCTACTTCGCCCTCCCCGACGCGTTCTGGAAGAAGGAGATCTTCGCGCAGCTGAGCCTTCCCGGCCTCGTCATGCTCCTGGTCGTCGCCAAGGAGACCAGCAACCAGGACGAGTTCTGGCTCACCTACGAGAACGCCGAACCCTGGTACGGCATCAAGCCCAAGAGCGCCCAGAACGGCCTCGACGAACTCCGCCAGCTCGGCTTGGTCCACCGGCGCCGGCAGAAGATCAAGGCGCCGCTCTCGCCGCTGGGTCACACCATCCGCACCTACTACTCGCTCACCGGCGACTTCGGCCACCAGTCCCGCAAGGCCCTCCAGAAGCGGGCGGCGAAGGCCTTCCACAAGCGTCAGAAGAACCGCCCCGCACCCGCACCCGCCAGCAACCCGACCCCGTAAGAGACCCTCATGACCATCACCCGCCTCCGCTACGTCGACGACTCCGGCTCCGTCGACTCCGGACTCATCGTTTACGGGTGGATCGAATGCGACCCCACCCGGTGGCGTCACGCCCTACGATCTCTGCTCGAGCTCCGGAGGCTCTCTACCGCGACCACCAGGTGCCGCCGGCCGAGGAACTGCACGCCACGAAGTTCATCAACGGCCGCAACCGGATCTCCACCGCGACCATCACCGACCTGCAGGAGTGGAAGACCCTCGGCCGGGCCGTCGCCATCCAGTGCCTCGAAGAACTCGCCCGCTGCCCCGACATCCGCGTCGGCGCCGTGTTCCGCCGCACCACCTTGAAGGGCAACGCCTACTACCAGGAACGCGGCCGCGTGTACGCCGAGCTCGTCGACCGCTGGAACGAAGAACACCGCGTGGAGAGCACGTTCACGATCATCAGCATGGACGGCAACGGCACCGACCCCACCTACTTCGACACACACCGCAGCCTCGAGCTCGACACCCGCCACATCATCGAAGACCCCACCTTCCATGACTCCCGGCGATCGCAGCTCGTGCAGATGGCCGACCTCGTCGCCTACACCGCGTTCATGAGCCTCAACCGCCACCCGGGCAACAAGTTCGCGTGGAACTGGCACGCCAACTACCTCGCCGCATCCGACGTCGCCGGCGGGCCGATCGAAATCTGACGGCTTAACGAGCCAGACCCGCCAATCCACGTGTGTGGGGCGGGTCCGCACCACCACTGTAACCGCCACCCGACAACCACGTCGACCCGGGCGAGCTACGTCAGCGGTGTGCGTGATGCCGTGTCGAGGCGACGGTGCACGTAAGAGAACAGCGACATCGCGTCGTAAAAGTCAGGCAGAACTTCGGTGTTGTCGATCCTGCTCGAGTGCGCGCGCGGGTTCCGGTAGTGACCGTGGACGCCCAAGAGGATCTGCTTGAAGCCGCGGTGCTCGCTGACGTCCGAGGCCGAGTCGAAGGCGTTGATGAACCACAACGGCCGCTCGGTGTTCGTGCCGAATACGCCATCGTAGAGGGCAGCACCATCACCCGCCAGCCCGGTTATCTTACGCACCCTGCTCGGGATGCTTTTCGAGGCCTCCGTCAGCGCGTGGAACAGCGACCTGTTGATGAGCTCCTCCGCGCAGTACTCGAACAGCAGCTCGTGCGCACCGCGGTGCCTCAACTCGGTGTGCAGCCGGCCGCTGAGCTTGGCGCCCTCGCTGAGCGTCTTCGCTCGAGCGGACTTCGCGACCTTGCCCTCCGCGTTGATCGTGAACCCGTAGAACGTCATCACCTCAGACAGCTGCCCCCGGAGATCCTCGAACCGTGCATGGTTCTTCGCGTACCGCACCGGCTCCATGGCCCTATGGATGAACCGAATGAAGAGGCCGCCGTTCTTCAGCTGCGCGTTGAACAACACCACGCAAAGGCCCTCGCGCTTGTTGTACCCCGGTGGTCGACCAGAGAGACCGATGCCCTGCAGCAGGCGATCGATCTCCGAACCAGACAGACCCGGATACTCCGTCTGCCCGAGAACGTCACACACTGCCTGCACGAGTTGCAGCTCGTAGGGAGGCTTCGGCGTAGGGGGAGTGGTGCTCATGCGATGCCTTTAATCTTCTTGATCACGGTTTTCAGTCTTCTATGCAAACAACCGGAAGTACCAATAAGCGATCGTTTCAGACGCTACTCGTCGTTCGCCTTCTCCTCGATCCAGTCGACAGCGGCATCGGAGAGAAGGAAACCGTCCGAAGCGTTCTGGCCCACCCGCCAGGCATCTGAGACCGCGACACCTCCAGCGGCTTTGATCGACGTCAGCACAGCCGGCGGTAGCGCATGGCCGTTGTTGTCCACGAGCCACTCTCGGATGCCGTCTCCGAGCCGAGGCCATTACTCCGCAATATCCATGCACTCATCCTGATTCAAGACGATGGGCGCAGACCAGAAACGGTCGTGTGCGGCAAGAGCGGAGTGTCCGAGTCGATCACCGGTTGGCACTGTTCCAGCTGCACTACGGCCTAGGTGACCACCTCGAAAGGGGATCGATGAACGGAGCGCTTCGCCGCTCGAATCTGGCCGCGAGATTCGGCGCGTCCCAGTCTTCCGTAACACCCCTCCGGTGAATGTTCCGGTGATGGGGCCCCGACCGCCATAGTGGGGGAGTGACCGCTCATCTCATCGGCTACGCCCGAGTATCCACCGACAAGCAAGACGCCACCATCCAGCGTGACGCGCTCCTCGCCGCTGGCGTTGATGTGAAGAACCTCTACGTCGACCATGGCCTCACCGGCACCAACCGGGAACGCCCCGCGCTGCGTGAAGCGATGGCGGCATGCCGCGACGGTGACACTTTCATGGTCACCAAGCTCGACCGCCTCGCCCGTTCCGTGCCGGACGCCGGGGATCTCGTCGACGAGCTGACCCAGAAAGGGGTGAGGCTGCGGATAGGAGAGAGCGTGCACGACCCGCACGACCCGACTGGTCGGCTGCTGTTCAACGCGCTCGCGATGGTGGCGGAGTTCGAGTCCGACCTGATTCGGTCCCGCACCCGCGAAGGCATGCGAGTGGCGAAGGCGAAGGGCCGACTGAAGGGGAAGAAGCCGAAGCTGCCGGAAGCGATCGAAGGGCATCTCGTCGCGGAGTATCACTCAGGCGACTACACCGTGGCCGAGCTGTCGGCCCGGTACAAGGTCGGTGCCGGCACCGTCTATCGGGCCGTTGCGCGCGATCGAGCTCGAGCCGATGTCGTGGCTTCGATGGTCCCGCCCCGGACGGGTGCTTGATGACCGTCGACAAGATCGACTACCGAGCGGTGCTTGCGGAGCTCACATCCATCTGGCGTAGCCACAGTTCTGAGCGATCTATTGAGGTGCGAAGTGACCTAGGGCGACCTACGACGCCGGTGCTCATCCGTGGTCTTGCTGCACACGCCGTCGAATGCGGGCAAGCAATTCTGGTGCTCTACAAGAACAGCCTTCCTCTCCCTGCAGTGCCGATCGTTCGGACTCTGATGGAGGACGCGATGACCGCCGGTTGGTTGCTTGTCGATGAGGATGCGTGGCGATCTTTCGTGAGTGAGGCGGCGCAGAAGAAGCGCACCGCGCTCCGGGAGGTACTCGAAATGGATCCGGACAACACTCCGGCTGCGGAGCGCATGGCGGAAAGCCAGCAGCTCTTGGATGACCTCGGCATGCCATCGAATAACAAGATCCAGCAACGATTTCGTGCTCTTGAGGGTGGTGAAAGGCTCTACCTGATGTATCGAGCGGCGTCTGCACTGTCCCACGCGGAGTCGACTGTCGTTGATCTCTACACAGAGGTAGATCCGCGGTCGCCCGTCGGCGTCGTGTGGCGTGATCACGCGGCGCACACCAACGCGAGCGCGTGGATTGCCGTTGCCGCTACCCACCTGCTCTTCGCACTCATCGCGTGGGACAGCTGCCGCCTCGAGCGCCCAGATCAAGATCGCCTCGAGTCGATCGCAACCAAACTTGGCGTCCGGGCGGACTTTGTGAAGCGCACAAGTTTGTAACCCTTGGGCGTCCCGGTCGAGGTAGCGGAGGCCGGAAGGATCCGCCCTATCATTAGTGGCCTATTGATAGCTTACCGTTAGTGCTCTAAATTTAGCTCATGGCTACTGATGATGAAATGCAGAATGCTCTCGCTGACGTCGTCGGCGCAGCCAGGATGCTGCACAAGTTGCGTGCCCTCACGGTTGAAGTCGAAGCGATACAGACCGCGAAGGTCCAGGAGGCCGCAGCTCTCGGACTTAGCAAAGTCGTTATCGCTGAAGCGGCAGCTCTATCGCCCGGCCGGGTTAGTCAGTTGGTCAGCTCGCCAGCGCCCAGGCTTGATCCCGACCGAGACCTATACGAGATAACTGAGTGGCCAGGAGAGGCGCTTCGAGCGCATTCCGCGAAGTTCACCGGACACATGACCATGCCGCCGTACGTTCGTCGTCGACCCGCCGCAACCGATCAGCGGTAGTCCCTGCAACCAACGCGCTGACGACTCGTCGTCGGTGAAGCCGAGTTGAACGAGATAGAGCGGTTCCGGATTCATCTGCGTCAGGTAGCGGAGCTGATGGAACGATGGCAGGTGTTGAGTGAAACCCACTCTGGCATACGCCGGTGACGCTGCGAAAGTACGAACGTCGGTCGAACGGCCCCTGCCACGAACGATCGTTCACGGCCGACCGAGCTCATCGTTGCTCCGCTCTAGGTGTTCACTCCTGCGGGCGAAGACGGCGATGTACGAAGAGTTCACGACGCGTGCCGTCCTCCTCATCGCGCTCTGCTACGAGCTCGTCACCCCATAGTTCCCGAGCGGGAAGCTGCATGTCAGCCAGAGGAGCGTCGCTGGGGTGATGAATAATCCATCGGTCGGCCTGCGCGGCCACGAGCCCGTTTACGAACTTCGCCAAGTAGTCCGCCACATCGGGAACACCGTGCGCAGCGGGGTCGAAATCCGGGTCCCGGAACTGCAAGATGAGACGCGGACTCAGTGGTACCCAGACCATCTGGGCGGTGGCATACCCGATCGGCGCGTCACCCGGCGACCACCAACACACGGGCTCGTCACTGGTCAACACTGCCACCCTGGACGTCCTAATCAGCGAGACCGACTTGCCCGCGAGAAACTGCTGCAATCCGAGATCTCCCGTGGCGGGGTCACCGAACGCCATCTTGAGACTCTCTTGGACGAGCACCGCCTGGGGAGGAATGAGGCGCGGGAACCTAGATCCCTGGAGCGATTCGTAGAAGGCGGCGACGTCGTCGGGACCCGCCGGCAAATCTTGAGCGACGAGCCATACTCGGATGTGCTCATCGTCGAGCTCCGCAAGAATAGACGTGCGCGCGGCTTGTGTCGCAAGAGCCACCATGTCTTCCCGCCAACGGCGCCCCCGCACCGTCTGCAATGCGGCGAACTGAATGAGCCTGTACCAATCGGTCTGATCGGGTGTCGAGCCGGGCTCGACGAGCCTCTTTATTGAGGCAGCGATGGCGCCCTCTACCTGACTGAGCGCATTCTCGATCGCTTCCGGGTCGTGTTCTACGCGATCCTCGTCGCGGGCGAGATCCTCGGTCTCGATGCGGTAGAACCCCCGTTCTGCCACAGCCTTACGAGTCGATGTCTTGAACGTGAGACCGGGATCGTCGCGGTTGGCCAACATGATGCCCCCGGAACCGTCGGCGAAGTTGCGCAGGTACATCTGGGGGACGGTGTGATGTCGCGCAGCCATAGATGAATTCTGCACTGCGGACAGTCGATGGGACTATTGGTTTACCGACCCGTCCCGACTGTCTCTGTCGGTCGCGAGGAGCGCGCGGGATGATCCAGCAGTTGGAGCGGTGCCGAATGAGGCATCTGCAGGCGCGGGCCTCGGCTATTCCACTTGCTCTTTACATAAGAAACGTTATCAGCTATTTAGGGTGGGATACGGGGTGTGATTTGGCCCGCGAATAGGCCGGGTTTCGATTGCCTTATTGACTGTGATGGGATGGAATAGGCATATGGTTATTGCTACTTCACGTCCCGGACTTCGCGCGTACGAAGATTCGTTGCGGTTGGCGCCCGCCGAGATTGTCTCGTCGTTGAGAGAGACTTTGGGCGCCGCGCTCGTCGCGTATCTTGGGGGCGTCCGTGAGACGCGTGCGGTCCGCGAGTGGGCTGAAGGTGTTCGCTCTCCGTCAGGTGAGGCAGTTCAGCGACTCCGGACCTCTTATTACGTGATGGCCATGCTCCGGGATAGGGAATCGCCAGCTACAGTGGCGAGCTGGTTTCAGGGCATGAACCCTGAGCTCGAGGATGTCGCGCCGGCCCGCGTGCTCCGGGAGCAGGATCTCGATACCGCGGGACCTGCAGTGTTGTCGGCAGCCCGATCCTTCATCGCGCACGGCTAAGTGAGCATGCAAGGAGTGGGACTTGCGCTCCGCGACGACCCAGGTCAGGTATGGAGAGTCGGATTCAAGCCCAATCCCTGGGCTTGGAGCGACTGGAAGTACGCAACTGATGATGGCCGCTTCAACGGCCGCTGGGATGACATCCGAGGGCAATTCCGTACCGTCTACGATGGCCAAACGCTCTACGCATGCCTGATCGACGTGCTCGCCAAATATTGCCTGGATTCGGTCTTGGCTAATGCCCTCGGCAACATCGTCATCGATTCGACTGACGCAGCCGAATACCCGCCGCGGCCAGCCGCCACGGTCAGCTTCGATTGGCTCGAGCCCCGCTGCGCGTCGAGTGGTGAACTTCGGGGCGCTTTCTGCGACGTCAGTGCCTCGACGAGCATCGCCGCTCTGTGGGCTGAATTCGTGCAGGTAGCCCTCGGGGCGGGAGCAGCGGACTTTGATGCGGCAGCACTCAAGGACTCAGGTCCCCGCGACCTGACCCGCTCAGTGGCCTCGTGGCTCTATGCCCAGACGTCCCCGGTCGTCGATGGCGTCGAGTTCGGTTCCCGCCATGGCGATGATCTCCGGCTCTGGGCAATCTTCGAACGCCCCTCAACGGAAAGTGACACGTCGCCGCTGATCGCGTCGCCACGACTGCACCAGCTCACTCCGGAAACCCCTGAGCTCGTCGAAGCGTTCAACACGCTCGGACTTTCCTGGAGTACCTAGCCGCATGTCAGCAGCAGAGAATCCGTTCCGAATCCCGACGACCAATGATCCGAAGTGGGTGGAAGTAAAGGGACTGCAGGGCATCCCGAGCAAGATCGCTCCGGGCGTCGAATTCCCCGCAGCCTTCCGGGGCTACATCTCTGACATCATCCGTGAATCGCCGAACGCAGACGAGATCTTCGTCGAAGGCATCAACCTCGATCCACCGGGGCCCGCCATTGTGATCCTCGAGGAGTCGGCGTTCCTCCGCAATCGTGTGTATGTCAACTTCGCCAAGCTCAAGAGCGTATGGGTCGACGCGGCAATCGCACTGGCAGTTGCGCTGCTAACCGGCGGGAGCGGCGCGGCCCCTCTTATGGTCGCGGTGATCTCGGGACTTCGACGAGTTGAGCTGCTGAGCGAGGACGAAGCAGAAGCCGTTCACGTTCTTCTCGGCTACCCAGACCAGAATCCATACCTCCGTCCGGTGCCGCTTGAGCGGCTGCAGGAGTCCTACACGGATGCGACCGTGGACATTGGCCAGCTGCTCGACAGACTCGCCCAGCGCGGAGTTATCGAAATCTCCGAGCTCGGCATTCGCCTCAACAAGTAAGACCCTGAATCGACCTCGGACTAGCGCCACCAGGTCCAGGGCCTTGCCCACGACCGCGATTGATTCGCCTTCCGAGCCCCCGCGGAGAAGCGGCGAGCCCAGCCCGATCTCGCTCCGGATCGCTGATAGTCTCTTCTATCGCCGCCTGATAGAGTGTCCTATCGGAGGAGACTTTCATGACGATCGCAGAAATCCCAGCCGCAGCGCGAGCCGCAGTTCGCGCGCGACAGCGAAAAGAGATCGACGAGCTCGACTACCGGCGTGAGCTGCGCCGCCTCAGTGAGTTCGGGTATAGCCAGCGAGAGATCTCCAAGTGGCTGAACATCGCGCAGCCGTCCGTGCTCAGCGCTCTCAAGACCGCGTCAAAGGTTGCCATGCCACTGAATGGGTTCTCAGGCGCTACGCCTGCCGAGATCTGCCAACGCTACGCCGCTGGCTTCCTCGAGCGCGCGCAACTCGTCGATGAGCTCACCCGGTTCCCCTACGCCAAGGGTGGAACGACCGACGGGTATGACTCGCTCATCGTCGATCCTCCCGGAACGTGGGCCGAGGTCGATGACGCCAACCGTCGCGGTCTCATCGAGGATGACCTCTACGAAGAGATCTTCAACAGGAGGCACGGTCTCGACGTCGAGGAAGCGAAGCGGCCGGCGCCGGCCGCTAAGGCTGCGAAGAACGCTTACGGAACCCGCGACGCGAAGAGCGGAAAATCCGTCGTCACTCGCCGAGATGGCAAAGGGGTCATCAAGATCACTAGGAACAGTCGCAATCGGCGGAGTGTCTAAAGCGTGTCCTCGGAGGTAATTACTCGCCACATGGAAGCGGTGCGCGAGCTCTCGAAGCCTGGCCAGGCTCTTGCACCGTTCGCCCCTACAGCGACCATCAACAACCCCGCCTGGTGGTTCAATGCCGAGGAGCCGATGCCCTCGAGGCGTCGACTCCATCGACGCCTCCTCGAAGAGGCGCGAGACGCAGCGCCGGAGGTCGAGCAGCAGCGCCGCGCGATCGTGCTTGCTGGCCCTCCCGGCGCCGGCAAGAGCACCGTCCTTCAGCAGGTTCTGGGCGCGGACCGTGGCAAGTATCTCGTGGTCGACGCCGATGAGTTCAAACGTGGGCTCCTGGATGAAGCGCGGGCGGACGGCAGCTATGACAGCTGGTTGATGCCCGACGCTATCCGTGAACTCCAAGCGCAGGGCGAGCAGTTCTACCCCCTGGAGCTGGCTGCGCTCGTCCACGAGGAGTCCTCGTATCTCGCCAAGGCCCTTCGCGCCGACGCGATCCATGCCGGCGACAACCTCGTGATTGACGCCGTGCTTAGCAAAGAAGCTGACGCGATCAGGCTCGGCGAGATCCTCCACGCGGAAGGCTACGACGTCCAGGTCATCGACGTCGAGGTGCCCTACGAACTGTCTGAATCTCGCATTCGCGCCCGCTGGGAGCATGCCTACGCGGACGCGCTGAACGGCGCCGGCGCACTTGGGGGCCGCTGGGTTCCGAGCGAGTACGCTCGCGCGGTGTTCGCTGGCCCTGATGATCCGTCGCTGCCTGAAGTCGCGGCTCGAAGTCTCGCCGTGTCCTGTCCCGCTGTGAGCCACTACCGCGTGTTCCGCACCACGATGGAACAAGCCCACGAGCCGCACGCGCAACCCACCGTCGACGTCGACATGATGCGCAGCAGCCCGAGCGAACCGCTCACAGACTCGGTTTCGACCGCGACCCGCTGACTCATCTCCGCCCGCTTGCCATTCATCTTCGGCGGCGCACCTGAGATCTGAGCGGCCCGCCGGCCACGGCCGGCGACTGAACACATAAGAGGAGCCAGCCTTCGGCTGGCGCTGCCCGCGGCCCCGCAGGGGCCGCGTTTCTTTGCCGTGAAGCCTGCGGCGATTGTACGGGCGCTGTCCCTCCACGCAAGCCGCTGCGCGGCCGGCTCCTCCGAGATTGTCGGCACGCGGTCGCCTGCGGCTCCCTTATTTCGCGCCGAAATTCTCTCCCCCACCGCCCTCCGGGTTGCATTCCGGGCCATCACCCTAGTCAGCACTACGTGCCTCCACGGCAAAAAAACGAGGAAAGGGAGAGAGCAATGAACGTCATCGTCTACAGCAAGACAAAGGGATTCTGCGGCCCCTGCTTCGCCACCAAGCGCGCCCTCACCGACGCGGGCATCGAGTTCGAGATCCTCGCGCTCGAAGAGCAGCCGGCAGAGGTCATCGAAGACCTCAAGACCCGGGTCGGGATGCAGGCGCCGATCGTCATCACCGACACTGCCGCATGGTCCGGATTTCGACCCGACCTCATCGACGCACTCACCGCCTGAAGGGAGCAGACACCATGGACATCAACATCGCTGACCTCACCCCCCGCGAGCTCCAGCTCTACGCCGCAGGCTACTGCGAGGGCATCGCCGACAAGAACACTGAACTCGCCCTCGCCGACACCTACCTCGAGCAGGACGCCCGCCTCATCGCACAGCTCCGAAACGACCTCGAGCGCGCCAACGCTGACGCAGACCGCTACTACCGGGCAGCGTACAACCCCCGCCCCGCCCAGAAGTCGGGCGTCCCTCTTGCAGTGCTCGAGCAGCAGCGCGACGAGCTCTACGCCCAGAACCAGGCCACAACCTTTCGACCCTGGGAAGACACACCCACCCGCCGACCCGCTGCAGCCTGACTAATCACCCCACACCGGCGGAGGGTGACACAATCTGACCGTGACCAGCAGTGGAGGGACCTACGGCTTCCGAACGAGACCCGTCGTCGGTGAAGCCGAGTTGAACGAGATAGAGCGGTTCCGGGTTCATCTGCGTCAAATCCCAGAGCTGATGGAACGATGGCAAGTGTTGAGCGAAACCGAACCTCATCCCAACTCGGACCTTCGACTCGACGACAGGGCGACGGAGGGCCGGCACCTAACCGGCGGAGTCCACTTCGCACTGAACTTCGCCTCAGACAATCTCCGGGCACTCCACCAGCAACACAGCGGTGATACGGACTACCCCACCCCATTCGTCGCGAGCTACCCACTTGCGCGTGCGGCTCTGGAAGCATCGTCACTCGCCCTCTGGGTGCTCCACCCAGACGAGCGTGAAGACCGCATCCGCAACCATCTGAGGAACTACGCACGCGAACTTTACGAAGAGACCGTGCTCCGCAAGTTCGCACTCAAACAGGCATCGGAAGCTCGAGACCGACTCAAGGTCAGTGGAGCGGTCCTCGGCAAATCCGAGCGCGAATTCGAACGGTGGAAAAAACGCCACAACTCCCGCGTCGCAGACCACGCCGCACGCGCCGGGATTCCCAACCCAATGGACAGCCGGCGCGTGGGATATGGCGAAATTGTCGCAGATGCGACCGCTGCCGTCGGGCTACCACCCAGCCACGGCGAGCTCGTATGGATGGAGGTCAGCGGTCTCACACACCCCTCCCTCATGCGAGCCATGTCGACCATGAAAATCGAACAACAATCAGACAACGACGACGGAACCATCAACGTTGTCATGACAAGCAAAACCGACACCATCGCAACAGCCGTGAGAGCGTCCGTGCTCAACTACATGACTGCAATCGACCTCTATGGCCGCCGAATACGGGACCCGGAAACTGGGCGGGCCCACTGACCGCGCCTCACTCTCACGGGCGGCATCCGTGCTGTCCCAGTCCGGGCCTCTCGTGCGTGCCGACTCGATGCCGGGCGGCATGTGATGTGGCCCGGCATCGGGTGTGGGGCTACATCCCTCGGCTCTTGTCGGTGTCGCGGTTCAGCATGGCGGGCGGGCGGGTGTTGGCTGCTGCCTTTGGCGGCTCGGAGATCTGTCCGAGCTGTGAAGGGTGTGTGGGGAAGTTGAGCTTGTTCAGATGGGCGATGTGCTGCAGCGCCGGATTGAGGGTGGGTGTTGGGGCGGCTGCGGCCGGCGCGGAGATCATCTCGGAGTAGGTCGCAGACGGTGTGCGCGGAGCTTGAGCAGAAGCACGGTTTGAAGGTCCTCGATTCGCGCGGGATCGGCCACGGCGAACGCGGTGAGGTTCCCGCTGGGCGGGCGATCGCGGAGAAGGCCAAGCGGGTCGAGCCGGCGGGTCGTGAGCTCGAGCGCATCGTGCGCGCCGCGGCGATCAGCAGCAGCTCCGAGGCAGATTTCGTGCGCGCGGTCCGCGCCGAAGGAGCACTCATCCGTCCCCGCTTCGCCACCGGAACCACCGATGTCGTCGTCGGTACTCGGTGGCGATGCGGCCGGGCCCGGGTGATCAGGCAGCTTGGTACGGTGGTGGCCGGCTTGCTCGCGACCTGACCCTGCCGAGGCTTCGCGAGGGGTGGCCGGACACGGTATCGGACGCTCAGGAGAGCGCCGACGAGTGGCGCCGTGGCACCCGCCCCCAGGACAGTCCCCGTCGTGCCGAGCGGCCGATGCCGGAGCCGATGTGGGAGGCGTACTCGGCGGATCTCACCAGGTCGGTGCAGCGCCTGTCCGAGGTGCCGCTTAACGATCAGGCAGCGTGGGCGCACGCCGCTCGCGACACGGCGGGAGTGTTCGCGGCGTGGTCACGTCAGGTCGAGCCAACACCGGGCCCGCTGGCCGACATGGCTCGGGAACTTGCCCGCAGCGGCCAGATCCGCGCGAACCGGTCGAAGCCGAAGACGGCGGACTCCGGGTCGATGATGGGTGCCGCTCTGCTGCTTGCTCAAGCGTCGAGCTCGAGCACACCGATCAAGACGGTGATGCTGGTCCGGCAGCTGATGAAAGCGGTCGACGCGATCTCTGGCATGCACGCTGAGCTGGGCCACACGCAGCGCGTGGAGCAGCTGTCCGCGGCCACCGCTCGACCCCTGCTGGATGTTCAGTCACGGCTCCCTCAATACGCCGGCGGCGACGGTACAGTGCCGGCGGAATCGGCACCGTCGCGCCGCGCGAGTGGCCGCCCGGTCATCCCCGAGATGACAGACGAGGCTCGCGCTGCCGGGATCTCCGAACACACCTGGCGGGCCATCCACGGCGGCTTCGGCGCGTCAGGTGATCCACTGTCCAAACGTCCCGGTACTGCCGCGGACGCCTCGAGAGCGAAGCGGCCCCCACCCCGGGCGCGGACAAGGACCGAGGCCCTGGAGTAGGTTGACCGCGCCCGCCTCGAGTCCGAACGCGCGGCCCGGGGCAGCCGTTTCCGGAGTGGATTTGTTGCAAGCCGATGACACCGGTGGTGGAAGAACTGCTCGGGCGCCAGCCGCGCCTACATCCATCACACCGTCGACGACCATGCCGAACTCAGGCGCTCCCGGCCCTGTCGATCTCGACGATGCAGGTGCTGGCGTTTCCCAGCACGACCATCGCTGGCAGCCCGAAGGCCTCAGTGGAACCAAGCGTGATGCGGGTCGTGAGAGGCCCGTTCGTGACCCAAGTTCCCGTGCGCCCGAGCGACTCGATGGAGATGTGGCTCTCGTCGATCAGGGTGAGCACGGCGTGCACGGCGCTCACCGATCGCTCGGCATCTACGATCACCAGATCATTCCGGGTGCTCCGGCCGATGCGCACCGATTCACCCTTGAGGAGACGGGCGATGAGGGGTTCCTGGCCGGTACTGCTCGATGCCCGGACGCGGGCCTCGGTCATCACCAGCGGAACGGTTGCGGCTCCGGCGCCGGTCGCCGCACGGGTTTCAGGCACCTCTGAGGGGCGAAAGAACGTCGTGGTCGGCACCTCCATTTTCGTATCAGGGAGGAGCCAGTCGAAGGCGGCGGCGTCTTCGTAGGGCTGCACGAATTCAGCCGGTGTGGCCACCGGAGACCCGAATTCGGCTACGCCCACCCCGAGTTCGCGGGCGGCGATCCCGAGGGCCGTCTGCGGCGTCTCCGCCAGAAACACGCACACCCGGTTCGAATCTGCGGGGGTGTAGCGGATGGTCGGGGTCACCAGAGTAAGCGCGAGCTCTCCTGCGATCTTCTCGAATCGGTTCAGATCGGCGACAGTGGCCTTGGGGTAGTCGAGTCGCTTGAGCTCGACGCGGGCCTGTACAAATCCCGCGCGGGCACCCTCGACGACTGCTCCCTCAAGCAGGCGGTGGCTGTCGACGAAGTGGGGCCACACCGGATGAGGAACCACCACAAGCAGGTGGCCCGGAAGCGCAAGAGAGAGCGGCGAGTAGAGCAGGGTCGTCTGCCGCAGCTGGTCACTTGCTTCGACGCCGGCCTGCTTGGCCAGGTTCGCCACTTCCGGCTCTCCTTTCAGCTGCAGAAAACGTCCGACGCGAGTGTTCGCCAGGGCGTTGCCGAGCCCGGTGACCACCTCGGGCGCCTTTCCCTTCTTCACCATGACGATAACGGCGACCGCGGCGAACACCGCGATTGCCAGGCCCACCAGAACCAGCCCGAGGCTGGCGGGACCATCCGTCTCGGCCACCTGTTCAACCAGCAAGCCTGCATCTCGAAAACTCATGACTCCCTCTCCGTGGGCGCGATCTGCGCCGACGGATTCAGTCTCGATGAGCCCGCTAGCCGGTTCTCCGCACTTAGTGCGAGGTCGCCGAGGCTGACAACTCAAATATCAGCAGGTCGCCGCGAGTGCCGTCGGTTACGACCAGATCGTCGTCGGCCGAAGTATCCGACCAGGCGGCCCCCGTCACCTGCACTCCGGTTCCGGCGTCCACGATCGATCGCCGATCCCCATCGATCACGATTAGCGGACCCGTGCCCTTAGCAGTCGCCGTGGAGACGGCGATTCGACCTGCGTCGTCGAGCGCCACGTCGGTCGGAACCAGCCCAAGCTGACTAAGGTCGCCAGCGAGTGGGGATTCGGGGGTGGTCTTGCGCTGCTTGGCTCCATCGAGGATGCCGGCAGTGGAGATGGCGTCCTTGTTGCGGTCGATGATCCGCACTCGACTCGTCGCCACGCCGTCGAACATTGCGGCTTCGGCGATCGCGATCAAGGCGAACTTGCACTCGGAATCACCACAGTGTCCGGCCGGTGCGCTGTTGGCACTGACGGCGAGGGGAGCGACCCACGATCCAATCAAGGTCGACTGACTTTCAAGCGCGGGACCGAGCGGTGCCCCGCAGCTGGCGTTTGGGTCGGCGGCGGCCCCGGCGATGACGGTGGGTGCGAGGTCGTCGAGCGGGTAGTCGCCATCGGCATCATGCGCGACCACGGCGTTGGTGTCGATGTCCCAGACCTGCCCGCATCGGGCCACCACCACGTGGTCGCCGTCGGCGGTGATGTCCTGGAGCCCGGGAATGGTGTACCTCGCCGTGCTTGATGTCGACTTGTCGGCCGAGGGACGAGTGACTATCAACTGGGTGATTTCCCCTGTCTCCTCCGTTATGGCGTCATCGCTTGCATCCGCGGGCAGGGTGGTGCCGAGCGTCCAGGTCAATCCGCCGATCGTGCGCTGGATGATGGGCCGGTCCGAGAACGGTGGGAAGCCGTTGAATGAGTCCGCTGTTGATGAACGGTAGGAGGAGTGGATTCGGCCGTAAGCGGGAGCCGACCAAGCTACGGAGTTGCCGACACTGGGATCGGAGGCGCTCATGACCGATGTTGTGCCGAGCGTCCAGTTGGAGGCGTACCGTGACTGGGTGGCGATGTCGCCGACAGCATCCCATGACATCACGGTGCCCGAAGTGCGCAGCTTCCAGGGAATCGCGGTACACCCTTTGTCCACCGAGGAAATCACGACCGCGCTGGTACCGTCGGAACTCAATGCCATCGGCTTCCACTGTGAGGCCGAGTACACGAGTTGCGCGGTGTTCCTCGCTTGCAGCACGCAATCGTCGCTCGACTCCTGCTCCCTGGGCTCGGCCAGCCCGCTGAACAGTGGCGAAGCCGACGTGCCACATCTCTCGTTGGCAGCCTTTCTGGCGTCAAGCATTTCTTGGCTCGGTGGATCCGCGTTGGGGTCAAGCGGGGCAGGCAGCTGGCCCTCCTCAACCATTGTCGGTCGGGGCGGTGCCGACTCGCTGAGCGTGAACGCCCCCAGGCAGTTGTCCGTGTTTACGAGCACCCGGCCGTCCTCCATCACTGCCATGTCACGGATGTAGGTGCCGACAGTGAGAGCGTCGGCCTGCTGCTCGTCGCCGCTACGGAAGGGCTTCAAGAACATTGCGTACGAATTGTTGTCGTCGGACCTCCGGTGGTTTACTACAGTGCCCCCGCCGCCCTGCGACTCGTAGAAGGCGTACACGGCATCGAGACACTCGTCACCGTCCTCTGTCGAGAGCACCGGTTGCAGGTCGTCGCCGGCGAGCGTCATAGTCCAATGCGTCGGTGACCCGGTGAGCCGCACGTAAGGCCCCGAAGGTGACTCAAAAATCGCTTCGCCGTTCTCATCCCGCTCTGCCAAACCAGTTGAGAAACAGTACGGAACCTGGCGGTCCAGCGAAGGCGCCTTCATTTCGAGCAGGTGAATGGTCGATCCGACGATAGAGATCTCAGCATCGATGCCGTCGGGCATGGCGAGCGTGACTGCATCATTCAACCGCGTCGTCTTCGACCCGCCGTCGCGGTCGAGGTCGACGCGGGTCACACCGTCTACACCGACAAGCGCGAGCGAGCTGTCGTCGATGAAGGCGAGGTTCTCCACCGACAGGACGGGGTCACCGGTCGACGGTCCCGTGATGTCGCTCAGCATCGTTTGCACGTCGCTGAGCTCCGTTGCGGCCGGCACCTTCATGTCGGGGGTTGGGCTGCGCCAACCGAACGTCGACAGCACCTTCCATGCTGGTGTGCCGTCGGCCGGGACATTCCAGATCACGTCGCGACCCACACCCACGCGATCGACCAGCGCGATGTCCCCGACGGAGTTCGTCGCGATCGCATGCGGGTTGATCAGGACGGGGATGCTGAGCGGCATGCCCGGCACGGATCCGACGAGAGTAGGAGTCACGACGTGGTTGCGGAGGGCCGATGCATAGGCCGGGGTCGCCGCAGAGCCGATCACGAGCACGGCTCCAATCATCGCGGCCGCTCCCGTCACAAGCAGCCCCCCACGTGACTGGCCTATCGGACGTGCGCTCGAACCATCCGATACAGGCGCACCGCGCGCATCACCGAGCCGCGAGGCCCGGTTGATGCCTGCGGCCAGTAGGCCGCCTGAGGCGATCAGCAGCCAGTCGAACACGCCGAGCGGTAGGCCGAGCACGAAGACGACAAACCCGGCCGCCACCAGCACGGTCAGTACCCCGGTCGTCACCATCGTCACCCATCGACGTCGCAGATCCCGCGATGAGCGGCGAGAGCGCCGGAAATATCGCCGCTGACTTCTCCCCAGTCGCAGACGTCGCCGCAGGCAGAGCAGAGCAAGAAGGACGCTCAGCACCGTGAATACGCCCGCGAAGACTGAGCGTAGGAGCACATCGACCGCGGCACTTGGAAGGGGCATCTGCGGCGCGGCCCAGCCTGCGGCGAGCACGATCGCCACCATGGGCAGGGCGACCGCAATGATCGTGAGTGCATGCAGCCCGCTAGAGACGAGGGCTTCAGCCGCTCCCGTAACGATCCGGCGCCGGAGTGCGCGGCGCTTCTGCAGGCGCTCCGGGTCTCGAACCGCCCGCTTAGACCCCTTTGACCGCTTCTGTACGACCGCGGCGGCGGGGCCGCCGTGCCGCTCCTCGGGCCGCCACTCCGCGGCCTCCTGCTCCTTCGACGAGAGTGCGCGTTCGCGCAGTGAGGGGGCGATGATTCGGAGCGACCGCGCCAGGAGGTCTGCAGTGGGATCATCGGCTCCTACGCCGCTCTCTCGGACCCGGGCGATGATCTGTGTTGCCGACTCCTCGAGCTCTGGCATCGCGTCAGCCATCACAGCGGTGCGTGAGCGGTTGTGGCGATGGCTGCTGATCAGCGCGGCCGCGAGCTCGTGCGCGGGCGAGCGCCCCTCGTCATCCAGGCTGAGAACGCACCCCGCACGGCGATCATGTTTACAGAGGTCGGTCGCGAGCGGTGAAGACTCGCCGAGCTGTTCCCGTGAGAGTCCGTTCAGGCTGAGCCATTCCGCGCCGTTCAGGCGGTAGGGCGTCAGATTGGCGTGGAATAGCGTCCACAGCGCCATGCCGAGCCCCCAGAGATCGGTCTGGGTACCCGGCTCGGGCGGAGGGTTCCTGTACTGCTCGGGGGCCACGACGTGCCTGCTCAGCCGATCGCCGGGCGTGGCCAAGTGCTTCGGCAGATAGGCGAGCGCGAAGTCACCGAGAACGACTTCGAAGGAGCCGTCGCGCTCTACCACGAACAGATTGTCGATCTTGATGTCGCGGTGGGCCCGGTACTCGAACGCCTTCTCCGGCGCTCGGTCGAAGGCAAGCAGCGTGCGGCCGACGGCCGCGGCCGCGAGCGTTCCGATGTCCCGGCAGACGGAACCAAGGAGTTCGGCGCCCGTGCCCAGCTCGCCGTCGCGATCGCGCGCACCCGTGCGCTCCAGCAGCGTCTCCACCTCGGCAGCGGTCGAGGTCGAGAGCTCGTCGAGCGAGAAGAGAGCTCGTTCCAGTAGAAGGAGCTCGTTCATCGAGGGATCTGCGGGGTCGCTCCCCTTCTCGGAACCGTAGTACCGCAGCACGGCGATATCGCGAAAGCCGCCAGCCGATCGCACCGTTTCGATCGACTCGTAAACCGCTCTCTCGACCGTGATGCGATTGATGCTCGCATCGTTGCGCTTCTGGCCCTCCTTGACCACGAACTCCGCCGGGTCGACGCGATCGCCATGCGCGTCGATCGCGTGGGCCTCGAAGATCCACGGTCCGGCTTCTTTCTGGTCGTTGAGCGGCCGACCGACAATGACGGTGCGGTCGACCCCGGCCATGGTGAATGTCACCCGTCTGCCGGGAGATGCAGTCGGACGGGGCTTGTCTGTCATGTGCGATCCCTTCCGAGGGCGGCGACCACCACGGTGGCGTTATCGGCTTCTGGCCCTGCGACGCTGACCGCGCTGTCCACGAGTGCATTGGCGACCGCCTGGACGCTCGCATCAGCAGTCGCGTCGTCGACGATCTGCGCCATTCGGGCCAACCCCAACGACTCGTGCACTCCGTCGGTGCTCACCATCAACCAGTCGCCGACGGCGAGTGGAACGACGAGTAGGGATGCCGTCGGGACGGCGAACCGGTTGTCGGCACGGAGTCGGCGGGTGAGCGTGCTTGCGAGGTAGGTGGCGGAATTAGAAGCGGGAAGATCGTTGTGCCTCGTTAGAAGGCTCTGCGCCCAGAGATTGTGTGGAGTGGAGGCCTCGAGGACCTCACCGCCGCGAACAACCACGGCCTGACAGTCACCAACGGTAGCCACCCACGCGATGCCGTCGACAACGACGGCCCCGGCAAAGGTCGTCGCCGCAGCCCGGTCGAGAGGATTGATGGGCTCGTCGGCCGCCGCAGAGAGTGCTCGGCTGATCTCCGCCGGAAGCCCGCTGAGGTGGTCGACGAGCCGTTTGCGATGATGTGCGGACGTCGCCAGCGAGTCGAAGGCGAGCCGGCCAGCGAGGGCGCTGCAGCGCGCCCCGTCCGGTCCGCCGCCGACGCCGTCGCACACTGTGGCGTAGAAACTCAGTGAGCGCGAGGTCAGTCCGGGATCGGTACTGAACCTCACGAAGTCCTCCTGGCTCGTTCGACCTCCTTGCCGTGTGGCCGACGCCGCGTCGATGTGCATCGATCGGCGCGCCATCAGAAACGACTTTCCACCCCGGGAGCGAACTCCTCGAAGTCGCCGGGAACGATCACCTGTGCCTGCAGCAGGGCGTTGATGAGCGGATACAGCTCGCGCGGACTCGAGCTGATGCGGTACTCTCGCATCCCCACCGCCTCTCCACCGGAACTCCTTCGGAACAACTCGCCGATGCCGAGATCGTCTAAGAGTTGCTGCCTGGCCCGCGCCTTGTCCGGGGTAGTCGACGCTGACAGATACAGCGAAGCGTGCATTTCGCGCAGCATGTAGCTGACGCGTTTTCCAGACATCCCAGCTTGCTCGAGCGCGGGCCTGAAGTCAGGATTCGCTCCCTCATCCGCCATCGTGATGGACACGATCGCCACAGCACGCCGAAAATCGTCCACCCATGCCCTCCGCTTTGCCAACGCCACTAGCCACCAGTCCTGGCGCAGACGTTCAGTCGATCTGTTCGCAACGGGCTCGAGCGGGAGCGTCTTCACCTTCGTCGCGACCGTGAGCCCCGGCCGGAGGGTGATCTGTACCCCACGGGGATTGTGGCTGCTGCGCGCGACGATCTGCACTACGGCTTCGGGTGTGAGCCGGAAGTCGACAGGGTAGGCGGCGGCGTCCTGCGCCTGCCGTCCCACCAGAGGCACCGCGCCCACGGTGATGTGGAAGAGCCTGTCACTCCTGGACCGCACCTGGATCATTGCCCCGAACCGCTCAGTGCTGATCACCACGATCTCCGAGGAGATCCTCAGTGGGTCGACCCCCTCAAAGTACGTAGGGCGCCACCGAAAATACCGTGACTCGTCTTCGTTGTGACCGGGCTTCAAAGCACCGAGGGTGCGGCGCTGATCGGCGGCGAGTTCGAACCGCTCGACGAGCTCGACCGCACGTCCGCCCGCGAACGTGCGCAACTCGACCGCCATGGTCTCGAGGCGATCGGTGGCCTTCATGACGTTCGACGTGCTCATCCCTGGTTCCCCCCGCACTGCGACGACGACTCCTCCGGCAATTCGGTCAAAAACCCGAGTACGTCGTGCGCGACGCCGGTCGCGGGGGCATCGAGCTGGGGGGCTGGACGTGACGGCGTTCCCTCGACCCGGACGACGACGACGACGTCGCCCAGAATAGCAACCACGAGCGAATCGCTGATGGTCACCCCGTTCTCCGAGCGATCGGGTGAACCGGTCTTGGCGAGCAGCGGCCGGTCATCGTCAATTGTCAGTCCGTCCCCGATCGCGGCCGCCGTGCCTGACTGCGCGGCGGCGAGCATCCCCTCACGGATGGCGGCGACGGTCTCCGCCGCCAGCGGGGTGCCGAGCACGCTCGACTCGGGGTCGATCCGAGACGGCTCCCTCGCACCGTCGTCGCAGACACCTTGAACCAGGTGGGCTTGCACCGGCGCACCCTCGTTCACCAGCATGGCGTATGAGAGCGCGAGTTGGGGCAGCGTCGTGCGCACGCTCTCCAGCCCGACGCTGGTTCTAGCGAACGCCTCGGGCGAGAGCTGCTGCTTCAATCCGGTAGTGCCGCCCGGAATCTCGAGGCCGTCAATGATGATCGGGTCCCCGGTGTCGAAGGCGAAGTGCTCGCGCAACTCCTCCAACAAATCCGGTTGGCCGAGGGCCGCCGCCGCCGCCGCCGTAACGGTGTTGCACGAGAGCTCCAGCGCCGTGACGATGTCGGAACTCGGGCACGGCTCACCCGATACGTTGGTGACTCCGCCGGCCTCTGGGTACTCGGCGCCTACTTCTCCTATCTGCTCCGCGTCGAGGATTCCGTGCTCAGCTGCGGCCGCGAGGACAGGCACCTTGAACACCGAACCAGGGGCGAAGGTGTCGGTGAGCACAGCGGGAAAGTAGGGGCTGTCATCCAACAGGGGCGAAACCTGATCAATTGAGAGGGCTCCGGTGATCAATCCGGAGGTCTCGGGCCGAGGCGTACCGTCGCTGCTGTAGGCGGCGAGGATGTTCCCCGTCGAACCATCGAGCACGAGGGCCGAGGCCGGAGCGCTCGCCTCCACGGCTGCCACGACGGCGGCCTGCACCCGAGAGTCGAGTGTGGTCACCACCGTCGCAGGCGTGCACCGCGGTCCGGCGACCCCCGACAAGAAGACTGCCGCTGCGCCGCCGCCGCCGCAGGTTGTCAAAGAGGAGACGGCCGCCTCGAGGCCGTACTGGTTTCCCGGCACGACGAGTCCGATCGTTTCGACGTAGTCTTCGCCTCCCACCAGCACGCGCTCACCGTTGACGGTGGAGGCGAGTAGCACTCCGTCGCTAGATACGAGCGCGCCGCGTGCCGCGTATGAGGCGTAGCCGCCGGTTACGCCCGAGACCGGCGGGCTTGCAATTAGCACTGTTCCCGCGACGACCACCGCGATCGGCAGCACCACCGAGGAGCTGGTGACGGCCGAGCGCACGAGCCGGTGGGTGGTGAAGGAGTGCGAGCCCAGTGGCTGGGACGTGCCTGAGCGGATGACGAAGCCCAGTCCGAACCCCCAGGCGGCGCCGGCAGACCCCGACAATGCCACGAACGGGAGGGGGATGCCGCTCAGCACCACTATGCCGAGTGAACCTGCCACCGCCCAGCAGGACTGCATCGCGAACGCGACGACGATGCCGGTGGCGATGACCGTTCCGGGCGCTACTCGGTCGTCCATGCGTGCTAGGAGACGGCCGAACGACCACAGGAGCACCGCCACGAGCGCGGCGAACGGCACGACGCCGATGCTCCCGGCGAGATAGGCGGCCAGGTGGTCGTTCTCAGCGAGCGGGATGTTCTCGGCGAAGGAGTTCGTCCCGATCCCTCCGCCCCAGAACAATCCGCCAAAGGCGACAGCGAGGCGGGCGATGTCGAGCTGGAATGTGCCCTCAAGCACGTCGGCGAGCCGATCGCGAGCGATCGGCACCGTGTTGATGACGAACAGGGCAATCCAGATTGCCACGAGGCCGGAGAACACCAGCGAGAGCACAGCGCTTGTGGCGCGCGCGGTCATCACCGCGATTGAGACGGCGACGACCACGAGGGGACCGAGGTCGTGCGCACTCGCCAGGGCGAAGGGCAGAACACTGCCCAGCGCCACCGCGATCGCCACTGTACGGCGAGACAGCAAACCCCGCGCCACTCGCCCAGCCGAGCCTCTCCCCGCCTCGGCGGCGACCGATAAGAGGCATCCGGCACCCACAATCATCGCGATGGAGGCAAGTGGGGAAGTGACTACCGGGGGCAGACCCGGAAGCGCGACGGTGATCTCGAAACCCGTTGCCAGCGGCAGCAGGCGGAGCAGGGTCCCTGCGCCGACGGCGAAGAGGCCGATAACGAAGACCTGGCCGCTGCCCCTCAGCTCCGCATCGCCCAGGCTGCGGGCGAGCAGCATCCCGGCACCACAGCCCACGACCGTGGCGACCAACGCACCGACCGCGGCCGCGCCGCCCCGCAGCTCCGAAACGGCAAGGATTCCGACGATCATCGGGATGAGGATGCCCAGGACGGGCCCTGTCAGGCGCACACGCGCCGCGGAACGACTCTGGGGTGGGGGCCCGGGTCGGTGAGGGCGGTAGAAATAACGAGTGGCGGTCATGCGGCAAGTGTGCTGCGCCAGACAAATGCACTTTCCGCACCCGGTGCGAACAGGCTCCGCCAGCATGCGTTTGAATAAGCAGGTGAGCAGACTGACGACGATCGGCATCGCTTCGGCGGTAGCTCTCCTCGTGCTTCTCGCCGGGTGTTCGAGCACGGTGCCGCAGCCACGTGCGGGCGCGGCTTGGGGCGAAGCCGTTGTGCCCAACAGCCCCGATCTGTCAGTCACTGTGCAAGTGCGGGCTCTTGGTGCCGACGATTACGCCGACACGATCGAGGTGCTCCCGGGTGACATAGTCGAGGTGCGGGTCGTGACCAAGAACGTCGGCGACGAGCTTGTGCACCGCGTAGCTGTCGCGGTGTCGCCAGCGCCCGAGCGCTCCACCACGGACCGGCCGGATGTCTATGAGACACAGCCCGAAACGGTGGCCGCGGTGTCTATCGGCTCCGCGTCGGACGCGGTGGCGCTCGACGACATCATCGACACGGTGCACGGAGCCCAGACTGGCGACTGGGAGCCGGGGGCGGGCTACGAGGTCACCTATCGGCTCAAGATCTCCGCCACGCTGGACTGCTCCACCGCGCCGACCGTGTGGGCCCGCGCCCTCTCGGCCGATGGCGAGCGTACGTGGGGATACTCAAGACTTACTATGGCGGCGGAGTGCGTGTCAGCCGACGGCTGATAGGTCCGCATCCTGATAGTCAGCAGGTCAAGCGACCAGGACGCCTGCTTGTGGTCGGGCGGCCCGGGTCTGCAGTGGATACGGTGAAGTAGCACCGGCCTGTCACCCTAGACGCGGACAGGACCACGTCTAGGGAACGGGGTGACCACATTTACATAGGTCGAACACCGTGCGTTGGCCCGGGCCGTCAACGCCGCTAGAGCACACACCCGTCCGGTGTCGGCGGCTTAGGAGCTCGGACTGGCAGAGGACGTAGGTGTCGTTCCGTCGGTCAACAGCCCGCGTTGCCGAGCGAGATCCTCCGCGGACCTGGCATTCGGCGTGAGTCCGAGAACACCCGTCATCGTGAAGACGCCAAAGCTCAGTAGCGCCATCAGGGAGAAGGGGATCATGATCGGCCCCTCGGCAATGACCCCTTCGATTTGCCGTGGGTCAAGAATGGCCCAGATAACAGACCCTACGAAGAGGAACACGGGCACCCACGGGGTGACTTTGTACCTCAGCGGCATCACGTCGTTGAAGAGCCTCAATCGCTGCGCGTGCGCGACGACGCGGGCCTCCCAGGCGTCTCGTTCGTCTCCGGCTGGCAACCCTCCCAGGATGCTGACCTCGCGACCGAGCTGACGCGACCACCGCACCGAAGGCATCATGAACGCGACTAGTCCGACGATGCCTGCCGACGCTATGGTCGCGAGGACACCTGGGATCAGCTCGGCGAGGTCCATGGCCCTGATCCTATGGTCGCGGAATGAATCTCACCGAGCCCATTCGAGAGGTGAGAGCGTCCACACTGGCCACGTTTTCAAGTTGGCTAGGTCGGTTGTATTGAGTTCCGTCAGGACGAGTTCAAGCTCCTCACGATCACTAACCAGGATCAGTAGGCAGGCTTCCAGCAAGCCGGCTTGCGGATCTTTAACGTTGAGAGATCGCCGCGCTGCACGGATGTCGCGCCGGTCCTCGTCAGTGAGAGTTCCTTCGCGGTATTGAATCTGCCACCAGTTGATGCGATGAATGAGGGAGTCGGGGTCCTCGTCCAGCAACCATGTGCACAGATCAGTTGCCCCGCGGAGCAGATAGGCGCGATGGGACTCCCCGCTCACGAGGTCCACCGCCAAGAGGAGCCGAAGCAACGTCATGTTGGCGCGACTGGTCGCCGCGGTTCGATTTTCGAGGCTGGCGTACGCATCCACTACGTGGCGCAGTCTCAGGTTCAGAATGAGCGCCATGTCCTCGGGTGATACCGCCTCGTAGACAGTCGCGAGTTCGACCGCCTCGTGTGTTCCGTCGTCGCTGATCTCATAGATGCGATACAGGCCCCGCTTGGCGGGATCAAACGGATCGACGATTGTCCGGTCGCGGTCGTCTTCGGCTGGCAATATCATCACCATGACCCGGAAGTCGCCGATAGTGACGTCGTATCGTCCCGTTCCGTCCGCGGTCCCGCGCACTGGTCGGTCTTGAACTATCCCCTGGTGCAGGGCGAGGAGCATACGTCTCATATCGTCGTCGATCATGATGGCCGACGTTAGGTCGTCATCGATGCCCAACTCGTCGAAGAGTTCACTGAACTGACCGAGCTCGGCGCGGGCTTCCTTCGCGCGGTCCGCAACACCGGGATCACCATCGTGAGGTTGGCCGGGTACGCCATCGATCACGAGCGGGTTCCCGGCCGCAGACGCGAGCATGAAGTCGAAGTTCTTGGCTTGCTTCCGCCAGGTGCCGGTAGCCTCCAAGCTGAGGGTCGTGCTCACCTTGCCGTTATCGGTGTTGAGGCGAATCTGGAGGCCCTCGGACAGACGTAGGAGGATTGTGTTCGCGTCGATCTGGCGGCCTTGAACACGATCAAATTCGACGTCCCCGCAGGCGATCGGAACCGCAATCTCTCGTTCCATATAGGTGAATGGCAGAATCTCCAGATCAATATCGACGGCGATCTCGATGCCGTCGGCCAAATGTGCCATCACGACGTAGTCGGTCTCGGAGAGAACAAGCCTCGTGGGGGTGGTCTCGTTGAAGCCGACGAGCGAGGTAATTGTCAAGCTTTCAGCCTGCCCTAGGACATGATCACCCTTGCCGCTGACGGAGCTTTGAGAACGCCCGCTCCACGCAAGCTGAACTATTGCCTCGATGTCCGATGCTTTTCGGGGCAGCCGCGTGAGTTTGATCGAGAACGTCTTCTGGCTCGCGGGACTCCCCTGCAAGAGACGATCTATCTTGAACGGAAGGAGGATGGAGTAAAAGATTTCTCGGTTGATGCCCCCTTCTCGCATCGGCACGTAAAAGTAGACACCGCCGCCGTGATTGCGGAAAAATCGCAAGACTTCCCGCTCGACACCGAAGGATTGCCCATCGCGGGAGGTTTTGACATTTGCCTTAGTAACACGTCCCTTGACCTGCACCGGCACGCGGCCCTCGAGCGTCTTGTTGCTGTGCCCTCCGGAGCTGTAGAAGTCGATGTGACCGTCCGTGATAGGGGTCCTATCGCCGACGAGGATTTGCGGAGAAAGCCGAGGGCACGCAACGATGCGATCGGTCACCGCGTTGACAGCTAAGAGTTCGACGGACATCCCGCAATTCTGACGCACATAGCGGTTCATCAGACCGACGGATGAACCGCGCCGCACGACTGTCCCGGATCAGTTCTCTTGACGTGTACACCGCGCACCGGTGGGCGCTGGTTGTATCACGGCCCCCGACGTCGTCCACGGATGTGGCCACCGCGCCGGCGAGCTCTACGGGGCCAGCCACGGGCGCGGCCGACCCACGATCGTCGAAGGGCGAGCGGATGCGCCTCCCCGGGCTCGAGTCGGCGGGCGAGGCGCGCCCCCAGTCGTCGTCGAAGGGCGAGCGGATGCGCATCGCCGACCTCGCGTCGACCACCGGCGAGGCGCGCCCCCAGTCGTCGTCGAAGGGCGAGCGGATGCCCGCCCCCAGGATCGCGTCGGCCACCGCCACGAGGTCCCGCAGCTCGAGCCGTCCCGACCCTCCGAGGTCGCACAGCGTGCGGGCGGGGCTCGTGACCCGCAGCCCGTTCGCGTGCACGACGTCGGACGGCCCGAGCCGCTGCTGGTGCCCCGACACCCCGGCCGCTTCGAGAGCACGCCGGGGCCGGGTGACGTGCAGAGTCGTGGCGGGCAGAAGCGCCGCGGGCACCGGCAGCCCGTGCAGCAGCGCCGCCGTGACGTAACTGAAGGCCGCGTCGGCCGGCATGACCTGCGCGTACGCGCGGCACCGCGCCTCGAGTTCGGCCGGCGGAACGCGTGCGCGCACCCCGTGGAACGGCCGCGCCAATCCGGGATTGCGCAGCCGCCCGACCGAGACCCCGGAGGCCCGCGCCCGGGCGACGGAGAACTCGGGCCCGAGCGACGCATCCTGACTCATGGGCGACATGCTCGCATCCGCTCGCCCGCTCAGAGGGTTATCCCCAGCCCACGTTGTTGAGTCGCGGCAGAGTGCTGCGTTTTGCCGCGACTGAGCCCGAATCGCGACCGTTTGGCGCGACTCACCGGGCCGCGGCGAAGGTGAGGCGCGGGAGCAGGGCGGGGCGGGCTACTGCGGCTCGGTGACGAAGTCGATGAGCTGCTCGACGCGCCCGAGCAGCACCGGCTCGAGGTCGGTGTACGTCGACACCCGCGACAGGATGCGCTTCCAGGCCCGCGCGATGTCCGCCTGCGAGTCGTGCGGCCAGCCGAAGGCCTCGCAGATGCCGTGCTTCCACTCGATCGACCGCGGCACCGTCGGCCACGCGCGGATGCCCATCGCTTTCGGCGTCACCGACTGCCAGATGTCGACGAACGGATGCCCGACCACGAGCACGTGCTTCCCGAACGGCCCACGCTGCACCGCCTGGGCGATCCGGCTCTCCTTCGAGCCCTCCACGAGGTGGTCGACCAGAACTCCGATGCGCCGCTCGCGGCTGGGCGCGAACTCGCGCACGATCGCGTCGAGGTCGTCCACGCCCTCGAGGTACTCCACCACCACGCCCTCGCCCCGCAGGTCGTCGCCCCAGACCTTCTCGACGAGCTCGGCGTCGTGCCGGCCCTCGACGTAGATGCGGCTCGGCCGGGCCACCCGCGCGCGTTCCTCGGGCGCGGCGATGCTGCCCGAGGCCGTGCGCTTCGGGGCGGATGCGCGGCTCGCGACCACCGGATGCACCAGCTCGATCGCCCGCCCCTCGAGCAGGAACCCGGCGCCGAGGGGGAAGACGCGGCGCTTGCCGTGCCGGTCCTCGAGCTCGACCGTGCGGCCCTCCACCCGGGTCACGCTGCCGCAGAAGTCGGTGGCGACCTCCTCCACGACGAGGTCGAACTCGGCCGGCACCTTGGGCAGCACGACGGGCTTCGCGCGGCGCTTGTAGTCGGCGAGAACGTCGGATCCGTAGCGGTCGTAGTCGGGCACCGCCCAAGGCTACGTGGCGGGTCGGCCGCCGCCGCGCATCCGCTCAGCGCGCCGCCGGTCTCAGAGCCGCCGGCCTCAGTGGGCTTCGTATTCGCGCAGCGTGACGGCGACCTTGTCGAGGAAGTCGTCGACTTGATTCTGGTCGTAACCCGCCCGGAACTTCGTCTGATTGAAGCGCGCATGAACCACGTCGTCGGTAGTCACCACCTCGCCGGTCGCCGCGCGTCCCTCCTCGTAGGCGACCAGCGTCTGCCGCACCCGCGCGAGCAGCGAGTCGACCTGGTCGATCTCGTACCCCTCACGCCACTTGGTACCCAGGAACGTCTTCTCCTGCACATCCTGCGACTTCATGCGATCCCTCCTCGAGGCCTCGATCCTCCCACGCAGGGTGCCGCGCCACCGCCCTAGACTGGCGGCGATCGGAGCGAGCGACCGCCCGTCAGAGAGGCCCGCATGAGCGACACCCCGCGTTCCGACGAGACCCCGCTGTCCACTGAGACTCCGCAGTCCACCGAGACTCCACCGTCCACCGAGCAGATCGCCGGTTCGACCGAGATCGTGGCGATCGGCGAGGCCCTGGTCGACGTCGTCGCGCGCCCGGGCACCGAGCCGGTCGAGCATCCGGGCGGCTCGCCGATGAACATCGCCTTCGGGCTGGCCCGCCTGGGGCGTCCGGTGACGCTCGTCACCGAGATCGGCACGGATGCCCGGGGTGCCGCCATCGCGGAGCACCTCCGCTCCGCCGGGGTGTCGCTCGCGCCCGGGTCGATCCGCGAGGAGCCGACGTCCTCGGCGACGGCCCACCTGGGGGTGGATGGCTCCGCCTCCTACACGTTCGACCTCCGCTGGTCCCTCCCCGCCGGGCTCACGGTCGCCGACCCCGCCCTGGCCGCCGCGGGCATCGTGCACGCCGGCTCGATCGCCGCGTTCCTCGAGCCGGGCGGCTCCGAGGTGGCGGCGCTGCTCGCCGCGCTCGCCGCGAGTGAGACGCCGCCGCTGATTACCTTCGACCCGAACATCCGCCCCTCGATCGTGCCCGACCACACGGCGGTGCTCGCCCGCTTCGAGGAGCTCGCGGCGCTCGCGACCGTGCTGAAGCTGAGCGATGAAGACGCCGCCTGGCTCTACCCGGGTGCCGACGCCGACGAGGCCGCCGACCGCATCCTGGAGCTCGGCCCCGGCCTCGTCGCGGTCACCCGCGGCGGTGACGGCGCGCTGCTCGCGGCGGCCGAGCACCGGCGCGCCGTTGAGGGCGTCGCGGTCGAGGTGGCGGACACCATCGGCGCGGGCGACTCCTTCATGAGCGCGCTGATCGACCGTCTGGCGAGCCTCGTCGACGAGGGCGTCCCGCTCGAGTCGCTCCGCGACGGCCACGCCTTCGACTCGGGCCGACTCGGCCTCCTCGGCGACTTCGCGGTGCGCTGCGCCGCCATCACGGTCTCTCGCCCGGGTGCGAACCCCCCGACCCGCGCCGACATAGCCGACTGACCCCGCCCGCGGTGCGACGTGGACCCGCCCGCCGCGCGACGTCTGGCATCCCCGGCGCCGTGCCGACGCGTAGCCCGCCGGCCTGCGCCGACATCGCCGACTGACCCGCCGGCCGGCATCCGGCCTATTCGGCGCGACGGGCAGACTGCGCCCCCGAGCCGCCGCACCACAGTGGCCGCCCCGCACCCCGAGGCCGGCACACCCCGCCCGCTGCACGCGCCACTGCCCGGCGGGCCGCGACGTTATGCCGCCGTGCGCACGGCTCAGGTGCGCGCCAGCGCCCGCCCCATGATCGCCGAGGTCAGCGCCGCGACCGCGTCGGCCGGCGCCGAGGGGTTCGAGAGCAGCGTGAAGTCCACCTCGCCGAGGTCGGGCAGCGAGAACCGGTTGCTCACCTTCACCAGGTCGTCGGGGATGAGGGTGTGCGGGTGCGCGGCGACCCCGAGCCCGGCACGCACGGCGGCGAGCATCCCGTTCACCTCGCGGGTGTTGCAGGTGATGCGCCAGGTGCGACCTGCCGCCTCGAGCGCCTCGATCGCGAGGCGGCGGCTGATCGACGGCGTCTGGTACGTGATCAGCGGCACAGGCTCGCCCGGTTCGATCAGCGTGCGCTCCTCCGCGAGCCAGACGAGGGTGTCTCGGCGCACGATCGTTCCCGTCTCCGGGATGAGGTCGTCGCGCGCATCCGGGATCTTCTTGATGAAGATCAGGTCGAGGTGCCCCGACTTCAGCCGCCGGTAGAGCGGCAGGCTCTGGTTCACCGTGAGCTCGAGGTTGACCTGAGGGTGCAGCTGCCGGAAATGCCTCAGGATGCGCGGCAGCTGCGTCGCGGCCAGGTCGTCGGCGGCGCCGAACCGCAGGCGCCCCCGCATCGCGGAGCCGGAGAAGTAGCTCGTGGCCGCCGCCTCGGCCGCGAGGATCGTGCGGGCGAACCCCGCCATCGCGTCGCCGTTGTCGGTGAGCGAGACGCCGTGGGTGTCGCGCGAGAGCAGGATGCGCCCGGCCGCCGTCTCGAGCCGGCGCACCTGCTGGCTCACCGTGGGCTGGCTGAGCCCCAGCTGCTCGGCCGCGCGGGTGAAGCTGCGGGTCTCGGCGACGGCGAGGAAGGTGGCGAGCAGGGCGGGGTCGAACACGGGGCTCCAGACGACGGCTATTCGAAGAACCAATGGCAGTCATAGCGCTGATCGGCTCGATCAATGACTCGGTCGAGCGTACCGTCGAAGGAGACCCACGACCACAGGAATCTTCATACGTGACTTCGACGCTCGCTTCCCCCGCTCCCGCCACCGAACCCATCATCGTCCTCAGCGCCCCTCCGCCCTGGCGCCACACGCTCCTCTCGCTGAGCGTGCGCAACTACCGCATCTTCGCCGGCACCTCGCTGGTCGCCCTCACCGCGCTCTGGATGCAGCGCATCGCCCAGGACTGGCTCGTGCTGCAGCTCTCGGGCAGCGTCGTCACCGTCGGCATCACCACGGCGCTGCAGTTCGCGCCGATGCTGGTGCTCGGCCTCTTCGGCGGGCTGATCGTCGATCGCTACCCCAAGCGCGTGCTGCTGATGATCACGCAGAGCGCCTCGGTGCTGACCAGTGCGGCGCTCGCGATCCTCGCGCTCACCGGCTGGATCGAGGTGTGGCACGTCTACGTCGTCGCCGTGGTGCTCGGGCTGATCACGGTCGTCGACAATCCGGCGCGGCAGGTGTTCACGAACGAGCTGGTCGGGCCGTCGATGCTGCGGAACGCCATCAGCCTCAACTCCTCGACGTTCCAGCTCGGGGCGCTGATCGGTCCGGCGCTGAGCGGGGCGCTGCTCGTGGCCGTCGGCGCGGGCTGGTCATTCGCGATCAACGCGCTCGCCTGCGCGCTGGTGGTGGTGGCGCTGACCCGCATGAACCCGGCCGAGCTGCACCGCGCCCCGCGCTCGCCCCGGGCCAAGGGGCAGCTGCGGGAGGGGGTGCGCTACGCGATCGGGAAGCCGGCCATCCTGTACACGCTCGTGCTGCTGGCCGTGCTCGCGGTGTTCGCCCAGAACCTGCCGGTGCTGCTCGCCGCGTACGCCGACGACGTCTTCGCGACCGGTGCGGGCGGCTACGGGCTGTTCAATTCGCTGGTGGCGGTGGGCGCGCTGACGGGCGCGCTGCTGTCGACCCGGCGGCGGGCGGTGCAGCTGCGCACGGTCGTCGTCGCGGCGATCGGGTACAGCGTCGTGCAGGCGCTCTGCGGGCTGATGCCCGGGCAGCTGCCGTTCTCGATCGCGCTGGTGCTGCTCGGATTCGGCTGGCTGCTGTTCATCACGGCGGCGAACTCGCTGGTGCAGATGTCCACGAACATGGGCGTACGCGGACGGGTGATGGCGCTGTACATGCTCGTGCTGCTGGGCGGCCAGGCCGTGGGCGGGCCGCTGATGGGCGCCTTCGTCGAGCACGTCGGGCCGCAGCTCGGCATGCTCGTCTCGGGCGGGGTGCCGGCGCTCGTGGCGCTCGCCGTCGCCGCGCTGCTCTGGCGCCGCGGCCTGCTCGCGCCCGCCGCCTGACCCGTCGGCTCGATGCTCGGCCCGGCTCGATGCCCAGCCGGACCTGCTCCCCGGTCAGAGGCGAATCCGGTCAGGCTCGATGCCCAGCCCGACCCGCTCCCGGGTTGGGGGCGAGTCCGGCCAGGCTCGATGGCCCGGCTCGACGCGCGGCCGGACCCGCTCCTGGGTCAGGGGCGAGTCCGGCCAGGCTCGATGGCCGGCCAGACCTGCTCCCCGGTCAGGGGGCGAGCGTTTGCGCCAGGCGGGCACCGGCCTCGGTGAGCCAGCGCAGGGGGTCGGCGAGCGAGACGGCGGCGCTGCCCGCGAGCTCGGGGTTGACGAGAGCAGCGGATGCGGCGAAGCCCGCAGGCTCCGCCTCGATCAGACCGGCGACGAGAGCCGGGCGCGCGCCGGCCGCCGCGGCGAGATCCCGCACGTGGGTGGGTACCTTGCCGGCCTCCGACTGTCCGTCGAAGCGGCCCTCGCCCGTGATCACGACGTCGGCGCCCGCGATCGCGTCGGACAGCCCCAGCTCGCGGGCGACGGCCGCGGCGCCGGGCTCGAGGGTCGCGCCCCACACGAGCAGGCCGAACCCGGCGCCGCCCGCGGCCCCGCTCCCGGGGACGTCCGCCGCCCCGGCGTGGGTGCCGGCCGCTGAGTCGCGCCAATAGGTCGCACTTTGCCGCGACTCGGCGTCTACGGCGACGCTTTGCCGCGACTCGGCGTCTACGGCGACGCTTTGCCGCGACTCGGCGTCTACGGCGACGCTTCGCCGCGACTCGGCGTCCACGGCGACGGTCTGCCGCGAGTGAGCGCCGGCGGGAGTGGGGGAGGTCGAGAGGGCGGGCGCGAGGGGCGCGGGCGCGGGGGCGAGGAGCGCCGCGTAGCGGGCGAGGGAGGCCTCGACCGCGGGGGAGGTGGCGGGGGTGAGGCCCTTCTGGGGGCCGAAGACCGCGACGGCTCCGGCCGGGCCGAGGAGCGGCGAGGTGACGTCGGTGAGCACGACCGCGCCGCCGGGCGACAGCGGGCGCAGGGCCGAGAGGTCGGCCCGGGAGAGCGACGCGAGACCGTGGGCGCCGGCGGGGATCGGGATGCCGGCGGCATCCGTCAGCCGGGCGCCGAGTGCGGTGAGCAGCCCGCTGCCGCCGTCGGTCGAGGCGCTGCCGCCGATCGCGAGCACCAGGCGGTCGACCCCCGCGTCGAGGGCGGCCGCGATTGCCTCGCCGAAGCCGCGGGTGTGGGCGTCGAGGGGGCGGAGGGTCGTGAGCAGCTCGATCCCACTCGTGCCCGCGAGCTCGACGATGCCGGTGCGCGTGCCGTCGGATGCCGTGACGAGGAGCCAGTGCGCCGCCACCGGGGCGTCGGCGGGGCCGAGCACGGTGACGGGCATACGCTCGGCTGTCGGGTTCGCCACCGCCAGGGCGTCGAGCGTGCCCTCGCCGCCGTCGGCCATCGGGCGCAGCACGAGCTCGTCGGCCGGGCGCACCGAGCGCCAGCCCGCGGCCAGTGCCGAGGCGACCGCGACCGCGCTCGCCGACCCCTTGAAGGAGTCGGGGGCGATCACGACCCGCAGGCTGCCCCGGGCAGGAACGGGGTGCGGATGCGCGTCGCCCTGACGGGCCGACACCACGTCACCCGCCGACCCGTCGGGCCCCGACCTCATCAGGCGTCGGCGCCGGTCGCGGCCTCGGCGGCCGTCACGGGCTTGGCCGGCTTGCGCGCCGTGTTCGTGGTCGAGGTGGCGGGCTTCGAGGCACCCGCGGCACCCGACCGCGCCTTCACGGCCCGCGCCCGCTCGGGCGCCGCCGAAGCCGCCGCCGCGACCGCCGGCGACACCGCGCGAGGCGCCAGCCGCTCGAGCTGCGTCACGTGCGACGGGTTCAGCTCCTCGAGCGAGTTCACACCCAGCAGCCGCATGGTGCGCGAGATCTGCTCGCCGAGGATGCCGATCATCCGGTCGACGCCCTCGCGCCCGCCGGCCATCAGCCCGTAGAGGTAGGCCCGCCCGACGAGGGTGAACCGCGCCCCGAGCGCCACCGACGCCACGATGTCGGCGCCCGACATGATGCCCGTGTCGAGGTGCACCTCGTACTCCGAGCCGAACTCGCGGGCGACGTCGGGCAGCAGGTGGAACGGGATCGGCGCCCGGTCGAGCTGACGCCCGCCGTGGTTCGACAGCGTGATCGCGTCGACGCCGAGCTCGGCCAGGCGCTGCGCGTCGCCCATCGACTGCACGCCCTTGACGACGATCTTGCCGGGCCACTGCTCCTTGATCCACTCGAGGTCCTCGAAGGTCACCGTCGGGTCGAACATGGTGTCGAGCAGCTCGCCGACCGTGCCCGACCAGCGGTCGAGAGAGGCGAACGAGAGCGGCTCGGTGGTGAGGAAGTTGATCCACCATTCGGGGCGGGGCAGGGCGTTGATCACGGTGCCGGGCGTGAGCTGCGGCGGGATCGAGAAGCCGTTCCGCTTGTCGCGGAGGCGCGCGCCGGCCACCGGCACGTCGACCGTCACGAGCAGCGTGTCGAACCCGGCGGCGGCGGCACGCTCGACGAGCGCCATCGACCGCGGCCGGTCCTTCCACATGTACAGCTGGAACCAGTTGCGCCCGGTCGGGTTCGCCTTCTTCACGTCCTCGATGGCCGTGGTGCCCATGGTCGACAGCGAGAACGGGATGCCCGCCGCCCCGGCCGCGCCGGCCCCCGCGATCTCGCCCTCGGTCTGCATCATGCGCGTGAAACCGGTGGGCGCGATGCCGAACGGCAGCGACACCGGCGCCCCGAGCACGTCCCACCCGGTCGAGACCGTGGACACGTCGCGCAGGATCGCGGGGTTGAACTGGATGTCCTGAAAAGCCTGACGCGCGCGCTGCAGGCTGATCTCCGCCTCGGCGGCGCCCTCGGTGTAGTCGAAGGCGGCCTTCGGGGTGCGGCGCTTCGCGATGGTGCGCAGGTCGTCGATGGTGAGCGCGGCGTTCAGCCGGCGGCGCTTGGCCTGCAGGTCGGGCGCCTTGAACTGCATGAGCGGCGCGAGGTCGCGGACTTTGGGGATGCGGCGCTGGACCATGGGTTTCGCTTTCCTTCGTTCTCGGTGGGTGTCAGTGGTCGTGGATGCTCGAGACGTTCGTCTCGGCGTGATAGGTCTCGATGTGGTTCCGGATGCGCGTCCGCGCCCCCTCGGCGTCACCCTCGTCGATGGCGCCGACGATGGCGCGGTGCTCCCGGGCCAGCCGCTGCTGCGTCGCCGCCCAGTCGGGCAGCACCGAGGCGCCGACGCGGATGTACTGCTCGATCGAGTCGCGGAGCCCCGACATCATCGCGGCGATCACCGCGTTGCCCGAGGCGGCGGCGAGGGCGAGGTGGAACGCCTGGTCGAGCGTGAGGAACTCGTCGCGGCCGATCGGCGCTCCGTCGGCTCCCGCCAGCTCCATCGCGTCGAGCAGCTCGCGCGCCTCGGTGAGTGCCGGCCGCCCGGTGCTCAGCTCGGTGACCACGGCCGACTCCAGCACCACTCGGGTCGCCACGACGTCGGGCACGGCGAAGCCCTGCGCCGCGACCTGCAGCCGCACCAGCGCGCTCATGCCCCCGGTCGGCCGGGCGATGATGACGGCGCCCGACTGCGGCCCCGACCCCGCCCGCGTGCTGATCAGCCCGAGCACCTCCAGCACCCGGATGGCCTCGCGCACGCTCGAGCGCCCGACCCCGAGCTCCGCGGCGAGGGCCCGTTCGGCCGGCAGGTGGTCGCCCGGCTTCAGGATGCCCGCCACGAGGTCGCCCTCGATGCGACGCAGCACGACCTCCCACGCCCGCCCGCTGTCGGCGGCGGGGGTGACCTCGGCGACGGCGCTCACGCTGTCCTCCTCGACGGCTCATGTGGTCAGACCATGTGGTCAGACCACACGGTACCAGAAAGCGCCGGACCTGTCAGCCGGCGCCGTGTAGCTGCGTACCGACCCGCGCCGTCAGCCCGCGCTGCCTGCCGAACCCGCCGAGCCGAGGAGCGCCCGCAGCCGCTCGTCGACCGCCGTCGCGAGCACCCGCTGTCCCGCGGCCGTCGGATGCGTGTCGTCGAACTGCATCAGGTCGAACCGGCCGGAGAGCGGCTCGCCGACGTCGACCCAGCTCGCGCCCTCCGCCTCGGCCGCCGAGTGCACCGCGTCGTTGATCTCGCCGAGCTCGGGCGGCGGCTCCTGGTCGCCCCAGATCGCACCGAGGCCGACCAGCGCCGAGCCGGGGAAGGCCCGGTGCAGCGCCGTGAACGCCTTCGTCGCGGCGTGCTCGACCTTCTCGGGGTCCCGGCCGAGGTCGTTGCTGCTGGCGGACACGACGATCAGGGCGGGCGCCTCCGGGTCGTCGTGGGCGTCGGCGATCGCCTGCGCCACCTGCTCCGCGAAGGTGTGGTCGTCGTCGCCCGGCTGCACGAAGCCCGCGCCGTCCTCGGCCAGGTTCGTGACCTGCCAGCCGTTCGCCCGGGCGAGCACGGCCGGCCACGCCTGCTCGGCGTCGAGCCCGTTGCCCGACATGATCGAGTCGCCGATGGTCACGACCTCCTGCCGCTGCCCGCGCGGCGGAGCGCCGGTGCCCGTGTCGATGGCCCAGGGGGCGGCGGGGGCGGGGCCGGATGCCCCGAACTCGGCCGTGCCTGCGGCGGGGGCCGAGCATCCGGCCAGCAGCAGGGCCGAGGTGAGCGCCCCGGCGAGGGCGAGGCGACGGATGCGCGGCCGGCCGCTCGCCCGTCGGCCACCCCGACCCCGCTGCACCCGCACAGCCCGAAGTCTCGACCCCGGGCCTGGGAACCGGCGCGGAATCACCCGGGAGCGGACCGCGCGGCACCGGCGGCCGATCGCACCGATCCGGGTCAGCAGCGTTTCAGGTCAGCACCGATCCGGGTCAGCAGCGCTTCAGGGCCTGCACCTCCGCGCTGAGCGAGACGGTGCCTCCGACGAGGGTGACGTGCTCGGTGTCGAAGCCGTCGAGGGCGGCCAGGACGTCGTTCGGCACGCACGAGGGCGGCACGACGTACAGCGGGGCGCCGAACCGGGCGGCGACGGGGCCGCCGGCCAGGGCATCCGCGAACCCGGAGCCGCTCGCCAGCAGCACCCGCGTCGTCGGCGGGGTGAAGTAGGCCGCGTTGATCGCCGAGCTCGTGGCGTAGCGGTCGCCACCGGCCAGGCGGGTGACGCGCTGCATCGTCGGCACCTGGTAGAGCTGGCCCTCGGTCTCGGAGGAGACGGTGAGCAGGCCGCCGACGATCGCGGCGTCGGTCGTGCCGAGCTTCGTCAGGAGCGACGCGGTGGCGCCGTCGAGGCCGGCCGGCCCGTTCACGAGCACCACCGGCATGGCCGACCCGGCGCCCGCAGCCCCGGCCGAGAGGGCGTCGGGGAAGTTCGCGCCCGTGGCCAGGAACACCGACGGCGCGGAGGGGAAGGCGCTGGCGACGATGGCCCGGCCCGTGGCGTAGCGGTCGGCGCCGGCCAGGCGGGTCACGGGAGCGATGGTCTTCGCCGCGTCGGCGACCGCGGCCGAGACGCTGTTCAGGCCTCCGACGATGACGATCTTCGCTGGATCGAGCCGCTGGAGCTCGGTGCGCACGGCGGCGGGCAGTGCCGTCGGGGTGGTGAGCAGCAGGGGGCCGCCCTGCTTCGCCGCGGCGGGGCCGGCGGCGAGGGCATCCGGGTACGTGGTGCCGGTGGCCAGGTAGACGACGGGTGCGCCCGAGGGGAAGGCCGCCTTCGACAGCGCGATGGCGGTGCCGTAGCGGTCGGCGCCCGAGAGGCGGTCGCGGGTGGTGACGCCCGACACGTCGACCGCGCCGAGGCTGATCGAGACCGTCGCCGACGAGGATGTGAGCGACTTCACCGACACCGTGAACCCGCCGAGGTCGGTCGTCAGACTGTCGCCGGACGCGAGGAAGCGATGCCGTTCGGAATCGCTCGCCGCCGTGTCGAGGAGCGCGGCCGACGACTCGCTGAAGCGCTGCGTGCCGTCGAAGTCCTCGTACGGATCGAGCCGCAGCCGGAGCACGCGCACGCCGGTGCCGTAGTCGGGGTAGTACGCCCCGACGGTGCTGTAGAAGGCCTGGGCGTCACGTCCGTTCGCGACCGAGGTGCCCGTGCCCGAGCGGTACTCGAGGTAGTAGCGGCCGCCCGTCCTGGGGTCGGTGACGACGACGCCCCGGGTGCCGGAGGTCGCCGACGCGGCGGCGAGGGTCGCGGTGACGGTCGCCGTCGACTGGCCACTCGGCAGGGTCACCGTCTGCAGCCCCTTTCCTGGGGCGAGCACTCCGAGGTGAACGCGGTGGGTGACGTTGAGGGCGGCCAGGGCCTCGGTCGTCGCGAGGGCGGCTCCCGATCCGTCGACCAGGCGGAAGCCGCCGGACATCACGTCGTAGTAGTCGCCGTACGACGCGTCGTAGCAGGGCGGGGACGTCTCGAGCACCCCCGGGGAGCCGGGACACTCGACGTCGTTCGAGTGGCCGAGCGAGATGTTGTGGCCGAACTCGTGCGCCATGACCTGGTTCTCGTCCACGCCCGGGTCGACCACCGCCCAGATCTCGCCCCCCTCGCCGACCCCGTTGCCGATCGTGCCATAGCCCGTGCCCGCACCGCAGGCCTTGCTGGCGATCACGACGAGGTGGGTCGGCGTCGACCGGCTCCCGTCCCAGTACGACTGCTCGGAGGAGCCGAACGCCGAGGCGGCCGTCGACCATGCCGCGGAGCTGTCGCAGCCGTTCTGGGTGATGCGCTTGTAGCCGCCGGTGGCGCTGAGCGAGGCGACCTGTCCGCCCGACTGCTGCACCCAGAAGGCGCCGAGGTTGCTCACGATGCGGTTCACGACGGAGTCGGGGAAGACCCCGGACGAGCTCTCGCCGGGCTGGGTGACGACGGCGACGTTCAGCACGTGCGCCTTGGGGGAGGCCGCCGCCTGCTCCTGTGCCTGGGGCTGGGCCTCGGCTGCCAGCGCTGTCCACTCGGCGATCGCCGGGGCCGGAGCGCCGTCGCGGGTGGCCGCCGCCACCTCGCCGAGCAGCTCGGGGGAGGGCGCGGTGCCGGCGGAGTCGAGCTCGTCGTGCGCCCTCGCCGAGAGCTGCTCGGCGAGGGCGTCGGGCAGCGCCAGCTCGACCTGCGCCCGGTCGCCGGTGCTCGTGCCGGTGGGAGCGTCGGGCAGCGGCACCGCGACGCCGCCGTCGGTGAGGATCGCGTAGTCGAATCCCGTCGGCGCCGACGGCGGGACCGCCGCGGGGTCGTCGGTGACGAACGGCGGCGCCTCCTTCGGCACCACCCGCACGAGGCCCTCGACGGTGACGGAGAGCGATCCGTCCGGCAGGGCGGAAGTCGCCGCTGCCGGGCCGGCGGCCGTGGTCGCCGCGAGGGACAGGCCGAGCGCGAGGGCCGTGCCGAGGGCGAGCGAGCGGAGCGACGTTCTCATGGGCGATCTCCCGGAGGGACGGGTGCGCGGCACGGCCTCGCGGCGTCGGCGCTGCGGGCTGACCCGCATCCTATGGCCCGCCCGCCCGACGGCACCAGAGTGCGCCCGCAGCGGGCCCGCCCGCGCGGCGGCGCCAGACCGGCCGCCTCGCGGCATCCGCTCAGATCTCGGTGAGCATCTGCTCGAATCGTACCGTCGCGGCCTGCGAGGTCATGCTGCCGCTCGTCACCGCCGAGACGACGCGGAAGTACTCCAGCCGCAGCCGCGCCCGCTCGGGCGTCACCGGTCGGCGCACATGGTCGAGGGCGAAGGCGACGTCGGTGCGCGCGATCAGCGCCTCCCGCGTCCAGCTCGTGTCGTTCACCCGGTGACCGTAGCCCGCCGAGGTTAACCGCCGGTGAAGGCGCCCGCCGGCCGCGACCGTCAGGCCAGGCGTGCGAGCTCCTCGTCGTCGAGCTCGAGGGCGAACGACTGCACGAGGGCCGGCAGCTGCTCGACCGTGCGGGCGCTCGCGATCGGCGCCGCGACCGTCGGCTGCTGGCGCAGCCAGGCGAGCGCCACGGCCGCGACCGGCACGGAGCGCTCGGCCGCGATGGCGTCGAGGGTGGCGAGCAGCTCGACGTTGCGGGGGTCGTCGAGATACGCGGATGCTCCGCCGGCCCGCGCCGAGTCGACGACCTGGCCCGGCCGGTACTTTCCGGTGAGGAACCCGCTCGCGAGGCCCGAGTAGGGCAGCTCGACGATGCCGAGGTCCTTCAGGGTGGCCTGCAGCGCCGTCTCGAAGGAGCGGTCGACGAGGTTGTACTGGTCCTGCGCGACCGTGAAGGCGGCGAGCCCGGCCTCGTTCGCGATCGACACGGCCGAGCGGAGCCGCTCGGCCGAGAAGTTGGAGGCGCCTGCCTCGACGATCTTGCCGGCCTGCACGAGCTCGTCGAACACGGCGACGTACTCCTCCTGCTCGACGGACTCGTCGTCGCGGTGGGCGTAGTAGAGGTCGATGCGGTCGGTCTGCAGGCGGCGCAGGGAGTCCTCGACGGCGGCGCGCACGTTGGCGGCCGAGAGGCCCGGGCGCTCGGCGAGCGAGAAGACCTTGGTGGCGACGACGACGTCGTCGCGCCGGCCGCGACTCGCGAACCACTCGCCGATCACCGTTTCGGACTCGCCGCCCGAGTTGCCCGGTACCCAGGCCGAGTAGACGTCGGCGGTGTCGACGGAGCGCCCGCCGGCATCGACGAAGGCGTCGAGCACGGCGAAGGACTCCTCGCGACTCGACGTCCAGCCGAAGGTGTTGCCGCCGAGCACGAGGGGGCCGAAGTCGAGCGAGGTCATGGTGTCCTTTCGAGGGGGAGCAGTCCTTCCACGCTACGCCCGCGGCCCTCCCCTGGTTCGGGGCTACCGCTCAGGGTGCGGCGTCGGGCAGGGTGGCTGCATGAGCTATGACGACACCCGCACCTCCCACCTCCGCCTGAGCCACGCCGACCGCGACGCCGCGATCGCCGCCCTCGCCCGCGCCGAGGCGGAGGGCCGCCTGACCGCCGACGAACTCGCCGAGCGCACCGCCGCCGCGGGCCGGGCGGTCGTGCGCGGCGACCTCGCCCCGCTCTTCACTGACCTCCCCGACACCGACGCCGGCCCTCTCGCCGACCCGGCCGCCCCGGCGGCACCCCCCGCTTCCGCTCCCGGTGTCGATTCCGCGCCCGCCGGCCCGCCGGCGAACCCCGCCTTCGCCCAGGCGCCCGGCTACGGCGGCCCGGGCTACGGCGCACCCGGCTACGGCGGCCCGGGTTACGGCGCCGGCTACGACTACTCCGGCCGCAGCACCGGTCCCGCTCCCCTCGGCGGCGCGGCCGGCGTCGTCGCCGTGAGCGTCACGCCGCTGATCGCGCTCGGCCTGTTCCTGGCCTGCGGCTTCCTCATCCCGGGCGGCTTCGCCTGGTCGTGGGTCTTCTGGCTGTTCGTGCCGATCGTCGGCATCGTCGTCTGGGGCCCGGCCGGCCGCGGCCACGACCACCGCTGATGACCCCGGCTGACGGGCCCGGCCGGCCGCGGCCACGACCCCGGTAGCCTCGGGAGAACCGACGGCCGGAGCGTCGCCCACGCGCATCCGCTACCCTCGCCGCATGCCCCTCGCGACGATCGGTCTCATCCCGCACCCGAGCAAGGACGTCACGCGCTCGATCGGCCTGCTGCGGGAGTGGGATGCCGCGCATCCGGCCACCCTGATCGCGCTCGAGAGCGACGCCGGCCGGGTCGGCGACGGCATCGAGCTCGTGACCGAGGCGGCGTTCCTCGATCGCGCCGAGGCGGTGGTCGCCCTGGGCGGCGACGGCACGATGCTCGGCGCGATGCGGCTGGTCGCGGGGCGGGAGCCTGCCATCCCGGTGCTCGGCGTGAACTACGGCAACCTCGGCTTCCTCGTCGAGGTCGAGCCGGTCGAGCTGCCCGAGGCGCTCGACCGGCTGGCGGCCGACGACTTCCAGCTCGAGGGCCATCACGCGCTCGAGGTCGTGGTGCGGGGTGCCGACGGGTCGGTGCGCGCCGAGTCGCTCGCCTTCAACGACGTGGCGGTGGCCCGGATGCCCGGGTCCGGCGTCGTGACGGCCGACCTCCGTGTCGACGGCCGCCCCTACGGGTACTACCGAGGCGACGCCGTGGTGGTCGCGACCAGTGCCGGCTCCACCGCCTACAACTACGCGGCCGGCGGGCCCGTGATGTCGCCGTCGCTCGTGGCGGCGGTGATCAGCCCGGTGGCTCCGATGACCGGCATCGACCGCGCCGTGGTGCTGAGCGCGCGGGAGCCGATGGAGTTCGAGCTGGGCGACGGCACCCGCGGAGCCGCGGTGGAGATCGACGGGAGGGTGGCGGCCGAGGTGTCGGCGGGTGATCTGGTTCAGGTGCGGCTGCGGGCCGACGCGGCCACGGTCATCCGCTTCGACGCCGAGCGGCACGCGAGCCGCGGGCGGGTGAAGCTGAGCCTGCTCGACCTGCCCCTCAGGCAGGACCAGCTGCTGCAGCTCGTGCCCGAGGCCGTGCGCGCGGAAGCGGCCCGTCGCCGCCGCTGAGCGATCGGAAGGGCCGAGCGGCTAGTCCTCGACGCCCGCCACGAGCAGGATCGGGAGGTGGTCGGACTCGCCCTGGGGCAGCGTGTCGATCGAGTCGATGCGGGTGTGCGCCGAGGTCACGAAGTCGAAGTGCCCCTTGAAGTACTTGTACCGCGCGTAGGTCGGCTTGTCGCTGAAGGAGAGCAGGTAGCCCGACTCCTCCATGCGCTCGCTGAGGTTGCTGCGGAACCACGGGTAGTTGTAGTCGCCCACCATGACGGTCGGCAGACCCGGCCCCATCACGCGCAGCGCGCCGTGGGCGGCCGCGATCTGCTTGCGCCGCAGCGAGTTGGTGGCGGTGAGGGGCGCCGCGTGGAACGAGCCCACGAGGATCTCCTTGCCGAGCGAGTGGTCGTAGAGCTTCGCGGCGAGCAGCCGCTCGTGCGCCGGCGCCATCACGCGGTCGTGCATCGACTTGCGCAGCGCGAAGACGCGGGTGGCGCGCAGCTCGAAGCGGTCGGCGCGGAAGTAGATCGCGAGCCCGAGCCGGTTCGTCTTGGTCGAATCGGCCAGCACGAGATGCTCGATCACCGGGGGCATGTCCTCGGTGTCGCACTCCTGCAGGCAGAGGATGTCGACGTCGTAGAGCTTCGAGAGGTCGATCAGCTCTCCGCTCGCGTGGTGCTTGCGGAGGTTGTAACTGATGATGTTCAGTTCACGTCGCATGGTCGTCGGGCACGCACCTTCTGTCGCCTCAGCCGATCGGATCGGCGAACGGGTCGCCCGGCTGTGGTCACGATTCTGTCACGGCCGGACGACCTCTAGCCTGAGTGCCGCCCCCGAGCGGGCTCGTAGCGCACCGGGCGGAAGGTGCGTGCCACCAGGGACCGCAGCGCCTCGAGCGAGGAGTCCCCGGCGACGAGGCCCTGGGCGCGCGCCTGCACGAGCACGTTGCCGATCGCGGTCGCCTCGACCGGCCCGGCGAGCACCGGCCGCCCGGTGCGGTCGGCGGTCAGCTGGCAGAGCAGGGTGTTTTGCGACCCGCCGCCCACCACGTGGATGGCCGAGACCGTGCGCCCCGACAGGGCGGTGGCCGCCTCGATCGACTGCGCGTAGGCGGCGGCGAGGCTCTCCAGGATGCTGCGCACGACCTCCGCTCGGGACTGCGGTGCGGGCATCCCCCGTGAGCCGAACCAGTCGGCGATCCGTGCGGGCATGTCGCCCGGCGCCACGAACACGGCGTCGCCGGCGTCGAACACGGGCACCGACGTCGTCACGGCTGCCGCCTCGGCGATCAGCGTCGGCAGGTCGATCTGCGCGCCGTCGCGCTCCCAGGTGCGCACCGACTCCGACAGCAGCCAGAGCCCCGAGACGTTCTGCAGGTAGCGGATGCGCCCGTCCACCCCGCCCTCGTTGGTGAACCCGGCGAGGCGCCCCTCCTCCGAGACCACCGGATGCTCGAGCTCCACCCCCACGAGCGACCACGTGCCGCTGGAGATGTACGCGATGTCCTCGGCCGTCGACGGCACGGCGACCACCGCCGACGCGGTGTCGTGCGAACCGACCGCGCTCACCGGGAGCGACGCCGGGGCGCCCAGCTCGGCGGCCACCGCGGGCAGCAGCGTGCCGACGGTGGAGCCGGGTGACACGAGCGGCGGCAGGATGCCCGCCGGCAGCCCGAGGCGCTCGACGAGCTGCCCGTCCCATGCTCCCGAGTGCACGTTCAGCAGCCCGGTCGTCGACGCGTTCGTGACCTCGGCCCGCCGCTGCCCGGTGAGCCAGAAGTTCACCAGGTCGGGCACGAGCAGCATCCCGTCGGCGAGATCGAGGGTTCCGGATGCGCGGTCGGCGGCCAGCTGGTACAGCGTGTTGAAGGCGAGGAACTGCAGGCCGTTCGCGGTGTACAGCTCTGCGGGGGAGACGAGGGCATGGGTGTTCTCGACACCTTCGGCCGTGCGGTCGTCGCGGTAGTGGTAGGGGGTGCCGAGCATCCGCTCACCGCGCAGCAGCGCGTAGTCGACCGCCCAGGAGTCGACCGCGATGCTGCGGATGTCGGGCTCTTCGCGCACCGCCGACGCGAGGCCGGCGGTGACGCTGCGGTAGAGCTCGAGGATGTTCCAGTGCAGGCCGTCGATCACCCGCACGGGGGTGTTCGGGAGGCGCGCGACGGGCACGAGCCGCAGCTCGTCGTGCCCGACGTAGCCGAGCATCACCCGCCCGCTGGTCGCCCCGAGGTCGACCGCGGCCACCGCTGCCGTCATGCCCGGAGCCTAACGGAGGAAGGCCGCGGCGACGCCCGCGTCGACCGGGATGTGCAGGCCCGTGGTGTGCGTGAGGTCGCTGCCCGTGAGCACCGCGACCGCGTTGGCCACGTTCTCGGGGAGCACCTCGCGCTTCAGCAGCGTGCGCTGGGCGTAGTAGGCGCCGAGCTCCTCCTCGGGCACGCCGTAGACTGCGGCGCGCTTGGCGCCCCAGCCGCCGGCGAAGATGCCGGAGCCGCGCACGACGCCGTCGGGGTTGATGCCGTTGACCTTCACGCCGTACTCGCCGAGCTCGGCCGCGAGCAGCCGCACCTGGTGGGCCTGGTCGGCCTTCGTCGCGGAGTAGGCGATGTTGTTCGGGCCGGCGAAGACGGAGTTCTTCGACGAGATGTAGATGATGTCGCCGCCCATCTCCTGCTCGATCAGCACCTTCGCGGCCGCCTTCGAGACGAGGAAGGAGCCCTTGGCCATCACGTCGTGCTGCAGGTCCCAGTCCTTCTCGGTGGTCTCGAGCAGCGGCTTCGAGATCGACAGGCCGGCGTTGTTCACGACGAGGTCGAGCCCGCCGAACTGCAGCAGCGCCGCCTCGATGCCGGCCCGGATCTCGGCCTCGCTGGTGACGTTCGCCTGCACGCCGATCGCGACGTCGGTGCCGCCGAGCTCGGCGGCCGCCGCTTCGGCCTTGGCCAGATCGAGGTCGGCGATCACGACGCAGGCGCCCTCGGCGGCGAGACGGGTGGCGATGGCCTTGCCGATCCCGGATGCGGCACCGGTCACGAGGGCCACGCGGGTGGCGTGCGACTTCGGCTTCGGCAGGCGCTGGAGCTTGGCCTCCTCGAGCGCCCAGTACTCGATGCGGAACTTCTCGGCCTCGTCGATGGGGGCGTAGGTGCTGAGCGCCTCGGCGCCGCGCATGACGTTGATCGCGTTGATGTAGAACTCGCCGGCGACGCGGGCGGTCTGCTTGTTGGCGCCGTAGCTGAACATGCCGACGCCCGGCACGAGCACGATCGCGGGGTCGGCGCCGCGCATGGCGGGGGAGCCTTCGACGGCGTTGCGGTCGTAGTAGGCGGCGTAGTCCTCGCGGTAGGCGGCGTGCAGCTCCTTGAGGCGGGCGATCGAGTCCTCGACGCTCGCGTCGGCCGGCAGGTCGAGCACGAGGGGCTTCACCTTGGTGCGCAGGAAGTGGTCGGGGCAGCTCGTGCCGAGCGCGGCGAGGCGCGGGTGCTCGGCGCTCGCCAGGAAGTCGAGCACGACGTCGGCGTCGGTGAAGGAGCCGACCTGCGCCTTGTCGGTCGAGGCGAGACCGCGGATGGTCGGGGCGAGGGCGGCGGCCTTGGCGCGACGCTCGGCGGGCTCGAGGGCGCCGTAGCCGTCGAGGGCGGGGCCGAAGGGCTCGGGCCTGCCGTTCGCCGCGATGTACTCGGCGGCGGTGTCGATGATCCAGAGCGAGTTGCGCTCGCTCTCCTCGCTGGTGTCGCCCCAGGCGGTGATGCCGTGGCCGCCGAGGATGCAGCCGATCGCCTCGGGATTCTCGGCCTTGATGGCGGCGATGTCGAGGCCGAGCTGGAAGCCGGGGCGGCGCCACGGCACCCAGACCACCTTGTCGCCGAAGATCGTGCGGGTGAGCTCCTCGCCGTCGGCCGCCGTGGCGATCGCGATGCCGGAGTCGGGGTGCAGGTGGTCGACGTGCGCGGCGTCGACCAGGCCGTGCATCGCCGTGTCGATCGAGGGGGCCGCGCCGCCCTTGCCGTGCAGCGTGTAGTCGAAGGCGGCGACCATCTCGTCCTCACGGTCGACGCCGGGGTAGACGTTGACGAGCGCGCGCAGGCGGTCGACGCGGAGCACGGCGAGGCCCGACTCGGTCAGGGTGCCGAGATCGCCGCCCGAGCCCTTGACCCACATCAGTTCGACATCCTCGCCCGTGACGGGGTCGACCTCGAGGCCCTTGGCGGAGGTGTTGCCGCCGGCGTAGTTGGTGTTCTTCGGGTCGGAACCGAGTCGGTTCGAGCGCGCGATCAGATCGGCGGCGGCCTGCGAGGTCATGGATGCTCCATCGGATGTCATGGCGTGTGAACTTCACAAAACATAACACCGGGGCGCGCGGGGGTCAACGGGCGCGCGCCGGGAACGGTCGAAGCGGCGGTCGGCTCAGCGCACCTCGACGAGGTCGCGGAAGGGGTCGAGCCGCGCATCCGCCGCATCGAGCTCGGTGACGAGCAGGGAGATGTTCGCCCACGGGATGGCGACGGCCATCGCCCGCCGCGAGAGCTTGGACGAGTCGAGCAGCAGCACGGTCTCGCGGGCGGCGCGCACGAGCTCCCGCTTGACCTGCGCCTCCTCGATGATCGTCTCGGTGGTGCCGTGCTCGGCGTCGACGGCGCTCGCGCTGGTGAAGAAGCGGTCGTAGGTGAGCATGCCGGCCGCCGCGCAGGCGATCGGGCCGACGAAGCTCTCGGTGCGGGGCTCCAGCTCACCGCCGAGCAGCACGGCGCGCACGCCCCGCACGGCCCGGGCCCGGGCGTGGTTGTGCGCCGAGTTGGTGGCCACCACGAGATCGGTGGCCGGGCGCAGCTGCGCGAGCAGGTGGCCCGAGGTGGAGGAGGCGTCGACCGCGATCGACCCGGTGGCGGGGACGAGGTCGAGTGCCTTCTGCGCGATCGTGGTCTTGGCGGCGTCGCCCGTGCCCTGCCGCTCGGTGAACGAGCGGGCCTTCACGGTCGCGACGGCGCCCCCGCGCACCCGGCTCACGATGCCCTCGTGCTCGAGCGCCTCGAGGTCGCGGCGCACCGTCATGGTCGACACGCCGAGCGCCGAGGCCGACTCCTCCAGCCGGATGATGCCGTGCTCCTCGAGCCGGGCCAGCAGCAGCTCGCGGCGCTCGGCCCCGATCACCGCGACCACCCGGCGCTCACGTCCACATGCCCGCGGGGTCGGCGAGCAGCTGCTCGAAGGCGATCTCGGCCGCGCCCACGACGAGCAGGCGCGAGCGCAGCTGGGCGCGCTCGATGGTGAGCTCGTCGGCGAGCTGGGCGAACGAGGCGGCGCGCACGCCCTCGACGATGCGCTCCGGATGCGCGGCGAACAGCGACCCGAGGAAGCCCCCCAGCAGGATGCGCGAGGGGTTGAACACGCTCACGAAGTCGGCCAGCGCGAGCGTCAGCACGTCGAGCTGCCGGGTGATCTCGGCCTCGACGGCCGGGTCGGAGCTGGTCAGCAGCAGCTGGTCGAACTCGTCGGCGTCGAGGTGGTCGCGGCCCATGGCGGCGAGCAGCCCCGCGAGGTGCACCTCGGTCTCGAGGCAGCCGACGCGACCGCAGTGGCAGTCGATGCCGCCGCCCGCCACGCTGATGTGGCCGAGCTCGGCCGCGTAGCCCTGGGCTCCGCGCAACGGCACCCCGCCGACGAGCACGCCGCCGCCGATGCCGCTGGCACTGCCGTTGACGTAGACCAGGTCGTCGATGCCGCGCCCGGCACCGTAGACGCTCTCGGCGATGATGCCCGCCTTCGCGTCGTTGGCGACCGTGGCGGGGTAGCCCAGCGCCTCGGTCACCAGCTCGGCGAGCGGCTCGTCGTGCCAGTCGAGGTGCGGTGCCAGGGTGACCACGCCGGTGCCGGCGCGCACCAGGCCGGGCACGGCGATGCCGACGCCTGCGATGCGGAAGGAGGTGTCGAGCTCGCTGCGCATCCCGTCGATCACGGCCTTGACGATGTTGACCGTCTCGCGCACCGTCGGCACGCCCGCGGTCTCGTAGCGGATGCGCTTGTGCACGACGCCGCCGAGCCCCACCAGGCCGATGATGATGGCGTCGGTGTCGGGGTTGATCGCGATGGCCGCGACCTGCTCGGAGGGCGTCACGGTGGGGCTCGGCCTGCCGACGCCGCCGTGCTCGGTGCTGGCGGTCTCGTGCGCGAGACCGAGGTCGACGAGCTCGCCGACGAGGGCGGCGATGGTGGAGCGGTTGAGGCCCAGGCGCCGCGTCAGGTCGGCCCGGGTCTGCGCACCGCCGTGGTGCAGGGTGGTCAGGATGGTCGACAGGTTGTGCCGACGGGTCTGGTCGTTGCTGTTGCCGACGCCGGCGCTCACCGGGCGAGGGGTACCGAGGACGGACACGGCGACCTCCTCGGACGGCGGCGGATGAGCGGGGGACGGGCGGCAGACGGCCGCGGGACGGGATGCGAAGGGGGCGGCCGCACGCGACGACCGCCCCCGAAGCTTAACGCCGGGTGACCGGCGCGCGTGTCAGCGGCCGGACCGCCGCTTGTTGATGATGTCGAACGCCACGGCGAGCAGCAGCACCATGCCCTTGATGGCCTGCTGCCAGGCGGCGTCGACCGAGAGGATCGACAGGCCCATGTTCAGCACGCCCATCACGAGACCACCGATCACGGCGCCGACGACGGTTCCGACACCGCCCTGCACGGCCGCTCCACCGATGAACACGGCGGCGATGGCGTCGAGCTCGTAGCTCTGGCCGGCGCTCGCGACGGCCGACCCCGCGCGGGCGGTGGCGACCACACCGGCGAGGGCGGCGAGCACGCCCATGTTCACGAAGATGAAGAAGTTCACCCACTGGGTCTTCACACCGCTCATCTGCGCGGCGAACAGGTTGCCGCCCATCGCGTAGACGTGCCGGCCGAACACCGTGCGGTTGAGCACGAAGGTGTACAGCAGGATGAGCACGGCGAGGATGATCAGGATGATCGGGGTGCCCGAGTAGGCGCTCAGCTGCCAGGCCAGCGCCATCACGGCGATGACCAGGATGGCGCTCTTGATGATGGCCGACACGGCGGGCTCGCGCGGCAGCTCCAGCTTGCGGAGCGTGGCACGGGTGCGCACCTGCTGCACGACGAAGGCCGCGGAGGCCAGCACGCCGAGCACGAGGGTGAGCGTGTCGCGGCCGTCGAGAGCCTCACCGAGGAACGGCGGCAGCCAGCCGGCGCCGATCGCGGTGAACTCGTCCGGCAGGCCGGAGATCGTGCCGCCGGTGAGCAGCACGAGGGTCAGGCCGCGGAAGATCAGCATGCCCGCGAGGGTCACGATGAACGCCGGGATGCCGACGAAGGCGACCCAGAAGCCCTGCCAGGCGCCGATCACGGCGCCGACGACGAGGGCGAGCAGCACGGCGGCCCACCACGGCAGGCCCCAGCTGTTCATCGCGAGGGCCGCGACCGCTCCCACCAGCGCGACGACCGAGCCGACCGAGAGGTCGATGTGGCCGGCGATGATGACGATCACCATGCCGATCGCGAGGATCAGCACGTAGGAGTTCTGCTGGATCAGGTTGTTGATGTTGCCGGGCATCAGCAGGCGCCCGTTGGTGAGCACCTCGAACAGCAGGATGATGATCGCCAGCGCGGCGAGGATGCCGTACTGACGGAGGTCGACCCGCATGCGGCGGGGCGACTTCACCGGGGCCGGGCCCGAGGGCTCGGTCGGTGCTTCGGTGGCTGTGTTCGTCATCGGGGTCAGTCCCTTCCCGCGGTCATGTAGTGCATGAGTGTTTCCTGCGTCGCGTCCTCACGGACGACCTCGCCGGTGATCCGGCCTTCGGAGATGGTGTAGATGCGGTCGGAGAGACCGATCAGCTCGGGAAGCTCCGAGGAGATGACGATGACCGCCTTGCCCTCGGACGCGAGCTGGTTGATGATGCCGTAGATCTCGTACTTCGCGCCCACGTCGATGCCGCGGGTGGGCTCGTCGAGGATGAGCACGTCGGGCCCGGTGAACATCCACTTCGACAGCACGACCTTCTGCTGGTTGCCGCCCGAGAGCTTGCCCACGATGGAGGACACCGAGGGCGCCTTGATGTTCATCGAGGCGCGGTAGCCGTCGGCCACCTTGTTCTCCTGGTTGCGGTCGACCACCCCGCCCTTGGCGAGCTTGTTCAGCGCGGCGGCCGAGATGTTCTCGGAGATGTCGCCGATCAGGTTGAGACCGAACTTCTTGCGGTCCTCCGTGGCGTAGGCCAGGCCGTTCTGGATGGCCTCGCTCACCGTGCGGGTCTGGATCTCCTTGCCCGCCTTGAAGACCTTGCCCGAGATGTTCGTGCCGTAGGAGCGGCCGAAGATGCTCATCGCGAGCTCGGTGCGGCCGGCGCCCATCAGGCCGGCGAAGCCGACGATCTCGCCCGCCTTCACCGTGAAGGAGGCGTCGTCGACGACCTTCCGCTCGGTGTCGACCGGGTGGTACGCCGTCCAGTTCTCGACCCGGAAGTACTCCTCGCCGATGTTCGGCGTGCGGGGCGGGAACTGGTTGTCGAGAGGGCGGCCGACCATCGAGCGGATGATCCGCGACTCGGTCGCATCCGCCTCCTTCATCGAGAAGGACTCGATCGTCTTGCCGTCGCGGATGATCGTGACGGTGTCGGCGATCTTGCGGATCTCCTTCAGCTTGTGGCTGATGATGATGCAGGTGATGCCCTGCTCGCGCAGGTGGTTGATCAGCGTCAGCAGGTGCTCGGAGTCGTCGTCGTTCAGCGCGGCGGTCGGCTCGTCGAGGATCAGCAGCTTCACGCGCTTGGACAGCGCCTTGGCGATCTCGACCAGCTGCTGCTTGCCGACGCCGAGCTCGAGCACCGGGGTGGCCGGGTTCTCGTTCAGGCCGACCCGGGCGAGCAGCACGGCCGCTTCGCGGTTGGTCTTGTTCCAGTCGATGATGCCGCGGCTGGCGTTCTCGTTGCCGAGGAAGATGTTCTCGGCGATCGACAGGTAGGGGCTCAGGGCGAGCTCCTGGTGGATGATAACGATGCCGTCGTGCTCGCTGTCGTTGATTGTCTTGTAGGCGGTCGGGTGGCCTTCGAACTCGATGGATCCGCCGTAGCTGCCGTGCGGGTACACGCCGGACAGGACCTTCATCAGGGTCGACTTGCCGGCGCCGTTCTCACCGCAGATGGCGTGCACCTCACCGCGCTCCACGACGATCGAGACGCCGTCGAGCGCCTTCACACCGTTGAAGTCCTTGGTGATGTCGCGCATCCACAGAATCGCGTTGCTCATGGGTCGCGTCGCTCTCTTCAAGCAAAGGGGGTTGAACAGGATGATCGGCGGCGGCCTCAGGGAGGCCGCCGCCGATGGTGTCAGCGCTTCAGCGCAGGTCAGAGACCGATGTCCGAGGCCTTCAGGAAGCCGGAGTCGACGAGCTTGGTCTGCACGTCGTCCTTCACGACCACCTCGGGGTCGAGCAGGTAGGCCGGGACGACCTTCTCGCCGTTGTCGTACGTCTCGGTGTCGTTGACCTCGACCTCTTCGCCGGCCGCGATGGACTGGACCATGTCGAAGACGCGGTCACCCAGGGCACGGGTGTCCTTCCAGACGGTCATCGACTGCAGGTCGTTGAGGATGGCCTCGACGTTCGCCTTGTCGGCGTCCTGACCGGTGATCACCGGGTAGTCGGCGCCGGCGCTGTAACCGGCCGACTTCAGCGAGGCCTCGATGCCGAGGGCCAGGCTGTCGTTCGGGGAGAGCACCACGTTGACCTTCTCGCCGCCCGTGTAGAAGGAGGAGAGGCGGTTGTCCATCTCGGCCTGGGCGTCGTCCGAGCCCCAGCCGAGGATGCCGATGGCCTTCCAGCCGTCCTCACCCTCGGGGTTCTTGCCGGAGGGGATGACCAGCTTGCCGCTCTCGACGTACGGCTGCAGCACGTCCCACGCGCCGTGGAAGAAGAAGCCGGCGTTGTTGTCGTCGGGGCTTCCGGCGAAGGGCTCGAGGTTGAACGGACCCTTGCCGTCCTTCAGGCCCAGCTGCTCCTCGATGTACTGGCCCTGGAGCTGGCCCACCTTGTAGTTGTCGAAGGTCGCGTAGTAGTCGACGTCGGGGGTGCCGTTGATCAGGCGGTCGTAGGCGATGACCGTGATGTCCTGCTTCTTGGCGTCGGCGAGCACCGGGCCGAGGGTCTCGCCGTCGATGGCGGCGACCACGAGGATCTTCGATCCGCCGGCGACCTGGTTCTGGATCTGCGAGATCTGCTGCTCGGTCTTGTTGTCCGCGTACTGCAGGTCGACGGTGCAGCCGGCGTCCTCGAGCTTCTTCTGCAGGCCTTCGCCGTCGTTGATCCAGCGCTCGAGGCTGCGCGTGGGCATCGAGATGCCGACGTTGCAGTCGGCGACCTGGGCGCCGTCGGTGCTGCCGGCATCGGTCGATCCGCCCGAGCTGCAGGCGGCGAGGCTGGCGGCGAGACCGCCGACGACAGCGAGCGCCATCATTTTCTTCGTCATTGACATGGTGGTGTCAGTCCCTTTCGTGATGTGAAGGGGAAGGCATGTAGCCATTACTCCCTTGTAAGGCGTCAACTCTTGGTGCATCTTTGTTGACTCACGAAACATATACCCCTGTCGAGCGCAACGCAAAGCTTTGATGGAGCGCGATCATCCTGTTTCCGAATCGTGATCTTTGACAGACCGACCGACGTCCGAATATGTTGGGACCGATAACTTTTGCGCGCGCTCCTCGCCGGAGCGACTCACCAAAGACGTTGAACTGGAGCTCCGCCATGTCCTACACCCCCACCCGCGACGACAAGTTCTCCTTCGGTCTGTGGACCGTCGGCTACAACGGCGCCGACCCCTTCGGCGGCCCCACCCGCGCTCCCCTCGACGTGGTGCACGCCGTCGAGAAGCTCTCCGAGCTCGGCGCCTACGGCCTCACCTTCCACGACGACGACCTGTTCGCCTTCGGCTCGACGGATGCGGAGCGCCAGACCCAGATCGACCGCCTCAAGCAGGTGCTCGCCGATACCGGCGTGATCGTGCCGATGGTCACCACCAACCTGTTCTCGGCCCCCGTCTTCAAGGACGGCGGCTTCACCTCCAACGACCGCGCCGTGCGCCGCTTCGCGCTCCGCAAGGTGCTGCGGAACCTCGACCTGGCCGCCGAGCTCGGCGCGAAGACCTTCGTCATGTGGGGCGGCCGCGAGGGCGCCGAGTACGACGCCGCGAAGGACATCCGCTCGGCCCTCGAGCGCTACCGCGAGGCCGTGAACCTGCTCGGCGACTACGTCACCGACAAGGGCTACGACATCCGCTTCGCCATCGAGCCGAAGCCGAACGAGCCCCGCGGCGACATCCTGCTGCCGACCGTCGGCCACGCGCTGGCGTTCATCGAGACCCTCGAGCGCCCCGAGCTCGTCGGCGTCAACCCCGAGGTCGGCCACGAGCAGATGGCGGGCCTGAACTTCGCGGCCGGCATCGCCCAGGCCCTCTACCAGGGCAAGCTCTACCACATCGACCTCAACGGGCAGCGCGGCATCAAGTACGACCAGGACCTCGTGTTCGGCCACGGCGACCTGCACAACGCCTTCGCCCTGGTCGACCTGCTCGAGAACGGCGGCCCGAACGGCGGCCCGTCCTACGAGGGCCCGCGCCACTTCGACTACAAGCCCTCGCGCACCGAGGACGAGACCGGCGTCTGGGAGTCGGCGAAGGCCAACATGCGCACCTACCTCATCCTGAAGGAGCGCGCCGCGGCCTTCCGCGCCGACCCCGAGGTGCAGGAGGCGCTCACCGCCGCCCGCGTGCCCGAGCTCTCGGTGCCGACCCTCGGCGAGGGCGAGTCGTACGACGCCTTCCTGGCCGACACCTCGGCCTACGAGGAGTTCGACGCCGACGCGTACTTCAACGGCAAGGGCTTCGGCTTCGTGCGCCTGCAGCAGCTCGCGCTCGAGCACCTCACGGGCGCCCGCTCCTAGCGCGCACCCTCTGATCCCCTCTCCTCCCTGGGAGGAGGGGGGGGTCAGGCGTCCTCGCCGATGTCCTCGTTCCAGAGGGCCGGTTCGGCCGCGATGAACTCGCGCATCAGCTCGATGCACTCGGCGTCGTCGAGCACGGTCACCTCGACGCCCCGCTCGCGGAGGTAGTCCTCCCCGCCGTAGAACGTGGTGTTCTCCCCGATGATCACCCGCGGGATGCCGTACAGCAGGATCGCGCCCGTGCACATGTCGCACGGCGAGAGCGTCGTCACCATCGTGGCCCGGGCATAGACCGAGGCGGGCAGCCGTCCGGCGGCCGCCAGGCAGTCGGTCTCGCCGTGCAGGATCGGCGAGTCGAGCTGCACCCGCTTGTTGTGGCCGGTGGCGAGCACCTCGCCGTCGACGATCAGCGCGGCGCCGATCGGGATGCCGCCGGTCGCCCGCCCGGCGCGCGCCTCGGCGATCGCATGGCTCAGCAGTTCGGTGTCGGTGGGGGCCATCGTTCGCTCCTTGTGAAGATCGGTCGTGGGTGGGTCGGGGGCTCGGAAGGTCTACGCGCGCCGGTACGGCGTCAGGTACGCGCCGGGGTACCGCACCCGTCGTCCCCACACGGCGAGGGCCGCGATGACGACGAGGTACGGCAGCGCGATCAGCAGCTCGTTGGGCACGGCGCTGAACAGCGGGGTGATGGCGAGCTGCAGCTGCAGCGCATCCGTGAACCCGAACAGCAGCGCGCCCGCGACCACCGGCCAGACGCGCCAGCGGCCGAAGATCACCAGGGCGATGCAGATCCAGCCTCGGCCCGACACGATGTCGAGCGTGAAGCTGCCGAGCAGCGACAGCGTCAGGAACGACCCGCCCACCGCCATCAGCACGCTGCCGAGCATCAGCGCGGCGTAGCGGGTACGGGCCACGGGGATGCCGGCCGCGTCCGCCGCCTCGGGGTTCTCGCCCACGGCGTGCAGGCGCAGGCCGAACCCGGTCGAGCGGAGCACCCACCAGAGCGCCGGCGCGAGCACGAGGAACGCCACGAACGTCATCGGGTACTGCGCGAGCATCCCGAGCCCGGGGAACCAGCGGTCGAACTTCTCGGTCACCGACTGCGTGCCGGTCGAGAACAGCAGGCGGTTGGTGAAGTCGCAGGCGGCGACGAGCAGCAGCGTGGTGCCGAGACCGGCGACGTGCTGGTTCACCCCGAGGGTCACGGTGAGCAGGCCCATCAGGGCGCCCGCCGCCAGTCCGGCGACGATCGCGGTGCCGATGCCGAGGTACGGGTTGCCCGTCATAACCGCCGTGAGGAAGCCGACGAAGGCGCCGGCGTACATCGTGCCCTCGATGCCGAGGTTCAGGATGCCCGCCCGCTCGTTGATCAGGGCACCGAGTGCCGCCCAGACGAGCGGGGTGGCGATGGTGAGGGTCGCCGCGAGCACGGCGAGCACGGGGAAGTCCATCAGCTGCCGTCCCCTCGGGAGCCGGTGCGCCTGGTGAATGCGATGCGGTAGCGGCGTGCGGCCAGCAGGGCCACGACCGCGAGGAGCAGCGTCGAGCTGACGATCGCGCCCATCTGGGTGGGCAGCTGCAGCGTGATCGACGCGTTCTGAGCCCCCACCGCGATGTCGCCGAGCAGCAGCGCGACCAGCAGCACGCCGCCGGCGGTCAGTGCGCCGAGCGTGGCGACCACGACGCCGGTGTAGCCGTAGCCGTTCGAGATGCTGGCGGTGAGCTGGTGCTGCACGCCGAGCACCTGCGAGGCGCCGCCGAGGCCGGCGATCCCGCCCGACACGAGGGCCGAGCGGAACTGCAGCGACGACACCCGGATGCCCGAGAAGCGCGCCGCGGCCGGCGACTGCCCCGCGGCCCGCAGGCGCAGCCCGAGCGGGGTGAACGACATCACGACGAAGGCGGCGACGACGAGCAGCAGGGCGACGACCAGCCCCCAGTGCACCCGGGACCCGTCCACCAGGGTGGGCAGCGTGTAGCCGGCGCCGTAGCGGTCGGAGTCGGGGAAGCCCGTCTCCGAGTTCCGCCAGGGCCCGTTCAGGAGTCCCTGCACGAGCAGGAGCGCGACCGGATTCAGCAGCAGCGTCGTCACGACCTCGTCGATGTTCGCGTGCCGTTTCAGCAGGGCCGGCACGAGCGCCCAGAGGAGCCCGCCGAGAGCGCCTGCACCGAGCGCGAGCGGCAGGGCGACGAGCGGGGGGAGACCCGGCAGGGCGAGCCCCGGGACGGTGGCCGCGATCGCGCCGGCCAGGAACTGGCCCTCCGCGCCGATGTTGTAGTAGCCGACGCGGAAGGCGATGGCGACGGCGAGCCCGGTGAAGATGAGGGGTGTGGCCGAGAGCAGCACCTCGCCGATGCCCGACGGCGTGGTGAGGGGGGTGACGAGGTAGCGCTGATAGGCCGCGATCGGGTTCGCGCCGGCGAGGCGGATGGGCCCCGCCGTCAGCAGCAGCGTGAGCACGACGGCGGCCAGCACGGCCGCGGGGGCGAGCCAGCGCGACTCGCTCGCGCGCAGGACGATCTTCACGCGGCCTCCACCGCCGATCCGGTCATCAGCAGTCCGAGCTCGGCGCGGGTGGTGCGTGCCGCCGGCACGTCACCCACGATCCGGCCGGAGACCATCACGACGATGCGGTCGCAGAGGCCGAGCAGCTCGTCGAGGTCCTCCGAGACGACGAGCACGCCGGCGCCGCCGGCCCGGAGCGCGCGCAGCTGCTCGTAGACGTAGGCGCAGGCTCCCACGTCGAGGCCGCGCGTCGGCTGCGACGCCACGAGCGCGCGCGGGTCGCGGGCGATGGCGCGGGCGAGCAGCACCTTCTGCATGTTGCCGCCCGACAGGCTGCGGATGGGGTCGCCGGCCGACGCTCGGATGTCGAAGCGCTCGATCAGGGCGGCGACGTGGGCGCGCACGCGGCGCCGCGAGGTGAACGGGCCGACGCGGAATCGGTCGAGGTCCTCGAGCACGAGGTTCTGCTCGACGGACAGGTTCAGCACGACGCTGCCCCGGCGGTCCTCGGTGAGGCGCCCGAGCCCGGCGCGGATGCGGGCGGTCACGTCGAGGGCCGTGATGTCGGTGCCGCCGACGTGCACCCTGCCGGAGGACGGCTCCGTCATGCCGCAGAGCACCGAGACGAGCTCGGTCTGGCCGTTGCCCGAGACGCCGGCGACTCCGACGATCTCGCCCTCGGCGACGGTCAGGGTGACCGCGTCGAGGAGCGGCCGACCCCGGCCCGCGAGGGAGAGGGCGGTGATGCCGAGCGCCGCCGGGGCGGCGGATGCCGGAGCGTTCGGGCGGGCATCCGGAACCCCGAGGGGCGCAGTGGTGGGCTCGGTCGGCGTCAGGCCCAGAGGCGCCGTCGGCACCGCCGCCGTCGACCCGCCGACCATCAGCTCGGCGATCCGCGCCGGCACGAGCCCGGCGGCCGGCACGTCGGCGACGATCCGGCCCCGGCGGAGGATGCTCACCCGGTCGGCGATCTCGACGACCTCGTGCAGCTTGTGCGAGATGAAGATGACTCCCATCCCCTCGGCGGTCAGCCGGCGCACGGTGGCGAAGAGCACCTCGACGTCCTGCGGGGTGAGCACGGCGGTCGGCTCGTCGAGGATCAGCAGACGGCAGTCGTGGAAGAGCGCCTTCACGATCTCGACCCGCTGGCGCTCGCCGACGGAGAGCCCGCCGACCACCGCATCCGGCTGGATGGCCACGCCGATGCGCCCGGCCGCCTCGAGCACGCGCGCCCGGGCCGCCGGCCGGCTGACCCGGCCGAGACCGGAGCCCGCCAGCATCAGGTTCTCGGTCACGGTCATCGTGTCGATCAGCGAGAACTCCTGGGTGACCATGCCGATACCTGCCGCCATCGCGGCCGCCGGTCCGTTCATCCGCACCACCTCGCCGTTCACGAGGATGTCGCCCTCGTCGGCCTGGCTGAGGCCGTAGAGGATGCGGGTGAGGGTCGACTTGCCGGCCCCGTTCTCGCCGAGCAGCGCGAGCACTTCGCCCGGCTGCACGGCGAGATCGATGGCGTCGTTGGCGGTGAGGGTGCCGAACCGCTTGGTGATGCCCCTCAGTTCGGCCAGTGGTGCGGAGACGGTCACGCGGAGCTACTCCCCGACGGTGGTGGAGCCCGCGGGCGCCTCTTCGTCGATCGGGGTCTCGAAGCTCCCGTCGAGGATCTCGGCCTGCCGGGCCTCGACCGCCGTGGTGAGCGTGGACGGGATCTCGAAGGCCGTGCCGGTGTTGACGGGCGCGAGCGCGCTGCCGCCGTTCACCATGAAGGAGTACTCGCCGAGGTTCGCGGCCTCGTAGCTGCCGTCCTCGACGGCGGAGACGACGGCCTCGACGGTGGGACGCATGTCCCAGAGCAGCGAGGACACGACGTACTCGGGCGCCTCGGACTGCTGGTCGACCATCATGCCGAACACCGGGAGGCTGTTCTCGGACGCGGCCGCGATCACCCCGGCCCGCTCGGCGAAGAGCACGTCGGCGCCTCCGGCGATCGCGGCCTCGGCGGCCTGCTTCGCGGTGGCCGGGTCGAAGAAAGAGTTGATGAACGAGACCGTCACGGTCGCCGAGGGGTTGGTCTCCTGGGCGCCCGCGATGAAGCCGTTCACGATCCGGTTGACCTCGGGGATCGGCATGGCCGCCACGACGCCGATGGTGCCGCTCTTCGTGAGGCCGCCGGCCATCATGCCGGCGAGGTAGGCCGGGTCCTGCATCCAGTTGTCGAAGACGCTGAAGTTCGGTGCCTGCTCCTCGCCGCCCGAGCCGAACGCGAAGGCGATGTCGGGGAAGTCGGCGGCCACGGCGCGCACCGCGTCCTCGGCGGCGAAGGCGTCGCCGATGATGATGTCGGGCTCCTGGTTGGCGATGATGTCGCGCAGGCCGCTCTCCATCTCGTCGGCCGTGGCGAGGTTGTCGACGTGCTGGTACTCGATCAGCCCGTCCTCGGCTGCACTCTCGAGCGCGGCGTGGATCGCGCCGTCCCACGGCTCCTCGAGCGGGGTCGCGAACGCGCCGAACACCAGCGGGAGGCCGGAATCGGCGGTGGCCGCGTCGCCGGCCGGCTCGTCACCGGTGGCGCCGCCGCAGCCGCTGAGGCCGACGATCAGGGCGGCGGCGAGACCGAGTGCGGCGAAGCCGGTCGCTGAACGGCGGCGCCGTCCGCGGGCGGTGCGGTCGGCGGATCCGGGGGTGGGACCGGTGGTTCGGGTGCTGGGGCCGCGAGTCATCGGGTGCCTCTCAAGGGGGTCGTCGGTGCCGGGTGGTGCAGGATTCACCCGAGGTTACGGGCATCCGCTCGTCGCGCTCCAGGGACAGACCGTTATTTCGACGCCGTAAACACTGGACGGTCTGTACGGTGGTCGCATGATCTTCACCGTCGCCGAGTTGATGGCGCTGCCCGCCGTGGTGCGCGCCCGGCCCGAGGTGGCGGCCGGGGGCGAGGGCTTCGGTCGGCGGCCGGTGCGCTGGGTGCACACCTCGGAGATCTTCGAGATCGCCCCGCTGCTCCGAGGCGGCGAGGTGCTGCTGACGACCGGCCTCGGGCTCGTCGCCGTGTCGGCTGATGCCCGGCGGAGCTACATCGCCGACCTCGCCCGCGTGGGCGTGGCCGCCCTGCTCTTCGAACTCGGCCGCACGTTCCCGACGGTGCCGCCCGAGATCGTCGACGAGGCGGAGCGCGCCGGACTGCCCCTCGTGCTGCTGCACGGGGTCGTACCGTTCATCGAGGTGACGGAGGTCGCGCACGCGCGGATCCTCGGCGGGGAGCTGACCGGCCTGCGCTTCGCGGCGCGCCTCCAGGAGCGCCTCACCCTGGCGCTCGGCGACGATCGCGGACTCGTGGCGTTCGTCGGTGCGATCAGCACCGGGTCGGGGTTCGCGGCATCGCTGCACTCGGCGGCCGGTGAGCTGGTGGCCGGCGTCGACCCGGCCGAGGCGGATGACCGGGCCGCGGTCGAGGTGGAGGCACCCGTGCTCGTCGGCGGTGAGGCCTGGGGGCGGCTCGTGCTCCGCGAGACGGCGTCGGCCGCGGAGGGCGACGGCCCCGACTCGGTGCAGCAGCAGATGCGGCTCGTGCTCGGCGTGGCGGCTCCGCTCGTCGCGCTCGAGGTCGCCCGCTCGGGGGAGGCGCCGGTGAGCCGGCGCCAGGCGGGGGCCGAGCTCCTCCGCGACATGGTCACCGGCCGCTACGTGTCGACCGAGGAGCTGGTGGCGCGGGCCATCGGGGTCGGTCTGCGCATCCGCCCGGGGCAGGTCGCGGTCGCCCTCTGCGTGCGCGCCCGGTCGGCCGGCGCGAGTGCGGCCGACGTGCTGATCGCCGCCCGGGCCGTGGCCGGTCGCCTGCTCGGCGCCGCGCTCGTCGCCGAGCACGAGGGTGACGTGCTGATCGGTGCCCTGCTGCGGCCCCGCGAGCTGCGCAGCGTGCTCGCCCGCTTCGCCGACGACCTCGGCCGCGAGCTGCGGTCGACCGTCGGCGGCGGCGTGCTGGTGAGCGCCGGCCCGCCCGTCGACGACGTGCCGGCCCTCGTCAGCGCCTTCCCGAGCGCGCGCGAGACCGCCCGGCTGGCCGCGCGGCTGACGCCCTCGGCCGTCGTGGTGCTCGCCGCGGACTTCGCGCTCTACCAGCTGCTCGTCTCGCTCGTCGACGACGAGGCGCTGGAGGGATTCGTGGCCGGACAGCTCGGGCCGCTGCTCGAGCACGATGCCCGCACCGGCGCCGGGCTCGTGATGACCCTCGACGCGTTCCTCGCCGCCGGCCTCTCGAAGACCCGCACGGCCGAGGCGCTCGGCATCAGGCGGCAGACCCTCTACGGCCGGCTCGAGCGCATCGAGACACTGCTCGGCGGTCTCGACCTCGACGACCGCGAGCGCCGTTTGGCCCTCGACCTGGCCCTGGTCAGCTGGCGGCTGCGGCTCTCGGCGACCCGCGCCTGAGGCGGCCGGGGTCGGTCACGGCGTCAGCGCTGGGTGAAACGGCTCAGGATGCCCGCGAGGTCGTCGGGCTCGGCGGCGTCCTGCGTGAGGGCCCGCTGCTCGACCGCGGCGATGTGCCCGTCGACCAGCCGCTGGGCCTCGTCGCCGTCGCCCGCCCGCAGTGCGTCGACGAGGGCCACGTGCTCGGCGAGGCTGTCGTGCTGCGGATGCGCCTGCCCGTACACCGCGAGGATCAGCGTCGTGCGCCCCACCACCTCCTCGAGGTAGCGGCGCAGCAGTGCGTTGCCCGTCAGCCCCGCGAGCAGCATGTGGAACTCCGCCCCGAGCCGCACCGAGCGCTTGTGGTCGCCCTCGTCGGCGGCGAGCCGCTCCTGGTCGATCTGCGTGCTCAGGATGCGCTCGCCCTCGTCGCTCCAGCGCAGGGCGACGAGTCGCACCACCTCCCGCTCCAAGGCGCGGCGCACCTCGAAGGCGTCGAGCGCCTCTTCCCGGCTCGGCTGCGCGACCGTCGCCGACTTGGTCTTGCCGATGTCGACCAGACCCTCGCCGGCCAGCCGTGCGAGGGCGGCGCGGATGAGCGTGCGGCTGACCCCGAAGTGCTCGCCGAGGTCGCTCTCGGGCAGCTTCGTCCCGGGCTTCAGGGCGTTCTCCATGATCGCCTCGCGCAGAGCGGCATAGGCGTTCTCGGCACGGGGCATGCAGCGAGTATACGGCGGGAGGAGGCGTGCCCCGGGCGTAACGTGCACGAAACACAGAGTTTACGTATACCGAAACGCTAAGTACCGCATACTGAAGTCATGACCGATCTCCTCACCCGCCTCGAGCTCAGCCTCAATCAGCAGCAGCGCGAGCTGCTCGACCGCAGCCTCTCCGCCGGGGAGGCCGACGACCTGTCCGGCCTGGTGGCACGGGCGCTGCGCGAGAGCGCCGACGACGCGATCGCGCCGCTGCCGGTGCCGGCCGTGTCGGGGCGGGTCGACGACTGGACGAGCCGGATCGCGCATCCGGTCACCGACGAGCGCGAGCTGCTCGAGGAGTTCGTGCTCGAGCCCGGAACCGGCAAGGCGGTCGAGGTGCGGGCCGGCGAGCTGCTGCGCGTCGAGCAGCTCGACGGAGCCCAGTGCGTCGACTTCAACGTGTTCAACCTGCACGACTACCGCGAGTTCTTCCACACCGGCCGCACCCGCACGCTGCACGGCATCAACCCCGGGCCGGGCGACTTCCTCTGGTCGTCGCCACCGCGCGAGCGGGCGATGATGTTCATCCTCACCGACACGGTGCACGTCAACGACGTGGTGTTCCCGCGCTGCAGCGCCAACCTCTACGAGACGGCCTACGGCTTCGCAGTGCACACCAACTGCGCCGACATCCAGGCCGAGGCGCAGCGTGAGTACGGGCTCACCCCCGACGACGTGCACGACTCCTTCAACCTGTTCATGAGCACGACGGTCGACGAGGGGATGCCCGCCATCCACCACCAGTCGTCGAAGCCGGGCGACCACGTCGAGCTGCTCGCGGTGATGGACGTGCTCGCGGTGCCGAACATCTGCGGTGCCGACGTGATGAAGACGAGCAACTTCGCGATCAAGCCGGTGCGGGTCACGCGCTGGCGGGCCTCGGCCGCCGACCTCGCCGCCGTGCCCGAGCTGAAGGCCTACGACACGCAGCGCACGGTGGCGCAGTTCCGGCAGCCGGTCATCCGCACCGAGCGGGCGCTGGCGCGCGACCCGGCCTACGTGCCGGCGTTCGTGAACACGCCGATCCGCTACGAGCCGGTGCCCGTCGTGCTCTCGGATGTCTCGGCCGAGCTGCTCGAGCGGCTCTGGCGGCGCGACCTCTACACCTCGGCCGGCGACGCCCTGCGCGACGTGCTGCTCGCCTGGTGGGCGGCGGCGCACCGTGCCTGACGTCGACTTCACGGTGCTCGGCGAGTACGAGCGCTACAAGCTGATGGCGAGCCTGATCGTGCCGCGCCCGATCGCCCTCGTCACCACGGTCGACGCGGGCGGGGTGGTGAACGCCGCCCCCTTCAGCATGTTCGGGATGATCGGCGAGGAGCCCCCGCTCGTGATGCTGAGCCTGAATCGCACGAGCCCCACCGGCCGCCGCGACACCGCGCGCAACATCGACGCGAGCGGGGAGTTCGTCGTGCACCTCGTCGACGAGCCGCTCACCGAGGCCGCGGACCGCTGCGGCGAGAACCTGCCGCACGGCGTGAGCGAGCTGACCGCGGTGGGGCTCGCCACGACGCCGTCGCTCGTGGTAGCGCCGCCGACCATCCAGGCCGCCCCGGTCGCGCTCGAGTGCGTGCTGCACGAGAAGCTCGAGACCGCGAGCCGCGAGGTGTTCTTCGGGCGGATCGTCTCGCTGCACACCCGCGACGACCTGATCGACACCGAGACCTGGCGGGTGCGGCTCGCCGGCTACGCGCCCGTCGCGCGGTTCGGCGCCAGCTTCTACACGACCACCCGCGACCGCTTCACGGTCGGCGGCGCCGCGACGTCGACCCCGGTCGACGAGCTCTGACCCCTCCGCTCCCTGCTCCACCTCGCGCTCCACCCACCCCCAGGAGAACCCATGTCCCGCATCCGCACCACCCGCCCCACCAGAACCGCCCGCACCGCCCTCGCCGCCGGCGCGCTCGTCGTCTCGGTGGCCGCACTGACCGCCTGCTCGGCCACCGCATCCGGAACCGACTCGGCGAGCCCCGACCCCTCGTTCACCATCGGATCGATCGACCTCTCGGCCGACTGCCCCGCGACGGTCGTGATCCAGACCGACTGGAACCCCGAGGCCGAGCAGGGCGACCTCTACCAGCTGATCGGCCCGGATGCCCGCGTCGACGCCGGGGCCAAGTCGGTCTCGGGCCCCCTGTTCGCCTCGGGCGAGTACACCGGCGTCGACGTCGAGGTGCGCTCGGGCGGCCCGGCGATCGGCTTCCAGAGCGTGACCAGCCAGCAGTACTCCGACCCGAGCATCACGCTCGGCTACGCCAACACCGACGAGGCCGTGCAGCTCTCGGCCGACATGCCCACCACGGCGGTCTTCGCGCCGTTCGAGGTCGGGCCGCAGATCATCATGTGGGATCCGGCGACTTACCCCGACGTGAAGACCATCGCCGAGCTCGGCAAGACGGATGCGGTGGTGCGGTACTTCGGCGGGGCGACGTACATGGACTACCTGACCGGGTCGGGCATCCTGCCGCTGGATAACGTCGACGGGGGCTACGACGGCACGCCCGCGAGCTTCGTGGCGGCCGACGGCGCCGACGCGCAGCAGGGCTTCGCCACGGTGGAGCCCTACGTCTACGAGAACGAGCTCGAGGACTGGCGGAAGCCGGTGGCGTACCAGCTGATCCACGACGCGGGCTACCCGATCTACGCCTCGGCGCTCTCGGTGCGGAGCGGCGACCTCGAGTCGCTCTCGCCGTGCCTGACGAAGCTGGTGCCGGTGATCCAGCAGGCGACGGTCGACTACTACGCCGACCCGACGGCGACGAACGCGCTCATCCTGAAGGCGGTCGACGAGTTCGACAACGGGTGGGTCTACACCCAGGGCGTGGCGGACTACTCGGCGGCGACGCAGGTCTCGCTCGGGCTCGTGGGCAACGGCGACGACGACACGGTCGGCAACTTCGACCTCGACCGGGTGCAGGAGATCATCGACATCACGACGCCGCTGTTCGAGAAGCAGGGGGCGACGACCGCGCCCGACGTGGCGCCGGAGACGATCGTGACGAACGAGTTCATCGACCCGTCGATCGGGTTCTGAGTTAGACGTCGCGCGCTAGGGGGTGATCTCGGCCACGCGCTCGAGCGGCGGGCGGGGGCGGTCGCGCTGCGTCGCGATCGCCGTCCCCGCCGCGACGCAGACGATCGTGATCGCGATCACCTCCAGCACGGTGAACCGCTCGTTCAGGATGAGCCAGCCGAACACCGCCGCCACCACGGGGCCGAACGCGGTGATGATCGCGTAGAGCCGCGGGGTGAGCCGGCGCAGGATGAACGTGTCGAGGCTGTAGGGCAGGGCCGACGACAGGATGCCCACCCCGACCAGTAGGGCGACGACGTTCCAGTCGAACGCCGCCGGGTCGAACGTGGCGATTGCGAACGGCAGCAGGAGCACGAGGCTGACGATGCCCGCCACGCTCAGCCCCTCCAGACCCGGGAGGCCGACGGCCACCCGCCGCGTCAGCACGATGTACGCGGCCCAGGCCGCCGCCGCCGTCAGCGCCAGCAGCACGCCCCAGCCGTCGATCGTGCCGTCGAGGCCCGTCAGCATCACCACGCCGATACCCGCGGCCACCGCGCAGACGACGTCGAGCAGCCGCCGGCTCGTCACCAGAGCGAGCGTCAGTGGCCCGAGGAACTCGATCGTCGCCGCGATGCCGAGGCCGAGAAGGTGAACCGACTGGTAGAACGAGACGTTCATCACCGCGAGGGCGACGCCGAGGGCGAGAGCGGGCCACAGCCGCGCCCAGCTCAGCCCGGCGCGCTTCGGCCGGTAGAACGGCAGCACGACGGCCGCCATCACGAGCTGCCGCGCGGCCACCACGACGAACGCGCCCACCACGGGGATGACGAGCCCCGCGAGCGCCGACCCCAGGTTGATGCTCACCTCGGTGCCGAGCTGCGTCGCGGCCCCGACGGCGGTCCGCCCCCGCGTCCCCGCCGCGCCCCCCTCGTCCGTCACCCTCCGACCCTACGGCCTCGCCGCCCCGCGCCCGCGCCCGCTCCGATCGAACCGTCTCAGAACGCCCTCTCCGGGCCTTCAGGGGGCGGTTCGTGACGGCTCGATCGTGAGGAGACACGAAAGCGGCCCGGGTCTCCCACCACCGGAGACCCGGGCCGCCGCTCGGGGGCGCGGGCGCCGAAGCGACCGCGGGTGCGGCGCCGGAGCGCCGCGGAGGACCGGGGCTAGGCGCCCCAGCTGGCCTGGGCGCCGCCGACGCGCTCGGCGACGATGCGCTCCTGGTAGCCCGAGGCCTTGAAGGCCGCGATCGGGTCACCCGCGAGGCCGCGGGACTCGCGCCAGGCGGCGAGGGAGGGGCGCACGTCGGTGTAGAACGCGTCCATCAGGATGGCGTTCGCCCCCAGCACGTCGTTCGCGTTCTGCGCCTCGAGCAGCGCCGCCCGGTCGACGAGCAGCGCGCGCGCCGTCATCTCCTGCACGTTCAGCACCGAGCGCATCTGGCCCACGATCTTCTCCTCGACGTTGTGGCACTGGTCGAGCATGAAGGCCACGGGGGAGTCGACGTCGTAGCCGCCGCCGCGCACGACCTCGTAGAGGATGCGGAACAGCTGGAACGGATCCGCCGCGCCCACGATCAGGTCGTCGTCGGCGTAGAAGCGCGAGTTGAAGTCGAACGAGCCGAGCTTCCCAAGCCGCAGCAGCTGCGCGACGATGAACTCGATGTTCGTGCCGGGCGCGTGGTGGCCGGTGTCGAGGCACACGAACGCGCGGTCGCCGAGCGTCGCGACGTGGGCGTACGAGGTGCCCCAGTCGGGAACATCCGTGTGGTAGAAAGCCGGCTCGAAGAACTTGTACTCGAGCACGAGCCGCTGCTCCTCGCCGAGCGCGCCGTAGATGGTCTCGAGCGAGGCGGCCAGCAGGTCCTGACGCGAGCGGATGTCGCCCTGCCCCGGGTAGTTCGTGCCGTCGGCGAGCCAGATCTTGAGGTCCTGCGAGCCGGTGAGGTGCATGATCTCGATGCACTCGAGGTGGTGGTCGATCGCCTTCTGGCGGGTGGCCGGGTCGCTCGAGGTGAGCGAGCCGAACTTGTAGGCCTCGTCCTGGAAGGTGTTCGAGTTGATCGTGCCGAGCTCGACGCCGAGGTCGTTCGCGTAGGAGCGGAGGGCCGAGTAGTCGGAGACCTTGTCCCAGGGGATGTGCAGCGCCACCTTCGGGGCGAGCCCGGTGTAGCGGTTGACCTGGGCGGCGTCCGCGATCTTCTCCTCGGGAGTGCGCGGGGTGCCGGGCGTTCCGAACACCTTGAAGCGGGTGCCCGAGTTGCCGAAGGCCCAGGAGGGGAGCTCGATCGCCTGGCGTTCGAGCTCGGAGGCGATGTCGCTGAACTGCACCATGGGAATTCGTCCTTGCTGTCGTCGATGAAGCGGTGAGTGGTGGGTGAAACGATTCACTACCCGGAGGAAGCTTACGCGAGTTGATCCTCGAGATGGAAGACCTCGGTCAGCCGGAGGAAGCCGGTGTCGGGCGCCCCGTCGAGCGCCACGAAGAACTCGCCCATCTCGGCCTGCCAGCGCGCGTTCACCTCGGTGGCGGCCATGCCGGCCTGCGCCTCGGCGAGCGACGGCGTCTCGAAGTAGCCGATCAGCAGCCCGTCGTTGCGGAGGAACAGCGAGTAGTTGTTCCACCCGGTCGCCTTCAGGGCGGCCGCCATATCGGGCCAGATCGCGCGGTGGCGCTCGGTGTACTCGGGGATGCGCTCGGGCTTCACCTGCAGCTGGAAGCAGACGCGTTCCATCGTCTCGGCCGTCATGATCGTGCATCCCCTCGTCGTCGAGTGTGTTGAAACGATATAACCATCGATCGGGCCGATGCGCCAGCGCACGCCCTGCGCTACTCTCGTGAAACGTTCTACCCATCGCCGGGACGACGGCGCCGAACCCCACGAGGTGTGCATGACCACGGCCAACGTGCGCGACGTCGCGGCCCTCGCCGGAGTGTCGGTGGGCACCGTCTCGAACGTGCTCAACCAGTCCAAGCCCGTCGCGGCCGACACCGCCAAGCGGGTCGTCGACGCGATCGAGAAGCTCGGCTTCGTGCGGAACGACGCCGCCCGCCAGCTGCGGGTGGGGCAGAGCCGCACGGTGGGCATGATGGTGCTCGACGTCTCGAACCCGTTCTTCGCCGACGTCGAGCGCGGCGCGGAAGACCTGCTCGGCGAGCACGGCCGGCCGCTCATCCTCGGCAACAGCGGCGAGTCGACCACCCGCGAGCTCGCCTACCTCGACCTGTTCGAGGAGCAGCGCGTCTCGGGGCTGCTGATCACGCCGGTCGGGCAGGTGCAGCGCCGACTCGAGCGGCTGCGCGAGCGGGGCTCGCCCGTCGTGCTCGTCGACCGGCACGACAACGCGCAGAGCTTCAGCTCGGTCTCGGTCGACGACCTGCGCGGCGGCGAACTCGCGGCGGGCCACCTGCTCGACCTCGGCCGGCGCAACCTCGCGTTCGTCGGCGGGCCGCCCGAGATCCTGCAGGTCTCCCAGCGCGCACGCGGGGCGCAGCAGGCGGTGCTCGAGCGCGATGCGGGGCGCATCCGGATGCTCGAGCTCGACACCATGCGTGCCGAAGCCGGCCGCGCGGCGGGGGAGCAGCTGCTCGCCCTGCCCGCCGCCGATCGCCCCGACGCCGTCTTCGCCGCGAACGACCTGATCGCGATCGGACTGCTTCAGGCCCTCACCCATGCGGGGGTGCGGGTGCCCGACGACATCGCCCTGATCGGCTACGACGACATCTCGTTCGCAGCGAACGCGGCGATCCCGCTGTCGTCGATCCGCCAGCCGGCCCGCGAGATGGGCCGGGCGGCCGCCGAGCTGCTGCTGGCCGAGATCGAGAACCCGGGCCGGGGCGAGTACCGGCACATCGCCTTCCAGCCCGAGCTCGTCGTGCGCGAGTCGACGGCCGGCCGCTAGGGCCGGCCGCCGGTCCCCGTCGCTACGGCGCCGGCGTCAGCACGAGGTCGCCCGCGCTGGTCTCGAATGAGTACACACGGTCGGCCCCCGGAGTGCTAGGCACCCCGAGCTGAACGGTGCCGAGCGAGGTGTCGGTGCGGATCTCGTATTTGCCGTCGGGAAGTGCGACCGCCACCGAGCCGGCCGAGCTGTCGACCGAGATCGACGACGGAAGGGTCGCGAAGGAGAGGTCGGTGTCACCGGCCGAGCTCTCGGTGACCACCGGCCCTGACACGTCGATGTCCTTGGCCGTGATGCGGCCGGCCGAGGTCTCCAGGTTCAGGGAGTCGGCCGAGCCGGTCAGCTCGACGTCACCGGCCGAGCTCTCGAGCGACAGGTCGGCGAAGTCGCCGTCCACCCGCACCGTGCCGGCCGAGGAGTCCACGTCGAGACCGAGCGGCTCGGCGCCGCGCGGCAGGGTCACCGCGAGCGTGGCATCGCCGAGCGACGAGAAGTCGAAGAAGCGGATCGGCCACCAGCCGCGATCGCCGACGGTGACGCGCAGGGTGTCGCCGAGCATCCGCTGGTCGAAGCGCAGCGACGAGCCGCCCGAGTCGAAGTCGAAGCGCGGCTCGGCGACGTCGGCGTAGGCCACCGTGACTGCGGCCGCACTCACGTCGACCTCGAGGGTGTCGAAGGAGCCGGCCGCCGAGTAGCTGCCCGAACCGTCGCCGCGGTTCGCGTCCGCCGCCGACTGCACGAGCTGCAGGATGCCGACGCCGACGAGCAGGACCACGAGCGCCGAGCCGATGGTGAGCAGGGCGATGCGCAGCGAGCGGTCGCGCGGCGGCGGGGTCGGCCCCGGGGCGGGGGAGGAGCCGCCGGTCATCGGAGGCAGGGTGGGGGTCTGGACGCTCATGATTCCTTCTTTCGCAGGGGGTGGATGGGAGTCAGCGCGCGTCCGCGCCGAGGTACTTGAGCACGGCGAGGACACGGCGGTTGCCGCTGTCCTCGGCGGGCAGGCCGAGCTTGCCGAAGATGGCCGAGATGAACTTCTCGACCGCGCCGGGGGTGATGTGCATCCGCTCGGCGATGCTGCTGTTCGAGCGGCCCTCGGCCATCAGCTGCAGCGCCTCGCGCTCGCGGACGGTGAGGGTGTCGAGCTCGCGGGAGCGCCGGGAGCGGATGACGATCTGCGCCACCACCTCGGGGTCGAGCACGGTGCCGCCGGCGCCCACGGTCTCGACCGCGGCGAGGAAGTCGTCGACCTCGGCCACGCGGTCCTTCAGGAGGTAGCCGAGGCCGGCCGAGTCGCCCGCGATCAGTTCGGCGGCGTAGCGCTCCTCGACGTACTGCGAGAGCACGAGCACGGGCAGCTTCGGGCCGCCGGGGCGGGAGCGCAGCAGCACCGCCGCGCGGATGCCCTCGTCGGTGAAGCTCGGCGGCATCCGCACGTCGACGACGGCGAGGTCGGGGCGGTCGGCGTCGACGCTGCGGATGAGCTCCTCAGCGGTCGCGGCCGACGGCAGCACCTCGTGCCCGGCGTCGGCGAGCAGGCGTTCGAGACCGGCGCGCAGCAGCACGTGGTCCTCGGCGATCAGAATGCGCACGGTACCTCCACGGTGAGAACGGTCGGACCGCCGGTGGGGCTGTCCACGGTCAGGGTGCCGCCGGCCGCGCGCACGCGGTCGGCCATGCCCGAGAGTCCGGTGCCGCCGCCGCGCCCGAGGGCGGCCCCGCCGACGCCGTTGTCGAACACGACGGCGCGCACGGCGGTGGGCGTCGCGGTGACGCTGACCGAGCATCCGGATGCCCGCGAGTGCTTGCTCGCGTTGGCCAGGGCCTCGGAGACGGCGAAGTAGAGCACGGCCTCGGTCTCCTTCGAGGGGCGCTGGGGCAGGTCGACCCGCACGCTGGTGGGCACGGTGCAGTGGGAGGCGACGGCCGAGAGGGCCGCGTCGAGACCGCGATCGGTGAGCACCGCCGGGTGGATGCCGCGGGCGAGGTGCCGCAGCTCGGTGATCGACTCCTTGGTCTCGCGGTGCGCCTCGTCGAGCAGCGCCTTCGCGCCCTCGGGGTCGTCGGCGAACTTGGAGCGGGCGAGTCCGAGGGTCATCGCGACCGAGACCAGGCGGGGCTGCACCCCGTCGTGCAGGTCGCGCTCGATGCGCTGCCGCTCGGCCTGGGCGGAGTCGACGGCGCCCTGCCGCGCATCCTGCAGCCGGTCGACGCGCTGCTCGAGGGCGGCCTTGGCGCTCGCGCCGAGCAGGGCGACGCTCAGCTGCCGGTCGAGCAGGCCCGCACCGGCCGTGTAGGCCACCAGCACGGCCGCGGCGAGCACGGCGGCGAGAGCGACGAGCGCCGGGTTCGACGCCGTTTCGCCGAGGCGCCCGGCGGCGAGGTCGCCGACGAGGTCGATCGAACCGCTGATCAGGGTGAGGAACAGCAGGCCCAGCACGGCGGTCGTGAGGTGGTGCAGGATGCCCTTCCACAGGGTCGCGCCGAAACTCTCGACGAACGTGCCCGCCAGCCAGCCGCCGAACGTGGTGGCGGCGGGGCGTACCGGCGGCGGCACGATGACGACGCCGTACAGCGCCTCGGCGCGGCGCCTCTCGACGAAGCGGATGCCCCGCCCCAGCTGCACCGTCAGCCACAGCAGCCCGATGCCGATGCCGAACGCGGGCACCGCGCTCACGCCGGTCGCGAGCAGGCTGAGCATGATCGTCAGCCAGGTCACCCCCAGCACGCCGTCGATGGCCAGATCGGCCGCAGCGGCCCACAGGAACAGCAGTCTCTTTCGCACATCCCCACGTTAGGGCGGGGGTCAAGGGCGGCACGATGGGGCGGCCCGCCCACTTCCCGCGGGGGTTAACCCCCGGCCCGCCGGCCCCGCGCTGCTCGGGCGGGCGGGCGAGGGGCCGGCGGGGTGGGCGACGGCGCTCAGGATGCGCGGCGGCGCCAGGCGGCGGTGGTGCCGGCGGCCGCGGCACCGAGGCCCACCAGACCCGCCGCACCCGCGACGAGCGGGGCGAACTCAGTGGCGCCGCCCGTGCTCGCGAGCACGCCGCTGCCGGGAGCGCCGGGGCCGCTCACCCTGGACGCGCCCGCTGCGCCCGGCCCGGGGCCGTCGCCGGCCTTGGGCACGGTCGTCGGCGTCGGCGTCGGCGTCGGCGTCGCGGTGGGCGTCGGCGTGGGCGTCGGCGTGACCGCTGCGGCGATCGTCATCCGGTACTCCTTGCTGTCCTTCGCGATCCCGTTGTCGGCCGTGATGGTGAAGGAGTAGCTGCCGGCCTTCGTCGGGATGCCCGAGATCTCGCGCCGCCGCTCGTCGAACGACAGTCCGGGCGGAAGAGCGCCCGACGACACCGAGAGCTCCGGAACGGGAGTGCCGGTCGCGGTGATCGTGAAGGTCGGGTAGCGGTCGCCGACGCGCCCGTCGACCGGCGGGTCGGAGGTGATGTGAGGAATCGACGCCGGGTCGGCCGCGATCACGATCGTGTAGCTCTGGGTGTCGACACCCGAGGCGTTCTCGGCCTTCATGGTGAAGTCGTAGCTCCCGGCCTTGGTGGGGGTGCCGTAGAGGTGGGCCCGGCGCTCGTCGAAGGACAGCCCGGGCGGAAGGGTGCCGCTCGCCACGGAGAAGACGGGCTCGGGGCTGCCGCTCGCGATGAACGTCGTGTCGGGGTAGACCTTGCCGACCGTTCCGTTCGGCACCGTCGCCGTCGTGATCGTCGGCGCGGTCGGCCCCGACGGCGCGACGACGATCTCCAGCGTCGACTCGGCGGCCGGTGCCAGCCCGTTCGAGGCGGCCACGGTGAAGCGATAGGTGCCGGCGGTCGTCGGCACGCCGTTCAGGATGCCGCTGGGGTCGAGCGCGACGCCGGGCGGCAGGGTGCCGCTCGCCAGCGAGAACGTCACGGCGGTGGGCCGGCCCACGGCGATGACCGCCGCGGTGAAGCTCATCCCCACCCCGGCACCGTAGCTCGAGGGCGACACGATGAGCGGGCTCGCCGTCACGTCGTAGCTCGTGACGGTGCCACCCGTGAGCGCGCTCGTGGTGGTGATCACCCGGCGCGTGCTGTCGTCGACCGCGACCGACGACGCCTTCGGCATCGTCATCGGGTCGCCCTGCTCCACCAGGGTGTCGAGACGCAGCGAGTGCAGCTGCCCCGTCTCGGTGGTGATGAAGAGCGAGTAGATGGTGGCATCGCTCGCGAAGGAGGTCGCCTTCGAGTCGAGGGACGCCGAGGTGTGGGTCAGCGCGAGGAGGGTGTCGTACATCTCGACCCGGTAGTCGAACGGCCCCGCACCGGCCCGCGTGCCGATCGAGATTCCGCCGGCACCGATCCCGAGGCTGAGGGGCGTGCCGCCGAGCACGACCGACGAACGCGGCGATCGGGCGTCGATGAGCGTCAGCGTCGAGGCCGCCTCACTCGTCACCCAGGCCTTGTTCGACCCGGCCAGGGTCACGACGTCGCTCGGTGCGCCGGGGAGCGGGATGCGCGCGACTCCGTGGGTCGACAGATCGATCACGCTCAGGTCGCTCGAGATCGTGTTGGCGACGTAGAGCAGCTTCGAGCCGGCGTCGACCGCCAGTCCGGCCCCGCCGGACCCGGTGGTCAGGAGCGTGTCGACGATGGTGTTCGCCGTCGGGGACGCCGGATGGCCGTCGATCTGGAGCACGGTGTTGTCGACCCGGTCGGAGACGTAGACCTGGTGGGTGCCTTCGTCGACAGCCGCCTCCGCCGGTGCCGACCCCAGCCCGATGCGGGTGAGGTAGCGCGGAGCCGCTCCACTGATGTCGTAGACCAGCAGGTCCTCCGACGGAAGATCGATGACGTAGCCGCGACCGACCGAGGCGTCGATCTGCATCTGCCCGAGGTTCGCGCTGGGGGAGGGGGAGTCGCTGCCGGTCGGGCTGAGCACGATCGTGCGGGGCGCGGCGGCGTGGGCCGCGGTGGGCGCGGCCAGCAGGGCGGCCAGCACGAGCGCGGTGCCCGCCGCGGCGGGAAGAAGATGACGAAGGCTCATACGCATGTTGTGAGGATAGTTCATCCTGCCCGATCGCGAAACACCCGCGCAACACCCGAGCAGTAGGCTCACCGCATGGTTGACCTGTTCGACGGCTACGGTGCCACTCTGCTCACGCGATCCCGGCGTGCCGGGGCGAGCCCGTGGGACGAGATGTTCCCCGAGCCCAAGTCGCAGGACGGCGTCGAGGCGCGCGCCGCCTACAAAGACATCTACACCGCCCTCGCCCGCATGACGCAGGAGGAGCTGCGCGGCCGCACCGACGCGCTGGCCAGCTCCTACCTCGCCCAGGGCGTGACCTTCGACTTCGCCGGCGAGGAGCGGCCGTTCCCGCTCGACGCCGTGCCGCGCGTGATCGAGCAGAGCGAGTGGGTCGACGTCGAAGCCGGTGTGAAGCAGCGGGTCAAGGCGCTCGAGGCCTTCCTCGCCGACATCTACGGCTCGCAGGCCGCCGTACGCGACGGGGTCATCCCCGCGGCGCTGATCAGCTCCAGCAACCACTTCCACCGCGAGGCCGCGGGCATCGTGTCGCCGAACAACGTGCGCATCCAGGTCTCGGGCATCGACCTGATCCGCGACGAGAAGGGCGCCTGGCGCGTGCTCGAGGACAACGTGCGCGTGCCGAGCGGCGTCTCCTACGTCATCTCGAACCGCCGGGTGATGGCGCAGACCCTGCCCGAGCTGTTCGTCAGCATGCGGGTGCGACCGGTGGGCGACTACCCGAACAAGCTCCTGCAGGCCCTGCGCGCATCCGCCCCTGCCGGTGTCGACGACCCCACGGTCGTCGTGCTCACCCCCGGCGTCTACAACTCGGCCTACTTCGAGCACACCCTGCTGGCCCGCCTGATGGGTGTCGAGCTCGTCGAGGGCCGCGACCTGTTCTGCTCGGGCGGCCGGGTCTGGATGCGCACGACCGCCGGCCCCACCCGCGTCGACGTGATCTACCGACGGGTCGACGACGAGTTCATAGACCCGCTGCAGTTCCGTGCCGACTCGATGCTCGGCAGCCCCGGCCTGCTGCTCGCGGCCCGCCTCGGAAACGTCACCATCGCGAACGCGGTCGGCAACGGCGTGGCCGACGACAAGCTCGTCTACACCTACCTCCCCGACCTCATCCAGTACTACCTGGGCGAGAAGCCGATCATCCCGAACGTCGACACCTGGCGGCTCGAAGACCCCGGCGCGCTCGAGGAGGTGCTCGACCGGCTCGACGAGCTCGTGGTGAAGCCGGTCGACGGCTCGGGCGGCAAGGGCCTCGTGATCGGCCCCGACGCCTCACCGAAGGAGCTCGAGACCCTGCGCAACCGGCTGATCGCCGACCCGCGCGGCTGGATCGCGCAGCCCGTCGTTCAGCTCTCGACCATCCCCACCCTCGTCGAGGACGGCATGCGTCCGCGCCACGCCGACCTCCGCCCCTTCGCGGTCAACGACGGGAATGACGTCTGGGTGCTGCCCGGCGGTCTCACCCGCGTGGCCCTCCCCGAGGGTCAGCTCGTGGTCAACAGCTCGCAGGGCGGCGGCTCGAAGGACACCTGGGTCGTCGGCCAGGACCCGTTCTCGACCCTCGCCTCCGTCTCCCGCGACGCCCACGACATCCAGGGCCTCGTCGCCGAGCAGGCCGCGAACACCCAGGCCATCCCGATCATCGGGCACGGTCACACGCCCGACCACTCGCCCGAGGATGCGCCGCGCAGCGATCAGTCGCAGCAGCAGCAGCAGACCAAGCACGTACCGGATGCGCATCCCGCCCCCGCAGCGAAGGGAGACGTGTGATGGCCATGCTGTCCCGCATCGCGGAGTCCCTGTTCTGGATCGGCCGCTACATCGAGCGCTCCGACGGCACCGCGCGCATCCTCGACGTGCACCTGCAGCTCCTCCTGGAGGACCCGTGGATCGAGGAGAACCTCGCCTGCCGCTCGCTCCTGTCGGTGATGGGCAGCGACGTGCCCGACGACAACCGCTCGCTCACGCGCGCCGACGTGCTGGCGCTGCTCGCGGTCGACCGCACGCATCCGGCCTCGATCGCCTACTCCCTCGGCGCCGCCCGCGAGAACGCCCGACGGGCCCGCGAGATCGTCTCGACCGAGCTCTGGGAGTGCCTGAACACCACCCGCGCCCGCATGCCCCGCAAGATCGCCGGCGAGAAGACGCACGAGTTCTTCGGCTGGGTGCGCGACCGATCGGCGCTCGCCGTGGGCATCATGGAGTCCAGCGCCAGCCGCGACGAGGCCTGGCACTTCTTCACCCTCGGCCGCTCGATCGAGCGGGCCGACATGACCGCGCGCCTGCTCGCCACCCGCAGCCTCACCGAGGCGAGCGGCCCGTCGTGGACGACGATCCTCCGCTCCTGCGGCGCCTACGAGGCCTACCTCCGCACCTACCGGGGCGTGCCCAGCGCGCGGAACGCCGCCGAGTTCCTGCTGCTGGACCGCCTGTTCCCCCGCTCCATCCTGTACTCGGTGTCGCGTGCCGAACAGTGCCTGCGCGATCTCGGCCCCCGCAACGAGCGGCTCGGCGTCACCGACAGCGCGCAGCGGCTGCTCGGGCAGATCCGCTCGCAGCTGGAGTACCGCCCGATCACCGACATCCTGCACGAGCTGCCGCGCCACATGGACAGCGTGCAGGACGCCACGAGCGCCGCCAGCGAGGCCGTCCGGCAGCGCTACTTCCCCACCAACACGGCCCCGAGCTGGATCGGAGAGAGCGCATGAACCGGCTGCGCATCCGGCACATCACCGGGTACCGCTACGAGGGCGAGGTGCAGGCCTCCTACAACGAGGCGCGCATGCTGCCCGTGAGCTCGGAGGCGCAGTTCGTGCTGCACTCCTCGCTCGAGATCGCCCCCGTCTCCTCCAACCACGGGTACATCGACTACTGGGGCACACGGGTGTCGTCGTTCGAGGTGCTCACGCCGCACAAGGAGCTCTCGCTCACGGCGACCAGCCTCGTGGAGGTGCGCAACCGGCCGCACGCCGCTCATCCGCTCGAGTGGTCGGAGCTGGCGTCGCAGGCCGCCACCTCGACCACCTACGTCGAGCAGGCGAAGCAGACGAAGCTCACGGCGCCGGCCGCCGATCTCGTCGAGCTCGCCGAGTCGATCGCGGCGGCCCACACCTCGCCGTGCGACGCGGCGCTCGAGATCTGCACCGAGATCGGCCGCCAGGTCGAGTACGTGCAGGGCGTCACGGGCGTGCAGTCGACGGCGCGCGAGTCGTGGAAGGACAAGCGCGGCGTCTGCCAGGACATCACCCACATCGCGATCGGCGCCCTGCGCTCGGTCGGCATCCCGGCGCGCTACGTCTCGGGCTACCTGCACCCGAAGCCGGGCGCCGCGATCGGCGAGACGGTCACCGGCGAGTCGCACGCCTGGGTCGAGTGGTTCTGCGGGGAGTGGCGCGGCTTCGACCCGACGAACCTGATCGACATCGGCGAGCGGCACGTCATCGTCGGGCGGGGCCGCGACTACAACGACATCGCGCCGTTGCGCGGGGTCTACGCGGGGCCGTTCGGGTCGCAGCTCTTCGTGAAGGTGGAGATCACGCGCGAGTCGTGAGTGACTTCGCGGGTTCTCGGTTCGTCACGGTGCGACGGATGCTCGACTGCTCCGTTAGGGGGGTGCCGGTGCCCCGTGGCCGCGGCTGCCCGCGTGCCACAATGACGTATGCCTGAGCAACCGCCGCCGAGCGCGCACTTCACCGCCGTGTTCGAGGACGAGCAGGGCATCGCGATCACCTACTACGGGTGGACGGTCGAGCAGCCCCGCGCCGTCGTGCAGATCTCCCACGGCCTCGGTGAGCACGCCCTGCGCTACGCCGCCCTGGCCGCCGAACTGAACGAGGCCGGCTACAGCGTCTACGCTGCCGACCAGCGCGGGCACGGGGCCACGGGCCTCGCCCAGCACGGCGGCGACCGCTCCAAGATGGGGCGGCTCGGGCCGGGCGGGCTGCGGGCGACGGTGGACGACATCCGTCAGCTGGGCGTGCAGGTCGCGCGCGAGCATCCTGAGGTGCCCCTCGTGCTGCTCGGTCACAGCTGGGGCTCGCTGATGGTGCAGATGCTCGTGAACACCCCCGCGCTCGCGCACTACGCGGGCGTCGTGCTCGTCGGCACGGCATACCGGATGCCCGGGTCGATGGACGGCGGTGACCTCACCCGACGGCACCGCCCTGCGAAGGGCAGCCCCGGCGCCCCCGGCAACGGCTTCGAGTGGCTCTCCCGCGACGTCGAGGCGCAGCAGCGCGCCGCCTCCGACGAGCTCATGTTCCCCGCCGAGGTGCTGAAGCTGTTCGGCGTCGCCGACGGGCTGCGCCTGTTCGGCCGACCCGCGCGGCACCTCGTCGCGGACGTGCCCGTGCTCATCATCGTCGGCGACGACGACATCCTCGGCGGGCGGGCCAGCGCCACCAAGCTGCGGCACGCCTACCTCGAGCGGTCGAAGCTGAGCGACGTCGAGCTGCACGTGTATCCGGATGCACGGCACGAGATCCTGAATGAGACCAACCGCGACGAGGTGGTGCGCGACCTGCTCGCGTGGCTGGAGCGTCACGTCTCGCGGTCCGGCGACTCCGGAGGCGCCGGCTCGTCGCTCTCCTCGCCGACGGCGGGGGAGTAGACCGTGGACGCGCTGCTCGATCTGCCCATCATCGACGGCCCTCTGATCTGGGTGGTGGTCGCCCTCTCGGCCGTCGTGCTCGTCTACCTGCTCGTGCGCCCGCCGGGCATCCGCTGGCTGCTCACCGTGCTGATCGGCCTGCTCGCCGGGGCGCTCGTCGCCTTCGGCGTGATCGCGTGGGCCGAGCTCACCGACGCGTTCGGCATCGCGCTGCCGATCCAGGTGAAGGCGATCGCCGTCGCGACCTTCGCCGCCGTCGGGGTCGCGGTGGTGAATCTGTGGCGCTCGCGGTGGTGGCGCAAGGTCATCGCCGTGCTGGGCGTGCTGCTGTTCGCGGCGTCGGGCACGCTCGGCGTCAACGCCTACTTCGGGCTGAACCCGACGGTGGCGTCGCTGTTCGGCATCACGGTCGAGCATCCGATCGTCATCCCGACGAACTCGCCGCAGCCGACCTCGACCGACGACCCGGATGCGGGCAAGCCCCTCTACGAGACCTGGAAGCCACCGGCGGGCATGCCGACGGTGGGCACCCAGGGCACCCAGGTCATCCCGCCGACCGCGTCGGGCTTCACCTCGCGACCGGCCGGCATCTACCTGCCGCCCGCCGCGCTCGTCGAAGGCGCCCCGGCCCTGCCGTTCCTGCTGCTGATGATGGGCCAGCCGGGCAACCCCGAGACCGACTTCGTGGCGGATGCGCTGGACAGCTATGCCGCGTCGCATGACGGCCTGGCGCCGATCGTCATCGTCGCCGACCAGCTCGGCGACCCCAACCAGGACCCGGTCTGCGCCGACACCGCGGCCCTCGGCAACGCCGAGACGTTCATCACGCAGGACGTCGTGACCTGGGCGCGCTCGAACCTGAACATCCTGAAGGATCCGGCCCACACGACCATCGCGGGCTACTCCAACGGCGGCGGATGCGCGTTCAAGTACGGCGCGAAGTACCCCGAGATCTTCGGCAACGTCTTCGACATCTCGGGCGAGGAGTACCCCGGCTCGGAGCAGCCCGACCAGGTGATCGCCTCGCTCTTCGGCGGGGACGCGACGGCTTTCGAAGCGGAGAAGCCGGAGAGCATCCTGACGTCGGGGGCGCACGCCTACCCCGACACCTTCGCGGTCTTCACAGTCGGCGGCAACGACCCGGCCTTCATGCCCGAGGCGGCCTCGGCCTCGGCGGCGGCCACCGCGGCGGGGTGGAAGACGACGTACTACGTCGTCCCCGGCGCCGGCCACGTGCAGGACGCCATCCGCGGCGGCCTCACCTACGGCTTCGGCCTCCTCTACCCGCGCCTCGGCCTGGCCCCGCCCGCCTGACCGCCTCTACTCCTTTCGCAGGAAGCTGTTGAGCTGAGTCACCACGCTGTCGGAGATCGCCGCGGTGCCGCCGACGACGATGATCTTGCGCGGATCGAGGCGCTTCAATTCAGCCGCGATGTCTGCCGGTATCGCGTCCTTTCGCACCAGCAGCACCGGCCCACGGTTGGCGGCTGCGGCGGCTCCGGACGAGAGAGCGTCGGGGAAGTTCTCACCCGAGGCGATGTAGACGACCCGCGTGTGCTCGGCGAAGGTCGCCGCCGAGGTGTTGGCGGCCACAGCGAACCGGTCGGCCCCACTGATCCGGGTCGTCGGAGCGATCGCGTCGAGCTTCGCCTTCGTGTCGTCGGATACGGCAGCGGGGCCGCCGAGCACCACAATCTTGTCGGGCTTCAGCCGCGCCAGCTCGTCGGAGATCGCGGCCGGCACCTCGTCCTTCCGCGTCAGCAGTACGGGCCCGCGCCCGAACCCGGCGGCGGCACCTGCCACCAGCGCGTCGGGATAGTTCTCGCCCGACGCGACGTAAGCGACCTTCGATCCGGTTGGAAAAGTATTCGCGGAGGTCTTCGCTGAGACTGCAAATCGGTCGGGTCCGTCGATTCGGTCAGGACGTTTTCCCGTCAACCGCTCAATTTCTGCGAGCACGGTATCGTCTACAGCGAGGGACCCGCCGATGATCGTGACGCCGTTCGGACGATAGCGCTGAAGTTCGGCAGCCACCGACGCCGGAACCCCGTCGTGGGGCACGAGAAGGAGGGGTGACTTCACAGCTCGTTGACCCGCCGCTGCGGCGGTCATCGCTGAGAGGGCGTCCGGATAGCGCTCACCAGATGCTATGTAAATCGGGAGATTGCTGGATTCTGTGAAGAGCCCACGTGAGATTGCGGAAGATACCTCGAATCTGTTCGCCCCACCGACTCGCACCACACCGGACGCGAAATCGAGCGGCGCCGAGAAGACCTGAGGGCTAGCAGGCAATACGCCCTCTACGACGTTCAGAGCTTGCTTTGAGAAGACCACGGTCGCGCCGTCAGCCGCGAGTGAGATCGGGACACCGCGAGTGTCGGTGGCGATCGAGCCCCCTCCACCGGTCCAAGATCGGGAACCCAATAGGGTGTCGTTCACTTGCAAATCACGAACGTACACCTGAGGCCCGTCGCTGGACGTGCCCGCAGTGATGTCGCTGAGCACCGACACAAAAGCTATCCGTTCACCACTCGACGCAATTGCGAGATCGGCGGCATCGACTATCTCGTTCCATTGGTTGCGGCTGGCAATGGAGGTGGCACCGCCAGCCAGATCGTACACAAAGGCGCGCGACCCGGGACCCAGTGGGTCGGCAGTCGCATTTCGGGCGGAAGAGATGTATCCGACGGCATCCCCGCCTGCAGCCATCTGAGCTGTGACGACGTCGGCGTCGACTCCGGAAGTCTTGTCGACGCTGAGGCTTACTAGCGTAGTGGTGTCGGCCCGTCGGTTGCGGACGTATACCTGAACTGAACCTCTGGTGCTCAGAGCCGTGAGCTGTGCGGCGCAGAGAAACGACACGAGGTTGCCGTCTTCGGAAGTCGAAGGGCCATGCGCTGGGCAGATCGCCCCGGCCGGTGTGGGTGAAAGGGGGTCGACACTTACTAGCTCCGTCGAATTGTTCCGTAAATTGCGAACGAAGACCTGCAGCCCGATGGTGGCCTCTGCGGTTAGGTTCGAAGCGCGACTAGCGAAAGCTACGGTCGTACCGTCGGCCGAAATCTCGGGTTCGATGCTGTACGAATCGCCAGGCGTCGAGCCGCCATCCGTAGCGCTGGCCAGCACCAATGCCGCAGTTATGCGATCCCAGACAAAGATTTGATTGGCGCCCGAGGTTCCTGGAGCCAAGTTGGTCGACGATGACACGAACGCCACATAACGGCCGTCGGCGGATATTGACGGTTCGCTGGAATTGCCGTTCCCGATTGTCCCACGCTGCTTACTGACCAGCGTGGTCACATTCGTGATCGTGTCTCGAAGATAGATCTGCGAAGTCGAGGTGGCGTCGGTTACCAAGTTCGTTGCTGACGATTCGAATACCACGAAGTGACCATCGGCCGATGTGTCGGGATTGGTCGCCGTGGCGTTACCGGTGGCCTTCGCGTCGTTGCCCGTGGCGGTACTGACCAAGCGGGCGGCGCCACTGCCCATCAATCCTTCGGCAGACGAGGAGGGCATCGGAAAAAAGGACGCCAACAGGCCTCCAGCCAGAGTTGCGGTGATGACGATCTTGGCTGCCGAACGCATGGCACTCCTTACCTCGAAACAAAACGAGACATGCTCGTATATGGTCAAGCTTGGAGTCTACGGAGGGCGCACATTGGCGATCAATGAGCAATTACTACCTAGTTATCGTCACCGCCGCGAGACCTTGCCGGTAGCCGGTGCCAGATCTGGGTCAGTCGAAGCCGACGATCGACTCCGGGCCCTCGATGTCGGAGACGATCGTGGGCATGGAGGCGGTGATGACCGAGCCGTCGGCGCGCATCGTGCCCTCGATGTCGGACGTGGTGGGCGCGCCCTCGATGGTGGGGCGGTCGTTGGCCAGGGGGACGGTGACCGGGGTTCCGGACACGAGGAGCACGCGCTCGCCGCGGACCCACACCTCGACCGAGCGGTTCGACCCCGTCGGAGGGGAGGCGTAGCGGCCGGCAGGGGCAGTCGCAGGGGCAAGTGCAGGGGCAGGGGCGGTGTCGGTGGTCGAGCCGGTGTCGCCGGCTCCACCGCGCCCGCCGCCGCCCGCGGCAGCCGCGCCGGCGGCACCGGGCGCACCGTCGATCGCCGCCACCGGCGACGGGGCCGAGGGGCCGAGGATCGTGAAGGTCATCTCGTGCTGCCGCAGGTCGACCTCGATCAGCGAGCCGTGGATCGTCACGTGGAACACCATCGACTCCCACTCCTCGGGCAGCCGCGGGTCGAAGGTGAACTTGCCGAGGTAGTCGCGCATGCCGCCGAAGCCGAACGCCAGCGCGCTCCACACGCCGCCCGTCGACGCCACGTGGATGCCGTCGGCCGTGTTGTGGTGCAGGTCGCCGAGGTCGACGAACAGCGCCGCCTGGAAGTAGCCGAGCGCGAGCTCGCGGTAGCCGACCTCGGCCGCGATGATGGCCTGCGTCGAGGCGGACAGGGTCGAGTCGCCGGTGGTGAGCGCGTCGTAGTACTCGAAGTTCGCCCGCTTCTCGCGGGTGGTGAACTCGTCTCCCTGCAGGAACAGGGCGAGCACCACGTCGGCCTGCTTGATCACCTGGAAGCGGTAGATCACCAGCGGGTGGAAGTGCAGCAGCAGCGGCCGCTTCGAGGCGGGCGTGTTCTCGAGGTCCCAGAGCTCCTTCTCGAGGAACTGCGCGTCCTGCGGGTGGATGCCGAGGTCGGCGTCGAAGAGGATGTGCATCGCCTCCGCCGCCTCCGACCACTCCTCGATCTCGTCCTCGGTGAGGTCGAGGCGCTTGGCCATCGCCGCGTAGTCGTCGGGCGACTCGTGCCGCAGCCGCCGGGCCTGGCGCACGGCGGCGCGGAGGTTCGCCCGCGCCATCACGTTGGTGAAGAGGTTGTCGTTGACGACGGTGGTGTACTCGTCGGGCCCGGTGACGCCGTGGATGTGGAATGTCTGCGGCCCGTGGTCGCCCTCGCGCCCGCGCCAGAAGCCGAGGTCGGCCCACATGCGCGCCGTCTCGACCAGGATGTCGAGGGCGCCGCGGCGCAGGAAGTCGTCGTCGCCGGTGGCCGCCACGTACTGCGAGAGCGCGTGGGAGATGTCGGCGTCGATGTGGTACTGCGCCGTGCCGGCCGCGTAGTAGGCCGAGGACTCGAGACCGTTGATCGTGCGCCAGGGGAACAGCGCCCCGCGCTGGTTCAGCTCGACCGCGCGGTCGCGGGCGGCGGGCAGCATGCCCTGCCGGAAGCGCAGCGCGTTGCGCGCCACCTGAGGTGACGTGTACGTGAGGAAGGGGAGCACGTAGATCTCCGTGTCCCAGAAGTAGTGGCCGCCGTAGCCCGAGCCGGAGACGCCCTTCGCGGCGATGCCGCCGCCGTCGGTGCGCGCGGTCGACTGGGCGAGCTGGAATATGTTCCAGCGCACGGCCTGCTGCACGGCCGGCTGCCCCGGGATGACGACGTCGGCGCGCCGCCAGAAGTCGGCCAGCCATTCCTCCTGCCGCGCGAACACCTCTTCGATCGGCGTCTCGCGGATGCGGTCGAGCGTGCGGTTCGCCCGGTCGGCGAGCTCGGTCGTGGGCACCGTGGAGGAGGTGTGGTAGGCGATGGTCTTGACCAGACGGATGCGCTGACCGGCCTTCGCGCGCACGCGGTAGACCTGCTTGGCGATGTCGTCGTCGATCTGCGCCGACTCGTCCCACTCGTTCGTCGTCTCGAGGTGGTGCTCGGCGCCGACCGCCAGGGTCATGCCCGAGTTGGCCGCGCGGTAGCCGAGCACGTAGCGGCCCTCGTGGATCCACTTGAAGCGCGGGAGCAGCACCCGCTCGCTGAACGAGGACGCCTTGCGCGGGTCGCCGATGCCGGCTCCGCCCGCGCCCGCGACCGGGGTGTACTCGTCGACCCGGTCTTGACGGTTGAGGATCTGGCTCGAGATGAGCACCGAGGCGTCGGAGTCGAGCATGGTGACCTCGTAGTCGATGACGGCGAGGTGCCGGTCGGTGAACGAGACCAGCCGGCGCGAGCGGATGAGCACCCGCTTGCCGGAGGGCGTGCGCCACTCCACGACCCGCTCGAGCACGCCGGTCTTGAAGTCGAGCCGCCGCGAGTACTCGATGGTGTCGGCATCGGCCACCACGAACGGCTCGTCGTCGACGTAGAGGCGGATGACCCGTGCATCGGGCACGTTCACGATCGTCTGCCCCACCCGGGCGAAGCCGTACGCCTCCTCGGCGTGCTTGATCTGCCAGGTGTCGTGGAAGCCGTTGATGAAGGTGCCCTCGGCGTAGGCCTTGTGGCCCTCCTCGAAGTTGCCGCGGAGGCCCAGGTAGCCGTTGCCGACGGCGAACAGCGTCTCGGTGCGGCCCTGCGTGGCCGTGTGGAACTCGGCTTCGGTGAGGGCCCACTCGTCGAGCGGGAACTGGCTGCGGTCGAGCGGATCGGAGGCGATGGGGTTCATCGGATGCTTTCTCGGGGAGGGAACGCGGTGACGGGTCGATCGATGCTAGCGAACAGCGGATGCGCGGTGCAGCGCCTGGGGACGGAAAGCGCCGCAGGCGAAGAAGTGCAGGAGTGGACGCGCGGTCAGCGCAGCGACGGCAGCAGCTCGTCGAGGTCGTCGACCACGATGTCCGCGCCGGAGTCGAGCAGCTCCTGAGCCCCGACCCCGCGATCGACGCCGATGACGAGGGCGAAGTCGCCGTCGCGGCCGGCCTGCACGCCCGAGTGCGCATCCTCGACCACGATGCACTCGCTCGTCGGGAGGCCGAGCAGCGTAGCTGCGCGCTGGTAGGTGTCGGGGGCCGGCTTGCCCGAGATGCCCTCGGCCGCGGCGACCAGGCCGTCGACGATCACGGCGAAGCGGTCGCGGATGCCGGCCGTCGTCAGCACGGCCTCCGCGTTGCGGGAGCTCGACACCACGGCCACCTCGTAGCCGGCCGCGATCGCGCGGTCGAGCATGACGGCCGAGCCCGGGTAAGGAGCGATCCCGTCCTCGCGGAGGGCGGCGGCGAAGGCGTCGTTCTTGCGGTTGCCGAGTGCCCAGACGGTGCCCTCGCCCGCCGGGTCGTCCGGCGTGCCGTCGGGAAGCGACAGGCCGCGCGAGTCGAGCAGCGACTTCACGCCGTCGAAGCGCGGCTTGCCGTCGATGTGGAGGTAGTAGTCGTCGTCGCTGTAGGGCGCGGCACCGTGCGCCTCGAGGTACGGCGTGAAGAGGCGGGACCAGGCGCGCATGTGCACGTCGACGGTGGGAGTGAGCACTCCGTCGAGGTCGAACAGGAACGCTTTCGAGGAGGCGATGCGCGTCTGGTCGCGAACTGCGGTTTCGGTCATGGTCAAACGGTACGCGCTCGACGTGAACGACATGTAATCGCCGTGTTTCGATCGCGAGCGGAACGGGGCGCCGACCTGACCGACACCGCCGGCCGACCCGGCGCCCCGCAGCGCATCAGCCGATGCCGATCGCGCCGATGCCGATCGCGCCGATGCCGACGCCCACCGCGAGCATCACCAGCGCGACGACGACGGCCCGCCAGAGCACCTTCTTGTGGTGGTCGCCGAGGTTGACCCCGGCGAGCGAGACGAGCAGCAGGATGGCCGGCACGAGCGGGCTCTGCATGTGCACGACCTGGCCGGTGATCGAGGCGCGGGCCATGTCGACCGGGTCGATGCCGAAGGCCGAGGCGCTCTCGGCGAGCACCGGGAGGATGCCGAAGTAGAAGGCGTCGTTGGAGAGGAAGAAGGTCATCGGGATGCTCAGCAGCCCCGTGATGACGGCCGAGAAGGCTCCGAGGGAGGCGGGAATCGAGGACGCGACCCAGGCGGCCATCGCGTCGACCATGCCGGTTCCCTCGAGAACGCCGATCAGCACGCCGGCCGCCAGCACCATCGACACGACGCCGACGATGGAGGGGGCGTGGGCGACGATGCGCTCGGCCTGCTGCGAGACCCGCGGGAAGTTCACCAGGATCGCGACCGCGCTGCCCGCCATGAAGACGTAGGCGAGCGGCAGCACGTCGGCGACGAGCAGCACCATCACGGCGACGGTCAGCACGAGGTTGAACCAGAACAGCTTCGGGCGGAGCGTGGGGCGGTTCGGGTCGAGCATCGTGTCGGCCATCGCGGTGTCGGCCGGGTTGACGAGGGCCTGCAGGGCACCGGTCGAGATGCGCTCGACCTGGGTGGCGGTACGCGCCGAACCCGAGCCGCCACGGCCGCCGCGACCGCCGCGAGCCGCCGAACCCGAGCCGGGGCGGGGCGACGCCGGGCGCCGGAACAGTCCGCCGCGCGACGAGCCGGCACGAGCATCCGGAACCTCGCTCTCTTCACCGGGCAGCGCCAGCGACCCGAGCCGCTTGCGCTCGAGCCGGCCCAGGTGCCACGCGAACAGGAAGATCACGGCCAGCCCGGCCAGCATCGACGGGATCATCGGCGTGAACACGTCGCTCGGCGAGAGTTCGAGCGCCGCTGCGGCCCGGGCGGTCGGACCGCCCCAGGGCAGGATGTTCATCGTGCCGTTGGCGAGACCGGCGACGCAGGTCAGCACCACCGGGCTGAGGCCGAGGCGCAGGTAGATCGGCAGCAGGGCGCTGGTGACGACGATGAAGGTGGTCGATCCGTCGCCGTCGAGCGAGATGACCGAGGCGAGCAGCGCCGTGCCGACGACGACCTTCACGGGGTCGTTGCCGACGAGTCGCAGGATCAGCCGCACCAGCGGGTCGAACAGCCCCACGTCGATCATCAGGCCGAAGTAGATGATGGCGAACATCAGGAGAGCCGCGGTGGGGGCGAGGCCGCTGATCGCGTCGAGCGCCATGTCGCCGATGACGAGCCCGGCGCCCGCGAAGAGGCCGAAGATGGTCGGCACGATGATCAGGGCGAGCACGGGCGTCATGCGCTTGGTCATGATCAGCACCATGAAGGCGGCGACCATTCCGAATCCGAGTAGTACGAGCACGGGAGACTCCTTCGTCTGTTTCCGGAAGACTAGGAAGAGGGGTCGGTGCGGCGCGCGCTACTGCGCATTTGCCGCGAAGAGCGCGTTGAGCGCGTTCTGCGCATTCTGCTCACGGGGCGCCGGGCGGCGGGGTTAGCATTCCGGCATGGCGACGAGGCTGGGCGCGACGAGGCTGCAGACGGGCGAGCGGATGCGCGGCCGCGCCCTGCCGCGACGCGCCCCCTTCACCACCCAGGTCAACCGCTCCATCGTGGCGGCGATGATCCTCGTCTCCCTCATCACGGTCGCCCTCTTCGCCCTCACCGGCTTCAACCGCCTCGTGCAGCAGACCCAGGAGTCGGCGCTCCGGGTCGCGCAGAGCGTCGCCGAGACGCCCTCGGTGCGCCAGGCGGCGGAGGCCGAGAGCGACCGGCCGGCTCCGTCCACGGACGCCGAGCTGGTCGACGGCACGGTCGACGACTACGCCCGCGCGATCGAGCAGCGCACGGGAGCGCTGTTCGTGGTGGTCACCGACGACACGGGGCGGCGGCTCGCGCATCCGAACCCCGACGAGATCGGCGACCCGGTCTCGACCAGCCCCGACGCGGCGCTCGCCGGGCAGGAGACCGTCAGCTGGGAGAGCGGGACCCTCGGCGACTCGGCCCGCGCGAAGGTGCCGATCTACGGGCTGGCCGACCCCACGCGGGTCGTCGGCGAGGTGAGCGTCGGACTGCCGCCCGCCGAGGTGTGGTCGACGGTGCTGACGGATGCGCTTCCCGTCGGTCTCTCGACCGCCCTCGCCCTCGGCGTCGGAGCGGTGCTCGCCGCGTTCATCGCCCGGCGGCTGCGGGCGACCACCCTGGGCCTCGAGCCCGAGGAGCTGCTCAGCCTCGTGCAGGATCAGCAGGCCGTGCTGCAGGGCGTCGACGACGGGGTGGTGGGGCTGTCGGTCGACGGGGTGGTGACGGTGTGCAACGACCGGGCCGCCTCGCTGCTGGGGATCTCGCTGCCGGGCGCGGTGGGGCGGGCGTTCGACTCCGTGGTGGCGGACGCGGGGGTGCGGGAGCGGGTGGCCGGATCGTCGCCGGCCGCGCCGGCGGGCGCATCCGACGCTTCCGCTCCGGCGCCGTCGGGCCCGGCCGCCCTCGCCGAGCCGCTGCTCGTCGCCGGGCACCTGCTCTACGTCGACGTGCACGAGGTGCGGCGGGATGCGCGGCTGCTCGGCCGCGTCGTGATCGTGCGCGACGTCACCGACGTCGAGGACCTCACCCGGCGGCTCAGCGCCGTCGGCACGCTCGCCGGCGCGCTGCGGGAGCAGCGGCATGAGTTCGCGAACCGCATCCACGTGGTGTCGGGTCTCGTGCGGGCCGGTGACACGGCCCAGGCGCTGGAGTACCTCGACCAGGTCGCGGGCCACGGTCCGGTGCGGTTCCCGGTCGAGAACGCGCAGCTCGTGCGGGAGCCGTACCTGCAGGCCTTCCTCGGTGCGAAGGCGGCCGAGGCCGAGGCGCGCGGGGTGATGCTGCGGGTGGGGCCGGACGCCGACGTGGTGGGTTCGCTCGTGCATCCGGAGGACGTCACGACCGTGCTCGGCAACCTCGTCGACAACGGGATCGACGCGGCCGCGCGCTCGGAGCGCACGCCCAGGTGGGTCGAGGTCGAGGCGCTGCGGCACGGGGACGAGCTGCACCTGTCGGTGATGGACTCGGGGGACGGGGCTGGTGGGGGCCCCGCACCCGCGGCCGTGGCCCAGCCGGAGGGGCCCGAGGCGGTGCACGGACACGGCATCGGCCTGCGCCTCTCGGCGGATGTGGCCCGGCGCCATGGGGGCCGGCTGTGGCTGGCGATGGCGGGTGCATCCGACCACGGAGCCGTGTTCTGCGCCGAGCTGCACGGACAGTTCGAGAAGGAGGACGGCTCATGAGCGAGCTGCGCGTCGTCATCGTCGACGACGACTTCCACGTCGCCCGGCTGCACACCCGCATCGTCGAGGCGACCGGCGGCTACACCGTGGTCGCCACCGCTGGCTCGGTCACCGAGGCCCGCACCGCGATCGAGGCGGCGCGGCCCGAGCTGCTGCTCGCCGACATTTACCTGCCCGACGGCTCGGGGCTCGACCTCGTGCGCGGCTACGACCTCGACGCGATCGTGCTGAGCGCCGCGGTGACGGCTGCGGCCGTGCGCACCTCGTTCCAGCGCGGTGCCTTCGCCTACCTCGTGAAGCCCTTCGCCGACGAGGCGCTCGCCGAGGTGCTGCGCGGCTACACCCGCTACCGCAACCTGCTCGACGCCCAGCCCGAGCTCGACCAGGAGACCATCGACCGCGCCCGCCGTGTGCTGCACGGCTCGGCGTCCCGCGACGCGGCGGCGCGGCGCTCGCCGACCGAGCAGTCGGTGCTCGAGACGTTGGCTCAGTCTCCGGATGCGCTGTCGGCACCCGTGGTCGCCGCGCAGCTCGGCATCTCACGCGCGACGGCGCAGCGGTACCTGTCGGCGCTCGCGCACGACGGACAGCTGCTCGTCGAGCTGCGGTACGGGAGCACCGGGCGGCCCGAGCACCGGTATCGGCTGCCTCGCTGAGCGGCCGTGCATCCGCTCGTCTGCCCTTTCGGGTGGCCGGGCATCCGCTCGTCTGCCCTGCTGGGCCCGGTGTCGCAGGGCGGGGCTACGCTGAACGCATGCACGGTGAATACAAGGTGCCCGGCGGCAAGCTGGTGGTGGTCGATCTCGACGAGGTCGACGGCCGCATCCAGAACTTCCGGCTGGCCGGCGATTTCTTCCTCGAACCCGACGACGCGCTGCCGCTGATCGACGCGGCGGTGAACGGGCTGCCCGCCGACAGCGACGCGGCCACGATCGCGGCCGCCGTACGCGGCGCGCTGCCCGAGGGGGCCGTGCTGCTCGGCTTCACGCCCGAGGCGGTGGCGGTCGCGGTGCGACGCTCGCTCGCGCGGGCGACGAGCTGGGATGCGTACGAGTGGCAGCTGATCCACACCGGCCCCGAGACGCCGCAGATGCAGCTCGCGCTCGACGAGGTGCTCACGAACGAGGTCGGTGAGGGGCGCCGCAAGCCGACGCTGCGCATCTGGGAGTGGAACGAGCCGGCCGTGGTGATCGGCAGCTTCCAGTCGCTGAAGAACGAGGTCGACCCTGACAATGCCGCGAAGTACGGCTTCGAGGTGGTGCGGCGCATCTCGGGCGGCGGCGCCATGTTCATGGACGCGAACTCGGTCGTCACCTACTCCATCTACGCCCCGGCGGCGCTCGTGCAGGGCATGAGCTTCGCGGATTCCTACGCCTTCCTCGACGAGTGGGTGATCACCGCGCTGAAGTCGCTCGGCATCGAGGCGTTCTACCAGCCGCTGAACGACATCTCATCGGTCAAGGGCAAGATCGGTGGTGCCGCCCAGAAGCGTCTCGGCAACGGCGCCGTGCTGCACCACGCCACCATGAGCTACGACATGGACGGCGAGAAGATGGTTCAGGTGCTGCGCATCGGCCGCGAGAAGATGAGCGACAAGGGCACCACCTCGGCCGCCAAGCGCGTCGACCCGCTGCGCAGCCAGACGGGGCTCTCGCGGGCCGAGATCATCGACCGGCTGATCGCGACGTTCACCGGGTTGTACGGGGCGGTGCCCGACACCGTCACCTCGGCTGAGCGGGCTGCCGCCGAGGAGCTGGTGCGCACGAAGTTCGCGACGCCCGAGTGGATCGGGCGGGTTCCGTGAGCGCCGCCTCCTCCTCCCTCCCCGTCTTCACTGTGGACGACCTCGAGGAGGCGCCAGTGTTCGACGCCGAGTCCTTCTCGAAGTCGGATGCTCTGGACCTCGGTGTCATCGCCGCCGACCTGGTGCGATCCCGCGGTCTCGACCTCGCGGTCGACATCGTGCTGGCGGGCGACCTGGTGTTCCGGGTGAAACTCGGAGCGACCGGGCCCGAGAACGACTTCTGGCTCGCGGGCAAGGCGGCAGTGGCGGTCTACTTCGGTGTGCCATCGCTGCTCGTGCGGCGTCGCCACGAGGCGGCGGGCACCCGCTTCGACGAGCTCGACGAGCCCGGGGTCGACCATGCGGCGATGCGCGCCCACGGCGGCTCGATCCCGCTCTTCGTTCGCGGAGAACTCCTCGGCACCATCACGGCCTCAGGCGAACCTGACGTGGTCGACCACCAGCTGGCGGCGGATGCTCTAGCTGCGTACTTGGCTCGCTAGCGCTCTCCAACCCGGCCATGTCCATCGTGGGCAAGCGCGTCAGCGCGCGGCAGCCGTGTGTGCTGCCGCGCGCTTCGCGCTTGCCCTCGGATGCGGTGGCTGGCTAGGCGGCGGGTCGCTGGATGGTGCGTCGCCGGGTGGTCGGGATCGGCTTCTGCTCCGTGTCGATCCACCTCGGCGGAATGAGATGAGGCACCCCGTCTTGCATGGTCAATTTCCACGGTGACTTGTGCAGGTGGGAATGGTGGAAGTGGCAGAGAAGAACGCCGTTGTCGATGTCGGTTCGGCCGGGTGGATGGTCGTCCGAGACCCACTCGTTCGCATGATGTGTCTCGCAGAATGACGGTGGCCGGTCGCAACTGGGCCACACGCAACCGCCGTCTCGCGCGGCAAGGGCCCGGTTCTGCGCCGCGGTGAAAAGCCGCTTCGCCTTGCCGTGGTACAGCACTTCACCCTTATCGCCGAAGAGCGTGGCCGCGATCGGCGATGAGCATCGCATCTGTTCGACGGTGGAGGCGGGGACGGGCTGATCGATGCCGTCGATCCACCCGACTCCGCGGCCCGCTTCAAGGTCGTCGAGGGTCATGTGCACGTTGACGGTGGCGATGGCACCGTTGATGCGGGGCATGTCGTCGGCGCCAGCGGCGCGGGCGATGAGCTCGGTGATGGTGTCGGCGTTCTTCTGTGCCTGAGTGCGGCCATCGGCGGTAGCGTACTCGTCGCCATCGACGAACCGCGGCCCGGCCACGCGGGGGCTCTGCAACGCCTGGATGCTCGCAAACCACACCCCGCCCTGCTCAGGCGCCAGCGCGAACTTCCCCCGGTACATCCCATCCGACGATTGCGCGATCGTCAGTGATCGCTGCATCTGCAGCACCTCGTCACGTGGCTCCGCACCATCGGGGTCGAGCACCTCGCGCAGGTGGATCGCGGCCTTGAAGGTCTCGTCGGCGGTCAGCCGACACGAGAGGGTCTGGTCGACGAGGGTCTCCTCAGCGAGAGCCACAACATCGGGAGCGCATCCACGGTCGGCGAGCACACCGCACTGCTTGACGATGGCCGCCGCCGCTTCGACTCCGAGGACGCCTTCATCGAGCACGCGGGCGACCGCCGGGAACGGTGCAGGCCCCTCGCCCCCACCCAGCAGCACGGCGCCGCGGAGCTTCCGCCCGAGCTCGAGCCGGGCCTTGCACGCCCGCGCCGACGCGCCTGTCACCTTCGCGACGAGCGCGACCGGGGTCGTGAAGTTCTGCGACCGGCTCAGCCCCTCGTCGCCGAGCTCGGGACGCGACCGCACCCCCACCTCGCCGGCGGTCAGCACGCCCCCCGCCGACGCGAGCCGCGCGACCGCCTCGAAGTCGGCCATCAGCTCCAGCACGGCCTCGTCGGAAAGCCCCGCCAGCCTGCTGCGCGCCGCACCCAGAACGCCCTGAAGATCGCTGGCGATCCTCTTGAGCTGGGCGTCTGTCTCCATACTGAGATTCTATCAGAAAACCCTGATGAAAGCTCGGTTCATGCATCTGTATGCGCCCGAGATTCTTGCGCTCGACTACTCGTTCAGCGCACCGAGCAGCTCGGGCCAGACGTCGGCCTGCACCGGGTAGGGCGTCGAGAACGAGAGGCGCTGCACCACGCCGGCGAAGCGATCCCGCAGCTGCGCCGCGACCTCGGTGGGGGAGCCCACGACGGCGAACTCCGCCAGCACCTCGTCGGTGACCAGGGACGTCATGGCGTCCCACTCGCCCTTGACCGACCCCGCGTGCATCCGCTCGTGCAGTTCGCCCCAGCCGTGCAGCTCGAGCACGCCCTTGTAGGCGGGCGTCGAGCCGTAGAAGGCGATCTGCTTCTTGATGGCGGTGGTCGCGGTGTCGAGCTCGGCGTCCGTGCGGCCGACGGCGACCAGCGCGGGCAGGCTGACCTCGACCGGCTCGCCCACACGATCAGCGGATGCCCGCCCGCGCTCGAGCGCCGGCAACGACACCTCGCGGAGGTACCGTGCCGTGGTGAAGCTGTGGCTGAGGAACCCGTCGGCGACCGCACCCGCCGTCTCGGCCATCAGCGTGCCGACGGCCGCGAGTGCGATGCGCGGATTGCCGTGCGGGTTCGGGCCGGGGCTGAAGACGGGTGACATCAGGGTGTGGGAGTAGAACTCGCCCTCGAAGCGCAGGCGCTCGCCGGTCTCCCAGCTGGCCCAGATGGCGCGGATCGCCTCGACGTACTCGCGCATGCGCTTGGCCGGATGCGACCACGGCATCGAGAACCGGCGCTCGATGTGCGGCTTCACCTGCGATCCGAGTCCGAGCACGAACCGCCCGCCCGACACGAGCTGCAGATCGTTCGCGAGCATCGCCGTGTTCATCGGATTGCGCGCGAAGGCGACGGCGATGGCGCTCGACAGCCGCACGCGCTCGGTCGCCCGCGCGGCCAGCGTCAGCGCCACGAACGGATCGTGCCGCGTCTCGGTGACGAGCACGCCGTCGAACCCCTCCCGCTCGGCCACCTGCGCGGCCTCCTCGAGCTGCAGCGGCGTGCTGGCGATGTCGCCCCCGGCGTCGACGGCGAACCGCAGGCCCGCGCCGGTCGCCCTGGTCGCGCCGGTCGCCCTGGTCGCACCGGTCGACTCGGCGTCAGCGCCGTCGGCGGGCGTGGTGGCGGTGGCTTCGGGGGTCTCGTCGGTGAGCATGCCCACATCCCACCACGACGAGCGGATGCCCGCCCCTCGCCTGTGGGGTGACGACAACCCATCGCCCCCTCACCCGCCCGCCCGCGGGCCGCGCCCTCCAATCGCTGCCGCCGTCTGCGGCATGCGAAGCCGCTGGGCGAAGCGGTGGGCGGGGCGTTCGACCACGCGGTGGAAGGCGGCGGCGGTCACGAGGGAGAGCGCGATCGCCGCGATCGCCATCACGACGACGCCGAGCGAGCCGAGACCGGCCAGGGCCGACCCCGCCACAATCCCGTCGGCGGCCATCGGGGTGGAGAGGCAGGGGCCCGCCGAGCAGGCGGCGCCGGACGCCGTCGGGCTCAACAGACAGAAGCCGGCCGCACAGACCGCGTCGGACAGCGGCACCGACACACGCACCACCGCGAGCAGCACGGGCTCGTGCATGAGGTAGAGGCTGAACGAGACGAGGCCGAGCCACTGCAGTGGCCGCGACGAGAAGGCGTGGCGGACGGGCGCCCACAGGCCGGCCAGGGCGATCAGCAGCATCGCCGCAAGCAGGTGCCCGGTGGTCTCGACCACCGAGCGCACCGGCGGCGGAACACCCGACGCCGACAGCTGCCAGCCCACGAGCGCCAGCTCGCCGGCGAGCGACAGCGCGAGCACCGTCGCGACGGTCAGCGCACCCGGTCGCCGTCGCACCGCGGCCTCGAGCGCCCCCGAGAACCGGGCAAGTGCGACCCAGTTGAGCGCGAGCACCACCCCCAGCCCGAACATCGGTAGATAGAGCAGCGTCGGGTTGCCGAGCACGCCGCCCAGGGCGGAGGCCGCGATCAGCAGGGGCAGCGATACGAGCGCCGGGATGCGCCGCAGTACCGCGAGGTAGAGGACGAGGAGCAACGAGAAGAGCACCTCCCACTGCAACGTCCACAGCGGTGACAGCGCGCCGCTCGTTCCGGTGAGCAGGGTTGCGTCGTTCAGCAGCGCCCACGGGTCCAGATGCGTCGGATGTCCGTCGGCCCACGCCCCGAACCCGCTGCTCGTGCGCCGCACCAGCAGCGCCGTGACCACCACGAACGCCAGCGCCGCCCACACCGGCAGGTACAGCCGAGCGAGCCGCGACAGCGTGTAGCGCCCGTAGTCGAAGCCGCCCGGCGGCCCGCGCGTCGCGAGCTTCGTCAGCACTACTCCCGAGAGCACGAAGAACAGCCACACGGCGTGCGAGGCGGCGATGCTGAACCCGTTCGTCGAGACCCCGAGCACCGACGGCCCGAACCAGTCGGCCACGACGTTCTCGCGCACCACCAGCAGCCCGTGCCCCAGCGCCACGGCCAGCGCCGCGAGCCCGCGCAACCCGTCGAGCGCCGGCAGCCGTGCCGATGCGACGGGTGGCGGGAGGGTGGGCGAGAGCGGCACCGGGCCACCCTACAGCTTAATGAGAAAAGATCAAGAAGTGGTGTCGAAGTCAGTGAGACGCTCCAGCGCCCTGTCGAAACGCGCAAGCCCCTCGTCGAGCGACGGCGCCGCCGACGCCCCGTGCCGGGCGACCTCGTCGAGGTCGGCGGCCAGGTTCGTCCGGGCACCGGTGAGCGCCGCGCGCAGAGCCGCCGCCGCCACTGCGACGTCGGGTCGCAGGAAGGCAGGCGCGAGCGGCGCCAGCGCCTCCAGGTCGTCGAGCGCTTCGAGCGCGAGCTCGGCGAGGTCGGCCGAGATGCGGGCGGCGGCGGATCCGGCCGAGCGCACCGCCGCGTCCCGGTGCTCGCCGCGCGGCTCGTGGTAGGCGGCCCCGAACTCGGCCGACTCCCGCGCGTCGACGTCGGCGAGGTCGAGGGCGCGTTCGCGGCGGGCATCCGCTCTCTCGACGATCGCCCCGGCGGCCAGCGGATGCTCGTGCCGCGAGTACCCCGCCACCATCGCCGTCAGCGCGCAGGCCATACCCAGCATCACGCCCGACGCGGCACCGCCGCCGGGGTCGCCCACGGGCTCGGCCAATCGCCGCACCCAGTCGTGCACGGTCGATCCGCCCGTACTCGCCCCGGTGCCGACGGCGCGGTGGTCGCCGGGCTCGTGGTCATCGGCGCCCGGGTTGTCGGTGGTTGCCATGGTCGCCTCAGTGTCGATCTCGGTCTCGGCACGCAAGCGCTTAAGCGACGCTGCGCGTTCCTGATCCTGCCCGGAAGTCGGAGCGTCGCCAACCCGGTTTCAGCCCGTCGATGCGGACGGGGAAGTGGCGGATTCGATCTCGGAGGCCACGTCTGCGGACGAGCTCGGTGGCCACCCATACGCGGTGGATTCCACGGCGACGGCATCGACGACAGGTCGTACCGCCTCGCGCCAGACCCTCCGCCTGTGGACGAGCCGCGCCAGGCCGATAACGCCTACTGCTCCTGCAACCAGCATGATCACTACATCGGCGACGATCATTTTCTCCCACTTGACGACAAGACTTGAATATGCTGAGAATACGTCATGTAATCAGGATTGACAATTGCGCTATCACTTCTCATCAGCGTTCCTCTCATGGGGGCGGCTCATCCCGATGCTCCGCCCGACCTCGAAGGGACGATCCGCGAAGCTGTCGATGCGAGCGCGGCGACTGTGATGGACCACCACATCTTCGAAGCCAATTCGGTCGTCGCTATCCGCGGCGACCGGGTCGCAGAGTTGCGACGCGAGGGCGACGAGCCTGATTTCTCGGGGTGCGACTACCGGAACGCGGTCTTCACCAATCTCGGTGGATGGCAGGAGTCCTTGGATGGCTGCGGGATCATCGGTTTCGACTGGACGGCCCGTTATTCATACACCTGGAGCCGGGACACCCTGGCATGGAACTCCGGCCCATCGTGCGTGCAGGGAAGGGGATACTCGACCAGCCGTAGTGTCTCTACTCCCGTGTGGACGAATGCTGGGTGCGGCAGCAGCGGATCGGCCAGTGCCTTCATCGGCAACAGAGCGACCGTCGCCAAGATCCGCGGGCACGTCAACGCGGCAGGAAAGATCGGGTACGTGCGCTGGCGATGATCGTGAGCCCGTTGCGCGTCATGGCCGCCCTTGGTGCGGCGTTGATACTGCTCTCGGTACACGGATGCGCGAGGAGCGGCCTCCGCGAGCTCTCCGAGTCGGACCTCGACGAAATCGCCGCCGCCCCGGCGTGCGTCAATCCGGTAGCGCTCAAGGGCGACCCTGATTTCTCGGGAGCTGCGGCCGGCATCTACTGCATCCCTGAGAGCGGGCAGGGGGTGGTGGTGATGCTCTACGAGGATGCAGGCGCGACCTTTGAGGTGATCAACGACTGGGCCGACCTGATCACAGAGGACAACCCGATCGTGTACACGGATCGATGGTTCGCTACCGGGCCGAGGGGGACGCTCACCACTCTGTTAGGAGGGTTCCGGAGCAGCGGGCCCCAGCCCGTCGCCCCCGACGCGACCACCATGACGGCAACGCAGCAAGACGTTGCACTGTGCTCATCCATCACTTACGGGGTGGTCGCCGACCTTCTGGTTTCCACCGATGAACGCGAACTGGATCAGTACTTCGCGAACTATCCTGGCCTCGAGGGGGTTGCCGAAAGGGTGGCCCGGGAAGCAGCCGTCGAATATCCGGGCGGGGGTGGCGAAGACCTCGTCGCGAGAGCCTTCCTCACGCGGTGGGACGATGTGATCAAGGGCTACTGCGGGTCACGCCCGGATCCGTGACGGGAGAACGGCTCTAACTCAGCCGCGGTCGACGAGCTCCTGGTAGTCGGGGTGGGCGTCGATGAAGTGGGCGACGAAGGTGCACTGCGGCACCACGGTGAGGGCGCTCGAGGTGCGCACGTCGTCGAGGGCGTACTCGACCAGGGCACCCGCGAGGCCGGCCTTGCGGCGGCGGGGGTCGACCTCGGTGCGGGTGAAGACGATGCGGGAGCCCTCGAGCCGGTAGTCGGCGAACCCGGCGACCTGATCGTCGAGGGCGATGGTGTAGCGGTTCTGCCCGGGCTCGTTGCGGATCATGGTGCTCATCGGGGCCGACGATACGCCGCCGACCTTGGAACTGCCAGAATTGCACAATGCCTGTCGCCGGATCGCCCGAAGCCGGATCATCCGATACCGATGCGCCCGCAGCGCGATCCCCGCTCGACGACTTCGACGACGAGGCGCGGGGTGAGGGGCTCGTCATCCACGCCGACAACCTGCCCGTGCTCGGCGCCTTCGCCGACGGCTCGTTCACGCTGATCTACCTCGACCCGCCCTTCAACACCGGCCGCGCGCAGGCGCGTCGCTCGACCACGGTGAAGCGGGTGCCGCTGCCTGAGCCGGTGGGCGAGCATCCGGATGCCGCGGGCCCCGGCGAGACCTCGGTCACCGAGACGGGCGCAGCCGCCGGATACCCCGCGACCGTCACCGCGGCAGAGCCGGTGGCCGGCTCCGTGCCCGCACCCGCCGACGACCCCGCGCCCGACCCGGTGCCCGGCCGCTACGCCGGCTTCAAGGGTCGGCTCTACGACCGCATCAAGGGCGACCTGCTGCAGTACGACGACCGCTTCGACGACTACTGGTCGTTCCTCGAGCCGCGGCTCGTCGAGGCGTGGCGGCTGCTCGCCGACGACGGCACGCTCTACCTGCACCTCGACTACCGCGAGGCGCACTACGCGAAGGTGCTGCTCGACGCGCTGTTCGGGCGAGAGAGCTTCCTGAACGAGATCATCTGGGCCTACGACTACGGCGCCAAGTCGAAGAACCGGTGGCCGACGAAGCACGACACGATCCTGGTCTACGTGAAGAACCCCTCCACGTACTACTTCGACTCGGAGACCGTCGATCGCGAGCCGTACATGGCGCCGGGGCTCGTGACGCCCGAGCGGGCCGCGCGCGGGAAGCTGCCGACGGACGTCTGGTGGCACACGATCGTGTCGCCGACCGGGCGGGAGAAGACCGGGTACCCGACCCAGAAGCCGGAGGGTGTGCTGCGGCGGATCGTGCAGGCGTCCAGCCGCGAGGGCGACTGGGTGCTCGACTTCTTCGCGGGCAGCGGAACGACGGGGGCGGTCGCGGCGGCGCTGGGGCGCAACTACGTGCTGGTCGACCGGAACGAGGCGGCGATCGACGTCATCCGCCGCCGCCTGCCCGCGGCCCGCTTCGTCGAGGCGCCGCCCGCGCCCTGACCCAGCGGATCCCGCTCCTCACCACCCCGTCGTCAGCACGTGGTCGAGCTCGTCCGCGAAGCGGTCGGCGTCGGCCACGGTCAGCGTCAGCGGCGGCTTGATCTTCAGCACGTTCTGCCGGTCGGAGGTGGGCTGCACGATGATGCCGCGGGTGAGCATCCGCTCGCACACCGCCGCGGTCTCGAGCGGCGCCGGCTCGAGCGTCACGCGGTCGCGCACGAACTCGACGCCGAGGTAGAGGCCGAGGCCGTGCACCCCGCCGATCAGCGCGTGCCGCTCGCCGAGGGCCTGCAGGCGCGCCTTGAGGTGGGCGCCCACGGCCCGCGCGTTCTCCTGCAGCCCCTCGTCGCGGATGATCTCGAGCACCGCCAGCCCCACCACCGAGCTCACCGGGCTGCCGCCCGCCGACGAGAAGAAGTACCCCTGCGAGCGGTAGGCGTCGGCGATGGCTCGCGTGGTGATGACGGCACCGAGCGGATGCCCGTTCCCGGCCGCCTTGGCCACGGTGACGATGTCGGGCACCACGCCCTGCTGCTCGAAGCCCCAGAAGTGCTCGCCGAGCCGGCCGTAGCCGACCTGCACCTCGTCGGCGACGCAGAGGCCGCCGGCGGCGCGGACCGCGGGGTAGACGGCCCGGAGGTAGCCGTCGGGCAGGGGCAGGCCGCCCGCGTTGCCGTAGAAGGGCTCGGCGATGAAGGCGGCCGGGGCGTGGCCGTCGCTCGCGAGCTCCTCGATGAGGGCGACGGCCTCGGGTGCGTAGCGGGCCGCGTCGGCGCCGCGGTGGCGGCCACGGTAGGAGTTGGGGGTGTCGAGGGCGTGGATCCACGGCGGCCGCGACTCGAGCGCCCCCGGGTTGTCGGCGACGGAGGTCGAGACGGCGTCGGACGCGAACGTCCACCCGTGGTAGGCCTCGCGCAGCGCGACCGTGTGCTGATGACCGGCCCGCGCCCAGGCGATGCGCAGCGCCAGATCGACGGCCTCGCTGCCGCTGTTCACGAGGAAGACGGTGTCGAGCGGGTCGGGCAGCAGCCCCGCCAGCCGCTCGGAGAACTCGACGATGCTCGCGTAGTTGAACCGCGAGTTCGTGTTGAGCAGCTCGAGCTGCGCGCTGACCGCGTCGGCGATGCGCGGGTGCGCGTGCCCCACGGACGCCACGTTGTTCACCATGTCGAGATAGGCGCGCGCCTCGGTGTCGACGAGGTGGTGCCGCCAGCCGCGCTCGATCTGCGGCGGGTGGGCGTAGTAGTGCTCCTGCACCTCGGCGAGCGACTGCTCCCGCCGGGCTAGCAGCCCCTCGCCCCCGTGCGGGGTGGCGGATGCGCGAGGCGGTGCGTCGGGGAGCAGCGAGGTCGGGTTGCCGACGAGGGTGCCCCACGCCTCGGCCAGCTCGGGGGTGGCGAACGACGGAGTGATGACGGGGTCGGCGGCGGGGTGGAGGACGCGGATCGTGAGGTGCGTGGTGGCGGTGCCGAGCAGCTCACCCGCGGTCACCGCGGTCGGTGCGGCTGGGGTGAGGCCGGTGAGCTCGAGGGTGGCGGTCGGGGTGCGGAGGAGCATCCGCTCGCCGTCGACCGTGACGTCGCCGGGCCAGGGGGCGTGCACGGGCTGGGGCTCGGCGAGGTGGAGCTCGACGCCGAGGGCCGCCGTGGGCGCGTGGGGGTCGTCGAGCCGGGTGCGGGTGAGGCGGCGCTCGCCGAAACGGAGCACCGCGGCGGCCACCCCTCCGGTCAGCACCCCGCCGCCAAGCACGCCACGGGACAACGCTCCGCCCGCCAGGGCCTCGACGGCCAGGGTGCGCTCGGCGTCGGGGTCGAGGAAGCGGCCGCGGGCGAGTGCCGGGGACGTCGTGGAGAGGTCGAGAGTCGCGAGCGGGCGGCCCACGAGGCCCGGGAGGAGGGGCGACGCGGCAGCGGGCACCGACAGCGCCGGCGCCGGGAGGCCGAGCGCAGCGCGGAGGGCCGCCGTGAAGACCGGCGCCGGTACCGACGTCGCCACCTCGAGGATGCGGTGCTCGTGCGCCGCGTTCGCCGCCGTGTACTCGTTGCCCGGGTCGATCGCGGCCGCGTGGTGCGCGCTCGCCACGAGGGTGGCCGCCCGGGCGACGACGAGCGGCCAGAGCGCATCGACCTCGGCGGCCTCGAGCGGCACCAGCGCGTGGAACGCCGTCACCGCCGGCAGCACCGACAGCACCGTCGCGTCGGAGTGGTGCAGCACCGACGAGCACGTCACCGCAAGCTCGGCGATGCGCCACGAGTGCATCACGTCGCCGAAGTCGATGATGCCGAACGGCTGCAGGCGTCCCGCCTCGTCGCGCTGCGCCACCACGTTGTCGTCGGTGATGTCACCATGGATCACCTGCCGCCGCAGCCCGGGGTCGAGCCTCTCGACGACCGGCCAGACGGCGTCCATCGACGCCCGCAGCGACCGAGCGGTGGCGGCGTCGGCGAAGGGCAGCAGGTCGTCGACGAGGTGGCGGGCGTTCCGCAGGTCCCACTCGAGGTCGCGGTCGGTTCCCGGATGCGCGAACGCCGCCAGCGCCTGCACCGAGCGGGCGGCGAGCGTTCCCAGCCGGGCCACGACCGACGGCGCGAGGTAGCCGGGGCCCGACAGCGTCGACCCCTCGAGGAAGTCGAGCAGGCGCACGGGCAGACCGGCGCCGTCGACGACGGCGGTGCCGACCCGTTCGCCGGTGAGTGCCGGGTGGGTGCGCGGGGTGGCGACGTCGCCCGGGGACGCTCGCACCGCATCCGCCGCCGCCGACTGCGCCTCGAGCTCGGCGAGCGACGTCGACGGGTTCGCCACCTTGAGCAGCAGCGGCGCGGCACTCGGCGCTGGACGCAGGCGGAAGTTCGCGTCGGTCTGGCTGCCGAGCGACGTCACCTCGAGGCCCTCGCGCGCCAGCCCGAACACCTCCGCCGCGATCTCGGCGGCCTGCGCCTCGGAGACGGCGGGCGCCGCCGTGACGGTCTCGGCGAACGATCGGCGCGGGGCAGAAGGCTGGTGCATGCCCTCAGTATCCCGAAGGCGGCCCAGGCCCCGCGCCCACCTGACACAAGTTGTGGACAGTCGAGTCGACCTGACGCACGGTGTGGAAACTCGACGGAACGGTCGGATCAGTCGGCCCAGCCGCCGAGGTGCGCCGCGAGCTCGGGTTCGGCCGGAAGGGCGCGGAGGGCCGCCCGGCGGCGCTCGGTCGTGAACTCGTGCGCGTCGGGGCGGCGCTCGCAGCGGTGCTCGGCGCGTTCGGCCGCGACGGTGAGGGTGACCGCGGAGCCGGTGACGGTGAGGGCAGGGCCGGTGAGGTCGGGGGCGGGGCCGCAGAGCTCCACCCATCCGAGGTCGCCGGTGCCGACGTCGTCGGTCGCCCGCGCCAGGGCGGCGCAGAAAGCCGCGCGATCGGCGCGGGGGACGGTGAAGAGGGTGTCGGTCGTGACGGTGACGCGGGCATCCGCTCTGCTGGTGATGGCGGAGCTTCGCCCCAGCACGCGGTCGTCGCCCGGGAAGAGGGCGGCCAGGGCGTCGTCGACCACGATGCGGGCGGTGGGGAGGGCCTCGAGGAGGAGGTCGGCGCAGACGGCGGTCGCCGCGGGGGTGCCCGGCGGGAGGGTGACGACGATGTCGGCGGCAGCGCTGCGGAGACCGCGGCCGACCGAGCCGGGCACACCGATGCGGTTGAGGAGGAGGAGGGTCTCGCGGTTCATCCGGCGGCGGAGCTCGTCGGGGTCGTCGCTGCGGCCGCTGACGTCGGGGCCGTTGTGCCAGGCCACCGCGGTGGGCACGTGGGCGAGCACGGCGCCGCGGGTGAAGGCGCGGTGGGCCCACTCCCAGTCCTCGCCGCCGTACTCGTCGAAGCTCTCGTCGAAGCCGCCGGTCGCGGCGAAGAAGGCGCGGGAGCAGGCCAGCACCGAGGAGATGACATAGCGGTAGGAGCGGTGGTCGGCGTCGCGGAGGTCGTGCGAACGGGCGTAGGCGTCGCGCAGCCACGCGGGCTCGGGCAGCTCGGCGCGGGGGCCGGCGAGCTCGACGGGAGTGGCGTAGTCGGCCGGCGAGAACGCCGCGTGCCTCCGCCGCCCGACCGTCACCGCGTCGTCCCGCACCGCGGGCAGCCGCGTCAGCTCGGTGACGTACCCGGGCTCGGGCGCGGTGTCGGCGTCGAGGAAGCACAGCACCGACCCCCGGGCGACGGCGGCGCCCCGATTGCGCGCGGTGGCGGCCCGGAAACCGCGATCCGGCAGCCGGATCAACCGCACCCCCGGCGGCACCTCGGGCGCCGTGGCCGAGCCGTCGTCGACCACGATCACCTCGAGCAGATCCTGCGGGTGGGTCTGCCGCGCGAGCGCCCCGAGCGTGCGCGCGAGATCGCCCGGCTGCTCGTAGTGCACGACGACCACCGACACGAATGGCGGATGCTCGGGCCGCACCCTGTCGAGCACCGTCCAGTCGTTCCCCGGCACCCGCACCTCGACCTCGCCGCTCACCACGCGACCCCCCGCCAGAACTCCCGGTACAGCGCCGCGACCCTCCCCGTGTCGGGCCCCAGCCGCCCGCGGGCGTCGTCGTCGAGCCACGTGCTCGAAGGGTCGTCGAGCGCCGCCGCGATCGCCGCCGGCAGCTCGTCGGCGGTCGTCAGCGTGAGCGATCCGCCGTGCAGCTCTGCCATCTCCTGCATGTACGGGCTCGAGACGACGACCGGCCGCCGCCCCGCGCTCAGCCACGACGCGAGCGACCCCGACGCCGAGACATGCTCGTGCGCGATGACGGGCACCGTCGTCTGCCGGCTGCGGGCGAGCAGTTCGTCGTCGGATAGGTAGCCCGTCACGACGAATCCCACGCCGAGCGACGCGGCGAGCGACTCGAGCGCCGCGAGATCGCGCTCGTGACCGGCGGATGCCCGTCCCAGCACCTCCACGCCCGCCGACCCCGCCAGCGCCGCGACCGCCCGGATGACCCGGTCATGCCCCTTGCCCGGATACACGAACCCCAGCACGCCCACCGTCAGTTCGGCGCCCCGCACGGGCTCCCCGGCCGGATGCGGATCCACCGGCAACGGGATGACCGCCGCCCGCGCCGCCCGCGAGGTGTGCCGCCGCAGCAGCCGCAGCTCGTGCTCGCTGTTCACCACGACCCCCGCAGCGGCGTCGATCACGCGGCGGTACGCGTCCGAGCGCAGCCGCAGCCCCTCGTCGCCGTCGGAGGGCTGCGGCACGTCGTGCAGCGTCACCGAGACCGTGCCGCCCGAGGCGAGCTGCTCCACGGCGGTCGCGGCGGCTCCGGGGTCCGCGCCGAACAACCGGTCGGTGAAATGCAGATGCCGGCGATGCGGATGCGCGGCGGGGGCGGCGCCGATGCCACTCTCCGAGGCCCCGAGCGCGTCGGCCAGCTGCTGCGCGTACCGTGTCACCCCGTGGCGCGGGTCGCTTCCGATGTGGAGGCGCGGGAGAGGCGCGGTCACGAGGCGAGCCCGAGCAGGCCCAGCGTGGAGTCGTGCCGGGCGAGCCCGGCGGTCACGGCTCCCGGGTGCTCGGCGTACCAGGCCAGGTGAGCCGAGCGCACGTCCTCCGCCGACAGCGACCGCCCGTCGACGATCCAGTCCACCGTCGGCTCGGAGGGCAGGTCGAAGGCCTCGATCACCACAGCCTCGCGCGGCGCGTGCACGGAGTCGAGCAGCGGCCCGCCCGGGTCGGCCGCGGGCCCCGGCAGCCCGAGGTGCGAGAGCACGCGCTCGCCGAGCGCCGCCCAGACGGGGTTGCCCGGGTGGTTGATCGTGCGCATCAGCGCGAACGACGGCGCGGCGAACAGATCGGAGGCGACCACCGTCCCGTGCCGCTCCTCCCGCGAGCGGAGCGCGGCGATCGACTCGGCGGCGACGGCGCGCACCGCGTCGACGGTCAGAGCGGGCAGCCGCAGCCCGGCCGCCTCGGCCAGCACGGCGGCGTCGTGGTAGGCCACTAGCGGCGGGGTCGCCGACGGGTCCTCCGGCGGGCGGATGATGAGGTGCCGCGGGTACAGCCCGGCGAAGCGGATGACCGGGAGCACCGCGTGCCGCGTGCCCGGCCGGGTCTGCGCGAGCAGCTCGCGCGTGCCGAGCGGCAGCCCGCGGTAGCCGTCGCGGATCGGCTGGGCGACCACCGCATCCGCTCGCTCGAGCCAGGCCCCGAGGAAGGGCAGGTCGTCGGCGGTGAGCTCGTGCACCGGCGGGATGCGCACCGTCGTCGCGGCCGAGGACGGCACCACGAGGCGCAGCGACTCGGCCTGGCAGTTGCCGAGGGCGAGCAGCACCGTTTCGCCGGCACCGACCGCGGGCCGGGAGTAGAACGCGCTGTAGTGCCGACGGCGCGCGTCGTCGAGGGTCGGGGTCACTCTCCCCAGTCTCGTCCGAAAGCGGGAGACCCGCACGAGCGGAACCCCCCGCTTCGGCCTAGCCTCGAACCGACATGAGTGCGCGCCCGAACCCGATCCGCGTGGCCAGCGTCCCGGCAGGGCATCCGTACGTGCGGGCCGTCGCCCCGGGCCCCGGGCTCGCCCGCCTGTTGCCCGACCCCGAGCTCGGCCGCCCGCCCGGTCAGTGGTGGCCGCCCGCCCTGTTCGACCCGGCCTATCTGCGCCAGAACCTCGACGGTTTCGACCTGCTGCACGTGCACTTCGGCCTCGAGTCGGTGCCCACCGCCCAGCTGGTCGAGGCACTCGGGCTCGTTCGTGCCGCCGGGCATCCGATCATCTTCACCGTGCACGACCTCGAGAACCCGCAGCTCGTCGACCAGACCGAGCACCTCGTGCGGCTCGACGCCGTGATCGCCGCCGCCGACGAGCTCATCACGCTCACCCCGGGGGCCGCCGCCGTCGTCGCCGAGCGCTGGGGCCACCCGGCGACGGTCGTTCCGCACCCCCGCATCGCCGAGCACTACCCGTCGGTGACGCAGGTTCCGGATGCGCGCCCGCGCCTCGGCGCGCACCTCCGCGACCTCAGGCCGAACATCGACGCGCTCGCGGTGGCACGCTCGCTGGCGGCCGGCGCCCGGGCGCTCGCCGCAGCGGGGCGACCGGTCGACGCCGTGCTGCGGCTCGACGAGCGGGTGCGCGACGAGGCGACGGCCGCCGAGCTCGAGCGTTTCGTGCAGGACGAGGGCGGCTCCACCCTCGAGCGCAACTCCACCCGCGACGGCGGCCGCACCCGCGACCGCGGCCTCACCCTCGAGCGCGGCCCGCGGCAGAGCGACGTCGAGCTCGAACGCTGGATCGCCGGGCTCGACGTCGCCGTGATGCCCTACTCGCACGGCACCCACTCGGGCTGGGCCGAACTCTGCTGGGATCTCGGCGCCGCGGTCGTCGACGACGGCCACGGCTTCATCGCCGAGCAGCTGACCGACGGGGTCGTCCGGGGCGTCGAGGGCGAGGTTCCGGAGGCGCTGCTCGCCCGGGCGCTCGAGCTCGCGACCGCTCCGGGCTCGCCCGAGCGCGCCGCCGTCGTCGCGGCCCGCCGGGCCCGGCGCGACGCGGAGCACGACGGCATCACCCGGGCGCACACCGCGGTCTACCGTCGCGCCCTCGGGGACGTGCGTGCATAATTAGGTAATGCTTACCTATGTACCGCGCACCGAGTCGGATCGCGACGGGCGCCCCTCGTACCGCCCGTTCCGGGCCGAGGTCGTGCGCGTCGTCGAGCTCAGCCCGTGCTTCCGCCGGGTGACCTTCACCGGCCCGGACTTCGGCGACTTCGGCACCGCGGGGCTCGACCAGCGCATCAAGCTCGTGCTCCCGCACGCCGACGGCAGCATCGGCGACTGCGGCTGGGACGATCCCGCCGTGCTCTCCGACGGCACCTGGTACGAGCGCTGGCGCACGCTGCCGGCCGAGGCGCAGAACCCCATCCGCACCTACACGGTGCGCGCCATCCGCTCGGCCGAGCGGGAGCTCGACGTCGACTTCGTCGTGCACACGGCACCGGATGCCGCCGGCCGGCACGCAACGGCGTCGGCGGACGGGGTCGCGCCGGTCGCGCATCCGCCCCTCGACGGCGCAGCCACCGGAACCGCCGACGGCCCCGCCGCCGCTTGGCTCGCGGGTGCCCGCCGGGGCGACGAGCTGATCATCGTCGGGCCCGACGACCGCAGCCGCGACTACGCCCTCGGCCTCGACTGGCGGCCAGGCGAAGCCATCGACTACCTGCTCGCCGGCGACGAGACGGCGGCTCCGGCCATCTGCGCGATCCTCGAGTCGCTGCCGGCCGGCACCCGGGCGCACGCCTTCATCGAGGTGCCCTGTTCCGACGACGCGCAGCCGGTGCAGACCGCGGCCGAGGGCTCGGTGACCTGGCTCGCCCGCGACGAGGGCGGCGTGCTGCAGGATGCGGTGCGCGGCTGGCTCGACACCCATCGCGAGGCGATCGCCCCGGCTCTCGCCGAGGGCGCCCAGGAGCTCGCCGACATCGACGTGGACGTCGACATGCTCTGGGACTCGCCCGTCGACGTGCACGGGCGGTTCTACGCTTGGCTGGCCGGGGAGTCGGCCGCGATCAAGGCGCTCCGGCGGCTGCTCGTGAGCGAGGTCGGCGTCGACCGCCGCAAGGTCGCCTTCATGGGCTACTGGAGACGCGGCAAGGCCGAGGGGTCATGACGCGGGCCGCTCCGGCGGCAGCATCCGCTCGTCTCGCCCGGCAGGGCCGGCGGGGCCGGCCGGCCCGTGTGCTCGGGCTCGCCGGGCTGCTGCTGGGGGTCGTCGTCGCAGTGGCGCTGAGCCTGCTGCTCGGGTCGCGGGCGATCGACTTCGGCACGGTCGTCGCGGCGTTGACGGGTGCGGGTGGCGGCGGTACCGGCGGTGGCGGCGCTTCGGGCGGTGCCTCGACCGAGCAGATGGTCGTGCTCGACCTGCGCGTGCCGCGTACGGTGGTCGGGCTCGTCGCGGGCGCCGCGCTAGGGCTCGCCGGGGCGCTGATGCAGGGGCTGACCCGCAACCCGCTGGCCGACCCCGGGCTGCTCGGCGTGAACTCGGGGGCGTCGCTGGCCGTCGTGGTCGCGATCTCCGTCTTCGGCGTCACGAGCCCCATCGGCTACATCTGGTTCGCCTTCGCGGGTGCGGCGCTCGCGGCGATCGTCGTCTACGTCGTGGCCTCGGGGCGCACCGGGCCGACGCCGCTCAGCCTCACGCTCGCCGGAGCCGCGGTGACCGCGGTGCTGACCTCGCTGATCACGCTCGTGCTGCTCCGCGACCTCGACACCCTCGGCCAGTACCGCTTCTGGTCGGTCGGCTCGCTGGTCGGCCGCGACGCCTCGACGGTGCTGCCGCTGGTGCCGTTCCTCGTGCTCGGCGCAGTGCTCGCGCTGGTGCTCGGCCGCGGGCTGAACGGCCTGGCGCTCGGTGACGACGTGGCGCGCGGGCTCGGGCAGCGGGTCGGGCTGACCCGCGTCGTGGCGGGGGTCGCGATCATCCTGCTCTGCGGCTCGGCGACCTCGCTCGCGGGTCCGCTGGTCTTCGTCGGGCTGGTCGTGCCGCACCTGGCGAGACGGATGATCGGCACCGACTACCGCTGGATCCTGCTGTACTCGGTGCCGCTCGGTGCCATGCTGCTCGTGCTCGCCGACACCGTCGGGCGCCTGATCGCGCAGCCCGCGGAGCTCGAGGCCGGCATTGTGGTGGCCCTGATCGGAGCGCCCGTGCTGATCGCACTGGTGCGCCGCGACCGGGCGGTGACGCGGTGAGCGGCGGAGGCGCGCTGCGCCGGGTGCGGGCCGCAGGGCTCCACCGTCTCGTCGTGGTGTGCGGCCTGCTCGCCCTGCTGCTCGGTGTGATCGCGGTGCTGGCGCTGATGCTCGGCGACCGCGTGGTGGCGCCGCAGGACGTGCTCGCCGCAGCCGTGGGGCAGGGATCGGGAGGCGACCGCTTCGTCGTCCTCGGCCTGCGGGCGCCGCGGCTCGCCCTGTCGCTGCTCGTCGGGGCCTGCTTCGGGCTGGCCGGCTCGGTGTTCCAGAGCCTGCTCGGCAATCCGCTGGCGAGCCCCGACATCATCGGCATCTCGCAGGGTGCGAGCGCGGCCGCGGTCACCGCGGTGCTGCTGCTCGGCGCGAGCGGCCTCGCCGTCTCGGGCGCCGCGTTCGCCGGGGCGGTGCTCGCCGCGGCGCTCATCCTGCTGCTGGCCGGCCGCGTCGGCCGCTCGGGCGCCGTCGGATCGGGTGGCTCCGCCGGTTCGCGCTTCGTGCTGATCGGCATCGCCCTCGCCTTCCTCGCCCAGGCCCTGATCGGCTACCTCCTCACCCGCGCCGACGTGCGCGACGCCCAGGGCGCCCTGCTCTGGCTGGTCGGGAGCATCGGCACGGTGCAGGTGGCCGAGCTCGTGGTCACCGGTGTCGCGGCCCTCGTGCTGGCGGTGGCCCTCGTCGTGCTCGCTCCGCGGCTCCGGATGCTCCAGCTGGGCGACGAGGCCGCCACCGCCCTCGGGGTGCGCGTGACCCCGGTGCGCCTCCTGCTGCTGCTCGTCGCGGTGGCGTTCGCGGCGGTGGCGACGGCGGCCGCGGGCCCCGTGGCCTTCGTGGCGTTCGTCTCGGCGCCGATCGCGCGGCGCCTCGTCGGCGGACTCGGCCCCGCCCTCGTCGCCAGCGCCCTCGTCGGCGCGGTCGTCGTCAGCGGAGCCGACGTGCTCGCCCAGCACGCCGTCGCCGGGCTGCAGGTGCCCGTCGGCATCGTGACCGGCCTCGTCGGCGCGCCCATCCTGCTCACCCTGCTCGCGCGGGGCAACCGCACCAGAGGAGCCGCATGACCTCCCTGCCCCCCGACCGCGCCGCCGACGTCACCGGTGCCGGCCACGACGTCCCCGGCCCCGACCGCGCCGCCGCGCATCCGTCACCCGAGCCCGCCGAAGACGCCACCGGGCGGGGTCGCGCGGCCGCGCATCCGGCACCCGAGCCGCACGAGCTGCGGGCCGACGGCCTCACGCTCGCCTACGACGGCCGGCGGGTGGTCGAGGGCCTCGACGTCGTCATCCCCGACGGGCGCGTCACCGTCGTCGTCGGCCCGAACGCCTGCGGCAAGTCGACCCTGCTGCGATCGTTCGCCCGGCTCCTCCGCCCCGAGAGCGGAACCGTGACCCTCGACGGCACCGAGGTGCACCGCTACCCCAGCCGCCGCCTCGCGACCCAGCTTGGTCTGCTGCCGCAGCAGCCGGTGGCCCCCGAGGGCATCACGGTCGCCGACCTCGTCGGTCGCGGCCGCTTCCCGCGGCAGGGCCTGTTCCGGCAGTGGACGGCCGACGACGACCGCGCCGTCGACGACGCCCTTCGCGCCACCGACACGCTCGCCATCGCCGAGCGCCGCGTCGAGGAACTCTCGGGCGGCCAGCGCCAGCGCGTCTGGATCGCCATGGCCCTCGCCCAGCAGACCGACGTGCTGCTGCTCGACGAGCCCACGACCTTCCTCGACGTCACGCACCAGATCGAAGTGCTCGACCTGCTGCACGAGCGCAACCGGGTGCAGGGCATCACGGTCGTGATGGTGCTGCACGACCTCAACCTCGCGGCCCGGTACGCCGACCACCTGATCGTGATGTCGGCCGGGCGCATCGTCGCCGAGGGGGCGCCCGCCGAGGTGATCACGCCCGAGACCGTGCGCACGGCGTTCGGCCTCGAGTCGCTGGTCGTCACTGATCCGGTGAGCGGGTCGCCGATGGTCGTGCCGAAGGGCCGGTTCCACGGCGGAGCCGGCTGAGCTGTTCCGTGGGCCGGGTCGATGGCCTATGGTTGTTAGGTAAGCCAAGCCTTACTCCACAGTATCCTGAAGACCCCGACTGGAGACACCCGTGCCCCGCCGACTGAAGCTCGCAGCCCTCACCGCATCCGCCCTCGCCGCCGCCCTGGTGCTGGCCGGATGCTCGACCGGCGCCTCGGGCGACGCCCCCGCCTCCGACTCCGCCGCGGCCGGCGGCGACGTCACCATCGGGCACGCCTTCGGCGAGACCACCGTGCCCGCCGACCCGCAGAACGTGGTCACCCTGGGCTGGGGCAGCACCGACGCCGCGATCGCGCTCGGCACCATCCCGGTCGCCATCCCCTTCGACTCCTACGCGGGTGACGACGACGGAGTTCTGCCCTGGGTGAAGGAGGCCGTCGAGACGGCCGGCGCCGAGCTGCCCGAGATCCTGCCCGAGACCACCGACGACGAACCGCCCTACGAGGCGATCGCCGCGGCCGACCCCGACGTCATCCTCGCCGTCTACTCGGGCATCACCGAGGAGCAGTACGAGACCCTCAGCCAGATCGCCCCCACGGTCGCCTACCCCGACCAGGCGTGGAGCACCCCGTGGCGCGACGTCGTCACGACGGTCGGCAAGGCGCTCGGCAAGGACGAGCAGGCCACCGAGGTTCTGCAGGGCATCGACGACCAGCTCGCCGCGGCCGCCGCCGCGCATCCGGAGTTCGAGGGCAAGACCATCGCCGCCGTCTGGGACGTCGCCGGCACCTTCTACGTCTACAAGAAGGAGGACCCGCGCGTCGAGTTCATGCTCGACCTCGGCTTCGAGAGCGCCCCGGCCGTCGACGAGCTGGCGAACGGCGACTCGACCTTCTTCTACACCCTCAGCTACGAGCAGCTCGACCAGCTGAAGGCCGACGTGGTGCTGAGCTACTCCGACACGCAGGCCGAGGCCGACGCGTTCCTCACGGCGCCGCAGACCTCGGTCATCCCCGCTGTGCAGGCCGGGAACGTGGCGCAGCTCGTGGGCACGCAGTACATCGCGGCCGTGTCGCCGCCCACCGCGCTCTCGCTGCCGTGGGGCCTCGACCAGCTCGTCGACGCCCTGGCCGCCGCGACGAAGTAGCGCGGCTGCGCCACGGCGCTCGGAACGCCGGCGTCGGGGGCCCCACACCCTCGGCGCCGGTCTCCTCGTCGACGCCCCGGCATCGCCCCGCGGGCTACAGCAGCTGGTGCATCCGTCGCCCGAGGAGCTCGCGCAGCACGATGGCGGTCGAGGTGCGACGGATGCCCCGGCACTCCATCAGCGCCTGCGTGATGCGGTAGACGTCGTCGGCGTCGACCGCGATCACCTCGATCTGCAGGTCGCTCTCGCCCGAGATGCCGAGACAGCCGACCACTTCGGGGATGCGCGCGATCTCGTCGATCAGTCCCTCGAACCGCGCCTGGTCGATCTCGGCGGTGACGAACGCGCGCAGCGGCCGACCGACTGCAGCGGCGGGCACCTTCGTGGTCTCGGGCAGCAGAACGCCGTCATAGAGGCGACGGATGCGCGCCTGCACGGTGCCGCGCGCGAGGTTCAGGCGCTCGGCGAGGTGCGCCACTGTCGCGCGCGGCACCCGGTCGAGCTCCCTCAGGATGCGCCGGTCGGTCGCGTCCAGCAGCGGATCGGCGTCTCGCGAGACGGTCGTGGCCGAGGTCGTGGTCGGGTCGGTGGTCATCTGTCATTCCGATCAGTCTCGGCGCTCTGCACTGGGCGTGATTGGGCGTTCTGACCACTCAGAGTAGTCACTCTTGCGGCGCTCGAGGCGCGATCGGATCATGGTGGTCATGACGATCACCGCCGACCATCGCGCCTCCGCCCACCTCGCCTCCGCCCACCTCGCCGATGCCGACTCCTTGCTGTCCGCCCGCCCGCATCCCGCGGGGCACGAGCGCGTGGAGGTCGTGCGCGGCGCCCGCTCCGGCCTCGTGATGATGGTCGCCGTGCACTCGACGCGACTCGGGCCGGCCCTCGGCGGCTGCCGCCTCTGGCACTACGACACCGTCGACGACGCGCTCGCCGATGCGCTGCGCCTCTCGGCCGGCATGACCGCGAAGAACGCCCTGGCCGGCCTCGCGCACGGCGGCGGCAAGGCCGTGATCATGGCCCCCGACGAGCCGCTCGACGCGGCCCGGCGCGAGGCGGCCTTCCTCGACCTCGGCGACCTCGTCGCGAGCCTCGGCGGAGCGTACGTCACCGCGGAGGACGTCGCGACCGGCTCGGCCGACATGGCGGTCGTCGCCCGGCGGACGTCTGCGGTCGTGGGGCTGCCCGAGGCCGACGGCGGCCACGGCGACCCGGGGGAGTACACGGCTCGCGGGGTCTACAGCGCTCTGCTCGCGGTGCTCCCGCGCATCCGCTTCGCCTCGCCGACGGGCCTGCGGGTCACCATCGTGGGCTTCGGGCAGGTCGGCAGCCGGATCGCGCGCGTGCTCGTCGAGGCCGGCGCCGTCGTCAGCGCGACCGACGTGAACCCGGCCCGCCGGGCGGCCGTCGAGGAGCTCGGCGCCACCTGGGTGTCGCCGACGGACGCGCACCGCCTCGACACCGATGTCTTCGTGCCGGCCGGCGTCGGCGGCATGCTGAGCAGCACCGTCATCGACGAGCTGCGCTGCCTGGCCGTGGTGGGCCCGGCGAACAACCAGCTCGCCGAGGCCGACGGCGGTGACCGGCTGGCGGCGCGCGGCATCCTGTACGCGCCGGACTACGTGGTGAACGCGGGTGGCGTCATCCACCTCGGCTCGCCGGGCTCGTCGCGCGAGGAGGTGCTGGCGCGCATCGACGCCCTCGGCGCCCGACTCGACGAGGTGCTGGCGCTGGCCGAGGCCGAGGCGCTCACGCCGTCCCGCGCGGCCGACCTCCTGGTGGCCCGCCGCCTCGCCGCCTGACCCGCCCTCGCCGGCCCGCGCGTTGCCACAAGTTGTGTCAGGTGGGCGGCGGCTGTGAGTCGGTTGCGCGCCGGACGCGGAGGGCCAGAGTGGAGCGTGAGGGCGATCAGCCCCCAACGACGAGAGAGGAGCCCCACGATGAGTGCAGGCGACAAGATCGAGAACGCGGCGGAGAAGCTGGGCGGCAAGGCCAAGGAGGCCTTCGGCAACGCCACCGACGACGACTCGAAGGTGGCCGAGGGCCGCGCCGACCAGTCGAAGGCCGACCTGAAGAACGCGGGCGAGAACGTCAAGGACGCGTTCAAGCACTGACCGCGCGATCGCAGTAGCCGACACGGCCCTCCACCCTCCGGGGCGGGGGGCCGTTCGCGTTCAGGCCGAGCCGCGCCGCACGAGCGACGTCGGGATGACCGTGCGCCGCGGCACGTCCTCGCCCGCGATCAGCGCGATCAGCACCTCGGCCATCGCCTCGCCGAACTCCATCGCGGGCTGCCGCACGGTCGTCAGCGGCGGGCTCAGCGTCGCCGCGAAGGTGTCGTCGTCGAAGCCGATCACCGCCACGTCGTCGGGAACGCGCCGCCCGTGCGCCGCCAGCACCCGCATCGCGCCGGCCGCCATCTGGTCGTTCGCCACGAACAGGGCGTCGAGTCCGGGCTCGCGGGCGAGCATCCGCTCGGTGGCCTCGGCCCCGGAGTCCTGGGTGAAGTCGCCGAACTCGACGAGGTCGACGGATGCGCGTCCCGCCCCCGAGGCCGCCACGGCCTCCCGCCAGCCGACCAGCCGGTCGAGCCCCGCGGGCATGTCCTGTCGCCCGGCGATCGTGCCGATCCGCGTGCGTCCGAGGCCGAGCAGGTGCTCGACGGCTCGGCGGGCGCTGTCGACGTTGTCGACGTCGACGTGGTGCCGGTCGGTCAGCCCCGGGATGAGCGGCCGCCCACCGAAGACCATCGGCAGGGCCGAGCCCAGGCCGACGTAGGAGTGGTCCTCGGCGTGGTGCGAGACCACGAGGGCGCCGTCGACGTTGCCGCCCTGGAGGTAGCGGCGGGTCTTCTCGGGGCGTGACTCCGACGCGATCAGCAGGTTCAGCGTGTAGTCGGTGTCGCCGAGCACCCGCGCGACACCGCGCACGACGGGCGCGAAGAACGGATCGGCGAACACCGTCGACGCCGACTCGGGCACGATCAGGGCGATCACGTCGGCCCGACGGCTCGCGAGCGAGCGGGCGACGCGGTTCGGCACGTAGTCGAGCCGGGCGACCGCCGCCTGCACCTGCGCGATGATGTCCGGCGCGACCGAGGTCGATCCGTTCACCACCCGCGACACCGTGGCGCGCGAGACGCCGGCCTCGGCGGCCACCATCTCGAGCGTCGGCGTGCGCACGCCCCGGTTCACCGGATCAGCCGAGCACGCCGGCCGACGCCGGGTCGACGGCGCGAGCATCCGTCGCCCCGTCGGAGACGCCCGAAGCCGAAGCCGAAGCGGCAGCCGAAGCCGCAGCCGCCGCAGCCGAGGCCGCCGCGATCTGCGCCGCGTACGCCAGCGCGCTGTCCTTCGGCGTGCGCTCGAGCGTCTCGTAGTCGACCCGCACGATGCCGAAGCGCTTGCCGTAGCCCCAGCCCCACTCGAAGTTGTCGAGCAGCGACCAGACGAAGTAGCCGCGCACGTCGGCACCGGCGGCGATCGCATCCGACACCGCCTGGATGTGGTCGACGATGTACTGCGTGCGCAGCTCGTCGTGGATCGCGCCGTCGGCCGACACCTCGTCGTCGTAGGCGGCGCCGTTCTCGGTGACGTAGAGCGGCGGCAGGGTCGGGTACTCCTCGCCGAGGCGCACGAGCAGGCGGGTAAGCCCGCTCGGGTTGACCTCCCAGCCCATGCCGGTCAGCGGCAGCCCGCGCAGCGGGAAGGTCACGTACTCCGAGCCCACGAAGGGCGAACCCACCGAGCGGATGCCCCCGGCCACCGCGTGCGGGTCGGCCGGCACGAGCGACGGGTCGGCCGGCACCTCGAGCGGGTGCCCGCTGACCATGTCGTCGTGGTAGTGGTTGACGCCCAGGAAGTCGAGCGGCTGGGCGATGACCTCGAGGTCGCCGGGGCGCACCAGGGCGTCGTCGCCGAAGGTCAGGCCGAGGTCGGCGAGGTCGCTGCGGATGTCGTCGGGGTACTCCCCGCGCAGCAGCGGGTCGAGGAAGATGCGGTTGTTCAGCGCGTCGACGCGGCGGGCCGCCTCGAGGTCGACGGGGTCGCCGGCGTCCTTCGGGATGGCGTTGGTGAGGTTCAGCGTGATGCCGATGTGCTGGGCCCCGAGCTCGCGCAGGCGCTGCACGGCGAGACCGTGGCCGAGGTGCTGGTGGTGCACGGCGGCGATCGCGGCGGCGGGCTCCTGGCGGCCGGGGGCGTGCACGCCCGAGGCGTAGCCGAGCAGCGACGAGCAGAACGGCTCGTTGAAGGTGGTCCAGTTGGCGACCCGGTCGCCCAGGGAGCCGTGCACGATCTCGGCGTACTCGGCGAAGCGGTACGCGGTGTCGCGGTTCGCCCAGCCGCCCTTCTCCTCCACGGCCTGCGGCAGGTCCCAGTGGTAGAGCGTCAGCCACGGCAGCACGCCCGCCTCGAGCAGCTCGTCGACGAGCCGCGAGTAGAAGTCGAGCCCGGCGGGGTTCACGTCCCGGTCACCGGGGCGGATGCGCGCCCAGCTCGTCGAGAAGCGGTACGACTGCAGGCCGAGCCGCTTCATCAGCGCGACGTCCTCGGGCATGCGGTGGTAGTGGTCGACGGCGACGTCGGGGGTGTCGCCGTTCAGCACGGCACCGGGCACGCGGGAGAAGGTGTCCCAGACCGAGGCCTCCTTGCCGTCCTCGAAGGCGGCGCCCTCGATCTGTGCGGCAGCGGTCGCCGATCCCCAGAGGAATCCGGGCGGGAATGAGGTGGTCATGCGGGGCACTGCTCCTTTGCCTGGTGCTACACGCTCGCTCCGGGTGCGAGAGAGCGCTCTCTGCAGTGTACAGGGCCGCCTCCGTCGTAACAGAACTTCGCATAGGGCGAGGCATCCGGATGCGCGTGCGACCCTGGTTCATCATGACCGACGACTCCCGCACCCCCCGCCACGGTTTCGCGACCCGCCAGGTTCACGCCGGCGACGTGCGGGGCGACGGCATCAACTCCCGCGTCACGCCGGTGCACCTCACCGCCGGCTTCGTGTTCGACGACTTCGCACAGGCCGAGGACCGGTTCTCGGGCGCCGACGACGGCTTCAGCTACACGCGCCTCGCCAACCCGACGAACGCCGCGGTCGAGCGCCGGATCGCCGCGCTCGAGGGCGGCACCGAGGCGGTGCTCGTGGGCAGCGGGCAGGCCGCGGTCACCGTCGCGGTGCTCGGGCTGCTGCAGGCCGGCGACCACCTCGTCTCGGCGAACAGCATCTACGAGGGCTCGCGCGGGCTCTTCCTCGACAACTTCGCCCGGCTCGGCATCGAGACCGACTTCGTGGTCGACGCGAACGACCCTCTGGCCTGGGAGCTCGCGGTGCGGCCGAGCACCCGGGCGTTCTTCGTCGAGTCGATCCCGAACCCCAAGAACGACATCGTCGACCTCGCCCTGGTGGCCGAGGTCGCGCACCGGCACGGCATCCCGCTGATCGTCGACAACACCTTCGCCACGCCCTACCTGCTGCGCCCGCTCGAGCACGGGGGCGACGTGGTCGTGCACTCGGCGAGCAAGTTCCTCGCCGGGCACGGGGCGGTGCTCGGCGGCGTGGTCGTCGCGGGCTCGACGTTCGACTGGGACGGCACGACGCCCGACGGCTCGGCCCGCTTCCCGCACCTGACGAACCCGGTGCGCTCGCTCGGCGACCGCTCGTTCGCCGAGCGCTTCGGCCGAGGGGCCTTCCTGGCCTACGCCCGGGACGTGGTGGCCGCGCGGCTCGGGCCGACGCCGTCGCCGCTCAACGCATTCCTCATCCAGCAGGGCATCGAGACGCTCTCGCTCAGGGTCGACCGGCAGTCGTCGTCGGCGCTGGCGATCGCGAGCTGGCTCGAGCAGCAGCCCGAGGTGGCGAGCGTCGACCACGCCGGGCTGCCGTCGAGCGCCTATCATGCCCTGGCGCAGCGCTACCTGCCGGACGGGCAGGGTGCCGTCTTCGCGTTCACCCTGCACGGCGGGCTCGACGCGGCGAAGACCTTCTACGACCGGCTCGAACTGTTCACCCGGATGACGCACCTCGGCGACGTGCGCTCGCTCGTGCTGCACCCGGCGACGACGACGCACGCCTGGCGCACTCCCGAGCAGCGCGCGGAGGCCGGCATCGCGCCGGGCCTCCTGCGCCTCTCGATCGGCGTCGAGGACCCGGCCGACCTCACGGCCGACCTCGCCCAGGCGCTGGCGGGACTGCCGACGGCCGCCGCGACACCGGCTCCCGCCGGCACCGCGACCGCCGGCACCGCGCCGGCCGGCCCGGGCACCACCGCCACCGCCCCCACCCCGTCCCGAAGCGGCGTGCCCGCGTGAGCCGCCTCCAGCACTTCGGCTGGTTCCTCTCGCGCGGCTTCGGCCCGCACGGCTGGGGCCACCCGTACTACGAGTGGAACGACCGCTGGACGAGCCCGAAGCTCTACCAGCAGTCCGCCCGCGACCTCGAGCGCGCCGGCTTCGATCTCGTCATCATCGAGGACGCCCTCTCCCTCGGCAACGCCGACACCCTCGACCTCCGCATCCGATCCGCGTACGGCGGCCCGAAGCACGACCCGCTGCTGCTCGCGCCCTACCTCTTCGCCGCGACGGAGCACCTCGGCATAGCGCCGACCGTGAATCCGCTCGCCTACTCGCCCTACCAGGCGGCCCGCCAGTTCGCGACGCTGCAGCACCTGAGCGACGCGCGCTTCGGCATCAACGTGGTGACCGACGTCGGTTCGAGCCGGCACTTCGGCGCACCGCCGCTCGGCCACGACCAGGCGTACGACCGGGCCGAGGAGTGGCTCACGGGCATCCGTGACCTCTGGCACAGCTGGGGGGCGGATGCTCTGATCGCCGACCCCGCGACCGGCCGTTTCGCCGACGGCACCCGCCTCGACCCCGTGCGGCACCGCGGCGAGCACTTCACCTTCGACGGCCCGCTGAACGCGCTGCCCTTCCCGCACCTCGGCCCGGAGGCGCTGAGCGGCGACCCCGTCGTGGTCTCGCCCGGCGGATCGGGCCGCGGCCTGGGCTTCGCCGGCGCGCACTCCGAGGTGCAGCTCGCGCTGGCCTCGCTCGACCTCGACACCGTGCGGGCCTACCGCGCGAAGGTGCACGAGGCCGTCGCTCTGGCGGGGCGCACCCCGGCCGACATCGACATCCTGTTCGTGTTCAAGCCGATCGTCGCCGCCAGCCCAGAGGAGGCGCAGCGCATCGTCGACGCCTCCCTGCACCCCGACGACCAGGCCCTGCGCACGGTCGCCGCCGCCTGGTCGAGCGACCTCGAGACCGACCTCACCGGGCTCGACCTCGATCGCCCCGTCGACCCCGCGATCTTCGGCGACCACGTCTCGAAGGGCAGCATCAAGGGCCTGCTCGGCCGCTACGACTCCTTCGCCGACGCGACCCTGCGCGAGCTGCTCACCGCCAAAGCGAAGCTCGGCCGCATCGCCACGCGCGAGGGCTACGTGGGTACCGCCGAGGAGATCGCCGACTTCATCGAGGAGTTCGGCGAGGAGGCCGGCAACGACGGCTTCATCTTCTCGGGCGACCTGCACCCGGTCACCGTGCACCGGATGCTCGACGAGCTCGTTCCCGTGCTCCGCCGCCGAGGCATCCTGCGCTCGTCCTACGGCGACGCCGGCCTCCGCGGCAACCTCCGCTCCTTCTGACGCGCCCGCCCCTCATGGGCGCGGCGCTGAGTCGCGGCAGAGTGTCGCTCCAGCGCCTGAGTCGCGCCGAAATGCGACACGTTGGCGCGACTCAGCGGGAGGTCAGCGGTCTGCGGGGCGTTGGGTGGGGGTCGAGGAGGTGTCGGGGAGGACCAGGGCGCCCATCTCCTCGGCCGCGAGCTGCGCGCGCACTGCGGTGTCGTCGTGCGCCGCAGCCTCGGCGTCGACTCCGCGGGAGGTGGCGTCGGCCGCGTCGGCCGCCGCGCTCTCCTCGAGCGCCGACTTCTGGCGCAGCGGGGTCGCCTTCAGGAAGAAGCTCAGCACGAACGCGACGAGCACCACCGCGAGGCAGACCCAGAACACCGTCGAGGTCGCGTTCGCCCAGGCGTCCACGAACGGCAGCGTCAGCCGCGGGTCGGCGCCGACGAGGAACGAGGTGTCGCCGCTCAGGGCGTCACCGAGGCTCGACGGGTCGGCCTGCGCGGCGGTCAGCACCTGCAGGATGCCGGCGTTCGCCGGGTCGGCCTGTACCGCGGGATCGGCGGCCGCGGCCTGCGTGCCGGCGATGATCGCGGGGTCGGTGAACGAGGCGGCCAGCGTCGATCCGAGCCGGGAGAACAGCACCGAGAAGACCACGGCCGTGCCCAGCGTCCCACCGATGGAACGGAAGAACGTCGAGGACGACGTCGCCACGCCGATGTCCCGCGGTCCGGCGGAGTTCTGCGCGGCGATCGTGAGGGTCTGCATGAGCTGGCCGAGCCCGAGGCCGACCACGAGCATCCCGATCAGCACGAACCAGACGGGCTTGTCGGCCGAGACGAAGGTCAGGTAGAAGAATGCGGCGCTGAGGAGGCCGGTGCCGAGGATGGGGAAGATGCGGTAGCGGCCGGTGCGCGAGATGAGCTGACCCGAGACGATCGAGGAGATCATGAGGCCGAGCACCATGGGGATCATCAGCAGGCCCGCCTCGGTCGGAGTGGCGCCCGTGGCGATCTGCAGGTAGTTCGGGATGGTCATCATGGCGCCGAACATGCCGAAGCCGACGAGCACGCCGAGAATGGTCGCCATCGAGAAGGTGGGGCTCTTGAACAGCTTGAGCGGGATGATCGCGTCGTCGCCCATCCGGCGCTCGACCACGATGAACAGGATGAGCCCGAGCGGCGCCAGCACGTAGCAGAGGATGGAGCCCCACGAGCCCCAGCCCCACTCGCGGCCCTGCTCGGCGACCAGCAGCAGCGGCACGACGGTGAGGATGACCGCGGCCACGCCCCACCAGTCGATGCGCACCGCGCGCTTGGTGTGCGGGATGTGCAGGAACAGCAGCACGATCACCATCGCGACGGCGCCGATCGGCAGGTTGATCAGGAAGATCCAGCGCCATCCGGTGATGCCGAGGATCTGGTCGGCGCCCGAGAGCAGGCCGCCGAGCAGCGGACCGATGACGCTGGAGATGCCGAAGGTGGCGAGGAAGTAGCCCTGGTACTTCGCGCGCTCGCGCGGGGCGAGGATGTCGCCCATCACCGTGAGGGCGAGCGACATCAGGCCGCCGGCCCCGAGACCCTGGATGGCGCGGTAGACCGCGAGCTCGTACATGTTCGTGGCGAGGCCGGCGAGCAGCGAGCCGACGAGGAAGATCGCGATCGCGATGATGTAGAGCGGGCGGCGGCCGAAGATGTCGGAGAGCTTGCCGTAGAGCGGGGTCGAGATGGTCGACAGGATGAGGTAGCCGGTCGTCACCCACGCCTGCAGGCTGATGCCGTCGAGGTCGTCGCCGATGGTGCGCATCGACGTGCCGACGATCGTCTGGTCGAGCGAGGCGAGGAACATGCCGGCCATCAGGCCGAAGATGATGAACAGGATCTGGCGGTGCGTCATGCGCCCGCCCGACTCGGCGAACGCCTGGTTGCGGGCGTCGGCCTTGGCCTGACGGTTCGTGGGTTGTGCGGCGGATTCGGCGCGAGACATGGGCGTCCTCGGGGGCAGAGAAGGCGGACCGCGCAGAAACTTGCGCAGACTGCAAAGTTACACCCTCTGCACCCCGTCGCCAACCACGCCCGCTCTATGCCCAGCGGCAGTATTTTGCCGCTGGGCGGGCTGGGGGTCGCCGGCGACGATTGACGTGATCAGATCGGCGATATTTTGCCGTTCCCGTGTTCTGCCCACTAGGGTCTGAACATGGATGCTCGTACCGGCAGTATGTCGCCGCCGACCCCCTCCCGTTTGGAGATCGGTGCGGCGGTAAGACGGAGCCGGAAGACGGCGCTTCTCGACCAAGCCGACCTCGCCGACCTCTCGGGCGTCTCGGTGCGGACGCTGCGGGACATCGAGACCGGGCGGGGCAATCCGGGGTTCGACGCTGTGCTCGCGGTGTTGCACACGCTGGGCCTGCGCCTCGAGGTGGCTCGATGACCGACTCCCGAGATCTGAACGAACTCCGCTTCACGGAGGCCGCCGACGTGTACAAGGGTGGGCGCCTCGCGGCGTCGCTCGAGCGGGTGCCGGGAACGGGCATCCGCTTCTCGTACCGGCCCGGCTACGAAGGCGCGGCCGAAGCGATGCCCGTCGCTTCGACCCTTCCCTTCGAGGCTGGCGAGGTCACGAGCGGCGGCGGCAGTCTGCCCGCCTTCTTCGCCGGACTGCTGCCCGAGGGACGTCGGCTGACCGTACTGCGCAGTGCCCTGAAGACGAGCCTCGACGACGAATTGACGCTGCTGCTCGCTGTGGGAGCCGATCTGCCCGGAGATGTGCAGGTCGTTCCGCGGGGCTCCGATCCGGCCGAGCCCCCGTCGGCGGTCTCGGGCGGGCTCAGCGAGCAGGAGTTCTCGGCCCTCGTCGACGAGATAGACCGGCACGGGCTGCCCGGGGTGCAGGACAAGCTGAGCGCCGAGATGATCAGCAGCCCTGTCGCCCTGGAGGCGGGCCGGTTCATCCTGAAGCTCGACCCGCCCGCCTACCCCCACCTCGTACAGAACGAGGCGGCGCACCTGGTAGCCGCGCGGGGGCTGCGCCTGCCGGTCTCCGATGCGACGATCGTGCACGACCGGGTCGGCGCCGAAGGGCTGCTGGTGCGCCGCTTCGACCGGGTGCGGGTCGCCGACGGATGGCGCCGGCTCCCCCTCGAGGACTCGACCCAGGCGCTCGGCCTCCCGCCGGCCGACAAGTACCGCATCGACGCGGCCGACGCCGTGGGCGCCCTGGCCGTGCTCTGCGCAGCTCCCGCCGTGGCCGTGCGCAACCTCTACCTGCAGTTCGTCTTCGCCTGGCTGACCGGCAACGGCGATCTGCACGGCAAGAACGTGTCGGCGCTCGGTGACGGCGAGGGGCGGATGGCGATCGCGCCGATCTACGACGTGCCGTGCACCCTGCTCTACGGCGACGACAGCCTGGGGCTCCCGGTGGCCGGGTGCACGACGCGGCTGCGGCTGCGGCACTGGGACGAGTTCGCCGACGCGATCGGGCTGCCGCAGCGGGCGGCGCGGTCGTCGAACGCCATCGCGTTGCGCGCGGCGGCCGGGGTCGACCTCAGCGCCCTGCCGTTCACGGGCTCACCGCTGAAGGGAGCCGAGCGAGAGCTGCGCTTCCGGCGCGCCGAGCTGACCGTCTGAGAACCGGTCAGCCGCCGAAGAGCTTGCCGAAGAAGCCCTGCTTCTTCGCGGTGTAGCCGGCGGCCGTGAGGGCCTCGATGAGCGGCGCCTTGACCTCGTCGGTCGTGAACGCGTAGCCGTAGGTGTTGCCCACCTCGGTGCCCTGGCGGTCGGTCGACTCGGCCGCCACCGGGGTGGCGCCGAACTCGAACGAGAACGACTTCTTCCGGCCCGAGAACGTCGAGGTGCCGCCCGAGATGCCGATGCCGCCCGGACGGGCCCGCGCGGTCACCTCGGAGGAGGTGTCGGTCTCGTGGAAGGTCCAGGTGCCCTCGGCGGGGTCGAGCTCGACCCGCAGCTCGTAGGCGCGGTCGATCAGGCCAGCCGCCGTGAAGGAGGCCCACTTGATGTCGGCGTACTTCCAGGTGGCGCGGATGCCGTCGGGCCCCGCCGTGTAGACGAAGGGCAGCTCGTCGCTGTTCAGCGCGAGCACGGCGTTCTGGGCGTCGGCGAGCGGGGCGGCCATCAGACGGTCGTCACCGCGCTCGACTGGATCTCGCGCAGCTCGCCCCAGAGCGACAGCGCCTGCGAGCCGGTCGCCGTGGCCGTGATCTGCACGAGGTCGGCGACGGGCCCGTTCTCGACGACCACGATGCGCACGCCCTGCATCAGGGTGCCGACGCGCTCGTCGGGGTAGCTGAACTCGATGCGGTAGCCGTCGCGGCCGAGCACCTCCTGCGCCTCGCGCCCGCCCTCGACGACGCCCGGCAGCGCCTCGACGCGCGCGGTCACCTCGTCGATCGCGGTCTGCAGCGCGTAGCCGGCCGTGAAGCGGGTGATCGCCACCACGACGTTCGGGCGGAAGGTGCCGGGCTCGACGGTCTTGCCGGTCGCGAGCACGGCGCCGGGGGCGGCGAGCGGCGTCCAGTCGTCGGGCACCGTGAGGCCGATCGAGGGGAAGCCGGGAGCGGCGTTGCCGGGGAAGGTCAAGGAGTGGGACATGGTTCGAGCCTTTCTGAAGTCGGGGAGGAGGGCAAGTCGGGTCAGAGCCCGAACAGGTTGCCGATCGAGTCGATGGTGTCGGAGGCGTCGATCTCGAAGTCGAAGCTCACGCCGCCGCCGATGCCCAGAGCGGCTCCGACGTCGATGGTGCCGTTGAAGGTGTCGCCGTCGACGCCCACGTCGATGTTCGCGTGGCCGCCGATGCCGGCGTAGACCTCACCGCCCACCGTGGCGGTCGCGCCGGCCACCGACACCGAGCCCTCGGCCTCCGCCTTGGCGCCGGCGAAGGCGTCGACACCGGCGTTCACGCCGATGCTGTCCGGGCCGATCGATCCGCCGATGTTCGCGTTCGCCTCGGCTCCGGCCATGACGGATGCGCTGCCCTCCGCCTCGGCGAAGCCGTTCAGTGCCGAGACGGAGCCCTCGGCCTCGGCCTTGGCGCCCACGAAGCCCCCGACCGACGCCTCGCCCTGAGCGCCCTCGTCCCAGCCGATGGACCCCTCGGCTGACGCCGTGCCCTCGGCGCCGACCATCGCCCCCGCGGATCCCTCGCCGCCGAAGGTGTCGTCGCCGAACTCGCCGGACGCCTCGGCGCCGGCACCCCACTGCCAGGTGCCCTCGGCCTTGCCCTCGGCGGTGCCGATGCCGGTGCTGCCCTCGACGCTGGTGTCGGAGTTCGTGCCGGTCCACGGACCGTTGCCGTCGTCATCGCCCGAGCCCGAGCCCGAACCACCGGAACCGGAGCCGCCCGAACCGGACCCGCCCGCCCCCGACCCGCCGGCACCGCCGGCCGAACCGCCGCCCCCGGCGCCGCCTCCCGCCCCGCCCCCGATCGAGTCGGTCGACGCCGCATTCTGCTCGTCGGCGTTCTTCAGCAGCCCCGTGCTCCCCGAGGTGAGCGCGGCCACGGCGGCCTTCAGCTGGGCCGTGTGCGTCCCGTTCCAGTCGGTGCGGAACTGCGACGCATCGGGGCCCTGCCAGGCCTGCGTCTGATTGACGCTCGAGGTCAGGGTCGTGCCGACCGTCTCGAGCTGCGAAGCGGCCGTGTCGAACTGCTTCGCGAGCGTGCGGAGCTCGTCGACATCGGCGCCGTAGAAACCACCAGGCATGACACCCTCTCAGCGTGTGCGGGGTTGGAGGACAGGGGAGGAGACAGCGAAGGGGCGGGAGCCGAAGCCCCCGCCCCTGTGAACGCTAGGCGTTCGAGGTCGACTCCTGGTCGCTGGCGTTCTTCGACGCCTTCTGCGACGCGTCCTCGAGAGCGGTGATGACCTGCTTCAGCGCGGCGGTGTGGGTGGTGTTCCACTCGTTGCGGAAGCCCTCCGCGTCCGGACCGGTCCACTGCACGTTCTGCAGTGCGCTGGTCAGCGTGGTCAGGATCTGCTGCACCTGCTGCGACTGGGTGTTGAGCTGCTTGCTGAGCCCACGAACCTGCTCGACATCGAGACCCCAAACGGCCATGATTCTCTCCTTCATCTCCGCGGCCCGGACTGTCCGGATCCGCTACTTCCTGTGAGTGCTTCTCACAAGGAAGACACTATTGACACCTGTCGCTGACGGCGATGGGGAGAAGTCCCCATCAGTCGTCCCTGGTCGCCACCTGAAGCTTCACGACCCGGCCGCCCTGCACGTAGAACCCCCGGCCAGGCGGCAGATCCGCGCGCTTGAAGCGACCGAGCGAGGTGCCGAGAAGAGAGTCGCCGTCGAGGTCGCCCGGCACCAGCAGGAGCCCCCGCTTGGAGTTCTTGAAGGCTCCGCCGAGGGTCCAGGCCGCCGACCAGGTCGACGACTCGCTCTCCCCGATCACGAACACGTCGTCGCGGAGCGCCCGCTTCACCAGCCGATCCACATCGCCTTCGGCCGGGCTGCCGTTCAACTCGCCGACGTTCTCGACGAACACGGCGAACTGCGTCGGCTTCAGCGTCTCGGCGTCGAGCTGGGCGCTCACGTCGTCGGCGAAGGCCGCGATCTGCGCCGGGTCACTCAGCGAGATGCTCCAGAGCGGCAGCGGCGTGAGGCTCGTCTTGCGCGGTGAGATGTGCACGAGACGGACGCCCGGGTCGGCCCGTCGCAGCGCCGTCGCGATGGTCGCGAGCGCCGTCGACCGTCCGCTGCCGGCGGTTCCGGCGACGAGCATCGCTCCCGAGGGCGAGATGCCGAGGGCGCCGAGGGTGTCGTCGCGCACGCCGATCACCGGCTGCCCTGCCGCGACGGCGGGGAGCGTGCTGAGCGGGATGGCGTCACCGAGGGTCTGGATCGGCGGAGCATCCGTCACCCCCTGCCGGCGCATGGCCTCGGCGAGCTTGGAGATCTCTCGGGACTGGATGGCCACGTTCGAGTCGGCCCCGAGCACCGCCATCTGCACCTCGTCGCCGTCCATCACGCCGCGCCCGGGCGGGGAGACGGCGCTCAGCGTGTCCTTCGGGGCGCCGAGCAGCGCGTAGTCGTCGTCGTTCGCCATGCGCAGCACGAGCCGCCGCTGGATGGTCGAGCCGAGCGACGCCGGCACCGAGTTCGGCCGGTCGCCCGCGACGACGATGTGCACGCCCACCTGGCGGCCGTCGGTGGCGATCTGGGCGAAGGTCGTGAACCAGGCCGAGTGCCCGCCGAACTCGTACTGCTCCCGGAAGGCGCCGATGCCGTCGACGAGCACCAGGATGCGCGGCTCCTGCGGGGCGTCGGCGATGCGCCGGTAGTCCCCGATCGATCCGGCGCGCACGGCCGAGTAGCGGACGGAGCGGTCGTCGACCACGTCGCGGAGCCTCCGCAGCAGCCGGATCACCCGCTCCTCGTCGTCGCCGGAGATGATCGCACCGACGTGGGGCAGCTCCTCGAGCATGCTGAGGCCGCTGGAGCCGAAGTCGAGGCCGTAGACGTGCACCGGGCCGCCGCGCGGCGTGACCGCGGCCGAGACCGCGATGGTGCGGAGCGCGGCGCTCTTGCCCGAGCCTCCGGTGCCGAGCACGGCCATGTTGCCGTCGCGGTCGGGCTCGTAGAACACGGTGGGCTGGCTCTGGCTCGCCGGGTCGTCGATCACGCCGAGGAGCAGCCGCTCATCCGTTCTCGGGTTGGGCAGCAGCGAGAAGTCGTAGACCGCCGCGAGCTCGTCGAGCCAGGGCTTTCGCGGTTCGGGGATCTTCGCCATCGAGGCGGCGTGACGGATGCTCGTGACCAGCCGCGCGATGTCGGTCGGCCCCTGCTCGACCGACTCGGGGGTCTCCTCGTCCTCGGGCACCTCCCAGGCGGCGCCGGCGCCGAAGTCCATCTCGACGAGGTCGATCCGGGGGCGCGGCGGGGTGCTGGTCGTCCAGCCGCCCGCGTAGCCGGTCTGGAACGGGGCGAGCCGCCCCGGCCCGGTCTTCGCGGCGCCGCGGCCGGGGATCGACTGGTCGAAGTAGGCGGCCATCGGATCGCCCAGGATGTCGCTGGAGTCGTCGGCGTCGGCCATCCGGAGTGCGATGCGGAGGTTGGTGTTGGCGCGCAGGTTGTCCTTGATCACGCCGGCCGGGCGCTGCGTGGCGAGGATGAGGTGGAGGCCGAGCGAACGGCCGCGCTGGGCGACGTCGACGACCCCGTCGACGAACTCGGGCACCTCGTTCACGAGCGCCGCGAACTCGTCGACCACGATCAGGAGGCTCGGCGGGGTGTCGGGGTCGCCCGTCTTCTCGAGCGAGACGAGGTCCTTCGCCTTCTTGCGGTTCAGCAGGTGCTCGCGGTAGCGCAGCTCGGCGCGGAGGCTCGTCAGCGCGCGGCGCACGAGGTGCGGCGACAGGTCGGTGACGAGCCCGACGGTGTGCGGCAGGCCGACGCACTCGGCGAAGGCCGCCCCGCCCTTGTAGTCGACGAACAGGAAGGTGGCCCGATCGGGGCTGTGCGCCGCTGCCATGCCGAGCACCCACGACTGCAGGAACTCGGACTTGCCGGCGCCCGTGGTGCCGCCGACGAGGGCGTGCGGTCCCTGGTTGCGGATGTCGAGGTAGAACGGCTCGGTGCCCGAGTGCCCGACCAGGGCGCGCAGCGATCCGGCCTGCTTGCGTCGCACCGGCGGCGACCCGTCGCGGAGGGCGATCGAGTTGCTCTCGCGCCAGCGGTCGATCACGGCCTCGGGCTCGTCGGCGAGCTCGGAGCCGACGAGCGTCAGGTAGGAGACCTGGCGCGGCAGGTCGGAGTCGTCGTCGACGGGGGCTCCGACGTCGGTCACCGGCGAGAGCTGGCGCGACAGCCGGTGGGCCGTGTCGGCGTCGACGGTCTCGCACTCGAGCGGGAAGGTGTGCTCGCCGAGGCGCACCTGGCCCGCGGTCGCTCCGGCGGCATCCTGGTCGACGCTGACGAAGCTGCGGCAGGCCGCCGGCAGGGCGGCGATGGAGGGCGCCGACCAGATCACGTGCACGTTCGCGTCGGCACCGCGCTCGACCAGGCGGGTGAGTCGGCCGCGGTCGAGCGGTGCGTCGTCCTCGATCACGACGAGCACCGAGGGGGTGATCGGATGCACGAGCTCGTCCTCCCCGCTCTTGCCGCTGGTGTCGATCGGCCCGCGGGGGGAGGGGGCGCCCTTCGTGCGGCGCGAGATGAGGTCCTCGAGGCGGGCGAGCAGCGCGGATCCCGAGCCGGGGTTGTCGGCCAGGTGGTCGCCGGCGAGCGGGCTGTGCGGCGAGCTGGTGTGGGGCAGCCACTCCAGCCACTCCCAGGTGCTGCGCGAGGTGGGGGAGACGACCGCGGCGACCACGAGCTCGGCGGGGGAGTGCAGGCCGACCAGCTGCGTCACGATGCCGCGGGCGACCCCGTGCCGCTGCTCGGCCGGGCCGGCGACGCCGAGGGCGCCGGCCTTGCGGAACTCGACCACGATCGGCACGCCGTCGATCCGCGAGAAGCGGTCGGCCGTCTGCTCGACCTGCGCGTAGTACTCGGGCAGGGCGTCGTTCTCGTTCGGGGTCGTCACCACGTCGCGGCTGAGCGAGGTGCCGAGGCCGAGCCGGGCGGTCAGGAACGACGGATGCTCGGGCCGGTGCGTCCACATCAGCTGACCCAGTCGCTGCACCGCGTCGATCGTCGCGGCCACCGCCGGGGCCTCGGTGAGCCGCACCGCTCGCTGCACCCGCTGGCGCTCGTGCATGGACGCGACGAAGGCGTCGAGCGACTCGTTGAACTGCTTGATGGCGGCCTTCAGCTGCGCGCGGGTCTGCAGCTTGTGGTCGAGCCAGGTGCCGATCATCAGGATCGGGCTCAGCGCGATGAAGACGAGGCTGAGCGCGTTTCCGGTCGCGGCGAACAGGATGGGGCCCATGATCAGCGGGGCGATCAGCGCCACCAGCGGGAAGCGGAGCGACTGGGGCTGCTTCGGCGGGGTGGGGGCGGGGAACTCGGAGCCGGGGTAGCGCGCGACGACCCGCGGCGAGCGGTTGAACTCGATCACCGGCGTCGAGGGTGCGGCGCCGCCGAGGCGCTGCAGGGGCACGACGCAGATCGCGGTGTCGCCGAGTACGACCACGTCGGCCGAGCTGAGCGTGGTGCGGGCGACCTGCTCGCCGCCCATCAGGAGGCCGTTCGCCGACTTCATGTCGACGATCTCGACCTGCTCGCCGATGTTGATGCGGGCGTGCCGCTTGGACACCAGGCCGTCGCTCAGCCGAACGTCGATGCCGCGCTCGCGGCCGATGTAGCTCGAGCCGAAGGGGAGCGAGAACTCGGCCCCCGCATCCGGCCCGCTGAGCACCCGGAGCGTCGCCGCCGCCGGGCCGTGGCTGCCGGAGCTGAAGCCGTCGCTGTGCCGGGCGAGCTCGAGCACCGAGCCGGAGCGCACGCCGGCCTCGATCAGGTTCGAGACCGGGTCGACGACCCGCTGCTCGCCGCTCGTGCCCGTGACCTGAAGCGTGAGTCCCGCCGGCACCTGGGCGCGCTGGTACTCGCTCAGCTGCGGATCGGCGAGGTGGATCGCCTCGGCGATGTCGCCGACGCTCGCCGTGGCGTCGGCGGTGATCTGGAGGTTCGACGCCGAGCCCCCGGGGCGTCGGAGGGTGGCTTTGATGCGCATCCGGTGCTACCTGTCGTCGGTGTCGTCGTGGGGCTGGTCGAGCAGCGGGAGGTCGTTCTTCGTGACGAGGCGCGAGAGCACCGCGTACTCCACGAGCCGCGCCCGGCGGTTGGTGGCGAGGGCGCCGACGCCGCCGCGCAGGCCCTCGACCCCGGTGCGGCTGAGCTTGTCGCAGACGTTGTCGAGCTTGCGGTTGAAACGGCTGAGGGCCCAGCCGAGCCGTTCGGCGGCGAGCTGGCTCGACGGGATCTCGCTCGTGCCGGTGCCGTCGCGCTTCAGCATCGGCTCGGCGAGGGCCAGGATGAGCAGCTTCTGCGAGGCGGTGAAGGTGACGGCGCCGACCGTGGTGGCACCGGTGCCGTCGGGCACGGGGGTGGAGTCGAAGAAGGTCGGCGTGCTGGTGTGCACCGTGAACTCGTAGCTCGTGGGGCCCGCGGTGAAGACCACGGTGGTGAGGCCGAAGACGATGGGCATCCGGGCGCCCGGGGCGAGCCAGGCCTGCATGGTGCGGCTGGCGTCGGAGACGGTGGCGCTCAGCCGGGAGCCGACGTTCGAGAGCCACCACATGCCGTCGACGTTCGCGATCTGCAGGAAGCGGCGGTGCAGGTACTGGTTGTCGTCGATGTCGAGATCGGCGTCGCGGCCGATCTCGAACGGCTTCGCCGGGTCGAGGGCGAACCATTCGCCGCAGAACTCCACGTTCGCGTCGGAGCGGTTCGCGGGAGTGCTGGGCGGGGGAGTCGTGGTCTCGTCGGGGGTGCTCATTTCGCGCATCCCGCCGCCGCGTCGGAGCCTCGGCCGTCACTGCGCACCACGCTCACCTCGATGCACACGGGCTGTCCTCCTTCGGGCTCCACCGTGACGGTGGGCTGGTCGATCGTGCGGGCCTGCTGCTCGGTTCCGGGGGTGGTGGGCGTCCAGCGGTAGGTGTCGCCGGGCTGGGGGTCGGGGTTGGTCCAGGTGAAGACGACGCCGTCGGGGGTGGTGGTGCCGGTGACGTCGGTGGGGGCCTGGATGTCGGCGTCGTCGATCTGCACGGTGTCGACGGGCTCGTCGGTGGCCTCGGCGTTCTGCTCGGCCGGGCTGCCGGCGCCGCCGTTCAGCGCGAACACGATCACGCCGGCGCCGACGAGCAGCACGAGGGCGGCGCTGCCGACGATCCACGGCACGCGGCTGCGCCGCGAGGGCGCGGCGCCTTCCGCGTCGGCGCCGCTCGCGCCCGCCGCGCTGGGTCGATGCACGGTCTCTTCGAGCACCTCGTCCGCCGCGCCCATTCCTCGCGAGTGGTCACTCGTGGCGCCATACGCGGGTGTTTCGCGCGAATAGTGACCACTCGCGGAGGTGGGGGTTCGGGCGGGGGGCGTCGCGCGGGGAACAGGAGTGGGCGCGGGCGGCGGGGTCGCGCGGCGGCCGCGGGCCGGGGCGGGAGCCGTGGGGTCGATGGTGACGATGCCGCGGATGCGCGTGTTGCCGTCGTCCTCCTCCTCGAAGTCGTCGGAGGGGAGGGCGTCGTCGAGCACGTCGGCCGGGGTGACCGACATCGCGAGCTCGAGCTGGATCTTCTGCAGCGCCCGGGCGAACTCGAGCGCGGAGGAATAGCGGGCATCCGCTCTCTTGGCCATCGCCGTGGCGAGCACCTGCTCGAGCGAGGCGGGCACGTCGGGCCGCCCGGTGGGGGCGAGCGGGGCCGACTGGATGCGCGCGATCAGGTCGAGGCCCGTGTTCGAGCCGCCCGGCACCTCGAAGGGCGAGCGGCCCGCGAGGATCGTGTAGACCGTCGCCCCGAGCGCGTAGATGTCGGCGGCCGCCCCGCTCTGCGGCACCGCGCCGAACACCTCGGGCGGCGACCACGGGATCGACATGCCCACCGATTCCTGCTCGGTGCCCGCCGTCGCGCCCGGGCCCGCCCCACCCACCAGCGCCACCGAGATGCCGAAGTCGGTCAGGGCCGGACGGTTGTATTCCGTCACGAGAATATTGGCCGGCTTGATGTCGCGGTGCAGGATGCCCGCGCGGTGCGAGGTCTCGACAGCACCCGCGACCTGCACCCCGATGCGGAGCGCCTCGGCCACGCTGATCTTCTCGCGCCGGTAGCGGGCGCCGAGGTTCGGCTTCGGGCAGTACTCCATCGCGAGGTAGGGGCGGCCGTCGCCCGCGATGTCCGCCTGGTAGATCGTGACGATCGAGGGGTGCGTCGAGAGCTGCGCCATCAGGTTCGCCTCGGCGTCGAAGCTCTCCCGGGCACCTTCGGTGAGGGCCTCGGCGAGCAGCACCTTGATGGCGACGCGGCGGCGGGGCATCCGCTGCTCGTAGAGGAAGACGTCGGCGAACCCGCCGGAGCCGAGCAGCTCGACGAACGAGAAGCCGGGGATCTCGGGCGGGGCCGAGGGCGGCCGGCGGGCGCTCACGGGATCTCCTCGAACGCCACGGTCACGCCGTCGCCGAGGTCGATCACGTCGCCGCTCAGCACGAGCTCGGGCTCGTTCGGGCCGAGGCGCTTGGGCGGGGTGCCCTCGCGGTGCAGCACGCTTCCGTTCGTGGTGGCGAGGTCGACGGCGAGCACGTGCCGGCCCTCGAGGCGGATCTCGAGGTGGTTGCGGGAGATGTCCTGCTCGGGGCTCGCGACCGTGACGAGCACGGGCACCGCGTCGGCCTGCACGCGGTTGGCGCGGGGGCGGCGGCCGATGATGACGGGGCGGTCGAGGTCGTAGCTCTCGCCGGTGGAGAGGACGATGCGACCGAGCGCGTCGGCGGGCAGGCCTGCCGCGGCGGGTGCGGCGTCGGCGTCGGCGAGGCGGCGCATGGCCTCGAGCTCGGAGACCGTGACGGTGAGGCCGTCGTGGTCGTCGCCGGCGGGGCCGGCCGCGGGGGCTGCAGGGGCCACGGTGCTCTGCGGCGGCTTGGGCGCGGCGGGCGGCACGGTGGTGCCGAGCAGGGCGGGGCTCCCGGATGCGGCGCCGACGCTCCCGAAGCCGGGAACGCTGTCGATCAACCCGGTGCCCTGCACCGCGGGCGCCGGCGTGGGGGCGGACGGCGTCTGCGGCGCAGGTTCCGGGGCCGGCGTCGGAGGCGTCGGGGGCGCGACCGGCACCGCCGCCGCGGCGCTCTCGGCCTCCGCCTCCTCGTCGTCGAGCTCGCGCACGGCGGCGTCCTCGACGGACTTCACGACGGTCGCGCCCCACAGGTGGTCGTACGCGTCGTCGGGCAGCTCGGCCTGGGTGCTCTCGAGCTCTTCGGCCTGTGTGCTCTCGAGCTCGCTCGCGACATCCTGGGTCAGCTCGACCTCGGGGACGGGTTCCGGCTCGGGCTCGGGGACGGGCTCCGGCTCGGGTTCGGATACCGCCTTAAGGGCAGCAGCCGGTTCCGGTGTCACCTCGGGTGCGGGCGCGGCCGACGGTGCAGGCGCCGTCTCGGGCGCGGGCGCGGGCGCGGCGACAGCGATAGGCGCAGCCGCCGGCGGCGACTCGATCGCCGCCCCCGAAACCACCGCCACCTCGCTCACCAGCACGACCCCCGACACGATGGCGAAGCGTTCGCCACCCGCCGAGGCCTCCGGCGTGCTCACCACGAACCCGGTCGCCGCCGGCACCGCTCGCTCGCTCCACGTGCTCACGCCGGCCCCCGACACCACCACCGGGCCGGAATCCTCGGAGATCGACACCGAGGCCTCGCCGCGCACGGCCAGCCGCAGCCCGCCGTCGGCGTCGAACGTCACCACCGCGAACGGCGGCAGAGCACTGAAGCCCCCGCCGAACGCCTCGGCGAGCGACGAGAGCACGGCCCCCAGGCCCTCTCCCGAGTCGAGCGCCGCCCGGATGCGCCCGAGCAGCGCCCCGTCGACGGTCGGCGGCAGCACCACGACGCCTCCGGACGCCACGACCGCGCGCCAGGCTCCGGGGCTGTACAGGATCTCGCTCATGTCAGTTCCTTCCGCCCACGTCGACCGGAGGCCGGGGGATGGTGTCCTCACCGTGCGGGTCGCGCCGGCGGCCGCCGGGCCCGTCGGCCGATCCGGCGGCATGCGCTTCGAATCCGGCGCGGTCGTACGCGTCGACGACCACGGCGGTGAGGTTGTCGCGTCCGCCGTGCAGCAGACCTTCGTGCACCAGACGGCTCGCGGCCTCCTGGCTCTCGTGCTCCTCGAGCAGGATGCGCTCGATCAGCTCGTCGTCGAGCTCGCCCGACACCCCGTCCGAGCAGATCAGGATGCGGTCGCCCGACTCCACGGGCACCAGCCAGTAGTCCGCCTGGTACGGTCCGCCCGCCCCCAGTGCGCGGGTGATGACGTTCCGCTCGGGGTGCGTCGCGGCGGCCGCCCGGGAGAGCGTGCCGCCGTCGAGCATCTCCTGCACGACGGAGTGGTCGACGCTGATCTGCTCCAGCTCCCCGTCGGCCAGCCGGTAGGTGCGCGAGTCGCCGAGGTTGAACACGAGCCAGTGCGCCCGCCCGTCGCTCTCGGCGATGGCGACGCCCGACACGGTGGTTCCGGCCCGTCGCAGCCCGGTCGACACGATCGCCGCGATCGACTCGTGTGCCCGCCCGAAGGCGTCGCGGAGGTCCGCGGCGGCGACGCTCGCCGTGCCGGTCAGCGTGGCGAAGGCGTCGACGGCCAAGGCGCTGGCGACCTCGCCGGCCTCGTGCCCGCCCATCCCGTCGGCGACGAGGAAGAGCGGCTCGGCGGCGAGGAACGCGTCCTCGTTCGCGCGTCGGCGCAGCCCCGTGTGGGTCGCCGTGCCCACCTGGAGGCGCAGCTCCGCGAGAGTTACGCCGGGCGCCCCGGTGTCGTCGCTCATGCCGAGCCCTCCACCTGCAGCACGCGCGTGCCCACGCGGATGCGGTCGCCCGCCTCCACCCGCACGCGCTCGCCCGGGTCGAGCTCCAGCTCGGCGCCGTCGCCGCGCACGAGCGCCGTGCCGTTGGTCGAGCCGCGGTCGCTCACCCAGACGCGGCCGTCCTCCAGCCCGAACTCCAGGTGCGTCTTCGACACCGAGAGGGTGTCGCCCTGCAGCGCGATCAGCAGGTCGGACGGGTCGCCGCCCGGCGCCACCGGGTCGCGGCCGAGCGCGCCGTGCCGGGTGATCGGCACGACCTCGCCGGTGTCGAGCCGGAACACGATCACGCCGGCCGGCACCGAGACCGGCCCCGAGCCCGACAGCCGCGTGCTCTCGAAGTCGTCGACGGCGGGCGGGGCGGATGCGCGTGCGGCCGCCGCGGCGGCCCCCGCACCCTCCGGCGCGAACCCCGGCACGCGGTCGATGGGCGCGAACGACTCGGTGGCGGGCGGCGCGGCAGGCGCGGGCGCGGCGGCCGGAGCCACGGGAGCGGCGTTCCGCGGCCCGCTCGTGAGAGCATCCGGAACCGGAACCGGAGCGGGCTCGGACTCGTCGAGCACCAGCTGCCCCGGCCGCGCCTTGAGCGGGTTCGGCCCCGCCTTGACGTCGATGACCCAGGTGCCCGCGAGCTTGTCGTGCCAGCCGCGGCTCATCTTGGAGGCGTCCCAGAGGGGGGACAGCCAGACGACGTACTGGCCGATCAGGAAGACGAGCGAGGCGGCCGCGACCACGAGCCAGCGCAGCAGCATGTGCAGGATGCCAACCCGGCCGAGCGTGTCGAGCCGCACGATGCGGAGGCCCATCAGCGCCTTGCCCGGCGAGAAGCCGATCAGTGCCTGCATCAGCAGCGAGACGATCGGGTAGAGCACCGAGGCGACGAGCAGCAGCACGGCGCTGGGGCCGGTGAAGGAGATGGTGGTCTCCTGGGTCTGGAACGCGATCACGCCGAGCGCCATCAGCGGCAGCACGATGACGAGCCAGAGCACCGAGCCGAAGACGCCGTCGAGCAGGAACGCGAGCACGCGACGGCCGTAGCCCGCCGGGATCAGGTCGCCCTCGCGGATCGGCTCGACCGCCGGGTCGGGCCGCCAGCCGTCGATCGGCGCCGAGCCCGGACCCGCGGCGGGCGCCTGGCCCGCGACGGAGCCGAGGGCTGCGGACTGGCTCCGTGCGGCGGACGCGGGGGTGCCGCAGACGAGGCAGAACTGCGCGTTGCGCGGCACGGGGGAGCCGCACTGCACGCAGGGGTGGCCGGCATCGGTCATGGGGTGTCTCCTCCAGGCGTCGTCGCTCGGTCTGCGGGGCCAGTGTCCACCGTACGGCCTCGCCCGGCCGCGGGCGTGACGTCCGGCCCGGCGGCTCCTGCCCGATCCCGCCCGGCGGCGGCGGCCGACCGCCCGGTCCCGGCCGGTGCCTTGCGCCCGCGCACGAGCGACCGCACCGACCAGCGCGCCTTCAGCCGGGTCCACCACGACACCGACGCGGCCATCGTGCTCACCACGGCGTCGACCTCGGTCCAGTACCGCTCCACCTCGTCGTCGGCGGGCTCTCCCGGGCCGAACACGCTCGAGTCGGCCTTCGTCGCCACGTCGAGCACGGGGGCCGACGGATACGCGGTCGCGAGCACACGGGCGCCGTCCCGGCGGGTCACGCCCGCGGGCACCGGGGTGCCGAGGTCGCCCGCCCGGTCGACGATCTCGTCCCAGCCGCCGCTCACGCGGTCGGCCGGACGCGGTGCCAGGCGCCGGCGCTTCCGCCGCCGCAGCTTCAGCAGCGCGATCGCGAGCAGCGGGCCGAGGATCAGGATCAGCAGCACCAGCCCACCGCCCACCGCGAGGGCCACGGGCAGGAAGTCGAAGCCGTCCTTCTCCGCGTCCTCCTGCTCGGTGTCCTCGGTGCGGATGTCCGGCGGCAGTTCCGCGGGAGCCTGCGGCGGGGGCGGCGGTTGCAGCACCTGGGCCTTCGGATCCGACTTCGGCTTCGGGGCCTCCTCGAGCGGCACCTGATCCTCGGGCGGCGTCGGATCGAACGCGACCCAGCCGGCGCCCTCGAACGGCACCTCGACCCACGCGTGCAGGTCGTCTCCCGTGATCTCCTGCGTCGCATCCGGCCCCGCGTACTCGTCGGGGTGGAACCCCATCACGACCCGGGCGGGCATACCGAGCGAGCGCACCATGAGCGCCATGGCGACCGAGTACTGCTCGTCGTCGCCCACCATCTGCTCGGCCGCGAGCATGCTCGCGATGCGCTCGGCGCCGTGTCCGGCCCGCGAGACGGCCTCGCCCTCGAGGCCGTGGCTGAAGAAGCCGTTCTGGCTGAGGTTCGCCGCGAGGTTGCGCACCTCCTCGATGGGGGTGTCGGCGTCGCCCACGTACTCCGAGGCCAGCGAGCTCACGACATCCGGAACGCCGGAGGCCCGCGGCAGCGCGACGGAGTCGACCGAGCGGCTGGCGAGCTGCTCGTCCGTGAAGGTCGGGGGCAGCACGGCGTCGACGGTGTAGCTGTCGCCGTCCCGCACGCCGAGGGTGTCGAGCGCCACACCGGTGGCCGCGTTGTAGTGCAGGGCGCCCTCGAGCTCGTCGGCACGGTCGCCCGTGAAGCGGAGGCCGTCGAGGTAGCCGAGGTCGGGCATCCAGACCCCGGTCAAGCCCGTGATGCCGATGTCGACGCTCACCGGTTCGCCGGCGACGTCGTTGGCGATCTCGCTCGAGACGCGGGTGAAGGTGCCCGAGCCCTCGGTGCCGTCGCCGGCCACGTCGTAGACGATGCCGTCGTAGCTGTCGAGCGTGGCGAGGCGGATGCGCGCATCCGTCGGCAGGCCCTTCACGGTGAAGAGCGACTCCTCCTTGAAGTCGCGCACGTAGCTGCGGAAGCCCACCAGCGGGCTCGCGTAGTCGTGCAGGTCGAGCGGCGGCACGACGTTGTCGCGCAGCACCTCCCGGGCCGAGGCGGGCACGAGCAGGCCGCCGGTGACGGCGCCCACGACGAGCGCGCCAACGACCAGGCCGGCGCCCGCGGCGAGGCGGGTGGTGCGCAGGGCCTTCGCGGTCGCAGGGTCGAGCGAGCCGCCGCCACCGAGGTCGGTGCCGCGGGAGGCGCGGGCGCGGGACTCCTGCCGGCGCCAGGCCGTCCAGACCAGGGCGACGCCGGCGAAGGCGAGCCCCAGCACGACGGGGAACGCGGCCTCGCGGGTGCCGAAGGCGATGCCGAGCACGAACAGCAGGGTGAGCGGCAGCAGGGTCCAGCCGGCGTGCTTCAGGCGCAGCGCGAAGCTCGTCGCCAGCACGGTGGCGACCAGCGCCGAGAGGAAGGGCACCACGAGCGTGCCGTCGAACTCGCCGACGGGCACCACGAGGGTGAGCGCGTCCTTCCATGAGAACACGATGCCGAGCACGAGGGTGCGCAGGGTGTCGAGCGTCGGGACGACCCCGAGGATCGTGGTGCCGGGTGCCGCGAGCGGCCCCCCGAAGAGCAGGTAGACCACGACGGTGGCCGCGGCGACGATCAGCAGGTTCCACGACAGCCGCCAGCCGGCCGCGCCGATCAGGATGCCGAGCACCGCGCCGCCGATGCCGGCCACGAGGTAGCCGACACCGCCGAACGCGGGGCCGAGGGTGAGCACCGAGACGATCGCGAGCAGCAGCACGACCGCGGCGTCGGTCGCGACGGCCCAGGCCGGACGGGCCGACGCGGGCAGCGGCGGGAGCAGCGGGGTGGAGGCGCGCGCGGCGCGGCGCGGGCTCGAGGCACTGGCGCGGCGGGGACTGGAGGCCGTGGTCATCAGCTGTTGGCCCTCCGGAGTGCGCGGGGCAGGTCGGTCAGGTCGCCCACGGTCAGCAGGGTGATGTCGCCGAGGGTGCGCAGCGACATCCGCTCGCCGGGCCGCGAGGCGATCGCGATCACGCGCACGCCGAGCGGGATGTGCATCGACGACGCCTGGATCTGGGTGGGCGTCACGCCGCTGCCGAAGAGCAGGAACGCCACCGACGCCTGCGGCACCGCGGTGCCCGTGGTCTTGGCGAGCTGCACGACGGTCTCGCGGCTGGTCTCGCTCTGCTCGACGGCCGAGAGCTCGTCGAGCAGGCGCCGGCCGGTCTCGGCGTGCAGGGTGCTCGCGGGGGTGAGCACGGTGATCTCGCGCTCCTCCATCAGCGCCTGCACGGCGAGCGAGCCGCAGACCGAGACCGCGAGCTCGAACTCCTCGTCGCCCCTCTCGCCGTCGGCGTAGTCGGCGCGGTTCGTCGAGAGCGCGATGGCGAGGTGCGAGCGGCGGGTCTCCTCGAACTGGCGCACCATCAGCTTGCCCGTGCGGGCCGAGGTCTTCCAGTGGATGTACCGCCGGTCATCCCCCGGCACGTACTCGCGCAGCGCGTGGAACGAGACGTCGTTGTCCGAGAGCACCCGGCTCTCGACGCCCTCGAGGTCGCGCAGGAACCCCGACGACGAGCCGCCGAGCGAGACGGTCCTCGGATGCACGAACAGGTCGACCGGGTCGGTCCACCGCAGCTCCCGCCGCAGCAGTCCCAGCGGATCGCCGCGAACCGATCGCACGGGCCCGACCACGATCACGGCACGACGGCCGGTCGGGATCCCGAACAGCTCGTCGTGCTCGGCCTCGGGAGCGAGGCGCGGCAGCTGGAAGGAGGCGAAGGCCGAGCCGACGGGCAGCTCGATGCGGGCGGGCAGGAGGGGGCGGGCCGAGGTGTTCGAGACGGCGAGCCGGCCGACGGCCCGCTCACCCACGACCACTCGGGTGAGGGCGAGGTCGAGCCGCACCGCGTAGGCCGAGCGGCCCACGGCGAAGCCGATCGCGATCAGCAGCGCGGCGAGCAGCACGAAGCCGATCACCAGCAGTTCCCGCCAGCCCAGCGCCAGGCCGGCGACGATCGCGACGACCGTCACCCCGAGCACGGCCCAGCCGAACCCCGACACGGTGCCGAGCACCGGGCCGACGGCGGGCGCGACGGCCGACCCGGCGCGACGTGCCGTCGTCGACACCGCGGGCCAGCCCGTCTCCGTCACCCAGCGTGCGGGCGCCGATCCGCGGATCGCGCGCGCTCCCTCCCCCACCCGGCTCATGCAGCGGGTTGCCTCGACTGCGGCGCGGCGACGTCGGCCAGCACGCGGGCGAGCACGCCCTCGGCCGTCGCCCCCGAGAACTCGGCCTCGGCGTCGAGCACGAAGCGGTGGGTCCAGACCGGCCCCGCGAGCTCCTTGATGTCGTCGGGCAGCACGAAGTGCCGGCCCTGCGAGGCGGCCCAGACCTTCGAGGCGCGGATCAGCGCCATCGCGCCGCGCACCGAGACGCCGAGGCGCGACTCGGGGGCGTTGCGGGTCTCCTCGGCGAGCTGCGCGGTGTAGCGCAGGATGGCCGGGTCGACGTGCACGGTCGCCGCGAGATCGGCCATGTCGGCGACCGCGGACGTGGTGATCACGGGCGACAGGCCGGAGGAGGGGTTGCGGTTCGCCGAACCGGCGAGGATCTGCTCGGCCGACGCGAGGTCGGGGTAGCCGATCGACGTCTTGATCAGGAAGCGGTCGAGCTGCGCCTCGGGCAGCCGGTAGGTGCCGGCCTGCTCGATCGGGTTCTGGGTCGCGATCACGAGGAAGGGGCGGCCGACCTCGTGGGCGACGCCGTCGACCGACACGCGGGACTCCTCCATCACCTCGAGCAGAGCCGACTGGGTCTTCGGGCTGGCGCGGTTGATCTCGTCGGCGAGCACGATCGAGGCGAAGATCGGGCCCTTGTGGAAGTCGAACTTCCGGGTGTCCTGGTCGTAGATCGTCACGCCGGTGACGTCGGAGGGCAGCAGGTCGGGCGTGAACTGGATGCGCTGGCTGGTGCCCTGCACGGTCGCCGCGATCGCCTTCGCCAGGCTCGTCTTTCCCGTGCCCGGGGCGTCCTCGAGCAGCACGTGGCCCTCGGCGATCATCGCCATCAGGGCCAGCCGCACCACGTGGTCCTTGCCCAGCACGGCCAGGCCGACGTTCTGGGTCAGCCGGTCGAAGGTGCCGGCGAACCAGGTCGCCTGCTCGGGGGTCATCGTCATCGCGTTCCTCGTCTTGTCGGGTGGTCGTGGCTACCAGGTGATGTGGTTGGACTCGAAGCTGCCGTCGGGCCCGGAGGCCACCGCCCACACCTGATTGCCGGGGTAGCCCCAGTAGCCGCGAGTGACCGCGGCGTTGCCGCCACCGTCGGTCGTCAGCGTGAAGGTCAGCCAGTTGCCGCTGTCGCGGTTCGAGCGGTAGTTGATCGTGTAGGTCGTGTTCGGCTCGCCGGTGTTGATCTCGACATGCACGTAGCGGCAGGCTGTCCCTGCGCAGCCGGACTCGCCCTGCGCGTCGCCGCCCTTCGACAGCGACACCTTCGTGTTGATCGGCTTCGCCTGTGAGCGGCCTGCGTCGCTCGCCGCGTTCTCCTGGCCCTCGGAGTCGACGACGATCACGGTGATCGAGTGGTCCTGGCTGTAGTCGTTGCCCACCTCGGTCGACCCGTTGCCCACCGCGACGGGCTGGCGGTCGCCGTTGTCGACTTGGATGTACATGGCGACGATCGGGCGCCCGTTCGCCGCAGGAGGCGACCAGGAGAAGGTGACCGACTTCGCGTTGTTCGAGTGGCTCACGGCCGGCTGCCCGGGCGGACCGAAGGGATTCGCCGCATTGGAGGTGGCGGCGGCGCCGGGCTGCACTCCCTCCACCGTCGAGACCGCCCAGACGTCGACGGTGTAGTCGGTGCCGTTGCTCAGACCACCGATGTCACCGCCGCCGGCCGGGATGGTGCCCGTGGCACCGCTCTGATTCACCCGGTACCGATAGCCGATCTCCTCGGCGCGGCTGCCGTTGCCCGAACCCGGCGAGAAGGTCACCTTGATGACACCGTTCGCGCCGGTCGGGGCCGCGCTGACCGAGGTCGGCGCTGACGGCGGCACGGCCGCCCGGCGGCCCGAGGAGTATCCGCTGTACTCCGAGTCGCCGGCCTTGTTGTGGGCGAGGACCCGGAAGGTGTAGTCGCTCGAGCTCACGTCCACGGCCACGTTGGCCGAGGTGCCGTTCACCTGCTTGGTGGTGGCGGTGCCGTCGTGCATCGTCTCGAGCACGTAGTAGGCGATCGCGTCGCCGTTGTTCGCGGGCTCGCCCCAGCTCACCTGGATCTGCGCCTGCGAGCCGACCGGCGTGGCGGGGGACGTCGTCGGCGCACCCGGCGCCTCCGGCTTGCCGGCCGGGATCTCGGTCGCCGAGAAGGCGCTGAAGTCCGAGGGCTCGGGGGCCTTGTTCACGGCCTGCACGCGCACCTGGTACGCCGTGCCGTTCTCCAGGCCCTCCCAGACCAGCGTGTTGCCGGTCACGCCGTAGCGCGACGGGGCTCCGCGTGCGGGCGCCGGTGAGATCTCGAGGTTGAACGACTGCACGGCCGAGCCGGGCGTGGGCGGCGTCACCCAATTCACCGTGAGGCTCTTGTCGCCGAAGACGAGCGTCGGCGGCTGGGGCTGGGCGGGACGAGCATCCGGCCGGGCGATCGCCGAGGAGGGCGACGGGTCGGAGGTGCCGACCGAGTTCGTGGCCGTCACCGTGAAGGTGTACTCGACGTCGTTGGTGAGGCCGTCGAGGGTGCACGTGGTCGACGCGCACTGCTTCGAGTAGCCCTGCGGGCTGGTCACCGTGTAGCCGGTGATCACGGCGCCGTTGTCCACCGGCGGGCTCCAGTTGAGCACGACGGTGCGGTCCTGGATGCTCGTCACCGTCGGCGTGGCGGGGGCATCCGGTCGCCCCTGCACAGTCACTCGGATGCTCGCCGAGGCCTGCCGGTCGGGATCGTTCGTCGCGTCCTGCACGGTGTACGACACGACCATCACGCCGACGAAGGTCGCCGCCGGGGTGACCACCACGTCGCTGCCCGAGATGCTCGCGCCGCCGTCACCCGTCTGCACCGTGGCGCTGACGATCGTCAGCGGGGTGTCCGGGAACGGGTTCACGTCGTTGGCGAGCACGGGCACGGTCACGCTCTGACCCTGGTTCGCCTGCGGTATCACGTCATCAGTGGCCGACGGCGGCGTGCGCGTGGTCGAGAGGACGGTGATCGACACCGCTCCCCGCACCGGCGTGTTGACGCCGTCGGAGACCTCGATGTCGAGCGTCGAGACGTTCAGCGGGGCGTCGGCGTCGGCCCGGGCCACGAGGGTCGAGCCGTCCAGCCGCACCGAGACGCCCGCGGGCGCGTCACCGACGATCGAGAACGTGAGCTTCTCGAGCTCGCCCTCGTCCGGGTCCTCGGCGGCACCGCGCAGGTCGATCGACTGCTCGTCCTCGCCGGCGGCGATCGAGAGGGCGGCGCCCTTGAAGACGGGCGGGGTGTTGTAGTCGGAGACGACGGTGATCGGGATGACGAGCGTCGCCGTGCGACCCTCGGGGTCATCGGGCCCGGTGCCGTCGGTGACCTCGAAGCTGAGCGCGTCGGGGCCGTCGTAGCGCGGCTTCGGCGTGTAGCGGAGGGTGTCGGCGTCGGCGAGCAGGTCGTCGCCGTTCGAGTTCGCGGCGCGCACCGTGTCGGCCTCGGTGATGCGCACCGACTTGCCCTCGCCCACCAGCACGTAGTCCGAGAGCTCGACCTCGACGGTCTGGCCGTCGTTCACCACGAGCGGCTCGATGCCCGGCCGGAGCACGGGCGGCAGCGTGTCGCTGCCCGGCACGTTCACGAAGGCCGAGGCGGTCAGGCCGTCCTGGTCGGTGACCGTGTAGGTGATGATCTGCGAGGTCGGCAGCAGCGTGATCTGCAGGTTGCCGTTCGAGAGCGGGGTCGCGGCCGGGTCGGGGCTCGTGACCGTCAGGCCCTCGATGGTGCCGTCGGGGTCGTCGTCGTTCTCGCGCACGTTCACGTCGACGGTCTCGCGGTCGAGCATGTCGGCGACGGGCACCTGGTCGTCGCGGGCGATGGGGGAGGCGAGCGGAGCATCCGGACTCACCTGCATGAGCAGCGTGCCGGTCGCCGCCGCACCCCAGCGGTCGACGATCGTGTACTGCAGCGTGTAGTCGCCGGCCTCGCCCGGGGCGGTGACGAGCACGCGCCCGCCGTCGACCGAAGCGGTCACGCCGTCGGGCACCGTGAGGCCCTCGGAGCGGATGGCGATCGGGTCGCCGTCGGGGTCGTTGTCGTTCTCCATCACGTCGACCGCGACCGTGCGGCCGGGGCGGGCGGTGATCGTGTCCTTCACCGCGTAGGGCGGCTGGTTCGACTCGCTCGCCGGGATGATGCCGACCAGCACCGACGCGGTCGCCGAGGCGCCGAGCCGGTCGCGCACCGTGTAGGTGAAGGTGTCGGTTCCGGATGCGCCGGGGTACGCCTCGTAGACGAGCCACGCCTCCCCGACCTCGGTGATGCGGCCCTTGCCGGGCGCCGAGCTCTGGCCCACGAGCTCGACCGAGTCGCCGTCGGGGTCGATGCCGTCGAGCGGGATCGGGATGCGCACGGTCGTGCCCTGCAGCGCCCGGATCGTGACGTCCTGCGGTCGCGGCGGCGCGTTGGTGCCGTCGTCGGGGCCGACGATGCGGATGGTGATGTAGCCGGCGTCCTTCTGGCCCTGCGAGTCGACGGCCTCGTAGGTGGCGTAGACGGTCTTCGGCTCGGGCCCGGCCTTGAAGCGCACGGTGTCGCCGGCCACGAAGATGCTGCCGTCGGCCGGGTCGACCACGGGGTCGATCAGCGTGGGGGAGAGCGAGAGCGTGTCGCCGTTCGGGTGGGTGTCGTTCGCGAGCACCGGGATCGTCACGATGTCGCCGACCCGCACCGTGACGTCGTCGTCCTCAGCGTTCGGCGGGAGCAGGCGGTCGGGGGCGGGGATCGGCGTGACGAAGACCTCGCCGCGCGAGGAGGCCGCCCCGTTCGACACCGTGTAGGTGATGGTGAGCGGGTCGGTGAGCCCGCGGTCGGTGATGCGCAGGATCTCGTGCTCGAGCACCTCGACGCTCACGCCCGCCTCGGCCGGCACCTGCACCGACTGCACGGCGAGGATGCCGCCGTTCGGGTCGGTGTCGTTGGCCAGCACGTTGACGAGCGTGGTGCCGCCGTTCGGCAGCTGGGCCGTGTCGCGCACGGCGATCGGCGGGTCGGAGCTGTCGGTGACGGGCAGCACGGTGACGCGCACGAGCCCCTCGGCGGTCTTCGGGCCGTCGGAGACGAGGTACTGCACGTAGTAGTCGCCGGGGGTGCTGCTGGTGAAGTCGAAGGTGCCCGTCGTGTAGTCGGGCTGCAGCACCGCCCCGGGGGTCTCGTTGACCTTCGCCAGACGGAGCGGGGCTCCCGAGGGGCTGAGGTCGTTGTCCATCGGGGCCACGGTCACGCGTTCGTCGACGGTCGTCACGACGGTGTCGCCGTTGGTCACCGGCGCGAGGCTGCCGGGGTCGCGCACCTGGAAGCGCACGGTGCCCTCCGTCTCGGTGCGACCGTCGGAGACGACGACCGTCACCTCCTTGGGGCCCGTGTTCTGGTCGATGCTGGTGAAGCTGATCTGGCCGTCCGGGCGGTACTGCACCTGGTCGTCGGTGCCGGTCGAGGCGCCGACGACGTAGAGGTCGTCGCCGTCGGGGTCGATGAAGTCGGGCAGCACGTTGTGGCTGACACTCGCCCCGAGCTCGACCAGCACGTCGGTGACGCGCTTCTGCTTCGGCGGGGCGTTCTCCTCGTCGCCGCGCACGCTGAGCGAGACGGTGGCGGTGTCGCTGCCGCCGCGGCCGTCGTCGACGGTGTACCCGAAGCTCGCGCTGCCCGAGGCGTCGGGCGAGACGACGATCTGCAGGGCCGCTCCGTTCAGGATGCGCTGCACCTCGCCGATCCCGGGCTGGGAGCCCTCGATCTTCGCGGTCAGCATGTCGCCGTCCGGGTCGAGGTCGTTGTCGAGCACGGGCAGCACCACGGTGCGGCCGGGCCGCACGCCGAAGGCGTCGTCCTCGGCCGTCGGGGGAGTGTTCTCCTCGGAGCGGTCGGGCAGCAGCACCTGGAGCTCGTCCTCGGTGCTGTCCTCCTCCTCGTCGGAGTCGCTCTGCTCGGGCGGCGGGGCGATGTCGTCCCAGTTGTCGACCTTCTTCATGTCCTGATTCACCAGGAACACGACGCCGGTCGACACATCGTTCAGCACCACGACGTCGCGGTTGACGCGGAAGCGGAGGTCGGCGTTCGCCGCCAGGCCGTCGATCTGGTCCTCGACGTCGTTCGCGTCGCCCGAGCAGTCGCGGAGGAACGCTCCCGATCCGGACCAGGCGGCGTACGCGCATCCGTTTAGGAAGACCGGTGCGGCCGGCGTGCCGGGTTCGCCCCCGGCGGGGATCACGGTGGCCTCGCCGCCGTCGAGGGGCTGCCGGATGAGCGAGGTCTTCGTCGCGACCAGCACGTCGGAGGAGGCCGGCCCGGTGGGCTGCACGACACCGCCCTCGGCGTCGGGCAGCTCGACCACGGAGCCGCCGGGCAGGTGCAGGCTGCCGGAGGAGGCGTCGAAGACGACGGCCTGGTCGCCGACCGTCGTCAGCGTGAGGCGCGCGCCCTCCTCGACCTCGGGGAAGTCGGTGCTGGCCGGCTCGACCGGGAGGGTACCGTTCTCGTCGCGGTCGTACTCGAGCAGCTTGCCGGCCGAGGTCGACAGCGCGTGCACATTGCCCGCGGCATCGGCCACGGCCGCGCCGGCGCCCCCGAGCTCGCCGAGAGGCTCGTCGGGGTCGAGCTGCAGGCCCGCGGCGTTCGAGGACGGGCCGGCCCAGAGCTCTCCGGTCTCGCGGTCGAGCACCGTGAGCGTCTGACCGCCCAATGACACCGATGACTCGGGAGGCAGGATGAGAGGGGCCTCGAGCGCCATGGTGACCGGGTTGACCGGGGTCAGCGAGGAGCCCGTGGTGTCGAGCATCAGCACCGTCTCGTCGCGCTGCAGCACGTCGAACTCGGTGGAGGAGGTGCGGAGGCCCCCGTCGATCACCTGGGCGGGGTGGTTGAGGTGCCCGAGCAGCAGCCCGGAGGGCTTCGTCACCCAGACCCCGCCGTCGTTGAGGTCGACGTCGGCCGTCTCGATGCCCTCGTAGAGGAACGCCATCGTGGTCACGCCGATCGCCAGAGCGGCGATGGTGGCCACCGATGCCGTCGTCGCCTTGCGACGGCGGATCGCCTCGAACAGCCTCACACGGGTCTCCACATCGTCAACGGTGTCCAGCGGTGTGGGTAAGACGGCGGGTCAGGACGCGTGGGTGGGCGATTCCTGCGGCTCCCGACTTCGGGTGGAGGGAGCCCCGCACATCCGCAATTCAAGCACGGTTCGGAATTCCCGCCCAAATCGGGTGGCACCTTTTAAGGGGGTAGAACTCCCCATTGCGTCAAGGGGGTTCCGATGCACCGGGCGTTATGCTCGTCGGGTGTCGAGGTTGATGGACCGCCGGCAGCGGCGCTCGCGGCGTCGCCTGCGCGGTGTGCTGATCGGCGCCGCCTCCCTCGTGGTCGTGGCGCTCGTCGTGGGCGGTGCGCTCGTGGTGACCGGGGTGTTGCATCCGGCGGGTGGGGTGCTGGCTGCTCCGACGGCGCTGCCGGCGCCGTCGTTCACGTCGACACCGTCGCCGTCCTCCTCCCCGGCTCCGGCGCCGGTCGCCTCGGCCACGGTGTCGCCGGCTCCCTCCCCCTCCCCCTCCCCCTCCCCCTCCCCCTCGCCCGAGCCGGCCGCCCCGCCGGCGCCTCCCGCCTTCGACCGATCGGCGAACTCCGTGGACGATCCGCTCAGCCCCTGGGTCGTGGTGAACAAGCTGCGTCCCATCCAGAACGGCGCCGACTACGGCCCGCCCGACCTCGTCGACCTGCCGGGCGACATCCCGAACCCGAACGGCTACCAGCTCCGCGCCGACGCGGCGTCGGCCCTGGTTGACATGTTCCATGCGGCGCAGGCGGAGACGGGCATCCAGCTCGTCGCGCAGAGCGGCTATCGCTCGTACAGCGTGCAGGTGCGCGCCTACGACTACTACGTCAACTCGCTCGGCGTCGAGGGGGCCGACCTCACGAGCGCCCGCCCGGGCTTCAGCGAGCATCAGACCGGCATGGCGATGGACATCCTCGACACGGTCTCCGGATGCTCGACCGACGGTCGCTGCTTCGCGAACACCCCCGCCTACACCTGGCTGCAGCAGAACGCCTACCGCTTCGGCTACGTGCTGCGCTACCCCGACGGCGGCACCCCCGTGACGGGCTACGAGTTCGAGCCGTGGCACTGGCGCTGGGTCGGGGTGCCGCTCGCGACGGAGCTGCACACGACGGGCATCCCGACCCTCGAGGAGTACTTCGGCCTGCCGGCGGCCCCCGGCTACGCCGGCTGACGCCCCGTCCCGTTCTGCTGTTCGACGCCCGTTTGCCGCCCGACCCCCAAAGAGCTATTTGACGGTCGGATGCGCGGCCCGCACGATGGCTCCATGTCCTCCCTCGACGTCCTCCGCGCCACCGCCCACCCCGTGCGCCTCCGGCTGCTGTCGCTGCTGACGGCCACCGCGATGAGCGCGGCCGAGGCCGGACGCGAGCTGCGGGTCTCCCAGGCCGCCGCCAGCTACCACCTGCGGGTGCTCGAGCGGGCCGGGCTCATCCGGGTGGTCGAGGTGGTGCGTGTGCGGGGCGGTGACGCGAAGCGCTACCGGCACGAGTCGTCGGCCGAGCCGTTCCGGCTGGACGAGGCGGTGGCCGGCGGCGCGGCGTCGGAGGAGCGCGCCGAGTACGTGGAGGCGGTGATCGACGAGTTGCGCCGGCGCTCGGCACTGCGGGTCGCAGGGCCGCACCTGACGACCGACGCCGAGCTGTGGGTCGACCCGGCGACGTGGCGGCGCGTCGTCGGAGCCGTGGGCGCCGCCTCGGCGCTGCTGCACGAGGCCGCGCGTCCGGCGCGCACACCGGGCACGGCGCCCGTGTCGATGACGGCGGAGCTGTTCCCGCTGCGGCGACCGTGAGCGGCGCGCCGCCGCCTGCCTCGGGGTCGCCCGCCGTGCCGTCGCCGGCCCCCGTGCAGCCACCTGCTCCACCGTCGCCTGCCGGCACGTCGCTCGCCGGGCGTCCGCGGCTGCCGGGGCCGCTCCGGCACCGCGCGTACCGGTGGCTGCTCGCGGCCCGCACGACGAGCATCCTGGGCAACGCCGTCGCGCCGATCGCCCTGGCCTTCGCGGTGCTCGACCTCACGGGCTCGGTGGCCGACCTGGGCGTCGTCGTCGCCGCGCGCTCGATCACGAACGTCGCCGTGCTGCTGGCCGGCGGTGTGCTCGCCGACCGGCTGCCGCGCGACCTGCTGCTCGTCGGTGCCTCGCTCGCCGCGGCGCTGACGCAGGGCGTGGTCGCCGCCCTGGTGCTCACGGGAACGGCGTCGATCCCGTCACTGGTGCTGCTCGGCGCGCTGAACGGGGCGGTCGCGGCGGTCAGCCTCCCCGCCGCGGCGGCGCTCGTGCCCGAGACCGTGCCGTTCGCCGAGCTGCGCCCCGCGAACGCGCTGCTGCGGCTGGGGCTGAACGGCTCCAGCATCGTGGGCGCGGCGGCCGGCGCCGGTCTCGTGGCCGCGGTCGGGCCGGGCTGGGGGCTCGCGATCGACGCGGCCGGGTTCGCGCTGGCGGGGCTGCTCTTCTCGCGGATGCGGCTGCCCCGCGCATCCGTCACCCCGCCGCCGCCGGGTCGGGCCGGCCTGCTGGCCGGTCTGCGAGCGGCGATCGGCGAGCTGCGCGAGGGCTGGCGGGAGTTCACCCGCCGCCGCTGGGTATGGGTGGTCGTGGCGCAGTTCGGCGTGCTCAACGCCGCGTTCGTCGGCGCGACGACGGTGCTCGGGCCTCTCGTGGCCGACCAGACGTTCGGCCGGGCCGGGTGGGGCTTCGTGGTGGCGGCGCAGGCGGGCGGTCTCGCGCTCGGGGCGGTGGTGGCGCTGCGCTGGCGTCCGCGCCGGGCGCTCGCGGTCGGGGTCGGCGGGATGGCGCTGACGGCACTGCCCGTCGTGGCGCTCGCGGTCGTCGCCGGCGGTCTCGGGCCTGCCGCCGCCGGGGCTGCGGCGGTGCCCGTGCTGATCGTCGCCTTCGCGCTCGGCGGGGTCGCCCTCGAGGTCTTCGCCATCGCCTGGGACCAGTCGCTGCAGACCCACGTGCCCCGCGAGGCGCTGTCGCGCGTCTACTCGTTCGACATGGTCGGCTCGTTCCTCGCGATCCCGCTGGGCGAGGTGCTCGTCGGCCCGCTCGCGCACCGTCTCGGCACCGCGCCGACGCTGCTCGGCTGCGCCGCGCTGGTCGTGGCGGCGACCGCGGCGGCCCTTGCGGTGCCGGCGGTTCGGCGCTTGCGCGCCTGACGCCGCGGGGGTCTGGGCGTCGGCCCCGGCCCTAGCGGCCCTCGCCCTAGCGGCCCTCGAGCTCGGGGGCGTCGGTGACGCCCGCCGCGGCCGCCTCGCGACGGCGCGCCCGCAGCGACGGCGCCACGAGCGCCGCGAGTATCGCCAGCACCCCGACCCCCGCCGACGCCCAGAAGCCCACGGTGAACGCGTCGTCGAGCGGCGCGCCCTGCGGCGACACGTTCGACGAGATCAGCGCCGCGATCACCGCGGTGCCGACGCTGCTGCCGACCGTGCGGATGACCGTGTTCGCGCTGATCGCCTCGCTGGTCTGCGCGGCCGGCACGCTTTCGACGATCGCGTTCGAGGTGGCGGCGAGGGCCATGCCGATGCCGATGCCGGTCAGGATGCCCGAGAGCAGGATCTGCCACGTCTCGCCGTGCCCGAGCGCCGGCAGCACGAAGGCCACCGTCACCGACACCCCGCCGAGCACCATCGGGATCTTCGGCCCGACCCGCCGGATCAGGATGCCGGCGAGCACGCCCGAGATCACCATCGCCACGACGGTGGGCAGCAGGTAGAGCCCCGCCTCGGTCACCGACAGCCCGAACCCGTAGCCGAGCGCCGAGGGCAGCTGCAGCAGGGTGGGCACCAGGATGAACGTCCCGAACATCGCGAAGCCGAACGCCAGGGCGACGACGTGCGCGGTCCAGACGCCGCGGTGCGTGAACAGCCGCACGTCGATCAGCGGCTCCTTGACCCGCAGCTCGACGAGCACGAAGACGACCAACGCCACGGCGCCGAGCGCGAGCAGGCCGATCGTCTTGCCGTCGCCCCAGCCCCACTTCTCGCCTTCGCTGATCGCGAGCAGCAGGCCGACGAGTCCGACGGTCAGGATGGCGGTGCCGACGAGGTCGAGCCGGCCGGGCGTGCGCACCGGCGACTCCGGGATGCCGAAGATCGCTCCCAGCAGCGCGATGGCCACCAGCACGGCGGGCAGCCAGAACAGCCAGTGCCACGACAGCGCCTCGACGATCGGGCCGGCGGCCACGATGCCGACGCCGGCGCCGATACCGAAGATCGCCGAGAGCAGGCCGATGGTGACGCTGACGCGCTCCTTCGGCAGCTCGTCGCGCACGATGCCGATCGACAGCGGCATCACGGCGCCCGCGGCGCCCTGCAGGATGCGGGCGACGATCAGCACGCCGAGGTTCGGCGCGAGGGCGGCGAGCACTGTGCCGACGAGCAGCAGCGCGAGCACGACGATGATCACGCGGCGCTTGCCGACCATGTCGCCGAGCCGCCCGAGGATCGGTGTGAGAACCGACGCCGAGAGCAGGTAGGCGGTCAGCACCCAGCTCGCGTCGGTCGTCGCGACGCCCAGGTCGCTGCCGATCGTGCCGAGCGCGGGCGCGACGAGCGACTGCAGCACGGCGAAGGACAGCCCGCCGAGCGAGAGGAACAGGATGATCGCCGTGCCCCGTCCGCGGGCGGCCGCGGTGGTGGGCACCGAACCCGTGTTCGGGCTCCGGGTGGTGGTGGACATGACGCTCCTCGGGTATGTAAGCAGATGCTGACTTGAGAAGTATCGTCCTGTCGTTGCACTAAGTCAACTTCTGTTTACACGCGCCTGCGAGCCGGTACAGTGGCTCGGGCATGAGCATCGACGACGAACTGATCCGGTCGGGCCGCGACGCCGCGGTGACCCGACGGGCCCTCGTGCGCGCCGCCCGCCGCCGCTTCGCGACCGACGGCTACCGCGCCACCACCGTGCGCGCCATCGCCGCCGACGCGGGCGTCAACGTCGCGCTGATCAACCGCTACTTCGTCTCGAAGGAGGGCCTGTTCGAGGCGTGCATGGCCCGCACCTCCGACGAGCTCGACACCCAGACGCCGGCCCGCGCATCCGATCTCGAAGCGGTGATCGACCGCCTCGTTCTGCATGTCGTCAACGCACCGGATGGCGACGACCCCCTGCAGCTCCTGCTGCTGCTGCGCTCGTCGGGTGACGAGAACGCCGACCGCATCCGCCGCCGCACCCTCGAGCACTTCACACGCCGTCTCGCGGCCGCGGCCGGCTGGCGCGAGGACGACCCCGCGACCGCGGCGGTCCTCCTGCGCGCGCAGCTCGCCATCTCGACCCTCCTCGGCGCGGTCATGCTCCGCAGTGCGGCGGCGGCCGAACCTCTCGCCTCGGCCACGGCCGAAGAACTGGCCGAGCCGCTCCGCGCCGTCTTCCGCACGCTCCTAGGCCCCTAGACCGCCGGAGCCGTCAGCGGCGCCGGGCCGCCGGGGTCAGCGACGTGGCGCCGTAGCTGTTGTCCTCGGGGTTCAGCGTGACCCCGGGCGCCACCAGCTCGTCGATGCGGTCGAGCACCTCGTCGTCGAGCACGACGTCGGCCGCCGGCAGCTGCGACTCGAGCTGCTCCATCGTGCGGGGCCCGACGATGGCCGAGGTCACGGCCGGGTGCCGGATGACGAAGGCGATCGCCAGCTCGACCAGGCTGATGCCGGCCTGCTCAGCGAGCTGCGCGAGCTCCTCGACGACGTCGAGCTTCCGCTGGTTGGCGGGGGACGACATGTCGAAGCGTGCCGGGGGTCGCGCGCTCGAGGTGGGGGCCGCATCCGCATTCTTCCGCCAGCGGCCCGAGAGCCAGCCGCCGGCGAGCGGGCTGTAGCTCAGGATGCCCATGCCGTGCCTCTGGGCGGTGGGCAGCACGTCCTCCTCGACACCCCGCACGAGGATCGAGTACGGCGGCTGCTCGGTGACGAAGCGCTGCAGGGTCCGTTCACGCGCGGCCCACTGCGCCTCGACGATCTGGCCTGCCGAGTACGACGACGACCCGATCATCCGCACCTTGCCCTGGTGCACGAGGTCGCTGAGCGCGCCGAGCGTCTCCTCCACATCGGTGTCGGGGGAGGGGCGGTGCACCTGGTAGAGGTCGATGTAGTCGGTCTGCAGGCGCTGCAGCGAGTCCTCGACCGAGCGCATGATCCATGTGCGCGAGCCGCCGCGCCGGTTGGGGTCGTCCCCCATCGGCATGAAGAACTTCGTGGCGAGCACGACGTCGTCGCGGCGGCCCCGCAGGGCCTCGCCGACGATCCGCTCGGACTCACCGGCCGAGTAGACGTCGGCCGTGTCGACGAAGGTGATGCCGGCGTCGAGGGCGCGGTGGATGATCCGGATCGAGTCGGCCCGGTCCTCGTTCCCCCAGGGGCCGAACATCATGGTGCCGAGGCAGAGGGGGCTGACGGAGACGCCGGTGCGTCCGAGGGGGCGGTAGTCCATGGCTGGTCCTTTCGTGACCGCAGCAGTCATGACGGGGACGCTACGCCGGGCGGACGATGCCAGGGAGGGCCTGTCGGTACCCGTCACACCAGGCACTCCCGCCGCCCCGACCGCCGGCGTGTACTGGATGCACGACACACCGCCCGCTCGAGAGAGGAACACCGATGAGCACCAGCACGCAGCCGAAGACCCCCACGGCCAAGGGGCCGGAGGAGTGGTTCGACGGCGACGTCTACTTCAACAGCTACTACGCCGGACAGGAGCCGTCGCGAGTCCGCCTGAATCTCGTGCGGTTCACCCCGGGCGCCCACACGGCCTGGCACACGCACGCCGTGGGCCAGACGCTGCACGTCACCGAGGGCGCCGGCTTCGTGCAGTCGCGCGGCCAGGAGCTGATCGAGCTGCGCCCGGGCGACACCGTCCACACGCCCGCGGGGGAGTGGCACTGGCACGGGGCCGCTCCCGACCAGTTCCTGTCGCACCTCGCCCTCTGGGAGGCGCCTGCCGGCGACGAGCCGGAGACGGTCTGGGGCGACAAGCTCACGGCCGACGAGTACCCGTCCGCGCGGAAGGATTGAGCATGGTGACCTGGACGGACGACGAGCTGCGCCGCATCGGCGGCGCCGACGAGCTGCGCGTGACCTCTGAACGGCCCGATGGCAGCCTGCGGCCTTTCACGACCATCTGGCACTCGACCCTCGGTGGCGAGCTCTACATCCGCTCGGCGCACGGGCCCGAGAACGGCTGGTTCCGGCGGGCCCGGCAAGCCGGCGTCGGGAGGATCAGCTCGGGTGGGGTCGAGAAGGACGTGACGTTCGAGCTCGCCGACGCCGGAGTGCGCGAGGCGCTCGACGCGGCGCTGCACCAGAAGTACGACCGCTACGGCGCCGGCCCGGTCGGCGCCATCACCGGCGACGACGTGCTCGAGACGACCCTGAAGGTCACGCCTCGAGGCTGACCAGGTCCTCCTGGCTCGCCGCCCACGACGCGAGCAGGGCCAGGGCGTCGGCCGTGGGCGAGCCGGCCGGTGCCGTGTAGACGTTCATGACCAGGCCGGGTTCGCTCGGCAGCTCCATCGACTCGTAGTCGAGGTCGAGGTCGCCGACCACGGGATGGTGCAGGCGCTTGCGGCCGCTGCGGTGGTACTTCACGTCGCGCGACGCCCAGCGCTGCCGGAACACCTCGCTCTGCGTCGACAGCTCCCCGACCAGCCGGATCAGGCCCTCGTCGTGCGGATTCCGCCCGGCCTCGAGGCGCAGCATCGCGGCCGCGTCGTCGGCGATCTGGTCGTAGTCGCGCCAGAACTCGCGCGCCGCCGGGTTGAGGTAGGTGAAGCGGGTGGTGTTGACGGGTCGGCGCGGGTCGTCGAAGACGGGGGAGTAGAGGGCTCGGCCCATCCGGTTGGCGGCGAGGATGTCGTGGCGACCGTTCCGCACCCACGCGGGTGCGTCCGCCATGGCGTCGAGCACCTGCCGGATCGCCGGCCGGACATCCGTCGACACCTTCTCGCGTCGGGCGCGCACAGGGCCCGCGTTGCGAGCGAGGTCGAAGAGGTACTGGCGCTCGGCGCCGTCGAGGCGCAGGGTGCGGGCCAGGGCATCCAGCACGCTCTCGGAGGCGCCGGCCAGATTGCCGCGCTCGAGGCGCACGTAGTAGTCGACCGAGACGCCGGTGAGCATCGCGACCTCCTCGCGCCGCAGCCCGCTCACCCGCCGATTGCCGCCGTAGGCCGGAAGGCCGGCCTCCTCGGGCGTGATGCGGGCTCGGCGCGACGTCAGGAACTCCCGGATCTCGGCGCGCGCATCGGTCATGCCTCCACGTTAAGCCGCGGCCCCGCCCCGAGGGAGGTTCTGCCGGTACCCGCCTCGCCGAAGTGACGCAGCAGACGCACCAGACGCGCAGACGCAGCAGACGCGTCAGGCCTCGCGCGGCGCCGTCGACGGCCGCACGATCAGCCGCGTCGGCATCATCGTGACCCGCTCGACCGGCTTGCCCTCGATGCGCCGCACCAGCACCTCGGCCATCGCGCGCCCCAGCTCGAGCGAGGGCTGGTCGATCGTCGTCAGGGCCGGCACGGCGGTCGACCCGAAGTAGTTGTTGTCGAAGCCGGCGACCGCGATGTCGTGCGGGATGCGCAGCCCCCGCTCGAGGATGACCGAGTACGCCCCCGCCGCCATCTGGTCGTTCGCGGCGAACAGCCCGTCGATCGGCTCGCCGCGATCGAGCAGGCGCCGCATCGCCTCGGCACCCGAGTCGGGGGTGAAGTCGCCGTACTCGACGAGATCCGAGCGCAGCCGCGCATCCGCCATCGCCCGTCGGAAGCCGCGCAGGCGGTCGAAGCCGGGCGGCATGTCCTGGGGCCCCGCGATCGTCGCGATGCACCGGCGGCCGGTCGAGACGAGGTGGGCCGTCGCCTCGGCCGCGCCCGCCACGTTGTCGACGTCGACGAAGTAGCTCTCGCTCTCGCTCTCGAGCAGCGGCCGGCCGCCGTAGACGATCGGCAGCGACAGGTCGAGCCGGTCGTAGGAGTGGTCGCCCTCGTGGTGCGAGACCACGAGCGCCCCGTCGGCGTTGCCGCCGAGCAGGTAGCGACGCGTCTTCTCCGAGCGCATCTCCGACGCGATCAGCATGTTCAGCGTGAAGTCGGTGTCGGAGAGGTACAGCGCCACACCCTGCACCACGGTGGCGAAGAACGGGTCGCTGAACAGCTTGGCCGTCGTCTCCGGCACCACCAGCGCGATCACCTGGGTGCGCCGGCTGACGAGCGAGCGTGCCGCGCGGTTCGGAACGTAGTTGAGCTTGAGGATGGCCTCGTTCACGGCCTCGGCGATCGCATCCGACACATTGGGAGCCGCGTTCACCACCCGCGAGACGGTCGCCCGCGACACCCCGGCGGCGGCCGCCACCATCTCGAGCGTGGGGGCCGGATGCGCGTCCCGCCCACGCCCCGACGACATCTCGCTCACGGGGCCTCCTCAGGGTCTGCCGAACTCCAGTGTAGAGCTCGGCTCAGCCCTTGACCGCGCCCGCCATGATGCCGGAGACGAGCTGTTTGCCCGCGAGCACGAACAGCAGCAGGAGGGGCAGGGTGGCGAGCACCGCGCCGGTCAGCACGATCGAGTAGTCGACGTACTTGGCCGACTGCAGCTGGCTGAGCGCCACCTGCAGCGTCGGGTTCTGCGGCACGACGAGCAGCGGCCAGAGGTAATCGGTCCACGCGGTCATGAAGGTGAACAGGCCCAGGATGGCCATCGCCGGGCGCGCGGCCGGGATGCCGACGTGCCAGAACGTGCTCAGCATGCTCGCGCCGTCGACGCGGGCGGCCTCGATCAGCTCGTCGGGGATGACGTCGACGAGGTACTGCCGCATGAAGAACACGCCGAAGGCGGTCACCAGGGTGGGCACGATCACGGCGCCGAGGGTGCCGGTCCAGCCGAACTGCTTCATCACCATGAACAGGGGGATGATGCCGAGCTGGGTGGGCACCGCGAGGGTCGCGATGACGAACACGAGCAGCCCCTCACGGCCGCGGAACTTCAGTTTGGCGAACGAGTAGCCGGCGAGCGTCGAGAACAGCACGACCGAGACGGTGATGACGCTCGAGACGATGATGCTGTTCAGCAGCGACGTCCAGAACGGCACCGTGTTCATCACCTCGCCGACGTTCTGCCAGAACTGCCCGCCGGGCAGGAGCGGCGGCCAGGTCTCGGTGAGCACCGAGCTCGGGCTGGTGCCGGCGATGAACGACCAGTAGAGGGGATAGGTGCCGGCGACGAAGAAGACGATCAGCAGGCCGTAGGTGAGGAACCCGGGCCGCTTGTCGATGCCGAGCGGCTTGCGGCGGCGGCGCGGCTCGGTGGGCTCGGGCGCGGCGGCCGTCTCGGCCGGGCGGATGCTCGTGGTGGTCATGATCGCTTTCCCTTCGTGACGGCCCTGCCGGCTTTCTTCGCGATGAACCGCGTCTCGACCGAGGCGATTCTCCGCGAGATCAGGAAGTTCAGCACCCCGAAGAGCACGATGATCAGGAACAGCAGCCACGCGACCGCGGAGGCCTTGCCGAAGTTCTGCCGGTTGAACGCGAGGTCCCAGAGGTAGAGCACGGTCGTCTGGTACTGCCTCTGCGGGCCGCCGGGGGTGGCGGTGGTGGGGTTGAACAGCTTGGGCTCGGTGAAGATCTGCAGGCCGCCGACGGTGGCCGTGATGATCACGAAGATCATGGTCGGGCGGATGCTCGGCAAGGTCATCGAGAAGAAGCGCCTGATCGCTCCGGCGCCGTCCAGCGCGGCGGACTCGTAGATGTCCCGCGGCACGGCCTGCATGGCGGCGAGCAGGATCAGGGCGTTGTAGCCCGTCCAGCGCCAGTTGACCATCGAGGCGATGGCGACGTGGGAGGGGAGAGTCTCGGTCTTCCACATCACGGGGTCGATCGAGAGGGTCTGCAGCACGTTGTTGATCAGGCCGTACTTCTCGTCGAAGGCGCTCGAGAAGATCAGCGTCACGGCGACGGGGGTCACGACGTAGGGGATGAGCACGCTCATCCGCCAGAAGGTCTTGGCGCGGATGTTCTGGTCGAGCACCGCCGCGATCAGCACCGCGCCGACCAGCTGCGGGATGGCCGAGAGCAGGAAGATGCTCACCGTGTTGAAGAGCGAGTTCCAGAAGAAGGGGTCGTTCAGCTCGGCGACATAGTTGTCGAGGCCGACGAAGCCGGCGGGGCCGGAGAGGAGGTTCCACTCGTTCAGCGACACGACGAAGGTGTAGACGAGGGGGAACAGTCCGACCAGGCCGAACAGCACGAAGAACGGGGCGATGTAGAGGTAGGGGGAGGCCTTCACGTCGAAGCGGCTGCGCCAGTACGCGAAGGGGGTGCGCTGCTTCGGGCGGTAGGGCTCGTGCGGCGTCGTGTCCGACGTCGGCGGCGTGAGGGTGGCGGTCATGGCGGCTTCCTGGTGGCTGCGGCAGGGAATGAGTGGGGGTGGGCGGCCGAGGCCGCCCACCCCCGGGTGCTTACTTGTTGACGACGAGCTGGTTCAGCAGCTCGAGCGCGTTGTCCCAGGCGGCGGCGCCGTCGGCCTTGCCCGAGTCGATCTGCTGGATCGCGGGTCCGAAGACCTGCGACTGGATGACCGAGTCGTCCGGGCCCTTGTACTGGGCGACGACACCGTCGGCGCGCTTGGCGAGGATCTCACCGATGGGGGCATCGTTGAAGAACGTCGACAGCTCGTTCGTGCCCGTCACGGCGGGGTCGGTCTGGGCGGCCGTCACGCTCGGGAAGGTGCCCGCGACACCGAAGGCCGCGGCCTGCGACTTCGCGTCGGTGAGGAAGGCGGCCAGCTCGGCGGCCTCCTTCGGGTGCTTGGACTGCGTGGGCACGGTCAGGAAGCTGCCGCCCCAGTTGGCCGCGCCGCCGGGGAAGACGTTCGCGAAGTCCCAGCCGGTGCTGGCGTCGCCGCCCGCGGCCGTGACCTGGCCCTTCACCACGCCGAGCATCCAGCCCGGGCAGACGAAGGTCGCGAAGGTCTGGTCGGTGAAGGCCTTGCCCTTGCCCCAGTCCCAGGCGGTCTGGTTGGCCGACAGGCCCGACTCGGTGGCGGCGGAGAGGGTCGTCCAGAGCTTCTGGAGGTCCTTGTTGCCGTCGACGTTCAGCTCGCCGTCCTTGGTGTAGTAGCCCTCGGGCTGCTGGTTCACCATGGCGTTCCAGAGGAAGCCGGACTGGTCGTAGAAGGCCTTGCCGGTCGCGGCCTTGTACTGCTGGCCGACCTCGAAGTACTTGTCCCACGTGGCGTCGTCGCCGCCGAAGAGCGTCGCGACCTCCTCGCGGTCGGTCGGCAGGCCGGCCGCCTCGAATGCGGTTCGGTTGTAGCACAGGCCCTCCGGGCCGATGTCCGAGCCGTAGCCGATGATGCGGCCGTCCTTGTCGGTGGCCTGGGCGAGCTTCCAGTCGACCCAGCGGTCCTTGATGTCGTCGGCTCCGTAGTCGCTGAGGTCGTTGAACTGGTCGGAGACCTGCATGACGGCGCTCAGCCAGCCCTCCTCGACGGCCTGCACGTCGGGCAGCCCCGCGCCGGCGGCGGCCTTGGTCTGCCAGTCGGTCTTGGCGTTGTCGCCGGTGTCGATGTTGGTGGGCTTGATGGTGATGTTCGGGTGGTCGGCCTCGTACTGGGCGTAGAGGTCGTCGTAGCCCATCGTGCCGAACGTCGTGACGGTCAGCTCCACCTTGTCGTCGGAGCCCCCCGACGACGACGAGTCGCCGGCCGAGCAGCCGGCGGCGAGAAGGGCGATGGCGGCCGCGCCCGCGACGGCGGCTACGGCTTTTGTGCGTCGTGAAAGACTCACGGTCACTCCTTTGTGCGTGTCTATGAGAGCGCTCTATCACGCGACCGTGCGTGCTGTGAGAGCGCTCTCTTGGGATTACCAGGAGCGTAAGCGCGTGGTTGTCCCACGTCAAGGAGGAACTGCGAAAATCGTGTTTCCGTGTGCGTCGGGAGGCGCGAGACGGGTCGGTCAGCCGATGACGGCGACGCCGTCCGACATCAGCGGGGCCGCGGTGCGCGGCGCGACCGCCGAGACCAGGGCGCCGCCGCCGGCGGTCAACAGGATGATGATGTCGAAGCTCGTGAGGCCGGTGGGGAGCATCCCGAACACCGTGTCGTCGGCCAGCGCCGCGAGACCGAGCCCGCCGAGCACCACGCCGACCACCGCGAGCACGAGGCGCATGGCCTTCGCGTTGTCGTGCCCGAAGCCGACGGCCAGCAGCGCGACCGCGCAGGCGAGGTAGATCAGGTCGATCGCGAAGTCGGTGTTGAAGATGCCGAGGATGTGCTCGCCCTCGATGAACAGCCCGACCCCGCCGTGCGAGATCAGGATGATGCCGAGGATGAGGGCGTAGGGGCGTCCCATTGCGTCTGCCTTCCGGTGGTCGTGCCCCTACGATCTCCCGGCCGACCGCATCCGCCCACCGGCTTGACAGCGGGGCTGCGCGCTGTCAAGCCCGTCCCCCTCATAGGGGACACAAATGAAGATGTGTTGCCATGGACCTCATGCCCCGAAGCAGTACCCGACGTCCTTCAGCGCGCCCGTCCCGCCGTTCGCTCACCCTCCTCGTCGCGGCCTTCGCCGTCGCGAGCCTCGCCCTCACCGGCTGCGCGGGCGGCGCCTCCGGCAGCGGCTCCGGTTCCGGTTCCGCCGACTCCGCCTCGGCCGACGCCCGCGTGGCCCTCGAGGCCGTCTCGCCCGCCACCGGCAGTCTCACCGGGGGTGCCGAGGTCACCGTCGCCGGATCCGGGTTCGACGGCGACTCACCCGTCGCCACGGTGCGCTTCGGCGCCGAGGCCGCGCCCTCCTTCGCCGTCGTCGACGACCGCACGCTGACCGTGGTGACCCCCGCATCCGTCGACTTCGCCGTGGCTGCCGTGCCCGTGACGGTCACCCTCGAGGACGGCTCGGAGGTCGTGCTCGACGGCGGCTTCGGCTACGAGGTGCAGACCCCGGTCGACAGCCAGATGAACTACGCCTTCACCTACTGGAAGGACTACAACCTCGCCGAGTGGGGCCAGTTCCCCGACAACGACTGCGGCAACTTCGTCAACCAGGCCATGCTCGCGCGCGGCTGGGTGCAGGACGAGAACTGGTACAGCGAGTACGCGACCACCGGCGACTACAGCTACAGCTGGATCCGCGGCAACCAGATGGACGCCTACTACGCCTCCCGCCCCGACACCACGCGGCTCGAGATCACCCAGCGCGACCAGGTCAAGATCGGCGACGTCGTGATGTTCGACTGGGATCCGCAGAACGACAACGGGGTCGACCACACGATGATCGTCTCGAAGGTCACCCCGAACCTCGACGGCACCATCGCGATCAAGATGGTCGGCCACACGCTCGACGCGCAGTACCGCGACCTCGACACCGCGATCACGGTCGAGAAGCCGGGCGGCACCGCCCACTTCTGGTCGATCGCCTAGGCGCCGCCTCCTGACTCCACCTCGCCCCAGAACTCGCCGACCACCCGCGCCAGGGCTGCGGGCTGCTCGAGCGGCACGAGGGTGCGCGCGCCCGCGATCGTGACCGCCCGCGCGATCGGCCCGGCGGCTGCGGCCGATCGTTCGGCGTCGGCCGGGCTCCAGTCGCCGCGGTTGTCGGAGGCCACGAACAGGCTGGGCACCGTGAGCCGCGGCAGCAGCGCCGACACGTCGACCCGGTTCAGGATGAACGACCGCAGCGCGAGGCTCATGCTCCGTCGCTCGGGCCGCCCGAGGCTCTCCAGCACGGTGCTCCGGATGCCCGGATCGGCCGCCGAGGCGTCGGTGAGCATCGCGTCCAGCACGGCCGCGCGCACCGGACCCACCGGCCCGACCAGCCGCAGCACCGGCGCCAGCAGGTTGATGCGCTGCCGCAGCTCGATCGAGATGGGTTCGACCGGGGCGCTGACCGCGACGAACGAGCGCAGGAGGCCGGGGTCGGCCGCCAGCTCGTAGCCGACGTGGCCGCCGAAGGCGTTGCCGACCCAGTCGACGGGCCGCCCGTCCGGGTTCAGCACGGCGAGGGCGTCGCGCGCGGCGTCGGCGGCGCCGCGGATGTCTGTGGCGCGCGTCAGTGCGTCGCTGCGGCCGAGGCCCGGCGGGTCGATCAGCGCGAACGCGCGGGTGGGGTGGGCGCGCTGCAGGAGCGGGAGCATCCGGAACCAGGTGCTGCTGTCGACGAACATCGACGACCAGAGCACGGTCAGGGGGCCGGCGGCGGGGCCGGTGGCGCGCACGTGCAGGCGGCCCAGGCGGGTGGGCACCAGCTGCGTGCGGAGACGATCATTCGGAGTGAGTGAGGTTGACATGAAAAGTGATGTTAGCCTAAGTCACATGAAAGCGCGAGACTCCGGCGGGAAGCCCCGCGAGTACCGCATGTCGGTGCGGGCCGAGTCGGCCGAGGCGACCGGCGAGCGCATCGTGGACGCGATGCTGACGCGCTTCGCCGACACTCCCTACGAGCGCATCCGCCTCGACGACGTGGCCGCCGACGCGGGCGTGGCGGTGCAGACCGTGATCCGGCGCTTCGGCGGGAAGCCGGGGCTGATGACGACGGTGGTGGAGCGCGAGCTCGGCCGTATCGCCGCCGCCCGCGAAGCCGCGGCGCAGGCCTCGGTCGCCGCCACGGTGGAGGCGCTGGTCGAGCACTACGAGGTGTACGGGGCGCTCATCCTGAAGACGTACTCGGAGGCGCCGCTCGTGCCCGGGCTCGTCGACCTCGCCTCGCGGGGCCGGGCCTACCACGTGGACTGGTGCCGCCGCACCTTCGAGCAGCACCTCGACCCGTCGCTCGACGGGGCGACGCAGCGCCTGCGCCTGGCGCAGATCGTCGCCGTCTGCGACGCGACGACGTGGCGCATCCTCCGCGCCGACGGCGGCCTCACCGCCGCCGAGACGGCGACGGCGCTCCGCGCCTTCCTCGCGCCGCTCCTCCCCTGAACCGAGCCGTCGAAAAACGCCCTCTCACAGCTCCGAGAGGGCGTTTTGCGACGGCTCGAACGGTTCTCGGGGGGGAGGGCGGCCCCGCCTCAGTCGATCGCCGAGTGGGTCGCCGCGGTGCGGAACTCCGTGTACATGTACGGGTTGTCGAGCACCTTGGTCTCGGGGATGTCGGGGTTCATGCCCTCGCCCCAGGTCGTGTCGCCGAGCACCGACTGCAGGTGGTCGACGGTGCTCTCGACCGCCGCGCGGGTGCGCGCGAGGTCGTGCCCGACGAGCGACCCGTCGTACTTGGCCACCCGCCCGTCGACGAGCACGGTGTGCACGTCGGCCCGCCCGACCTGCAGCGCCACGTGTCCGTAGGGGTTCGTGATCGGGAACATCGAGGGCGAGCCGTCGTTCTTCAGCAGCACCAGGTCGGCCTTCTTGCCCACCTCGATGCTGCCGGTCACGTCGTCCAGGCCCAGGGCCCGGGCGCCCCCGCGGGTGGCCCAGTCGACCACGTGCTCGGCGCGCAGGTGCGAGTGCGTGACGGTCTCGCCCTTCTCGTGCGCCTGCGTGTGCTCCCAGGAGCGGTCGGCGCCGAGGGTCGAGCGCATGGCGGTGAACAGGTCGCTCGAGAACCACACACTGGTGTCGACCGACAGCGACATCGGGATGCCGTGCTCGCGCAGCACCCACGACGGCGGGTAGCCCTGCCCGCAGCTCTGCTCACTCTCGGTCGAGAGCGACACCGAGCCGCCGGTCGCGGCGATGCGCTGGTAGGAGTCGTTGCTGAGCGTCGCCGCGTGCACGTACACCGTCGACGGCTGCATGAACCCGTTCTCGTGCATCAGCCGGATGCCGTCGTCGTTCGTCGCACCCCAGACGCCGGCGTGGGTCGTGACGGGAAGCCCGAGCTCCCGCGCCACCTCGAACGCGCCGCGCTCGGGGAAGGCCGGGTCGCCCGTCACGTCGAACGCCAGCTGGAACCGCAGCAGGTCGGAGCCGGTGTCGTTCGCCCGGATGAAGGCCGTGAAGTCGGGGTTCGCCGCCCACTCCCAGGGCGCTCCGAAGATGTTGCCCGGCGCGAACACGAAGCGGCCGCGCGCATCCCGCAGCGACTGCAGCGCCGCCTCGGCGTGCTCGAGCGTGCGCAGGCCGTGCGACCAGTCGACGGTGGTCGTGACACCGGCGTCGATCGCGTCGAGGGCCGACAGGGCGTTGCCGGCGTAGATGTCCTCGGGCCGGAAGTGCTTCCCGTGCTCGAGGTAGTACCAGACGAAGTACTGCGTCAGCGTCCAGTCGGCGCCGTAGCCGCGCATGGCGGTCTGCCACATGTGCCGGTGCGTGTCGATCATGCCGGGCATCAGGATGCCCCCGGCCGCGTCGATCTCGAAGGTGCCGTCGGGCACCGCCAGCCCGACGCCCACGGCGGCGACGCGGTCGTCGATCACGAGCACGTCGCCGTGCCGGATGATCTCGTGCCGGTCGTCCATCGTGAGCACGAGGGCGTCGCGGAAGACGATCGGGCGGTCGTCGGTGGGAAGGGCGGGTGCGGTCATGAGCGGCTCCTTTGCCGAGGGGTGAGAATGCAGGGCGTGTCGGGGTGAGTGAGAAGCGGATGCCCGCTCAGAGGGCCACCGTCGGGTAGTCCTTGCCCAGCCAGTGCGAGAGCTTCGCGGCGTACTCCCGCTGGAACGACAGCGGCCCCTGGGCGAGGGCGTAGTCGTCGTCGTAGATGGCGATGAAGATCGTCAGGCACAGGAAGAAGTGCGCCCCCATCTCGAACAGCGCCACGTAGTCGTGCTCGACGAGCGCCGTCCGCTCCGCATCCGTCAACGACAGCCAGGTGGTGCGCTCGGCCGGGTCGCCGTTGCCGAGCCGGGTGCCGAGGTCGGCCTCCCAGCGCGCCACCAGCTCGACCGGGTGCACCTTGTAGGCCGAGAGCAGCCCGGGGTCGCGGTCGACCTGGTAGAGGAACTTGTTCACGTAGTACACGCTCATCGCGGGTCTCCCTTCATCGTGGGTCGGCGCTCATCGCGGGTCACCGTTCGGGTACCAGGTGAAGTACGCCTCCGTGGTGTGGAAGAGGTCGAGGTTGTCGACGTAGTCGGCCTTCACCGGGCCGGCGATGCCCATCATCAGGATCAGGTCCATGAAGCCGTGGGTCGCGTTGCCGGCCCCAGCCATCGACTCGTGCGTGACGTTCTCGAGGATGGCCCCGATGTCGCCGTTCGAGAGCCACTCGATGGCCTGCCGGTCGAACTCGGGGTCGGGTCCGGTCTCGCCGAACTGGCGCGGGCCGCCGAGCTCGAGCGAGAGGTGGCCGCTGCCGACGGCGGCGATCCGCTGATCGGAGGGGTACTCGTCGATGACCTCGCGGATGGCCCGCCCCAGGTCCCAGAACCGCTTCGGGCTCGGCAGCGGCGGCGCGAAGATGTTCGTGTAGATCGGCACGATCGGCAGGTCGGCGTCGGGCCGGGTCGTGATGATCGGGCAGATGATCGAGTGGTCGATCTTCAGCTCGTGGCTGACCGAGAAGTCGAATCCGCGGTCCATCAGCCCCTGCAGCAGGAAGCCCGAGAGCTCCTCGTGCCCTTCCAGCAGGTACGTCGGGATGCTGAACTCGCGTTCCTCGTTGGAGAAGGTCGCGTCGTACCGCGGCTGCTTGCCGATCAGGAACGTCGGGTAGTTGTCGTGGAAGAACTGGTGGAAGTGGTCCGACCCCACCATGACGAGCACGTCGGGCCGCGCCGCGGTGAGGGTCGCGCGGTAGGCCTCGACCTTGCGCGTCCACTCGGCGGCCTGGGGCATCCGCTCCTCCGGCGGGGTGAGTTGGGTGGCCTTGAGGTAGAACGGGTGATGGGTGGTGGCGAGCACCGCGGTGAGGTCGGCCATCAGTCCTCCTTCGACGATGCTTCGGCGGGGGGCGTGTACACGGCGTTGCGGTCGACCTCGCCGTAGACGGTCGGGCCGATGGGGTTCTCCCGCTCCTCGGCCAGGTGCCCGATCAGGCCGGCCGTGCGGGCGAGCAGGGCGAAGCCGCGCAGCAGGTCGACGGGCAGCCCCGCGTCGGCGAGGGCGGCTCCGGCGACGCCGGCTCCGTTCAGGGGCAGGGTGCGCCCGACGACCTGCGGATGCACGCGCCCCACGGCCTCGAACAGCTCCAGATGCGGCCCCTTCACCCCGGCCTCCTCGGCGATGCGGATGATCACGGGCGTGCGCGGGTCGCCGTTCTTGTGCACCGGATGCCCGAGCCCTGGCACCTTGGCCCCGGCCGCCTTCGTGGCGCCGAGCGCCTCGAGCGCCACCGCGTCCCACTCCTCGGTCCCGTAGCCGGAGGTGTCGCCGAGCGGCTCGACAACCCGGTGCAGCCACTGCCCGGTGTCCTCGGTCACGCCCAGGAAGCGGGAGCCGCCGCCGAGGAGGCCCGCGGCGATCGCGCCCTGCAGCGAGTCGGGGGCGCTGTAGTAGGTCAGCCGGGCGGCGATCGCGGTGGGGGTGAAGCCGTGGTCGGCGAGCGAGACGAGCACGGCCTCGAAGACCCGCAGCTGGCCCGGGGTGGGCCGACGCTTGGTGGCGAGCCAGTAGGCCAGCTCGCCGAACGAGATCTGCCCGAGCAGCTCGCCCGCGAGGTCGTGGCCGAGCAGCGAGATGGTGTCGGTGGTGCTGGTGCCGATGGCGGTGGGGTACTCAGGCATGGGGGCCCTCCTGGGCGATCGGGCGGGCGAGCCAGCCCCGGATGAGCGTGTCGTGCTCGCCGAGCGCCGGCGGCGGGGAGTCGTAGCGCGCCGGGGTGCGCGAGAAGCGGATCGGGTTGCGGATCATCGGCACCGCGCGGTCGCCGTCGCCGACGCTCACCACGGGCTCGAGCCCGAGCCGCTCGGCCAGGGCCACGCCCCCGTCGATGGTGTTGATGGGCCCGCAGGCGATGCCGGCCTCGGTGAGCAGGTCGAACCACTCGCCGATGGTGTGCGCCGCGAGGGCTTCCACCAGCAGCGGCCGCAGCTCGCCGCGGTTGCGGTTGCGGTCCTCGGTTCGGGCGAATCGCTCGTCCTCGGCGAGCTCCGGGAGACCGAGCGCCTCGGCGAGTCGCCGGAACTGGCCGTCGTTCGCCGCGACGACGATGATCTCGCCGTCACTGGCCGGCAGCGGCTCGTACGGGAACAGGCTCGGATGCGCGTTGCCCATCCGGAAGGGCACCGACCCGCCGGCGACGTACGTCGAGGAGTGGTTGGCCATCGCGGCCAGGGCGGTCGAGAGCAGGTTCACCTCGACGTGCTGCCCCTCGCCCGTGCGGGAGCGGTGGTCGAGCGCCGCGAGGATGCCGATGGTCGCCTGCATTCCCGTCATCACGTCGAACACCGAGACTCCGCTGCGGTAGGCGGGGCCGTCGGGGTCGCCGGTGAGGCTCATCAGGCCCGACATGGCCTGCACGATCAGGTCGTAGCCCGGCAGCGACGCTCCGCCGGCGCTGCCGAAGCCGCTGATCGACGCGTAGACGATCCCGGGGTTCACGGCCGCGACGGAGTCGTGGTCGAGCCCGAACTTGGCGAGCCCGCCCGGCTTGAAGTTCTCGATCACCACGTCGGCCCGGCTCGCCAGCTCGAGGGCCGCGGCCCGGTCGTCCTCGTCGCGGAAGTCGAGCACCACGTCGTACTTGTTGCGGTTGATGCCGAGGTAGTAGGTCGAGACGCCGTCGCGTTCGGGCGGGGCCCACGACCGCGTCTCGTCACCGGCGGGGCTCTCGACCTTGACGACGGTGGCGCCCAGGTCGGCGAGCTGCTGGGTGGCGAACGGGCCGGCCAGCACGCGGGAGAAGTCGGCGACCAGGAGGCCTTCGAGCGCGCCGCCGGTCGCGGCCCGTCCGGGCTCCGGCAGTGCGGTCGAGGCGCGTGCCATGTCATCTCCATCGATTCCGGTCAACTGTCCGCTGTGCGGATGGCACCAGTGAAATGCATCCGGTGTCCGGTGTCAAGAGCGGCCGGCCGACTTCCAGCCCGCGCCGGGATGCGGTACTACTGGAGACGACAGCAGCGGACGGATGACCGGAGGAGGCCCATGCGCGACGCGACCGGACCGGAGTTCATCGAGGCCATCGCCCGGGGGCTCGACGTGATCACGGCCTTCGGCGTGAGCGGTCAGAGCCTCAGCCTCAGCGAGCTGTCGACGGCGACGGGGCTCGCGCGGCCGACCGTGCGCCGCATCCTGCTCACCCTGGCCGAGCTCGGCTACGTGCGGGCCGAGGGCGGCAGCTACTCGCTGACCGCCCGGGTGCTCGACCTCGGCATGGCCTACGTCTCGGCCTCGAACCTCTGGGAGATCGCACGCCCGCACCTCACCGAGCTGAGCCGCGCGACGGGGGAGTCGTGCTCGCTGGCCGAGCTCGACGGCAGTGACATCGTCTATGTCGCGCGGGTCGCCGTGCCCAAGCTGGTGGCGCTGTCGGTCTCGATCGGCACACGCTTCCCGGCGGCCGCGACCTCGCTGGGCAAGGTGCTGCTCGCCGCGCTCGACCGCGAGACCCTCGAGCAGGTGCTGGCCGAGCCGTCCCGCTCGCCGGTGGTGCCGGCCTGGCATCCCGACGCGGCCGAGCTCGCGGAGTCGCTGCGGGAGGTGCGGGCCGCGGGCTGGGCGCTGACCGACCAGCAGCTCGCTCCGGCCATCCGCTCGGTCGCGGCGCCGGTGCGCGACGGCTCGGGCCGGGTCGTCGCCGCGGTGAACGTCAACGCCCACGCCGCCGAGACCAGCGTCGAGACCCTCGTCGGGGAGCACCTGCCGAAGCTGCTCACCACGGCGGCCGCGATCAGCGCCGACTGGGCGCGCTGGGAGAGCCGTCCGCTCGCCGAGGTGGTTCGATGAATGGCATGGATGCCCGACCGCGCCTTCTCGTCCTGATCGCCAGCACTCGTCCCGGCCGCGTCGGCGGCGTGGTGGGGGAGTGGGTCGTCGATGCCGCCCGGACCTGCGGCGCCTTCGAGGTGGAGGTGGCGGATCTCGCGGAGCTGCGGCTTCCGCTGCTGGACGAGCCCGCGCATCCGCGGCTCAGGGACTACCGGCACGACCACACGCACCGCTGGAGCGCCACGGTCGACCGCGCCGACGGCTTCGTGTTCGTGATGCCCGAGTACAACCACAGTTACACGGCGCCGCTGAAGAACGCGCTCGACTACCTCGTGCACGAGTGGGCCGGCAAGCCCGTGGGGCTCGTCAGCTACGGCGGGCTGTCGGGCGGAACCCGCGCGGTCGTGGCGCTGCAGCCGGTGCTCGCGAACCTGCAGCTGCGCGGTATCGCGGCGAACGTCGAGATCGCGTGGGTGGCCGAGCACCTCGAGGAGGGCCGCTTCGCCCCCTCCGACCGCCACGAGCGGGCGCTCGCGGCCCTCACGGCCGAACTGGCCGCCGCCCTGGCCTGAAATCGAGCCGATCCGTCGAAAAACGCCCTCTCAGGGCTCCGAGAGGGCGTTTTGCGACGGATCGAGGTGAGCGGCTACGCGCCGAGGGCGGCGTCGACGATGAGCTTCGCCTCGGCCTGCACGCGGCGGAGGTGCTCCTCGCCCACGAAGCTCTCGGCGTAGATCTTGTAGACGTCCTCGGTGCCCGAGGGGCGGGCCGCGAACCAGGCGTTGTCGGTGACGACCTTGACGCCGCCGACCGCCGCGCCGTTGCCCGGCGCGTGCGAGAGCTTCGCGACGATCGGGTCTCCGGCGAGCTCGGTGGCCGTGATGGCGTCGCCGTCGAGCTTGCCGAGGGCCGCTTTCTGCGCCTTGGTGGCCGCGGCGTCGACGCGCTCGTACACCGGCGAGCCGAACTCCGAGGTCAGCTCGGCGTAGAGCTGCGACGGGGTCTTGCCGGTCACCGCGAGGATCTCGGAGGCGAGCAGGGCCAGCAGGATGCCGTCCTTGTCGGTGGTCCAGACCGTGCCGTCGAAGCGCAGGAACGACGCCCCGGCCGACTCCTCGCCGCCGAACGCGACCGAGCCGTCGATCAGGCCGGGCACGAACCACTTGAAGCCGACCGGCACCTCCCAGAGGGTGCGGCCGAGCGAGCCCGCGACCCGGTCGATCATGGAGCTGGAGACGAGGGTCTTGCCGATCGCCGCATCCGGCTGCCAGCCCTCGCGCCGCGAGTACAGGTACTGGATGGCGACGGCCAGGTAGTGGTTCGGGTTCATGATGCCGGCGTCGGGGGTGACCACGCCGTGCCGGTCGGCATCCGCGTCGTTGCCGGTCGCGATGTCGTACCTGTCGCGGCTCGCGACGAGGGAGGCCATGGCGTAGGGGCTCGAGCAGTCCATGCGGATCTTGCCGTCCCAGTCGAGCGTCATGAACGCCCACTGCGGGTCGACCGTCTCGTTCACGACGTCCATGTTGAGGCTGTAGCGGTCGCGGATGAGCTCCCAGTACTCCACGCTCGCGCCGCCCAGCGGGTCGGCCCCGATGTGGATGCCCGACTTCTGGATCGCGTCGAGGTCGATCACGTTCACCAGGTCGGCCACGTAGTGCTCGCGGAAGTCGTAAGTGCCGGTGGGCGCGCCCTCGCCGCGGCCGACGCGCTTCACGTCGGCGAGGCCGCCGGCGATCAGCTCGTTGGCGCGGTTCGCGATCCAGCCGGTGGCGTCGGAGTCGGCCGGCCCGCCGTGCGGCGGGTTGTACTTGAAGCCGCCGTCGGCCGGCGGGTTGTGGCTCGGGGTGACGACGATGCCGTCGGCCTGGTCGTCGTGGCCCGCCCGGTTGTAGGCGAGGATCGCGTGCGAGACGGCGGGGGTCGGGGTCCAGCTGTCGCGCGAGTCGGTCCAGACCGTGACGCCGTTGGCGGCGAGCACCTCGAGGGCCGTGTCCTCCGCCGGCTTGGAGAGGCCGTGGGTGTCGCGGCCGAGGAACAGCGGGCCGGTGATGCCCTGGTCGGCGCGGTACTCGACGATCGCCTGCGTGATCGCGGCGATGTGATCCTCGTTGAAGGCCGTGTTGAAGCTCGAGCCGCGGTGCCCGCTCGTGCCGAACGCCACCTTCTGTTCCGGGTCGTTCACGTCGGGGTGCAGCTCGTAGTAGGCGCGCACGAGCGCGTCGACGTCGATCAGGTCTTCGGGAAGGGCCACAGTGCCGGCGCGTTCGAACATGCCCCAAGTCTGGCACCCGCCGCCCGCCCGTGCCATCGCCGCTCGCTAGGCTCGGGGGCATGTCGGAGACGTACAGCTACCTCGGCCCCTCGGGAACCTTCACCGAGGCCGCGCTCGCGCAGGTGCCCGAGGCGCGGGGCAAGGAGTGGCGCTCGGTCAACAACGTGGGCGAGGCGTTCGACGACGTGGTGTCGGGGCGCAGCGTCGCCGCGATGATCGCGATCGAGAACTCCATCGAGGGCGGCGTCACCTCGACGCTCGACGCGCTGGCGAACATCCCGAACCTCAGGATCGTAGGGGAGTACCTCGTGCGGGTGCAGTTCGTGCTCGTGGCGCGGCCCGGCACACGGCTCGAGGACGTGCGGGTGGTGAACGCGCATCCGGTCGCCTACGCGCAGACCCGCAGCTGGCTCGACGCGAACCTGCCGACGCACGGGCACATCCCGTCGACGTCGAACGTGGCCTCGGCGCTGGCGCTGTTCGAGAACGACCTCGCCGACGCGGCCGTGGCGCCGCCGCAGATCGTGCAGCACCACGAGCTCGAGGTGCTGGCCGAGAACATCGCCGACAACGCCAACGCGGTCACGCGCTTCGTGCTCGTCTCGCGCAGCACCGTGCTCCCGACGGCGACCGGGGCCGACAAGACGAGCATCATCGCCGAGCTTCCCGACGACCGTTCGGGAGCCCTGCTCGAACTGCTCGAGCAGTTCTCGACGCGCGGGGTGAACCTGTCGCTGCTGCAGTCCCGGCCGATCGGCGACGCCCTCGGGCGCTACCGCTTCGTGATCGACGCCGACGGGCACATCTCCGACGAGCGGGTGGCGGATGCTCTGCTGGGCGTCCGCCGGTTCAGCCCCAGTGTGATCTTCCTGGGCTCGTACCCGCGGGCCGACCAGGCACCGGTCGAGTACGTCGACCGCTACGACGACGAGGTCTTCCGCGAGGCGCGCGACTGGCTGCGGGGGCTGATCAGCGGGGACCCGACGGCCTAGCGGAGCCTGCTCGGGGCGAGCAGACCGTTTAGCGCGGCCTGTTCGCGAGGCGTTCGATCGCGTTGACCGGTATCGAGACCCAGTCAGGGCGGTTGCGCGCCTCGTAGCTGACCTCGTAGAGCGCCTTGTCGAGCTCGAAGGCGTCGAGCAGCACGCGCTGCGCCCGCAGGTCGAGCCCCGAGCGCGAGACGTAGCCGTCGATGAACGCGTCCCGCGCCTCGTGCGCCCAGGCCCGAGCCGCCTCCGCGTGGTCGGACTGCGCGAGCGTGCCCGCCACGTAGTCGAACGAGCGCAGCATCCCCGCCACGTCGCGCAGCGTCACGTCGGGTTCGCTCCGCTCGGCGAGCGGCCGCAGCGGCTCGCCCTCGAAGTCGAGCAGCACCCAGCCGCGCCCGGGCACCGCCAGCACCTGCCCGAGGTGGTAGTCCCCGTGGATGCGCTGGAACGCCGGCCACGACGCCTCGGCCGCCGCCGCGAACACCTCGTCGACCGCGCTCGCCTGCGCGGCCAGCGCGGGCACCTCGACGAGCGCCTGCGCGGCCCGGTCGCGGAAGCTCGCCACGATCGCGCTCCGGTCGGCGTCCGACGCCTCGTGCACCGGGAACAGCCGCGCCAGCTCGGTGTGCACCTGGGCCGTCGCCTCGCCGAGCGCCTTCGCGAGCTGCTCGAACGACTCGCCCGCCTCGGCCGAGCGCAGCGCCACGCGCCACGCGTCCTCGACCTCGGGGATGAACTCCTGCGCGAAGGCCAGGTGACCGGATGCCCGCCCGCCCTCGACCCGGGGATCGTTCCACGACCCCGAGACCGACCCCACGGCACGCGGCACGAGGCGCGAACCGGCATCGCTCAGTGCCGACTGCACCACCACGTCGGGATTCTGCCCGTCGCTCAGCACGCGGAACAGCTTGCAGATCACCGGCTGCGCCGGCTTCCCGTTCAGGTGCACGAGATCGAAGATGATCGAGGTGTTCGACTGCTCGCCGCGCAGCACGCGCGAGTCGGTGACGCGGATCTCCGGGCTCGTCAGCGCGTGATGCCCCTGGGCTTCCGTGCCGTCGGGCGACTCGCCCGCGGTCACCTCGTCGTCGAGCATCAGCGCGAGCAGGGCCCGCGTGAAGGCGGGATCGTGCGGGGCGTCGTAGACGTAGACGGAGCCGCTCGGCCCCTCGACGCGCTCCACGAGGGCGCGCTCACCGCCGAGCAGCGGCGACGAGCGGAACGACAGCGGCACCTGGTAGAGCACCGGCGCCGGCCCCGACTCGTCCAGCAGCAGATGGGTCTCGAGGCCGACCTGGTGCTTGTGGTCGGTCAGTGTCCAGACGCCGACGCGGGTCAGCGCGGGGCTCTGCTCGGAGGAGGCGTACCAGCGCTGTTCGCGCATCCAGTCCGCGAGCTCCGGTCGCACATCGGTGTATCGGTCCAGGCTCACCGTGGGCACGCTCATGCTCGAACCGTACGCCCGGGGCCGCCGACCCGCCAGAGAATGGGGGTGCTACTCAGCCGATCGGGCAAGCCGCAGGCCCACGTCGTCGTGCGTCGAGCGGGGCCCGGCACCGCGTCGCACGTCGGCCCGCACGTTCCACGCGTCGTCGGCGAAGCCGCCGCCGCGGAACACCCGCGCGCCCCGGGAGGGGTCGTCGTCCGGGTCGAGCAGGTCGAAGCACCACTCCGAGACGTTGCCGAGCATGTCGAAGAGCCCATAGAGGTTCGGATGCCGCGCCCCGACGTCCTGCGGAGACCGCACCCCGTCGGCGGCCGACCACGCGACCTCCGGCAGCGGCCCGTAGACCGGCCCCGTCGAACCGGCGCGGCAGGCGAACTCCCACTCGGCCTCGCTCGGCAGCCGGTACCCCTCGGAGTCGCGGTGCCAGACCACATCCTCGCCGTCGACGCCGTAGGCGAGGTCGAGGCCCTCCCACTCGGAGGCGGCGTTGCACAGGCGCACGGCGCGCAACCAGCTCAGCTCGACGGCCGGGCGGCGTGGATGCTCGGCGGTGACCCCGATCAGCTCGGCCACGAGTGCCTCGGTGACCGGGTAGACGCCGATGTCGAAGGGCTCGAGCTGCTCGGTGCGGCGGAGGTTCCGCCGCGCATCCACGAGCTGCAGCGTGCCGCCCGGGATCGAGGCCAGCTCGATGTCGGTCACTCGGCCGTGTCGGCCAGCGCCGCTTTACCCGCCTTGATGTCGTTCACGCGGTGGTTCTCTTCCCGCACCTCGGCCTGGATGCGGCGCTCGGTGACGAGCCACTCGGGCGGCGCCTCGAGGAGCTCCTTGATCTGGGCGGTGGTGAGCGCATCCGTCACCCCGGCGCGGGCGAGGCCCGAGATCGATACGCCGAGCTTGCGCGCCACGACGTCGCGCGGGTGCGGGCCGTTCAGCCGCAGCTCGACGAGCCACTCGGGCGGGGACTGCAGCAGCTCGTTCAGCGTCTCGCGCGTCATCGGCGCCTCCTGCAGCTCCGCGGGGGCCGCGGGCAGGTAGATGCCGAGCTTCTTCGCGGCGGTCGCCGGCTTCATGGTCTGCGGCGTCTTGGAGGGGCTCATCTGCACAGCGTATCCTGGGCGGGCTCGATGAAAGGGGGCGCCATGGTCCTCCGAGTCGCCTTCGTGCCCGGCGTCACCCCGTCGAAGTGGGTGCGCATCTGGGGCGAGCGCTTCCCCGGCGAGCGGCTCGAGCTGCTGCCGCTCGACACCGTCGCGCTGGGGTCGACCGACGATCTGGCCGTGCTCTTCGAGGCTCAGGATGCTCGCGCCGAGGCCCCCGCGGACGCCACCGCTCAGCCGGCCGACGCCGAGCCGGCCGATGCCGAGCCGGCCGAGACCGAGTCCGCCTCCGGGCCCGCTGACGTCGTGATCGCGCGGCTGCCCGTGCGCACCGAGGGCGTGCACGCGATCCCGCTGTACGAGGAGCTGCCGGTCGTCGTCGTTCCCGCCGACCACGAGATCACCGCGGTCGACGAGATCGCGCTCGACGAGCTCGAGGCGATGATCGGCGAGCGGATGCACGCCCCCGCCGCCACGCCCACCGGCGGCCCCGACGCGATCGCCCTCGTCGCCGCGGGCGTCGGCGCCGTGCTGCTGCCGAAGTCCCTCGCCCGCCTCTGGGCGCGGAAGGACGTCGACTCCCGCCCCGTGACCGGCGCCCCCTCCACCACCGTAGCGCTGGTGTGGCGCACCGATCTCCCGGCCGAGCGTGCGGCCCTCGTCGAGGAGTTCGTCGGCGTCGTGCGGGGTCGCACCGCCAACACCTCGCGGGCGGCCGGATCCACGGAGCCGCCCGTCAAGCAGAAGGCGACCGCCAAGGCGAAGGCGCGCGCCGCCGAGGCCCGTGCCGCCGAGGCCGAGGCCAAGGCGAAGGCGTCGCACAAGAAGACGGTGGCGCCGGGGCGCACCCGTCCGCGCCGGGCTCGCTGAGCATCCGCTCGCTCTTCGATTCGGGCTCAGGCACGACCTGCTGAGTCGGGCGCCTCGACCGCTACGGCCGTGACCGCGGGCGTGAGCGACGGCACGCGCACGAGCAGCGCGGCCGGAGCCACGTGGCTGCGCACGGCCGTCGCGGTGCCCCACTCGTCGCCGTCGAGCTGGATCTCCTCCTCGGTCTCGAGCCGCAGCTCGAAGTCGCGGCCCTTCGCGTAGGTGACCGAGCGCACGTCGTGGTTCAGGTCGATGATGCGCCGGCCCGCGGCCGACTTGCGCAGCACGCCGTTCTCGAACGCGATCTTGTTCCACACCTTCAGCCAGCCGAAGGGGCCCTCGGGCCGAAGCGCGACGATGTCGAGCAGGCCGTCGTCGGGCTCGGCGTTCGGGATGAGCAGCAGCCCGCCGGGCAGCAATCCGCAGTTGCCCACGATGACGGTGTGGGCGGAGGTCGAGCGCCAGGCCGACCCGTCCATCCGGAAGCGCAGTCGCACCGGCTTCAGCTCGGGCAGCGCGCGGCCGATGCCGTCGACGTAGGCGAGCCAGCCGACGCGCTTCTTCAGCGCCTTGTTGGTCTTGGCGATCATCTTGGCGTCGAGCCCGAGACCCGCCATCACGAGGAAGACGTGCTCGTCGACGGAGCCGTCACCGCGCGTGGCCTGCACCACCCCGAGGTCGATCGCGCGATCGAACCCGGTGAAGGCGGTCATCACCGCGAGCTCGACGTTCGTGAGGTTCAGCTCGAGGTTGCGGGCCAGCAGGTTGCCCGTGCCCACCGGGAGCAGGCCGAGCGGCACCCCGGTGTCGCGCAGCGCCTCGGCCACGGCGCGCACGGTGCCGTCGCCGCCGGCCGCCATCACGACCGCGGCCCCGAGGGCGACCGCCGTCGTGGTCGCCTCACCGCCGGCCTCGTGCACGGTGGTCTCGAACCACAGCGTCGGGCCCCAGCCGGCCGCGGTCTCGGCCGCCTCGACGAGCCCGCGCAGCTTCGCCGCGTCGACCTTGACCGGATTGACCACGATCGCCGCCCGCGGGGGTGTGCGCGTCTCCGCTTCCCGTGCCACGGGATCACCGTACCGTGCGGGGGCGGGGCGTTCCCGCCGCGTCCTCCCGCCGGTCTGCGGCTTTCTCCCGCCGCTGGGCGTCGGGGGCGGCCCGTAGACTGGCAGGCGTGATCGATCCCGTCCTCCTGCGTGAAGCCCCTGATGTCGTCCGAGCCTCGCAGCGTGCGCGGGGAGCATCCGTCGAGCTCGTCGACACCGCCCTGGCCGCCGACCTGTCGCGCCGTGCGGCGCTGACCGAGTTCGAGACCCTGCGGGCCGAGCAGAACGCCTTCGGCAAGACCGTCGCCGCCGCCCCCAAAGATGAGAAGAAGGCCCTCGTGGCCCAGGCTCAGGAGCTGGCCGCCTCGGTGAAGGCCGCGCAGCAGCGGGCGACGGATGCGGAGGCGGCGTTCACGGAGTCGGCCCGCCGCATCCAGAACATCGTCGTCGACGGCGTTCCCTCGGGTGGGGAGGAGAACTTCGTCACCCTGCGTGAGGTCGGCACCAAGCCCTCGTTCGGCTTCGAGCCTCGCGACCACGTGGAGCTCGGCGAGTCGCTGAAGGTCTTCGACCTCGCCCGCGGCGCCAAGGTCTCGGGTGCGCGCTTCTACTTCCTCACCGGCATCGGCGCCCGGCTCGAGATCGCGCTGATGAACCTCGCGCTCGACCGCGCGCTCGCCGCCGGCTTCACCCCGCTGATCACCCCGACGCTGGTGCGCCCCGAGACCATGGACGGCACCGGCTTCCTCGGCGAGCACGCCGACGAGGTCTACTACCTGCCCGCCGACGAGCTGTTCCTCACGGGGACGAGCGAGGTGGCGCTCGCCGGGTTCCACATGGGCGAGATCCTCGACCTCTCGGCCGGATCGCTGCGCTATGCCGGGTGGTCGACCTGCTACCGCCGGGAGGCGGGGTCGCACGGGAAGGACACCCGGGGCATCCTGCGCGTGCACCAGTTCAACAAGCTCGAGATGTTCAGCTACGTGCTGCCCGAGAACGCCGAGGCCGAGCACGAGGCGCTGCTGTCGTACCAGGAGGCCATGCTGACCGACCTCGGCCTCGCCTACCGCGTGATCGACGTGGCCGCCGGCGACCTCGGCTCGAGCGCCGCCCGCAAGTTCGACACCGAGGCCTGGGTGCCGTCGCAGGAGACCTACCGCGAGCTCACCTCGACCTCGAACTGCACCACCTACCAGGCGCGCCGCCTCGACACCCGCTACCGCACCGAGTCGGGCAAGACGGCGCCGGTCGCGACGCTGAACGGCACGCTCGCCACCACGCGGTGGATCGTGGCGCTGCTCGAGACGCACCAGCAGGAGGACGGCTCGGTCGTCATCCCCGAGGTGCTGCGGCCGTACCTCGGCGGGCTCGCCGTGATCGAGGCGCCCAATGCGTGAGACCGAGCGCCGGGACGGCGCTCGGCGCTGGCGTCGCAGCGGCGGTCAGAAATGACCGCCGCTCCCAGCTCCAGCGCGCCATGGCTCGTCGCCCTCGACATCGACGGCACGGTGCTGCACGAGGACAGCTCGCTGAGCGACATCGTCGGCGCCGAGGTGCGCCGCGCCGCCGCCGACGGCCACGAGGTCATGCTCGCCACCGGGCGCTCCTCGGTGCACACCCTCCCCGTGGTCGCCCAGCTCGGCATCACCCCGGAGTACGTGGTCTGCGCCAACGGCGCCGTCACCCTGAAGCGCGACCCGGATGCGCCGCTCGGCTATCGGCAGGAGCATGTCGAGACGTTCGATCCCGGGCCGGTGCTGACGACCATCCGCTCGCATCTCGCGGAGGCCGTGTTCGCGGTCGAGGACGACGACGGCAACTTCATGTACACCGACTCGTTCCCGCAGGCGGCGCTCGGCGAGCAGACGCGGCTGGTGACGTTCGAGGAGATGATCTGCATCCGCGCGACGCGGGTCGTCGTGGTCTCGCCCGATCACGACATGGAGGACTTCCTGCAGGTCGTCGACCGGATGGGCCTGCACCGGGTCTCCTACTCTATCGGCTGGACCGCGTGGCTCGATATCGCGCCCGACGGCGTGAACAAGGCGACCGGGCTCGAGCGGGTGCGGTCGGCTCTGGGCATCCCGCGCTCGCGCGTGATGGCCATCGGCGACGGGCGCAACGACCTCGACATGTTCCGCTGGGCGGGCGAGTCGGGGCGGGCCGTGGCCATGGGTCAGGCGCCCGACGACGTGATCGCCGCAGCCACGGAGGTCACGGCCTCGGTCTACGACGACGGGGTGGCGCAGGCGCTCGCGACCCTCTGAGGCGGATGCGCGGCCGGCACACCTCGGCGCCGTGCTGCCGTGGCGTCGGCTCGCGCATCCGCTCTTTCTTGAGCTTTCTCGTGCGCGCGCCCGGGCGGGTATGCTCGTGGCTGATCGTTGCGCCCCTGGGCGGCGGCGGTCGGGAGGGCTGTCCGAGCGGCCGATGGAGCCAGTCTTGAAAACTGGTGGGGTGTCAAAGCCCTCAAGAGTTCGAATCTCTTGCCCTCCGCCACGGGCGTCCGGTGGTCGCTGACCGCTAGCGGCCCTCTTCGCTGTAGGGGGTGACCGCCTCGTCGGCGTCTTCGGGGGTGGCGCCGTCGGCGTCGCCGTCGCGCTCGCCCGAGAGGGGTTCGGCGAGGCCGCGGAAGGTCGCGCCGAGCACGCCGCCGGTCTCCTCGTCGTCGTCGGGAGCGTCGCCGACCGTGCCGCGGTCGTCGCCCTCGAGGCCCTGGGCCAGGCCGTTGGTCTGGTCGAACGGCTCGTTCTCGCCGGTGGGGGTGGTGGTGCTGTCGTCGCTCATGATGGTCTCCTTCGACGTCGTGATGATCGCTCCCAGTCAATGACGGTCGGCGGGAGGCGGCAACGGGGTGCACGATGTCGTGTCGGGGGCGGATGGTTGAGTCGTGGCATGACTCTGGGAGAACTGCGCACGGTGCTGACCGACGATCTCGAGATCGCGTTCTTCGACAGCGCGTCGATGGTCGAGCAGCCCGGCGGCGCGGCTGACGGCGGCGGGCCGGTGGCCGTGCTCGTGCACGGGTTCCCGTACGACGTGCTGAGCTTCGAGGAGGTGGTGCCACTGCTCGCGGCGCGGGGGGTGCGGGCGATCACGCCGTACGTGCGCGGGTACGGGGTCACGCGGTTCCGCGAGCCAGCCACGCCGCGGTCAGGGCAGCAGGCGGCCGTCGGGCAGGACCTCCTCGACCTCATCGACGCCCTCGCGCTCGAACGACCCGTGGTCGCGGGCTTCGACTGGGGTGGCCGGGCGGCGTGCATCGCCGCGGCCGTGCGACCGCAGGGCGTCGGCGGGCTCGTCACGGTCGGCGGCTACGCCATCCAGGACATCGCCGCCTCGATCGAACCGGCGTCACCGATCGACGAGTACCGCGACTGGTACCAGTGGTACCTGCACACCGACCGCGGCCGGGCCGGGCTCGAGGCCGACCGCGACGGGTTGTGCGGGCTGCTCTGGCGGCTGTGGTCGCCCGAGTGGTCCGGAGCGGGTGAGGCCTTCGAGCGCAGCAGCCCGAGTCTGCACAATCCCGACTTCGTCGACGTCGCCGTGCACTCCTACCGGCATCGCCACCGTCACGCCGAGGGCGACCCGCGGTTCGCGGAGCTCGAGGCCTTCCTCGCCACGACTCCGCCGATCGCGGTGCCGACGATCTCGCTCGACGCCCTCGCCGACGGCTTCGGCCCCGACGACTCGGACCGCACCCGCGACCGCTTCACCGGACCGTTCTCGATCGTCTCCCTCCCCGGAGTCGGCCACGACGTCCCCCAGGAGGCGCCGCACGCCTTCGCCGACGCGGTCGCGACCCTCGCGGGCCGCTGAACCGCATCTTCTAGCGCGACGCGCCAAGACGCGCACTCGCCGTGCGGCGCGGCGCTGGTGCTCGTCGGCTGGTGACGCGTCTCCTCACTCGGCGGCGAATAAACGCAGTGCACCTTTGCCGGCTAGGACGTGTCGAGCCCCTTCGGCCGGGGTGCGTCGCGGGCTCGCGGGGCAGTGGCGGGCGCCGGTAGCGTGGGGGTATGAGCGAGCCCGAGCGCATCCCGTGGTCCGACGGCAGCTGGACGCACCTGCCGGAGGCCGCGGAGGAGCGGGGCGACGCGCTCGTCGTCACCGCGACCGAGGGCAGCGACGCCTGGCGCGAGACGTATTACGGGTTCGTGCACGACAGCGAGCACGGGCTGCTCGCGCCGTTCGCAGTCGGCACCGCGATGGAGGTCGAGTTCGAGGCGGAGTTCGCCGAGCAGTTCGACCAGGCGGGGGTGTTCGTGCGGGCATCCGCTGATCGCTGGGTGAAGGCGGGCGTCGAGTTCGCCGACGGGCTGCTGCAACTGGGTGCCGTGGTGACCGACGGGCGCTCGGACTGGTCGGTCGCGCCGGTGCCTGCGTGGCTCGGGCGGCGGGTGCTCGTGCGGGTGAGCCGGGGCGCCGACGCGCTGATCGTGCGGGCCGGGGTCGACGGCAGGCCGCTGCAGTTCGTGCGCGTGATCCCGTTCGAGGCGGCGCTCGACGCGCAGGCCGGACCGCTCGTGGCGGCGCCGACGCGGCCGGGCCTCACGGTGCGGTTCCTCGCGTGGCGGCGCACGGCGGCCGACGTCTCGCTGCACTGACGGCGGCTGAGTCGCGGCAGATGGTCGCGTTTCGGGCTGAGTCGCGGCGAGATGCGACGCATTGCCGCGACTCAGCGGCGGTTGGTGTTGGGTGCGGGTGCGGCCGGGAGACGGAGGCGGGCGCCTTCAGGGGGCGAGTAGCGCGTCGAGGCGGCCGTAGCCCTCGACGACGCCGCGTTCCATGCCGTTCTGCACCATGCCGTCGCGCGCCTCGACGCTCGGGAAGACGCTCCAGCCGCGGATGACCGCGCGGGCGGCGCCGGCGGCGCCGGACGTGAAGCGGATGGTCTCGAGCGAGACCGAGTCGGGCATCCCCTCCCACTCGAACGTCTGGATGATCAGCTCCTCGGGCCGCACCGTGTGGAACGACCCGCGGAACGCGAACACGTCGCCCGCCGGGTTCGTGTGCAGGTAGCGGTAGTGGCCGCCGCTGACGAGGTCGTAGCTCTCCAGGTCGACGTCGTAGCCGTCGGGCCCGAGCCACTGCGCCACGAGCAGGGGGTCGGCGTAGGCGGCGTAGACGGCGGCGACGGGCGCGTCGAACTCGCGCACGATCTCGATGAACGGCAGGCCCTCCGGGGCCGTGATGATGGTGGGGTTCGTCATGATTCCTTCTCCTTCTCCTTCGAAGTCGTGGCGGGGGTGATGGGCTCCGTCGACGCAGGGCCGGCGGATGCTCCGAGCACCCCGTCGAGGCGCCGGAACCGCCGCTGGTGCTCGAGCCGGTATCCGTCGATCCAGGCCGTCAGCCCCTCGAGCGCGGCCGGCGCCAGATGCACCGGCCGCCGCTGTCCGTCGCGGCTGCGCGTGACGAGCCCGGCCTCCTCGAGCACCCGGATGTGCCGCGACACCGCCTGCACCGTGATCGCGAACGGTTCGGCGAGCGACCCGACCGTCGCGGGCCCGCGGCTGAGGCGGGCGACGATGCTGCGCCGCACCGGATCGGCCAGGGCGAGGAACGCCCGGTCGAGCCCGTCGTCGGAGCGAGCATCCATTATCAACCGCTTTCTTTATCAACCAATGCATTGAATATAACACTGTGCCAGACTTCTGCAAAGGAGTCCCGCCACCATGACGAAGAAGACGCCGATCGCGCGCCACGGCCGCCTGCGCAGTCCCCATCCCCTCCGCACGGTGGCGACCACCGCGCTCGCCGCCGTCGCGGTGCTCGGGATCAGCGGCGTCACCCTCGGCGCCTACGCCGCCTGGGACGTCACGCGGAGCATCCAGACCGTCTCGCTCGTCTCCGACCAGGAGGCCGCGGCTGCCCAGGCGAGTGGCGCCGACGGGGCCGACATCGCAGCCGCAGCCCCCGCCATCTCGGCCATCGACGGCGGCGTCAACCTGCTGCTCGTCGGCAGCGACAGCCGCACCGGCCAGGGTGACGCCTACGGCGACGACGAGGGTGCCGAGCTCAACGACGTCACCATGCTGATGCACATCGCGCAGGACCACTCGAGCGCCACCGTCGTCAGCTTCCCCCGCGACCTCGTCGTCGACCTCCCCGAGTGCCCCGAGGGCGGCGGCTACACCGCGCCGATCAACGAGTCGCTCGGCCAGGGCGGCCTCGCCTGCACGGTGCTCACGGTCGAGAGCCTGACCGGGCTGAGCATCCCGTTCGCGGCCGAGATCCAGTTCAACGGGGTGATCGAGATGTCCAACGCGGTCGGCGGCGTGCCCGTCTGCGTCGCCGAGGTCATCGACGACCCGTTCACCGGCGTCTACCTCGAGCCCGGCACCCACCCGCTGAAGGGGGCGGATGCGCTCGGCTTCCTGCGCACCCGCCACGGCGTCGGCGACGGCAGCGACATCGGCCGCATCTCCTCGCAGCAGGTCTTCCTCTCCTCCCTCGTCCGCACCGTGAAGAGCGACTCGACCCTCACCGACTTCGGCAAGCTCTACGGCCTCGCCAAGGCCGCCGCGAGCAACATGACCCTCTCCGACCGGCTGGCCTCGCCCGACACGATGGTCTCGATCGCGCTCGCCCTGAAGGACATGGACCTCTCCAAGGTCACCTTCGTCGCCTACCCGAACTTCGCCGCCGACTGGGTTCCCGAGGGCAAGGTGGCGCCCGACAGCGAGGCGGCCGACATCCTGTTCGCGGCGATCCTGGCCGACCAGCCCGTCGCGGTCGCGGCTCCGGGCGGGGTGGCGTCGGTCGTCGATCCGGCTTCGCCGGGGGCTCCGGATGCTGCCGCCCCCGTCGACCCGTCAGCCCCCGCCGATCCCACCGACCCCTCGGCGCCGATCGACCCCGCCGCCCCCGTTGCCCCCGCGGCCCCGGCCCCCGCTCCGGGCACCGTGCTCGCCGACGGATCCACCCTGCTCCCCGACTCCGTCAAGGGCCAGACCGCCGCCGACTACACCTGCTCGGTGGGCAACGAGTAGCGCCATGCCCGAGCTGCTCTGGACCGGGCCCGCCGACGGCCCCGTGCTCGTGCTCGCGCATGGCGCGGGCGCGGCGATGGACTCGGACTGGATGAACCGGATGGCGGCCCTCCTCGCCGACCGCGGCATCCGCGTCGCCCGCTTCGAGTTCGCGTACATGGCCGCCCGCCGCGGGCCCGACGGACGCCGCAAGCCGCCGCCGAAGGCCGAGACGCTGATGGACGAGTACCGCGCCGCCGTCGCAGCCGTGCTGTCGACCGAACCAGCCTCGCGCCCGGTGCTGATCGGCGGCAAGTCGATGGGCGGCCGCGTCGCGAGCCTCGTCGCCGACGAGCTGCGGGCGGCCGGCGAGGTGCGGGGGCTGGTGTGCCTCGGGTACCCGTTCCATCCACCGGGGCGGCCCGAGAGGCTGCGCACCGCGCACCTGCTCTCGCTCGCCACGCCGACGCTCGTCTGCCAGGGCACGCGCGACCCGTTCGGCACGGTCGAGGAGGTGCCGGCGTACGGGCTGCCGGCGAGCATCCGCTTCGTCTGGCTGGAGGACGGCGAGCACGAGTTCAAGCCGCGCGCGAAGCTCTCGGGGCACACCCACGCCGAGCACCTGGCGACGGCGGCGGATGCGGTGGCCGACTTCGCGCGAACCGTCGGCTATGATGGCACAGGCGAAAGCCAAGGAGACGTCGCATAGTTCGGCCTAGTGCACCACCCTGCTAAGGTGGAGTACCCGTCAAGGGTACCGTGGGTTCAAATCCCACCGTCTCCGCACTGTATCTCTCCTGCGACGCGCACCGTCAGATCTCCACCGTCAGATCCCCGCGATCTGGCGGTTTTCTTTTTGCCGCGCGCGGCGGGTCAGTACCAGGTGACGGTGAAGTTCTTCGGGGCCGCGGTCTGGTCGACCGGGTTGAAGGCGATGGTGCTCGTCGTGGGGTAGCTGAGGTGCTGCGACTGCGGCTGGAGCAGCACGGAGGTGCTGATCGCGCCGGGGGCGAGAGTGCCCGACCAGGAGAGGGTCGTGGGCGAGTAGACCGTGCGGGTCACGCCCGACCACTGGAGGCTCTCGGCGATGGCGACGAGGAGGAAGTTGTCCGAGTTGCGCACGTACATGCCCGACATGATGACGGACACGGTGCCGGAGAACTCCGTCGTCGACGTGTTCATGAGCGAGAGGTTCACCGAGCTGCGGACGTCGCGGAAGGTGGTCGCCGACTCGGGCGACAGCACCAGGGCGAACGCGAACTCCGTGCTGGCCGCGGCCGCGGGGGCGGCGACGGCGACGGCCACCACCGGCACGGACCAGGCGCCCATCGCGAGGACGGAGCGTCGGTTCAGGTCTGGCACGGTGGACTCCTCGCGCAGTGATCGGGACTGCCCTTCAGGATCGGGGCTGGAGGCTATCCGACACAAGGCCCGCTTGCGGACATGTCCGCTTCCGGGCATGCGTCACGGGGCCGGGCATCCGTCACGTCGCCGGGCGCCCGCGGCCGGGCATGCGTCACGGGGCCGGCGCGAAGAACTCCAGTGCGGTGCCGTCGGGGTCGGTGAAGCTGAGGGCGGTGCCGTAGTCGGCGTCGACCAGGCCGCTGTGCGGGATGCCGAGGATGTCGAGGCGGGCCGCCCACGCCTCGAGCTCGGCGCGATCGGCGACCGCGAGGCCCAGGTGGTCGAGGCCGGGCCGGAACGGGCTGAAGCGCTCGCCCGTCGTGGGGTCGTGCTCGGTGAGTCCGAGGTTCACGCCGTCGGGCAGGGTGAACAGCCGCCGATGCAGGTGCTCGTCATCGATGCCGCCGGCGGGCGGGAAGCCGAGGACGCGCTCGTAGAAGGCGACAGAGGCGGCGAGGTCGCTGACGGTGACGGCGACGTGGTGGATTCCGGTGACGTGGGGCACGTCGTCACCGTACGCCGGGGGATGCGACGGCTCCGTGACCTGAGCCGCGGTGCGACGGAAGCGCCGCCACGGCCCGGGGGTCGCGACGGCGCCTGCGCTGCGCCTCGGGCGGCCGTCAGAAGCGACCGTACTCGAGCTCCCAGTCGACGTCGCAGCGCGCCTCGGAATCCGTGGACTCGTCGGCGACCGCAGTCGCAGGGGTGGTGCGTGTTCGCATCGCGATCCTCTCGCCGGGCCTCGACCCGGACTTCTCATGGGGCATGGGAGGTGAGGACTGTGATCCCAGTACCCCGCGGCGCGCATCCTGAAACATAGTGGCAGGCCGGCCGGTCAGGCGGGGCGCATCGTCGCGGTCGCGCGGGAGGCGAAGGCGCGGGCCGTGGTGGCGACGGTGCGCTGCATGACCTGCACGGCGCGGGACGGGGTGACGTCGCGCGGGCGGGCCAGGCTGATCGTGCGGGTGAGGGGCGGGCCCTCGAGCCGCAGCGAGCGGAGACCGGGCCGGTCGATCAGCACCATCGCGGGCACGATCGCGACGCCGAGGCCGCGCTCGACGAAACGGAGCACCGCGTCCATCTCGGCGCCCTCGAGCACGACGTCGGGGGTCAGACCGGCGACGGCGAAGGCCTCGTCGGTGGCGGCCCGCAGGTCGTAGCTGCGGCTGAAGACGATCTGCGGAAGCGCGGCCGCCTGCGACAGCGACAGCGCGGCACCGGGTGCGACCGGCGGGGCCGCCGCCGACGAGATCAGCACCAGCTCCTCGACGAGCAGCGGGCTCACGGTGAAGCGGTCGGCGGTGGCCGCGTGCGAGGTCGTGATCAGCGCCAGGTCGAGCTCGCCCCCCGCGAGCTGGTCGAGTAGGCGCCGCGAGCCGTGCTCCGAGAGGTGCAGCTCGACGCCGGGGTGCTCGGCGTGGAAGTCCTTCAGCACCTCCGCGACGAGGCTGATGCAGAGGGTCGGGGTGGCTCCGAGGCGCACCGTGCCGCGCTGGAGGCCGGCGAGTTCGGCTAGTTCGCGTCGCACGGAATCGGCGTCGGCGAGCATCCGCTTCGCCAGGGGCAGGAGTGACTCGCCGGCCGCCGTGAGGGTGCTGCCGCCGCGGGCGCGTGTGAACAGCTCGGTGCCGAGGTCGTGCTCGAGGGCGGCGATCTGCCGGCTGAGCGAGGGCTGGGCGAGATGCAGGTTCTCGGATGCGCGGGTGAAGTTGCCCTCACGCGCCACCTCCGCGAACCCTCGCAGCTGGTCGAGGTTCATGGCGATAGCCTACGCGCATCGTCGCGACGCTCAAGATGCATTGGAGTAATCGCCACTGGGTGCTTAGCGTTGGAGCATGCGCCCCACAGAACGACAGATCTCCACCACCGTGCTCGTCATCGGCACGGGCGGCTCCGGCCTCCGCGCCGCCATCGAGCTGGCCGAGGCCGGCGTCGACGTGCTCGCTCTCGGCAAGCGCTCGAAGAGCGACGCCCACACCTCCCTCGCGGCCGGCGGGATCAACGCCGCCCTCGCGACGATGGACCCCGAGGACAGCTGGCAGCAGCACGCCGCCGACACCCTGAAGGAGTCCTACCTCCTCGCCAACCCGCACACGGTGCAGATCGTCACCGAGGGCGCCGCGCAGGGCATCGACGACCTCGAGCGCTACGGCATGCCGTTCGCGCGCGAGGGCGACGGCCGCATCTCGCAGCGCTTCTTCGGCGCCCACACCTACCGCCGCACCGCGTTCGCGGGCGACTACACGGGCCTCGAGATCCAGCGCACGCTGGTGAACCGGGCCGCGCAGCTCGAGGTGCCGATCCTCGACACGGTGTACGTCACGCGCATCCTCGTGAACGACGACGGGGCGGTGTTCGGGGCCTACGGCTTCGACGTCGAGAACGGCACCCGCTACCTCATCCACGCGGATGCGGTGATCCTCGCCGCGGGCGGGCACAACCGCATCTGGCGCCGCACCTCGTCCCGTCGCGACGAGAACACCGGCGATTCGTTCCGGCTCGCCGTGGAGGCGGGCGGGCGGCTGCGCGACCCGGAGCTGGTGCAGTTCCACCCGAGCGGCATCATCGAGCCCGAGAACGCGGCCGGCACGCTGATCAGCGAGGCCGCCCGAGGCGAGGGCGGCATCCTGCGCAACGGCCTGGGCGAGCGGTTCATGCACAAGTACGACCCCGAGCGGCTCGAACTGTCGACCCGCGACCGGGTGGCGCTGGCCTGCTACACCGAGATCAAGGAGGGTCGCGGAACGCCGAACGGCGGTGTCTGGCTCGACGTGTCGCACCTGCCGCGCGAGACGATCATGACCCGGCTGCCGCGCGTCTACCAGACGATGCTCGAGCTGCAGATGCTCGACATCACCACCGACCCGATCGAGATCGCGCCGACCGCGCACTACTCGATGGGCGGGGTCTGGGTGCGGCCCGAGGACCACTCGACCGACGTGCCGGGGCTGTACGCCATCGGCGAGGCCTCGTCGGGGCTGCACGGGGCGAACCGGCTCGGCGGCAATTCGCTGATCGAGCTTCTCGTGTTCGGGCGGATCGTCGGGCAGGCCGCCGCGGCGTACTCGACGGGGCTCTCGGCGCAGAATCGTTCGGCCGCGGCGGTCGAGACGGCTCGCTCGGAGATCATGTCGCTCCTCGAGGGCGACGGGCCCGAGAACGTTCGGGCGCTGCAGCGGGCCATCCGCAACACGATGACCGAGCACGCGGGGGTCGTCCGCGACGAAGAAGGGCTGCGGGCCGGGCTCGCCGAGCTCGACGCCATCGAGGCGCGCATCGCCGATGTGGGCGTGCATCCCGACATCGCCGGCTACCAGGATCTCGCGCACGCCTTCGACCTCAAGTCGGCGGCGCTCGCGGCCCGGGCCACCCTCGAGGCGGCCCTCGAACGGCGCGAGACGCGCGGTTGCCACAACCGCAGCGACTACCCCTCCCTCGACCCCGCGCTGCAGGTGAACCTGGTCTGGTCGCCGTCGGGCGGGGTGACGCGGGAGTCGATCCCGGAGATCCCGGCCGAGATCGCGGCGTTGATGGCCGAAGAGGTCTCGGTGGGCGGGAAGCTGCTCGAGTAGCCTTCGGGCATGGCTTCGCGCACCGGTCCCGGCCCCGCCGCCGGCAGCAGCAGCCGCACCGGCTTCACGCGCGCCGAGCTCGACGCGTTCCGGGGCCGGTCGATCCCCGACGTGGTGGGGCCGGCACCGCGGCTGCTGCTCGTGGGCATCAACCCCGGCCTGCACACCGCAGCCGTGCAGGCGCCGTTCAGCCGGCCGGGCAACCGATTCTGGCCGGCGCTGCACCGGGCGGGCATCCTGAACCGAGTTGTCGACGCCTCGGCGGGGCTGCTTCCGGATGATCGTGCCCACCTCCTCGCGCGCGGCGTCGGCATCACCACCCTCGTCGCCGGGGCGACCGCGCGGGCCGACGAACTCACCGCGCAGCAGCTGCGCGACGGAGCCGCGTCGCTCGACTCGCGCGTCGCCGAGCTGATGCCGCGGGTGGTGGCGCTGCTCGGGATCACGACCTTCCGCATCGCGTTCGGGCAGCCGCGCGCGGTCGTGGGGCGGCAGCCGGCCGGTCTTGCGGGGGCGGAGCTGTGGGTGGTGCCGAACCCGAGCGGGCTGAATGCGCACGAGAGCGTCGACTCGCTCGCGGCGGCGTACCGGGCGGTGGCCGTGGCGGCGGGGATCGACGTCTACCCCGTGCCGGATCCCTCGGTCGCGGGTCGGCCTGGAACGTAGTCGCAGGGGCTTCCCCGCCGGGGAGTCGGGGTGCCATCGTGGAGGATGGCCATCGAACGGATCCGCCCCGAGGGGCTCGTGCGCAGTCCTGCCTTCAGTCACGTCGCCGTGGTGCCGCCGGGGTCGACCACCGTCTACGTCGGTGGGCAGAACGGCGTCGACGAATCCGGCGCGGTCGTCGCGCCCGATGTAGGGGCGCAGGCGGCCCGGGCGCTGCAGAACGCCCGTGTCGCGCTGGCCGCGGCCGGCGCCACGCTCGACGACGTCGTGCAGTGGACCGTGCTCTTCGTCGAGGGCGCCGACCTCCGGGCGGGCTACGGGGCGATCGCGGGGGAGCTCGCGTCGGAGCATCCGCCCCTCGTGACCGCGGCCTTCGTCGCGGGCCTCGGCGTGCCGGGCGCCCTCGTCGAGATCACGGCGGTCGCGGCCCTGGCCCCCTGACCCGCGCCCCGGCGTCAGGCCGAGAGCAGTTCCCGCCCGGTGAAGTAGCGAGCATGGGTCTTCTTGATGGTGCTCAGGGAGTCGCTGTTCAGCGACACGATCTCAACGTCCTCGTCGACGCGACGGTCTTCGCGTTCGAGGCGTTCCAGCAGGGCGGCCTTGTGCCCTTCGGGGCCGCTGAACTCCTGCACCGACCACACTCCGGAGCGACGATGGTACTCGATGACGAAACCTGGCATGGAGTCAGTGATCCTCTCCCTTTCGGAGCCGTGCGAACTCGTTCTCGAGGAGTCCGATCTGGGCCCGCAGTTCCCGCTGCACTTCAGCCGATCGAGCCTGAAGTGCGGTCAGCCTATCGCGGATGTCAGTCTTGTCGATGATGCTCGGAGGTGATCCTGGCAGCAGGTCGGACTCCTCCACCCCCAGCTGGAGAAGATGCATCTCGTTGCGTTGATACTCGGACGTCGCAACCTTCTCGTACGACATCTGCTGCACCGCCTCGACGATCTTCCTGGCCGTGCCATCGATGGGCAGGGCGCCGTAGCGGATGTCCCGCCCGAACACATCGGACGCGCGTTCATACATGTTTGCCCACTCCCCCTGGAGCTGCGTTCGGATCTGGATCTCCACTCGGCCCTCGAGTTGTAGCCAGATGTGAACGGCCCGGTATCCGGAGTGGTGAGCTTCGCGCATGTCTTTGATCGCGCTCGAATCCGCCGGGAGGCCGAAGAGCCCCGCTATTGCTACAGCGACGGCATCCTGCTCGTCCAGAGTCATGTCGGCCTCGAACCGAACGCCGGCGATGTCTTGCACCAGGTGCAGAGGGACGTCCTCCTGACGTCGGAGCTTCTGAACAAGGGTGTCGCGCGTCTTGCCGCGAGACGTGACATCAGGGGGACGTGGGCCGAGGAGACTGGCCCAGTCGAGGGAGGCGATGGACTTCTGCACCTCGGCGGCCAGGTCGTTGTACCAGATCATCACTTCGCCGTAGTGAGGCAGGGCATCGGGTATGGGTCGATCATGCTTCAGGCACGAACCGAGTTTGCGCAGCTCGCGATCGCTCCAAGGCCGTGTCTGCACGGGGTCAGGGTAACTCCCACTTCAGAAAATGAGAAGACCTCAGGCCCGGCGTTTCGCGCAATGGTCGTTCAGAGAAACTCAGGGGATCGGGGTGGCGGTGCCTTCGACGCGGATGCCGCCCGTGGGCGGGATGGTGGCGACGAGGAGGCTGGGGCGGCCGACGTGGCGGCCCTGGTGGATGGTGAGGCGGGCCGGCGGGGTGAGGGCGCCGAGGTGGCGGAGGTAGCCGCCGAGGGAGGCGGCCGCCGAGCCGGTCGCCGGGTCCTCGGTGATGGCGCCGACGGGGAAGAGGTTGCGCGTCTCGACCTCGAGCTCGGCGGGGGCGGCGGGTGCCGGGGCGGGAGCGGCTGGCGCTGGGGCGGGCGCCGGATCGGGCGCCGGGGCAGGCGCCGAGGCGTGCGGGTCGGCTGCGCGGGCAGCGGGCGCGTGCATCACGGTGACGGTGCCGCGCCAGCCGCGGCGGTCCATCAGGGCGCGGAGGGCCGCCGGGTCGAAGGTGAACGCGTCGAAGGTCGCGGCGGAGGCGACGGCGACCACGGGATGCCAGTTGCCCGCGAACGACTCCAGCAGCGGGAAGCGGGGGTCGAGATCGGCCGGGGTGAGGCCGAGCAGGGCCAAAAGGTCGTCGGTGACGCCCTCGTCGGGCGCCCGCACGTCGGGGGTGACGCTGGTGAAGGCGGCGAGCATCCGATCACCGTCGAGGGTCGTCTCGATCACGATGGGGCCGACGGGGGTCTCGACCGTGAACGGACCGGGCCCGCGCTGCTCGGCGAGGGCGACCGCGGTCGCGATGGTGGCGTGGCCGCAGAAGGGCACCTCGGCGGTGGGCGAGAAGTAGCGCGCGCGCACGTGGCGCTCGTCGCCGTCGATGGCGGGGTCGACGAGGAACGCCGTCTCGGAGTAGCCCACCTCGGCCGCGATCGCCTGCAGCGCGGCGTCGTCGAAGCCGCCGGCCTCGAGCACCACTCCGGCGGGGTTGCCGCCCTCGGGCGTGGCCGCGAAGGCGGTGAGCCGCAGCACCTCAGGAGTCGTGTCGGGCGGGGTCGGGTCGGCCGGATGCGCGTCAATCACCTCACCATTCTGCCGAACGGCAGGGGGCGCCGGGCGCGCCGGGCACGCATCGCCGACGGCACCGTTCCGGTAGGCGGCGGCGCTCAGCAGCGCAGACCGAGGAGGCCCAGGACGACGACATTCAGGGTGTAGGGCGAACCCGCCGAGGTGGTGCCGTAGGTGGCGTCGACCGCTTGCACGAGAATCGGGACGGAGCCGAGGCTGAGGATGCCGATCTGACTGCCGTTGACCTTGATGGTCGGGGCGTTGGGGTCGGGCGGAACCGCGTTCACGATCACCGTGCCCGGCGCACTGGCCCGCACGACGGTGTAGCTCGTCGCGCCGATCGCCCTCGGGAACGCCAAGGTCACGGTTCCGACCGGGTCGGCGAGCGTGCCCGTGCCGTTCGTGCAGGTCACCGTGCCCGGGTCGGGAACCCGGTAGACGCTCTGCGTGATCGCCGACGCCGCCGTCGCGCTCCAGTTCGTGCCGACGCGGCCGGTGAGGGTGAAGGTGGCCGTGACGGTCTGACCCTGCGAGGCCGCCGTCGTCGTGGTCAGCCGCAGCGCGACGCAGAGGGCGAGCGAGCTGCCCGCCGGCACCGAGGCGAAGGCGGCCGGCAGGGTGAGCGCTCCGGTCAGGGCTCCCGAGGTGGTTCCCGTGGCGGGAACGGTGCTGCCGCAGAGTGCCGCCGTGCTCGCGCTCCAGAAGGTGACCGCGATGTTCGCGGCGAGGGCGCCGTTGGTGTTCGTCGCCGCGACGGTGAGGGCGAGTGGTGCGGTGCCGGTGTTCGCGTAGGTGAACGCTCCGAAGTGCGTCGTCTCGGTCACGGGAGGTGAGGCGACCCGCACCGCGAACTGCCCGGTCGGAGGTGTCGTGACGGTCGAGGTCACCGACACGGAGGCCGCCGCGGCCGAGCCGCTGAGGGCGACCGGGGCCGCCGTCCACGAGGCGTTCGCCGACCAGCTCGAGGTGCCCACCGTGAGAACCGCTACGAAGACGACCGCGACCAGGCGCCATCCCGCGAGCCGGCGCACGGGGCGGGGGCGAGGGGCGGGGCTGCGGGGCATGGTGGGCGAGCGCCTTTCCGGTCGACGTCAAGTCTGCGGATGCCCGGCCCGCCGCCCTCGAAACGCTACCTCCGACGTCGCCGGAGTGACGCATCCGGTCGCGCAGGTGACCACGCCCGTAGATAGCAAAACGGGTGAGGCGATGTCAACCCTCAGGAGCGATCGGTGCACCGCGGCAGGCTCACCAGGAGTGCGTGCAGGAGCGCCCTGATCTCGAGGAGGACCCCACCCGATGGGCAAGTTGTACTACGGCAGCAACGGTCACGAGATCGAGATCGAGGACCGGATGCTCAGCCACCTCAAGGTGGTCATTCTCGCGAAGCTGCGGCGCGGGGAGTCGTTCGCGTTCTCATGGACGGTCGACCCCGAGCACGGCAGCGGGCGCGGGACGGTGTGGCTGTCGCCCGGGGTGGACCTGGAGTTCCGGTTCTACGGCAACCGCCCCCCGACCCTGAACCGGGCGTGGATCTCGGCACTGAACTCGTGCGCCGAGCGCGGCGAGCTGTCGATGGTGCCGGAGCCGGCCGACCCGAACGAGGGGGTTCCGCAGCTGCAGGGCCGCCTCTGAGGCGGTCACGGCCGCGGCTCCGGTTCGAGGAAGAGCCCGAACTCCAGCTCCCACATCACGGTGGTCTCGCCGGTGGCCTGGCCGGGGATCTCCCCGGTGCCGTCGTCGGGTGTGTCGGCCACCGCATCCGGTCGTGTCATGAGTGCGCCCCCGTTCTCCTTGTCCACACGGTAGGCGCGGGCGGCGGGATCGGCGGCGGGCTTGCGCGCGGCCGGGAGCGCGGGTTACCGTGCCGCGGCCGCGGCCGCGGCCGCGAGGTGCTCGCGCGACTTCTGCTCCAGGAACGAGCACAGCGCCGCCGCCACCACCAGCTCCTCCGAGAGCTCGTTCAGCCGCTCGACGTCGAGGGTGAGCTCGTCGTGCCGGGGTGCGAACACGACCTGCCAGGTCGGGTCGCCGGGCGCGGTCGGTTCGAGGTAGGCGTAGGGGCCGGCGTTCTTCAGGCGCACGACCACGAGGCCGGTGTCGCCGCCGCTGAGGTCTTCGTGGCGCAGCACTTCGAGCTCGCCGGGCATCGGATGCTCCTGCGCGATGAATTCGGCGAGCCACTCTTCGAGCAGCTCCTTGGTACGGAACGGCACCGGTCCTCCTCTGCACGGCGACGGAAATGGCCGCTCGGCCACAGCAGAATCATAGGGAAAGCCGGCTCGCCCCCCGAAGGCGGACGCGGGGCTTGACGGGGAGGGAGTTCGCCGACGCGCATCGCTTCGCTGGGAGCGGGCTGGATGCGCGGCCGCAGTCTGCTGGAGGCCCGCCCCCATTCCGCCGCGAACGGGGGCGGGCCGCCGGCGTTCGCGGTTCCATGGACTCGACACGATGGCTTGAGGGAAGGCGCCGCGATGAACAGAGCCCTGGTGGTCATGCCGACCTACAACGAACTCGAGAACCTCGAGCCCATCGCCCGGCGAGTGCTCGCCACCGGCGCCGCCGACCTGCTGATCGTCGACGACAGCTCGCCCGACGGCACCGGCGAGCTCGCCGACCGCCTCGTGGCGGCCCACCCGGGCACCGACGGTTCGAGCGCCGTGCACGTGCTGCACCGCGCGGGCAAGGAGGGCCTCGGGGTCGCCTACCTCGCCGGCTTCGCCTGGGCGCGCGAGCGCGGCTACGACGCGATCATCGAGATGGACGCCGACGGCTCCCACCAGCCCGAGGCCCTGCCCGAGATGCTCGCCCTGCTCGAGCACTCCGACCTCGTGCTCGGCTCCCGCTGGGTGCCCGGCGGCGAGGTGCGCAACTGGCCGCTCAGCCGCAAGGTGCTCAGCCGCGGCGGAAACCTCTACGCCCGGATCGCCCTGGGCATCGCGGTGAAGGATGCGACCGGCGGCTTCCGCGCGTACCGCACCACCGCGCTCGACACCATCGGCCTCGACGACGTCGCCTCGCACGGCTACTGCTTCCAGCTCGACCTCGTCTGGCGCGCGCTGCAGTCAGGCCTCCGCGTCACCGAGTTCCCCATCCTCTTCGTCGAGCGCACGCACGGCGAGTCCAAGATGAGCGGGTCGATCGTGCGCGAGTCGCTCGTGAAGGTCACGCAGTGGGGCCTCGACCGGCGGATGCGGTCGGCCCGCGAGGTCGTGCTGCACGGTCACCGGCTCCCGTCGGTGCGCGCCGGCTCGAGCGTCGCGGGCGCCGGCCTGGCCCGCTTCTAGCACGCGCCGACGAGGCGGGCCGGGCGGGCCGGGCGGGCCGGGTCAGGTCGCGTCGACCCGGCCCGCCGCACTCAGCGCGGCTGCGCCGGATTCGTCGGCACCCCCTGCGACGGCGGATTGATAGGCGGCCCCGAGGTCGCGGGCGACACCCCGCCGCCTCCAGGTGCCACGTTCGTCTCCGGACGCGCGGCCGTCGGATCGCCGCCCGACGGTGTCGCGCCGCCCCGGAGGGCCTCGAGCCGGTGCTCGAGCACCGTCGTCACGGGCAGGCGGTCGCCGTGCATCCGCTCGTACTCGAGCAGCTGCGCCACCTCGTCGGCCGAGAGCGACGCGATGGCCGCCGGCAGGGCGCCCACCGTGACGTGGTCGTAGTCGGGCAGGGGCAGGTTCTCGTGCGCGCCGGCCATCAGAGGATCGGCTTCCCGCCGGTGACCGCGATGCGTGCGCCCGAGACGTAGCTGCCCTCGTCGGACGCGAGCAGCACGTAGACCGGTGCCAGCTCGGCCGGCTGGGCGGCGCGGCCGAGGGGCACCTGCTCGCCGAAGCTGTCCACCTTCTCTGGGGGCATCGTGGCCGGGATGAGCGGGGTCCACACGGGGCCCGGCGCGACGCTGTTGGCGCGGATGCCCTTCTCGGCCAGCAGCTGCGCGAGCGAGGCGCTCATGTTGGCGATCGCGGCCTTCGTGGCGGCGTAGGGCAGCAGCGTCGGCGAGGGCATGTCGGAGTTCACCGAGGAGCTGCCGATGATCGACCCGCCCGGCGGCATGTGCGGCACCGCCGCCTTCACCAGGTGGAAGTACGCGCTGAGGTTCACGGCCAGGGTGTGGTCCCACTCCTCGTCGCTGATCTCGTCGAGGGAGGGGTGATCCATCTGGAAGGCGGCGTTGCTGACCAGCACGTCGACGCGGCCGAACTCCTCCACCGTGCGCGCGATGACGTCGCGGCAGTGGGCGGGGTCGGCGAGGTCGCCGGGGATGGAGACGGCGCGCCGGCCGGCGTCCTCGATGGCGGCGCAGGTCTCGGCCGCATCCTCGTGCTCGTCGAGGTAGGAGACCACCACGTCGGCACCCTCGCGCGCGAAGGCGATGGCGACGGCCTTGCCGATACCGCTGTCGGCCCCGGTGATGACCGCGATCTTGCCTTCGAGCCGGCCGGAGCCGACGTAGCTCTTCTCGCCGTGGTCGGGCTTCTGCTCCATCTCCTGCTCGGTGCCGGGCGGGGTCTGCTGCTCGGGCTGCTGCTCGTCGGGGGTCGGCCGGTCGCTCATCGTGTGCTCCTCCAGTGGTCGTCGGTGCCCAGGAACCTACGATCCGACCGGGCCGGTGGCTGGGGGCTTGACGCCGTCTGTGTGAGAATTCGGGGGATGGACGGTGAACCGAGAGCACTGATCCGGACCGAGTCGTCCGGAACGGAGCTCGACGATGCCCGCGCGATGTACCAGGACGGCTACAACGGCACGGGCTTCCGCGCCGAGCTGAGCGACGAGGAGTTCTCGTACCGCTACACGGTCGCCGGCGGCCCCGACATGACGCTCCGCTCGTCGACCTTCCTCGGCAGCATCACCGGCACGATCCAGCCCGAGAACGCCTACATCGTCTCGTGGCTGCTCGGCGGCCGCGGCACGATGGACGTCGGTCACGACGAGGTGACGCTGATGCACGGCGTGCCCGCGATGTTCCCCACGGGCAAGCCCTACGCCTTCGACTTCGCCGACTACCGGCAGAACCTCGTGCACTTCGACGCCGGCTTCCTCGAGCGGGTGGCGGCCGAGCACGAGGGGCTGCTCCCGGGGCCCATCCACTTCGCCTCGGGCGTGCTGCCTTCTCCGGATGCGCTGCGGCGGTGGAACGCCAGCGTCGACGAGGCGGCCCGGCTGATCATCCGGGGCGAACCGACCCCGCTGCAGCTGGCCGAGATCGACCGGCGCACCGCCGTCGCCCTGCTGGACGCGTTCGCGCACGAGGGCAGCGGCATGCCGACGGTGCTGCTGGCGCCCCGCAACGTGCGGTTGCGGCGGGCGGTCGAGCGGATGCACGCGAGCGCCCATCTGCCCATCGCACCGTTCGAGGTGGCCGAGGAGGTCGGGCTGACGCCGCGCGGACTGCAGCAGGCGTTCGCCCGGCAGCTCGGAGTCACGCCGACCGAGTACCTGCGGGCGATCCGCCTGGATCGGGTGCAGGCCGAGCTGCAGCAGCTCGGGCCCGACGAGACCACGGTCGCTCAGGTGGCGGCGCGCTGGGGCTTCACGCACGCCGGACGTTTCTCACGCTCCTACGCGGCGCGCTTCGGGGAGTACCCGCGGAACACGCTGCTGCGCTGAGCTCCCGGGTCGCTGTTCGTTCTGCCCGGGTCGCTGTTCGTTCTGCCCGGGTCGCGGTTCGCTCTGCAGGGTCGCTGTTCGTTCTGCGGACATGCCGGGTGCGTTTTGTGGACAGAAGGAGCATTCTCCCAGCCCACGTCGACTCGAATAGATGCACCGACCAGAGGGGGTGCCATGCCGTTCCGCACGCAGGAGATCCTGATGCAGTGGCTCGAGGAATTCCTCGCCGCAGGCCGAGCGATCCAGGGTGCCGTCGAGGTGCTCCGTCAGGACGGCGCCGACGGGGCCGACACCGGTCTCGTGGTGATCGAGCTCGCGAACGCGCCCACCACTCTCTATCTGGAGCCAGTGGCGCCCGGCGACCCGCGGTGGTCGATCACCTTCCTGGCTCGCGACGTCGACGCGGCCCGCTCGCCCGAGCGCGTCTCCGCCCTCGCGGCCGAGCTCGCGGTGATCGCCGAGCTCTGCCGGCACCTCGAGGCGCTCTCGGCCACCTGGGACGCCCCCGACCTCAGCCCGAGCGGCGGCCACCCGGCCCTCCTCTGACCCGCCCCGGTCAGTCCGAGCGCCGGGTGTGCTGCTCCACCGGCCGGCGGGCGGCGGGGTCGCGGGCGATGGCGGCGATGTGCTCGGTGGCGGCCCAGGTGGCGAGCAGGCGCAGACCCTCCTCGGAGGGGCTGCCGGGCGCGGCCGTGTAGACGGTGAGGGTGTGGCCGGGGTCGTCCTCGAGCTCCATCACGTGATAGGTCAGCTCGAGCAGCCCCACGACCGGGTGCCGGAACTGCTTCGCCCCCGAGTAGTGCCGGCGCACGTCGTGGGCGGCCCACAGGCCGCGGAACTCCTCGCTCCGCACCGAGAGCTCGCCGACGAGCCCGCTCAGTTCCTTGTCGAAGGGGCTGCGCCCGGCGTCGCGGCGGAGGATCTGCACGTTGACGTCAGCCGCCCGCTGCCAGTCGGGATAGAAGTCGTGGGCGCGGGGGTCGAGGAAGATGAAGCGGGAGTGGTTGCCGGGCCGGGCATCCGATCGGAACATCTCGGAGTACAGGGCGAAGCCGAGATCGTTGGCCGCGACGAGGTCCATGCGGTTGTTGCCCACGAACGCGGCGGCGCCCGTGATCGAGTCGAGCAGCGTCTGGGTGGCCGGTCGCAGCGAGTGCGCCGGCGGCTTCGGCCGGCGGGGGCGGGCGCCGAGGTTCGCGGCGCGGGCGAGGTCGTGCAGGTGGTCGTGCTCGGCCCGGTCGAGCGAGAGCGCCCGGGAGACGGCGTCGAGCACGCTCTCGGAGACACCGGTGAGATTACCGCGCTCGACGCGCGTGTAGTAGTCGACGCTGAGGCCGGCCAGCCGGGCGACCTCGTCGCGTCGCAGACCCGGAACCCGACGACGGCCGCCCGTCGGCTCGACGCCGGCCTGCTCGGGGGTGAGCCGCGCCCGGCGTGACACCAGGAACTCGCGCACCTCGCTGCGATTGTCCATGCCTCCACGGTACGGCTGCGCCGCCGCGCCAGGGAGGTTCTGCTGTGACCCGTCTGCACAGAGCCCTCCCTCCCGCAGTCGACGGCAGGTTGACTCGTCACCGTGACCCCATCGACCCCCGCGAGATCCGGTCCGGCCCTCGTGCTGACGGCCGCCGTCGTGCTCGGGCTCTGCGGATGCGCGGCCGTCGCCCCGACGCCGGCCCCCGTCCCCCCGACCGCCGTCTCGCCGAACCCCACCGCGCCGACCGCCCTGCCGGCCCCGAGCGAGCCGACCAACACGCCGACCCCGACCCCACCCGCACCCGAGGAGCCGCCCATGAGCACCGGAACCCGCCTCACCATCACCGTCGACGGCACCACCGTGACCGCCGTGCTGCGGGACAGCGCCGCGACCGCCTCCCTAGTGGCCCAGCTGCCCCTCGACCTCGAATTCGAGGACTTCGGCGGCCAGGAGAAGATCGCCCGCCTCCCCGCGCCGCTGATGCTCGACGGGCTGCCCTCCGGCGGCGGCGCCGAACCCGGCACCATCGGGTACTACGCCCCCGACCAAGCCCTGGTGCTCTACTACGACGCGGTCGCCTACTACGAGGGCATCATCCCGCTCGGCACCTTCGACGACGTCCCGGCAGTGCGGGACGCAGCCCCCTTCACCGGCACCGTCTCGGTGGCCGGGCCCGGGTCCGAGGGCGGGGCGGGGGCCGAATGAGCGCCGCCACCGCGAGCGTGCCCGTGGTCGCTCCGGGCGGGGAGCGCCGGCTGCCCGTCGTCGCGCTGGTCGCGCTCGCCCTGATCGGCTTCATCCTGATCGCGATGGAGACGATGCCCGCGGGCCTCCTGCCCGACATCGCATCGGGAATGGCCACGAGCGAGAGCACCGTCGGCCTGTTCGTCAGCGCCTACGCGCTCGGCACCGTGATCGTCACCGTGCCGGCGATCTCGCTGACCCGCGGCCTCCGGCGGAAGCCCCTGCTCCTCGTCGGCGTCGCCGGCCTCGTGCTCGCGAACCTCGTCACCGCGGTGTCGCCCGACGTCACCCTCTCGCTCGTCTCCCGCTTCGTGGCGGGCTCGTTCTCGGGCGTCATCTGGGGGATGCTCGCCAACTACGCCATCCGCATCAGCCCGCCGGCGCGCTCAGGCCTCGCCCTGTCGATCATGTCGATCGGCGCCCCGCTCGGCTTCGCGTTCGGCACGCCGCTCGGCGCCGTCATCGGCGGCGTCACCGACTGGCGCTGGTCGTTCGCCGGGGTGAGTCTGCTCGCCCTCGTGGTGGGCCTGATCATCCTGACCGTCGTGCCCGACGCACCAGGCCTGCCCGCCGCCGGCCGCCTACCCCTCGGCCGCGTGCTCGGGCTCCGCGGGGTGCCGATCGTGCTCGTCGTGATCCTGGTGTGGATGCTCGCCCACAGCACCCTCTACACCTACGTCGCCCCGTACCTCCGGGTCACGGGCACGGGCATCACCCCGGACCTGATGCTGCTCGTCTACGGCATCGCGTCGCTCGGCGGCGTCGCCCTGGTCGGCGTGCTCCTCGACCGCCACCCGCGGGTGCTGCTGCACGGCTCGGCGGCGACGTTCACGCTGGCGGGCGCGGTGCTGCTCGTCGGCCACGCCTCGGCGCCGGCCGTGCTGATCGCGGCCGTGCTCTGGGGCGTCGCCTTCGGTGGGACGGCGCCGCAGCTGCAGAGCGCCCTCACCCGCGCGGGCGGTGAGGACGCGGACATCGCGAACTCGTTCCTGCCCGTGGCGTTCAACCTGGCGATCTTCGGCGCGGGCATCCTCGGCGGGCTGCTGCTCACCGCCTTCGACGGGCTGATCCTGCCCGCGGCCATGGCCCTGCTCGGGGCGCTCGCGCTGATCCTGACGGTCGCCGGCCGCCGCTCGGCCTTCACGGCGCCCCGGAGCTGAGGCGGTTCGACATAGGGTGAGCCGTGATCATCCCCGAGGCCCTCGTCCCCGTGTTCCTGCGGGCGACCGGCGCCAACACCGCCTTCCGCTCCGCCGCGAACGCGCAGCGGGCCATCCGCGCCGTCGAGCTGCGCCCCGAGGCGTTCGGCCCGCCGAGGCGTCTCCGCCCCGACCTCAGGGTGTCGGTCGAGCAGGTCGACGGCTCGCCGGTCTACACGGTGGCCCCGGCGCGAAGCACCCCGACGACGGCGGTCGTCTACACCCACGGCGGCGCCTGGATCCACGAGACCGCCCCCCAGCACTGGGCCCTCGTCGCCCAGATCGCGGTGGAGGCGAACGCCGCCGTGTCCGTGCCGATCTACCCGCTGCTGCCGTTCGGCACCGCCCAGCGCGCCCACGACCTCGTGCTCGGACTCGCCGAACGGCTCATCGCGCGCCACGGCGAGGTGCGGCTGGCCGGCGACTCCGCGGGCGGTCAGATCAGCCTCGCGGTCGCGCAGACCCTCCGCGACCGGGGCGTCCCCGCCGTGCGCACGGTGCTGATCGCTCCTGCTCTCGACCTCACGTTCTCGAACCCGCGCATCCCGGTCGTGCAGCCGAGCGACCCGTGGCTCGCGCAGCCCGGCGGTCGGGAGCTCGGGCGGCGGTGGGCGGGCGGGCTGAAGGTCGAGCATCCGGTCGTCAGCCCGCTCTTCGGCCGCCTCGACGGTCTCGGGCCGATGCTGCTGTTCACCGGCACCCGCGACGTGCTCAACCCGGATGCGCGGCTGCTCGCCGAGCGCGCCGTGGCCTCGGGCGTTCCGCTCACCCTGCGCGAACGATCCGGCGCCGTGCACGTCTTCCCCCTCCTCCCGACCCGCAGCGGACGGGCGGCTCGCACCGAGATCGTCGCGGCGCTTGACAGTCGTGGCTAATGCGCATAGCTTGTAGCTAACACCATTAGCCAGAGCATCCGCCGAGGCCTCAGCCGCCAGGAGGCAGCCATGACCGAGTACCTCACCCTCGACGAGGGCACCATCGCGTACGACCTCAGCGGAACGGGCCGGCTCGTCGTGCTCGCCCACGGCATGGGCGACAGCCGCCACTCGTACCGCTTCGTGGTGCCCGCCCTCGTCGCCGCCGGCTACCGGGTCGCGAACGTCGACCTCCGCGGCTGCGGCGAGTCGAGCACCGGCTGGGCCGGCTACAGCCGCACCGACATTGCCGGCGACCTCGTCGCCCTCGTGCGGCACCTGGGCGGCCCCGCCGTCATCGTCGGCCAGTCGATCAGCGGAGGAGCCGCGACCATCGCCGCGGCCACCGCGCCCGAGCTGATCGTCGGGCTCGCCGAGCTCGCGCCGTTCACCCGCGCCCAGTCCGTCGACCTCGGCGGCCTCCTCCGCAACCGGCAGCACCGCGCGGGAACCGTGCAGCTCGCCAAGGTCATGATGACCGGCAGCCTCAAGGCCTGGCTCGCCTACCTCGAGCTCGCGATCCCGACCAAGCCGGTCGACTGGGCCTCGGAGCGTGCCCGCATCGAGGAGTCCCTCAGCCGGCCGGAGCGGATGGCCGTCCTCAAGGCCATGACGAAGACCACCCCGGCCGACGCCGGCGCCCAGCTCGCGAACGTGCGCTGCCGCGTGCTCGTGATCGAGGGCGGGGCCGACCCCGACTGGGCCCGTCCCGAGGAGGAGGGGCAGCGCATCCTGGCCGACCTGCCCACCGGTCTCGGCGAGCTCGCGGTGATCGACGGCGCCGGGCACTACCCGCACGCCGAGACCCCCGACGCCGTGCTCGCGCTGCTGCTGCCCTTCCTCGCCGCGACGCTCAGCCCCGCCACGCAGGGCGACCGTGCCTAGGGCCGGCCTCGACGCCGCCACCGTCACCGAGGCGGCGGCCGATCTCGCCGACGAGCTCGGGCTGGGGCAGCTCAGCATGAGCCTCGTCGCCGAGCGCCTCGGCGTGAAGACCCCCTCGCTGTACAAGCACGTCGACGGCCTGGCCTCGCTGACGCACCGCATCGCGGTGCTCGGCGCCACCGAGGTGGGCGATCGCCTCCGTGACGCGATGCAGGGCGTCTCGGGAGGCGACGCCCTCGCTGCGGCCGCGCAGGCGCTCCGCCGCTTCGTGAAGGAGCACCCGGGGCGGTACGCGGCCACCACCGGTGCCCGCCCGGCCGGTCCCGGCGACCCCCTGGCGCCCGCCCTCGGGCGCACCCTCACGTCGCTCGAAGCGGTGCTGCGCGGCTACGGTCTCGATGACGCCGACCGCATCCACGCGCTCCGGATGCTCCGCAGCGTGCTGCACGGCTTCGCCACCCTCGAGGCGGCCGACGGCTTCCAGATCGACACCGACGTCGACGCCAGCTTCCTCTGGCTGATCGACTTCGTCGACGGAGGCCTCCGCGCCCGCGCCTCGTCCTGACCGCCCTCCCGACCGCCCGGTTCAGCGGCGTCGCCGCAGGAACACCGCCACGAGGATCGCGGTCGCCACGGCGATCGCCGCGTTCACCCCGATGGCGCTCCGGATGCCCGGCAGCAGTGTCGCGCCGGCGAACGCCGTGACGATCGCCGCCATGACCGGAGTGCCGAGCGCGATGCCGACCTGCTGGCTCATCGTGATCAGCCCGGTTGCGAGCCCCTGCTGCGCGGCGGGCACCCCGCTCGTCGAGGAGACGGTGAACGCGACGATCACGACGAGGTTCGCGGCGCCTCCGACGAACACCGCGGCCAGCAGAGGCACGATCCAGCCGGGGGAGTTCGTCACGAACGCGAGCGGCACCGTCGCGGCGGCCTGCACGAGGAGCCCGGCGACGATCGCCGTCCGGGCGGAGGTGCGGCCGATGATCCGCGGGGCGATCAGCCCGCCGACGACCGTCCCGACCCCGAGCCAGGCGAAGATCAGGCCCGTCGGGATGGCGCCGTAGTCGAGCACCTCCTGCAGGTAGAGGGTCAGCGGGAACACCATCGAGGTCCAGGTCGCGAACGCGACGAGCCCGGCGAGGTTGCCCCAGGCGATGTTCGGGCGGCGCAGGAGGGCCGGGGCGACCAGCGGCTCGGCCACCCGCGACTCGATGCGGAGGAACACCGCGATCAGCACGGCCGCGACGAGCACGGCACCCCAGGCGAAGGGATCGCCCCACCCCTTCTGCCCGGCTGTCGTGATGCCGGAGACCAGGCTGAGGAGCGCGAGCGTGACGGTGACCGCGCCGGGCGCGTCGAGCCGGGGGCGCCGCCCGGCCCTCGTCTCCGTGAGCACGAACGGCGCGACGATCAGCACCGCGACGGCGACCAGGACGTTGACGTAGAAGGCCCACCGCCAGGAGACGGTGCCGGTGAGGAGCCCGCCGAGCGCGGCGCCGATCGTGAACCCGGCCGCCATCAGCGCACCCGAGAGACCGAGCACGCGGGAGCGGGCGGGGCCTTCGGGGAACATGGTCGTCAGCAGGGCCAGCGCCGCCGGGGTGACCATCGCTGTCGCGAGGCCCTGACCGACGCGGGCGCCGAGAAGGGTCGCCGGATCCGCCGCGAGGCCCGCGACCAGAGAGGAGGCGCCGAGCAGTGCGATCCCGATCAGGAACAGGCGCCGACGTCCGACGAGGTCGGCCACCCGGCCGAAGAACAGCGTGAACCCGGCGGCGCAGAGCGCGAACGCGGTCACGATCCACTGCAGGTCCCCGGTGCCGAACCCGAGGTCGGCGCCGATGCGGGGGAGGGCGACGCCGAGGATGGAGAAGTCCACGGCCAGCGTGAAGTTGGCGGTCAGCAGCACGACCACGGCTGCACGCATCCGCACCGGCAGCCGTTCCCGGCCGGAGGACGCCGGGGCGGTGACCGGGGTGGCCCGGTCCGCGGGCGTCATCGCGTCACCTCGAGGGCCGGGAGGCGGAAGGCCGCCTCCACCGCGAGCAGGCCGGCCGCTCGCTCCGCGTCGTCCAGGTGGGCCGGCCCGTAGGTGATGACCGGCTCGAGCACCTCGTAGCCGACGAACTCGAGCATCCCGCGGTGGATGTGGAACAGGAACCGGTCGATGTCGCCGAACGCCCCGTCGGCGGTGAACGCCTCGGCCGGCCCGCCCGTGGTGGTGAGCACGACGGCACGCCGTCCGGCGAGCCGGGCGGTCTCGAACAGGCCGGCGTCACCGCCGGCGACGCCGCCCATCACGAACACCCGGTCCAGCCAGCCCTTGAGGATGGCCGGCACCGAGAACCACCAGAGCGGGAAGGACAGCACGAGCAGGTCTGCGGCCAGCACCCGGTCGAGATCGGCCCGCACCTCCTCGGCGAGGGTGCCCTCCCCCACGGCGGCCCACTGTTCGCGCTGCGGCTTGAACGGCCCGTCGACCGGCGCGAACTCACCCCGGTCGAGCACGGGATCGAAGCCCCGGGCGTACAGCTCGACGAACTCGACGGCCCAGCCGTCGGCCTCGAGGGTCTGGCGCGCTCGATGCGCCTGGGCGGTGCTGAACGAGGAGGGCTCGGGATGAGCACGCACGATCAGCGCGGTCGGAGGAGGGGTCTCAGTCACCCTCACAACATATCGTTAAAACGCGATGTGTCGATATGTTCTAGATCGAGCCCGATCCGGCGGCACCTGTGACGGCGTCGCCGACCTGCTTCATCCGCTCCTCGTCGAGTCGGTAGTGGGTGTACTTGCCCACGCGAGTCGGGTGCACGAGGCCCGCGCGCTCCAGCGTCGCCATGTATGACGAGACGGTGGACTGCGCGAGGCCGCTCTTGGCCTGGATGTGACTGACGCAGGCGCCCACCTCGGCGCGGTCGGCGATCGGGTCGTAGTCGGCGAACGCGGCCTCCGGGTCGCGCAGCCAGCCGACGATCTCGAGGCGCACCGGATTCGACAGCGCCTTCAGCGCGTCGACCAGCGAATCCGGCGGCACCGCCATCCCATCACCCACGCCCGGGCCTCCCTCACATCTAGGAATCACTTTATGTCGATGGGAAGCCCCCTTGACGGTGGGCGGGGTGGGTGCGAGGCTTTTAAACGATTCACCTGGTCGAAGGAGACGTGCCTGCCGTGAGAGATGCTTCCGTGGGGTTCGGTGGGCTGCACGTGGTCGTGCTGGTGGGTGTCGGGGTGCACGGCGACCCGTGGCACGCGCTCGAGGCGACGGGGGCGCGGGCGGCCGACGCGCTGCGGGCGGCCGGCGCCGTGGTCGAGATGCTCCGCACCGACGAGGCGGATGCGCTGCCCGCCGCTCTCTCCGAAGCCGATGTCCTGGTGGTGAACGTCAGCGGTGATCCCGCGCTGCCGCCGCCCGACTCGGCCGCGATCGTCGACGCGATCCTCGCGCACGCCGCGCGGGGCGGCGGGGTTCTCGCGCTGCACTCGTCGACCCTGGCGTTCGCCGGGGATCCGCGCTGGAGTGCCCTGATCGGCGGGCGCTGGGTGCCCGGGGTGTCGGGGCATCCGCCGATCGGGGAGGCGCTGGTGCAGCGGTCGGTGCGGGCATCCGTCGAACCGGGGCTCCAGGTGCCCGCCGACTTCGTGCTGCACGACGAGCGCTACAGCGACCTCGAGGTGTCCGAGGGGGTGACCGAACTGGCGTTCCACACCGAGGGGGAGGCCGTGCATACGCTCGTCTGGGTCGTCGAGGCGACGGATGCCCGGGCCGGCCGGGTCGCGTACGACGCCCTCGGGCACGGGGTCGAGTCGTACGACTCGGCCGAGCGCCGTGCGCTGCTCGTGGCCCTCGCGGGATGGGTGGCGCCCGCGGCGTCGACGACCGCGTGACCCGGCCGATGAACGGGGCTCGCCGGCCGCCGGCGGTCTTCTTCGTGGTGCTCGGGTTCATCCAGGCCATCTGGCCGCTGACGATGGACCTCTATCTCCCGGCGTTCCCGCAGATCGAGCGCGACCTCGCGACCGTGCCGTCGCTCGTGCAGGCGACGCTGACGGGCGCGTTCCTCGGCATGGCGGTGGGGCAGCTGGTGGCGGGGCCGCTGTCCGACCGGGTGGGGCGGATGCGCCCGCTCGTCGGCGCGCTCCTGCTCTACTCTGCGGTGACCGTCGGCTGCGCCCTCGCACCGACGATCGAGCTGCTGATCGGGCTCCGCGCCGTGCAGGGTGTCGGGGCCGCGGCGTCGTCGGTGATCATCCTGGCCATCGTTCGCGACAGCCGGGAGGGGTCGGCGATGGTGACGCTGCTGGCGCGGCTGCAGATCGTGAACGGCGTCTTCGTGGTCACCGCCCCCGCGCTCGGGGCGCAATTGCTGGGGCTCGTCGACTGGCGCGGGCTGATGTGGCTGCTCGTCGGCTACGGCGCGGTGCTGCTCGTCTGCACGCTCGCGGTCCTGGCCCGGCACGAGACGAACCCGCCCGAGCGGAGGGCGGCCCGGGCGCGCGAGCGAGGGCACGCCGCGGCGGACTACGTGGCGCTGCTGCGCGACCGGCTGTACGTCTCGGTGGTGGTCGCGGGGGCGCTGCAGTGGGCGGCGATGATGGGGTACATGGCGTCGTCGGCGTTCCTGTTCCAGGGCGTCTACGGGCTGAGCGCCACCCAGTACGCGATCGTCTTCGGCGGGCACGGGGCGCTGATGATCGTGGGCGCGCAGGTGAGCGCGCGGCTCTCGCGGGGGCGGGACATCCCGCGGCTGGCCCGGTTCGGCGCGCTGCTGCTCGCGTCGAGCGCGGTGCTGCTGCTGGCGTCGGTGACGCTCGCGCCGGGGCTCGGGCTCGTCGGGCTGCTCGTGCCGCTGTTCCTGTTCACGACGTCGTTCGGGGTCGTGTCGCCCGCGCTGCAGACCTCGGGCCTCGGGCAGCACGGGGAGCGCGCCGGCACGGCGGCCTCGCTGATCGGCGCTTCGAACATGATCGCGGGCGCGGTCGGCGCGCCCCTCGTGGGCCTGCTCGGCACCTCGACGGCGATCCCGGCGGCGGCGGTCATGACGGTCTGCACCGCGGCCTCGGCCGCCGTGCTCTGGCTCGGCACCCGCCCCCGCCGCCCCCGCCTCTAGGGGCGGTCGGCCGGGGCCGTCGCCGAAGCCGGGGCCGTCGCGGAAGCCGGGGCCTGCCCCGGATCGGGCAGGGCGCCCGCGATCGTCGTCGGCGTGATGGCCGGCAGCTGCCCCGTGGCCGTCTCGTACCACTCCGTCAGCGCCGGGTCGGCCGTGTCGATGCCGACGCCGGCGCCCTCGTGGGCCGCGACCTCGGTGGCTCCGAAGACGAAGTCGTCGCCGTGGTCGGCGATGCCCCGGCGCACGCCCTGGGCGATGGCCGCCCGGGCGAAGCGGTGCCGCATCATGTAGGGGTCGGTGCGCAACTCCCGCGTCCACGCCACCATGATGCCGATCACGATCAGCGCGAACGGCAAGGCCGACACCACCATGATCGCCTGCAGTCCCGCGAGGGCCGTCTCGCCCCCGGCGAGCAGGAGCGCGAGCGCGGCGGCGCCGAGCAGCAGCCCCCAGGTGATGATCACCCAGCGCGAGGGCTCCGGCTTGCCCCGCTGGCTCATCGACCCCATCACGATCGCAGCCGAGTCGGCGCTGGTGACGAAGAACAGCACGATCGACACCAGGGCGAGCACCGAGATCACGGCCCCGAACGGCAGCTCGCCGAGCACCGCGAACAGCACGGCCTCCGACGATCCCGCCTCGCTGATGCCTCGCCCCTGCGACTCGAACAGCATGGCCGTGCCGCCGAGGATGCCGAACCACGCGACGCACACGGCCGACGGCACGACGATCACGACGGTGACGAACTCGCGCAGGGTGCGCCCGCGGGAGATCTTCGCGATGAACATGCCGACGAACGGCGTCCACGAGATCCACCAGGCCCAGTAGTAGTTGGTCCAGCTCGCCATGAAGCTCGCCGCGTCCTCGCCCTGGGCCGGGTTGCGGGTGAGCATCGTGCCGAGGTCGGAGACGAACGCCGGCAGGCTGCCGGTCAGCACGTTCAGCAGGAACAGCGTCGGCCCGGCGACGAACACGAACACCCCGATGATCGCCGCGATCACCATGTTGATGTTCGACAGGGCCCGGATGCCCCGTTTCAGCCCCGAGACCGCCGAGAGCACGAAGGCGGCCGTGAGCACCGTGATGATGCCGACGAGCGCCCCGTTGCCGAGCGGCCCGATCCCGGCCACGAACTCGATGCCGCTCGAGATCTGCAGCGCGCCCATGCCGAGTGTCACGCCGGTGCCGAAGAGGGTGACGATGATCGCGAACACGTCGATCACGGCGCCGATCCAGCCCTCGGTGCGGTCGCCGAATATCGGCCGGAAGATCGCCGAGATAAGCGGGGCCCTGCCGCGGCGGTAGGCGGCGTAGGCGATCGCGCCGCCGACGAGCGCGTAGAACGACCAGGCCATCGGCCCCCAGTGCAGGATCGACTGCGCCAGCGAGTCGAACATGGCGTCGCGGCTGCCGGCCTCCGAGTCGAAGCCCGGCGGCACGTCGGTGAAGTAGGCGAGCGGCTCGGCCGGGCCCCAGAACAGCAGCCCGATGCCCATGCCGGCCGAGAAGAGCATCGCGATCCACGAGACGGTCGAGAACTCGGGCGCCTCGTCGTCCGCCCCCAGGCGGATGCCGCCGGTGCGTCCGTAGCCGACCACCAGCATGAACAGGATGCACGTGACCGCCAGCAGCGAGAACAGCCACCCGAAGTTCGTGGTCACCCAGTCCAGCGAGGCGGCACCGACGGCGCTGATGCTCTCCGGGGCGGCGAAGCCCCACACCACGGTCGCGACCACCAGGGCGCCGGCGATGCCGAACACCGTCCAGTTGGTGCTGAAGACGCGCGAGGTGCTCTCGACGCCCACGCCGGGGATCAGGGCGGGATGCGTCACCTCCCGGAGGATCGATCGTCCGGGCGCGCGGGAATGGTCAGTGTTCGTCATCGACGGTCCTCCTGGGCGGCCGCCGTGTCGTCAGGCGGCCTATCGCTTCGAGCGCCCGTCGCAGGCACTGGGAGACCACCCTAACGGGGGTCATCCGCTCTGCCCGATTCGTCCGGATGCCCGCCCCCGTGTTACAGAGGACCATGAGTTCAGGCATCCGGCGGTTCCTCCAGCGCCTCGTCAAGAAGGTCTGGGCCCGGGCCGCGCTGTTCACGCTGGTCGCCGTGCTGTTCGCCCTCGCCGCCGGATTCGTGGGCGCCCTGCTGCCCTTCCGGCTCGTGATCGACCTCGGTCAGGACTCGGTCGACTCCATCCTGCAGATCGTCGCGAGCTCGATGCTCGCGGTGACCACGTTCTCGATCACGGCGATGGTCACGGTGTACTCGTCGGCCACGACGACCGCGACCCCGCGGGCGACCCAGCTGATGGTCGAGGACTCGACCTCGCAGAACGCCCTCTCGACGTTCGTCGGCGGTTTCACCTTCTCGCTCGTCGGCATCATCGCCCTGTCGACGGGCTACTACGGCGAGCAGGGGCGCACGATCCTCTTCCTCGGCACGCTGGTGATGATCGCGATCATCGTCGTCACCCTCCTGCGCTGGATCGCGCACCTGGCGACGTTCGGGCGGATGTCCGACATCATCGACCGCGTGGAGGCCGCCGCCTCGACCGCGCTCACGGCGTATGCGACGTCACCGGCGCTGGGCGCGCATCCGCTCACCGGAGCCGACCTCGCGGGGGTCGCGGTGCACGCCGGGGCCCCCGGGTACGTGACCTACGTCGACCTGCCGATGCTCGAGCGCACGGCCGAGACCGCGGGCCTGACGCTGCAGCTCGTGGCGACGCCCGGCAGGACGGCGGATGCGACGACACCGCTCGTGATCGCGGCGAGCGGGAGTGGCGCCGTCGACGACGGGGTGCGCGCGGCCGTCCTCCACGCCTTCCGCATCGAGGCGCACCGCACCTACGAGCAGGACCCGCGGCTCGGCATGATCGCCCTGGCCGAGATCGGCAGCCGGGCCCTCTCGCCCGCCACCAACGACCCCGGCACCGCGATCGAGATCATCGGCGCGCTGCAGCGGGTGCTGACGGCGGCGCTCGCGACCGAGCCCGACCCGGAGGTGGTCTTCGAGCACCTGCGGATCAGGCCGGTGACGCTCGAGGACCTCGTGGTCGACGGGTTCCGCCCGCTGTCCCGCGACGGGGCGGGCCTGCTGGAGGTGCAGGCGCGACTGCAGAAGTGCCTCGCCGCCCTCGCGGCCTCCGCGCCCGAGCAGGCCGGGGTGTTCGACGCGGCGGCCGGGCTCGCGCTGCGGCGGGCCGAGGCGGCGCTCGACGAGCACGACGCGCGCGAACTGCAGACCCTGCACGACCGCCTGCACCCGCCCCGGCACCTGCAACGACAGCAGGGCGAGGACGAGGCCGTGGGCGAGGGCGCCGGCGCCGGCTACCAGGCGTAGGCCTCCGGGGCCTGCCCGCCCGGTCCGGGCCAGATGCGGTCGAGCTCGGCGAGCTCCGCGCCGCCCAGGGAGATGTCGAGCGCCGCGATCGCCCCCGTGAGCTGCGCCGCCGTGCGCGGCCCGACGACGGGCGCCGTGACGACCGGCTGGTGCAGCAGCCAGGCGAGCGCGAGCTCGGCCGGGTCGAGGCCGAGGGTGCCCGCGTAGCGCTCGTACTCCTCGATGCGCGGGCGGCGCTCGCCGAGGTCGAGGTCCTTCGAGCGGGAGCGGTCGGCCTTCTGCAGCACGCCGCCGAGCTGTCCGCTCGCGAGCGGCGACCAGGGCAGCAGGCCGATGCCGTAGTTCAGGGCCGCCGGCACGACCTCGAGCTCGACCGTGCGCTGGGCGAGGTTGTAGACCGACTGCTCCGTGACGAGGCCGATCTGGCGGTGGGCGGTCGCCTGCTCCTGGTACTGCGCGAGGTTCCACCCCGCGAAGTTCGACGAGCCGAGGTAGACGATCTTGCCCTGGTCGCGCAGCGTCGTGAAGGCGTCGAGCACCTCATCGACCGGTACCGAGCGGTCGATGTGGTGCATCTGCATGAGGTCGATCCGGTCGGTGCCGAGCCGGCGCAGCGAGGCCTCGACCCCGGCACGGATGTGCACCGCCGACAGCCCCTGGTCGTTCGGCCCCTCGCCCATCGGGCCGTGCACCTTGGTCGCCACGACGAGCTGGTCGCGCACGCCGCGGTCGCGCATCCAATCGCCCAGCAGGGCCTCGGACTGGCCCGGGTCGTCACCCCAGGGGCCGCCGCCGTAGACGTCGGCCGTGTCGATGAACGTGATGCCGTTCTCGAGCGCCAGGTCGAGGATCTCGTAGGAGGGCTCCCGGCCGATCACCGGCCCGAAGTTCATCGTGCCGAGCGCGATGCGGCTGACGGTGGCGCCGGATCGGCCGAGGCGGGTGTACTTCACGAGGCGGTCCTCTCGGTCGGCGTGCGCACGAGGGCCCACGCGAAGGGGTCGAGCTCGAGCGCGGTGAGCGGCGAGCCGTCGAGGTCGGTGCTGCCGTCGGGCAGCGGCACGGTGACGGCGTCGCCGTGGTTGATCACGGTGAGCACGTCGCCGCGGCGGGCGACCTCCACGAAGTCGAGGTCGAGGTCCGGCCCGGCCGCAGACGCCGGCAGCTCAGAGCGGATGCCCGCCCGAGCCAGCGCCGCGCGGGTCACTGCGAGCATCCCCTCGTCATCGGGGATCGTGGCGAGATACCACGCCCGCCCCGCCCCGGTCTCGAGCGACGTCAGCGCCGGAATCCCCGGCACGCGCCCGTCGGAGTACCGCGCGAGCACCTCCACGTCGGGGGAGTGCACCGCGAGCTCCTCGGCGAGGAGCTCCCCGCGCAGGGAGACGCCGGAACCCGACACCTCCACCGACGATCCGGCGTCCAGCGCCCCGAACTCGGTCACGCTCACCCCGAGCACCGACCGCAGCGCCACCTGGAAGCCGCCCTCGCGGAACGCGTCCTGCGCATCCACCACGTCACTGAACGCCGTGACGAGAAGCTGGCCCCCGCCCCGCACGTAGTCGGTCAGGTTCGCCGCGCCCTCGTCGCTCAGCAGGTACTGGTGCGGCAGCACGACGAGCCCGTACCCCGAGAGGTCGCTCGTGGTCTGCACGATGTCGATCGACACGTGCTGCCGGTGCAGCGCCCCGTACCAGCGCTGCACGAGCGCGAGGTAGTCGAGAACCACGGGGTGGTCGGGGCTCGAGATGGCCCAGTGGTTCTCCCAGTCGAGCACCAGGGCGACGGAGGCGCGGCTCGACCCCGCGCCCGACGGCAGCTCGGGCAGCCCGGCCAGGTCGCCGCCCAGCTGCACGACCTCGCGCCAGGTGCGGGTGTCGGTTCCGGCGTGCGGCAGCATCGCCGAGTGGAACTTCTCGCTGCCGCGCATCGACTGCCGCCACTGGAAGAACAGGATGCCGTCGGCCCCGTGCCCCACGGCCTGCATCGACAGCGCGGCGAGCTGGCCCGGTGCCTTCGGGGCGTTGCTCGGCCGCCAGTTCACGGCGCTGGAGGCCTGCTCCATCAGGAGCCACGGCGTCTCGGGCTTCAGCGACCGCATCAGGTCGCGGGTGAACGCGGCCGAGCGGAAGGCGTACGGATCGTTGGGGTCGGGGTAGCTGTCGTCGCTGATCACGTCGAGCTCGCGGGCCCAGCGCCAGTAGTCGGCCGGCGGGAAGGCGCCCATGAAGTTGGTGGTGACCGGCTGGGTGGCCCCGGCGCCCTTGATGATGTCCCGCTCCATCGTGTAGAGCTCGAGCAGGGTGTCGGAGGTGAAGCGCTTGAAGTCGAGCAGCCCGCCTGGGTTGTGGCTGTAGGGGGCCTTCCTCGGCGGCACGATCTCGTCGAAGGAGCCGTAGCGCTGCGACCAGAACATGGTGCCCCACGAGGCGTTCAGGGCGTCGAGGTCGTCGGCGTAGCGTCGGCGCAGCCAGGCGCGGAAGGCGAGGGCGGCGCTGTCGGAGTAGTCGTAGTTCAGGTGGCAGCCGTACTCGTTGTTGACGTGCCAGAGCACGACCGCGGGGTGGTCCTTGTAGCGCGCGACCAGCTCGGTGACGAGGCGCGAGGCCAGGCGCCGGTAGTCGGGCGAGGAGGGGGCGTAGTGCTGACGGCTGCCCTGCCAGTAGAGGGCGCCGTCCTCGTCCTGCGGCCGGATGCCCGGGTAGGCCGTCACGGCCCAGGCCGGCGGTGACGCGGTGGCGGTGGCGAGGTCGACGGCGATGCCGTTCTCGTGCAGCAGGTCGATCACGCGGTCGAGCCAGTCGAAGTCGAAGGTGTGCTCGTCGGGCTGGATGCGCGACCAGGCGAACACGCCCACGGTGGCCGTCGTGACGCCGGCCTCGCGCATGCGCTGCACGTCGTCGGTCCAGGTGGCCTCGGGCCACTGCTCGGGGTTGTAGTCTCCGCCGTAGTGCATGTCGTCCTTTGTTCGGTGATCGTTCGGGTGGGTGGTGCGTCGTCGGGGTGTCAGCCGTCCGCCGGGTGGCGGGTCGACTGGCGGGGCACGAGCACGGGCTCGAACCGGGTGATCAGGGGTTTCTCGGGCACGGCGCCGAGGCGCTGCAGCAGCAGCCTCGCGGCGTGGGCGCCCATGTCGTGGCTCGGCTGCCGCACCGAGGTGAGGGGCACCACCGCGGCGGCCGCGAAGTCGATGTCGTCGTAGCCGACGATCGACACCTCGTCGGGCACCGCGATGCCGTGCCGCAGCAGGCCCTGCAGCACGCCGAGCGCCACGTGGTCGTTGCCCGCGAAGATGCCGTCGGGACGATCGGCTGCGGGCAGCGCCGCGATCCGGTCGCCGATCTCGCGGCCGATCCCGGGGTTCAGGGTCTGCGTCTCGATGAAGGTGAACCGGGCGCCCGCCCGTTCGACGGCGGCCCGGGCGCCCTCGAGGCGCTCGCGCATCTGGTCGACCCGCACCGGGCCGCCGATGAAGGCGATGTGCCGACAGCCCGACTGCAGCAGGTGCTCGGTGGCCATCGTGCCGCCCAGCACGTCGTCGAGCGAGATGGAGGGCAGCACGCCGTCGTGGTCGACGCGATCGACGAGCACGACGGGAACGTCGCGCCGGCGGAAGCGCTCCAGCATCGCCAGCGAGCCGCTGACCGGGGCGATCAGCACGCCGTCCAGACGCTGCCGCTCGAACAGGTCGAGGTAGCGCGACTCGCGCTTCTCGGAGTCGTAGCTGTTGCCGACGATGACCGAGTAGCCGGCCAGCTCGGCCTCCTCCTCGGCGCCGAGCACGACGTCGGAGAAGAAGGGGTTGGTGATGTTCAGCACCGCCATGCCGATGGCGTTGCTGCGGCCGGCCCGCAGCTGCCGGGCCGCCACGTTGGGCACGTAACCGAGTGCGCTGATCGCGTCGGCCACCCGGTCGGCGGCGGTGCGCGAGACCAGTTCGGGCCGGTTGAGCGCATTCGACACGGTGCTCACCGAGACGCCGGCGTGAGCCGCGACGTCGCGGATGCCGATCTCCGTCACGAGAGGACCCCCGTCCATTCGGCTCTCGACGCTACACGGTCGTGCTTCTCAGTCATTCAGGCACGACTCAGTCATTCAGCCACGACGCGGCGGGCGGGGCGAGCGCGTCGAGCTCGTCCCACAGCTCGGCGGGGATCTCGAGCGTCGCGAGGTCGACCGCCTCGTCGAGCTGCCGGGGCGACACGACGCCGCAGATGGTCGAGTGGATGCGCGGGTCGCGCGTCGAGAACTGCAGTGCCGCGGCGATCAACGGCACCCCGGCCCGCTCGCAGGCGGCGCCCATGGCGTCGACCGCCGCGAGCAGCTCCGCCGAGGCGGGGCCGTAGTGGTACCGGTCGGAGCGGCGCGGGTGATGGGCGAGGATGCCGCCGCCGTAGACCGCCGCGTTCATCACGCCGAGCCCCGCGTCGTGTGCGGTCTGCAGCAGCCGATCGGCCGTGCGATCGACCAGCGTGAAGCGGTTGTGGGTGATGAGGGCGTCGAAGAGGCCGGTCTCGACGAAGCGCAGCAGCATCGAGGCGGGGCCGCCCGAGATGCCGATGCTGTCGACGAGGCCCTCGTCGCGCATCCGCCGCAGCGCCTCGACCGGGCCGCCGGAGGCCATGGCCGCCTCGAAGCCGATGTGCTCGGGATCGTGCAGGTGGAGCAGCGGTATGCGGGGGAGGCCCAGGCGTTCGAGGCTCTCGGCGAGGGAGGCGCGCATCCGCTCGCCGTCGAAGGAGCCGGTGACCTTGTCGCGGTCGAGCTTGGTCTGCACCACGAAGCCCTCGGGCAGCCCGCCCGCCTCGCGGACGGCCAGGCCCACGCGGCGCTCGCTCTCGCCGTCGCCGTACTCGTTCGAGGTGTCGAGGATCGTGATCGGGCCCTCGAAGGCGCGGCGGGCGGTCGCCACCGCGACCTCCTCCGGCACGGCGAGGCCGTGCACGGGCGAGCTGACGCCCCAGGCGGCGGTGCCGACGCAGAGGTTCGAGACCGTGAGGCCGGTGCGCCCGAGGACGCTGGTCGGGATGCTCATTCGAACGAGTCCCCTCCCCGGAAGCGGTCGACCAGCACGGCGGCGAGCAGGATGATCGCGACGATCAGGTCGAGGTAGTCGGGGTCGAAGAACTGCACGTTCAGGATGTTCGTGATGCCGGCCACGACCAGGAGGCCGAGCAGGCCGCCGAGCGGATTGCCGACGCCGCCGCGGGTGATCGAGTAGCCGCCGATCATCAGCGCCGCGTAGATCTGGAACTCCAGCCCGGTGCCGAGCACGTTCGACGCCGAACCGAGCTGGCCCACGTAGAGGATGCCGCCGATCGCGGCGCCCATGCCGCTGACCATGAGGGCGATCACGCGCACCTTGGTCACCGAGATGCCGGCGCGGGCGGCGGCCCGGTCGTCGCCGCCGACGGCCTGCACCTTGCGGCCGACGCGCGTCTTCGACACGACGCCGGCGGCGATCAGGGTGATGCCGATGCCGATCAGGAGCAGCGTCGGGAAGCCGAGGATCGCGCCCTGGGTGACGTTGTAGAGCGGGTCGATCAGGGTGCTCGGCGGGGCGCTGACCACGATCACCTGGCAGAGACCGCGGAGCAGGGTCAGCATGCCGAGGGTGACGGCGAGCGGCTCGGCGCCGAACTTCACGATCACGAGCGCATTGGTGAGGCCGACGACCGCCCCCACGACGACGGTGATCAGGGCCACCAGCCAGGGGTTGAGCCCGGCGGCGACGAGCTGGTTGAAGATCACGGCGCCGAAGCCCACCATCGAGCCGATGGAGAGGTCGACGACCCCCGCCAGCAGGGCGAACGAGGCCATCACTCCCACGATCAGCGGGATGGCGACGCTGACGCCGACGATCTGCACGTTCGAGGGGGAGAGGAAGGAGGGGCCGACCCAGACGAGGCCGATCAGCAGGGTCACCACGAGGGTGGCCGAGATGCTGCCGACCGGGCCCTTGAAACTGCCGAGGATGCGCCGGGCCCGGCTCTGCTGCGGGTCGTCGAAGAGCGTCGCCGGCCGGGCCGGGGCGGTGCTGGTCTGGGTCATCGCGCAGTCCTCTTCAGTCGGTAGCCGTCGATGCCGACGGCGATGATCAGGAGCGCTCCCTGGAAGACCAGCGCCCAGGCGGGCGGCAGGCCGAAGAAGGCGATCGAGGCGGGGATGGTGGCGAGGAAGCCGACGCTCAGCAGCAGCACGAGCAGGTTGCCCTTGCCGCCCGAGAGGCTGATGCCGGCCAGGATGACCGCGCCGATGACGATCAGCTGGAACCCCGCTCCGGCGCCGGCCGTGAAGCTCGGGGTGACCGCGCTGAACATGACACCGGCCAGGCCCGCGACCGCTCCGGCTCCGATGAAGGTGGCGAGGCGCATCCGTCGCAGGTTGATGCCGCGTGCCTTGGCGGCCTGGGCGTTGCCGCCCACGGCGACCACGTGCCGGCCCCAGCGGGTGAAGTGCAGGGCGAGGCCCGCGACGACGATGACGATCACCATCGGCCAGAAGATGTTCGGCAGGCCGAGGAAGCGGCCGAGGCCGTAGAGGCGGAGGTCGGAGCCCGACGGGATCTGCGCGGAGGTGAAGAAGATCAGCATCACCGCGAGGCCGCCGAAGCCGGTGGCGAGGGTGACGATGATCGGGTTGAGCTTGCCGAAGACGACGATCACGCCGTTCAGCCCGCCCCACGCGGCGCCGGCCAGGAGGCCGATGACGATCGCGACGGGGGTGGGCAGCCCGTTGTTCAGGGCTGTCACGGTGGCCCAGGCACTGAACACCAGGGCGACCGGCAGGCTCAGGTCGAGCAGGCCGCCCGAGATGACGATGATGGCCTGCGCGACCGCCAGGATGCCGGAGATCGACATCGTGAACGTGACGGCCAGCAGGGTCTGGCTCGACAGGAAGTCGGGCCGCACGATGGTGGTCGCGACGATCAGCAGCAGCCAGACGGCGGCGATGCTGAGGGCGTCGCGGTAGCCCGCCGGCCCCCGACGGTCCGGGCGGCGTCGCCCGCTCGGACCCTCGGGGGTGGCGGCCGGATCGGCCGCGGTGATGAGTGACGTGGTCATGGTCTTTCCCGTGTCGATTCGATCCGGTGGTGTGCTGGTCGCTCCGCTTACGCCTTGCAGAACAGGTCGTACTCGGTGCTGCCCTTCGGGGCATCGGCGAGCTGGCTGACGCGGTCCTCGATCGCGGGGATCGACGCGGCCTCCTCGGCGGTGACGGGGCAGGGCTGCACGCTCACGGCGGCGTCGTCCCCGGTGTCCTTCACCGCGGGCGCGTTGCCGGCCTCGATCTCGTCGGCGATCTCGAAGGCCGAGGCGGGGTAGCCCTCGAGGAAGTACATGACGCTGCCGACGAGGTTCGGGTCGACGTTGTCGCCCGTGATGAGCCCGCCGTCCTGGCCCCAGCCCATGATCGAGCCGTCACGGCCGAGCTGCGTGGCGGCCTGGAGGGCGCCGACCACGGCCTGGTCGTTCAGGCCCACGACGAGGATGTTCTTCGCGTCGGGGTGTGCCGCGAAGACGCCGGGGGCGTTCGCGAGCGAGGTGGTCAGGTTGCCGTCGGCCTCGTACGAGACGTAGTTGCCCTCGGGGATGTCGGGGCAGGTCTTCTTCACCGCGTCGCGGGCGTTGCCGGTGCGCCAGGTGTTGATCTGGCCGGCGGCGGTGCCCTCGGCCGAGATGACCAGGTCGACCTTGCAGTCCCACTTCTCCTTGGCGAGCTCGCCGAGGCTGGTGCCGCCCTCGGTGCCCGCGGCGGCGTTGTCGACGCCGACGAAGTACCAGCCGGGCTGGGCGATGTCGAAGGTGACGACCGGGATGCCCGCTGCCTCGTACTTCTTGGCGATGACCGGGTTCGCCGAGGGCTGCCCGTTGAACATCATCACGACGTCGACGCCCTTCTGGATGAAGATGTCGGCGTTCTTGGTGGCGGTGGCCTCGCTGTTGTCGTTGCTCAGCTCGACGAAGTCCCAGCCGCGCTGCTCGGCGAGGCCCTGGGCGACGTCGCCCTGGAGCTGCTGCCAGTCGGCGTCGGGCTGGCCACCGGTGGCGAAGCCGACGGTGAAGGTGCCGTCGTCGGCGGCCCCGGTGGAGTCGCCTCCGGCGGTGGTGCCGACCGTGCTGCAGCCGGTGAGGGCGAGACCGGCAGCGAGGCCGATCAGGCCGAGGCGGGCGAGGCGCCCGCGGGTGGTGGAGTGCGTCATTGCAGTTGCTCCTCGGTGAAGGGGTGGGTTGGTGGTGCGGGTGGGTGGTGCTGTGGTGGTGGTCTGTGCGGCCGCGGTGGCCGGCGGTGGGCCGGCGGGGCCGGCCGTGGTGGGGCCGGTGCCGGGTCAGGCGACGACGGTCGCCGAGTCCTCGGGGGTGGCGATGTCGGCCGGGATGGCGCCGGTGATCAGGCCGACGATGGTCGCGGGCGTGATATCGGCGACGGTGCGGGTGGCGATGGTGCGGCCGAGTCGCATCACGGTGACCCGGTCGGCCACCTGCGCGAGCTGCTGCATGTTGTGGCTGACGAGGATGACGCTGACGCCGTGGTCGCGCAGCCGGCCGATCAGCTCGAGCACCTGTGCCGACTCCCGCACGCCGAGCGCGGCGGTCGGCTCGTCGAGGATGACGATCTGCCGGCCCCAGAGCAGCGCCCGGGCGATGGCGAGGCACTGGCGCTGACCGCCCGACATGCCCTTGACCGAGACGTTGACCGACTGGATGCCGACGCCGAGCTCGGCCAGCACCTCCCGGGAGCGCTTGCGCATCCCCCCGTCGTTGACGACGTTGAGCAGGCGCAGGAACGGGTTCTTCGACAGCTCCTCGCGGCCGAGGTAGACGTTCTGCACGGCCGACATCGTGTCGACGAGCGCCAGGTCCTGGTAGACCGTCTCGATGCCGGCCTCGAGCGCGTCGGACGGGCGGCGGAAGCTCTGCTCCACCCCGCCGATCTCGATCGAGCCCGTGTCGGGCACGACCGCGCCGGACAGGATCTTCAGGAACGTGGACTTGCCGGCACCGTTGTCGCCGACGAGGCCCATGACCTCGCCGCGCCGCAGTGTCATGGACGCGTCGGCCAGGGCTACGACAGCCCCGTAGCGCCGGGAGATGCTCGTCGCCTGCAGGGCCACGTCGGATGCGGCGGCCTGCGGGACGGATGCGTTATCAGCCATCGGGAACCTCGTCGTTGAGAACCTAAAACGTTCTAGATAAAACGTTCTAGGGAAGAATTGCACGCGGCCGCAGCGCTCGTCAAGAGGCAAATTGAATCGTTTTTCAGCGCGCGCGGGAGAGGGCGGCGAGCACGCGCTCGAGCGGGCCCTGCCCGAGGGTCGCCGCCCAGAGGCTCGCACCGACGAGGCTGGCCGCAGTGAGCACCGCGAACGGCAGCCAGGTGTCGGCGAGCGCTCCGCCGGAGCTCCGCCACACCGCGAGCGCCACGACGTGCACGGTGTAGACGGTGAGGGGCATGGCGCCGACGGCCTGCACCGGCCACAGCACCTCCCCGGTCACCCGGCGCCACCCGCGCGCCGGGTCGGTGACGACCAGCAGCGCTGCGATCAGGGCCACGGCGGCCCCGATCGCGGCGAGGTGCACGAGCAGTTCGGTGGGGAACGGGCGTTCCCCCGGGCCCCCGGTGCCTCGGGTGGCGAGGGTCGCGAGGGCGAGCACGGCCCCGGCGCCGAGCAGCAGGAGCTGCGTCCTCCGGCGGCGGAGCGGGAACCGGGAGATCGCGAACCCGAGGGTGAGGAAGCCGAACCAGAGCAGCAGCGGGTACTGCCCGATCGCCGCCCACTCGAACAGTTGATTCAGCACCAGGTTCCGGGCGAGCTCGTCGCGGGCGGCGATCGGCAGGGCGGCGGCGAGGGCCGAGCCGGCGACGACGGCCGCCGCAGCACCGGCCAGCAGCAGCGGGGTGCGCACCCGCAGGAAGGGCAGCGCGATCAGGAACAGCACGCCCCAGGTGTCGAGCACCACCGCCACCCCGGAGGCCATGGTCTGCAGCACGAGGCCGAGGGCGATCAGGACGACCCCGCGCACCGCGATCTCGCGGCGGATCTCCCGGTCGGAGAGCCCGCGGCGCTCGGCGCTCGCGACGAACAGCCCGAGCGCGATCCCCCCGACCACGGCGAACAGCGTGCGCGGGCGCTCCCCGCCGCCCGCCACGGCGATCACGTCGAGGGCGCCGGTCGGCACCGTGGGCTGCACGTGTGCGACGAACATCGTCAGCACGGCGATGCCGCGGGCGATGTCCACGGCGGGGATGCGGTCGGCGCCGCTCCGGCGGGCGGCCCGGGGCGTACGGGCGGCGGTCTGGGTCGTCACCCCTCCGATCCTCCGGGTACCCGGCCGTCAAGGGCGGTCGAGCCGCTCGGAGTGTCGCCGGGACGATCGCCGCTGTCGTCCCGGTGACCTTCTCAGCAGGTGCTGAGCGACGCCACCCCGGCCCCGAGCGAGACCGGTCCGCCGAGCAGGGTGACCTTCGTGTTGTCGAAGGAGCGGAAGCTCGCCTTCACATCGGCGGGCACGCAGTTCTGCGGCACGACCAGCAGGGGCGCGCCGAGGGCTCCGGCATAGGCGGAGCCGGCCAGGGCGTCGGGGAAGTTCACCCCCGTGGCCAGGAAGACCCGGTCGCTCGTGCCGTAGGCGTCGTCGTTCACGGCGAGGGCCGTCTCGTAGCGGTCGTCGCCCGCGAGCCGCTTCACCGAGACGCCCGGCAGTGCGTCGAGCGAGGAGGCGACGCCCGCCGAGACGGTGTTCGGCCCTCCCGCGATGGCGACCGTCGAGACCTTCAGGCTCTTCAGCGTCGTGGCGGTGTCGGAGTCGATCGACGAGGCGCCGCCGTTCACGAGGATCACCGGCCGCCCGAGGGCCCCGCCGGCGCCGCTCGCGCTCAGGGCGTCGGGGAAGTTCAGGCCGGTGGCGACATAGGCTCCGGATGCTCCTCCCGGGAAGGCATAGGCGGCGAGGCCCCGCGACACGGCGAACCGGTCGGCCCCGTCGATGCGCTTCACGGATCCTGTCAGCTTAGACACCTGCTGCTTCACGGCGTCGGACACCGCATTCGTGCCGCCGACGATGACGACCTTGGAGGGCTTTGGCCGCACGATCTCGGCGCGCACCTCGTCGGGCAGCGCATCCGGGGTCGTCAGGAGCAGGGGGCCGTGTGCCGCCACCGCGGCAGGTCCCGCCGAGAGGGCGTCGGCGTAGCCGGTGCCGGTGGCGAGGTAGACGGTCGGGGCGCCCTTCGGGAAGGCCTGCTTCGAGATCGCGACGGCACCCTCGAAGCGGTCGTCCCCCTGGATGCGGTCGACGTCGATGTGCGGGAAGCCGAACCAGTCCGTGTAGACGAACCAGAAGTTGAGGTTGCCGATGCTCGAGCACTTGTCTCCATCGGTGCGTGGCATCTTCGCCGCGTCGTTGGGCTGGTAGGGGGTGTACGAGTAGAGGGCCGCGGTCGCCACCGTGCGGAGGGTGATCGTGGCCGCGCCGCAGCCGGAGTTCGGCGAGTAGTCGATGGACGTCGGGGTGCCCACGGGGAAGCGCGGGTCGGTGCGGTAGTCCTTCAGCTGGCGGGCCGCGTTGTAGACCTGCAGAAAGAAGCCCTTGTAGGCGGGGTCGCAGCTCGAGGTGTCGGGGCATCCGTAGCCCGTGGCCTGGTCGTAGGAGGCGTTGCTCGGGTCGTTGCTCAGCACGACCGAGGACTCCTTCTGGATCAGCGCGAGCAGTGCCTTCTGGCTCACCCCGCAGGCCTTGCCCGAGGCCGCGATCATGGCCGAGGCCTTCGTGTAGCCGGCGGGGACGGCGGTGCAGTCGTTGTTCGCGGGCTGCGCGGGCGAGGCCGAGAAGGAGCGGATGTCGATGCAGTTGGCGCTCGCGCACACCGGGGTGTTCTTCACCAGGAAGTCCTGCACCTGCTCGGCGCTCATCGCGCCGCCGTCGTACATCTTCTTGTCGGTGATGATGTCGTCGTTGCGGAAGCTCGCCACGCTGCCGGCCGCGAGGTAGGCCTCGAACTCGGGCGACGGCGCCGGATCGGGCGACGGGGCGGGATCCGGTGACGGAGCCGGCGTCTCGGCGGCCGCACTCGGCGTCGGCGTCGCCGTCTCGGCCGCGACGGTCGGCGTGGGGGACGGGGACGGCGACCCCTCAGTGGCGGCAGCGGGCGCGGCGGCCGCCGTGAGGAGGGCGGCGACGAGCGACAGCGACCAGAGCATCCGGAATCTCATGGGGGAACGCTAGCCGTCATCGACAGCTGTCGGAAGAGACCCGGGGTGAACTCGCGGGGTCAGTACTCGTCGCCGAAGCCCGGCTTCGAGGCCTCGGGATCGGGCTGAGCGCGGGCCGGCCGCAGCCTGGCCGTCTTCTCCTGCATCGACGCGACGGCGTCGGGATCGTCGAGATCGACGTCACGATCCAGCGCCGGAGCCGCGAAGAGCTGGCTGGCCGGACCGATCAGCAGCCGCACGGTGCCGCGCAGCCCCTCGTCGGACAGGGCCGGCACGACGACCAGATCGGACTTGCCCACGTCGGCCAGGGCTTGGGCGTATTCGACGACCGCGTCGCAGATGGCATCACTCAGCAGAATGAATCCACCCGCGTAGAAGAGCTTCTGCATCTCTCCATACTCCCCCCATCCGGCGAGTTCGCCAGGGGCGACTAGTGTCGATAGCAGGCCGAGAAGCCTCATCCCCACTGTTCTTCCCCGAAGGAGATCCATGTCCTCGCACTACGACGTCGTCGTCCTCGGAGCCGGCCCCGGTGGCTACGTCGCCGCCATCCGTGCCGCTCAGCTGGGCAAGAAGGTGGCCGTGATCGAGTCGCAGTACTGGGGCGGGGTCTGCCTCAACGTCGGCTGCATCCCCTCGAAGGCGCTGCTCCGCAACGCCGAGCTGGCGCACATCTTCCACCACCAGGCCGAGCAGTTCGGCATGTCCGGTCAGGTCGACTTCGACTTCGGCGTCGCCTTCGACCGCAGCCGCTCGGTGGCCGACGGTCGCGTCAAGGGCGTGCACTTCCTGATGAAGAAGAACGGCATCACCGAGATCGACGGCCGCGGCTCGTTCCAGGATGCGCACACGATCGAGGTCATCCTCGGCGCGGGCGGCACCGAGACCGTCACCTTCGACGACGCCATCATCGCGACCGGCAGCACGGTGCGGCTGCTCCCCGGCGTCGAGCTGAGCGACAACGTCGTGACGTACGAGACGCAGATCCTCACCCGCGAGCTGCCCGGCTCGATGGTGATCGTGGGCGCCGGTGCCATCGGCATGGAGTTCGCCTACGTGCTGAAGAACTACGGCGTCGACGTCACCATCGTCGAGTTCCTCGACCGCGCGCTCCCCAACGAGGACGCGGACGTCTCGAAGGAGATCGCCAAGCAGTACAAGAAGCTCGGCGTGAACATCCTGACCTCCACCAAGGTCGAGACGGTCGTCGACGACGGCTCGCAGGTGACCGTCACCTACACGGCGAAGGACGGCTCCCAGGGCACGCTCGTCGCCGACAAGGTGCTGATGTCGATCGGCTTCGCGCCCCGCGTCGACGGCTTCGGCCTCGACAAGACCGGCGTGCAGCTGACCGAGCGCGGCGCCATCGCGATCGACGACTTCATGCGCACGAACGTCGAGAACATCTACGCCATCGGCGACGTCACCGCGAAGCTGCAGCTCGCCCACGTGGCCGAGGCCCAGGGAGTGGTGGCGGCCGAGACCATCGCCGGCGCCGAGACCCAGTCGCTCGGCGACTACCGCATGATGCCCCGCGCCACCTTCTGCCAGCCGCAGGTCGCCTCGTTCGGCCTCACCGAGCAGCAGGCCCGCGACGAGGGCCACGAGCTGCTGGTGTCGAAGTTCCCGTTCACCGCGAACGGCAAGGCCCACGGCCTCGGCGAGCCCACCGGCTTCGTCAAGCTGATCGCGGATGCCCAGTACGGCGAGCTCCTCGGAGCCCACCTCATCGGCCCCGACGTCTCCGAGCTGCTGCCCGAGCTGACGCTGGCGCAGAAGTGGGATCTCACGGCCACCGAGCTGGCTCGCAACGTGCACACGCACCCCACGCTGAGCGAGGCGCTGCAGGAGGGCTTCCACGGCCTCACCGGCCACATGATCAACATGTGATTCGATCCGGCGTCGCCGGGCGTGGGAGGCTCGGGGGGTGAACCCGCCCGCCGAGCCGCCCGCCTGGCGCGGGTTCGAACGGGGAGAGCGGGCCTACGCCCGCATCGTCGTGGCCCTCTTCGCCGCCGGGTTCGCCACCTTCGCCCAGATCTTCGACGCGCAGGCGGTGCTGCCCGCCCTCGGCCGTGAGCTGGGCGTGCCGGCGGCGGGTGCCGCGCTGACGGTCTCGGCGACCACCATCGGCCTGGCGATCTCGGTGCTGCCCTGGGCATCCGTCGCCGACCGCATCGGGCGTATTGCGGCGATGAAGATCTCGCTGGTCTCGGCCACGGTGCTCTCGCTGCTGGTGCCCCTGATGCCGGGCTTCGAGTCGGTGCTCGTGATGCGCGGGCTCGTCGGCCTCGCGCTCGGGGCGGTGCCGGCGATCGCGGTGGCCTACCTCGCCGAGGAACTGCACGGTTCGTGGGTCGGAGTGGCCGCCGGCACGTATGTCGCCGGGAACACGATCGGCGGCATCGCCGGCCGGCTGGTGGCCGGGCCGCTGTCGGAGGTCGTCGGCTGGCGGTCCGGGCTGCTGGCCGTGTCGGTGCTCGGCGCGGTCGCCGCGGCGACCTTCTTCGTGCTGGTGCCGGCGGCGCGGGGGTTCGTGCGGGTGCGGGGGGTCGCCGTGCCGGTGCGCACGCGCATCCTGTTCCAGCTGAAGGACCCGGTGATGCTCGCGCTCTACGCGGTGGGGTTCCTGCTGATGGGGGCGTTCTCGGTGGTCTACAACTACCTCGGCTTCCACCTGACGGGGGCGCCTTTCCTCGTGCCGGAGACACTGGTCAGCCTGCTCTTCGTCGCCTATCTCTCGGGCACGGTGGCGAGCCGGGTCTCGGGCGGGCTCGGGCAGCGGATCGGCTACCTGCGCGTGATGCTCGGGGGCATCGCGATCATGGTGGCCGGGCTGGTGCTGCTGTTCAGCGACTCGCTCGCCGTCGTGATCGTGGGGCTCGTGGTGTTCACGGTCGGCTGCTTCAGCGCGCATCCGGTCGCCAGCGGGCTGAGCGGCCGCTGGGCCCAGCTCGGCCGCGGCCAGTCGACGGCCCTCTACCAGCTCGCCTGGCTGAGCGGCACGGCGTTCTTCGGCTGGGCCGTGGGGGTCGTGTACGGCGGGGCGGGCTGGGCGGCGACGCTTCTCACGGTGCTCGGGATGTGCGGGGCGGCGGCGCTCGCCGCGGGCGTCGGCATCGGGCTGCTGGGGCGGCGGAGGCCGGTGCCGCCGGCCTGACGTCGCGGTGACTCCTCAGGGCTCCATCGTGCCGGTCGAGACGGGCGGGCCCGGAGCGTAGCGGAGGAGCACGACCCCCGAGGGGGAGGCCGTGGGCGGCTCGAGCAGGGTGAGGCCGAGCGGCGCTCCGTCGTCGGGGAAGAGTCGCTTCCCGAGGCCGAGGGCCACCGGGTGCAGCCAGAGGTTGAGCACATCGAACAGGCCGGCGCGCACGAGGGTGCGGGCGAGCTCGAGGCTGCCGATGACGTGCACACTGCGGTGTCGCGCGCGCAGGCGGTCGAGCTCGGTGGGGAGGTCGGGGCCAAGCAGCTCGGAGCCGCGCCAGGGCAGCGCGGGGGCTCCGCGCGAGACGACGTACTTCGGCACCTCGTCGAAGGTGCGGGCGATGGGGGAGCCGGTATCGAGCTGCGCTGGCCAGTACGCCGCGAAGAGGTCGTAGGTCCAGCGGCCGAGCAGCAGCGCATCCAGCTCGTCGATGCCGGCCGTCACCTGGGCGCCGACGGTGTCGTCGACCAGCGGAGCCTGCCAGCCCCCGAACGCGAAGCCGCCCGAGGGGTCCTCCTCCGGGCCTCCCGGCGCCTGCATGACGCCGTCGAGGGTGCTGAACAGGTCGATCACGATGCGTCCGGTCATGGGATCTCCTCCGTTGCACTCCATTGGCGCGCATCCGGTCGTCGGCGTCAAGGGGTGGGCTGCAGGATGTTCGGGGAAGGGCGTGACGAAACGTTCGTTCTCCCCGTCTTATCTGTGACCGTGTGTCTGCGACCCTGCAGACGGCTGCCGGGCAGACCCGCCCCGGAGGCCGCGCGGTGCGCGAGAGGGAGAGAACGACGAGCAGCTACACAGCAGGCCACGAACCCGGTGGAGCCCTGCGCCGATTCGAGAGCGCGGGCGCCGACCCGCGTGAGGCGGCGACCACCTACTCCGACGCGTACGGCGGCGGCAGTCTCCGCGTGCGCGCGGCGTCGGGCGACTTCGCCTACCGCTACGCCTACATCGGCGACGAGCGGGTGACGCTGCGCACCTCCGAGTGCAACGGCATCCTGAGCGGCGACGTCCTGCACCTGCAGGAGTACGTCGTGGGCTGGTTCCGGCGCGGCGGCGGCACGCTCGACCTGCGCCCCGTCACCCGGCGCGGCTCGGACACCTCCGACCCGCTGCTGCTCCCCGCCGAGCGGCGCTTCAGCCTGGAGTTCGAGCCGCACCGGCAGAACCTCATCCACTTCGCGCCCGAGTTCCTCGAGAAGGTCGCGACCGAGCAGCACGACGGCCCGCTGCAGCCGATCTCGTTCGACTACGCCGCGCCCGCCGATCCCTCGGTGCTCGACCGGTGGCGCTCCGCCGTCGGCGAGGCCACGCAGGCGATCGCCCGGGTGGGCGCCGGCCCGCTCGTGCGACTCGCGGCCGAGCTCGACCTCGCGCGCGTGCTGCTGCGCCTGTTCCCGTGGCGGGCGTGGGACGTTCCGGAGAGCATCCGCACCCCCGCCGCCTGGCGCACCCGGGTCGCGCTCGACTACCTGCACCACCACGCGCACGAGGCGATCGCCCCGGCGGACGCGGCCGAGGCGGCGGGCATCCACACCCGAACCCTGCAGCAAGCCACGCGCCGGCACTTCGGCATGTCGCCGTCGACGTACCTCAGGAACATCCGGCTCGACCGGGTGCGGCGGGAGCTGCTCGAGCGTGATCCCGGCTCGGCGACCGTGGCCGAGATCGGGCGCGACTGGGGCTTCGGCAACCTCGGGCGCTTCGCGGCGTCGTACTCGGTGCGGTTCGGGGAGCGGCCGAAGGACACGCTGCGGCGGTAGGCGCGCATCCGCTCGGGATCGGCGTGGTTGGCCTGCGCGGCCTCGGCGTCGCTCGCGCATCCGCTCGGCTAAAGCTCGCGGCGCTCCTTGAGGCGCAGCCGCCGCGCCTGGAACGCCGACAGGCCGCCGAGCAGCAGCAGGCCGATCGCCAGCGCGACCGCGACCTGCCAGAACTCGTTGCGCGTGAGCAGGTTGGCGAAGAGCACGATCAGGCAGCCGCCGTTCAGGCCGAGCGCGAGGTAGGAGTACTTCGCCGAGGTCCAGCGCGGTCGGTCGGCGGGCGGGACGGGGCTCGGCATGCGTCCATTCAAGCAGAGCGGATGCGCGGGGCCCCGTGTGGGGGCGGTGGGGTGCTGGCGCGGGGGCTGCGCGGCGCCTCTAGAGTGGCCCCGTGAGCGAGAGGGCGGCCGGCGGGCGGATCGCGGTGCTGGGGCTGGGGCGGATGGGGCTGCCGGTGGCGGGGCGGCTGGCGTCGCGGATGCCTCCGGGTGCGGTGACCGGGTTCGACCCCCTGGCGGAGCGGCGGGCCGCGGCCTCGGCCGCCGGCCTGGCCGTGGCCGCGTCGGCCGAGGCGGCGGTGCGCGGAGCCGACGTGCTGGTGCTCGTGCTGCCCGGGTCGGCCGAGGTCGAGGCGCTGGTCGCGGGGGCGGAGGGCGCGAGCATCCTGAATCTGCTCGAGGCCGGGGCCACGGTGCTCGACCTGACCAGCACCGACCCGAGGGTGGCCGAACGCGCCGCCCGCGCGATGGCGATCGGCCGACCGGGGCGGGCGGGCTCGGAAGGCCGGGCAGGCGACGTGGGTCCATCAGGGCGGGTCGGCTGGGTGGGCGCGCCCATGGGCGGGGGCGTCGCCGGGGCCGCGAGCGGCGGGCTGACGTTGTTCGTGGGCGGTGCGGCCGACGACGTCGGGCGGGTGAGGCCGCTGCTCGACGCGCTCGCCGATCCGGTCGCGGGTGGGCGGGTCGAGCTCGCCGGTGCGGGGCCGGGCGACGGATGCACGGCGAAACTCCTGGTGAACACCCTCTGGTTCGGCCAGGTCGCCGCGGTGGCGGAGGCGCTGCAGATCGGGCGCGACCGCGGCCTCGACCGGTCGCGGCTCGTCGGGCTGCTGGCGCGGAGCGCGGCCGGCGGCGCCGTGCTCGAGGGCTACGGGCAGGCGATCGTCGACGACGAACCGCTGGCGGTGTTCGGCCTCGACCGGGTGGTCGAGGAGCTCGAGATCGTGCGCGGGCTCGCCGCCGACGCCGGCACCGACGCCCGAATCGCGGAGCTCGTCGCCCGCCTGCACCGGGAGGCGCTCGCCGAGTTCGGGCCCGTCGACGGGGAGCTCCTGGTGGCGCGGCTGATCGCGCGCCGGACCGCACGACCCGGATCGCCGACACCCGATCATGCGACCCGGGGGGATTGACAGCGGCTGCGATCTGAGCGGCTGGCGTTCCCGGCCGGGTGTGCTGCACAATCGCCTGGTCGGAAAACCCGTCCGACGCCCGATCGATTCTGGAGGCGCATCCCCGATGGTCACTCTCGGACTCACCAGCACCACCGCGGCACCCTCGTCCGCCGCACCCGCATCCGTCCGCACGGCCCGGTGCGAGCACTGCGGCGACGTCGTCGAGCACGGCGGCTCGTTCTGCTCGGACGAGCACGCGGCCGCCTGGTTGGAGACGCCCTTCAGCTGAGTGCGCTTGGCGGGCGGCGCACTCCTGGGCCACACTGATCCCGACGGCGTCATCGGCGTCATCGGGGGATCGAGGGGGAACAGGATGACCGGTCGCGCGTTCAGGCGGACAGCAACCATCATGAGCGGGCTGGCCGTGACGGCCGCGCTGGCGCTCGCCGCACCACTGGGGGCCGCCGCGGCCGCGCCCGCCGCGCCCGCTGCGCCCGCCGTCGGATCGTCGGTCGCCGACGCCCCGGCCCCGACGGTCGACCGGCTCGGCGGCGCCGACCGCACGGCCACCGCCGTCGCGATCTCGAAGCAGGCCTACCCGGGCACGGCCCCCGTCGTCTACGTCGTCACCGGCACCGGGTACGCGGATGCGCTCTCCGCCGGTCCCGCCGCGGCCGTGCAGGGCGGCCCGCTGCTGCTCACCGCGGGAGCCACCCTCCCGCAGGCCGTCGCCGACGAGATCACCCGGCTCCACCCGGACCGCATCGTCGTGGTCGGTGGTCCCGCCGCGGTCGGCCGCGCGGTCATCTCGGCCCTCACCCCGCTGGCACCCGAGGTCGAGCGCGTCGCCGGGGACACCCGCTTCGCGACCTCCCGCGCGGTCGCCGACTACGCCTTCGGTGACGGTGCCGCGGAGGCCTACGTCGCGACCGGCCGCGACTTCCCCGACGCGCTCACCGCCGGCGCCCCCGCCGGCTTCCACGACGCCCCGGTGCTGCTGGTCGACGGCCTGGCGTCAGAGCTGGATGCCCCGACCCGCGATCTCGTGACGCGACTCGGTGTCGACGGCTTCGTCGTGGCGGGCGGGCCCGCATCCGTCACCCCGGCCCTCGAGGAGGACCTCGAGACCATCGCGCCCACCACCCGCCTCGGTGGCGCCGACCGCTTCGAGACCTCGACCGCCGTGAATCTCGACGGCTTCGCCACCGCGGAGCGCGCGTTCCTCGTGACGGGCACCGACTTCCCGGATGCGCTGGCCGGCTCGGCCGTCGCGGGCAGCGTCGGCGCGCCGCTCTACGCGGTGCGGCCCGACTGCGTGCCCGAGTCGACCCTCGCGGCGCTGCAGCAGCAGGGAGTCACCCGGGTGACCCTGCTCGGTGGCCCGAACGCCCTCGGTGCCGGCGTCGCGGCACTCACGGGCTGCGGCACGGAGCACCAGCAGGCGCCCGTGCGGGTGCCGGTCGCGTGCGACGCGGTGCTGCCGGAGGGCACGGCCGAGGCGCTCGCCGGGTCTGCGCTCGACCCGGTCGCCCTCGCCGGAACCCACCCGCTCGACTTCGCCGACGCCCGGGCGGGCGCGCTCACGTGCAGCTTCAGCGGCCCCGACGTGCCGGCGGGCAGCTACCGCGCCGGGGCGTACCTGACCATCGTTCCCGACGTCACCGTCGAGGACTACGAGTGGACGGCGAACGGCGAGACCTTCGGCGGCAGCCCGGCCATCCCGGGCGGCGGCCCCGAGTCGAAGGAGTTCTGCACGGTCGGCGGCACCTTCCCGATCTGCGGTCTGGTCGACCATGTCGCCGGCTACGGCGTGCGCCTCTCGGTGTCGCCCGCGTCGGGCGCGATCACACCCGAGCTGGTCGCGGCCGCCCGCAGCGCGTTCGCGGGGGCGTCCGCCGCGGTGGTCGCCGGTGGGGAGCCGGGCCCGCTCTGGCACCCCGCGGGCGCCGACCTCGCGGGCGCGTCGAGCTGCGACGAGCTGATCCCCCTCGACCGGCTGGCGGGCATCGTCGGCGATACGACGGTGAACGTCTATCGCAGCTATGAGGGCGAGTACGCGCTGGCGAGCTTCCGCAGCAACCGGCAGGTGGGCGGCTTCGGCTGCGGCTGGTCGGGCGAGACGGCCCCGACCGTGTGGGCCGCGGTGCTGCCGGGCGGCGCCGGCTACTTCCCCGAGTCGACGCCGGTGGGCGGCGGCACCTGGGCGCCGGCCACCGGCTACCCGTTCGAGGCCTTCGTCTCCTCGTCGGGCGACCAGGTGGCGGTGCTGCTCGACAACGCGTGGTTCTCGCTGCGCGTCACGCCGGGGCAGGAGGCGCTGCTGCCGCAGTTCGCGGCGGCGGTCGTCGAGACGGTGACGGCGGGCTGAGCCGGGCGGTTGGCTGAGCCGGGCCGCAGGCTGAGCCCGGCGGGCGGCATCTCCGCTGGGGGGCCGGATGATCGGCTCAGGCTCCGCGGCCGCTCAGGTCACGCCTCTCCGGTGACGGGCGTCGGCGTGGCCGCGATGCCGGCGATCAGGGCACGGAGGGCCCAGGTCAGCCGCTGCTCCGGTTCGCCCGACAGCACGGCGTCGACATGGGCGGCCAGATGCGGCGCGGCCTCCGGGTCGGCCCCGTGCAGGGCCTTCGCGAGCTCGCTCATCCCCGCCGCGGAGTCGGTGGGAGTGCCGTCGGCCTGGGGGGTGCTGTGCTCGGCGGCGATGCCCGTGACGTACTGCAGCAGCAGGTCGACGCCCCAGGCGGCCCGGTCGACGGCGACGTCGCCCTCGAGGAGCAGGCCGAGCATCCGGTCGTAGAGGAGCACGGCGTTCGGGCCGGTCGGGCGCAGCAGCAGCGCCGAGCGGGCGAGACCCGGGTGCTCGAACAGGATGCCGGCGTAGCCGCGGAGCAGCGCTTCGAGACGGCTCTGCCACTCCCCGGCGGAGGACTCCGACGGCGCGGCGTCGGGCAAGGCGCCGAGCAGCGTGCCGAGCAGTTCGTCGAGCACGGCCGAGTGCAGCTCGGCGGTGTTCGCGACGTAGACGTAGAGCGAGGCGGGGCCGGTGTCGAGCGCCTGGGCGACCCGGCGCATCGTCGCCTTCTCGAGCCCCACGTCGCGCATGATCCCGATCGTCTCGGCGACGATCCACTCGCGCGACAGGGCGGGCTTCGCCGGGCGCTCCCGCCGGCTCGCTGCTGAAGGTGCCATGACCTCATCCTAGCGAACGGCGTCGTGACGAACATGTTTGTTGCGAACATGTTCGTTCTTGTCTACTGTTCCGATCATGACCACCACCGCTGTCACCAACGCCCGCATCTTCGACGGGGAGAAGCTCCTCGACGCCACCACCGTCCTCATCGAGGACGGGATCATCGCCGACATCGGCGGCACCGTGCCGCCCGGCGCCACGATCGTCGACGGTTCGGGCGGCACGCTGCTGCCCGGCCTGATCGACGCCCACGTGCACACCAACGAGCAGAGCCTCGGGCTCGCTCTCCGCTTCGGCGTCACCACCGAGCTCGAGATGCAAGGCACGAACACCCGCTCCCGGCGGGCCGGCATCGCCGAGGACGACTCGCTGGCCGACGTGCGTTCCTCGGGCTTCGGGCTCACCGCTCCCGGCGGGCATCCGGCGGAGCTCTTCCCCGAGGGCTTCCGGCCCGGCCCGCCTCCCGGTGCCTCCGCGCCGAGCGGGCCGCGTCCGGTGCCGGCCGAGGTGACGACCCCCGAGGAGGCGACCGCCGTCGTACCGAGGCTCGTGGCCGACGGATCCGACTACATCAAGTTCATGGTCGACGACGGATCGGTCGAGGGGCACCCGGGCATCCCGATGCTCGACCAGGCGACGCTGAACGCCGGAGTCGCCGCCGCGCACGAGCACGGGATGCTCGCGATCGCCCACACGCTCACCGTCGAGGCCACCCTGATGGCCGTCGAAGCGGGCGTCGACGGCCTCGCGCACCTCTTCATGGACCGTCCGCACACCGACGAGATCGTCGCGGCGATCGCCGACGCCGGCATCTTCGTCACCGCCTGCGTCGTGCTCGACGCCTCGATGATCGGAGTGACCGGGGCGGCCCTGGCCGACGACCCGCGCGTCGCATCGCGCCTCGACGAGGGCTGGGACACCACCCTGCGCTCGAGCTTCGGGCACTACCCGCAGGGCAGCATCGCCGACGTGCTCGCCTCGGTGAAGGCGCTGCACGACGCGGGCGTGGACATCCTCGTCGGCACGGACGCGTCGGTTCCGCTGCCGTTCATGGGCGGCCTGGCGCACGGTGCCAGCGTGCACCACGAGCTGCAGTACCTCGTGCGCGCGGGGCTCACGCCCACGGAGGCCCTCACGGCGGCGACATCGGCCACGGCCCGTCGCTTCGGCCTCTCCGACCGCGGCCGCATCGCGGTCGGCCTCCGCGCCGACCTGCTCCTGGTCGACGGCGACCCCACCTCGACCATCGCCGACACGCTCAACACCCGGGCGGTGTGGCGCCGGGGCGCGCTGCTCGGCGCCTGACGGTGGGCCCGCCCGCGGCGACGGCCTGGACCCGGGCGCCCGCACGCCGCGGCGGGAGCCCGGACTCCGGTGCCCACCCGTCGCGGCGGGAGCCTAGACTCCCGCCATGACGACCGTCGACGACCTGGCCGAGTACAACGCCTTCGGCCCCTGGATCGACGAGGTGCGCAGCCCGTCCGAGGTGCCACGGCTCTTCCGCGCGCATCCGCTCGACCTCGCGGCCGCGTCGCTCGTGCTCAAGGTGCCGCGCAACATCGTGCGCCGCGACGCGAGCCCCGCGATGCACCTCTACGACGCCCTGCTGGCGCTCGACCCCGAGGGTCTCGTCGTGCTCACCCGCACCGGCGACGACTTCTCCGCCCGCCGCGTGCCCCTCGCCTCGATCGTCGCCCTGCAGAACGACTCCCTGCTGCTCGACGCCCGCTTCACCGTGCACATCGCCGACGGTGACCCCCTCGTGGTGCCCTACAACGGCTCGGCCCGCGAGAGCATCGACCGCCTGATCACGCGGATGCGCGGCCTGCTCGCCCCCGCGGCATCCCGCCTGCCCGCCCCGGCGCCCGCGGCCTCGCCCGCCCCGACGCCGGCGGCCTCGCCTGCCCCGCCGGCCGCCGCGCCCGGCGTCCGCCTCCCCGACCATCCGCGCGACGCCGGGATCGTGGCGGCCTACGCCGACTTCGCGGCGGGGGAGCCCGAGATCACCCTGCTCGCGGCCCACCCCACGCTCCGACTCCGCCCCGCCGGCGGCGCCCTCACCCGCGCCCTGCACGCCGTGCGCCCCATGACGCTGCACGGCGCCGTCGTCGCCGCGACCCCCGGCGAGCTGCACGTGCTCCACCGCCGCGAGTGGCTCGCGCGCGGCAGCCAGGCCGACATCTCCGACGCCCACACGCTGGTCGTGCGGCGACCGGATGCGCGGCCGGCCTCGCACGCGCATCCGCTCTACCCCGATGCTGTCGTGGTCACCCTCCCCACGGGCGGGGCGCCCCTCGAGCTCGTGCTCGACGCGGACACGGCGGCGGCCCTGCTCGCTCACTGACGCCCGGGAGCGGCGGCGGGTTCGTGGGCGGGTTCAGGTGAGGACGAGGGTCAGTCCCAGCGCGAGCAGCGCCAGACCCTGCAGGACGGCGCGCGGCACGATGATCCGGTCCCAGGCCGCTTGCAGGGCCCGCGCGTTCCCGGGCGTCTCGCCGCGTTCCGCCGCCGCCGTCAGCGTGCGATTGATCGGAGCACCACGAGGCCCGCATCGACCTGTACGTCGACAGCTTGCTGGCGTCCACCTCGCGCCACGGGGCGCGGTGAGCGTCACTCGCCGAGGCCGCGCCAGCAGGACGGGTCGGCGGGCCGGGAGGTGCACCGTCGTGCGGGACGGCCCCTGCGAGACGGCCTGGTGATCGGCGGCGGTCAGGGTCAGCGCGGCGACGGGGCCGGGCCGGTGCTGTCGCGCACGACGAGGGTGGTCGCGAGCAGGCCGCCGGGCGGCGAGGCGGCGCCGTCTCCCGCCGCCGCACCGCCGTCGATCAGGTCGACGAGCTGCTCGACGGCGCTCTCGCCCGCCTTCTGCAGCTGCGCGCGCACCGTCGTCAGCGCCGGCACGATCAGCTCGCTGCCGAAGATGTCGTCGAAGCCGGTGACGCTCAGATCGTCGGGCACGCGGATGCCGGCAGCGGTCGCCGCCTGGATCAGCCCGATCGCCATCAGGTCGTTGAAGGCGATCACGGCGGTGGAGCGGGCGGCGAGCACCCGACGCAGGGCGACCTTTCCCGCCTCGATCGTGGGGGCGTGCGGCCCGACCTCGACGATCGCCAGCTCCCGATCGGCCGAGGTCTGCAGGAGGTGCTCCCAGCGCCGGCGGCTGATCCACGAGGTCTCGGGACCCGACAGGTAGAGCAGGGAACGGTGGCCGAGCCCGGCCAGGTGCTCGACCAGGGCCTCGACGCCGGTCTCGACGTCGGGCAGCACGCTCGGCACACCCTCGACCGGGCGGTTGATCAGCACCACCGGCTTGCGGGAGGACAGGCTCGCGATCCGCTCGTCGGAGAGGCGGGTGGTCGCGAGCACGATGCCGTCGACGCTCGGAAGCAGGCGGGAGACGGCCTCCGCCTCGGCCTCGCCGGACTCCTGGGACTCGGCGATGACGAGCGTGAAGCCGGCGGCCGACGCGGCGTGCTCGGCGCCGCGCACGATGCCGAAGATGACGGGGTTCGTGATGTCGGCCACGACGAGCCCGAGCGTGTGGCTGCGGCCCGTCGGCAGCCCGCGCGCCATCGGGTTGAACTGGAAGTCGAGCCGCTCGGCCGCCGCCCTGATCTTCGCCTCGGTCTTCTGGCTGATGCGGCCGGGCTTGCTCAGTGCCCGGGAGACCGTCGACGGATTGACCCCGGCGAGCTGGGCGATGTCGTAGATCGTCGCGGAGCCGCCGCGCTTGGCGATCCGGGCCGCGAGCTCGGGCGGGATGTCGCCGTCCGCGGAGGGGTCGGCAGCGTCGGCTGTGCTCACGGGACCAATCTACGGGGTGACGGCAGAAGGGGGCGGGCCGAAGCCCGCCCCCTTCCGTGTCGCGTCGTCCGCGGCTACTTCCCGTCGAAGGCGAAGTTGCTCACCGTCGCGGGCACGCCGCCGATCGAGATGACCGAGATGCCGTCGGCGGTGGCCCAGGTGGAGTCGATGAAGACGATCGGCGCCTCGAAGGCCTGCTCGACCCCGTACTCGTTGAGCTCCTGGTAGGCCGGCAGTGCGGCCGACTCGTCGACGGTCGAGTTGATGGTCGAGAAGAGCTCGTCGACCTTCGCGTCGGTGTAGTGGGTCGGGTTGCCGAAGCCGTTGGGCGAGTAGTGGAAGAAGGCGTCGGCCGGGTCGGAGTTCACACCCGTGATCTGGAACGAGAGACCGTAGTCGCCCGAGGTGAGGGCCGACTGGGCCTGCTGCGGCGGCACCGAGACCCACTCGAGCCCCAGCCCGATGTCGGTGAAGGCCTGCGAGAGCGTCGCCTCGACCGAGGTGGTGAGGAACGTGCTCGGGATCTGGAAGGTCTCACCGGCGAAGCCGGCATCGGCGACGAGCTTCTTGCCCAGCTCGGGGTCGTAGTCGTAGGTGTCGTTGAGCGACTCGTCGAACACCTGGGCGTTCGGGCTGAACACCTGCTCGGTCACCTGCCCGTTGTCCTGGAAGATGCCCTTCAGGATGCCCTCGCGGTCGATCGCGTGATTGATCGCCTGGCGCACCTTCTGGTCGCCGAGCGCCGGCCACTTCTGGCCGCCGCGGTCGAGGATGTCGAGGTAGGCGAGCGCCTGGCCGGGGATGGTGCTGATCGTGTACTTGCTCGAGTCGAGCTGGCCGATGAGCTGGGTCTGCACCGTGGCCGCGTTGATCTCGCCCGCCTGGAGGGCGTTGAAGGACGCCGTCGGGTCCTGCAGCACGCGCACGGTCACCGAGGGGAACGGGAACGCGTCGGCGTTCCAGTAGTCGTCGCGCTTCTTCAGCTGGTACGAGGTTCCGGGCACGGTGTTGGCCACGTCGAGCGTGTAGGGGCCGGAGCCGACGGGATTCGTCGCGGCTTCGGCGGTGTCGAGCGAGTCGGGATCGCCGATCGCTCCCGCGCCGAGCGAGAGGTTGTAGACGAATTGGGGGTCGAACGACGAGAAGGTCACCTCGACGGTGAGGTCGTCGGTCGCCTTCACGTCGGTGACGAGCGCGAACTTGGGCTGCACGATGCCGGGGGTGTTCTTGGTGCGGAGCATGGTGGCGGCCACGGCGGCGGCGTCGACGGGGTCGCCGTTCGAGAACGTCATTCCGGAGTGGAGTTTCAGGGTGAGCACGGTGCCGTCGGCGTTGTACTCCCAGCTCTCGGCGGCGTTCGGGGCCACCGCGCCGGTCTTCTGGTCGCGGGCGAGGAGCGTGTCGTAGACCGACGCCCAGACGAAGGCCTGCTGGCCGTCGACGAGCTGGGCCGTGTCGAGCGAGTTCGGGCCGGAGACCGCGGCGAGCGCCAGGGCAGGGGCGTCGGTGGCGGCGCTGGTCGACGCGGTGTCCTCGGGCGCGCTGCACGCGGTGAGGAGGAGGGCGCCGCTGACGAGGGCGGCGAGTGCCGCGCTCCGGGTGCCGAGGCGGTGCTGTCGGGGCATTTTCAGACTCCTTCGTATGAAAGCAGGGGCGTTGGCAACCGTTTGACTGACGGCGGGAGCCATTCGCGTGGTGTCAGTAAATCAGCCGCGAGGGCTTTTGACAACCGATTGCCAAAATTCGTCCGGATCGTGACCGATCGGTTATCTCAGCCGTCTGCCAGCAGCACCAGGATGCGAGCGACGAGAGCCTCGGGAGTCGCTCCTACGTCGAGCACCAGACCGGCCTCGGCCGCCGAGAGCGGTTCGAGCGCGGCGAACTGGCTCGCGAGCAGGGTCGGAGGCATGAAGTGGTCGACGCGGGTCGACAGTCGGTCGCCGATGAGGTCGGGGTGCGCCGTGAGCTGCACCACGACGAGGTCGGGCACTCGTTCGCGCAGGCGATCGCGGTGGACGACCCGCAGGGCCGAGCAGGCCACCACGACCCCGGCGCGCCCGGGAGCTGAGGCGGCTCGACCGACCGCATCGAGCCAGGGCCCGCGATCGGCGTCGGTCAGCGGCATGCCCGAGGCCATCTTCGCGATGTTCGCCGGGGGATGCAGGTCGTCGGCGTCGAGGAAGTCCCATCCCAGCCGTGAGGCGAGCAGGGCGCCGACGGTCGACTTGCCCGACCCCGACACCCCCGACACGACGATGACGGCCGGGCCGGCGAGCGGCCCGGCGTCACCGGCTACTGAACCGACCATCCGCCGTCGGAGGCGAGCACCGCCCCGTTGATGTTCACGGCGTCGTCGCTGAGCAGGAAGGTGATCGAGGCCGCGAGCTGGTCGGCCGTGGCGATCGTGGGGATCATGTCCTGGAACGGCTTCAGGCGGCCGAGGCCGGCCTCCGAGATGCTCGCGGGCATGGGGATCCCGGTCGCGACGCCGCCGGGTGCGACGGCGTTCACCCGGATGCCCTGCGGCCCGTACATGAACGCGGTGCTCTTGGTCAGGCCGATCACGCCGTGCTTGGAGACCGTGTAGGCGGTGCCGGAGGAGTTGCCCCGGAGCGCCGCCTCGGAGGCCACGTTGACGATCGCGCCGCGCCCGGCCGCGAGCATCACGGGGAGCACCGCCCGGGAGAGCTTGAACCCACCGGTCAGGTTGACGGCGATCACCCGGTCCCAGACGGCGTCGCTCGTCTCAGCGGCGGGGGAGAAGTCGTCGTTGATGCCCGCGACGTTGGCGAGCGCGTCGATGCGGTCACCGGCGGCGGCCACGATCGAGTCGATGCCGGATTGCGCCGTGATGTCCGCCGCCACGGCGACCACCTCGGCGTCGGGCAGCGACTCCACGAGCTCGGCCAGGCGCTCGGCCGAGATGTCGACGGCGACGACCCGGCCGCCTTCACGTGCCACGCGCGACGCGGTGGCGCGGCCGATGCCCGAGGCGGCTCCGGTCACCACGACCGTGCGCCCGGCGAAGCGGCCGGGCGTGATCGTCTCGCGCCACTGCCCGTCGTCGGAGAGGGAGGACTCGTCGGGGATCTCGCCGCCGTTCGCCTGACGCACGAGGTCGTCGACGAGCTGCTGCGGCAGCTGGCCCTGGCTCAGCACGACGAGCTGCTGCAGCGGCAGCCCGGCGACCGGGGCCAGGGTGGTCTCGTCGATGCCGGCCTGGGCGAGCAGGCCGCGCACGAGCGGGCCGCCCTCCGGGTGGGCGAGCCAGGCGGTGATCGAGCTCGAGGCGGTGATGGGCTGACTGGTCATGGTTCTCTTTCTGTCGACCGGGAAGGGATGCGGGTGCGGGTCAGGCGGTCTCGCCGCCGTCGGCGAGCAGGGTGCTGCCCGTCATGAAGGCCGAGAGGTCGGATGCGGCGAACAGCGCCACCCGGGCGATGTCGTCGGGGGTGCCGACGCGGCCGAGCAGGGGCGTGGCCATGTACTCCACGGGCGGCGCGTCGACCGACGGTCCGCCGAGGGGCTGCCCGAGCGCTTCGAGGGCGGCAGCCAGCATCGCCTGGTTGCCCTCGGTCGGCACGTAGCTCGGGGCGACTCCGAGAACCCGGATGCCCTGCGGCGCCAGCTCGAGCGCCAGCTGCCGGGTCAGCCCCCGCACGGCGTGCTTCGAGCCGACGTACGCGGCGAGACCGGGGCCGGTGCCGCGGAAGCCGGCGGTCGAGACCACGTTCACGATCACGCCGCCCGAGCCCGCCGCCGTCATCCGCCTGGCCGCCTCGCGGGCACCGACCAGGGCACCGCGGGCGTTGACCGCGAAGACCTGGTCCCACTGCTCGTCACTCAGCTCGAGCAGCGGCGTGTTGGGGAAGATGCCGGCGTTGTTCACCCAGATGTCGATCCCGCCGAGGTGCTCGACGGTGGCGTCGGCGAGGGCGACGACCGAGTCGGTCGAGGCGACGTCGAGGCGGTGACCCTCGGCGCGCACGCCGTGGGTCTCGGCCAGCTCGGCGGCGGTGCGCACGGCGAGGTCCTCGTCGAGGTCGCCGATCACCACGTCGGCTCCGGCCTCGGCGAGGCGCAGGGCGATGGCCTTGCCGAGGCCCCGGGCGCCGCCGGTGACGACGGCGCGGCGGCCGGTGAGCGAGACGAGCTCGGCGAGGGTGTGCTGGGAGACGTCGGGCACGGGCATGGTTGTTCCTTCTGGTCGAGGGTCGAGGGTGGAAGTCGAGGTCGGTGACGGCCGGTCACCGGGGTGCCGGGCAGGTGAGCCGGATGCTCCCCGCTCCGTGCCGGCTGCGCGAACCGTCGGGCAGCTCGACGACGGCCTCCGACCCCGGGGGCACGGTGAGGTCGAGCGTGAACTCCCCGCCCGACCGCGTCCAGTCGACGACGATCTCGCCGAGCGGCGACCGGAACGTGTAGCCGGCCGAGTCGAGGCCGCCACCGGGCACGGGCTTCACCACGAAGCTCGTCCAGCCCGAGGAGCCCGGCGCCTGGCGCAGCCCGACGACGTGCTCGTGCAGGAAGCGGATGACCGCGCCCTTGCTGTAGTGATTGAGCGACTCGTGGGCGTGGCCGTGCTCGTCGATCCCGTCCCAGTCCTCCCAGACGGTGGTCGCGCCACGGTCGAGCATGCCGAGCCAGGAGGGCGTGCCGTGCCGGAGCAGCAGGCGGTACGCGAGCTCGGCGTGGCCGTGGTCGGCGAGGGCGCCGAGCAGCAGCCCACTGGAGAGGAACCCGGTGCTGAGCCGGTCGTCGGCCTCGTTCACGAGCTCCGCGAGACGGGCGGCAGCAGGCCCGACCAGTTCTACCGGCAGCAGGCCGAAGGCGAGGGCGCGCACGTAGGCGGCCTGGGTGTCGTCGCGCGTGCGGCCGTCGGAGGAGAGGAACTCCCGCTGCCACGCGTCCTTCACCCGCTCGGCGACCGCGTCGTAGTGAACGGCCGAGGCGGTGTCGCCGAGCGCCTCGGCTGCCCGCGCCAGGGTGCGTGCGGACAGGTGCAGATAGGCGGTGCCCACCTCGCCCCGGTCTGCGGACATGTACGCGTACGGGTTCTCGGCCATCGGGTCGATCAGGCTGCCGTCAGCGCGTCGCTTCTTGGGTTCGAGCCACTCCCCGTAGTGGAAGGGCCCGTCCCAGACGAAGCGCTCGTGCGTCAGGGGCTCGGCCGAGCGGGCGACGCGATCCGGGTGCCGGAGCGAGGACGCGAGCCCGAGGGCGTACTCGACCCACGCGCGCATCGACTCCCAGCTCTCCGCGAGCACCGACGGGTCGCCGTAGGCGCGGTAGAGCGTCCAGGGCACCAGCACGAGCGCGTCGCCCCAGCCGGCGGCTCCACCGAGCACGCGGGTCGGCAGCTCGGGGTTCTCCCGGATGCGCAGCGAGTCGGGCGAGAACGCGGCGGGCAGCCCCTCCGGCGTCTGGTCGTCGCGCACCGACTGCAGCCACTTGCGGGAGAAGGCGTCGACGTCGTAGAGCATCGTCGCGACGGGGGAGAAGACCTGGTAGTCCCCGGTCCAGCCCGACCGCTCCCGCGTCGGGCAGTCGGTGGGCACGTCGACGATGTTCCCGCGGAAGCTCCAGAGCGCCGCCTCGTGCAGCCGCTCGAGCTCGGCCGACGACGAGCGGAACCAGCCGCGCCGCTCGACGTCGGAGTGCACGACGACCACGGTGAGGTCGTCGATCGAGAGCGGGCGCCCCGGATGCTCGATCCGCACGTACTGGAAACCGTGCACCGTGTGGCGCGGCTCGAACACGCGCTGCGCGCCGTCGGCCACCACGCGGTCGGTCTGGTGGAACGCCAGGCGTTCGCCCTGCGGCGTGGTCAGGTCGAGGTGCGCGGTGGTGAGGTCGCCGTTCTCGTCGAGATGCTCACCGAAGCGCAGCACCGTCTCGCTCCCGGCGGGCCCGAGGCCGGTGAGCCGCAGCCAGCCGGAGAGGTTCTGGCCCGTGTCGAGGATCGAGACGCCGTCGGCCACGGGTGTGAGGGAGACCGGGCGACGCTCCTCGACCCGTCGCACGGGCGGGCCGGGGGACCAGCTGGGGGCGGGCGGTGCCACGGCGTCCAGCCGCACGGGAACGCCATCGGCGCGGTCGGGGTCGACGCGGAAGTCGGTGGTCTGGCCGGTCATCAGATCGGCGCGCACGACGGGGCTCGGGAGGCTCAGCCACTGCTCGTCGGAGGAGACGGCCGTTCTCGTGCCGTCGGCCGCGGTGAGCTCGAGGTGCACGAGGGCCGCCGTGGCGCGCCCCCAGACGTCGCGCCGCTGCACTCCGCTGTTGCGGCCGCGGAACCAGCCGTCGGACAGCAGGATGTCGAGGGTGTTGCGGCCGGCCGCGAGCAGCCCGGCGACCTCGTGGCGCTGGGCGTGCACGGTGCGGTCGTAGCTCGTCGATCCGGGGGTCAGCTCGAGGTCGCCGACCCGCTGTCCGTTCAGGAACGCCTCGTAGACGCCGAGGGCCGTCGCGGTGAGGACGGCGTCGGCGACGGGCTCGTCGAGATCGAAGACACGACGGAGCAGGTGGGCGCCGCGATCGGGGGTGTCGGCCTGCTCGGGCGTCTCGGCGGGGGAGATCCACCGCGGAGCATCCGGAACCGAGAGATCGAAGGGCTGCGCTGTCATCGGACCGCCTTCACCTTGGTCGCCACGATGATGCCGCCGGCCAGCGCCAGCACGGCGCCCGCCAGGTAGAGCGCGGTGTAGTTCTTGTCGGCACCGACGGCCCCGACGGTGATGATGAGCGGCGCGATCAGCGGAGCGATGCCGCTCGGGATCTTCTGAGCGAACGCGACGACGGCGAGGTAGCGACCCGTCTGGGCGCGGTCGGGGATGACGGCGAAGACGATGGCCTGGTCGACGGCGCTGAAGGCCGCTATCGCGAGCTGCATGATCAGCGAGCCGATCAGGAGGGTGACGAAGCTGTGCGCGAAGGCCTCGGTGACCGCACCGAAGACGAAGAGCACGGCACCGATCAGGGCGAACAGCTTGCGGCGGCGCAGCTTGTCGGAGAGGAACCCGGCACCGAGAGCGCCCACGGTGGCCGCGACGATGCCGATCAGTCCGATGATCGCGACGATGCCGGCCACCTCCTTCACCGGCAGACCGAGGCGCTGGGCATAGAAGAAGGTGCCGAAGGAGGTGTTGAAGTACAAACCCATGAAGAAGAGGAAGCGGCCGAGCCAGTTCCAGCCGAAGTCGGGGTGCTTGCGGGGGTTGAAGACGTAGCTCGACAGGATCGACTTCACCGAGACGGGCGCGGTGCTCGCCAGGCCGACCGAGCTGCGCTCCTTCTTCAGCACCGTGAACAGGATGACGCAGAGCAGCCCGACCAGACCCGGGATCACGAAGACGAGCAGCGTGCTGGAGGCCACCGCGTAGGCGATGCCGATGCCGAGCACCGGCGCGACCTGGGCGAGCAGGCCGGTGAGGGCGGAGATGCGACCGCGCTGCTCCTCGGGCACCGTCTCGGCCTGCCGGTTCTGGATGGCCTGACCGGCGGTCGCCCAGCCCATCAGCCCGATCACCCAGCCGACGCCCACGATCAGCACGCTCGGTGCCGACGAGATCACGACGAGACCCACGATGCCGAGGAGCGCGCCGCCCACCACGAACGGGCTGCGGCGGCCGAAGCGCGACTGCAGCCGGTCGCTCCAGACGCCGATCAGCGGACTTGCGACGAGATAGACGATCTGCGCGATGCCCGTGACGTACCCCAGCACCTCCTCGTGACCGGGGTCGAGCTCGGAGATGCGCACGGCGAGCGAGAACGACAGCGGCACGATGAACGCCATCGAGACGCCGAAGTTGGCGATGGCGGAGAGGGCGAGCCAGCTGGCGCTGACCCGCGCTAGGGGCGCTGCGGCGACCGCCGGCGCTTCCGTGGTCATGAGACTCCTTCGTCTGGGGTTCTGTCGGGTCGGCGGGCGGTCACCAGTCGTGGACGGTGCCGTCGGCCAGTCTGTTGTAGGGCAGGTACGCCTGCACGTAGGGGTACTTCCCGGCCTCGTCGACGTCGAGCTCGACCCCGATGCCGGGCTGGTCGCCGGGGTGCAGCATGCCGTCGCTCCAGGTGAAGGACTGCTGGAAGACCTGGTCGGTCTTCGCGCCGTGCTTCATGTACTCCTGGATGCCGAAGTTGTGGATGGCGAGGCCCAGGTGCATGGCGGCGGCCATGCCGACGGGGGAGATGTCGGTGGGTCCGTGCATCCCCGACTTGATCTGGTACTGGGAGGCGTACTCGAGCACCTTCTTCAGGTGCGTGATGCCGCCGGTGTGGGTGACCGCGCTCCGCACGTAGTCGATCAGCTGCTCGCGCACGATCAGCTGGTAGTCCCAGATGGTGTTGAAGATCTCGCCGATCGCGAGCGGGGTGGTGGAGTGCTGCCGCACGAGGCGAAGCGCCTCCTGGTTCTCGGCGGGGGTGCAGTCCTCGAGCCAGAACAGGTCGTAGGGCTCGAGCGACTTCGCGAGCTTCGCCGCCTGGATGGGCGTCATGCGGTGATGGGCGTCGTGCAGCAGGGGCAGCTCGGGGCCGAACTCGTTGCGCACGGCCTCGAACACGGTGGGGATGTGGCGGAGGTAGGAGCGGGTGTCCCAGTCCTCCTCGTTCGGGAGCGCCCCGCGCTGCGCGGGCTCGTGGTCGTAGCGCACGCCCTTGTTCGCCTCGAAGGTGGCGTTGGAGGCGATGCCGTAGATCGACTTCAGGCCCGGCACCGCGGCCTGCACGCGGATGGCCTTATAGCCCTGCTCCTGGTGCGAGCGGATGCTGTCGAAGATCTCCTCGTTCGTCTTGCCCGAGGCGTGACCGTAGGCGAGCAGGCCGGTGCGGGACGCTCCGCCGAGCAGCTGGTAGAGGGGCATGCCGGCCGCCTTGGCCTTGATGTCCCACAGCGCCACGTCGACCGCGGCGATCGCGGCCATCGTGACCGGGCCGCGGCGCCAGTAGGCGGAGCGGTAGAGGAACTGCCAGGTGTCCTCGATACGGGACGCGTCGCGGCCGATCAGCAGCGGCACGACGTGGTCGCGCAGGTAGCTGACGACGGCGAGCTCCCGGCCGTTCAACGTGGCGTCGCCGAGACCGGTGAGGCCGTCGTCGGTGGTGAGCTTGAGGGTGACGAAGTTGCGGTCGGGGCTGGTGACGATGACTTCGGCCTGTTGGATCTTCATGGGCGTCTTTCGGTGAGGCGGGCGAGCGGGCGGCCCTGCGCGGCGGTGCGGCGATCGAGGACAGTACAGCAGAGCCGTCGCGTTTTGGCAAGCGATTGCCGGACGCTTCTCCGGAACCCATTGAGTCGCGCGCCCTGGGCGCGGCAATCGGTTGACAAGCGGCGGCGCGCTGGACAGAATACTCAGCATGCACCAGCCACGACGGCGTGACCCTGACCGCTTGCTCCCGGCCGACCCGGCGACGCGCGGCATCGCTCGCGACCTCTACCAGCGCGTCGCCGAGGCGCCGATCGTCTCCCCGCACGGACACGTGCCCGTGGAGTGGCTGGTCGACGACACGCCCTTCGCCGACCCGGCCGCCCTGTTCGTCACCCATGACCACTACGTCACCCGGCTGGTGCACGCCTCGGGGGTCCCGCTCGACGCGCTCGGGCTCGGCTCCGGTGCGGCCGACCCCCGCGAGGTCTGGCGCACGCTGGCCGGTCACTGGCATCTCTTCGCCGGCACCTCCTCGGGGTACTGGCTCGAGGAGGAGCTCGCCGACCTCGGATTCGAGGCGGAGCTGGGGCCCGACACGGCCGACGAGTCCTTCGACTTCGTCGCCGCTCGCCTGGCCCTGCCCGAGTGGCGGCCGCGGGCGCTGTTCGAGCGCTTCGGCATCGAGGTCCTCGCGACCACCGACGACCCGCTCGACGATCTCGCCGGTCACGCCCGGCTGTCGGGCGCCCTCCCCGGCCGGGTGCTGCCGACCTTCCGTCCCGACCGCTATCTCGACCCGGATGCTCCCGCCTTCGCCGAGAGTGTCGGGCGGCTGCTCGGGGCGACGGCGTCGCCGTCGACCTTCGCCGGCTACCTGTCCGCGCTCGCCGAGCGCCGCCGGCACTTCATCCGTCATGGCGCCGTCTCGGCCGACCACGGAGTCGAGGAGCCCTTCACCACCGACCTCGACCCGGGTCGCGCCGAGCGGCTGTTCCAGGCGGTTCTGCAGGGCCGTGCGACCGCGGCCGAGAAGCGCGTCTTCCGGGGGCACATGCTCTTCCAGATGGCTCGGATGAGCGTCGAGGACGGTCTCGTCATGACCGTGCACGCCGGGGTGCTCCGCAATCACAGCACGGCCACCCTGCGCTCGTTCGGGCCCGACACCGGCCATGACATCCCGGTGCCGGTCGACTTCACCCGGGGTCTGCGCCCCTTGCTCGAGGCGTTCGGCCTCGCATCCGGCTTCCACCTCGTGCTCTTCGGCATCGACGAGTCCGTGTACTCCCGCGAACTGGCACCGCTCGCCGGCTTCTACCCGAGCGTGTACATCGGGGCCCCGTGGTGGTTCCTCGACGCCCCCGACTCGATCGCACGCTTCCGGGCGGCGACGACCGAGACCGCCGGATTCTCCCGCGGCTCCGGGTTCATCGACGACACGCGGGCGTTCCTGTCGATCCCCGCCCGCCACGACATGGCGCGCCGGGCCGACTCGGCGTTCCTCGCCCGACTCGTGGCGGAGGGGCGCATCCGTCAGCACCAGGCGGAGCGGATCGCCGACGACCTCGTGGGTGCGCTCCCGCGACGGGTGTTCAAGCTGTGACGGGGCTCGCCCCGCGCCCGACGGCTCCCCTGCTGCGCAGGGACCGGCCGGCGCCACCTGTGCGCATCGTGCACCTCGGTCTCGGGGCGTTCTCGCGCTCGCACATCGCCTGGTACACCGAGCACGCCGCCGACGGCCGGGAGTGGGGAATCTCGGCCTACACCGGCGGCAGCCACGAGCTGGCCGATTCGCTGACCCGCCAGGACGGCCTCTCCACGCTGATCGTCCGCGACTCCGACGGCGATCGCTCCGAGGTGGTGGGGAGCATCGTGCGAGCGCGCTCCGGCGACGACGTCGAAGCCCTCCTCGCCGACCTGGCGGCACCGGCCACCGCGGTCGTCACCCTCACCATCACCGAACGCGGCTACCGCTCGACCGCCGACGGGTCGCCCGACGCCGACGACCCCGCGGTCGCCGACGACCTCGCGCTGCTCGCCGCGGTCGGCGACCGCCCGCTCTCGGGCCTCGCCCCGCGCACGGTGCTCGCGAAGCTCGTGCTCGGTCTCGAGGAACGCCGACGGCGGGGAGGCGGGGCCCTCGCGCTGCTCTCCTGCGACAACCTGCCCGACAACGGCGGCCGCCTCGCGCGTGCCGTGAGCGGTCTCGCCACCGTGCTCTCCTCGTCGCTCGGGGAGTGGATCGCCCGCGAGGTGACCTTCCCGTCGAGCTCGGTCGACCGCATCACGCCCCGGCTCTCCGACGCCGAGCTCGAACAGCTCTCGGCATCGACGGGGGATCTCGCCCCGGTCGTGGCGGAGCCCTTCAGCGACTGGGTCATCTCGGGGGAGTTCCCCGCGGGGCGCCCGCGCTGGGAGACCGCCGGTGCGCGCTTCGTCGACGACCTGCACGCCTGGGAGGCCCGCAAGCTGTGGATGCTCAACGGCGCCCACACGCTCCTCGCCTGTCTCGGTCTGCTCCGTGGTCACCGCACCGTCGCCGACGCCGTGACCGACCCCACGTGCCGTGAGGCCGTCGAGGCGCTCTGGGACGAGGACGCCTCCTGCCTGCCGGCCGGCCTCGACCTGCCGGCATACCGGGATGCGCTCCTGACCCGGTTCGCCAACGCACGGATCGAGCACGGCCTCGTCCAGATCGCGGGCGACAGTTTCACGAAACTCCGACTGCGGATCGTCCCCGTGGCCGAGGCGCGCCTGGCGCGCGGGGAGTCATCACCCGCTACGGCCGCTGTCATCGCCGCCTGGATGGTCGCGCGCAAGCGCGGTCTGCTCCCGGATGACGCCGCCGACGATCGCCGCACGGTGCCCGCAGTGCTCGCAGCTCTGTCGGCACCACTCGCAGGCTCGCCGGCCTACGCGGCGTCGATAGAAAGTTTTGGCAATCGGTTGTCAACCGACTGCAGCATCTGATTTACTAGCACCACACCTTCTTTCGCCGCACAGTTGTCAAGCGGTTGCAGGAGCGTTTCTGACAAAGGAGTTCGAGAAGCATGCCGACGCCTATCCGACGGGGCCCCAGCGGGGGGTTCGTCGCCCGATGATCTCCTACATCGCCAAGCGCCTGGGCACCGGAGTGATCCTCGCGCTCCTGGTGACCTTCATCACCTTCCTGCTCCTGTCCACGTCGTTCGAGGACGTGGCCCGCACCATCCTCGGCCAGTCGGCCACCCCCGAGAACACCGCGGCGCTGATGACGGCCAAGGGCTGGGACCGGCCGGTGATCGTGCAGTACGGCGACTGGCTGTTCAGCGCACTGCGCGGCGACTTCGGCACCTCGGTCTACACCTCGCTCCCGGTCGGGCCGTCCGTGGTGCAGCGCCTCCTGGTCACCCTGTCGATCATCGTGCCGGCGCTCCTGATCACCGCAGTCATCTCCACCATGCTCGGCGTCTGGGCCGCGACCCGCGGCGGCGTCGTCGACCGGGTGGCCCAGGGCATCTCGCTGATCGGCTACATCGTGCCGGGCCTGCTGCTCGCCATCGGCCTGGTCGTCATCTTCGCGGTGCAGCTGAAGCTGCTGCCGGCCACCGGCTACACCCCGCTCGCCGACGACCCGGCCGCCTGGGTGCGCAGCATCACCATCCCGGTCATCGTGCTCACGATCGGCGGCGTCGCCAACATGTCGGCCCAGGTGCGCGGGCGGATGATCGACGAGCTGCGTCGCGACTACGTGCGCACCCTGCGCACCCGAGGAGTGTCCTCGACCTCGATCGTCGTGAAGCACGCCCTCCGCAACGCGGGGAGCCCCGCCCTGACGGTGATGTCGCTGGAGTTCATCCAGATGTTCGGCGCGGCCCTGATCATCGAGAACGTCTTCGCGCTGCCCGGCTACGGCAGCTTCGCGTTCAACGCCTCCCTCCAGGGAGACATCCCGGTCATCCTGGGCATCACCGCCTTCGGAGTCGCCCTCGTCACCGTCGTCAACCTCAGCACCGACCTCATCAACGGATGGCTCAACCCGAAAGCGAGACAGCATTGACCCGGCGAATCGAACCGGTGACGAAGTCGGTCGCCGCACCCAGCACGGAGTCCATCGCGGTCGCGCAGGCGGCGGCCGTCGCTGCGTCCCGCACCCCGCTCTGGAAGAAGCTGCTGAAGGACCCGCAGGCGGTCATCACCGCCGGCATCCTGATCGTGATCTTCACCCTGGGGCTGCTCACCCCGCTGATCGCGCTGCACGGCCCGAACGAATCGGCGCTCAGCATGGTCAACGCGCCCCCCGGAACCCCGGGATACCCCCTCGGCGCCGACGAGTCGGGCCGTGACATCTTCAGCCGGCTGCTGCACTCGATCAACACGGCCGCCGTCTCCGCCCTCCTCGGCACCGGCGTCGCCCTGATCGTCGGCATCACCGCCGGCCTCATCGGCGGCTACTTCGGGCGGGCCACCCGGGCCACCACCGAGTGGATCTTCAGCCTGATCATGACCTTCCCCGGTCTGCTGCTGCTTATCATCCTGATGCCCGTCACCGGCGGCGACTACCGGGCGACGATGCTGATCTTCGGTGTGCTGCTCGCTCCCGGCATCTACCGCATCGTGCGCAACCTGGTGCTCGGGGTCAAGAACGAGCTCTACGTCGACGCGGCCCGCGTCTCCGGCGTCGGCACCCTGCGCATCCTCGGGCGGCACGTGCTCACCGTGGTGCGCGGTCCGATCATCATCGCCGCCGCGTTCATGGTCGGATCCACGATCGCCGTGCAGTCGGGCCTGGCCTTCCTCGGCGTCGGGTCACTCGAGATCCCGAGCTTCGGAGCGATGATCTCGTCGGGCTTCCGCAACCTCTACATCGCGCCCACCCAGTTCCTCTGGCCGAGCCTCCTGCTCGGGCTGATCACCGCCTCGCTGGTGCTGCTCGGCAACTCGCTCCGCGACGCGTTCGAGGGCTCGAAGCCGAAGCCGTCGAAGGTCGGGGCCGGCCAGCGGGTCGCCGAGATCGACTCGGTGCGGCCCGAGGCGGCGGCGGATGCGCTGCTTGCCGTGCGCGGGCTGGCCATTGCCTATCCCACCCCGACGGGGGCGCTGTTCGAGGTCGTGAAGGGCGTCGACCTCGAGATCGCGCGCGGCGAGGTGCTCGGCCTCGTCGGGGAGTCGGGGTCGGGCAAGTCGCAGACCGCGTTCGCCACCCTCGGGGTGCTGCCGAACGAGGCCGTCATCACGGGCGGCTCGATCGTGTTCGAGGGCCGGGAGCTGATCGGACTCTCCGACGGCGAGATGCGCCCGCTCCGGGGCAAGGAGATCGCGTACATCCCGCAGGAGCCGATGTCGAACCTCGATCCGTCCTACCGGGTGGGCGCACAGCTCGTGGAGGGGGTGCGGTCGGCGCTGAAGGTCTCCAAGAAGGAGGCCAAGGCCCGGGTGCTCGCGCTGCTCGAACGCTGTGGGATCGCCGACCCGGCACGCACTTTCGACTCCTACCCGCACCAGATCTCGGGCGGCATGGCCCAGCGCGTGCTGATCGCCGGTGCCGTGGCGAGCCGGCCGAAGCTGCTCATCGCCGACGAGCCCACCACGGCGCTCGACGTGACGGTGCAGGCCGAGATCCTCGACCTGCTCCGCGACCTGCAGGCCGAGCTCGACATGGCGGTGCTGATCGTCACGCACAACTTCGGTGTCGTCGCCGACCTCTGCGACCGGATCGCGGTGATGAAGCAGGGCCGCATCGTCGAGACCGGCACCGCCGCTCAGGTCTTCGGCAGCCCGCAGCACCCCTACACGAAGACCCTGCTGGGCGCGATCCTCGACGAGTCCTCGTACCGCACCGATCCGCCCGTCGCGGCGGCCGCCCAAGGAGGCCAGGCATGACCCTGCTCGAGATCGACGGCCTCCGGGTCTCCTTCCCCGGCCGGGGCTTCCGCGCGAAGCCGGTCGAGGTGCTGCACGGGGTGTCGCTGTCCGTGGCACCGGGGGAGACCCTCGGGCTCGTGGGCGAGTCCGGATCGGGCAAGACCACCATCGGCCGGGCCGTGCTCGGCCTGGTCAAGCCGTCCGGGGGCACCATCCACTTCGAGGGACGCGAGATCGGCGGGCTTCAGGGCCGCGCGCGGCGCGGCCTCTCCGACGACATCCAGGTGGTCTTCCAGGACCCGTACTCCTCACTGAACCCCTCGATCACGATCGGCGACACGCTCGCCGAGCCGCTCGTCATCCAGGGCGCCACCCGGCGCGACGCCCGGGCGCGGGTGCGGAGCCTGCTCGACCAGGTGGGCCTGCCGTCCGACGCGGTCGAGAGGCTGCCCCGCGAGTTCTCGGGCGGGCAGCGGCAGCGCATCGCGATCGCCCGTGCCCTCGGCCCGCAGCCCAAGCTCATCGTCTGCGACGAGCCGGTCTCGGCCCTCGATCTCACGACGCAGGCGCTGGTGATGGACCTGCTGGTCGACATCCAGCGGCAGACGGGTGTCGCCTACCTCTTCATCTCGCACGACCTCACCGTCATCCGGCACATCAGCCACCGTGTGGCCGTGCTCTACCGGGGCGATCTGGTCGAGACGGGTCCGGCCGTCGACGTGACGTCGACGCCCGAGCATCCGTACACCCGCACCCTGCTGCTCGCGGCGCCGGTCGCCGACCCCGAGGAGCAGCGCCGCCGCCGCCTCGAGCGCCGCGCCTCGGCCGCGGGGGTGGGCGGATGAGCGCCCCGATCATCCCCGGATTCCATCCCGATCCCAGCATCTGCCGTGTCGGCGACCGGTACTTCCTCGCCACCTCGAGCTTCGAGTACTTCCCCGGAGTCCCCCTCTACACGAGCACCGACCTGCTCTCGTGGGAGCTCGTGGGCAACGTGCTCGACCGGCCGTCGCAGCTGACGACCCGCGCGGGCCTCGACGGCGCGAGCGGGGGCGTCTACGCTCCCACCCTGCGCCACCACGACGGTCTGTTCTGGCTCGTCACGACGAACATCCACGAGGTCGCCCGCGGCCACCTCATCGTGCACGCGGAAAATCCGGAGGGACCCTGGAGCGACCCGGTGCACGTCGCCGGTCTCGTGGGCATCGACCCCGACCTGCACTGGGACGACGACGGCTCCTGCCGCCTGACGTGGTCCGACGTGCTGCGCGGCGGCATCTCCCAGGCGCTGATCGATCCCTTCGAGGGCACCGTGCTCTCCGAGCCGAGCAGCCTCTGGCAGGGCACCGGCGGGGCGCATGCGGAGGGCCCGCACCTGTACTCCCGCAACGGCTGGTTCTACCTCCTCGTCGCCGAGGGCGGAACGGGCGCCGGCCACATGGTCACGGTCGCCCGGTCCCGGGCGGTCGACGGGCCCTTCGAGTCGAACCCCGCGAACCCGATCCTCACCCATCGGAGCACCTCGCTGCCCGTGCAGGCCACCGGTCACGCCGATCTCGTCCAGCTCGCCGACGGCGGCTGGGCGCTCGTGCACCTCGGCACCCGGCCGCGGGGTTCTTTCCCGCGCTGGCACACCAACGGCCGCGAGACCTTCCTCGCCGGAATCGACTGGGTCGACGACTGGCCCGTCGTGGTGGAGGGCCGTTTCGAAGCCGCAGAGGATCCGCAGGGCTTCGTCGAGACCTTCGACTCCGGGTCGCTGCATCCGCGGTGGGTGTCTCCGGGAGCCGATCCGGCGGAGTTCGCCCGCCCGGGGCCGCAGGGACTCGTCCTCGCGGCCGGGCGGGCGGCCGACGCCACAGCGGCCGAGCGCCTGCTGGCCACCCGGATCGAGCACCTCGAGTGGACCGTCTCGGCCGAGGGCGCCGGAGACTTCGCGCTGTCGGTGCGGATCGACGACGAGCACCAGGCCGCGGTCGAGCGGGTCGGCGACGAGGTGCGGGCCAAGGTCGTCATCGGCCCCCTCGCCGGGATCGTCGCGAGCGAGCGGGGAGTGCCGACGTCGGCCTCGCTGGTCGTCAGCTCGATCCCCTTCGACGCTCCCCCCGGTGCGCGGAAGGGCCCCGACCGGATCGTCCTCGGCTACGCCTCCGCCGGCGAGGAACGCCACCTCTTCACCCTCGACGGCCGGTACCTCTCCACCGAGGTGGCCGGCGGCTTCACCGGCCGGATGGCCGGCATCGAGGCGCTCGGCGGCCCGGCCACCGTCACCCGCGTCCACTGCACGACCCCCACCGACACCGCACCGACAGAGAAGGATCACCGATGACCACCGCATTCCCGAACGGCTTCCTCTGGGGCGCCTCGACCGCCGGCCACCAGATCGAGGGCAACAACGTCAACAGCGACTGGTGGGCGCGCGAGCAGGTGACGCCCGGCATGGACCTCTCGGGCGACGCCTGTGACAGCTACCACCGCTACGGCGAGGACATCGCGCTGCTCGCCGAGGCCGGCCTCGACTCCTACCGCTTCAGCTTCGAGTGGTCGCGCATCGAGCCGATCGAGGGCCGCTTCTCGCGCGCCGAGCTCGCCCACTACCGGCGGATAGTCGACGCCTGCCTCGAGGCGGGCGTGACCCCGGTCGTCACCCTGCAGCACTTCACCACCCCGCAGTGGTTCGCCGAGGCAGGGGGCTGGTCGGCGCCGGACGCGTCGGATAAGTTCGCCCGCTACGTCGCCGAGGCCTGCACCGTGCTCGACGGCGTCGAGTGGGTGGCCACGATGAACGAGCCCAACATGCAGGCCGCCATCATGACCGCCATGAAGCGCATGCAGCAGTCGGCCGACGGCAGCTGGACGAGCCCCACGGTCGAGCACGCCACCGACGAGGAGCGCCAGCGCGCCTCCCGCAACTTCCTCGCCAACGCCGACCCCGAGATCGGGCGGATGTTCGTGCGCATCCACCACGCGGCGCGCGCCGTCGTGCGCGAGAAGACCTCCGCGAAGGTCGGCTGGACGATCGCGGCCGGAGCGCTGACCGCCGCTCCCGGCGGTGAGGAGAAGCTCGCGGAGATCCGCTACGGCAAGGAGGACGTGTTCTGGGAGGGCAGCCGCGGTGACGACTTCGTCGGTGTGCAGGCCTACTCGAGCCAGGAGGTCGACGCCCACGGTCTCGTGCCGCACCCCGTCTCGCCCGACAACACCCTCGTCGGGACGGCCTACCGTCCCGACTCCCTCGCCATGGCCGTGCGCCACGCCTGGGAGGTCACCGGCGGAGTGCCCGTGCTGATCACCGAGAACGGCATCGCCACGAAGGACGACGAGCAGCGCATCCGCTACACCGACGAGGCCCTGCAGGGGCTGCACGACACCATCGAGGAGGGCGTCGACGTGCGCGGCTACCTGCACTGGACGCTGCTCGACAACTACGAGTGGGGTCACTGGGAGCCCACCTTCGGCCTGATCGCCGTCGACCGCGAGACCTTCGTGCGCACGCCCAAGCCGAGCCTCGGCTGGCTCGGCGACGTCGCTCGCCGCAACGCGCTCGCCTGACCCGCCTCCCCTGAACCGTACGAAGGACCTGTGATGTTGAAGCCCATCTCCACCCCCACCCGTGAACTCGTCAACCTCGACGGGGTCTGGCGGTTCGCGATCGACTCGCGCGCCGGTGCCGAACCCTGGACCGGCCTCCTCGGCACCCCGCTCGAGGCGGCGGTGCCGGCCAGTTACAACGACCTGTTCGTCGATCCCGAGATCCGCGACCACGTCGGCTGGGTCTACTACCAGCGAGAGGTGCGGGTTCCCCGGGGCTGGGGCGGCGAGCGCGTCCTGCTGCGCTTCGACGCGGCCACGCATGCGGCGAAGGTCTACGTCGACGACGAGCTCGCCGGCGAGCACGTTGGCGGCTACCTGCCGTTCGACGTCGACATCACCGACCGCGTCGCCGCGGGGGAGCGCTTCCGGCTCACCGTCGCGGTGAGCGGCGACCTCAGCAACGAGACCATCCCGCCAGGGAAGATCGAGGTCGGGATGAACGGGAAGAAGAAGCAGACCTACTTCCACGACTTCTACAACTACGCCGGCCTCGCCCGCTCGGTCTGGCTGCACAGCGAGCCGAAGACGCGCATCGCCGACGTCACGGTGGTGACCGGCTTCGAGGGCGCGACCGGGTCGGTCGACTGGACCGTCGTGACCGACGGCGTGGACGAGGCGCGCGTGCGGGTGAGCCTGAGCGATGCCGCGGGGGCTCCGGTCGCCACGGGCCAGGGCGCCTCGGGGTCGCTCACTGTGCCCGACGTCACGCTCTGGCAGCCGGGGGCCGCCTACCTCTACGAGCTGACCGTCGAGCTGCTCGACGAGGGCGACTCCGTGATCGACAGCTATCCCGTCGCCGTCGGCGTGCGCACCGTCGAGGTGCGCGGGCACGAGTTCCTGATCAACGGCGAGCCGTTCTACTTCACGGGCTTCGGCAAGCACGAGGACACCGCGGTGCGCGGCAAGGGCCACGACGACGCCTATCTCGTGCACGACTTCCAGCTGATGGAGTGGAGCGGCGCGAACTCGTTCCGCACCTCGCACTACCCCTACGCCGAGGAGGTGCTCGACTTCGCCGACCGCCACGGCATCGTCGTGGTCGACGAGACGGCGGCGGTCGGGCTCAACATGGGCGTCGTCGGAGGCATGACCGGCACCCCGCCGTTCCCCACCTTCTCGGAGCAGTACGCCGGTGCCGCCACCCAGGCGGCCCACGCCGAGCACCTGCGCGCGCTGATCACGCGCGACAAGAACCACGCCTCCGTCGTGATGTGGTGCATCGCCAACGAGCCGGCCTCGAACGAGGAGGGCGCGCTGGAGTACTTCACGCCGCTCGTCGAGCTGGCCCGCGAGCTCGACCCGACCCGTCCGCTCACCTACGCCATGGTGATGTTCGCGACGTTCAAGAACGACCGCATCATCGAGCTCTTCGACGTCGTCAGCCTCAACCGCTACTACGGCTGGTACATCGCGACCGGTGACCTGGCGACCGCCGAGACGTACCTGCACGGCGACATCCAGGGCTGGATCGACCGCACCGGCAAGCCGATCATGATGACCGAGTACGGCGCCGACACCCAGCCCGGCGTGCACTCCGTCTGGGACCAGGCCTGGACCGAGGAGTACCAGGTCGACTACCTCGCGATGAACCACCGGGTCTTCGACCGCTTCCCGCAGTTCATCGGCGAGCAGGTCTGGAACTTCGCCGACTTCGCGACCTCCAACGGCATCCACCGCGTCGAGGGCAACAAGAAGGGCGTGTTCACCCGCGACCGGAAGCCGAAGGCGGCCGCGTGGGCGCTGCGCGCCCGCTGGCGCGGGCTCGAGGGCCGGAAGCCGGGCAGCGACGGCAGCACGGGCGCCGGGAGCGGCGAGGTCACCGGTGCCGACGGTGCCGACGGCTGACCCGTCCGGGGTGCGGTGGGCGGTGCTCGGCACCGGCCGCATCTCGGAGTCGTTCGTGCCCGACCTCCAGCAGGCGGAGCCCGGTTCGGTCGTGTCGGTCTGGGGGCGCACGGCTGACAAGACCGCCGCGTTCGCCGAGCGGCACGGGCTGGCGCACTCCTCCGCCGAGCTCGACGAGGTGCTCGCCCGCGACGACGTGGATGCCGTCTACGTGGCCACGCCGGTGGCGACCCACGCCCCGCTCGCGATCCGAGCCCTGGAGGCCGGGAAGCACGTGCTGGTCGAGAAGCCGTTCGCCTTCTCGACCGAGGAGGGCCGCACCGTCTTCGAGGCCGCCCGGCGGAACGACCGCTTCGCCATGGAGGCGATGTGGATGAAGTTCAACCCCCTGCACGTCGAGCTCCGCGAGCGCGTTCTCGCCGGCCTGATCGGTGAGCCGCGCTCGGTGCGCGGCGGCTTCGGCATGCCGTTCCCCGCGGGCGGCAGCCGTTGGAGCGCCGAGCTCGGCGGCAGCACGGTGCTCGACCAGGGCATCTACCCGATCACCCTGGCCGACTGGATGCTCGGACCCGCGCAGGCCGTCACGGCCACCGGCTCCGTGCTCGACGGTGTGGACGTGTCGGCGCAGATCTCGCTCGACCACGGTGACGGCCGGGGCTCGCAGTCCGCCTGCTCCGTGCTGGAGTTCTGCGACCCCTCCGCCGCGATCAGCGGCACCGCCGGCTGGATCGAGATCCCGGCCATGTTCTGGGCCGGCGACACCGCCGAGTTGCACGCCGGGTCGCCCGAGGCGCTGTTCCGCACGCCCGATCGCCTGGTGCGGGAGCGCGAGGGCAATGGCTACGTGCCGATGATCCGCGCCGTGAACGGGGCGATCGCCGAAGGGCTGCGCGAGCATCCGTCGCACGATGCCGCCGCCACGCTGCGGATCGCCGGGACGATGGACGAGGTGCGCTCCCAGATCCACTCCCGCGGCGTTCCGGCGCGGAGCCCGCGGTGAGCGAGGAGGGCGAGCGCGCGCCCTCGCGCCGGCGCCGCAGCGGGGTCGCGACCATCTACGACGTCGCCGACCTCGCCGGGGTCAGCCCGTCGACCGTGTCGAGGGCGCTGTCGCAGCCCGGCCGGATCAGCGCGCCGACGCAGGCGCGCATCCGCGACGCGGTCGAGCAGCTGAACTTCCGGTTCAACCCGATGGCCCGGGCCCTGCCCACCGGGCGCAGCCGCACCATCGCGCTGCTCGTGGCCGACATCACCAACCCCGTCGTCTTCGGCATCGTCCGCGGTGCCGAGGGCGCCGCCAAGGCCGCGGGCTACACGCTCGTCGTCGCCGAGTCGCAGGAGTCGGGTGACACCGAGTCGGAGGCCATCGATCGCATCATGCCGAGCGTCGACGGCATCGTGCTCGCGACGACGCGACTGGCGAGCGACCGCATCCGCCAGATCGCGGCGCAGAAGCCGGTCGTGCTGATCAACCGGGAGGTCGACGGCGTCGTCGGCATCCTGCCCGACATCGACAGCGGGGTGACCGAGCTCCTGACGCATCTCGTCGAGCTGGGGCACCGCTCCATCGCCTACCTGGCCGGCCCCGAGGCGTCCTGGATCAGCGAGCAGCGGTTCAGCCGCATGCTCGACGTCACCGAGCGGCTCGGCGTCGCCCTGGTCGAGATCGGCCCGAACGCCCCGACGATCGAGGGCGGCCGGTCCGCGCTCCGCCGGGTCGTCGCGGCCCGGTCGACCGCAGCGGTCGCGTTCAACGACCTGATCGCGATCGGCCTGATGCAGGCGGCGGCGACCGAGGGCATCCGCGTCCCCCGCGATCTCAGCGTCGCGGGCTTCGACGACATCTTCGGCAGCGAATTGATCACCCCGCGCCTGACCACGGTGCGCGCCCAGCTCGTCGCGGCCGGAGAGCGTGCAGTCGCAAGCCTCCTCGCCGAACTCGCCGGCGACGACGACACCGAGCGCACCCGGCCCGAGAACCCGCTGCTCGCCACGACCCTCGTCGTGCGCGAGTCGACGGGCGTGCATCCGCCCACCACCCCCTCAGGAGACCAGCCGTGAACCACCTCGACCCGTCCCACCCCGCCGAGGCGCGGGCCCGTCATCTGCTCGAGCGGATGACGACGACCGAGAAGATGCATCAGCTCACCGGCGTGCTCGCCAACACGCTCACCGGCTTCAGCGGGGGCCTCGACCGGGGCAGCCTCGACCGGCTGCTCGGGGAGGGCATCGGCCAGATCGGTGCCCTCTTCGTCGGCACCGGGTCGCTCGGCACCGTGGTCGAGCTGTCGAACGGCATCCAGCGGTACCTGATGGAGCGCACGCGGCTGGGCATCCCCGCCCTCGTGCACAACGAGACGCTCAACGGCGTGCTCGGCGAAGGCTTCACCTCGTTCCCCACCGCCATCGGGCTGGCCGCCACCTGGCGGCCGGAGCTGGTGGGCGAGATGGCCGAGCTCGTCCGGGAGCAGATGGTGACGGCGGGAGCACGCCAGGCGCTGGCACCGGTGCTCGATGTCGCCCGCGACGCGCGCTGGGGGCGCGTGCACGAGACCTTCGGCGAGGAGGTGCTGCTGGTGTCGGCGATGGGCGTCGCCTACGCGCGGGGACTGCAGAGCGGCGACCCCCGGCGGTCGGTGCTCGCCACCGCGAAGCACTTCCTCGGCTACTCCTCGACCGAGGGTGGCCAGAACATGGCGGCCACCCATGCGGGCCCGCGGGAACTCAGGGACGTCTACGCGGTGCCGTTCGAGGCGGCCATCCGCGAGGCGGGGCTCGCGAGCGTGATGAACAGCTACTCCGAGATCGACGGCGTGCCGGTGGGGCTGTCGCCGGAGGTGCTCGACACGCTGCTGCGCGACGAGCTCGGCTTCACGGGCACCGTGGTCTCCGACTACCGCACCCTCTACTACTCGGTGGTGCGCCAGGGGGCCGCACCCGACGCCGTCACCGCGGGTGCGCTGGGGCTGCGGGCCGGCCTCGACGTCGAGCTGCCGGTGGCTTACGGGTACACCGACGAGCTGGCCGCGGCGATCGACCGGGGTGACGTCGACGTCGCGCTGCTCGACCGCTCGGTGCTGCGGGTGCTGACGCAGAAGTTCGCGCTCGGCCTGTTCGAGGACCCCTACGCGGAGACCGACCCGATCGTGCTGACCGAGGTGTCGCAGCGCGGGCGGGAGCTCTCCCGCACCCTGGCCGCCGAGTCGGTCACGCTGCTCGAGAACCGGGCTGGGGTGCTCCCGCTCGCGCCGACCCACCGCTCGATCGCCGTGCTGGGCCCGCACGCCGACTCGGTGCTCGCCGGGTTCGCGAACTACACCTACCCACCGGTCCTCGAGATGCTGCGCGGCATCGCGACCGGCGAGGCCCGGATGGCCGGCTGGGAGGGCGCGCTCGACGGGCTGCCGGAGTCGGTGCGAGCCGAGGTCGAGGCCCGGATGGAGGCGATGCGCCAGCTCGACCCCGAGGGTGCGGCGCGGGAGCAGTACGGGGCGGTCAGCCTCGTCGACGGCATCCGTGCGCTCGCGCCCGACGCCGTGGTGACGACCGCGCCGGGAACCGGCGTGATGGACTCCGAGCCGCAGGACATCGACGCGGCCGTGGCCCTCGCGGCCGAGGCCGAGGTGGTCGTGCTCGCCATCGGCGGCCGATCAGCCGCGTTCTCGGGCCGGGCCACCGAGGGCGAGGGATCCGACTCGGCGACGATGGAGCTGCCCGCCGCTCAGCTGCACCTGCTCGAGCGGGTCGCGGCGACCGGCACCCCGGTGATCGCGGTGCTGTACGCCGGCAAGCCCTACGACCTCCGGGCGATCGCCGCGCAGTCGGCCGCGGTCGTGGCCGTCTACTACCCCGGGCCGGAGGGCGGCGCCGCGATCGCGGACGCCCTGTTCGGCGTCACCACCCCCTCGGGCAAGCTGCCCTTCACCGTGCCGCGGCACATCGGCCAGGTACCGATCTACCAGGGCCAGAAACGCGGCAGCGGTCACCGGCGCACCGAGCACGACCAGTTCCAGAGCTATGTCGACCTGCCGAACACGCCGCTCTACGCCTTCGGGCACGGGCTCTCGTACACCTCGTTCGAGTACGGCACGATCGAGGTCATGACGCCGACGGTCGAGCCGAGCGGCATGCTGCAGCTCGCCCTGACGGTGCGCAACACGGGCGCCGTCACCGGCGCGGAGACCGTGCAGGTCTATCTGCGCCTTCCGGGGGTCGGAGTTACCAGGCCCGAGCAACAGCTCGCCGCCTTCGCCAAGGTGCCGCTCCAGCCGGGGGAGGAGCGCACGGTGTCCTTCGACATCCCGGTCACCCAGCTGGGCTTCACCTCGGCCGAGGGTCGCTACGTGATCGATCCCGGTGCGGTCGAGATCCGCGTCGGGTCGGCCTCCGACGACATCCGGCGCACCGCGACCGCCGCCATCGTGGGCGAGCGCTCCGCCGTCGACCGCAGTTTCCTGCCCGAGACGAGGATCTCATGACCGACGCCTTCCACGACGACGCGGGGTTCCGGCCGCTCAATCGGCTGCCCATGAGTTCGATCAGGCGGGCATCCGTCGTCGATCTCGACGGGGTCTGGGACTTCCAGCTGCTGCCGGCACCCGACGCGCCCCTCGGCGAGGCCTGGGCGACGGCGACGGTGCCCGGTCTCTGGACCATGGACGGTCTCTCCGACGGGCCGCACTACACGAACGTCGCCATGCCGTTCGAGGAGGTGCCGCCCACCGTGCCGGTCCAGAACCCCACGGGCGTCTACCGTCGGCGCTTCGAGGCGCCGGAACTCGACCGTTCGCGACGGCTCGTGCTGCACGTGGGTGCCGCCGAGGGGCACCTGAGGGTGCGGGTGAACGGCGTCGACGTCGGCACCAGCACCGACTCCCACCTCGCTGCGGAGTTCGACATCACCGACGCGCTCGTGGCCGGAGACAACGAGCTCGAGCTCACCGTGGCCAAGTGGAGCGCGGTGACCTACCTCGAGGACCAGGACCACTGGTGGCAGTCGGGTCTGTCGCGCTCGGTGCACCTCGTGACCCTGCCCGCGGTGGCGCTCGCCGACGTGGTGGCCGTCGCCGACTTCGACGCCGCCACGGGCCGGGGCGCTCTGCAGCTCAGGGTCGAGACCGCCGGGCTGAAGCACCTACCGTCGAACGATTTCAGCATCCGCGTGCGGGCGCTCGGCCACGACGAGACGCGTCCGGTCGCACCGCGGGTCACCGCCCCGACGCTGCCGAAGCCCAGCCGTGAACGTTCGGTGCGGCCCGAGCCCAGGCTCCCCCCGGATTTCATGGACCTGATCAGCATCACCGCCGCCAGCGCTCCCGTGCCGCCCGAGTTCCGCGCGATCCCCGACGCTTTCGCCGCGATGGCCCCGCAGTCGGCCCCGGGCACCGCGGAGTTCTCGTTCGAGGCCCTCGAGGTCGCACCCTGGTCGGCCGAGACGCCCCACCTCGAGGAGGCGCTGGTCGAGCTCGTCGACGCCGATGGCGCCGTGCTCGACGCCACCTCGCTGCGGGTGGGCTTCCGCCGGGTCGAGATCGTCGGGCGAGACCTGCTGGTGAACGGCCGGCGCATCCTGCTGCAGGGCGTCAACCGCCACGATCACGACCCCGTGACCGGCCGGGTGATGACCCGCCAGAGGATGCTCGACGAGCTCAGCCTGATGAAGCGCGCCAACATCAACGCGGTGCGCACCTCCCACTACCCGAACGATCCCGAGTTCCTCGACCTCTGCGACGAGCTCGGCCTCTACGTCGTCGACGAGGCCGACGTCGAGGGACACGCCTTCGCCTCGACGATCGCCGACGACCCGGCCTACCTCGGTCCCATCCTCGAACGCGTGCAGCGGATGGTGCTGCGCGACCGCAACCACGCCGGCATCATCGCCTGGTCGCTCGGCAACGAGACCGGCTACGGTGCCGCGCACGACACCGCCGCGGCCTGGCTGAGAACCGTCGACCCCACCCGCCCCGTGCACTACGAGGGCGCGATCTCGACCGACTGGCACGGCGGCCACAGGGCCACCGACATCGTCTGCCCCATGTACCCGTCGTTCGACGCCCTGCGCTCCTATTCGGCGGATGCCCGTGCCGACCGGCCCCTCATCCTCTGCGAGTACGCGTACTCGCAGGGCAACGCGACCGGAGCGCTCGCCGACTACTGGGAGCTGTTCGACACCCTGCCGGGGCTCCAGGGCGGCTTCATCTGGCAGTTCATGGACCTCTCGCTCGACCCCGACGGCGACGGGCGGTTCCGCTACGGCGGCGACTTCGGCGACGAGCCGAACAACGGGCCGACTCTGCTGAACGGCATCGTCTTCCCCGACCTCACGCCGCAGCCGGCCTACTGGGAGGTGCGCTCGGTGTTCAGCCCGGTACGGGTCGTCGCGAGCGCTGAAGACGTGCGGAACGGCCGCATCGAGCTGCGGAGCCGGCTGACCTTCGCCGACCTCTCGGGCTTCGCCGTCGAGCTGAGCGTGGAGACGCCGAGCGGACGGGTGGGTGCGGTGACGGTAGCCGATCCGGGGCTCGCCCCGGGGTCGTCGGCGACCGTGTCGCTGCCGGAGAGCATCCGTTCGCTGCTCGCCCATGAGGATGCGCTGGCTCTGACCGTCCGGCTGCTGACCGCGACCGCCGCGGCCTGGGCGCCGGCCGGCACGGAGCTCGCGGTCGAGCAGGTGCCGCTGCCCGCGGTGTCCGCGTCGCTGCCGTGGTCGGAGGCGGGTGCTCCGTGTCTCGGCGAGGGCGGGAGCATCCGTCACCCGCTGCTGACCGAGGCGCCGCGGCTCGAGCTCTGGCGCGCCCTCACCGACCACGACCGCTCGTTCTCGCACGACAACCGCTTCGTGCGCTCGGGCTTCTTCGCGCTCGAGCCGGTCTCGGTCGACGTGGTTCAGGATGCCGCCGTGGCCGTCGTGACCACCGTCTACGAGGCGGCGTTCGGCGACCGGGTCGTGCACACCCGCCGCATCGCCCAGTTCGGCGACGGCGACTACCTGCTGAGCGAGCGGGTCGAGCTGCCCGAGGGCACGAGCGACGGACTGCGGGTCGGCGTCGTCTTGTCGCTTGTCGACGGCTTCGACGAGGCGGAGTGGCTCGGCCTCGGGCCGTGGGAGAACTACCCCGACCGCGCCTCGGGCGCTCTGCTCGGCGCCTGGTCGAGCCTGATCGACGCGCTGCCCGTGCCGTACACGCGGCCACAGGAGAACGGACTGCGCGGCGGTGTGCGGCGCCTGCGCCTGAGCGGCCCGGCCGGGGTGGTCACGACCTCGCACGCCGCCCCGCTGCACGTGGGCGTCGGCCGCCACACGGTCGCGCAACTCGAGGCGGCCGACCACTGGTGGGAGCTTCCCGCCTCGAGCGCGACCGTGGTGCACCTCGACGTCGCGCACCGCGGCCTCGGCTCGGCGCTGCTCGGGCCGGACACCCCGAAGCGCCACCGTCTCGCGGGCAGCAGCTACGCGTGGGAGTGGCGGCTGACGCTCGGGGGCTGATGGCGCCGGCGCAGGGGTGCTACGCCCGGTCAGACCTACGAGTGACCGCCGGCCAGGTGCTGAGTCCCGCGATGCCGATGACGGTGAACACGGCGACCACTCCCCAACTCTGGACGGCGAGTCCGAAGCCGACGAAGCCGACAGCAATGACGACCGTCATCACGGTCGCGGCTCGGAAGAGGCCCGCTTGCGAGTTCGACGCGCTGTTCATGGTGTGCCCTCTCTGCTCCTTCACCCAGGCTATGAGGACCACCGTCTTCGAACATCCGTCGAGCGACGGACTTCCCGCCCACTGCCGTCCTGTTCGTCTGGATCGGGTGACGGTCGATCTGTCAGCCCGCAAGACGGTTGCTCAGCGTGCGGAGGAAGGATCGCACAGCGGGCACATCGCTCCTTGCGTCGGCTCTCCCGCGCTTGCAGGTACGAATCGGACCCATGCGTGAAGTGCACTCGGTCGGCTAGACGGGACCCAACTCGGCGTAGCGCTCGGCTACCTCCCGTCGCGTGTTGAGGCCCCACTTCGCATAGATGTGTCGGATGTAGGTGACGACGGTGTGCGGAGAGACCAGCAGTTCATCGGCGATCTGCTGCGTCGTGAGGCCGGAACTGATGAACGCTGCGACCTGACGTTCCCGGGGGGACAGCCCTGTTGTATCCGTGGCATCTGTGGGGCTGATGGGTCGCTGGTGAACACCCTTGCTTCTCAGCATCTGGAGCACGCGGGTGGCGTCGCGGGTGGCACCGCAGCGCGTGTAGAAATGCAACGCGTCGGTCAGGGCGGTTGTGGCTTGTTTCGGGGTCGCTGAGTAGATGCCGACGGCCTCGAACAGGGTTCCCGTGACGAGAGGGCGGCATTCGTGCCGAAGTTGTTCGGCGGCGGCAAGGAGGTCGTCAGCGGAGCGGTCTCGGATACCGCGCGCGGCCCGAGCGACGGCAGCGACGAAGACGTTCGTTGGATTCTTGTCGGCACGGTCCTGTGCAACCTCGACGACGACGTCAACGGCATCAAGGTCACCGGCGACCTGACAGATGAAGGCGAGCACGAAATCGTCAGCGAAATCAGCGGGGGTGGTCATCGAGGGAGTCGCGTCCCGCAGCGTCGCGATGGCAAGCCGGGAGTATTCGTATGCTTCGTCTGGCCTCATCCGCTCTTGTGCCTCCATGGCGAGACTCCATCTGCCGGTGCGTGTGAGACCCACACTGTCGGCAAGACTCTGGATGAGTGGGCGGACCCTCTCTCGGAGCGGTACGTCTCCGGTGCGGAGGGAGATGCGATGTAGAACGACTCCTGCGGTGGCGTTCATGAAATCGCCGAGCCCCAGCTGCTCTCCGAGCTCGAGGACAGTTTCGGCCTGTGCCCGGGCCTCGTCCAACCGGCCGAGGCTGTACAGAACCCGCGATCGGACCATCATCCAATAGGCCTCGGCGAGGACGTTCTTTGCGGCGCGGACTTCTGCCAGACCGTCGTCGGTGAGTCGCAGGGCTTCGTCGCAGTGGCCGGTACTGTTCCGCATGAAAGCCAACCAGAGGCCTTCCGGGAGCCATAGTCCGGTCGGGATACCGAGATGAGATACGCGGTCCAGCGCTTGCCGCTGTAGCCGTTCGGCCGTGTCGAAGTCGCCTTGGTAGAAGACCAGCACGGATTCTGTCGCGTCGAGCGTGGCCAAAGCGAGCCCATCGCGGCCGTCGTCTGACGCCTCCCGAGCGAGAGCCAGACTGGTGCGCAGCCCTTGTTCATCAGCCTTGTTGGCGAAGTTGAGGGCGCGGACGGAGAGCAGCCCGACGCGTGACTCGTCCGAGATGCCCGGTATGGCAAGACCCGCCGCAGACTCGCGGAGTGCGCCGTCGAAGTCCGACTCGGTGAGTTGGCGTGCCAGAGCGAGACTGACCCGCGCGCGAGCGTCGGGACTGAGAAGCGGCCTCAGCGTGCGGCTCATCTCCATGGCCTCTTCGATTCGTCCTCCAGCGAGGACGAGGGGAAGCATGGCCGCGACTCGGTCGGCATGAGCCGCGTTACCGGAGGTGAGTTGAGCGCCGGTGATGACGAGTTCAGCGGCTCCTTGCACGTCCGTGGAGGAAAGCTGCTGGGCGGCGAGGAAGAGAAGCTCGATCGACTCATCGTCGCCGGCCTCGGCGACCGACACGATCGCCGACGCGAGAGTGGCAACCCCTTCCCCGGCGCGGAGGCGACGGTGGATCACCTCACGGGTCATGGCCCGGCGAAGCGAGGGCGACAAGCTCTCGCTCGCCGCCGCCTGAACGGTGTCGTGACGGAAGGCGAAGGACGTGCTCGTGTCGACCACGAAACCCAGGTCGAGGAGCTCTTGAAGCGCGGGTGCGGCCGCAGCAGCGGTCTGACCCAGGATGTCGAGTACTCCGCTGAGGGGGAAGTCCCTGCCGTAGAGACTCCCGATCTGCGCGATCCGTAGCGCATCGCGACTCAGATGATTCAGCCGGTCCCTGGCAGATGTTCCGAAACGAGCGGGGAGGGTGTCGTCATCAAGATCGATGACCCCGCGGGCAGATTGGAGCAGACCCTCCTCCTCCAGGCCGCGGAGGAGCTCGAGGACGAGTAGGGGATACCCGGCGGCGCGAGTGAGAGCTTGCTCGACTCGTGGCCCGGGCTGACTGCCGAACGCGTCTCGAACCATGTCATCAACCGCAATCTTGTCCAGCGGCGGGAGGTCGATGGTGGGAGTGAGTTCGCCGATCCGTGCGAGGAATCGTTGATGTGCTGCACTGTAGACCCCGGTGCGGCTGGCCAGAACCCAGTACACCGGGACGCCTTGCAGGTCGTGGATGAGTGCGGCGATGGCGCCGAGAGATCCTGCGTCCAACCACTGCAGGTCATCGACTATGACCAGCGCACCGGACTTGCTGGCTTGACTCTCCAGCGACTCGGCGATCATGCGGGTCAGCCAGTATTTCGGTGCCGGCGAGAGCATGAGCGGGCCCAGGTCATCTTTGGTCACCAGGGGCGGATCGGTTCGTGTTGCCGCGCCGATCAGCGCGCCCAGCGGCGAGAGAGCCGAGTCGATGTCGGGCGCGACGACCATGGTTGTCCAGTTGCGATCCGCTGCGATGTGCAAAGCGTGCTGCAACAGTCGCGTCTTCCCGATCCCCGGGTCGCCGGAGATGAACGTGACGGCCTGATCGCCGGCGGCGGCAACCTCGAATCCGTGCGCGATCTGGCGGGTTTCGGCCTCTCGGCCGCGGATGGGCGCGTGGTATCGGCCGGCACCCATTCCAGAGAGCGCGTCGAGGCCGTGTCGGCGCGCCTGACGGCCATCAGCAAGCACCCATCCACGGTATCGGGCCAATTGGGGCTGGCCCTGACCCCCTCACAACCACCCTCAGCACCATGCGATATCCGCGACAGAACCGGGGGATGTGGGGATTCCAGGGCCGAATCTACGGTTCCACATGCGGGTTTCAGACCCGATGAAGTGGCCCCCCGGTCACGCATCCCCGCCGGGAACCCGGCACAACCGGAAGGAAAATCCAATGAGCGTTATGGTTCGCGACGACCTCGTGCTTTCGCACGCCGTTGTCACCGCCGACGTGACCGCACCGTTCGAGTATGTCGACATTGAGCAGTGGCTGAAGACCCTGCCGACCCACGAGTACGAGCGCTGTGCGCCTGGCGACCACAAGGCCGCCGGTTACACCGTGGACGACGACGGCACCCCGATGTCGATCAACGTCGAGATGATCGGCACCGGCCTGGTCATCCAGCAGTACCGCTACGAGGTCGCCAGCCCCACCTACTGCAAGATGGTCTCGATCTCCGACGTCTACTCGGCCGCCGGCTGGACCACCACCCAGGTCATCTGGGAGCTCGGCATCGAGCAGCTCGAGGGCGACCAGCTGCGTTACGTCAACACCGTCACCTCGCACCCCACCGAGGACTTCTTGAAGTTCATCATCGACAGCGGCCAGACGTTCGAGGAGGCCGCCGCCGCCCGCCAGCACGCCTCCGGCGCCCACTGCGAGGTCGAGACCCCGCACTACGCCCGCAGCATCGCTGCGTTCGCGAAAGCCCGCGCAGCCGAGGCCGAAGCGGCCAAGGCCTGAGCCGCGCCCGAGGATCAGAAATGACCACGGACGACGTGCACGACGAGCACCACACCACTGAGGTGCACGAACACGGCGAAGGATGCGGACACGAAGCGGTTGCCCACGGCGCCCACGTCGACTACATCCACGACTCGCACCGTCACGCCCTGCACGGGGACCACTACGACGAGCACTGAGTAGCCAGCTGATCGAAGGGGGCCACGAGCCCCCTTCGATCACGGCCGCGCCCAGAAGGGAAACCAACCTCGATGTCCTTTGCGATCCGTTTCACTCACCCGGGTCCTCCTGACGTCCTGCACCTCGTGCGGGTCGAACGGCCGGAACCAGGACCGCACGACGTGCGCATCGAGGTCGCCGCGGCCGGGGTGAACAACGCCGATCTGCTCGAACGACGCGGGCACTACCCCGTGCCACCGAACGCCCCACCCGGCCTCGGACTCGAGGTCGCTGGCACCATTACTGCGCTCGGCAGCGCGGTCACCACCTGGAAGCTCGGCGACCGGGTCTGCGCCCTCGTCGCCGGAGGTGGCTACGCCGAGGAAGCGATCGCGCCCGAAGCCCAGGTGATGCCTATTCCGGCCGGCCTCAGCATGATCGAAGCGGCCGCGCTACCCGAGGTTGCCTGCACCGTGTACTCCAACCTCGCCATGATCGCCGGTCTGAAGGCCGGGCAGGCTGTGCTCATCCACGGCGCCGGAGGGGGGATCGGTTCGTTCGCGATCCAGTGGGCGACCGCGATCGGCGCACAGGTCATCACCACCGCCGGCAGTGAGGCGAAAACCCAAGCGGCGCTCGAACTCGGAGCGGTCGAAGCGGTCAACTACCGCGCCGCCGACTTCGTCAGCGCGACCCTGGACGCCACCGACGGCCGAGGCGTTGACGCGATCCTGGACATCGTCGGCACCACCTACCTGCGCCGCAACATGGAGTGTCTCGCCGACGACGGGCACCTGGTCATCATCGGAGGAGCGGTAGGACCGGTCACTTTTGACCTGTGGGAGCTGCTCTCGCGCCGCGCCAGCATCTCCGCCACCCTCCTACGAGGCCGCCCCGCACACCAGAAAGCAGCAATCGTCGCCGGTGTCACCCGCGACGTGCTGCCCCTGGTCGAGGCGGAGGAGATCCGCGCGGTGGTCGACACCGTGTTCCCGCTTGCCGAAGCATCCCTCGCCCACGAGCTGCTCGAGTCGGGTCGAACAGTCGGCAAAGTCGTCCTCGAAACCAGTCGTCACCGGCCCCGCTAAGAGACCACAATCATGACTGACACCGCCGCCGACACCGCTACCGGTCCGGTTCGAGTGCTCGCGCCGTTCACGGTGCCGATCTTCCGCGCACTGTGGATCGCCGCCCTGGTCAGCAACATCGGCAGCTGGATGCAGACCGTTGGCGCGCAATGGTTCATGGTCGAGCAGAACAGCCCACCGCTGCTCATCGCACTCGTCCAGACAGCTTCCGCCGCACCCGTGCTTCTGCTCGGAATCCCCGCCGGAGTTCTCGGTGAGCTCCTCAACCGACGGGGCCTGCTCATCTGGGTGCAGGCCGCGCAAGTGCTTATCAGCGCCGGCCTCGTCGCCCTCACCGCGGCGGCAGAGATGACCCCCTACCTGCTGCTCGTGCTGACACTGCTGCTGGGCGCCGCATCCGCGGTGCAACTGCCCGCCTACGAAGCGATCTCCGCCGAGATCGTGCCGACACGCATGATCCCGAACGCGGCCTCTCTTAGCGCGATCTCCGTGAACCTCGCCCGAGCGATCGGGCCGGCCATCGCGGGCCTGCTGCTGTCCAGCCTCGGCGTTGCGTTCGTCTTCGCGATGAACCTCGCCTCGTTCGCGGTGTTCTTGATCGTGCTGATCGGGTGGCGAAGCTACCGCCCCGACCCGCACCAGCCCGAACGATTCATCGACGCGACCCGGGCTGGCGTCCGCTACGTCACCCACTCCGGCGTCGTTCGCCGCCTCTATGTCCGGCTGGGCCTGTTCGTCGTGCCGGGCAGCGTCCTCTACGCGCTGCTGCCGGTCCTGGCGACCGACCAGCTGGGCCTGGACTCCGCCGGTTACGGGGTCCTCCTCGCCGGTCTCGGCGTCGGAAGCGTTGCGGCAGCATTCTTCGCCCCGATCGTGCGGGACCAGATCGGACCCAACCACACCGTGCTGATCTCCTCAGCACTGTTCGGCACAGGAACAGTGGTCGTGGCCCTCTCCCCATCCCTAGCGCTGACTCTGCCGGTGCTCGCCGTCGTCGGCGCCGCCTGGATCGGAGTCGTTGCCACCCTCAACGGGGTCGTCGAGTCCTTCCTCCCCGTCTGGGTTCGAGCTCGAGGGCTGTCCATCTACCAGATGGTGCTGTTCGGTTCCCTCGCCGTCGGAGCCGCCGTGAGCGGCGGAGTCGCCGGCTGGGCCGGCACCGCCATCACAACGGCGGCCGCCGGCATCATCGTGATCGTCGTCACCGCCTCACAGCTGCTGTGGCCCCTTCTCCCGACCGCGGAGAAGAAGCGCCCCACTGCACCGTTTCCGCTCGCACCAGACCAAGGCGCCGACATCGACCCCCAGGGTTTGACCCTCGTGCTCGTCCGCTATGACGTCCCCGACGTCAACCGGGCCGCGTTCGTGGAGCAGATGCGACTCGTCGAACACAGCCGCCGCCGCACCGGAGCACGCACCTGGACTCTCTATCAAGACCGTGAGAGCCCCGGAGAACTCGTCGAAGTCTTCGGTGTCGGGAGCTGGCAGGAGCACCTGCAGCAGCACACCACCCGCCCCACCCAGTACGACGACGAGACCATCCACGCCGCCAGCGCCCTCGCCACAACCGTCGACGTGCACCACCTCATCCAGGTCGGTCGCACCCGTATCGCTTTCCCCGCCAGCTCAACCCACATCGCCCGGCATCACCACAAGAAGCAGGAGAACCAGCCATGACCACCACCATCGACGACCTCGTCGGAGCCTGGAAGTTCGTCAGCGCCGAGGAGGTCTTCGCCGACGGCGAATGCCGACCCCAGTTCGGTCCCAGCGCCGACGGGTATCTCAGCTACAGCCCCAACGGCATCGTCACCGCCGTGCTCGGCAGCACGACCCGTCCCGCCAGCGCCGCCCCCAGCCCGGAGGGCGCTACCGACGCCGAGGTTGTCGCCATGGCCCGCGACTTCATCGCCTACGGCGGACCCTTCACCCTCGACCCTGATACGGACACAGTCACCCACCACATCGACATCGCCCTCTTCCCCGGCTGGCAGGGCGGCACCCAGGTGCGCACCTTCACCGTCCACGGCAACCTCCTCTACGGCAAGACGCTGCCCGCCACCACGCCCGACGGTCGGAGCTTCCACGTCGAGTTGACCTGGGGCCGGGTCCACGCCTGACGGCGACCCGTGAGGACTGATCGGCGAACAAATGAGCGAGCACCGCAACCACGTCATCGACTGGGATGAAGACATCGAGCTCTACCGGACCTCGACCGTGTCTGCTCTGATCGCCGGTCTTTACGACGGAACGATGACGGTCGAGGAGCTGCTCCGTCACGGTGACTTCGGGCTCGGCGCCTTCGACCGACTCGACGGTGAGCTGATCATCCTCGAGGGGGTCTGCTACCACCTCCGAAGCGACGGCACCGCCGTCATTGCGCGAGGCCTGGACCGGACCCCGCTGGCTGCTGTCACCCGCTTCCGGCGGACGACCATCCTTGTCGTGCAGCAGAAGACCTCACTCGAGGAGCTGACAGAGCGGATCGATGCCGTCACCGGGGGTGAGAACGTCCCTCTCGCCATCCGCATCGACGGGCGATTCTCATCCCTGCGGACCCGGGCGACGACAGAACAGCACAAGCCGTTCGTGCCGCTCGCAGAAGCGATCGAGCCGCCCACGATCAGCACCTTCGCCCCCACCACCGGGACAGCGGCCGGGTTCCGGACTCCGCGATTCGAAGCCGAGCTGTCCATCCCCGGCTACCACCTCCACTACATCGATCATCCCCGCACCCAGGGCGGCCACGTGGTGGATCTGGCCCTGGATTCCGGCACGGTCTCCGTGTCTCCAATCACCGACCTGAAGCTTGTCCTCCCCACGAACCCCGCTCACCTCACCGCCCCCCATCCGGCACCTGCCACGGCTCCTGCCCACTGAAAAGGAACGACATGAGTACCCCCTCCCGCCACGTCGCGTCCCTCGTCGACGCCGCACCCAACTTCGAGAGCGACCTCGGCTCGGTCGCTCAACTCACCACCGGCAACTTCCCGATCCTCGACGGCATGACCCTCAAGCGGATCGTGCTCGAGCCGGGAGCCCTCCGCGAGCCGCAATGGAACGTGAACTCGAACCAGATCGCCTACGTCACCCGCGGCACCGTGCTGGTGTCGATGCTCGCCACCAGCGACGAGTTCGCCACCTTCCTCGTCAAAACCGGGCAGATGTACCACGTCGCCTCCGGCGCGATCTACCACATCGAGAACGTGGGGGAGGAGACAGCAGAGATCATCGCGGCGCTCCGCACGGGCGACCCCCAGCACTTCTCCTTCCAGAACAGCGTGAACGTGATGAGCAACGCCGTGCTCGGCAACACCTACGACCTGCCAGCCTCGGCATTCGAGGAGTTCCCGCGGGGTGACGCACCGCAGATCATCCGCCGCACCGGCAGCGCGAGCATCCCCGCCAACGTCGGGCTACCCAACGCACACCTCTTCGACGCCGAGGGGCAAATCGCACCTCTCGCTTACCCTTACGGCTCGGCGAAGCTCGCCCGGAAGCAGTTCTGGGCGGCGCTGGAAGACCTGTCGATGTACTCGCTGAACATCGGCGGCGGAGGCATGCGGGAGCCACACTGGCACCCGATCACCGCCGAGCTCGGCTACGTCAAGAGCGGCCACGCCCGGATGACCGTGCTCGACCCCGACGGCACCGTCGACACCTACGAGCTCAACCCCGGCCAGGCATACTTCGTGCCGCGCGCCTACCCGCACCACATCGAGGCACTCAGCGAGGAGGGGATCGAGTTCCTGATCTTCTTCGACCAATTCGTGCCCGGCGACGTCGGCTACCGCGCCACCGCAACCGCCTTCTCCCGCGAGGTACTCGCCGCGACCTTCCAGGTGCCCGAACGGGAGCTGCCAGAGTTTCCCTTCACCCCCATCGACCCGCTCATCGTGTCGCGCAACAACCCACGCGACCCGATCGCCTGACCGATGACCATCCCTCCCGCCGCGATGACGCCGGCGCGACGATCAGGCCGCACAGCTCTGGTCGCCGTGGTGCTCGCCTTCGCGGCGGGAGCCACCGACGCTTTCGCCTTCCTGCAGCTCAGCGGCGTCTTCACCGCGAACATGACCGGCAACCTCGTCCTCGGCGGCCTCATCGACCGTCCCGGATACGGTTCAACCATCGCAGGGATCATCACCGCGATCGTCGTCTTCGCCGTCACCTTGTTCCTGGCACTGCGATTCATGCCGTTCAACGCTCCCACCGACCGGACGGTCATTCTTCTCGTGTTCGCGGCCATCGCGCAGGCAGCAATCTTCGGCATGTGGGCCGTCCACCCGGGGGCGGCATCGACGACCACCGTTGTCGCTCTGATCGGACTGTCCACAATCGCGATGGCCTGCCAGACCGCCGTCGCGAAACGAATCGACGGGGCCTCCGGTATCACAACCACCTACGTCACCGGCACCATCACCAGCCTCATGGCCGACGCCGCCGACCGAAAACCCCAGCCCGTCGGCATCCGCCTTGGCGTCATCGCCGCCCTCGTCCTCGGTGCCCTCAGCGGAGCCGTTCTCATCCACACCGACCCGCTCTACGGTGCGGCACTCCCCATCCTCCCCGCCATCGCCGCAGCCGTCCTCACCGCCACAACAGTTACGGACGCCCGACACCGCTCGGCCCTTCCCTTCGACCACATGCCTCTCACCTCACCGAACGGAGCAGCACGCCGATGAAGCACCCACCCCGCTCCCTGCTCCTGGCGATCCTTTGCGGAAGCCTCTTCCTCGTCTCCCTCGACAGCACAATCGTCAACGTCGCTCTCCCGACCATCGCCCGCGAGCTCGGATCGAGCGTCGCGACCCTGCAGTGGACCGTCGACGCCTACCTCCTCGTCCTCGCCGCACTGCTTCTACTCTCCGGATCACTCGCCGACCGACGGGGGCGCAAGAAGGTCTTCGCCGTCGGCGTCATCATCTTCACCACCGGGTCGCTGCTGTGCAGCCTCGCGCCCACCGAGCACTGGCTCATCGTCTTCCGCATGTTCCAAGCCGTGGGCGGCTCGGCCATGACCCCGGTCGCACTGGCGATCCTCACGAACATCTTCACCGGCCCCACCGACCGCGCCCGGGCGATCGGCATCTGGTCAGCCGTCAGCGGGGCAGGCATCGCCGCAGGTCCGCTCGTCGGCGGGTTCCTGATCGATTCCGTCGGGTGGCGATCGATCTTCTGGATCAACGTGCCGACCGGCATCGCGGTCGCCGTGCTCGTCATCGTCCTCATCCCCGAGTCCCGGGCCGCCACGCCGCGCGCTCTCGACCCGATCGGACAGGTGCTCGCCATCCTGCTGATGGTCTCGCTGGTGTTCTCGATCATCGAGAGCCCCCGCCTGGGCTTCCACTCGCCGATCATCTACGGCACCATCGCCCTCACCGTCGCGAGCCTAATCGGCCTCATCGCCTACGAACGCCGCCGACCGCAACCGCTGATCCCGCTGTCGCTGTTCCAGCAGCGCCGCTTCACCGTCGCGTTCAGCATCGCCATCCTCGGATTCCTCGCCTTCGGCGGGCTCCTGTTCATCAACACCCTCTACCTCCAGCAGGCCCTCGGGCTCCAGGCATTCCAGGCCGGGCTCCTCACCCTCCCGCTCGCATGCGCCACGGTCGTCGCCGCCCCCCTGTCCGGGCGGCTCCTGTCCAGGTATGGCGGGCGTCGGCCGCTCGTCGTTGCCGGCGTCGGCATCGGGGTCGGAGCGCTGCTGATCATCGCCGCAGCGTTGAGCCCGAACGTGCTGTGGCTGATCGGCCCCTACGCCGTCTTCGGTGTCGGGTACGGCATGCTCAACGCCCCCGTGAACGACACCGCCGTCTCCGACCTACCCGACGATCAGGCCGGAGTCGCTGCGAGCCTGATCTCGACCGCGAAGCAGACCGGGTCAGCCCTCGGCGTCGCCATCGCCGGCGCGGTGATCGCGACGCATCCCGGCGACGACATCACCGCCGCGTTCTCCGCACGCGGCTGGTTCGCGATGCTCCTCATCGCCGCCTGTGGAGTCGCCATCGTCGCCCTCGCGTTGCCTCGCGCCGCAACACCTGCACCTACCGCGCCCCCTGTCCGCAAGCCCGCCGTGGCGGTCGCACCGTGACCCGCACAGGCCCCAACCCGATCCTTCGAAAGGGTTCGCCATGAACGATCAGTCCCAGCCGGCCATCGATCCCCACGCGCCACCGACCGGCCCTGGGTGCGTGGAATGTGACCTGCAGAGCAGCTGGTGGGTGCACCTACGCCGGTGCGCGATATGTGGCCACATCGGCTGCTGCGATGACTCCCTGAATCAGCACGCCACCAAGCACGCGGCCGAGACCGGGCACCCCGTGATTCAGAGTTTCGAACCGGGCGAGGAGTGGTTCTGGGACTACCGGACCAACGACTACACAGACGGTCCCCGCCTGGCACCACCCGAGAGCCACCCCCACACCCAGCCCGTTCCGGGACCGGCAGATCGTCTGCCCCGGAACTGGAGAGCACTCCTCGAAGAGCGCGAAGGCCTTACCTGACCAACCGACACACCACTACAGACACACCACTACAGAGAGAGGTTCCAACCATGAGCACCACCATCGATCAGAACGCCCCCGCCACGCCCGTCTACACCGACGTCCCGGTCGGGATCGACGCGACGGGGCAGCGCACCGAGTTCGACAGCATGGGCACCGTCGACGTCCCCGCCGACCGCTACTGGGGTGCGCAGACTCAGCGGTCGCTGCAGCACTTCTCGATCGGCAACGACCACATGCCCATCGAGGTGTACCGCGCCTATGGGGTCGTGAAGAAGGCCGCCGCCCTGGTCAACCAGGAGGCTGGACGGCTGCCGGACTGGAAGGCGAAGGTGATCGTGCAGGCTGCCGACGAGACCATCGCCGGGAAGCTCGATCAGGAGTTCCCGCTGTACGTGTGGCAGACCGGGTCGGGCACGCAGAGCAACATGAACATCAACGAGGTGCTCTCCAACCGGGCCATCCAGTTGCTCGGCGGCACCCTAGGTTCTCAGGTGCCGGTGGGCCCGAACGACGACGTGAACATGGCGCAGTCGAGCAACGACTCGTTCCCGACCGCGATGCACATTGCCGCGATCACCGAGATCGACGAGCGCCTGCTCCCGAAGCTGCGCGAACTGCACGCCGAGATCGACGCGAAGGCGAAGAAGTGGATGGGCGTCGTGAAGATCGGCCGCACCCACCTCGAGGACGCCGTGCCGCTCACGGTGGGCCAGGAGTGGTCGGGCTATGCGGCGATGCTCGAGGGCGTCATCCGTGAGGTAGAGCACTCCCGCGAGGGGCTGCTGCAGCTCGCGCTCGGTGGCACCGCCGTCGGCACGGGCCTGAATGCTCCCGCGGGGTTCTCAGAGAAGGTCGCGGCGAAGATCGCGGAGCTGACGGGCAAGAAATACGTCACCGCGCCGAACAAGTTCGAGGCGCAGGGCTCGCTCGATGCCATCGTCCGCGCCCACGCCGCCCTCCGCGGTGTCGCGGTGTCGTTGATGAAGATCGCCAACGACATGCGGTGGCTCGCCTCGGGCCCCCGCACCGGGTTCGCCGAACTCGTGCTGCCCTCCAACGAGCCGGGCTCTTCGATCATGCCGGGCAAGGTGAACCCGACCCAGTGCGAGGCGATCGTGATGATCTCCATCAAGGTGCTGGGCGATGACTCGGCGGTGGCGTTCGCGGGCTCGCAGGGCAACTTCGAGCTCAACGCGATGCGGCCGATCATCATCAACAACTTCCTGCACTCGGCCCGCATTCTGGGCGACGGTGTGGAGAAGTTCCTCACCTACTCGGTGAAGGGCACCGAGCTGAACGAGAGGAAGATCGCCTCTTACGTGGGCGAGAGCCTGATGCTCGTCACCGCGCTCAGCCCCGTCATCGGCTACCAGAACGCCGCCCACATCGCCGAGAGCGCCCTTGCCAACGACCAGACCCTCCGCGAGGCGGCGCTGGCCTCGGGCAAGGTCACCGCGGAGCAGTTCGACAAGATCGTCGTCCCCGCGTCCCTCGTCGGGAACGGCGTCGGCGGCGCCTGATGATCAAGAAGACTGTTCGGGCTGCGGCCCCGGCGACGAGCGGATCCGATCAGGATCTCGTCGCCGGGGCGGCAGCCCTGCTGCAGGCCTCCGGAGAATCCACCTCGGTGACTCTCGCCGCCGTGGAACGGATGAACCGGGGCCTCGGGACCGACTTCGCCTTGGTCCCTGGATGGACAGCGGTGACCGTCACCGACCAGTCCGCACAGAACGCGCTGCCGGCCAGGATCGTGCAGGCAGCGCCGACCGGGATCTCGATGCGGGCCGTCGCCGTGTTGATGCGCACCATCGACCAGCTCGGCGACAAGGCGGCGGGCCGGGCCGACCTGGTCACAACGCTCGGCCGCGCCCACGCAGTGCGGCCCGCGAACTTCTGTATCTTCCTGATCGCCTGCGCAACCGGGGCCGGCTCCCTGGCGATCATCTTCGGCGCTCAGGATGCCACGGCGGTGCTCCTCGCCGCCGGCAGCGCCGCGCTTGGCGGTGCGATCAGGCGTTTGCTCGGTCGGGCGCACATCGGCCCGATCGGACAGGTGTTCGCCGCCGCGTTCCTCGCCGGCATCATCGGCGGGCTCGCGGTGCAGGCCGATCTCAGCTCCTCGCTGCGGCTGATCGCTGTGTGCCCGGCGATGATCCTGGTGCCCGGCCCGCACATCCTGAACGGTGCCCTCGACCTGCTGGCCCTGCGCATCCCGCTCGGCTTCGCCCGACTCGGGTACGCCGCACTCCTGCTGCTGTCGATCGGCACGGGGCTTGCGATCGCGTTGGCGCTCTTCGGCACCGACCTGCCGACCGACCCGGCCGGGCGCACCGTTCCGTTCTGGCTCGACGTCGTCGCTGCCGCGGTCGCCGCAGCGTCGTACCCGGTGTATTTTTCGATGCCGTACCGGCTTATCGTCTGGCCGGTGATCATCGGGGCTGTCGCACACGGGTTGCGGTGGTGGGCGATGAGCGTCTGGGACATGAACATCGTGGTGGGCGCGTTCCTCGCCTGCCTGCTCGTCGGAATCGTGCTCGCCCCGGTCGCGCACCGACTGCACATCCCCTTCGCCGGCATCGGATTCGCCGCCGTTGTGTCGCTCGTGCCGGGGGTGTTCGTCTTCCGGGCGATCGACGCCCTCGACAGCCTCCCGTTCGGTGGGGCCGACCCGCAGCTGCTCGGCGGCATCTCAGACGGCACCACCGCGGTGCTCATCACCATGGCGATGGCCGTCGGCCTCGCCGTGCCGATGCACCTTTACGGGCAGTTCCAGCAGGGACGGTCGCGGCGGGGGGTGCGCGCATGAACCGGGCGATCTTCATCCCGACCGCGCTCAGTCTCATCGCCGGCGTCACCGACGTCACCAGCTGGCTGCTGCTCGGCGGCTTCTTCTCCGCCCACGTCACCGGCAATCTCGTCGTGGTCGCCGCCGACGTCGTCACCGGCACCCCACCCGACATCGTCGCGCTGCTGGCAATCCCGGTGTTCATCCTCACCACGGCAATCGCGACCACCGTCGCCCGGCGCATCGGATCGAACGCACCCCGCGTGACCACGGTGCTGTTCGGGGCGCAAGCTGTGTTCCTCGTGGCCGCCGGCGTGCTCTCGTTCACCACCCACGCGTCGGCACATCCGAAGGACGGGATGGCCGTCGTTATCGGCATCTGCGCGGTGTGTGCGATGGCGTTCCAGAACGCCTACCTGCACATCGTGCCGCCCCGGGCACTGTCGACCGCGGTGATGACCGGCAACCTCGTCGCCGCGACCGTCGCAGCGACCGACATTCTTCGCACGCGCGGCGAAGCGCCCGATGCGCGTGCAAAGTGGACGGCGAGCTGGCCGCTTTTGGCCGGTTTCATCGGCGGCTGCCTCATCGGCGCCGGCGGGGCCACACTCTTCAGTGACCACGCCGCGATCATCCCCGCCGTGCTCGCGGTCGCTCTCCTGATCACCGTGCTCGTGCACCAGACAGGCGCAAGACCCGCGCCTGACGCGCCCTCACGCCTCGACGGTGACCACTCCCGCACGGTCTAATGGAAGCCACTCCCACTCACAACCGGATCTGAGGGCGGCATGACCGACTACGGCGACACCATCAACCGGCCCCGTGTCGGCATCCTCGTGTTCGATGGCGTCAAGCTGCTGGACTTCGTCGGCCCCGCCGAGGTCTTCCACGAGGCCTCACAACGGTCACCCGGCTACGAGATCGTCTTGATCTCCGTCGGCGGGGGAGAGGTGACGTCATCGATGGGAGTGAAGGTGGGCGTCCACTCCTCCGTCGAGGATGCCGGGCAGCTCGACACCTTGGTCATTCCCGGCTCAGAGCAGGCCCCTGGAGTCTTCACAACCGAGGTCATCGACGCCGTTCGCATGCTTGCCGCGCGATCGAGGCGGGTTGCCTCGATCTGCACGGGTGCCTTCGCCGTCGCGGCGGCGGGGCTGCTGGAGGGAAGGTCGACGACGACGCACTGGAAATTCGCTTCCACTCTGGAGCGCACCTTCCCCTCGGTCACCGTGTCGCGGGATGCGATCTTCGTTCAGAACGGCCGCTTCCACAGTTCCGCAGGAGTGGCGGCCGGCATTGACCTCGCGCTGGCATTGCTCGAGCAGGACTACGGGGCGGACGTCGCCCGCAACATCGCCCAACTGCTTCTGGTCTACATGAAGCGCTCGGGCACCCAGTCGCAGTTCTCCGTGTCGTTGAAGGGGCCTCCCGCACGATCGCCGATCGCACAGTACGTCACGGACTTCATCCATGAAGACCCGACGCGGTCGCGCTCTGTTCAGGACATCGCTCGGCACGCCAAGCTCAGCCCCCGTCACCTCACTCGCATCATGCGTGAGGAACTCGACACCACCCCGCTCGAGTACGTAAACGCCATCCGACTCGACTTCGCAGTCAGCCGTCTCGAGTCCGGGGCGTCCGTCAACGAAGCCGCGACCACCGCGGGGTATCGGTCGTCGGTCTCTCTGCGGCGAGCCTTCGTCTCCCGATTCGGGATCACCCCGTCGGAGTACCAGAAGCGTTTCCAAACGAGCCGATCCGACGAGGTCGCGTAGCCGCCGCAGGGGAGGAGTGAGGGGGCTAGTCAGACCGTCTGCCGTACTCATAGCGTTGAGGAATGAGTGATCGAAGTCACGCGCGCGACGACGCGGCAACGTGGGAGCAGCTCCTCGACGCCTGGCGCCCCCTCCCCGCAGTGATCATTGATCGGCGGCTGAACGTGCTCGCCGCGACCGACGTCGCTCAGAGCCTCTCGGGTGCGTTCCAGATCGGTGCGAACCTGGCGCGCTTCACGTTCCTCACGCCGGAAGGCCAGCCCTCGCATCCCCGCTGGAAGGAGGCAGCATCGGCGACAGTGGGCCTTCTCCGATCGTTCGTCGACGAGCACGACGAGGATCGGGCCTCCCAGCACATCTTGGGTGAACTCGCCACGGCATCACGCGACTTCTCCGAGATCTGGGCTGATCCCGAAACACGCACCCCGATGACGGGCACGATCGCGTTCGAGGGCACCCCAGTTGGAACAGTGACCTGCACCTACAGCGTGCTGGGAGTATCAGGTCACGACGACTGCGCGGTCCTGGTTTTCACGCCGTCGGATGCCACCGAGCGTGCAGCAGTGGACCTTCTGGCCGCGAGCTCGTCGCTGTCCAGCTGATCCGTTTGGTCGCGCAGCTCTTCGACCTGAGCGTCCTCCTGCAGCCGGGAAGTGAGGTAAGCGAGCGCGTCAGCTCCCCGCGAGCCGGCCTCGGCGAAGAACAGGGTTACGAAGAGGTTGGCGGCGCCAGGCACGTTCAGCGTCTGCCAGCTGAGCTCCACCCAGCCGAAGGTCTCCACCTCGAGCAGGCTTTTTCCGTTGAGTTGCGGCTTCGCTTCGTGCAGCGCCCAGATTCGACGGAACGCGGGGTGACGCTCGGAGAGAAGACCGACGACTTCACGGAACTTAGGGTCGGCGGGGTCGCCGTTGAAACGGAGCGCAGCTGTGATGTTCCGCAGTGCCCCCTCCCAGCCGGCCTCCTCGATCGCGCGGTGTTCGTAATCAGCGGGCTGAGCGCAGAAGACCGCGTAATCGTCGTAAGAGGCCACCAGATGGTTGATCCCCGGGATCAAAATGGTGGAGGAGAGCGCGTTGGCCAGTGGGTTCACGGCCAGCACATTCTGGTTGGCGTCGCAGACATAGGCCGGCATGTGCGCCCACTGCTTAAGCAGCTCGGCGACGGCCTCGTTAACCTGCTCCTCGGAGGCGAGACGAACGAACGGTCGAGGCTGAGCGAGTTTCATCAGGTACTGCCGGCTCTCCCCGTCAAGCAGGAGCGCCCGAGCGAGACCCACCACGACCTGGTCCGAGGGTCGGCTGTCCTTTCCTTGCTCGAGTCGCAGGTAGTAGTCGAGACTGACGCCGGCCAAATCCGCGACCTCTTCTCGTCGAAGTCCAGGAACCCGGCGGCCAGGCATCCGCATGATGCCGACATCCTCCGGCTGCACCTTCTCCCGTCGCGTGCGCAGGAAGTCGCCCAGTGTGTTCTCAGGCCCGATCGAACGCATGCGACTCTCCTCCAGAAGGCACGAATATAGGATTTATTGTCTCCCACGGGGATGAGCAAGGCGGGGCTGGATTCGGCCATCTGTGCTCACCTTTGAGACATCAGCGGTCGTGAGGGTGACCCCCGTATGACCACCCTGTGAAGACTCAACATCCGTAGCGTTAGGACATGCGCAACGATGACTCACCAGACGTTGTGCCGCCTGAAGCGCTGCAGATGATCGGCGCGTGGACGACGGTCCCGGCATTCATTCGAGACCGCCACCTCAATATCGTCGCCTCTAACCACCTCGCTAAGGAGCTCTCCCCGATCTTCACCGAGGGTGTGAACCTCGCCCGAATCGTCTTTACCCCGGGAGAGCTTCCCCTCGGAGTGGAGATCGATCCTCAGCAGATCGCGGACAAACTGAAAGAATCCCTGGCTCGATACGAATCGGACGCCGAGTTCGAGACCATCGTGGATGAGCTTTCCTCCGTGAGCTCCGCTTTCGTCGAAGCATGGGGTGACGCGTCTGAGACAGTGGAACCCCTCCCGTTCCAGATTCGCCACGAGCGCGTCGGGCCGCTTTCCCTCACCTACCAGGCGATGACAATGCCGGTCCGGTCGGATCTGTCTCTCGCCGTGCTGCGCGGTACTGATGACAGCTCTCGAGCGGCGCTCAAACGACTCGCAGACATCATCAGCACTCCCCAAATCTAAGGAAATCGCGTCGACCAGGTGAGGTCGACCACCAAAGCAGGGGATGTGTGCATATCTGCCGTCCTTCTACTGTCGCTCTGACCAGCGCTGACCCTCCTGGGTCGTCACGTTGCCGCCCGAGCAAAGGACGAATCCGCATGCCCCACCTCACCGATCCCGGCGAGGACTCCACCGCGTCATCACCGCATCGCGCCGACACGACTAGCCGCCGCCCGCACCGTCGGCGCGGCCGCCACTCCGACACGTACGGACTGACGGCGATGACGATCGTGCTGTTCCTGTTCTTCGCCGCAGCGGCAGCGCCATCCCCTCTGCTTCCGCTTCTCCTGAACGAGTGGGGGTTCGAGCCCTGGCTCCTTACGTTCGCGTTCGCGGTCTATGCCCTCGCGATCTTGGTGGCACTGCTGATCGTCGGGCGCCTCTCGGACCACATCGGGCGGCGCCCCGTAATCCTGGCCGCCACCGCGATCGAGCTCGCATCGATGATCATCTTCCTCATCTCGGAGAACATCTGGGTGTTCATCATCGCCCGCACGCTTCAGGGTTTCGCGACGGGGGCAGCGACCGGGGCGATATCCGCCGCCATCGCCGACTTCGCGGGCGAGCGCCGCGCACGACTGACCGCAACCCTCGGCAGCGTCGGGCCCCTCGCAGGCCTCGCCACGGGGGCGATCTTCGCCGGGGCCGTCGCCGAGTTCCAAACCGACCCAAAGCCGGTCATCTTCGCCATACTCGCCGTCCTATTCGCACTCGGCCTGGCCGGCATCGCCGCGGTCCGCGAGTCGTCGTCGAAGCGGCCGGGCGCGGCGCGGAGTCTGGTACCTCGAGTCGCTGTCCCGCCGGCGGCCAGGCGGTCGTTCGCGAAGGCTATCCCGATCGCGGTCGCCGTATGGATGGCGGGAGGGTTCTACCTCTCGGTCGTTGGCGAGACCGCCCGCGACCTCCTCGAAATCAGTGATGAGTTCGCCACCAGCCTCCTCATCGCCGGGCTCTCCGCGACCGGGGCGATCACCGTCGTCATCAGCCAGCGACTTCGTGCGCGCACCGGAGCCACCATCGGAGTGCTTCTGATCGCCCTCGGCCTGCTCAGCGACATCCTTGCGATCCACACCGGCTCCGTCCCCCTTCTCATCGTCGGGACCGTCGTCAGTGGCGCGGGCTTCGGCATGGCCTTCGCAGGGGCCGTCGGCCTCGTCATCCCGCACGCCCGCGCCCATGAGCGAGGCGAGTTGTTCTCCGCGATCTACGTCGTCAATTACCTCGCCTTCGGAGTGCCCGCGATCGCCGCAGGCCTCCTGATCGCGCCCCTCGGACTCTCCGCCGCCGTCCTCCTGTACGCAGCCCTCGCCGTGGCCGTCGCCGTCATCGGCGTCGCCGTCCAGGCCCTCCCCAGCCGAGAGACCCGCCGCACCCCGCGGCACAAGCCCGCCCCCGCCATCAGCCCCGAAAAGAGACCCGAACCATGACCGACACCACCCCAGCCACAACGACCCGCCCCCTGCCAGCAGCAGCCAGCCACCACCCGGTCATCCGCGGTATCGCCGACCCGGCCGCTCTCGGCCTCGGCGCGTTCGGCATGTCGACCGCCCTGCTCAGCTTCGGCAACGCCGGCATCGTCCCCACCGCCGCTACGGCCGTGCTCGGCCTGGGCCTGTTCTACGGCGGCATCGCGCAGCTGATTGCCGGCATCTGGGAGTTCGTGCAGGCCAACACCTTCGGCGCCCTCGCGTTCGTCTCCTACGGGGCGTTCTGGCTCGCCTACTGGTGGACCATCACCAACCCCGAGATCCTCAAGGAAGCCGGGGGAGCGGGGATGGGCACATTCCTCATGCTCTGGGCCGTCTTCACGACCTTCATGATCGTGCCCTGCATCCGCATCTCGAACCTGCTCACCGCACTGTTCACCGCGGCCGCCGTCACCTTCATCCTGCTCGCGATCGCCGAATACACCTCCTCCGAGATCCTCACCCGGATCGCCGGGTACACCGGCCTCATCGTCGGCGTGCTCGGCCTCTACGGGTGCTTCGCCTCCGTCGTGAACGCCACCTGGCGCCGCTCGATCATCCCCCTCGGCAGCCGCGACGCCTGATCCCCCGCCCCCTGACCCCGACCGATCACCCCGAAACGAAAGGCACTGCCGTGACCAACGACCCCAACTGGAAGCTCCCGAGCGTTCCGGCCTTCAGCCTCACCAGCCCCGACTTCACCAACGGCGGCGAACTGCCCCTCTGGGTGCGCGGCGCAGCCGCCGGCGGCGAGGACCGTTCCCCGGAGCTCCACTGGGAAGGCGCCCCCGCCGGTACCCGAAGCTACGTTCTCACCGTCTTCGACCCCGACGCCCCAAGCGGCTCCGGCTTCTGGCACTGGACCCTCATCGACATCCCGGGGGACGTCACTTCGCTTCCCGCAGGCGCCGGCACCGACGACGCACTTCTGCCCGCCGGCTCGGCCCGCCGCCGCAACGAGTACGGCACCGACGTCTTCATTGGTGCTGCCCCGCCCGCCGGTACTGGTCCCCACCGCTACACCTACACCCTCAGCGCTCTCGACGTGCCCACCCTCGAGGTCACGACAGACGTGACTCCCGCGATCGTCGGCCTCCGCCTGCGCCCGCACATCATCGGCCGCGCCCAGCTCATCGGTCTCACCCAGACCGGTACCGACGGAGCACCCGAACCGATTGCCGCGCCGCCGACTTCGTAGTCGCGCGGCTGCCCTTTCGTCTACGAGGAGAAAATTCATGGGGGACCAGGAACGCCTCGAAGCGTTACTGCAAGCAAAGTACGGCGGAAACGTCGTGAGCTTCGTGCACTACCCGGGCCTGCGGCAGGTCGCCGTTCGGTTCATCGACGGCGTACGACGGCTTCACGATCAGGATGGCGAACCCATCGGACGAGACCTCTCTGCAGCGCTCTGAGCGCTAACGCGAGCCGCAATCTTTCGTCAAGGGCATGGTCTGGTTGCAGACGGTGGAGGGTGCTCGATTATGGGCTGCTCATACTCCGATGTCTACGAGGATTTCGTCCTCGAGCTAGGTCTCGAATACGGGCCTCCGGCGGGCCACGAAAACTGAGGGGTGCGTCTCAATAGGGGATCGGCTAGCGAGACGGATAGGTTTGCTACTCGTCGATGGTGGGGATCGTGAGAAGCCTCCCGAAGTCCCCTTTGAAGATGTCGAGTTCGTAGAGGTCTTCAAGTTGATCCAGGTTGAGAGTTGCCGACACCGGGACGCCGTCCGAATCTGCGAAGCGGTACTCGGCGATCTGCCGTCCGAATCCGCGGAGCGGTTGGGGTTGTTCGAACCGAAGGCTACCTTGACCGCCGTCGTCCATCTCTCGAACCCTGGCACCGTCGAGCGACGCGAGCAGTGCGGCGTTTCCAGTCGACGCCAGTCCCAAGAGGTGAGCAACGAGCTTTGCCTCGAGGTCGGAAAGCAACCGCGGCTCATCATGCACAGCTTCGTCTGATGCTTCGAACCTCATGATCGCCAGAGTAGTGCCCGTTAGACGGTCGGGCAGCGGGCACCGAGTTTGCTTGGGGTTGCGAGGCCAGCCTGCTCGGGATTGGGCCTTGTCGCTGGGTAGTGTTCCCGCATGGAACTCATGGAGCTCGAGACGGCGCGGTTAACCCTTCGGGCGCCGACCATTGCCGATGTTGATCACATCGCCCGCATCTGCCATGACGATGAGATTTCGAGATTCACGACAGTGCCTTATCCCTACCGGCGCGAAGACGCTGCCGATTTCGTACATGGCGTGATCCCCGCCGGATGGGCAAGTGGACAAGCCCTGTCGTGGGGCATCTATCCGAAACCGGAATCGCATCTGGCGGGTGTGGTGTCGCTTTCGGCGATTAGCGACGGGGTCGCGGAATTGGGGTATTGGATCGACCCGCACTTACGAGGCCGCGGGTTGATGACGGAAGCTGTCGCGCGCGTGGTGGAGTACGGCCTGTCTAAGGCACCTGAAGGCCTTGGTTTGCGCCGGATCGGTTGGTAAGCCGTCTCAGGCAACGCTGCTTCAGCGCGAGTAGCAATGAAAGCCGGTTTTCGCTGGGAGGGCCGGCGCCGCGGCGCAGCGCTACGTCACGGCATCACGTATGACCTGGACTTAGCAGGAGTGTTGCAAACCGACGATCGCGGCGAACCTCAGACATGGCCGCAACGGCTACTCGACAATTAGCGGGGTCGCCTCGATCGCTGCCCGTGGGCCCATCTGCTTACGTGCAGCAGGGGGATAGATAGCGCCGTAGAAGAGCCACCGACCTCTCTTCACCTACTCGGCGTCTGATTGCGACTGAAGCTGCTCTTCCTGGGTATCCGTTCCCACAATCAGATAGCTTCCGAGCACGGTGTCTCCATCGAGCGTGTAGACGGATACCGTCTGGTCGGCGCTGGAGCTCGCGGCCGCCCTAGCTTGTGCTGCGGTACCCGCGCTTTCGAGGGCGAGTTCACCGTTCGCAGCACGAAGTTCTGAACGGAGGACGTATCCACGTTCTCCGTTCGTGCCCGTTGCGGTGATGAGGTCAGGCTCGTCGTTGGGGCTCGTAGCCAACGCGGCATTTCCGTAGGTCAGGCCGTCAGCATTCACCGGCCAGTCAGTGGGATTGGCCGGCTCACCCCCCACCGGTTCTGCCTCACCGCTGACGATTCCTTCGAGCCCGGCTGAACGCGCGACGGGAGCTTCGTATCCGCTCACGGTGGTGAGGGTGTAGTTCCACACGCCAGTTGAGGTGTTGTAGCCATACGCAGTGCCTTGGGAGTAGAACGAGCGACCACCAACGTCACAGGACTGGCCCACCGCCGAGTTCGGATAGGTGCTGAAAGTCGGACCGCCTTCGCAGACAAACCCCCACTCGTCATAGGCGCGGCCCTTGCTAGCGGCGTACTGGTTCGGCGTCGGCCCAGAGGCAAAGCCGGTCACCGTGAAGGCTGCCCCGTGGTAGTGCGCCCAGGCGTTCGCATGTGCCTGAGTGACGTAGTTGTTTCCAGTCACCGTGAAGCCCTTGATGGTTGACACCGTTGCACTCGCCGAGCCAGAACCGGTGAAGGTGAGGCCTACCACTGCCGCCCCAGCGACCACAGCAGAACCGATTTTCGTCTTTGCTTTGAACAAGGAATTTCCCCCAGATTCCGGTTCAACCGCGTGTTGAACCTGGCCAGAATCTATCGACCCCGAGTACATCTCTACAACTGTAGAATAATTCGGCTCGTTCTGCTAAGCACGGGCAAAGGGACAGTTCGCTCGGCTGGTTGGAGGTCATTCGTTCGATGGGGTGAAGCCGAGGTCAAACCCTTGATCTGATTGCTCCTGTGTGAGGCGTTCCTGGGTGTCGTAGCCGGCAATGAGGTATTGGCCGATGACGGTCTTCCCGTCCGCCTCGTACACGGGAACGTATCGGTCAGGGCGGCCATCCCCGGAAGCAAGGTGCTTCTGGACGTCTTCGAGGGAGGACTTCGTGGGATCGATCGTCGCGGCGTTTACTTCGGAGATTCGAACGTAGCCAGACTGTCCGTTGGTTGCCGTCGCGGCAGCGAGCTCTGCCATCTTGTTCTGCTTCTGTGCCCCGTACGTCTCGCCGGCCTGATTGGTGCCCCACTCGGTTTGCACTTCTCTGCTGAACGTTGCGCTGAGCTCGACCTTGAGCCCCGGCTCGAGGTCGAGCTTGATGGTTGATTGCTGCCATAGGGAGAGTTCGACTGCGCCGTGCTTCGTGGAGCCCAGGTCATCCGACGAACAAGCGATTCCGCCGTAGTTTTCGACCCAGAATGTGCCCTCGGAAAGGCACACTGCGTCAAAGCTGATGCTGTTTGCATCTGCGGGCGGTGCTCCGAGAGTCAACTCTCCAGACTTCGAGAACGTTTCCGACATGGAGTTACTGACAGGGGCGTAGACGGGTGTTCCTGGGGGCGCCGTGAGAGATGCGGTTGCAACGCCGGCACCAGAGATGGCGATCAGGCTCATCAAACCCGCGCCCGCCCAGACGATCTTTCTGCGCGGTCGCTTCGCGCGCTTGCTCACGTGCGCAACCAGGGTCTCCCGAAACTCGGAAGCGAAGAGCGTGTCCATGTTGATGTCATTCATGAGGGTTCTCCTTGGGGAGCGGAAGCGGTGGGGGATGAGAGGCGATCTCGCAGACGCCCCTTCATTCGGGACAGCCGTGTCTTGGCTGACCCTGGCGAGATGTTCAGTACCTGAGCTGCGTCGAGGATCGTGTATCCCTCCAAGATGACTAAGGACGCCAAGTGTCGATCGACCTCGTTGAGGTTCCGCATTGCGTCCTCGAGTTCCTGACCGAATGGCGCGAGCCGAGCTAGGGCTTCCTCGTCCACAGCGGGTACAGGATCAGTGCGCGGTATTCGGTCCAGAAGCTTGCGGTACCGAGATGTGGACCGCTTTGCGTTCGAGGCAACGTTGGACACGGTCACGAGCAACCAGGGCAACACGGAGCCGTCCACAACCCGCACCGAGCGTTGACTTCGCCAAAGCTCAAGGAATGACGTGCCGGCCACGTCTTCGGCTTCGTGCCAGTCAAGAAGGATTCGGTAGGCGTGGCGGAAAACACGATCCTTATGCAGATCGAAGATCGCTCCGAACGCTGCTGCGTCACCTTCACGCGCTCGGCGCCAAAGCTCCACCTCGTCCGAATGGTTTTCATTCATAACCTGTATTGTCCGGACTCGCACCGAAGGTTACATGGTGCTCAAACAAATACTCTGCCCACTTGCCCGTGGTGAGCTAGCTCGTCGAATCACGGCTCTAACTGCAGTTCCGACAGACGGTCCACCGTCGTGCACAAATAGCGATCGCCTACCGGGCGCGTCAGAGGCGCTCGAAAGTTAGCCTCCCTGGTAATCATCGACTGTCGAAGTTACCCTTTTCAGAATCAGATGGAGGGAACGAGCTCATGGGAATAGTCATCGCAGCTGTAGCCGCAGGTTCGGTTGGTCTCGCTGCGGCGTTCGTCGGTATTGTCACCCTCCTGCGCCAGAAAAATGCGGTCGGTCGGCGTGCCCACCACTTCTCCGCCTCGGACCCTGACTTCGCTGGCGAGCTTCGTCAGCTGCAGGCACAGATCGACTCCGGGCGGATCGGATATCGCTTCTAGCTCATGTGCGCCAGAAGATAGCGGTGAGCGATCGGGTTAAGGCACGGGGGAGAAATGGAACCCACGATCCGCAGTGCGAGAGCAGCGGACGCGGAGCAGCTCGCTCTCTTGAGCCTTCACGTGTGGGACGAGGCCTACCGTGACGTCTTAGACCCCGTGGTCTTGCGTCGGCGGCACGAAGAGCCTGCATCATCTCGTAAACAACGTTGGGCTGCTCGGCTCGCAACTGATCACATGTTGGTTGCTCTTCAGGACCTCGAAGTTGTTGGCTTTGCGCGAACGTCAGCAGCCGGCTCCGGAGCGCGGCAGGAGTTGCTCGGGCTATACACCCGGGCGCCCTATTGGCGCTCAGGACTGGGAAGCCGCCTGCTGGTGCGGTGCCTGAACACGCAAGCAGCTCACCTTTGGCTCTTTGACGGTAACGAGCGGGCCCTGCGCTTCTACGAGCGCCACGGCTTCTCGCTCGATGGCGCGCGACGATCCGATCCTCCATTCGGCATGGAACTTCACATGATCCGGAACTGACTGCCCGCTGAAGGATCCCTCAGCGGGCACCTGAATCGAGAAGTCGCCGGGTCCAGCCCGCCAGCGCTGCGGTTGCGCTCACAGAGATGGTGGCGGTCGGCATCATGCTCGTGAAGCCGTGGAATGCTCCGGGCCACACATGCAGTTCCGCGTCACCACCGGCAGCCCACAAACCGGTGGCGTAGGCGACGGTCTCGTCGCGGAAGACCTCGGCGCTGCCGCAGTCGATGTAGGTGCGCGGGAGTCCGGAGAGGTTGGTCGCTCGCGCCGGTGCGGCGTAGACGGAGACGTCCTCGCCGGCTCGGCGGGCTCCGAGGTAGGCGTCCCAGCCGAAGCGGGTCATCCGTCGATCCGCGACTCCGATGCCGTCGATCTGCTTCGTCGAGACGGTGGAGTCGCGGTCGTCGAGCATGGGCGAGACCAGGATCTGCGCCAGGAGCGTCGGCCCCTTCCGGTCGCGAGCGAGCAGCGCGGTGCCGGCGGCGAGCCCGGCGCCGGCGCTCTGCCCGGCGATCACGATGCGCTCGGGGTCGATGCCGAGCTCGCGGGCGTGGGCGTGCACCCAGACGAGTCCGGCGTAGCAGTCCTCGACCGGGTAGGGGTCGGGGTACTCGGGGGCGAGTCGGTAGTCGACACTGATGAGCACGACGTCGTGGTCGTTCAGCAGCCAGTCGTCGTACGAGTCGAGGTTGCCGAGGTGGTGGCCGAACATCATCCCGCCGCCGTGGATCGTGTACACCGCGCTCGTGGCTCCGGTTCGCCCGTCCCGCTGGATGACCGCGAGGGTGATCGGATGCCCGAGGTGGCCGGGCACCGTGAGTGTTCGCCGCTCGTACCCGCGAAGCCGCAGCCGCTCGTCGAGCGCTTCCTCGGTGATGCCGAGTTCGCGCATCCGGGGCAGCATCTCGGTGGTCAGGGTGAACGGCCCGCGTGCCTCGAGGGCGGTGAGGAATGTGGCCAGTTCGGGGTCGAACGGAGGGCGGGGCATGAGGTCAGACATGGGAGGACTCCTGGGTGGTGGGCTGGGCGGGGGTGCGGCGCGAACGGTGGATGCCGATGCCGACGAGGGCGGCCGCGAGGGCGGTGATGGTCAGACCCGCGACGAGGATGGCCTGCTGGAATGACGCGAGCTGATCCGACGTGAAGGTCGTCGCCGCGATGCTGCCGCCGACTAGAGCGGCGAGGATCGTGCCGGTCGCGGCGATCCCGACGGCGGTCGCGATCTCGCTCGCCGTGTCGACCAGGGCCGCCCCGATGGAGGTGCGGTCCCCGGGGAGACCCCGGAGCACGTTGTTGCCGGCGACGACGCCGACCACCCGCATCCCGGCGGCGACGAGCACGAGGGCGACCAGCACCCAGGGGTAGCCGAATCGGCCGAGGAGCGCGAACACGGCGAGACCGGTGACCACGGCGGC